>CAVONF010000010.1:0-251249 GCA_963697275.1 uncultured Chloroflexia bacterium | reverse complement strand
AGGCGCGAGAGCGGCGCCAGGAACGTCTCCAGCTCGGCGGGGTCGAAGTAGCCCCGCGCCGCCAGCGTGGCATAGAGCGCGGCCGCGGCGTGGCCCTTGCTGAGGATGAAGCGGTCGCGCTCGGACTCATTGGTTGCGCCGGATCGACCAGCGCAAGGACCCCGAAGTAGAGCGTGGTCAGGATGTCCAGCGCGGAGAACTCGCCCCCGATGTGCCCCAGGCCGGCCTCGTAGACCATGCGCAGGTCGCGCAGGCGCGCCTCCGTGGAGCGCGCCGCCGCAGCTCGCTGGCCTGCTCCTCCCGGGATCCCGTCATCGTCTCCCCGATCGCCCTGCGAGAATGGGTATTCAGTACCGCATGGACATTACGAAGATAGCGTGGTCGGCGCGCCGGCGTCAAGTCGAATTCCGCCGGCTGGGGACCTGAGGGGCGGCGAGGAACAAGACGACAGCGACGCGATCGCATTGCCGTGTGCCGGCACATCTCGACCGCGTGTGGGCTTGAACCAGGCCACTGGCAGCGCCGCGGCGAGATGGGCCACGAGTCGCCATGCCCGCGGATGACTCGGGTCATGCCCCGGTGTGACTGGCCGATGCCGCCACGCCCCGGCGACCTCCTACGGTGTCAACCTCGTCGAGTTGTGCCGCCTGGCGGCAAGCGGCGCGACGGGCATCCGGAAGACCGCCTGCCCACGCGAGGGCCGCCTGCTCGGCAAGGAGACCGCCTGCCCACGCGAGGGCCGCCTGCTCGGCAGAAGACCGCCTGCTCAGGATGGGTGGAGGGTGGCGCGCGCCACGGCCTCCTGCCAACCGGCGTGGAGGCGCTCGCGTTCGCCCGATGCGAGCGCCGGTTCGAACCGATCGACGGAGCGGGGCAGGGCTGCGACTTCCGCGATCGATGCCCACACCTCGGTGGCCAGACCGGCCAGGTAGGCGGCGCCCATGGCAGAGAGCTCGGGTGTGTTGTTGCGCTGCACCGGCACGCCCAGGATGTCCGCCTGGAACTGCATCAGCTGGACATTGCGGGTGACGCCGCCGTCGGCCAGCAGGACCTGCAGGCCTCCGCCGCTGGCCGTCTGCATGACATCGAAGACGTCGCGGGTCTGGGTAGGCGATCGACTCGATGGCAGCTCGAGCCAGCTGCGCCAGGCTGGAGCCACGGGTCAGGCCGCTGATGAGGCCCCGCGCCACATCGTCCCAGTGCGGTGCTCCCAGGCCCGTGAATGCGGGCACCAGGTACACGCCACCCGTGTCGGTGACCCTGGTCGCGAGCGCTGCGACCGCGCCCGGGCCGTCCAGGCCCGCGAATTCGGCCAGCCACTGCACGGTCGCACCGGTCGCGTAGATGTTGCCCTCGAGGGCGTAGACGATGTCTTCGAGGCCCCAGGCGATGGTGGCGGCCAGCCCACCCTCGGCAGCGAGTCGCGTTGGCGTTGGCATCATCAGCGAGCTGCCGGTGCCGTACGTGGCCTTCACGGAGCCGTCCGCGAACCCGGCGTGCCCGAAGAGTGCGGCATGCGAATCGCCGACCATGGCCCCGATGGGCACCCCGGCCGGCAGGGTCCCGACGGCGACGCTCTCGCCGAAGATGGCGCCGGAGGGCAGGACCTCCGGCAAGGCGGAGGCCGGCACGCCGAAGGCCTCGCACAGCTCGTCGTCCCAGGCTCCCGCGCTGATGTCCAGCAGCTGCGTCCGCGAGGCGTTGCTGACGTCCGTGCGGTGTCGCGCACCGCCACTGAGGTTCCACAGCAGCCAGCTGTCCACGGTCCCCACGCACAGCTCGCCAGCGGCTGCCCGGGCCTGGCCTTCAGGCACCTGATCGAGCAGCCAGCGCAGCTTGCCGGCCGTGAACATGGGATCCAGGGGTAGGCCCGTGAGTGCCGTGATCCGCGGCCCCCGACCCTCGGCGCGGAGGCGTTCGCAGAGCTCCGCGGACCGGCGGCACTGCCAGGTCACCGCCGGCCCCACAGGCTGGCCGCTCGTCCGCTCCCAGGCCATCCCGGTCTCCCGCTGGTTGGAGATGCCGATGGCGGCCACGACCGGGGAGCCAGCCGCGATGAGGCACTCGTCGACGCACTCGCGCACGGCCTGCCAGATGCGGGCGGCGTCCTGCTGGACCCAGCCCGGCCGTGGATACTCGATGGCCATCGGCCGCGACGCCTGGCTGACGATGGACCCCCGTCGGTCGACCAGGACGGCCTTGGTGTTGGTGGTGCCCTGATCGATGGCCAGGATGAGCGGGTCCAGCGTCACCACGGTCACCGGTCAGACGAAGGACTTCTCGACGACGCCCAGCGTCGAGAAGGTGCCCAGGTACGTGGAGCCGCGCTCGATCGGCGTGATGGGGGTGAGCGTGCCGGTCATGACCAGCTGGCCGGCCTGGAGTGAGCGTCCCGCTCGGCCAGCCTGTTGGCCAGCCAGGCGACGGCGTTGAGCGGGCCGCCCAGGGCCATCTCGCCCCGGCCCTCGGCGATGGCCTCACCATCCCTGGCCAGCACGACGGTCTCGTCGAGCAGGTCCACCTCGCTGATGGGTACCCAGTCGCTCTCACCGAGCACGATGCGGGCGGAGAAGCCGTTGTCGGCGAAGAAGTCCGGATAGGGACACTTCCAGTCGAGGATGCGGGCGTCGCAGATCTCGAAGGAGGCGCGCACCGCATCGCTGGCCGCGAGCACGTCGGCAGCCACCACTCCGGGTCCCGCCAGATCGGCGGCCAGGCGCACGCAGATCTCGGTCTCGATCTTGGGGGCGATCAGCTCGGCCATGTCGACCTCGCCGCCGGAGCCCAGGATCATGGACTCCATGAGGTAGCCGTAGCGTCGAATCGGGCAGGCCCATCCTCTCGCGCACGGCGATGTTGGTGAAGCCGACCTTGTAGCCGGCGATGTGCTCGCCGTTGGCCTCTCGCCGGGCGATGTTGGCCTCGCAGACCGCGTGGGCCAGGTCCAGGCTCAAGCCACCCTCCACGAGGTCGGAGACCGGACCGACCGCGGTCCGGGTCGCCTCCGCTTCGCGCAGGACCGTGGGCGATGCGTTCGATGTCACTCATGCTGGTTGCTCCTCAGGCGTTCCGGGTCACGCTACCACGCCGCCCACCCTGGTCGGCCGCCCGTCTGCTCGGCCCGGCTCGCGTGCCGCGGCCGGGTGGCTCATCATGGTCCTGATCATCGCCACCGGGAGGGGAACGACGTGAAGAGATCCGGACTGCTCAATCCCGAGCTGCTGGCGGCCATCGCCGAGCTCGGCCACACCGATGAGTTCATCGTCTGCGACGGCGGCTACCCCATCCCCGACGGCCTGCCCCGCATCGACCTGGCCTACCGGCCCGGCATGCCGCCGTTCCTCGATGTCCTGGAAGCGATCATGGCCGAGGTGGTGGCCGAGGGTGCGGTCATCGCCGAGGAGGCCTCCGCTGAGGTGGCTGCCGCCATCGAGAAGCTCGTGGGCCCCGCCGAGCGGATGCCCCACGACGATCTCAAGGACCGCGGCTTCGGCGCGAGGTTCGTGGTGCGCACGGGCGAGTTCACGCCCTACTCCAACGTCATCATCATCTGCGGCGTGCCGTTCTAGGACCGCGCAGGGACAGCGTCATGGTCACGCAGTACGTCACCGTCTACGGCGATCCGGTCGAGGGCAACCCGACCTCGAAGATGCAGAACGCCGCGTTCGAAGCGCTCGGGCTCGACTGGCGCTACCTCGATCTGCGCGTCCGGGCCGAAGACCTGGCCGCAGCCATCGCTGCCGCGCGGCTGCTCGGCTTCGGAGGGCTGAACCTCACCATCCCCCACAAGGTGGCGGTCCATCCCCCTGCTGGACGGCCTGGAGCCGTCGGCCGAGATCAGCGGTGCCTGCAACACCGTGGTCCGCCAGCCCGACGGCCGGCTCATCGGCTCCAACACCGATGGCTTCGGCTTCCTGTGGTCCCTCCGCGACGAGGGCATCGATCCCGCGGGCCTGGAGGTCGTCCTGCTCGGCGCGGGAGGTGCGGCCCGAGCGGTCTCGGTCGAGCTGGCGCTGGCCGGCGCGAAGCGCATCACCATCGCCAACCGGGGCGACGCTCGGCGCGAGGCGCTGGTGGACCTTCTGGGCTCGAAGACGAGCGTCGAGGTCGGCTCGCTGCCCGTGGCCGGGCAGGCTGGGGGTGCCGCCCTGCGATGTGCTCGTGGACTGCACGCCGGTGGGCATGGGCACGGGCGCTGCGGCCGAGGCCGTCGTGGACGTGGACCTGGCGGCGCTGCCACCGGCCGCTGTGGTCTGTGACCTCAACCCCGAACGGGCCGACACCACCTTCCTGCAGCTGGCGCGCGGCCGAGGCCACCGCACCATCGGTGGCCTGGGCATGCTCGCCCGCCAGGGCGCTGCCGGCTTCAAGGCCTGGACCGGGGTGGACGCGCCACTCGCGGTCATGGAGGCGGCACTGGCGGGCTGAAGGGTCCCCGGGGCTGGTCCCTGGGAACGAGTCGATGGCTCGGTCGATGGGTCAGTCGGCCATCCAGGGGCGTTCCTCGCTGGGCGGATTCCAACTCGGGACTGGCGCCTGCAGCGGGTCCTCGATCCAGCAGAACTGCCCGTTCGTGGCGCCCCCGGCATCGGAGGTCAGCCGCAGCACGAGAGCCACCGCCTTCTCCGGCGGATCGCCCCCGGTCTGCTCCACCCAGTCAGCCCAGGAGACGTAGTTCTCCGCGATGGCACCCAGGCCGGCGACGCGTTCGCGGATGTCTGCCCACATGGCCGTCTTGACGTCGCCGGGGTGGATGACGTTGGCCGTCACGCCGCTGCCGGCGACTTCGGCCGCGAGGTGGCGGGTGAACTGGTTGAGCGCCGCCTTCGCTGTCCCATAGGCGCTGTTGATGGGGCCGGGTGGATGCAGCGCCGCGGCCGAGCTGACGTTGACGATGCGTCCCCAGCCGGCGTCGAGCATGCCGGCGAGGAAGGCGTTGACGGTGTGGAAGGCCGCCACCGCATCCACGAGGATGGTGCGCTGCCAGGCCTCCGGGTCGGCATCGCGGATGAGCGCGATGGGCCCGAAGATGCCCGCGGCGTTGACGAGGATGGCAGGCGGCTCGAAGCGCTCGAGGACCTCGCGTCGCAGCGCTGCCACCGCCTCGTGGTCGGCGACATCGCAGGCCAACCCGGTGACACTCCCCGCCAGACCGACCGCCAGCCGCTCGGTCTCGCGTAACTGGTCGACGGAGCGTGCCACGGCCACGACACGGGCGCCACGGCCGGCCAGCCCCAGGGCGAAGGCCTGCCCGAGGCCGCGCCCGCCCCCGGTCACGACCGCGACGCGACCCTGCTGGTCACCCATCCCCAGCCGCCCCGGCCAGGCGAGGGCCGGTCGTGCCTGTCATCCCTGGCGGTCCAGGCGCATCGTGAACGCTCGTCGGACCATGTCGCTCCCTTCCGTGACCCGTGTGGCCTTGTTCGGTCAGCATATCGCGACGCCTGCGGCGCGAAGTGTGGCCTGCACGCACCACCTTCGCGGACTTGGGCCTCCGGGAGGTCAGGAATTGGTCGAACTCGCGCATACACTGACGGTTCCGAGTTGAGGAGGTATCCATGTTCAGTCAGTCCGCGGATGAGCCTGCGACCGATCAGTCCCCAGCGCCGATCGGCATGCGCGAGCTGCCCCCGCAGCCGGCCCGCCCCGTGATGCCGGCCTACACCATGCCCGCGCCGTCGAGCACGCCTGCCGCGGATCTCTCAGGACCAGGCCCCGATGACTCGGTGATCGCCAAGGATGATCATCTCGAGGGCACGTTCACCTCCCGCGGCACCATCGTCGTGATGGGCTCGGTGAAGGGGCGCATCGAGGCCCTGCGCGTCCGCATCGAGGACGGAGCCAGGGTGGATGCCGACGTCATCGTCGACGAGGCCATCATCGCCGGCGAGTTCACCGGCAACCTGACCTGCCGTGAGCGCCTGGAGGCCCGAGCCAGCGGCCGCATCAACGGCCGCGTCGAGACCTACAAGCTGATGCTGCACGAGGGCGCCTCGGTCGAGGGTGAGATGCACATGCTCACCGGGGCACCGAAGGATGCTTCGGAGACCATCCGTGGCAGTGCGCCGCTGCGCGGCGAAGCCAAGCCGGCTGGCGAGGGCGACGCCAGGACTGAGGTCCGGAGCGAGCCGGCGAGCGCGGACGCGAGTCCGCCCGCGAGCCCGGCTGCGAGCAAGCCCGCCAGTGCGCCGGCCAAGCCGGCACCGACGGTGAAGCCCTCATCGACCGCCAGGTCCAGCACATCCGCCGTCGCCACGACGGCCACCCCCGGCACCTCCGTGCCAGCGGGCCCGCCGGCTGGTCCTGATGCGACGGCCAACCAGGCTCGCAGCAACATCGTGGAGACCCTGCGCCTGGAGACCCTGCGTGTGGCCCCCCGGACCACCACCGCCTCGCGCTACAGCGGCGCGGTCGACTCGGCGCACCGTCAGGTCGAGTCCGGGCGGCACCGTGAGCAACGGTACGCGCGGCCGCACCGGGACGACCACGACCGGGTTCTAGATCCACAGCGGGCGCGTCGCACTCAGCTGCGGGGCGGCTGGGGCAGCATCTCGACCTGACATGCTGCGTGGCCATCTCCTGCGCTGGGGGTGGGACTAGACTGGGATCATGACCACCGAAGCGTACGGCCGGGCCAGGGCCGCGCTCGAGGCAGCGCATCCGCAGCTGATCGAGCTTTCCCATCGCATCCATGCCAACCCTGAGCTTGGCTACGAGGAGCGACAGGCATCAGGCTGGCTGGCGGAGGCGCTTGAGTCGGCCGGCTTCGACGTGCAGCGAGGTGCGGCGGGCATGGACACGGCGGTCGTCGGCAGCATCGGGACCGGACCACTGCATATCGCCATCTGCGCCGAGTACGACGCCCTGCCCGGCATCGGCCATGCCTGTGGTCACAACGTCATCTGTACCGCCGGCCTGGGTGCGGCGCTGGCCCTGGCGCCGCTAGTCGACGAGCTGGGGCTCAAGGTGACGCTGCTGGGCACACCCGCCGAGGAGGGTGGCGGTGGCAAGATCGGGTTCATCGAGGAGGGGACCTTCGAGGATGTCCATGCCGCGATGATGGTGCACCCCTACCCGAGGACGTGAGCGAGCCCACCATCATCGCCGTGCAGCAGCTGACCATCACGTACCACGGTCGCGAGGCACACGCCTCCGGCTTCCCCTGGCTGGGCATCAACGCCGCCGATGCCATGGTCGTGGCGCAGACGGCCATCGCCCTGCTGCGCCAGCAGTTCCTGCTCGATGACCGCGTCCATGGCTTCACCACCAAGGGCGGCGACGCCGCCAACATCATCCCCGCGGAGACCACCGCCGACTACATGGTCCGAGCCGAGACGGCGGAGCGGCTCACGGAGTTGCGGTCAGGTGCGCAACTGCTTCGAGGCCGGTGCGCTGGCGACGGGCGCACGCTCGAGATCGACGAGGATGTGGCCTACACCGACATGCGCCACGACTCCGAGATGGCGACGCATCTTCCGCAGGCACGCGGAGTCGCCTGGGCCGTGCCTTCAACGATCGGCCACCGCCGGTCTCGACCGACATGGGCAACGTCTCCTACGTGGTGCCCTCGATCCACCCCTTGATCGGCATCGAGACGCACGGCGCCGTCAACCACCAGACGGAGTTCGCCGACGCCTGCGCCAGCCATCGGCCGACCAGGCCATCTTCGATGGCGCCCTGTGCATGGCCCTGACCGCCATCGACGTGGCCAGCGACGACGCACTCAAGGGCCGTCTACTGGCCAAGGCCTGAGCGCGAGCGCTACTCGGCGCGCAGCACCAGGACGTGCTGGTGGACGATGTTGGGCACGAAGGCGTGGGGATAGCCGTACGGCCGTAGCCGGGTGCCGGCCTGGTACCAGATGAGGTCGCCCTTCGCGGTGAAGCCCTGGCGGCTCGGCGCGGGCCGCCAGGTCCGAGCCGACGAAGCGGTAGCTGCCGTCCTGATAGGCGTCGCGAACGATGACGACGCGCATAGCGCCTCTCGCGCAGCACGCGCCGCAGCTCCCCGAAGAGGCTGCCCATCCGCTCGAGGTACTCGGCGTAGCTGGTGCTGTTGGCGAGGTCGGCCGGGTCATCGGTGACCATGGCGTAGTCGGTGCGGCGATTGGCGAACTGCTCGGCGAGGGCCCCGCCGGACATGGTCATCGTGAGCTGCGGGTTGTAGGGCGGGTCGGTGGCGACCATGTCGACGCTGCCGTCGTCGACACCGCGGACGAGCTCGCGTCGCGTCGCCGACCTCGAACCGGCAGCCGGTGGATCGAAGCTGCGTGGGCCACCGGGGTCGCTGTCGCCGAGGTCCGCGCAGCTCCGGGCCGCGGCCGTCGCGCTCGGCGAGGGCGGCGGCCACGACACGCTCGTAGACGGCCGCCCAGCGCGGCTCGATCTCGAAACCGAGGGCTCGTCGCGGCGAGCGGCAGATGGCTGCGCCGAGCAGCGTGCCGCCCACGCCGGCGAAGGGGTCGAGCACCTGTTCGCCGCCCTTGGTGAAGAACTCGATGAGCCGGGCCATCAGGCGCGGCGGCTTGTTGGCGCCGTGGGCCTTGCGAGCGGCGTGGCCGAGCTCCGACGGATAGGCCGTCGTCAGCAGCGACTTGGTGAAGTAGAGCCACTCGTCGCCGCTCAGCTCGTTGAGTGAGTTGGACGGGTGGACGGCTTCGGTGCGGGCGCGCAACGCTGTCGGACACGAGCCGAAGTATGTGGCACCGGGCGTCTATGCTTCGGTCCATGGCGTTCTTGGGCCGGGAGCGCGAGCTGGCCCAGCTGGCCGAAGCCGTGCGCCGTGTCGCAGAGGGGCGACCTGGACGCGTCGTGCTCACCGGACCGGCCGGTATCGGCTGCACGCGTCTCCTCGATGAGTTGACCGCGCGCATCTCGAGCGTGCCCGGCGTGGTCGCGTGTCGTGGGCCGCGCCTTCGAACCGGCCAGTGGGCGTGCCCTACCAGGCCATCGGCGACGCGCTCGCCGAGGCGTTCGCTCGTGTTCCCGATGAGCGCCTGGCGGCGGTCTGGGCAACGCCGCCCACGACCTTGCGGTCCTCGTGCCCGGGCTGGCTGGACGCCTTGACGGGCTCGGGTATCGACCGCGCTGGTCCGGAGCTCATCGCACCCGACCAGCTCGGACGGCGTGTCGTCGAATCGATCCTCGGGGCCCTGGAGCGGCTGGCTGACGGTGGCGTCACCGTCCTGGTCGCTCGAGGATGTGCATTCGCCGACCCGGCCACTCGCGGCCTCGTCGAGGCGCTGCAGACCGTCGGCCGCTCGCTCCCGGTCTGCCTGGTGCTCAGCTACCAGGCCGACGAGCTGCACCGTCGTCATCCCGTTCAGCGAGCTGGCGGACAGGCTGGCTGACGATCCGGAGGTCGTCCGCCTCGAGCTCGCGCCCGCTGTCGGCCAGGGAGATCGAACGACTCGTGACGGACGCTGCCGGCGAGCGACCGCGCGGCAACGTCATGACCGCGGTCGTCGAGGGCGCGCGTGGCAATCCGTTCATGGCGCTTGTGGCTCGCCGAGAGTGCCGAGACGCTCGAGGGCGTGCGGCTCTCCGATTCCTTCGATCAGCTCTGCGGTGCCCGGCTGCAGGCCTGCCGCGTGACGCGGCTCGGGTCGTCCGGGTCCTGGCTGTCGCACGCATGCCGTTGCCTCGTTCGATGCTGCTCAAGGTCCAGTCGCCGGAGGGCCGCCTCACCATCGTGGGCCTGGAGGAGGCCCTCGAGAGCGGCTTCGTTCGTGCAGGCGGCGACCACGTCGTCATCTCGCACGAGCTCTGGCGGAGGCGATCGACGCGCTGGAGCTGACGCCGGAGCGGCAGGGCCTCCACGCCGCACTGGCACAGCAGCTGCAGGCTCTCGCCGGCGCTGGCTGCCTGGCACTGGTCGCGGGCGGCTCGCCCGGACGAGGCACGCGACGCACACATCCGCGCCGCCACCACGGCACTGCAGCTGGACCCCGGCGAGACGGTGCTGGCCCACTACGAGGATGCCCTGGAGCTGCCCGGGCGCGGGCGACGTTACGCCCGAGGAACGGGCCGCGGTGCTCGCCGGAGCCGCAGCTGCCTCAGCGTCTACCGGTCGCTTCCGGCGTGCGGTGGCGCTGCAGCGACGTGCGGTCGAGAGTCGCGCCACCCGTGAGGCGTCGAGCGCGCGTGGGCAGCCGGGACGCCGCGACACGGCTCGCACTCGGGGAGATGTACGCGGAGCTGGGTCGCTTCCAGTGGGGCGGCGGCGAGCTGGACGGGGCCCTCGAATCGATGGAGCGCGCGCTCGGCATCATGCCCGCTGAGCCCAGCCGCATCCGTGCGCGCGCCCAGGCATGGCTGGCCCAGCACCTCATGATCGCCGGTCGCTTCAAGGAGAGTGCCGGGATCGCCGAGCAGGCTCGCGACACAGCCATCGCCGCAGCGGCGGCCGGCGAGGACACGCTGGGCGAGCGCGGCCACGCGCTCTGCACGCTGGGCATGGATGTGGCCTACCTCGGTGACCTCGAAGCGGGCCTGGTGCTGCTCGAGGAAGTCCGCCGCCATCGCGCGGCAGGCCGGACGCCTGGATGACCTCATGCGCGTGGCCGCCAACCACACCACGCTGCTCGACCTCGACGCACGGCGCGAGGAAGCGCTGGCGGTGGTGCAGGCCAGCCTCGACGATGCCAGGGCTGGCGGCCTGGCTGCCTCCTACGGCGCCTTCCTGCGAGGCAATGCCGCGGACATCCTCTACCGCCTCGGTCGCTGGCAGGAGGCCGAGGCCGAGTGCCGCATCGCCATGGAGTGGCGCATGAGCGCGCTCGAGGCAGAGTGGTGGCCGCCACTGGTGCTGGGCCTGCTGCTCACCGAGTCCCGTGGCGATGCCGAGGCCGCCAGCCTGGTGGGTAAGGCCATGCTGCAGCTGGAGACCGTCCCGGCCGGGCAGTGGACGGGCCAGATGCTCCGCGCGGCCATCAGCAGTGCGCTGTGGTCCGGTGACCCCGAGGGCGCCCTGTCCATCGCCGAGCGCGAGTGGCCGCGCGCGCTGGAGAGCGATGAGCTGGCCGTGGTCGCCTGGGCCGCCTCGACGTGCCTGGAGGCCGCCGCGGCGGCAGCCGACCATGGCCGGGAGCGCAGCGAGACCGGCCTGATCGTGCGCGCTCGCGCACTGGCTGATCGCGTCATCCCCGAGGCCGAGGCGCACCTCGCGCACAGCTCCATCCCCCCGCGCCTGGGCGTGCGCCAGGAAGCGGAGCTGTCGCTGGCTACCGCACGTGCGCACGCGCAGCGTATCCGCGGTGGCGTCGATCCCGGCACCTGGGATGCGCTGGCGGAGGCCTGGGGCCGGCGCTCGATGCCCTACCGGGAGGCCAAGGCGCGCTGGTGGCAGGCCCTGGCCATCCTGGCGGCGGCCGATGAGGACGATCGTGAATCGGCTCGCGTCGCTGCGCGCGGGCCGCTCGCCGAGGCGTATCGGATAGCGCGCGAACTGCCCGCCCTGCCGCTGCTGCGCGAGGTCGTCGACCTGGCGGCACGAGCGCGCGTGGCTCTGCCGATCGCCGTCGGGGACGGGCCGACGCGCATCGCCGGCGATCGGCCAGGCCGCTCGGTCGCGGTGGGGCCAGGGATCGGCGCAGGAGCGATCGCGGTCGGCCCCGGCAGACCCGCGAGCGGAACGCCCAGGGCGGTCTCGATATCGCGCGCGCCATCGAGGATCGCGTCATCGCGGTGCTGCGTCGCGGACCCCGCGATGCCTATGGCCTGAGCCCGCGAGAGCAGGAGGTCCTGAACATCCTGGCCGAGGGCCGCACCGACCGGGATATCGCGGCGCGGCTGTTCATCAGCGAGCGCACCGTCCATGTCCATGTCCGGCGCATCCTCGCCAAGCTCGGTGTCTCGAGCCGGACCGAGGCAGCCGGCCTGGCCATCCGGCAGGGCCTTGTGCCAGTGCAGTTGCCCGTGTCAGCCTCCAGCTCCGTATCGCGGCCGCCACGAGGCAGATGACGTAGCATCCACGTCATGAACACATCGCTCCTGCGGCTGCTGTCGGCCGCCCTGTTCGCCCTCTTCATCGTGGGTGCCTGCGCCGGCGACAGCGGCGCCCAGTGGACCTATGCGCCGGTCGCGGTCGCGCGAGGTCGAGACCTCGGGCGAGTCCACGGCTGCGACGACAGCGCGGCTGGCGAGCAGGCTGCCGCAGAGAGCCCGACCACGAAGGCATGGCCGCCGCAGAGGCGGAAGCGCCAGCCGAGGTCCCGGCCGAGACGGCCGCCGGGGCGACGGCGGTCGAACCTGCCGGCAGCACCCCCAGTGGCGAGGCCCGTGTCATCGACATGGTCGCCACCGGCGCGCTGCAGTTCACCACGCCCGCGGGCGAGCAGATCCGTGACATCCCCGTGACCCCCGGCGAGACCATCATCTTCCGGGTCGACAACACCGCCGGCTTCGACCACAACTTCTACATCGGCACCGACGAGGAGCTGATGCTCCCCAACGCCACCACCGACGTGGGCATCCCCACCTGGCAGACGCGGCGTGCAGGAGCTCGAGTGGGTCGTGCCCGCCGACATCAGCGGTCTCAAGTTCGGCTGCACCGTGCCCGGCCACTACGCCCTCATGCAGGGCACCTTCAGCGCGGGAGCGCCGGGCGAACCCTCCGAGCCACAGCCTCCGGCCGAGACGGCCGCCCCGATGGAGTCGATGGCCCCCAGTGGCGAAGCCCGTGTCATCGACATGGTCGCCACCGGCGCGCTGCAGTTCACCACGCCCGCGGGCGAGCAGATCCGTGACATCCCCGTGACCCCCGGCGAGACCATCATCTTCCGGGTCGACAACACCGCCGGCTTCGACCACAACTTCTACATCGGCACCGACGAGGAGTTGATGCTCCCCAACGCCACCACCGACGTGGGCATCCCCACCTGGCAGACCGGCGTGCAGGAGCTCGAGTGGGTCGTGCCCGCCGACATCAGCGGTCTCAAGTTCGGCTGCACCGTGCCCGGCCACTACGCCCTCATGCAGGGCACCTTCAGCGTCGGCGGCTGATCCCAGGCGCAGCAGCGCCTCACAGCGACAGGAACGCCCCGGTGGTCCGACCGCCGGGGCGTCGTCATGGTGGGCCCCGGAGGGTCAGGCGTCTTCGGCGGGACCGGAGGTCAGCGCGGCCAGCAGCTCGCGCAACGTCGGGAAGGTGACCGCGGCGCCGCTGGCGACGAGATCACCCTCACTGGTGGCACCGGTGGCGACGCCGATGGGTGTCATGCCGGCAGCCACGGCGGCCAGCATGTCCCACCTGGCATCGCCCACGTACCAGGTGTCCCCCGGTTCGACGGACAGCTCCCCGGACGCCTTGAGCAGGAGATCCGGCGCCGGCTTGGCGTGTTCCACGTCGTGCCCGTCCACGACCAGCGGCCGGTGCGCCAGCCCGAGCGCGGCGACGGAGGCTCGTGCCTCATCGGGGCGGCTGGAGGTGGCGATGGCCCAGGGCAGCCCGATCGAATCGACCCAGGCGAGGATCTCCGCAGCCGCGGGCAGTGGCCGTGGTTGAGCGTTGAGCTCGCTGAAGCGCTCACCCGCTACCCGGTCGATCTCCTCATCCAGGCCGGGCTCGAGGGCAACACCGGCCTGCTCTGCCACCATCCGCGCCAGGAGCCGTCCGTCGGAGCCGATGAGCGGGCCCAGGAACGCCCGGTCGGCCTCGATGCCGAAGACAGGGAACGCCTCCAGCCAGGCTTCGACGCGGGTGCCGACGGTGTCGACGAGCGTGCCGTCCAGGTCGAAGAGGAAGGCGCGCGGGGCACGCGGGATCGTCATGTTCGGGTCTCGATGGGCATGCCCGTAGCCTAGCGGGACGGTGGCGGCACTGCGCGCAGCTGCTCCGCGAGCGCCTCGGGATCGGTGACGGGCTGCTGACAGGCGAAACCGCGGCAGACGTAGGCGGTGGCCCGACCCTGGAGACGGCTCCGGCCATGCAGCAGCGGGATGGCCGATCCGTCTGGTTCGGGCGACAGTGCCACGACCTGGCTCGGTCTGTAGTGGCCCCGAACCGTCGCCAGGAGGGCTCGGGTGTCGCCAGCGTCGGGGTCGCCGACGATGGCGACCTCATCGATGGGACCGCCGGCCAACCCGGCGGCGAGCAGCCACTGGGCGAACCCGGTGGGGTGCTGCGCGGCGATGGCGACGATGGGAGCGAGGGCGCGATCTGCTGCCTCACGGTAGTGGCCTTCGCCAGTGAGCGCAGCCAGGCGCAGCAGCACCAGCGCAGCCATGGCACCGCCGGAGGGCAGGGCGTTGTCCTGCAGGCTGCGCGGGCGGGCCAGCAGCGCCTCGGCATCGTCGGCCGTGTCGTGGAAGCCCCCGTCCCCGGCCCCGAAGTGCGCCAGCACCAGGTCTGCGAGGTCCCGCGCGGCGACGAAGTAGCGCTCCTCGAAGGTGGCCTCATAGAGCGCCAGCAGGCCCTCCGCGAGATGGGCATGGTCCTCCAGCACGCCGGCATGCCGGGCCCGATCATCCTTCCAGGAGCGCAGCAGGCGGCCGTCCGGGGTGCGCAGCGCGCGGAGGATGAAGTCGGCCGCCTCGGTGGCGATGTCGATGAAGGGTGGATCGTCCAGCGCCCAGCCAGCTTCGGCGAAGGCGGCGATGGCGAGGCCATTCCAGGCTGTCAGGACCTTGTCGTCACGCGCCGGCTGGGGGCGCTCATCGCGGTGACGCAGCAGCTTCACGCGGGCCTGCGTCAGGGCCTCGGCGATCTCGGCCCGGGGCCGTTCGAACTCCACGGCCAGGGAGGTGTCGTCACGGACGCGGGTGAGGATGGTGCGACCCTCCCAGTTGCCACCCTCGGTCACACCGTAGGCGGCCTCGAAGAGGGGAGCGTCCTCGCCCAGCACCTCGCGGATCTCGCCGGCGCGCCAGACGTAGGTCAGGCCCTCCACGCCGTTCGTGTCTGCGTCCAGGCTGGAGGCGAAGGCCCCGCCGGGCGGGTTGCGCAGCTCGTGGGCCATGAAGTCGAGCGTCTCGCGCGCCACGTAGGCGTAGCGTTCGTCGCCGGTCACCTGGTACGCGTGGGTGTAGACGCGCGCCAGCTGGGCGTTGTCGTAGAGCATCTTCTCGAAGTGCGGCACCAGCCAGGTCGCGTCCGTGGAGTAGCGCGCGAAACCGCCGCCGAGGTGGTCGTAGATGCCGCCGTCGGCCATGGCGTCGAGCGTGCGTTCCACCATCAGACGCGGCTCGGGCGCTCCGGTGCGGAGGTGCTCGCGCAGCAGGAACTCGAGGACCATCGAGGGCGGGAACTTGGGGGCGGTGCCCCAACCGCCATGGCGGGCATCGAAGTCCCCCTGCAGGCTGGCGACGGCGGTGCTGAGGCGTTGGCCGGCGTCCACGGCTGGCTGGCCGGCCAACGCCTCCAGCAGGCGGGCCGGGGCATCCTGCTCGGAGCGGATGTGCTCGGCGACGCGCGTCGCGGAGGCCTCGACCTCGTCGCGCCGCTCGGACCATACCTGGGTGATCCGTGCCAGCAACTGGCGGAACGAGGGCAGGCCGTGGCGCGGTCCATCGGGGAAGTAGGTGCCGCCGTAGAAGGGGCGCCCGTCCGGGGTGAGGAAGACGCTCATGGGCCAGCCGCCCTGGCCGGTCATGGCCTGCACGGCGTCCATGTAGATGGCGTCCAGGTCGGGCCGCTCCTCGCGGTCGACCTTGATGGCGACGAAGTGCTCGTTGAGGTCGTCCGCCGTGGCCTCGTCCTCGAACGACTCGCGCTCCATGACATGACACCAATGGCAGGCGGCATAGCCGATGGACAGGAAGATCGGCCGGTCAAGCTCGCGGGCGCGCGTCAGCGCTTCCTCGCCCCAGGGGTACCAGTCCACGGGGTTGTGGGCGTGCTGCAGCAGGTACGGGCTGGTCTCACCGGCGAGGCGGTTGGTGTCGGGCTGGGCCTCGGGCGGGGGAGCCATGGGCATCTATGGTAGGCGCTGCGGGTGATGGTCCCGTCACAGATGCCCGTGAGGCGTTGGTGGTGCGGCCGCCGCCACGGATGAGGGCAGCGATGCGCCCGGCGACCCACCTGACCAGGCGAGGCCGCGCGAGCCGCCATCTGATGCGGACTGTGACTCGTACCACGCGTCCGATGGTCGTTCGAGTCGCCCAGGAGGCTCAGATGACCGATCAGGGTGGCCCATGGCGCGTACGGTTGGTCAGGTGAGTCGCGTGGCGCATCACGCGAGGCAGCGCGGGCACTCAGCCCGGAAGGATCTGCAGCGCGACGGCCCTCAGGGTCTGACCCCTCAGCGCCTTGAGGGCCGACCCTTCAGTTCCTCAAGGCCCTGCAGCAGGACGATTCCGCTGTCCCTGGGGCCTCACCCGCACGCGATGCTCGAAGCACCTCGCCCATGTCGAGCGGCAGCGTGCTCGACCACGCCGCGCGATGCTCTCGCAAGACGGTCCGGTCGTGGCGCGTGGCCGCAACGAGCAGGGACGACCCTGCCCACGCCGCTATCGCGCTGCTCTGAGTTCCAGCCGCCTCTGCAGTGCCTGGATGTCGTGGAGCCGGGTCTCGGCGTCCACGCCGATGCTCGCCGGTCCGTCCAGCACCACGTCCCAGGCCCGCAGGTCTCCTCTTCCGCCGACGGGCACCTCGGTCCGCCACCGGAAGGCGGTGCTGACCCGTGCCCGCAAGCGGGCGAGCAAGCGAAGGTGCGCCGCATCGCGCACGGCCGAGCCGACCGGGTATGCCTGCAGGGAGAGTCGCAGACCCAGCGACGTGCAGATGAGCGCGGCTTCCTCCACCGTGACGTTCGGACGCAGGCACCGCTCGGTGCGACTGACCATCGTCTGGCTGAGTCCGGTGACGCGGGCGACGTCACGCTGGCCGAGACCGGCATCGAGCCTGGCCGTCCCGAGCTCCGAGCCGAGAACCGGCAGCAGGGCGCGAGCCTCGCGACGACCACGGTCCCTGGCTCGATCCACGGTTCCCACGTACTCAGCATGCGCATGCCCGCTTGCGCACTGGCTTCACTCAGTCTTGCGCGTGCGTGTACCGTCGGGATGTGGATGAACGTCGCCTTCGCCTCTCCGCCGTTGTCCTGGCCGCAGGGGCCGGCTCACGGTTCGGGCTGGAGCCCGGCGCGAAGTTGCTGGCCGACGTCGACGGTCAGCCGCTGCTGGCCCGGGTGCTGGCAGCCGTGCGCGAGTTCGGTCCGGTCGCCACGGTCGTCGTGCTCGGGCGCGGCGCGGACGCCATCGAGCACGCGCTCGACTGGCATGACGAGATCCTCGTCCGCAACCACGCTCCCGAGCGCGGGCTCGCGTCCTCGCTCCACGTCGGTCTCAACGCGCTACGGGCCCTCCGCGAGGACCTGAACGGCACCTTCATCGTCCTCGGGGACCAGCCCCGGCTCCGTGCCGAGGTGCTGCAGGCCCTGGCCGCGGCTGCAGGCCAGGCACGTCCGGCGGATCGTCCGCTGCTGGTGCCGCGCTACGAGGTACCCGGGCCGCGCAACCCCGTGCTCGCTCCTGCGACCGGCCTGGGGCTGGGTCGACGAGCTCGAGGGCGACCGCGGCCTGGCGCCCCTCATCGATTCGCGCCCTGACTTGGTCCTGGCTGTTCCGGTGGCAGGTGCCATGCCGGACGTGGACGAGCCGTCCGACCTTGAGCGTCTGCGCGCCCTGGACGACTGACAGCTACCAGCCGCCCTCCTCGCGGAGCAGGCGATGGAGGACGCGCGCGGCCACCGAGCGGCGGTAGTCGGCCGTGGAGCGGACGTCGTCGATGGGGCTGATCTCCGTGGCCAGGACCGCGGCGGCTTCGTCGGCGACGGCCTCGCTGGGAGGAGCGCCCTCCAGCACGGCTTCGGTTCGCGGCGCCCGGATGGTCGTCGCTGCCACCGAGCCGAGGGCCAGGCGGACATCGCGCCAGGGGCCGTCGTCGTCCCGATAGCTGAGCGCCAGGACGACCTTGGAGATGGCCTGCGCAGCCCGGGTGCCGACCTTGCGGAAGCGGGTGTGACGCCCGCGCTCCACGGGGAAGTGGACCCGCAGCAGCAGCTCGTCGGGGCGCAGCGCGGTCTGCCGGTAGCCGGTCCAGAACTCCCGTGCGGGCACGGAGCGCTCGCCGGCCGCCGAGCCGAGGTCGAACGTGGCATCCACGGCCAGCAGCACGGGCAGCGAATCGCCAGCCGGGGAGGCGTTGCAGATGTTGCCGCCGATGGTGCCGCGGTTCTGGATCTGGGCAGCGCCGATGGTGGCCGCTGCCTCCGCCAGGGCCGGCAGCCGCGCCCGGATGACCGGGGAGCGGCGCAGCTCCGTCCATGTCGTCAGCGCCCCGATGGTCACGTCATAGCCGTCCGTGCCGATGCCGCGCAGCTCATCGAGCCGCCACAGGTCCACGACGGCCGCCGGCGGCTCGGTGACATCTGCCTCCAGCTGCACCATCAGGTCCGTGCCCCCGGCGATGGGCCGGTAGCCGCCGCCCGCCAGGGCCGCATAGGCCTCGGTCAGGGTGGCGGGACTGACGACTGGTGGCTCGACGCTCATGGCGTGGCGACACTCGGGTCGATCACGACCAGCGTGGAGAAGTAGCGACGGAAGAAGCCTCGGTCTCGTGAGAGCAGGCGATCCGCCTGCGTCAGCGCGTGGGCACCCACCAGGAAGTCCGGCATGAGCCGCGCTCGGCTACCACCCTCGGTGCGATAGCGGCGCCAGATCTCGCCGCCAAGGCTGGCAGCATCCTCGCCGGGGGCATCGTAGGACACGCCGAGGTCATCCATCGCCGCTGCTGCATCATGCGAGGTGTCGAACCAGGCGGCCGTCTCTGCCCAGACGACGTCCGTCGCGACCACGGCACCGGCCCGACGAGCCGATGCCAGCGCAAGGGCAGAGGCTCGCGCCAGGGGTTCCTCTCCCGAGAGGATGTCCAGGAGGACGTTGGTGTCGACCGCCGTGATCACGTTTCCGGTGGCAGCGCGGCGGGACCACGCATCTCGTCGATGATCTCGTCGACCGACCCGGGGAGCTTCAGCGTCCCAGACAGGCGCAGGATGGCGTCATCGTCGACGACCTTCTCGAGGATGACGCGCCCCGCTTCCTCCGTGACCTCCACCTGCTGGCCGGGCCGCAGGCCCAGGCGATCGCGCACGGGCTTGGGGATGGTGACCTGGCCTCGCTCTCCGACCGTGGCTTTCATACCCATACGATATGCAGAGGCATCCGTACCGTCAACCGAACAACTCCCGGCCCAGCGTGCATCACGCCCGGCCGCCCCGCTCGAGTGCCGCCATCTCGATGGCCTCGATGATCTTCGTGTAGCCCGTGCAGCGGCAGAGGTTGCCGGCGATGGCGGCGCGGATGTCAGCCTCGTCTGGTGCACCGCCGTCGTCCAGGTAGGCCTGCGCGGCCATGAGCATGCCGGGCGTGCAGATGCCGCATTGTGCGCCGCCGGCCTCGAGGAAGGCCTGCTGCAGGGGGTTCAGGGCCTCGGTCTCGGCGTCGGACAGGCCTTCGACCGTCCGTATCTCGGCGCCGTCGACCTGGCAGACGGGCACCAGGCAGGCGTCCACGACCAGGCCATCGAGGATGACCGAGCAGGCGCCACATTCGCCCTCGCCGCAGCCCTCCTTGGTACCGGTGAGACCAAGGTCTTCGCGCAGTACGTCCAGCAGCCGGCGCATGCCCGGCACGGCCACCTCGCACGACTCACCGTTGAGGCGGAAGCGATAGGTGGCAGCCCCGGACCCGGTCTCTCGAACGGCGGTCATGCGCCCACCGCCGCGCCGTCCTGGTGCGGGCCCTGCGCCGCCAGTGCCGAGAGCACGCGCTCCGGCGTGGCCGGCAGCTCCGTGATCCAGACGCCCACCGCATCGTGGATGGCGTCGATGATGGCCGGTGCGACCACGTCCATGGGCAGCTCGCCGACCCCCTTGGCCCCGTGGGGAGCGCCGCTGAAGGGCTTCTCCACGAGGATGGCAGTGATGTCCGGCGCGTCCATCGCGGTGGGGATGAGATAGGTGGAGAGGCGGTCGTTGAGGTAGCGGCCGCGGTCCAGCTTCATCTCCTCGATGGTGGCATAGCCGACAGCCTGGAGCGTACCGCCCTCCACCTGGCCCTCGGCCAGGACCGGGTGGATGACGCGGCCGACATCATCGGCCGAGACCACGCTGCGGACGCGGACCTCGCCGGTATCCAGGTCCACGTCCACGCGGGCGACGGCACAGGCCCACCCGAAGGCCGGATAGGCGTCCCCGGTGTACGTCGTGTCGTCGAAGTCGATGCCGGGATAGGGCTCGAACTGCTGGTCGATGCGGGTCGCGCCGTTGGCCCTGGCGTCCGCGCGGTAGGTCACCGCGAACGAGCCGCCGCTGCGGGCCTCCACGACGGCGCGCAGGCGTGCGAGCAGCCTCGATGACGAGGCCGCCCACGACCATGGCCGTGCGTGAGGCCACCGTGGGGCCGCTGTCGGGCACGATCGAGGTGTCCACGGGCGCCATCTCGACCTCACCCGGGTCGATGCCCAGCGCCTCCGCGGCCAGCATCGGGAAGATGGTCCTGGTGCCCTGGCCGATCTCGGTGCTGGCGATGAGCACGCGGACGATGCCGTCCTCGCCCAGCTCCACGCCGGCCACGCTGGCGAGGTTGACCTCGCCACGCCCGGTGAAGCCGGCACCGTGCCACGCCAGCGCCAAGCCGATGCCGTGGGCCACGTGGACCCGGGTGGAGCGCACACCCGAGCCGGCCTCGGCGGCCTGACTCCAGCGCACCGGCCGCGTCTGGTGGCTGAGTTCGCGCACGCGCTCGTACTCTGCAGCCGTCGTGGCGCGCTCCAGGACCTCCGCTGCCCCGACGCTCTCGCGCAGCACCTGTCCGGTGGGCGTCACGCCGCCTTCCCGGTAGAGCCAGCGTTCGCGCAGGACGGCAGGGGAGATGCCCAGTTGGTCTGCCGCACGCGCGACCTGCAGCTCCGCGGCGAACTCCACCTGGGGCGCACCGAAGCCGCGGAAGGCGCCGTTGGGTGGCGTGTTGGTGGCCATGGCCCGGCCGCGGATGCGCACGTTGGGGCACTCGTATGGACCGCCTGCGTGGAGCACACCACGCGAGAGCACGACCGGCGTCAGCGTGCAGTACGCGCCGGCGTCCATGACCACCTCGATGTCCTGCGCCACCAGGCTGCCGTCCGCGCCCACGCCGGTCCGGTAGCGGATGAACGCAGGATGACGCTTGGTGGTGGCCGCGATGTCCTCGTGGCGGTCATAGATCATGCGCACGGGCTTGCCCACGCGCTGTGCCAGCAGAGCCGCGTGGATGGCCACGACTGACGGGTACTCCTCCTTTCCGCCGAAGCCGCCGCCAGTCTCCGCCTGGGTGATGACAGCTTGCGTGTCACTCAGCGCCAGGGCGCGCTTGAGGGCCTCGTGGACGTAGTAGGGACACTGCATGGAGCCCGTGATGGTGATGCCGCCGTCGGGCCGAGGCTCCGCGATCATGGCCTGGTTCTCGATGTAGAGCTGCTCCTGGTGACCGACGCGATACTCGCCCTCGACCACCAGCGCCGCGCCTGCCATGGCGCCATCGGCATCGCCACGCGCGAGCTCGTAGGCCGCGAACTGCTGGGTGGACGCGAGCGGGTCCAGGACCGGCTCGAGCGGTTCGGTGCGCAGTCGGATGCGCCGCTTGGCCTCGCGCAGCGTGGCCCTGTCGGGTGCGGCCACCAGCGCCACCGGCTCGGCATGGTGGCGGATGACGCCATCGGCCAACGCCGGCATGTCCTCCTTGATGGAACTGACGATGTTGTCGCCGGGGATGTCATGCGGCCGTGATGACGACGACCCCGGACCACTCGAAGTCGGGGTCCAGCTCGATGCCGAGCAACCGGGCGTGGGCCTCCGTGGAGCGGATGGTGGCGCCGTACCAGGCGCCGGGGAAGACCAGGTCGTCGGTGTAGCGAGCCTTGCCGGTGAGCTTGTCCGGGCCCTCGCGGCGCAGCGGCGCTGGCCTGGCCCGACCCAGGGTCGGGGCCGGGGCTTCTCCTGGCTCCGAGCGCGGCAGCACGACGGAGCCTCGGTCAGCGTGCCGGTGGGCGCGCGCTGCCCGCCGTATAGCTCGCTCACTCCCGATCCTCCATGCTCGTCAATTCTGCACGGACCCGCACGGACGCGTCATGCCTTGGCGGCTTCGGTCATCGGCAGCGTCAGCGTTATCTCGACATCCGCCCGCAGGAACACGTCCTCGAACGTGACCACCGGGTCACTGAGTACGGTGACCTGGTAGCGGCCCATGGGGACCTCGACGGGATCGCCGCCGATGGTGCCGCGTCCCGACGACCGCGCCGGAGACGTCACGGACCTCGAACGGCGCGCTCACCGCCGCCCGCAGCGCCACCCCCAGCGTCTCGCGGGTCGGCCGCATCGAAGTAGCTGCCACCACCAAGCTCGGCGAGGCGACGGATGTTCCTGCGCGAGGTCTTGTCCAATGCCAGGCCGACGACGTTGAGGGTGACGTCGAAGCCCTGGCTGCGTAGCCGATCCACTTCCGCCGCCGGGTCGCCCTTGCAGCTCTCCTTGCCGTCGCTCACCACCACGACGATGCGCGGGCCAGTCACGCCCTCGAGATCAGCGGCGACGGCGGCGATGGCCCGCGCCAGCGGTGTCTGGGCCTTCTTCGGCGCCGTCGAGCTCGCTGATGGTGGCCACGGCTCGCGGCTGGGTCGAGCGGGCCGAGTGGGGTCAGCAAGGCGCTGGCGCACTGAACCGAGGCCGGCGGGAACATGCGCAGGGCGACCGGGGCACCCGCGGGGATGTCGTCGCGGACGAGCTCCGTGAGCACCTGCTTGGCGACCTCGATGCGGGTCGTGTCGCCGAGGCGCTTGCGCATGCTGCCGGAGGTGTCGACCACCAGCTCGATGGCCGCGTCGCCGCCCAGGATCGCAGGGCGGCGCCCATCGCTCTCCGGCGCCAGCACGCTGATGCGGCCCGGGGGAGGTGGCGGCAACTCCTCCGGGAAGGTCTGGTACTCGAGCGAATAGGCAGCTGGTCGCCGCAGCCAGGTGGCCAGCCGGTCGAAGGACTGCAGGATCTCTCGCCGCCGCGAGCCTGACTGGACACGCCCCCGGCGCTGGCGGCCCAGTCAGCCATGAGATGGTGTCGCTCGATGGCCGGCGCCTCGCCCTCGCCACCGACCGCGACGGTGAAGACCTGGGGGCGGGAGGTCGAGAGCGCCGCCCACAGCTTGGCGGTCTCGTCGAAGGACGAGCTGGCCGCATCCGTGATGAGCAGGATGGCGCGACCACCCTCCCGCGACGCAAGGTCGACGGCGGCCTCTCGCAGGTTCGATTCGGCCGCACTCGATGATTCGTCGAGGCGGAAGCGGTTCACGGCATCGGCGATCTCGTACCGGTCGCTCGACCAGTCCGGTAGCAACGGCTGATTGTCGAAGGGCACGATCCGCAGCGCCTCGCGGTCACCGCTCATGCCCTCCGCGAGGGCGCGCAGGCCGGACTCGATGGCCGACACCTGGGTGGCCACGCTGGCACTGCTGTCGAAGCTGACGACGACCGAAGACTGCGGCTGGCTGACCTCGACGAGGTAGCTGGCCGAAGGTTCCACGCTGGCCAGGTAGGTGACCGACCCGGGGTCCTCGCCCGGCCCGAAGGTCATGGGAACCACGACGCCATCCAGCGTCTGCAGGGTCAGGGCAGCGCCGACCGATAGCGGCCCATCGACGGTGAGTGCCAGGCTGTGCTGTCCATCGGGGACGGTCACCCGATACCAGTCCGTGTCCTCGCCGAAGTGGACGCGGCCGGTGGCCGATTCGGCCTCCGCCAGATCGCGCGGATGTCTCTGGGTCATCGGCGCGCCGTCCTCTTCGTCGTCCTGATCCGAGTTCTGCCGGAGCGGTGACCCATTCGAGTGGCCCGTCCCGCTGGCCCATGCCCCACTGGCCGAGGATCGAACGGTACGCGGCTGCCGTGAGGTGCCTCCAGGACGCGGATGCGGTCCGGCAGCTCGACCTGCGTCTGCTTCTTGCCGGCTGCGGCGCTGAAGCGCAGGAAGCGCGCCCACGTCGGCTCATCCAGCCTGAAAGGCGCGACCGTGCCGTCGGGACCCCGCTCGAGCGTCCATGTGCCCAGCACTGTCCACGGCCCCAGGGGGCTGTCCGGCGCTGGCCGAGACGTCCACGCGCCCGAGTCGGGTCCTGGCGTCGCTGGGCACCGGATCGCGCCACTCCAGCGAGGACACCAGCGCCGCCCGGTCGTCCATGAACCCGAGCGTCCATTCGACCCCGGAGCCCTTCTCGACCGCGAGCGACTGCGGGCTGGCGATCATCGTCGAGCAGGGAGGCAGCCTGCGCAGCGGAGTCCGGCTGCGGGACCATCCAGGTCACGTGGCCACCGGCCCGCGCGTCGGCCAGGTCGATCGGGCCGCCCGACGGTGCCCAGCCCGGAGTGGCCGACCACCTTCCACTCGCCGAGGTTGAGCCGTGACGGCAGCTCCCGCTGGCCCGAGGTGATGCGCAGCTGGGCGTAGCGTGCCTCCACCGGCTGGGACAGGACGAACGCCTGCTCCACTGACACCGGATCGAGGGTCCCCTGGAGCGCGGTCTCCCAGGTCCCGCCGTCCATCGACAGCGCCAGCTCGAAGTCCCGGGCGGCGTCGCCGAGGGTGGGGTCCTCGGAGAAGGGCTGGATGATCGTGCCCGCCACGGGCACCGGCTCGTCTCCCGCCAGGTCCACCGTCAAGGTGACCGGGCAGGCTGCCGATGGGGTAGGAGAGACCCCAATCGGTGCGCCACGAAGCCATCGTGGAGGCGTTCCTCGCCTATGGGGTCGAGCGATGGGATGGGCGTCGCCCCCAGCGCCAGGGACGCCACATCGAGGCCCCCCAGCAGCTCATCCGGGACAGGCCAGGCTCGCACCTGCTCGGTCGGCAGGGCCTCACGCGATGGCTCGACGTCCGCGGTCGCCGTCGCCGGCGCACCATCGGGGGTCGCGGCGCGGACCGCCACACGGACCGGCTCGTCACCGGGGACATCCCGCGGGACGAGGATCTCCAGGGGCACGTCGGTGGTGCCGCCGGCCGGGACGCGAACGGATCCGGAGGGCAGGTCCGACGCTGCCAGGCGCGATCGCTGGCCAGGCGCGTCGAGCGTGGCGTCGAGGTCCGCCGACCCCGTGTTCGTGAGCTGCACGACTCCCGTCAAGCGCTGCCCGGTCGGCCACCAGGCGGCCACGGCTTGCGTCCGCCAGCGTCAGGTCCGGCTTCGATGGCGGCCGCTGGATCGGCTGCCCGACGCGTCGGGTGTGCTGCCGTCTCCAGCGATAGCGTGTATGGCCCTGAGGCCGAGACCCGCAGCAGGAGCGGTACCCCGGGGGTCACCGGCCCGCCTTCGTAGCGTCGTGCCGTCTGCCTGGGCGAAGAGCGTCTGCTCGGAGGCCGCGTCGCGAAGCGCCATGGCCGTGATGTCGCCGTCGGTCACGATCCGGACCGGGGCGCCGTCGACGCTCGCTGGGAGCACGTACCAGTCGGTGTCCACGTCGGTTGCCGCGGTGCCGCGGACGGTGCCCGAGGGTGGCAGTGGGCGAGCCGTCTCGAGCGCTGTCGTTGGGCTCCTGGTCGACGGCCAGCTGGAAGGGATCGAGTCGCTGAAGGTCGATGCTGTAGCGCGTCCTGGCTGGTCACGATGGGGGTCAACACGACGCGGTAGTCACCGGGCCCCAGGAGCAGGTCGTCGCGGACCGGCTCACCGTCGGTGGCGCGGAGCCGACGGCTCAGGCCGATGCCGTCCATGAGCAGGACGTCGATCTCGCCGTCGGTGGGCGGCTCGACCCCGAGGAGCAGGTGATCCGTGCCTCGGACCGTGAAGCGGTAGACGTCCGTGTCGCTGGTCGTCGGAAGGCGGCCCACGCGCTCGCGGCCGACCAGCAGGCGTTCCTCGCGTGCCGGCAGGTCGTTGGGCTCGCGCTCCGCGTTCGGGTCCGGGGGTCCCAGTGGTGTCATCGACAGGTGTATTCGCCGTCCTCGGCAGCGACCCGCAGCCAGTGCTCACCCGGGAGTCAGGTACAGGTCCAGAGAGCGTGGCCGACCGAGCCGTCGTCGGCGATGGCCGCGCGCGCGAGGCGCTCGCCGTTGGGTCGGAATCCAGTCGAGCGACGTGATGCCGGTCCCATGGGCGTCGACCTGCCAGAGCTGCGGGTCGCCGGTCACGGTGAGCCGGAAGTGGTCCACATCCGCGCCCAGGGCACGCGCCCGCATGGTCGTCCCGGCCTCCAGCGGCGTGGCGGTCTCCGGCGTGTCGTTCGGCTCACGCTCGAAGCTCGGCTCCGACCATCCCGGCCGGGTCGACGCGGATGAGGTAGGTGTCATCCGGTGCCGCATCCCCGCGCACCCTGAGCGTGTACGAGCCGACGGAGAGCGACAGGCCGGAGACGTTGAGGCCGCTGGTCGACTCACGACAGAGCAGTGCCGCCGGCCCGGCCCCGTACAGGCACAGCTCACGGCGCAGCCCGGAGTTCCACAGCATGCGGATGTCCACGGTCCCGCCGGCGAGGGCCTCGTCGATGTCGAAGCGGAACCAGTCATCGTCCTGGGGGCGCGCCAGCCGTCCCCGGACCAGCGGCTTCTCCCCGGCCAGCGGGACGGCACGGTCCTGTAAATCGTTCGGCTCGGGGTCGCCCGTCGGCGTCTCGGAGGCTTGCGCGGTGAGGATGTAGGGGCTGGCCGCTGCGGCCGCCGGTCCCACACTGACGAGGTACTCGCCCGGGTCCAGGACCAGGTCGGGCAGCTCGATGCGGCCATCCGTGGGCTGGGCACGGACGAGGACGGACGAGCCATCGGCGTTTGACAGGGTGAGCGTCGCGGTCGTGCCCAGCTGCATCACAGAGGTCAGGGTCCACGCGGCCGCGCCCTGCGGGACCGTCCAGCGGTAGTCGTCCACGCTGTCAGCCAGGTCGCCCGAGAGCGCGAAGGCGCCTCTCACTGGCGTTCCCGCGTCTCCGTCGTCGTTGGGCTCGACCTCCACCGAGGTCGGCAAGGGGGCACCCGTCTCGAGCGTCAGGCGGTATCCCAGGCCACCGTCGGGTGGCAAGGGCTGGTCGGGGCTCGTGAGGGACCCGTCCCCGACTGACAGTGGCTGGTCGCCCGTCGCCGTCGGCTGGCCGCCGGCCGAGACACCCACGATGTAGCGCCCCGGCGTCAGCAGCAATCCACCACGGACCGTCGGCTCGGTCGCGTCCGACTCGACCGTCAGCACCAGGAGCGGACCACCGACCGCGAGCGGCTGCATGCCCGGTTCGCTGGTCACGGGCCGCAGGTCCACGATCGTCCGTGCGCCGGGCACGCCGTCGACCGAGATGGCCCACGTCGCCTGCGCGTCGGCCGCGCTCACTTCCCAAAGGAACAGGTCCTGATCACCCTGCGGGAGCGTCCCGGCCAGACACGCCGGCCCGCTGGCTGCAGTCGCCCCATCCGCCGTGTCATTCGGCTCCACGTCCGATACGCAGACTGCCTCGCTCTGGGCAGCTGACCCCTCCTGGGCCGCGGTGGGCAACGTGCCGCTGGAGGCCGCCACCACGGCCGCGCACACGGCAACCCGGAGTACGGTCCGTCCCCCTCGGTTCAGCCTTCCAGAACGTGTCAGCACGTAGGGACCAGATGGTCTCAGCAGTGATCCTCCTAACACTGCCCTTGGACCAGGAACCCGAACGCGCCCAATCCAGACAGGCCCGCCCCGCTTCCCGCGCCCAGGGCCGCGGCAGCCGAGGGGGCACCTGCCGCCAGCTCAGCCTGGAAGAGGATGAGAGCCATGAACTCGGCGATCAGCCACATCAGTCCCGCTACGCATATCCCCAGCCGCTGTTTCGCCGCTGCGTTCCTGAGCGCCACTCTCGAGACGATGATGGTCGTGTCAGTCGTGCTGGAGCCCCGCCCATCATCCAGCTGATCGATCGTCCGGCCTGTCTCGGGATCGACGAGCCACCACCCGATGCGCTCTCGCCCCCCGATGACCACGGGTCGCTCGGGCGCGACCGCTAGCCAGCCTCGGGCGAGTGACGTCTCGAGCCGTGCCCGGGCATCATCCGTCCAGGGCATGTCCGAGGTGGCTCCGGACCCGCGCAACACGCGCCAGGGGATGCCTGTCGCCGCCGCGGTGTCGAAGACGGCCCCCACGCTGGCGACCGCGGCCACGCCGGGGTCCGCCCCGTTGCGCGCTGCTTCCCCGCTCAGGACTCGCTCGGTGACGTGGGCAAGCACGCCCGCGCTGATGTTCGGCGACGAGACTGCCAGCCCGCCGGTGACCGGTGTCACCCGGTGGCTTCGATGCCAGATATCGAGCACGGATGCGACGGTGTGTATGCCGTCTGGGGATGGCTGCATGACCAGCGAGTGCGCCACGATGTTCGGCGCGTCGGCGAAGGGTCGCAGGCCAGCCGGCACGGCCAGCTCCATGGCTGCAGCAGTGCTCAGGAGATGATAGGCCTGACTGATGATGGCCCGGTCGGCGACGTCCTCGTCCGGGACGACGGCCATGACCGGGTCATCTCGGCTGGGCAACCCAGTGCTGACCGTGAGCCAGTGCGTGGTCAGGGCGGGCAGTGCCTGGGCTTCGCTGCCATCCGGCAGATCGACCCGATCGATGGGAGCCAGGTCTGCCACCGAGATGGCACCGGCATTCCGGCGCGCCGGGCCGAGGCGATCGAAGATGTCTCGCCGGACCACGACCGGCTTGGCTTCGGGCGAGTGGATCGTCAGCTCCACCCACTCGGCGGTCGTCTCGTCAGCGGCCTGTCCGGGGTCGAAGAGCTCCCCACCAGCCTCGGCCGCCGCAGCGCCAGTGGCAGCGGTCGCCAGGCGGATCGGGTTGGCGCCGACCGCGGCTTCCTCGCCCGCGATGATCACCGGCACGTACGAGACCCCTCCGCCGATGGTCCCCGCGACGCTCACGCCTAGTGCCGTGAGGCCCTCCGGGGCCACGTTCATCACGGCCATGGGCACACCCGCCAGCACATCGGCCCGCTCGCTGTAGCCAAGCAGGCGTCGCTCGGACAGCCTGTCCCCCTCGAGGGTCTCACCGATGATGGCCAGCTCGACTCGATGGGCCATCTCCTCGGGCAGGGTGTCGAGCGTCTCCGCGACCGCAGCCGCAGCCGTCCCCGGGACGGTGTCCGGGAGGGTCGGATCGAGGTCGAGCCAGTCGGCCGTCTGAGCGACTTGCACCCAGACGTGCCGGGCACGCTCGCTGTCCGGCAGTGGCGTGAAGCCGTCGAGCAGGTCGACGCCGGCTTCCTGGAGTGCGGATGTGATGGTGCCGACCGTTCGCTCCAGCTGGTCGCGTGCCCAGGCCACGACCTGATCGCTGTTGGCGACGGCCTCGTCGAGCTGCGCCTGCTCTTCGGGCGTCAACTGGACCGGGGGGCGATCCAGCCCGGGATGCTCCCGGTCAGTGCGTGGAGGGTGTGCTGGCGGTTCGTTTCGACATCCAGCTCCGTGCCTGTCAGCAGGCCATCGGCGGCTTCGCCGTCGATCTCACCGATGGCGAAGCGGACCGGCAGCAGCGAGGCTCCGAGCAGGGCGGCCAGCAGCAGCGCCTGGTCGGCAGAGTTGCCGGCGCGGCTGGCGAGGGTCCCTCGCGCGCCGCGCAGGATGCCGCTGTAGGGGTCGTAGCGGATCTCGTCGGCGACGAAACGGAAGATGCGCTCGGCGTCGTAGTCGAGGGCAGCGGCCAGGGTGGCGATGGGATCGCTTGCTTCAGCAGCCACGGCGGATGCCCCGCCCATGAGCGACCCGTCACCCCAGGCTGCGAGATGGGGCGCCGCGGCGAGCCCGACTCCTGCCAGGCCGGCGGCCTTGAGGAAATCCCGCCGGTGCACGAGGTGCCCACCGGAGACCCGCGCGGTCCCTGCGGCACCGGATCAGTCCTGGTCCCGCCATCGCTGCCCCCATGCAACAAATGAGAGCATGACGATATGGGTTTGAGACGGGGCAATCAAGTCCCAATGTCGCCTCGCCGAGAAACGCGCCGACCCTTGACCGGCTTGCGCCCGACGTGGCTCTCGCCGCGCACAGCCCCTATCGTTGCCGCATGCACGCTGCTCCCAGCCGCGCTGCCCTCCTGGAGCGCGGCCTTCGTCTCGAATACCTCACCGTCGGATGGAATGTGCTGGAGGGTCTCATCGCCGTCGGTGCGGGCATCGCGAGCGGGTCGATAGCCCTCATCGCCTTCGGGATGGACAGCCTCGTGGAGATGATCTCTGGGATCGTGCTGATCGGGAGGCTCGGAGCTGAGCGGCGTGGCGGTCTGGACGAAGCGTCGCTCGAGCGCGTCGAGCGCCGAGCCGAGATCCTGGTCGGCGTCGCCTTCCTGGTTCTCGCTGCCTACGTGACGTACGAGTCAGTCACGGCCCTGCTGGAGGCCGAGGCGCCGGACGCCAGCCCGGTCGGCATCGTCCTGACTGCGATCTCGATCGGCGTGATGCTGTGGCTGGCGCGGGTGAAGCGCGAGACCGGTGAGGCGCTGGACAGCCGCGCCCTGGTGGCCGACTCTCACCAGACGCGAGCCTGCTGGCAACTCTCGGCGGCCGCTCTGGCCGGCCTGGGCTTGAATGCCGTCCTGGGCTGGTGGTGGGCCGATCCGGTGGCCGCGCTCGTCATCGCCGTGGTGCTGGTTGGCGAGGGGCTCGAGGCGATCAGGGGGGAGGACGACGAAGGGGAGGACAAGCGTACCGACAGGAGCTGAGCCTCTGCCGTCACGCAGCCCAGTGAACCTGAGTGACCGACGGTGCCTGGGTCGGGCCCGAGTCATGCCCGCCAGCCGACTGGCTATGCCCCGAGTGGACTCGCCGCCGAGGGCTGTGTCTCCGGGCCAGGCCCCGCTGTGTGACGTTCCGGCCGCCGCTCAGCCATCGATCGCCGGAGCCTGGGTCAGGGCTCACCACGGCCCTCGAGGTTGCTGTGCACTCGCTACGATTGGCCCATGTACGAGCTGTGGCTGTTCCTTCATGTCCTCGGCGCCATCGCCGCCTTCGGCTTCGGCTTCTACGCTCCCATCTTCGGGATGGCGAGCGCGAAGGAGCCGCAGCACGGCAACTGGTTCATGCGTGCCTCCAAGCGACTCTCCAACGTCATCCTCATCCCGTTCGCCATCTCGATGTTCGTCACCGGCACGTTGCTGGTCAGCGCGACGGGCGGCATGCGCCGCTTCGAGGAGCTGTGGCTGGCTGTCGCCGTGGTCCTCTACGTCATCGCGCTGCTCATCGTGTTCCTGCTACAGAGGCCGGCGCTCAACAAGGTCATCGCGATGACTTCCGCCCCGCCCGGGCCCGGGGGCCCGCCTGCCGAGCTGGCGGAGAACATCCGCAGGATGCAGCTCTACGGCACGGCGCTGCTCGTGCTGTCCATCGTCATCGTGGCACTGATGGTCTGGAAGCCCGTCCTCTAGCGCGCTGCCTCGCGATCCAGCGCGCCCTGCCTCCACCAACAGCGCCGACAGGCGCAGATAGCGCTGGTAGACGACCTCATAGCGAGCAGAGCGTTCCGGGTCCGGCGCGGTCGTCACGCAGCGGCGGCCGTGCGGCCTCCGCGGCCTCGGCGTAGCCGCCGTACATGCCGGCGGCGATGCCCGCCCACGAGGGCGGCGCCGACGCCACTTCGCTCGGGTGCGTCGACGTAGCTCAGGGGCTCGGCCGAACACGTCCGCGAGGATGCCGCGCCAGAGAGGGCTGGCCAGGCCGTTGCCCGTCGCCAGCCAGGCATCGCAGCGTCCGCCGGCGTCGATAGACCGCGTCGCGTGTCGCCCGCAGCGAGCAGGCCACACCCTCCAGCACGGCTCGCGCCAGATGCGCGCGACGGTGGCCGAGCGTCAGACCGACGAAGGCGGCCGGTCGCCCCGGGTCCATGATCGGCGAGCGCTCGCCCGACCAGGTAGGGCAGGAAGATGCAGGCCGTCGGCGCCGTCGGCGCACGTCGTGGGCCAGGCGATCCAGGTGGGCGTAGGGATTCTCCGACTGCAGCCGCAGCCGGTCGCGCAGCCAGCGCAGCGAGAGCCCCGCGGAGAGCGTCGCCCCGAGCTGGTACCAGCGCTCCGGCGCCGCGTGGCAGAAGGTGTGGATGCGACCCGCGGCATCGGCCAGTGGCTGGTCGGTCGCGACCAGGATCTGACCGCCCGTGCCCAGGGTCACCGAACCGTTGCCGGGATCGATGAGCCCGTTGGCCACCGCCTGGGCGGGCTGGTCGGCGCACCCGGCCGCCACCGGGATGCCGGGACGGCAGGCCCAGCTCGGAGGCGACGGCCTTGCCGAGCTGTCCGGCCACCGCGGCCGACTCCAGCAGTGGTGGCAGGAGCCGCTCGGGTACGCTCGAGACTGGCGCACAGCTCCGAGGACCAGGTCCGCGCGGCGATGTCGAAGAGCGCCGTGGCAGAGGCGTCGCTGACGTCGGAGGCGACCTCCCCGGTCGAGCGCAGGCGCAGGTAGTCCTTGGGCATGACGGCGCGACGGCCGACGCATCGAGTCGCTCCGGATCGTGGCGCCGCAGCCACACCATCGATGGGGGCCATGAAGCCGGCGGCCGGTCGCGTCCCGGCGATGGACAGGAAGGTCTCGACGCCGACCTGGGCCTCGAGCTCGGGGATCAGTGCGGCCGTGCGCTGGTCGGCCCAGGTGATGGCCCGGCCCACCGGTCGTGTGCTTGGCATCCAGCAGCGCGAAGCCATGCATGTGGCCGTCGAGGCCGATGCCGTCGATATCGCTCGTGCCGGCCGCGTGCAGCGCTGCCCGCACGGCCATGACGGTCATCGACCACCAGCACTCGGGGTCCTGCTCGGCCCGGTTCGGCTCGCGGCACCTCCATGGGGATCTCGCGCGTGCCGACGCCCGAGGACCGTTGCCGGCCTCGTCGATGACGACTGCCTTGACCGACTGAGGTGCCGAGGTCGATGCCCAGCAGCGCGGCCATGGCGGAATGCTAGTCGTTCGCGGGGCAGCCGTTTTCCGCGAACCCACGCAGCGCGCACCATGCCGGGCGCTCGCGGAAGATGAGACGGCTCACCACTTCCTCGACATCTCGACAGTCCTCGGCGCCGGGCGGGCGGCCGAGCTCGAGATCGACCGCGATGAGGTCGGCCTCCTTGCCCGACTCGATCGAGCCGATGGCGTGATCGAGGCCGAGCGCCTCGGCGCCGCCGAGGGTGCCGAGGCGCAGCCAGTCGAGCGGGCCGGGCACCGGCAGGGCATCCTGGATCATCGTCGCGCGGGCGTTCTGCGCGTAGAAGCCGGCGCGCATCTGGGTGATCACGGAGAGCTCCGGTGCGCCGGCCACGTCCGTTCCCAGCCCGATGCGGATGCCCAGCTGCCGATAGCGCGTCAGCGGCATGACCCCGCTGCTGATGAACATGTTGCTGACCGGGCAGTGGGCGATGGCCGAGCCGGACTCCGGACCAGGCGTGTGACCTCGCGCTCGGAGAGGTGGATGGCGTGCGCGAGGAGTGCCCTGCGGCCGAGCGCGCCGGCGCGGTCGTAGACGTCGAGGTAGTCGATGGCCTCGGGGAAGTGCTCGGCCACGGCTGGCGATCTCGCGGCGGTCCTCGGACAGGTGGGTCTGCCAGGTGGCGCCGTAGTGGTCGGCCAGGGCGGCCGACTCGCGGAGCAGGTCCGCCGAGCAGGAGACCGCGAAGCGCGGCGTGAAGGCGTAGCGGAGGCGGCCGTCCGCGGCACCGTGCCAGCGTTCGCAGAGCTCGGCCGACTGGCGCAGGCTGGTCTCCAGGACCGCGTCGCGGGGCAGGCGGTCGTCGTAGGTGATGCGATCCATCATGACCTTGCCGATGATGGCCCGGATGCCGTGCTCCTCCGCAGCCCGGAAGCAGGCGTCCGTGCTGTCCGCCCAGATGGCGGCGTAGCCCGCGAAGGTGGTGGTGCCGGCGGCGGCCATGGCGCGGTAGACCAGTGGCGCCAGGTGCTCCGCCGTGGGGACGTCGAAGCCGCGCTCCAGCGGGAAGACGTAGCGCTCCAGCCAGGCCAGCAGGTCCATGCCCGCGCCCAGTCCGGCCGCAGGCACCTGGGGGATGTGCACGTGCGTGTCCACGAGACCGGGCATCGACCACCAGCGGCCGCAGGTCCGTGGCGGCCTTCCGCGCTGCGCGGCGCATCGGCGGCCGCCCGCACGGAGCTGATGCGGCCGGCGGCATCGACCTCGACGACCGCATCAGGCTCCCAGCGCGTGCCACCCTCCGTGAGTGGCGTGAGCAGTCGCGCCCGCAGGGTGAACGGCGCCTGCTCCGGGATGGCCGCTGCGCCGCTCATCGCGGCACCTCCACCGGCACGACCTTAAGGCCGTCGATGCCCTCGAAGTCGCGCGGGTTGCACGTGAAGAGGGGCAGTCCATTCGCCACCGCGACAGCGGCGATCATCGCATCGTAGGTGCGGGCCGACGCCTTTCGTCCAGAGCGCCGAAGCGACGCGGCCACACGCCCGAACGCTCGAGCGGCATCCGCATCGAACGGAAGCGGGACGAAATCGGACTCCACCCGCTGCAGCTGGGCTTGCCGATGGGCGCGCTCCGGTCCGACGGCCACGAGCGGGCCCACGGTCATCTCGGCGAGGGTGATCGATGAGATGAACGGCTGGCGCGGGAGGGCCGACCGAACGGTGATGCGGTCGAGCAGGATGACCGTGCTTGTGTCCAGGAGGCCCCTGTCTCGGACTGTCACAGCGACGGGTCGATGATCTCGTCGATGTCGCGGCGCAACGCATCGGGGTCGACCGACGGAACGTTCCGCCACCGTCGAAGGATCTCTTCGGACGAGAGCGGTCTGCGCGGCAGCGGCACCAGCTGTGCCACGGGCAGGCCATCCCGGGTGACGGTCAGCACCTCGCCGGCGATGACGCGCTCGATGACCTCACCGCCCTTGTTGCGAAGCTCACGGATGGTGACATCAGCCATGGCAAGCTGAGTGTATCACGCGTGAGACATACGGCAGACATGCGCCGAGACCTGCGCTGGCGATGGAACCTTTTCGTGGCCTGCAGGACGCAATAGGCTATGAGCGCGACGAAGTGCGTCGCGCCGAACCGGTGGCCCACATGACACGAGAGCTCGTCCGGCGAGCGATCGAGGGGGATCACGACGCGTTTTCCAGCCTGGTGGACGCGTCGGTCGATCGTCTGCATGCCGTGGCCAACCTCATCCTTCGCGATACGGACCGCGCCCAGGACGCGGTGCAGGAGGCGCTGGTGTCCGCCTGGAAGGACATCCGCACCCTTCGCGACCCGGAGGCGTGGGATGCCTGGACCTACCGCATGACGGTGTGGGCCTGCTACCGGATGGCGAAGAAGGACCGACGACGGAACCGGGTCGAGCTCACGGTCGTTCCCGACCCCGAACCATCGTCGCCCTTCGACGCACCGTCCGCCCTGGCCGACCGTGACCTCGTCGAGCGGGCCCTGAACGACCTGCCCCTCGACCATCGGTCCGTGGTCGTGCTGCGCTTCTACCTCGACCTGCCGCTCGATGCGGTGGCCGACATCCTCGACATCCCCGTCGGGACCGCCAAGTCCCGGCTCCATCGTGCCATCGCCTCGTTGCGAGCGTCGATGGTCACACCATCCTCGACCTTCCTCCCGGTCGGCATCCTGAGGGACGGCACGGCATGAACGACGACGCGCGCTTCGAGCGGCTCTTCGCTGACGGCCTGGTCGACCTCGTGCCCCCACGGGCACCCGGCCGGCTGGCCACGACCATCACGGCCGAGACGGCCCGGACGCGCCCGCGCCCGCGCTGGCTGGCTGTCATCAAGGAGCCCCCCATGCGACTCTCATCCTCACTCGCGGTCGGGTCGCCGACCGCCCGCATCGCTGCGATCCTGGCTGCCACGCTCCTCATCGCCGCGGCGCTCACGGGGGCCGGGATCGCCGGCGCCCGCCTGCTGGCGGCTGACGGCACCATCGTCGTCGACCAGTCGGGAGGCGGAGACTTCAGCACCATCACCGAGGCCGTGGCAGCGGCCCAGGACGGCGACACCATCCTCGTGCGCCCCGGCCGCTACCTCGAGAGCGTGCCGGTGATCGGCAAGACCCTCGTCATCACGGGCGACGGCGACCGCGACGAGATCATCGTGGAGGCCACGATGTCGACCGATCCCGAGGACCCGGACGAAGCCTTCAACTGGGCCTTCCATCTGCTTGACACTGACTCGACCTTGTCGAACCTGACCGTTATCGGTCAGGAGGAAGGCACCGCCATCTCGGTCGTTGGGACCTCGTCGCCCACACTTGATGGGCTCATCGTCCGGCTCCTTGGTCAGTGGACGGGCGCGCACGTACCGATTTGGTGGGACACCGACACCTCCGGTGTGCTCAGGGACAGCATCGTGGAGGGCTTCATCATCATCTCGTCGACGATTGGCGTGACCATCGAGGGCAATGAGCTGCCGGCCACCTGCCTCACGCTCTGGGACGCTGGCGCCAGGGCCACGATCGTCGACAACGTCATCCACGGCTGCCCCTACGAGTTCGCCATCCAGCTGGACGCCGGGTCAGCTGAGATCACAGGCAACGACATCTGGGTCGAGGAAGCTCCCCCCGGACCCCACAGCTCGTACTCGCGCAATCGCACCGCCATCGCCCTCGGGGGTGCTGATGGCCCCGTCACCATCGGTGATAACGACGTCCACGACAGCGTGATCGGCATCAGCGTCGGCTCGGCTGTCGCCACCATCATCGAAGGCAACCGGATCACTGGGAATGACACTGGCATGACCGTCTCGGGCGACTCGGTCCTGGTCGGCAACACCATCAGCGGTGGCCGACTGGGTGTCGGCCTTGGCCCCGGCTCCCCGACGCTGGATGCCAACACCATCTCTGACAACGACCGGGGGCTCTTCATCTCAGCTGTGGCGAGCCCAACGCTGACCGGCAACACCATCTGTGACAACGTCACGAACGTGGCGCTCGCGAATGGGGCCACCATGCCCGACACGGCTGGCAACGAGGTCTGCGAGGATGCCCCGGCCGGGTAGCAGCGGCTGCCCCGACCGATCATCCCGGGCCGGCCGCGACGGCCGGCCCAATCCCAGCTGCCAACCGCGCCTCGAGCGCCTCCGTCGTAGCCGCGCGGCCGAGTCACACCATGGCTGAGTCCGCCCATGGCTGAGTGCGACCAGCCCGACAGCTGATCTGCAGGTCTCAGCCGTGGGCTGGCTGGGACTGTCAGCGCCAGTCACCCGGCGGCTGAGAATCGCAGGTCAGGGCGCCAAGGCGTCACGTTCAGCCACCGGGTGGCTCGCGGGCGCCGCCGGCTCACGGGCGCCCGCGCTTGCGGGCCTCCAGGGCTCAGGCTCCGCGGGGCCGTCACCGCCGCGGTCGCCGTGCGAACATGCGCCGATGGCCGAGGCATACACCAGCAGCCGGCGGGTCACCACGATCGCCGTGCGGGCCGCCGCGGTCGACACGCGGCTCGATACCGTTGCCGGCGAGGAGCCGCTGCAGATCCGCGCCTGCGGGCCGGGCCAGCTGCCGACCGATGTCGCGGTCACGATGCGCACACCCGGTGGCGAGGAGGAGCTGGCGACCGGCTTCCTGGTCGCTGAGGGCCTCATCGACCCGGCCGATGCCACCGCCCTGCGCTTCGAGTTCGCAGATCCAGCCGCCCGCGCGCAGCCCCACGACGAGATCCTGGTCCATCTCCCGCATCCGCTCGATCTGGCGGCCGTGGCGCAGCGACACTTCATGGCCACCGCCAGCTGCGGCATCTGCGGCCGTGCCTCAACCGACGAGCTGGTAGCGCGCATCGAGCCCCTGCCCGATGGCCCCGTCGTCGCCCGCTCTGCGCTCCTCGCCATGCCCGACGCGATGCGAGCCGCCCAGGCCGATCTTCGATGCCACCGGCGGGCTCCACGCGGCAGCCCTCTTCACGCCTCGGGCCGAGCTGATCGCGCTGCGTGAGGACATCGGCCGTCACAACGCGGTCGACAAGCTGGTCGGCGAGCGCGCCCTGGCCGGTGCCGTGCCGGCCAGCGATGCCGTGCTGCTCGTGTCGGGCCGCGCCTCCTTCGAGATCGTGCAGAAGGCGGCCGCGGCCGGCATCACCATCCTGGGCGCGGTGTCGGCCCCCTCGGACCTGGCGGTCTCGACGGCCGAACGGCTGGGCATGACCCTGGCCGGATTCCTGCGTGGCGATGGCTTCAACGTCTACGCGGGCGTCCAACGCATCGACCTGGAGGCCTGAGCCGTGCCCGAGACGGCACCGCGACGGTCGATGCGGCCTGTGGCCGCGACCGCGATCGTGCTGGCCGGCGGGCGCTCCAGCCGCTTCGGCTCGAACAAGCTGGCGGCGGACCTCGATGGCGTGCCGCTGCTGCACCACGCCATCCGGGCGGTGGCCACCGTCTGTGCCGAGGTCCTCGTCGTGGGGGCGCCCACCGGGCTGTCGGTCGAGCCGCCTGACGACACCGACCCAACGGTCGTGCTCGACGTCGATGCCTACCAGGGACCGCTCGTGGCACTTGTCGGGGCGGCATCCGCAGCGAGCCACCACTCGCTGCTGCTGGTCGCGGGCGACATGCCAGGCCTGCAGCCAGCCGTGCTGGAGCGGCTCCTCGCCGGAGCCCACCTGCACCAGGGCGCCTGCCTCCTCGCCGACGGGCAGCCCCAGCCGTTCCCGATGGCGGTCGAGCGCGCGGCACTGGTGACCCACGGGGGCGAGCTGGTCAGGGCAGGTGAGCGCCGCCTGCGCGCGCTGTTCGATCACCTCGATCTCGAGCGCATCCCCGAGGCCGAGTGGCGGACGCTCGACCCCCACGGTCGGAGCCTCCGCGACGTCGACCGTCCAGAAGACCTCGGCGCCTGAGGCCGCCATCGACATCAAGCGGTGACTTCAGTGCTGCCGGCTTCGTCGAGGTCCGGCCGTCAGCCCGGATCGCCGTCAGCCCGGATCGCCGTCAGCCCGCGTCTCCTCGACCGCCAGGGACTCGGCCAGCGCTGCGCCTAACCAGCGGAACGTCCACTCCTCGGCCAGGGGACGCGTCTCGGCGAAGAAGATGGGGATCTCCGGGTAGCGGACCTGGACCCGGGCGAGCAGGTCCGGCAGGAAGCCGGCCGGTGCGTGCGTCAGCTTGAGGAGAGCGGAATAGCGCTCCTCCACGACCAGCGCGGCCCGGGGCAGGCCCGCCAGCTTGGCCAGCTCGAAGGCCAGCGATCCGTTGTTGAGGCTGCCGGCGAGGTCCCCGATGGTCTTTCGTTCTACAGCCGCCACGATGTGACCTTCAGCGTCCTGCACGGCGTAGTCGCCCGCGGGCAGGGTGGCCCGGGTGCTCTCGGTCTGCTGCTTCGTGAACCGGTAGGGGTAGCGCTCCCGCGTGTCGACGAGGATGGTCAGCGGGCCGGGCAGGTCACTGATGCGGCGGCCGGGGATGCGTGCCCCCGGTCGGGCTGTGGCAGCCACCTTGCGGGTCTGCCAGAAGATGCCTTCGCGCCCGCCGGCGATGCGGGTGAAGACGAACTGCGAGCGGTACTCGCGCGGACGGTCGAGCACCAGGTCGACTGCCACGCCGCGATGTCGGCACTCCAGGACCGGGACGTCCTCCAGGACCTCAGCATCCTCGGGCCAGCCTTCCACCCGATGGCAGTAGACGCGGCTGGTGCGTGGCCAGCTGTCGCGGGCCTTGAGCACGAGCCCGGACCCCACGGGCACGCACAGCAGGTAGGGCAGCGACGAGTCGGCCTCGGGGTTGCGTGCCACGAGGAAGCGCCTGCTCACGTCCAGGATGGTGCCACGGGACAGGGCCCCGGGCTTGTCAGCGGCGGCCGTGGATCCGTCAGGGGCGGTCGAAGACCTCGTGGCCACCGATGCGGCGCCAGCGGATGGCCAGCTCGCCGTCGATCTCGATCCACTCGAACGTGGCGCGTCCGTCCGGTCCGGCGAAGCTCCACGTCATCTCCCAGACGCCCGGCATGCCCTGGACCCGTTTCACTCGCAAGCCTTTCGGCCACGGCGCGGACGGGTCGTCCCGGAAGCGCTCGCAGGCCGGGTTGAACTGCCTGCGCACGACCTCGCGGAACCTGGCGCGCTCCGCGTCGGACAGGCGAGCCCAGTCCGCCCCGAAGCTGGCAAGCCAGTCGAACTTCACCCGAGTCGCGCACGCTCGAGCTGATCGAGGAACTCCTCGACGTCCATGGCATGGCTGACCCGGCCGGCGGCGATGTCCTCGTCTGCCTCGCGTTCCATGGCCTGCCAGCGCTCCGTCCAGAACCAGGCCTGGTCGGCCGGGATGGGCAGCATCGGCTGCAGCTCGATGGACCCGTCCTCGCGTTCGATGATGCGTACCTGCGCTCCCGGTTCATCGAGATGCAGGCGGCGTCGCAGGTCAGCCGGGAGGGCGATGGTCCCGCGGGACTGGACGGACACGTGATACGTCTTCATGCTGTTTTGCAGCATAGCAGCAATACGGCTCCAACCTGGGGCGAGCAGCGCACCCGAGCGCGTTCAGCCGTCGGGACCCGAGGCGGCAACGCGGTCGCCCTTGGGCGCCCGGGCGCTCGGGGATGCCGCGCGAGTGGATGCCGGACGAGTCCGACGCCCGGCGGATCGACACGGCCGCGCCTTGCGCCGGCGGGTGCCCGACTCACTCCGCCCCTCGGCAGTACAGCATCGATGCTATTGCGACGGGCGGTCTTCCCGTGACATCAGTGCCGCATCGTGTGGGCCGGCGACAGGTCGCAGGCGCCCACGGCCTGGCTCAGGCGTCCGTCTACCAAGGCGAACGGCGGCAGGTCCAGGGCGTTCATGTCCTCCTCCGCGAACTCCTCGAGGATGAGCCAGGCGAGCTCCGGCTCGGCATCCAGCGGCATCCGGATGACGAGGTCCCGCATGGGCGCCAGGATCAGCCCGTCCTGCTGGCCGAGCACCCGGCTGAGCTCCTCCGGCAGCAGCAGGAGCGAGGAGGCCCAGCCCTCGCGCGACTGGAAGGCCACCGTCGACGTACCCAGGATGGTCTCGTGCAGCAGCGCGAATCGCCTGCGCAGGCGGACACGCACCCGAACGTTGGAGAGCGCCCGCCGGAATGCCCGATCCGCCGTCACGCCCCAGCCCTTGAGCTGTTCCCGGGCCACGAAGAGCATGGCCGGGCCGATGTCCAGCCCCAGCGTGACCCGGATGCCCGGTGCGAACTCCCTGGTGGGCAAGTCATCCGTGCCCGGCGGCAGGGGCCGCCGACGGGGAAGGGCGAGTCGCAGTCGCGGGGCAACCGCTTCCCAGGGGGCTGCGAGGTCGAGCGCCTCGATGGCGGACATGACCTCCTCGACATCTGCCGTGCTGACCAGCTGGTCGTCTCGCGTCGTCATGGCGCCACGATGACGAGCTGCCCTTGGATGAGGCTTATCGCCCGCTGTCCGACGCCGTTGTGGACGGCCCTTGGCCTTGGGCAGGATCAGCAGGTCACGTGACAGTGGTCGAGAACCCCTTCCAGCCGAGTGTAGGCATTCGCGAGTAGCATCGACGTCGTGATGTCCCACGAGGAGGCCGTCGGCGAGTCTGCCGCCACCGGCGGGCGCTTCGCGGCGCCGGTCGCTCCAGCCCGGCTGACCGATGTGCGCCGCTCCTACCTCGACCAGGCGGCCATCGGCTACCTCATCTACCTGGTGGGGGCGGTCACGGCCTTCCTGGCCGTGGCACTGACCCTGTCGGACGGGCAGGCCGGCCTGCATTCCTCGGCCATGGCCGTGGGCATGATCGGCGCCAGCCTGGTGGGCCACCGGCTGGACCACCGCTACGGGGTACGTGCTGTGCACCTGGCCGCACTCGGCATCCTCGCCCTGGCGGCCGCGTTCATCGCCTGGGCGCCGGCCTTCGCGGCCTCGCTGGCCGGTGCGGCGGGGGTCGGGCTCGGCTGTGGTCTGCTGCTCGGACACGTCAACTCGGCGACCACGGTGGGCGGTGGCGTGCGCGCCCTCATCCAGCTGACCCGATCGACGCTCTTCTCGATGATGCTCTCGGTGACGGTACCGGTCGTCATCGGCATCGGCATCGCCATCGGGGCGGGCTGGCAGTTCGTGGTCGTGCCGGCCTTCCTGCTCATCGGTATCGCGGCACTGGGCACGCGCGGACGGGACGATCGACCCGCGGGCGTAGCCGCGACCCACGAGCGGCTGCCGCGAGCCTTCTGGCTGCCCTGGGTGCTGACGGTCCTCGTGGTGTGCCTGGAGTTCGGCATCCTCTTCTGGGCCAGCACGCTGGTGGAGCGCTCCACAGGCGTGTCCCTGGCCGAAGCCACGCTGACCATCTCCGTCTACATCGCCGGCATCATCCTGGCACGCACCGCGGTCTCCACGCCGACCGTCGGCAGCATCGACCCGATGTGGCTGCTGCGCGGCGAGCTCGCCCTTGTCGTCGCCGGCACGCTGCTGTTGTGGGCGACCACCAGCTACGAGGTCAGCATCATGGCCATGTTCCTGAGCGGCCTGGGCCTGGGCGCGCTCTACCCGGTGTCCGCCTCGGTCACGCTGGCAACGGCACCGGGCCAGTCGGCGCTGGCGTCGGTCCGCGTGGTGCTGGCCTCCGGCATCGCCATCCTGTCGGCACCCTTCATCCTGGGCCTGGTAGCCGACGTCACCGGCGTGGACACCGCCTGGCTGCTCATCCCGGCCATCTGCGTGGCCTCGGCGCTGCTGACGGTGCCGGTGGCACGGGCGCGTGCACGCGCGATACCGAGAGCGGCCGCCTCTGCCTGAGCGGTCGGGGTCGACCATCAACGACGCTCAGCTCTTCGCCCGCCTCGCCGAGAAGTGCACGTGGTTGCGTGATCCGGCGAGGATCGTGTCGTCCTCACCGGCTCCTCAGCGGTCGGGCTCCAGGACCGGATCGCCACGAGCCACCCGGTGGCTGAACATGACGCCTCAGAGCCCTGGCGTGCAGATTTGAGCCACCCCCTGCCTGGCGCTGACGGTCTCAGCCAGCGGCTGGCTGAGACCTGCGAGTCGGCGGTCGGGCTGGTCGTGTTCAGCCACCGGGTGACTCGGCCGCGCGAGGTCGACCTCGAGCCCGGGCTCATCAGCTTCGACGCGCTCCCGTCCGCGTTGCCCGCCTGGCTGCTCGGGGCGTAGACGCCGAGCGAACTGCGCGCGCTGGGGTGTCTGCCAGAGGGCCGACACTGGGAGCGCGTCCTGGCGCTCGGTGAAGGGGAAGGCTGCCCGCCCCAGGTGGAGAAGCACGCCCGGACACAGCGGTCGCCGACCCGCTCTGCGAGCTGACGCAGGCCTCACAGGTCCTCGCCCGCCTGGGTGAGCTGAGCATCCCGGTGACGATCGAGACGGGGCCCGGGATGCACACGATGGCCGACGTGGAACAGGGTCTCCACGCAGCTCTACCGCTGCTGCTTGCCGCGCTCGACGACCAGGCTACGCCCTGGCGTAGCTCTCAGCGCTCTCGAACTCGAGCAGAACGACCGGCTCGTCACCGACCACCCAGGCGTCGTGACCTGGCTCGATGACGTACGCGTCGCCCGTGTTGACCTCAACCTCGGTGCCGTCCTCGTGGACGACGTGCAGCGTGCCCTGATGGACCGCGCCGACGTGCCTCGCCTGGCAAGACGCCGTGCCCACGACGGGCGCCACGTCCTGGGACCAGCGCCAGCCCGGCTGGAACGTGAAACGTGCCGCCGTGGTTCCGCTGAGGCGAACGACCTCTACGGTCGTGTTCGGTGGGGTCCTGGTCTCGTCCGGGGAGCTGAAGGACTTCGTCGTGATACCGGCCATGCTGGCCTCCTCATGTGACGGGTCCCCCCAGGGCGCGGAAGTCTACACCCGAAAGGCGCGCACGGATAGGGTCCAGCCATGCCGTGTACACCGCTGGCGTGCCTTGTGGGGCGGCGACGATCAGACATGACCTGCCATTCATGGCGATTTGTGCTGAGGGGCTGGACACTCGCGAGAGAATTCTACGCAGCGGGAGGCTATGAGACGCGGCCCCAGTACTGGCCGCCTGGACCGAGCCGAGCCACTCGCGCACCCGGCCCGCGAGAGAAAGGGGGGATGCAATGCGTACGCTGCGACTGTCCCTGGCAGTGACCGTCATCTTGGCGCTGCTCGGCGGAACGGGTGGAATGGTGCTGGCGCAAGACACACCCACCGATCAAGTGGGCCTCATTCTGAGAGGCGAGGAGGAACGGGTTCTGTCGACGCTCGATCCCAAGACAGTCTCTGCGACCGCGTCCGAGGTGGCGACCTATCCGCTGCCCGACGAGATCGACGCGCCCGGCTTCGAGTGGGCCGGTGGGGGCGGCGAGGACTGGCCCGAGCCGGTCATCCGTTCACGCGACTGGGCACTAGCACGGGTCGGCTTGGCGTATACGCTCGCAGGCGCCATGGGCGAAGGGAAGGCGGCGCTGTTCGATCTCGGCTACTGGTGTTTTCTCGAGGCGGCGCTGATCGCCCCGGATGAGCCGCAACACCTGGTCAACGTTGCCTTTCACCTCAACGAACGCGACCGCTTCGAGGCGGCACTTGTCGTTCTTGCCCGCGCTCTGGAACTGGATGCTGATCTTCCTGGCGCGCTCAGCAACCAGGCGTATGCGCAAGCCGGGAACGGTGACTACGACGCCGCCATCCGCTCCTTGCTGAGCGAGTTGGCTGATGGGATCGCGCCGGTCTATGCCCGTGAGCGGTTGGCGCGATACCTCGACCTCGCCGGGTTTCCCGAAGCGGCCCAGTCGTACCGTGACACGCTCGCGCAGGGCTACTACGTTCCCTATGAGCCGCCGGTGACGAGTGACGCAGGCAAGGGGCTCGAACGTGCCCTCACCGATCTGCTCTATGCAGGCTACCAAGGGCTCAGCGCCGCTATCGACGAACAGGTCCCTGTCACAGGCACGCCCTGGGCGCCCGACTGGGTGATGACACGCGAGGAACGCCGGTACTACGAGAATGCGTGCCGTGACGGAACCTGCAGCAAGCCGGGCGGTATCAGCACGGGCCACTACCTTCTATCCGACAAGTACCAGTATCACTGCTATCAGCGCCAGCCCGAGTGCTTGCCGCCCCAACGCTCGCAAGAGGCTTGTCTGGCCGCCTACTGCGAGGAGTGCCTGATCGGTGCGGCCGCGCGCTTCGTTCGGTACGAGTGGACTCGGCGTTCGAACATGATCGCGAGGGAGATGCAGGAACTGCAGTTGGCGCGTCAGTGGTACGGCACGCTCCGACCCGAGGGCCACGCGCTGCTCGAGGCGGAGGCAGCGGAGATACCCCAAGAAGAGCTGCGTGCGCTGCACGTCTACTGGGACCTGCTGGTGGAAGGCGCGATAGGCGGCTACGAGGAGTCCGTGAACTCCGAGGTCGAACTCCCCCGCACCACCCTGGGCGATCTGATCGCGTCACGCACGGATCTGCGTGAATGCGCCAGCGGGGCGGCACAGGAAGCAGGGCGCAAGGCCGATGCCGCGGCACGGCGCGATGCCAAGCTCCAAGCCTGGTTGGCACGCCAGCCGCGTGGTCTGTGCCGATTTGGCATCTGCTCGAACTGGTCCCTGCCCCTGGGTCCGATCGGCATCGAGATCAATCCGCGCACACTCAAGGTCGAGAAGATCGACCTGACACTCGGCCCGAAGCTTGGAAAGGCCTTCAGCGCTGGTTTCACATTCGGCTGGAATCTGAAGAAGGACGAACCAGTCTTCGGCCTGGGCATATCTGTGCCTGTTGCCGGCTACAGCTCGGCCGGGATCGGCATCGGCTGGTCGCCATCATCCGGGTTGGAGGGCGCGGTCGAGACCGGTGGGAACCTCGGCGGGCCCGAGAACGTGCATCCCCTCAAGACCAAGACACGATTCTCCCATTTCACGAACTGACAAACGTCGGCGCACCCGCGGCGTCAGCGCTAGAACGATCTTTCGCGTGGAGGTGGCCGACGGGATTCCGCCTGCAGGCTCAAGTGGAGCATGGAGACGGATAGCGAGACGATCACGGCGCTGGCCAGGACGCGGGACGGGATCTGCGTCTACTGCCCTGTGGGCGCGATCCTCACCGGAGGGGCGACCAAGCCGGGTATCCCCTCAGGCCTGGACTAGGGTGGCACGGAAATCGGCATCAATCCCATTACGGGCGAGCATCGCTTCTGCACCGCCTGGCGCAAGTAGGACGATCGCGCCGTGGTTGTCGAGGTGCAGGCGGTCTGCCTGGAGACGGTGCCAGCTGGCCGCTTCGTGTTCGACTACTAGCCCCACCGCGCGGCCTCGGCTGCCTGCGCGGTGGCGGCGACGATCAACCGTCGTTCGCCAGGATCGGCGTTCCCGCGCGGCGCAGCTTCCCGAAGCGTCAGACCTCGGCATCGACTATCGGCTCATGCCAGCACCGTGCCAGAGTGATGCCGGCATCAGCCGATCGGCAGGACGTCGAAGGCAGGGGCGTGGCGCAGCCGAAGGATGGTGAAGTCGCGGCGGTCAAGGGTGTAGACACGGACGATGGCGAGCCGCTCAGCGAGAGCCGCGAGCCGCATCAACGAAACCGATGCGCGACTCCGCGTAGCGGGCCATCAGCTCGGCCGCCCGCTGCAGGTCGACCGGCTCGAGGTTCGTGATGGGCCACGGGCCATGGACGATCGCGATCCATGACGGCGGCCGACCTCGCCGCGCCGTGGCGCTTCTCGAGTAGGAACGCGACCTCCGGCAACACGACGACGGGCAGGACGATGGTGGAGCGTTCCGCGGCGATCGCGGACACGACCTGGTCGTGGGCCGGATCCGCGCGGTCGAGGGCCGCCAGGACGGCGCTCGTGTCGATGATGGCCGCCAGACGTCGAGTGCCGCGTCCGCCGTCAGGCTTCCGCGAGTGTCGATCGAGTCGGCCCAGGATTCGTCGAGGATCTCTTCGTCCCGGGCGGCGAAGGGACCGCCGGGTCCTTCGAGCATGCCCACCCAGTCCGGCAGTGGCTCCGGCTCGAGCTGCGCCTCCTGCTCCGAGACGTACTGCTCCAGGGCCTCGCGGATCAGGTGCGATGCGGGTACCGCCCGATGCCTCGCGAGGTCCGTCAAACGAGCGTAGACGCCCGGCTCGACGTTGGTGGTGATGCGCTGCCTGCAGTGATGGTACCGCATGTGGCGACGGTCGCTGGCCGGCTCATGTCCCCGCGGCGCCGGGTTGACCACTGGCGGCAACTAGGCTCGACTACGGACGCCTCGCCAGCGTCGTCGAGATCTCCGCGACGACGCCGCCCAGGCGGTCGCGGATGTCGCACTCCCAGACCTCGAAGACGTGCCAGCCGGCCTCCTCCAGCTGCCGGCGCTTGCGCGCGTCGCGCTCGCGGTTGAGCTCGAACTTGCGCGCCCAGAACTCCGGGTTGGACTTGGGCAGGTTCGGATGGCAGCGCGGGCAGTGATGCCAGTAGCAGCCGTGCACGAAGATGGCGACGCGGCGACCCGGGTACGAGATGTCCGGCCGGCCCGGGGCGCGCTTCCAGTTCAGCCGATAGCCTGGGTGGCCGGCGTTCCCGCAGCGCGAGACGCAGCTGCCGCTCCGGCCTGGTGTCACGGGCGCGATTGGCCTGCATGACCGCTCGAACGGCCGGCGACGATGGTGGCGGATTGGGCAGCTGGAGACGGGGCACGGCCATCAGTATGGTCCGCACCTGTCGCGGCAGGTCGGCGTGAAGCTCTGAGTCTCATACTGCGCGTGATGCGCATGCGCGTCGAGAGCCACCGGTACGCGGAGGATGTCCTGGAGGCGCGCTTCGAACGCGAGTGGGACGAGATTCGCCAGGTGCTCGGGACCATGGACGTGCCGCTCAGGGCGGCGGGACCGTACACCAGGCATGGCCGGCCCAAGACGCCCAAGCGCCAGATGCGCGTGTTCGGCGGCCGACACGCGAACGTGCTCCTGCCCATCGACCAGTCGGTCATGAACCAGCACATCGACGAAGCGCTCGTGGCCCTCGGCTGGACCCGCCAGCCGTGGATCCTCGTCGACCACGATGGTCAACCCATCGACACGCACCTGCGCGGCGACTTCGAGAAGAACGGCGTCTTCGTCGAGGTCGAGTTCGGGAACGTCGCCAGCCTGTACCGCGACCTCTTCAAGTTCCACATCGCGGGCACGACCGGCGCGGCGGAGGTCGGGATCATCGTCGTCGCGACCGCGCAGCTGGCGTCGTTCTTCGACCAGGGACAGGCGACCTGGGAGTCAGCGACCGGGCTCCTGCCCTACATGCGGGTCGGGCTGCAGCTGCCGACCGCGATCATCGGCCTGGACGTCAACGACTGGGCGCCCGTCCAGGAGCGATACGACGAGATGCTCGCGCAGCTCGAGGCGAACGGCGAAACGGGTCACTCATTCGAGACCGTGCTGCGCGAGCCGGCCCCGGGTCTCGGGCTCGGAGTAGCGGCGCCTACGAAGCGACGCGCCTCTCCGCGTCGACCGGGATGGCGACCATCTCGTGGTCGGCACGAAGCTCCCGCCATCAGCTCCCGCCCCACGCGCTCGATGAGCCCAACGACGAGGGCGTTGCCCATCATGAAGGCGCGCCGGCCGTCGGGCATGCCGGTGTCGGTCCAGTCGTCCGGGAAGCCGTTGAGACGCTCCAGCTCGCGCGGGGTCAGGCGTCGGTATCGCCCGTCCTCGACCTGGACGATGTGCTTGAAGCGCGAGGGCGTCCGGCCGCCCTCGCCGGTCAGGATGGTCCGCGACGGCCAGTCCGTCCGGTCCGGGAAGGGGATAGGCCCCTCCACGTAGAAGTAGGGCGTGCTCGAGCCCTTGTGGTAGCGCTGCTCGCGCTTGGCACCCTTGAGGTACTGCCAGCGTCGGCAGCTGCGATCGGCCGGGATGAAGTACTCGTCGGGGACCTCGTCGGCCGGTTCCAGGATGTCGCCGAGCATCTGGCTGGGGCCGTCCCAGGCGGGCTCCACGTCCAGCGTCCAGACCTGGCGGTGGGACATGTAGCCGGCGTTGCGGAAGGGCGACTCACCCTTGAGTCGCCCCGAACGACTCGCGAGACCTCGGCGGCATCACCCTCGACCTTGAACGTCGCCGACGACGGAGAGGGTCGGGCCGGCCTCGATGGGCAGCGCGCGCGCCAGGATGCCCGCGGTAGAGGACCTCGTTGGGGTCTCGCGGCTCGCTCGCCGGCCAGACGGCCCACGATGAGGACGCGCCGGCGCTTCTGTGGGAAGCCATAGTCCGCCGCGTTGACAACGCGCCACTCGACCTCGTAGCCGAGGTTGGCGAGCGTCGCGAGCATGACGCCGAAGTCGCGGCCACGCTGGCTCGTCGGGCTGACTTGAGGAGCCGGTCGACGTTCTCGAGGAAGAGGTAGGGCGGCCGCTTCATCGTCAGCAGCCGATGGATCTCCCACCACAGGACGCCCTTCTTGCCCACGATGCCGACGGCCTGGTTCAGCGTCTTGGCCACGGAGTAGTCCTGGCAGTTGTGGACGACGCAGCCATCCGCGGTGTACGACTCGTCCTACTTCGACCGAAAGGTTGAAGACCTTCGCCGGGCCGCCGGTGCGCACCTGGCGCACGAGCTTCCAGCCGTACGCTCCCTCGACGAAGGCCGACCGATTGCGCGGCGGGACCACGAGCTGGTACTGCCGGCGCTGGTTGACGACCCGGCCTTCGATGACAGTCACCTCGGGCACGTCGGCCTCGTGGATGCTGGCCACGACACCGTGTGCGTGCTGCGCCAGCAGCGCGATGCCGAGGGCCAGCGCCGCGGCTGACGGTGGTCGATCTCCAGCCGCGCTGCCAGGCACTTCCGTCGCCGGTGGCGTAGCCGTCGAGCAGGGCACGGGCACGTGCGACATCGATGCCGAACAGCCAGCCGGGGATGCGCTTGCCGTCAGCACCGTGCCCGAAGTCCTCGAGCCAGCTGTAGAAGGAGGAGCGCGTGACGTGGAACTTGACGACGGTCCGTTCTGCTGACGGGGTGCACGGGAACACCCGCCGATTCGTTCCTCGACCTCGGCCGCCTCATCCCTGGAGGCGCAGATGACGACGCGTCCCTTGCCCCCGGGCGTCGCTCGCCAGCCGTCAGCCAGGTAGCGCCCTACCACCCAGTAGAAGTCCTCCGTCTGGTCGATGTCGACCGGGGGTGCGGGGTGCTCCTGCGGGAGGACCTGGCTCAAGTAGGTGTCCCGCGCGATGTCCACAGCCGGAGTCCAGTCGGGGAGGCCGAACGCGCGCACATCCCGCCGCAACGCGTTGTCCCACTCATGACCTCGCTTGCGCGCCCAGAACGGATGCTCGGCAAGTCGTGGTGATGTCAGGGAAGCCCTGGCCTCGCAGGGTGATCGTCTCCGGCGCGACCCGCGACATGGTGGCCGTGACTCGTCGCCAGCGACCCATGTGGGTCAAGACCAGCTCGCCCTCGACCACCTGCTCGATGGGCTTGTGGCCTGATGCCGTCAGGACCATCGGTGCCCGCCGCGAAACAGGGAAACCCGCCCACGAGCAGCTCGTGGTCGGGAATCTCGCGCCGGCCGGCCTCGGCCTCGTCCATGACCTCGTGGATGTCCGCACAGACGTGCTCGCCGGTCTCGAACCGGGCCGCATAGCAGTCGAAGGCGGGCTGCGTCTTCGTCGTCGGCTCCCACTGGTTGGCCCACACGACCTGCCAGCCGGACCGTTCCAGCCCGATGCGGAAGCCACCGACACCGGCGAACAGCTCGACGACACGGGCCTGGGGATGGGGTCAGCCGGGTCACGAGTGCATCCTACTCGATCGGCCGTCGGGGATCAAGTCCGGGCAGCCCGGGCCGATCAGGGCCGCTACAGAGGGATGCCAAGGAACACCTTCGGCTCGAGTCGAGCCCGCTCCTCCACCGAGCCGTCCAGCACGTAGATGCGCGGATCGCGGGCGAACGCCGTGGACTCGGTACAGGGAGTAGCTGGACGGGTTACGGCGCGACACCTCGATCTCCCATCGTCGTGATGTAGAAGGGTGTGCGCGCGTCCGAGGTTGGTCGTCTTGACCTCGATGAGCCGGTCGCTGCCGTCTGGTCGGAAGGCTCGGATGTCGTAGCCGGCTCCGTCGCCATCCTCCCTGGCGACCCAGCGGACGCTGTCCGCAAGGTCGGTGCGCCCCGAGCGATGCAGCTGCTCGCGCTCGAGGTCCACGACCCACTCCTCGCCGGCCGCGCCGAGCTGGCGCGTGGCAAGTCCCGCATCGCAGCCATGGCGCTCCGGTCAGGTTGACGGAGTGTGCGACCGAGGTACCGAAGCGGTCAGCAGGCATGCGGTCTCACGAGCACGTCCTCCGTGGCGGAACCGCGCTTCGGCCGGCGCGGGCGACGGCGGCCACGGCGTAGTCGGCCAGAGACTCGCCGATGCGACCTCGTCTCCTGGCGCCGTGGCATGGCCCGACGGGCCACGCGCAGCTCGCGCTGGTAGTGACGCGAGCGGCTTGTAGCCGTCGATCCAGTCGGAAGCCCTCCTCGATCGAGCACGGCGCTGATGTTCTGGAGCTTCCGCTCGATCGACGGACGCGGACCGTCCGGGACGCAGCTGGCGATGCCGCGCACGACGTCGCTCTTGGTACCGCTCCGCCTTCAGTTCCCGTCTCAGCATGTCGACGTAGGCAGCGACCGCGGCCTCGACCTCGCCGTCCGCGTCCAGGGACTCTGCGGCCACCGCTCGAGTGCGTCCATGAGCGCTCAGCCGACTTCGTCGTGGCCCGTGTCTGCTGGATCCTGGGAGTGAGCGCAACCCGGAGACACGCTGACACGACGGGACTGGCTACGGCAGCGAGATGCCCGAGACGGCCTCGATCGTCTTCTACATCTCAGCCTGGGGCGGCCTGCAGACGACCCTGCGGCTGCCTGGCGGTCCGCCGGGTTGACGTCGGTCATGCGTGCCTCCTCAGGGCGACGATACCAGGCAGACCGATCGGTAGCACCGACGATGCTACTCGCTCCGCCACCTCCACGAAGCGGCAGAGGGCATTGGCCAGCTCCATCTGGCGCGGGGTCCGGGCGTCGACGAGGACCAGCGCCGGTGAGGCCACCACCAGCGTCAGGCAGCGCGCCCGCGAGGTGGCCACGTTGAGCCGGTTGAGCGAGTAGAGGAACTCCAGGCCGCGGGGCGCATCCTCCGGGCGGGAGGTGGCCATCGAGTAGATGGAGATGGGCGCCTGCTGGCCCTGGAACTTGTCCACCGTGCCGACGGGCACGCGCGCCGCGGCCTCGCCGCGGGCCTCCAGGGCCGCGCGGATGCGCCGCCGATGGAGGTTGAAGGGCGAGACGATGAGGATGTCCTCCGGCGTCACGGTGCGCGTGCCGCCCTTGGCATCCGTCCACGTCGCCCCGGCCGACAGCAGGCGACCCACGATCTCCGCCACGACCTCCGCCTCGGCGGGCGAATCGGTGTCATCCCGGTCCGCCACGTGGTCCACGGCCAGGAAGTCGGACGCCCGTGCCGTCCAGCGGCGGCACGCCGCGGAGGCCCTGCTTCTCGTTGCCCTCCTGTGGCTCCAGCTTGCCCTCGTAGAAGGCCTCCGAGGTGTAGGCGCAGATGTCCGGGTGCAGCCGCCAGGTGCGCTCCATGAAGAGCCCGAGATGCCCGGGCATGGTGGCGTGGTCGTCCAGCAGATGGGCGAGGGCGCTGCGTCCCGCTCCCGGCGGGTGCGTGCCCTGCGTGGGCTGGTCCAGCTGCTGCGGATCGCCCAGCAGCACGAGGTTCCGGGCAGCGGCTGACACGGCCACAGCGTTGGCCAGCGAGAACTGGCCGGCCTCGTCGATGAAGAGGACGTCCAGGCTGTCTGCCAGCCGCTCGTGTGCCCAGAGCCAGGCTGTGCCACCGACCACGTCCACCTCATCGTCGACCAGGGCGGCCTGGACATCCGCGTTGGTGCAGAGCTCCTGGGCCGCCGTGCAGGTGAGCTCGCGATCCTGTCCGGGCTTCTGGCCGACGCGTGGTGGCCGATCCGCGAAGCGCGGGTCCGCAGCCGGCCGCGATCGATGACGTCATCGAGCATCTTGCCGATGACCTTGTGGCTGTTGGCCGTCACCCCGACCTTGCGACCCTGCGCCACGAGGTCCAGGATCATCCGCGCCCCCGTCCAGGTCTTGCCGCTGCCGGGCGGCCCCTGGATGGCCAGGTACGTGCGGTCCAGGCGTGTCACGAGGTCCCGGGCGGCCGCCTCCGCCGATCTGACCTTCGGCCCGCAGGTCGCTCCGGGCGCCACGCCCCACACGTGCGGAGGCCGGCGCGCCAGGAGGTCCCGCGCGGCGCGATAGGGCCCGTCCTCTGCCAGGCCATCCGCGGCGACGGCCTGCCCGATGCGCAGCAGGCTCGACTGCTGCTCCGTCGTCCTGACCACGAGCTCCGGCACGAGCGCCGTGGGATGCTCGACGCCCTTCCAGGTCTTCGCGAAGCGCAGGACGATCTCGCCGCGCTGGTCATCGAGCTCGACGACCGAGAAGTGTCTTGCCGCTGACCGGGTCCACGCCACCGCGTTCGCCGATCTCGTGCTCCTGGGGCGGGAAGCGGTAGCGGTACGTGCGCCGCTCCTCGTCCTCCACGCCCGACCAGCTCCAGCATGGACAGCGGCTCCGGCTCCTCGCGCCGCTCCTCGTCCGTGAGGTCCTCCAGCAGGTGGAAGTAGCGCCACCAGCCGGGCTTCTCCTCCCGCCGGTGCCACTCCAGGAGCTGCGCCAGCAGCCAGCGGCCGCGCTGCGCCGGCGACCCAGGAGTCGGGGTCCTCCGGCAGGCCGGCCGTCAGCTGAGCCGCGGTGTCCCGGACCTTCGCCAGCCATTCGGAGAGCTGCTCCGAGGCCTCACCATCCCGCGGTCCGGGCCGGGGCAGAGCGGCGCCGAGCTCATGCTCCAGCTCCGCGCGCTGGCCCTCCAGCCAGTCCCGCAGCTGCCAGGTGGAGACGACGTCATCGCGGTTGTAGCGCTCGATGCGTCCGAGGGTCTCGTCATCCTGCCCCGACTCCCCACCGACCTCCAGCCAGGTCTCGAAGGCCACGATCGACGAGCCGGCGTCCCGCAGGTCCACCTCCCGAACATAGCCGTAGAGCGGCTCCAGCTTCTTGATGGAGTAGGACTCCACGCCCACGCGCACGCCCTGGCGCACGACGCTGAAGAGGTCCACCAGGACGTTGCCGCGCATGAGGCGGTCCACCTCCTCCTCCCGGGTGCCGTAGCGGCCCATGAGCAGGCCCAGGTGAGCTGGCTCGTAGGAGGCGTAGTGGTAGACGTGGAGCGTAGGGTCCGCGTCAAGCCGCTCGATGATGAGGTCGATGGTCCGCTCGAAGGCCCGCTGCTCTGCCTCCGGGGTGATGCGGCCGTCCTCGTCCCGCGACCAGAAGGCGTGGAACAGCGGTTCGCCGTCCGCGTCGAGCCGACCGGGCTCGAGGATGCCGAAGAGGTAGTCGACCCCGTCATCCAGGGCGAAGGGGTCGCCCTCCAGGTCCAGGAAGAGGTCGCCGGGGCTGGGCATCGGGCAGCGCCAGCAGGCCCTTGCTGGTGTCCGGGGCACCCTCCTCCGTGCCGATGAGCGGCAGGCGCTCGAAGACGATGTGGCCGACGGCATCCGACTCCACCTGGAGGCGCGCCTGTTCCCGGACCCGGGTCAGGGCCTCCGGGCTGGTGCGCTCCAGGCGCGGGCTGAGTGGCAACGGCAGCACGGCCAGGCTTCGCCGGGTGGGCACGGCACGTTCCTGGAGCTCCGAGCGCGTCCGGCCGGGCATGCCCGCCACCAGCGAGAGGTCGTCATCCGCGCGGCGACGGTCCGTGCAGACCAGCCACCAGCGGCAGACGTCGCAGTGCTCGACGGGGTCCGGATAGGAGGGTGGCGGCGGTGGGTACTGGACGGGGAGGGGAGCGCCGACCGTGTCGGCGAAGCGGCGCTTGACGGCGCGGTAGTAGGCCGCGTAGGTGGCCACCCGGAAGGACTCCACCTCCCGCGCACTGCCCCCGAGCGCGACGTGCATGGACTCCGGGACCAGGCCCTGGATGCGGGCCAGGTGCTCGCTGTATGAGCTGAGCTGGAGGATCGCGGAGGCCTTCACGCTGCGGGCGAGCTTGGTATCTGCGACCTCGTACGACCAGGGCAGGGTGGGTGTGGGCCGTTCCACGCGCAGCAGGAAGTCCGCGAAGCCCAGCCAGGTACCGTCGAAGAAGCAGGCCTGGAAGATGACGTCATCTCCCCGGGTGATGGCCTCGATGGTCTGCCGGGCGCGCTCGTGCAGCCACGCTCCCTTGTCCTCTTGCCATGGGTCCCGTGGCGCATCCAGGTCCGTGACGGCTCGCCCCGCGGTCACGAGGTCCGCCTTGTAGCGCTGCTCATGCTGGTAGCCGCGCTCACGGATGCGGTCCAGCTGGGGGTCCGGACGATGCGGCCGACGGGTCAGGCCGGCCAGGGCGCAGCGCTCCAGCTCCGTGAGGTGCCCGCAGGCCAGGAAGCCGACGAGGTCCGTGGCGGCGTAGACGGGCCGCCCGTCGATCAGCTGCATCGTCCCCGATGGTACGGGGGCGGCGTGTCAGCTTGTCTGGCGCGCCGGCAGACCGTGGGCCTACGGCGCGGGCAGGGTCAGCGGAGGGCGGATGTCGATGCGCACCGAGGCCTCGTCATTGTCCGCATCTGCGTCAGCGCTCGCCGGCTCGACCGTCGCCGTGATGGTGAGCTCGGGGTCGACGCTGGCGGCCGGCGCCCTGGTGCAGCCATCCTCGATGGCGTACGCGGTCTCGAGGAAGGCTCCCGGCCAAAGGGACTCTTCCGTGGTCGTCCCGGAATGGTCGACCGCACAGACGATGCCCGCTTCCAGCTGGCTGAGGGTCAGGTCGAAGGGTCCTGAGCGCTTCGCCCCAAGGTTCCTGACGCGGACCGTGAACTCGATGGCCTCGCCGTCGTCCGCGACCGCGTCCACCTCATCGTCCCCGAAGATCGGTTCCACGCTGGGCTTGACGATAGTGATGTCGACCGCCAGGTCTGCCTCCTCGCAGTTGCGCAACTTGTCACCGCCGGCGGCCGGGTAACAGGCGTTCCTGCCCGCACCGCCGTCGAGGAAGTCCTTGCCGGGACCACCCTTGAGCACGTCATTGCCGCCCTCGCCGTAGATGCGGTCCTTGCCGGGCCCACCCTCGATGACATCGTTGCCCGGACCGGCACAGATGACGTCATTGCCGCCCTCGCCGTAGATGCGGTCCACGCCACGCTTGGCCACGATGACGTCCCGCTTCGAGGTGCCCCGGATCACCTGGGACTTGTTGGTGCCCACCTTGGTGGCGACCAATCCGGCGCACTTGGGCTTGGCGGCGACGGCGCTGCTGCTGCCCACGGTGGGGATGACCAGCAGTGCCACGCTGATGGCGAGCACGATGACTCTGTTCATGGGGCTCCCTGGGGTCTTCACGGCCCCTAGAGCCTAGAGCGCGCAGCCGAAGCCGTCCACTACAGAGGTGAGCGTCAGGCCTCGCCCCGCGACGTTCCTCCTCTGCACAGCGTGCCGTCGGGTGGCAGCTCGAGGTCGATGAGGTACGACTCCACGGCGTCCAGGAGGCAGCGATGCGCCGCCTCGAGCGGCTCGTGAACCGCGGCCTGCCAGGCCAGGTGGTGGTCGGCCTCCAGCGTCAGGAACGTGCCGTCCTCCAGTCCTTCGGTGGCCCGGCGGGCGCCCCTGACCGGGGTGGTCGGATCACCACTCGTCCCGAGCACGAGCACCGGGCCCGCCCCGGCCGCGTCGATGTGCTGGGTTGGCGGAGCGGGACCGTGGGGCTGCATGGCGCACAATCCGACCGGCGGCAGATCGATCCGACGCCGGCGGTGACCAGAGCCACGGTCCGAGCCGCGGGGCGACGTCCCGGATCTGCCTCGTCAGGCGGGCCACCTCGTCGCGGCCCAGGCTGCGCCAGAAGGCAGCCGTGTCGGCGCAGTAGATGGCCATGAACGTGCCCTGGTCAAGTCCCGTGGTCTCGTACCCGCGGCGGACCTCTTCGGCGATGCGGTCGAGGGGCCCACCGTCGCCCGCAGCGGCAGCGGTCAGCGCGCCGAGCAACCGCTCGCGCGCCGCGGGACCCAGGACGAGCGAGCCGAGGATGGCCTCGTACGCATCCGACTGACTGGCTGACTGCCCGGCCGCCCGGGCGGCCGGGATGGGTTCGGCGTCGAGTCGTTCGAGCAGTCGATCGAGGCCATCCCCGGGGTCGCCGCCGCTGTGGAAGGGACAGTCACGGTCTGCGGCGCACTGGGCGAGGAGTCCGTCGAGCTCTCGTTCGAACGCTGCCGCCTGCGCGATCTCCCGCTCATCGGGTGCCAGGTTCGGGTCGCTGAAGCCATCCAGCACGACGGCCCTGACCCGATCGGGGAACAGCGTGGCGTACGTGGCGGCGACCTGCGTCCCGTAGGACGAGGCGAGGATGCTGATCCGATCCTCTCCAAGACTGTGCCTGAGGTGCTCCAGATCGAGCACCGTCTGGAACGTGCCCACGAACGGCAGCAGCGTCTCGTGGGCAGCCCGGCAGCGACGTGCCAGCTGTGCCGTTCGGGCGTCGAGGAGGCGGCGCTCCGCGGTCGTGTCCGGCGTGCGGTCCAGTCCCTCGAAGGGGTCCCACGTGGGCAGGCAATCGATGTGTGTCTCATGCGACGTGCCGCGCGGATCCCAGCTCACGATGTCGAAGCGCTCGTGGATGGCCGGCGTATGGGCACCCACACGGACATGGTCGGTGCCGCGCTGGCCCGGCCCGCCGGCGATGGTGACGAGGACGCCCAGGCGTCGGGACGCGTCGCCGGCGGGGAGCCGGTTCGTCAGTAGTCGAACGGTGGAGGACGTCGGGTCCGCATGGTCCAGTGGCACCTCGAGCCAGGTGCACTCGGCGGACGCAGTCGCGTCCGGGCATGGCCACCAGTCGTGCCTGCCGGGCACGTCCGCGCCGGCCGCGGCCCCGACGGGGCCGGCCCCCGGCGTGGCCGCGAGAAGCATCGTCGAGACGAGGATGCCGGAGAGTCGCGAGCGGCCGCGAGCGACCCTAGTTGCCACCGGCGTACGTCAGGACGATGTCCCTCCTCAGCGTGCACTTCACGCCCCGCTCCCGGAACGACGCCTGCAGGCTCCCGGTCAGCTTGCTCTCGCTGACGAGGCGAAGCGTCACCCTGGTCTGGACGGTCGAGCCGCCCACGCCGAGATCCAGTGTGCCGCGGTAGACGCGGGGATCGTTACGGTTGCGTTCCGCCCGGAAGGAGCCCTTGCCCTGCCCGATGCCCTTGCCCACGAGCACGTCGCCGTCGCTCTTCACGGTCAGCCGACCCTGGTCGGTGACTGCCTCCAGCTTCGTGTTCAGCCCGCGCAACGAACACTTCAGCGTGCCCTGCTTGTTGTCAGCCTTCCAGCGGCCCTGCCGCGGCGCCAGGAGCCGGAGCCTGAACGTGCAGCCCACCCTGTCCCCGGGATCGATGCCCAGGCGGGCCTGCGCTCCTCCGGCCGTGGTGATCAGCTCGGTGCCGCGCTCGCGACAGGTCGACTCCTCCACGCTCCAGCCCTCGGGCACGTCACGCAGCGATGCTGTCCACTCCCCGCGGCGCAGGTCCTCGGTACCGGTCGGGTCGGCCCGCATCGTGAACGGCTGTGCGCGCGGATGCAGCAAGGCCGGCGTGAGCTGATACGTGAAGCGACCCTCCTCGCCCGGCGGCTCCGTCTGCGTGGTCACGCTGAACGTGCCCTTCATGAGCTCCACCGTCCAGACGCAGTGGAACGTGCCGCCCGCGCCGTCGGAGTCGTGGATCCTGACCGTGCCGTCCCTGTCCCAGGAGACGCTGGCAGGCTGGCGCGGCGGCGGCGACCATGGCTGCGGCCCGGGCTCCACCGCGACCACTGGCTGCGGGTAGGTCAGGCCTACCTGGGCGCCGCTACCTTCGGCGGCACGGCCTCCGGACATGATCACGGGGCCCGACCCACGGGTGCCAGCGCTGCTGCTGATGCCGATGCAGCCGCCGGGCACGGGTCCTGACGACACGATCGCGACCACGGGCTGAGGCTGCGACGTCCGGACCGTGGCGTCGACGCCGCCAAGTGTCAGGCGCGGCCGCGGGGCGGATGCCTGCTGCTGGGTGCCGATGCAGTCGCAGCGCAGGCCCGTCAGCTCCCATTCGTCGGTCGGCTGGGCGAGCGAGATGGTCCGGGTCTGCGCCGGCACGCGCACCTCGAACAGGGACTCCAGCGACGCCTGGGGGATGGCGAGTTCGTCCATGAAGGCGTCCACATCCCGTGGCTTGCGCTCGTCCGGCGAGCGGATGACGAGCAGCATCGACAGGTCTGCGCTGCAGTTGGTTGGCCAGGGACGGGGCCCGGGAGGGACCGCGACGACGGGACCCGGATACGAGGCTCGCGGTGTCATCAGGCTGGGAACGCCCGTGCCCGCCGCCGCCGCGGGTGCCGCCGCCGCGGGTGCCTCCCCGGGCACGTTCAGACAGTCCTGTTCCGGCGGCACCGAGGGGTCCTCCTGGTCGTCGCCGCCATCAGTGGTATCGCTGCCCCCGGTGTCCTGGCTCTCGGCTGGATCGATCGCCACCACCGGCTGGGGTGCCACGGCCATGACGGGGGACGCGACAAGCACGACGATCGTAGCCAGGGCGATGCTGGCGATCGCTCGGACGGTCATGGCAGGCGCTCCAGCGCTTCGGCCACCAGGGCCGCCGGCAGCAGCATCACATAGGCCACGTCCTCGTTGGTGTAGACCGTGGCCGTCTCGAAGCCCATGGCCGGAGGGAGCACCACGATGGTCACGTCCCTGTCACCGAGCGTCGTGGGCTGTGGATCCGGCGGCTCCGCTCCCAGGCTGACGGCCTGGTCCACGATGTCCTGCACGACGGCTGCCTGCAACGCTGTGGGGTCGGCGCCATCCACGCGGACGGTCGCCATCGCTCCGATCCGCGGCAGCGCTGCGGGATCGAAGGCCAGGTCGAACGTGTAGGACAGGTCATCGAGCGTGGCGCCGGCACCGTCAGCGAGCACGCCCCAGGCGGCCACCTCGTCCTCGCTGAGCCGCTCCGGCATCTCCGCACCGGACAGGTCGGTCGAGCGATACCAGGCGAGGCCCTCGAGCACCGGCAGCTCGACCGTCCGCTCGTCGGCGGTCTCGTCTTGCGCTGCGGCGCCGAGCGGCAAGGCCAGCATCAGGGCGATCCAGATCGACAGGCTCCAGCGTCGTCCGGTGGTACGCATCGGCGGTTCCTCCTGGTCCGGTCGGGCTCGTGCGGGGGGCCGCCCGGGAGCGGTGCAGTCTCTGGCAGTTGGCGGCTGCGGTCAAGCAAGGCAGGCTGGTCCGCCTGCCGCCCAACGTCTGTGATAGCCGGCCGGGAGACGGGTGGGCCGCGTCGGTCGGCAGCACGATGACGAGCCACGGATCCGAGCGGCAGGGAGCCTTCGCGATCGTGGTGAGCGGCCCCCATCGTGGTGAGGGACCGACCGGGGCGTCGTTCGGGCCCGGCGGACGCACAGGGCCGTCTCGGGGGGGGATACTCCTGCCTCGGGGGCACTCCTGCCTCGGGGGCACTCCTGCCTCGGGGGGGGACACTCCTGCCTCGGACGGCGCTCCGTGCCTGGCCGTCAGCCACCCGACCCCGTCACGGAGGATGGGACGCTTCCCGGGCCCTGCGGTCTTGTGCCTGCTGATGTGATACGACGTAGCACGACGCAACACACCGTGCTACGCGTCGGGCATGAGCACCCGAACGCATCGCTCCTTCCGCTTCGACCCGACGACGCTGGAGCGCCTCGAGCAGCGCGCGCGCCAGACCGGCCTGACCCAGACCGCGCTCGTCGAGCGCTACGTCGACGAGGGTCTTCGCCAGGACGACCATCCCGGCATCGTCTTCGTCAACGAGCCGGCGGGCCGGCGGGCCAGGGTCGCCGGCACGGGACTCGATGTCTGGGAGGTGGTCGAGACCGTGCAGCACCACGGTGGCTCGGCGGCCGAGGCGGCTGCCTACCTCCATCTCCACGAGGAGGTCGTCCTCGTTGCCCTGAGGTACTACGCAGACTTCCCCCATGAGATCGATGCCTGGATCGATTCCAATGCTCAGTACTTCGAGCAGGAGGAGCGAAGGATGCGCCGGGTCGCTGACGCCATCGGATGAAGCTGCTGCTCGGTGAGCACTACGCGCCCGAGATCGCCGCATCCCTTCGCGAGCTCGGCCACGATGTCGTCGCAGTGACCGAGCGCGCCGATCTCCGGCGCCTCGCTGATGTCCACGTCATCGTGGTGGCCGCGGCCGAGGGCCGTGCCGTGGTCACGGAAGATGCCAGGGACTTCGTGCCCATCGGGGCCCGGCGTCTGGACAGCCGGCAGCCGCACCCAGGCATCGTGCTCGTCTCGCCACACTCGTTCCCGAGGACACGCCGCGGCTTCGGCCGCATCATCCGCGCCCTCGAGGTCCTGCTGGCCGAGCACCCTGGCGATGAGGACCTGCTCGGAAGCGTCGTCTGGCTCAAGCTCGTACCCGGCGACCCTGACTGAGCCTGGGCCGCCGACCGAGCTACGCTGAGCCGTGATGCCCAGATCGCGTATCCCGGCCCCCGCCCGCATCTCTGCCTGGCTGCGACGCTGGGGCCCGCTGCTGCCGCTCCTGGCCGCCCAGCTCATCGTCATGATCGGCTTCGGTGCGCTCCTGCCGGTGCTGCCGCTGTTCGTCCAGGAGCAGGGCATCGACGCCACGCAGCTCGGCCTCATCGTGGCCGCCTGGCCCATCGCCAAGCTCATCTCCGAGCCGATCTTCGGCTGGTGGGCGGACCGCCACAGTCGCAAGCCGCAGATGGTCATCGGCCTGGTCATCCTCGGCATCGTCAGCCTGCTGCCGCTCTTCTTCACCACGTTCGCGGCGCTGTTCATCCTGCGTTTCATCGCCGGCGCCGCCACGGGCCTCTACGATCCGGCAGCGCGCGGCATGCTCGTGGATGCCACCGATGAGGACGAGCGCGGCGAGGCGTTCGGGTTCTACGCCGCCTTCCAGGTCGGCGGCTTCGCCATCGGGCCGGCCATCGGGGCGCTGGGCACGGCCCTCTTCGGCGGCTACGCCTTCCCCTTCATCTTCACCGGGGTGCTGGCGGTCGCCGGCGCCGCGGTGGTGGCGCTCTATCTTTCGCCACGGCCGCACGTGGTGGAGGCCCCGGAGTTCGAGCACCGCCCCGATGCCCAGCCGCTGCCGGCAGGCGTGCCCTTCTCGGCCTCGGAGACCGCCCTGGTCCCGACGTCCCTGCCCGCGTCCGTCGAGCAGGCTCCCTTCGCAGCCATCTTCAACCGCAGGGTGGTGGCTGCGCTCGTGCTGACCTTCGGCCTGCACCTCTCCTTCGGCACCTACGAGGTGGTCTGGAGCATCTATCTCATCGCCCTCGGTGCGAGCATCACCTGGGTGGGTGCCACCTTCGTGCTCTTCGCCATCCCCGAGATGATCGTGGCCCCCATCGCCGGCCGATGGGTGGATCGCAAGGGCCCGGTCCGCTTCATCATCGGCAGCGGCCTCGTCATCCTCATGTCCGGCTCGCTCTACGCCCTGGCCAGCGAGCCGTTGTTGCCCACGCTGGTGGTGCCGCTGGAGGCGGCGGCGACCGCGGCCATGACCCCGGCTCTCTTCGCCATGCTTGCAGGCGGCACGCCGGCGGGCCGGGCCTCGACCGCGCAGGGGCTCTTCGGTGCGACCAGCACGCTGGCGCTGATCGTGGCCTCGGTGGTGGCTGGTGCGCTCTTCGAGAGGGGCAGCGTGATGCGTGCCGAGGAGGGCTTCACGCTGGGTCTCGGGCTGCCCTTCTGGTTCTTCGTGGTGGGCATGGCTGTGTGTCTGGTCATCGGTCTGCTCATCTACCGCAGCGCACCGGCACCCGCGCCGGCCCTCCAGCCCGACGCCGCCGCGGCGCCATAGCCAGTCGTCGGGCAGTTCAGGCGCCGCGGGACGCCGCGGACGCCGCGGGACGCCGCGGCGCCGGGCGCCGGGCGATCGCGCAGTCGCCGTCCTACCCCAGGCAGCCCTGCCGGACCCGGTACGACGGACTAGGCCATCGGGTCCATTCGGCCCTTTGACAGTGCATGTAAACGTTGTCATGCTCTTGGCACAGTCAACGAAGGAGGTTTGGTTTCGATGTCCTGGGTCCTGATGGTGTCGATCGCCATCCTCGGCGCTGCGGTCATGCTCATCGAGATGCGCGCCATTCGCGAAGTGGATGAGAACCAGAGCCACGCTCCGGGCTTCGCCCTCATCACGGGTGGACTGGTCATGATCAGCATCGGCATCGCCGCTGCCGTGACCGAGGGGGCGGCGCTCGCCCTCCTGGCGTCATCGTTCGGACTGGTCGCCGTGGTGTTCGGTGCCACTCGGAGCAGGGAGATCCCGGCGCATCGGTAGGCCATCCGGGGTGGATCGCCGTCGCCATCCATCCTGCTGAGAACGCATATCGCTCAAGCGGAGCCCGTCCGGCACCTTCTCCGGACGGGCTCACCTTCTCTGGCAGCCAAGGGTTGATGTCCGGCGCCGGGCACACCTGGGCGCTGCCCAACCTCAGATGGTCTGGTTGGCGAGCTCCAGTTGGTGAGCGGTGCGCCGCTGCAGCGCCTCCAGCCGGGGACCGCTGAGCACCTCGCAGGCCCAGTCCCAGTGGAGACTGACGACGTCACCGGCTTCCACCTCGGAGACAAATCCGCTGCCGTCCAGCCAGCGCCGCACCGTCTGCGGACGGGCCGCGCCCAGTGCCAGCTTGCTGTCCACCAGGCCGAGCGGCACGGCGTTCACGACGAGCCGCTCGCCGCTCACCTCCAGCACGCGCCCCCAGCGGATGCGGCACGAATCCATCAGCCCGACGGCGTCAGTGACGTCCCCGCCACGCATCAGGCCGACCCGCGGGAAGATGTCGAAGACGTGGAAGGCGTGCGTGGGATGAGCGCCCGCCTCCGGCTTGCCCTCCAGCCAGCGCCACGCCTCCGGCAACAGCTGTGCGCGGAAGCGCACGTCCATCGACTGCCGCATCAGCCCGGGCGCCACGCTGTCGGACAGGGCATTCCCGATCCAGTAGGCGTCCACGACGCGCACGTCCATGGGGTCTTCGATGCCGTGCGCCGCAGCGATCAACTCCAGGTAGGGATAGGCACCTTCGAAGCGCGCCGCCAGGTCGCGCAGACCATGATCGATCTCGGCGACCATGGACGGTCTGGTTGCGCCTTCGCTGCCGGCTACCCCCAGCTCCAGCAGGGAGCGCCAGTCCTCCGGTCCGCAGAGCCCCAGGCGGTTGGGGCCGAAGGCGTAGCGCGCGAACAGTACCGGCCCGGAGGGAGGAACCACGCTCCGGGAGCGCTGTCCCGGAGCGTGGCCCCCTGGAGAAGGAGGACCGCTTCGTGCCGGCGCGGCGGCGGGGGATACGGTCGCGTCCGTCATGAGATCACGTCGATCGTCGTCAGCCCGATGGTCCGGCCGCGCCGGCCGGGCTGTCTGGAAGTGGCTGCCCGTTCTCATCGGTCAGGCCGAACACGATGCCGAAGGCGCGAGTCATCTCCTCGGCCTGGTCGGGATCGAGCTTGCGCACGACGGTGCCGCTGTTGACCAGCACCCAATCGCCGACCTGCAGGTCCGGCTCCAGCATCATCGAGGCACGATCGATGCGGCCGCCCGTCACGACCTCGCAGAGCGTGCCGTCAGTGGCCACCACCCGGGCCGGAGCCATCAGGCACATGGCGCCACCTCCCGGCACACCACGGCTGGCCCCGGGACCTGGGGCAGGGGAGCGCCGCAGTGGTTGCACTGCGGGTCGGTGGGCGATGCCGTGGTGGCCAGTTCGCCGCACAGGGCGCAGTGGACATCGTTGCTGACCACCGTGAAGGTGGTGCTGGCGAAGCCGTGGTCAGCCAGGATGGCGGCGGCATAGAAGGCCACCGCGTCCGCCTCGGCACGAGTGGCGTCGCGGATCTCCAGCTCGAGATGTCCGCCACGTCCGGACGCCGGCCAATCGTGGATGACCTTCTCGATAGCGGTGCCGACCGCTCCGGCTTCATGCATGACCCTAGAGTGCCCTACCGACACGATGTCTGCCGATGCCCATCGGCCCTGCGACGACGGGACAAGCGGCCCCCGGATCCAGGCGCCTGGTCGTCATCGTCCGCTCGCCCGTGACCCACACCGCCGAACGGCACGTCTGTCCGGGACAGACGGCCCTACGAGCACGGCGGCGCCTCCACCACCGTAGCTCGATGACCGATCTCGCCACGTTGGTCTCCGAGATCGACGCCACGTGGTTCGGCTCCGGCTTGTCCCGAGGCATCAAGGAGCGCCTCGCGGACATGGCGCGGGAGTACGAGGCACCGGCTCGTGCGCGTCTTCTCCGTGAGGGCGACGAAACCAAGGAACTCAGCGTCCTCGTCGAGGGACGCGTGGCCCTCACCGAACACGTTGCCGGACGTGGTTCGGTGACCCTCATGACCGTCGAGCCGGGCGACATCTTCGGCTGGTCGGCCCTCATCTCCCCGTTCAAGGCGACCTCCACGGTCGTCAGCCTGGAGCCCGTCAAGGTCATCGCGTTCGACGGCGCGGCGCTGCGCGAACGGGTCCGCACCGACTGCGAGCTGACCGCAGGCATCTATCCCAAGCTCCTGGAGGCCCTGGCCCGACGGCTCGGCGCCACGCGCCACCAGCTGCTCGACCTGTACGGGTCCGAGCAGACCGAGCCCTGGTAGCGAACTGAACGGAGCCCGGCTGTGATCGACATGACTACGCGCGTCTGGCTGCCTCGAGAGGGCCTTGACCGCCTCATCGCGCTGCTTCGCGAGGACGGCCGCAAGGTCGTGGGGCCGACCGTCCGCGATGCGGCCATCGTCTACGACGAGATCGGATCGAGCGCTGACCTGCCCCACGGCGTGACCGACGAGCAGGCGCCCGGCCGCTACCGCATCTCCAGGAACGGCCATGGCGATCCCACCAACGGCGGTGCCGGCAACGCTGCTGCCAGGCCGCCCGGGCGTTCGACTACGCCTCCTCGCCGACCTCCTGGAAGTCCTTCACCTACCCCGCCAGCGTGCCCATCGCCCGGGCCACGCCGCGACGGTGACCAGATCGACTACGAGGACGTGGACCACGATGCGCCGCGCATGGCCTTCCTGGGCGTACGGGCCTGCGATCTCGCGGCCCTCGCCATCCACGACGAGGTGCTCAGCGGCGGTCCCTACATCGACGAGGACTACGCCGACCGGCGCGGCAAGGCCTTCATCGTGGCGGTCGACTGCGCCGTCCCCAGCGGCACCTGCTTCTGCGCCTCGATGGGCACCGGCCCGGAGGTCGCGCAGCGGCTTCGACATCGGGCTCATCGAGCTGGACGACGGCTACGTCGTGCGCGCCGGCAGCGAGGCCGGCAGAAGACCTCGTCGAGCGCCTCAGCCTGGACGAGGCCAGCTCGCTGCAGCAGCACGCCGCGGCCGGCGTGGGCGTCGCCGCCCGCGCCATCATGTCCGAGCAGCTGGGCGTCACCACCGACGGCCTCAAGGACCGCCTCGTGGCGCAGCTCGAATCGGACGGCTGGGAGGAGATCGCCGAGCGCTGCCTGGCCTGCACCAACTGCACCATGGTCTGCCCCACCTGCTTCTGCACGGACGTCAGGCAGACCTCCGACCTGCTGGGCACGAGACCGAGTCCAGCCGCCAGTGGGCCTCCTGCTTCACGCTCGACTTCGCGCGCGTCGCCCACGGCAACTTCCGACCGCGCGTCAAGGACCGCTACCGCCAGTGGCTGACCCACAAGTTCAGCACCTGGGTCGACCAGTTCGGCAGCTACGGCTGCGTCGGCTGTGGTCGCTGCATCACCTGGTGCCCGGTCGGCATCGACGTGCGCAAGTCGCTGCTCAAGGTGGCGCCGGTGAAGCCGCCGATGCAGCGGTCGGAGCGGCCGGTGCCCGTGTCCGCCAATCCCGGCCGCTACTCGCTGGGCACCATCGCCGAGATGTGGGCGGAGACCAAGAACGTCTACACCATGCGCCTCGCGGACCTGCCCGAGTCGGTCTGCTGCGGCTGCCCGGGCCAGTTCCTGATGCTCGACCTGCCGGGCTACTCGGCCGTGCCCATCTCCATCTCGCGCTACCGCGAGGGCGAGATCTACCTGACCATCGCGCACGGAGGGCGCCAGCACGCGCGCCATCACCTCGCTGCGCCCGGGTCGCAGATCGGCCTGCGCGGTCCGGTGGGCGGGGCTGGCCCATCGAGGAGGCCTTCGGCCGCGATGTCGTCATCGTCGCCGGCGGCATCGGTCTGCCGCCGCTGCGGCCGCTCATCGACGAGATCCTGGCGCGACCGGGCCCACTTCGGCCGGGTGCGGCTCTTCTACGGCGCGCGGACGCCCGGGGACCTGCTCTTCACCGAGGAGCTCAAGACGCTGGGCCGCGCGTGACGATCATCGCCGTGGGCGTCACCGTGGACCGGGCCAAGGTCGGCACGTGGAGCGGCGCCGTCGGCGTCGTCACCCACCTCTTCGACCGTGAACCCATCGACGGCAGCCACACCACGGCCTACATCTGCGGTCCGGAGAAGATGATGTCCGCCGCCTCCAACTCGCTGGCCGGTCGAGGCATCCTGCCCGGAACGCATCTTCCTCTCCATGGAACGACACATGGAGTGCGGCATCGGCCTGTGCGGCCACTGCCAGATGGGCAAGTACTTCGTCTGCAAGGACGGTCCCGTCTTCTCGCGCCGCGAGCTGGGCGAGTCGCTGGACTGGAGGGTCTGTGATGGCTGATCTCCAAGGGCAACAAGCCGCTGCGCGTCGGCGTCGTCAAGTTCGCCTCCTGCGATGGCTGCCAGCTGGGCTTCCTGGACCTCGGTCCGGCCCTCCTGGACATCGGCATCAAGTACCAGATCGTGGAGTTCGGCGAGGCCTCCTCGAACCGCTCGCCCGGACGGACCCTTCGACATCCTCTTCGTCGAGGGCTCCATCAGCACCGCACGACCAGCTGCGCCATCTCCGTCACCTGCGCGACCGCGCCGCGCTGCTGGTGACCATCGGTGCCTGCGCCACGAGCGGCGGCATCCAGGCGCTGCGGGCGTGGGCCGGCAACGATGGCGGCATCGACGGCTTCATCGACGCCGTCTACGCCACGCCCGAGTACGTCGACACGCTGGCCAAGGCGACGCCGGTGGCCGACCATGTCCAGGTCGACGCCGAGCTGCGCGGCTGCCCCATCGACACCGGCCAGCTCGTGGAGCTGCTGACGGCGACGGCCATCGGCCGCCGGCCGCAGCTGCCCAGCGAGGCGGTCTGCGTGGAGTGCAAGCGCGCCGGCAGGGTCTGCGTCATGGTCTCGCGCGGCGAACCCTGCCTGGGCCCCATCATCTCGAGCGGCTGCAACGCGCTCTGCCCCGGCATGGCCCGCGGCTGCTACGGCTGCTTCGGTCCGCGTGAGAGCGCCAACGGCACCAGCCTGGCGAACTGGTTCGGCCAGTCGCTGGGTCTGTCCGACGAGCGCGTGGCCGCCACGTTCGCCGGCTTCACCGGCTGGGCGCCGGAGCTGCGCGAGGTCATCGATGCCAGGGGTGGCCCGCCCGGCATGCGCGCCACGACTGCTCCGGATCGTCTGCCAGCGCTGAGCCGAAGGAGGTGTCGCATGAGCAAGGCCGTGGCTTCGGGGCCGCCCAAGGTCCAGCGACGAGCGCACCTTCGCGGTCGATTCGATGTCCCGGGTGGAGGGCGAGGGACGGCTCAAGGTCGTCGTCCGCGGCGACGAGGTGCGTGACGGCGGAGCTGTCCATCTTCGAGGCGCCGCGCTTCTTCGAGCGGCTCGTCGTGGGCCGCCACCCCGACGAGGTCCTGGACATGGTGGCGCGCATCTGCGGCATCTGCCCGGTGGCCTACCAGATGACCGCGGTGGAGGGCTTCGAGCGCCTCTTCGGTGTGCAGCTCGATCCGCAGGTGCGGCAGCTGCGCCGCCTCTTCTACTGGGGCGAGTGGCTGCAGAGCCATGCCCTGCACATCTACCTGCTCAACGCGCCTGACTTCCTGGGCTACGACAGCGCCATCGACATGGCGCGCGACCACCGCAAGCATCGTGGAGCGCGGCCTGGCGCTCAAGCAGGCCGGCGTCGACCTGCTCAAGCTGGTCGGCGGTCGCGCCGTGCATCCCTGGGCATGCGCGTGGGCGGCTTCTACCGGGTGCCCAGCCGCTCCGAGGCGCGGCTGCTGCTGCCGCAGCTGGAGCAGGCCCTCGCCGATGCCCAGGAGACGGTGCGCTGGACGGCGGCCTTCGAGCTGCCCGACTTCGAGCGCGACCCGCTGATGCTCTCGATGTACGACCCCGAGCTGTACGCGCTCGACACCGGGCGCCTCATCACCACCGAGGGCATCGACATCGACCCGGGCGACTGGGACAACGGCCTTCACCGAGCAGCACGTGGAGCACTCCACGGCCCTGCAGGCCACCAGCCTCGATGGCAAGCACCACCTCGTCGGGTCCGTCGGCCCGCGTCGTGCTCGCCGGCGAGGCGCTGCATCCGCTGGCCAGGGAGGCGCTGGAGGCGTCGGGTGGCGTGGAGATCCTGCGCCGCAACATGTTCGCGGCCATCACGGCGCGCGGCGTCGAGATGATCCATGCCATCGCCGAGTCCATCGCCATCATCGAGGCCTACGAGCCGCCGATCGATGCCTGGCCGCCTGGGAGCCGCGGGCCGGGGTGGCCTCGTGGTCCTCGGAAGCGCCGCGCGGCGTGCTCTTCCACCGCTATGAGGTCGACGAGCGTGGCCATGTGACGAAGGCGCAGATCGTGCCGCCGACGTCGCAGAACCAGGTCTTCATGGAGGACGACATGCGCGGCTACGTGGCCAGCGTGCTGGACCTCCCCGAATTCGAGGCGGCGGCCAGGCTGGAGGCGCTCATCCGCTGCTACGACCCCTGCATCAGCTGCGCCACGCACTTCCTGAGCCTGGAGATCGAGCGCATCTAGTGCCCGGCGACGCGGCCGACGAGGTATCGCACGAGGCCTCGCGCGACAGGCCCCGCGAGCGGCTCGTCCCCGCCTACCTCGTCGGGGAACGCAGCCGGGTGGTCGTGTTCGCCTGCGGCGATCCGCTGCGTGGCGACGATTCGGTGGCGCCGCTGGCGGTCAGGAGCCTGTCGCCGGAGACCCTGGCCCGGGCGGACGTCAAGCTCGTGGGTGCCCTGGAGCCGGAGTACCTGCGTCGACCTGCCGGCCGGCGTCCGCGCCGTCATCGTCGATGCCGTCGTGGGGCCCGCTCCGGGCCAGATCGTGGACCATGGACCTGGCCGAGATGAGCGGCCGCGCGGCGGCCGTGCGTCACCGTGTCCTCCCATCAGCTGCCGGTGGACAAGGTCGTGGCGCTGGCCCAGCTGCTCCGTGACGAGCCGGTGCAGGGACGGTTCGTGGGCGTGGGCATCGAGTCCGTGTCCATCGGCGGGGAGCTCAGCGAGGCCGTGGTGGCAGCGCTGCCGGCGCTCGGGGACGCCGTCGCACGTGCCGTCTCGGAGCTGGACCGGCCCGTTGGCTGAACGCCAGCTGAGGCCGGCCCGATGGCTGAGCGCCAGCTGAGGCCGGCCCGATGGCTGAGCGCCAGCTGAGGCGTCCTCTTCCGCCTGGCGGGGCTGGAGCCGTGCACCTTTCCGCGATCATCGAACGAACGGGACCGAATCGGCGGGTCGGGCGGCCTGCGGCAATGGAACCAGAGGGCGACGATGCTCGCCTCGTGCTCGAAGACGACGACGGAAACGGTCATTCGCTGCCCGCGGACGAAGGTTGCCGCGCTCCTGGCCCGGTGTTGTTCGATGATTGCGGAAAGCCGGCAGGTGGCCAGCTCGTAGCGACCACCAGCAGAGGAGGCGATCACGATGACCGAGCGCCGCGTCGAGGTTCCCGGGGGTCGACTTGCCGTCCACGACTTCGGTGAAGGGCCGCCCGTAGCGCTCCTCCACGCCGCCATCGTCGATGCGTGGGCCTGGGAGCCGCTCACGCCGTTCCTGCTCGCGGCCGGATACCGTGTCGTGGCCTTCGATCGCCGGGATGCCGGTGACTCCCTCACCGCCGACGTGGCCTATTCGGACCGAGCCGACACGATCGCGGTCCTGGATGCCCTGGGCATCGGCCGGGCTTGCCTCGTGGGCAACTCCCGGGGCGGGAGTATCGCGCTGGACACGGCGGTGGAGTTCCCCGGGCGCGTGGCGGCCCTCGTGACCATCGGCTCCAGCATCGGCGGTCTGCAGCGTCGACTCACACCGCAGGAGGCGTTGCTCTTCGACGAGCGGGGGCGCCTGGCGCGATCCGGGGACGTGGAGGCGATGGTGGAGCTGGACCTGCGCCTGTGGGTGGACGGCCCCGGCCAGCCGCCCGATCGCGTGCCCGCCGAGATCCGCGACCTGGTGCGTGAGATGGATCGCGATATCCGCAGGCCAGACCGGGTACACGGACGACCCATCCCGCTCGAGCCACCGGCGGTCCGACAGCTGGGGCGCCTGGGCATGCCGCTCCTGGCCATCGCCGGGTCACTCGACATCGCCGACGCCGTCCTCGCCGCGCGCGATCTCGAGGCGCAGGTGCCGGGTGCCCGGGCCGAGGTCATCCCCGACGTCGGGCACCTCATCGGGCTTGAGGCACCCGAGCAGCTGGCTCGGCACCTGGTCGCGTTCCTGGACCCCATCGACAGCTGGCTGTGAGGCCCTGGGCTCCGTCTGATATGCGGCTGTAATGCCGCCGCCCATCGACACGTGCCGGACCTGCAACGTCCGCGCGTACGATGGACGCGCTCATCAACCCTGGTCCCACCGGGGCACGAGCCAGGGAGGAGGCGTGGTGACGGCACAGTCGCTTCGTCGGCGTGCTCCTCTCCAAGTGAAAGGAGCGATCGATGCGCCTGACTAGCGTCGGCAAGCGAGTGCTCGGGACTGCCGCGGCGCTCGCTCTGACCACATCGCTGTTCGGAGGGGCGGTCGCGGCCCAGGACGACACCGTCGTCTTCCTGTCGACGCAGCTGCAACCCGAAGCCGAGCAGGCGAAGATGAACGACGTCATCCTCGCCGACTACCCGGGCTCCGTGAAGTACGTGCCCGTCGCCAACACCGGCGAGTTCATCAGCAACGTCAAGGTCGATGCCGCCGTCCCGGAACGTGCCGGCAACGACCTGCTGGGCGGCCTCCACGGCGAGTTCGCGGCCATGGCCAAGGATGGACTGCTCATGGACCTGTCCGGTCTTGTCGCAGAGCTGGACATCAGCCCGGCCCTCCTGGAGGCCGGCATGCTCGGGACCGACGAGCAGCTCTACATCCCCTGGATGCAGGCCACCTACATCATGGCTGCACACAAGAGCGCGCTCGAGTATCTGCCCGAGGGCGCCGACCTCAACGCCCTGACCTGGGACCAGGTCAAGGAGTGGGGTGCCAACCTGCTGGAGGCCTCCGGCGAGCGCCTGCTCGGCCTCCCGACCGGTGACCAGGCCCTGCATCACCGCCTCTTCCAGGGGTACCTGTACCCGTCCTTCACTGGCGGTGTGAACACCACCTTCGCCACGCCGGAAGCGGTCGAGATGTGGAACTGGCTGGCCGACCTGTGGCAGTACGTCAACCCCGAGTCCTCGACCCGCTTCAACTTCATGCAGGACCATCTCATCGAGGGTTCCGTGACCGTGGCCTGGGACCATACGGCCCGCCTGATCGAGGCCCTCCGCTCCAGCCCGGACGACTTCGTCGCGTTCCCGGCGCCGGCCGGCCCCGAGGGTCGCGGCTTCATGCCTGTCATCGTCGGACTGGCCATCCCCAAGACGGCCCCCAACCCGGAAGGCGCCATGGACCTCATCAGGTACCTGGTGACGCCGGACACCCAGGGCATCACGCTGCGGGAGGTAGCCTTCTTCCCGGTCGCAGCCGGTGAGGTCGCAGCGGATGTCGACGCAGCCGTCCAGATGCAGCTCGATGCGGTCAGCGCCCAGGCCAACTCGGAGGATGCGCTGCTGGCGCAGCTGCCGGTCGGGCTCGGTGACCAGGGCGGTGCCTACAGCAACGTCTTCAAGGACGCCTTCAAGGCCATCATCATCGACGGCGGCGATCCCGTCACCGTGCTGCCAGCCTTCGCACCAGCCCTGCAGGAAACGCTCGACCTCTCGGGCGCCGAGTGCTGGGCCCCCGACCCGCCGAGCGACGGCGTCTGCCAGGTGGGCAACACGCTCGGCGGCTGACCGGAAGCCCATCCCTCTCGCGGCCATGAGCTCGCGTGAGTACCGCTCGGGCGATCGTGCCACGGTCGCCCGAGCGCAACGCCCGGCACCGGCGCCGTGACCAGACGTCGGCGCTGGGCCCCCTACCTGCTGCTCGCCCCGTCGGTGCTGTTCCTGCTGTTCTTCTTCGCCACGCCGATGGTGCAGTCGTTCAGCCTCGCCTTCCAGGATCGAGCCGGGAACTGGAGCCTGGAGACGCTGCAGCGCATGGTCGGCGACCCCAACTTCCTGTCGGCACTGCAGACCACGGTCATCCTCGTCATCCTGGTCATCCCCATCCAGCTCGTGCTGGCCATGTCCATGGCCCTCGTCATCAATGCCCGCCTGCGGGGCACCAGCCTGTGGCTCTACATCTACGCCCTGCCGCTGGCCATCAGCGAGCTCGCCGCCGGCCTGGTGTGGTCGGCCATCTTCTACCAGCGTGGCTGGCTCAACAGCATCCTCATGACGCTCGGCGTGATCGACAAGCCCATCATCTGGCAGAACCCCGAGACGCAGTGGCTGCTTATCAGCCTCATCATCGTCACCGAGGCCTGGCGCGCCACGTCCATCATCATGATCATCCTGGTGGCGGGGCTACAGTCCATCCCGGACGAGTATCTCGAGGCCGCCGAGGTCTACGGCGCCACGTTGTGGCAGCGCGTGCGCCGGGTCATCCTGCCGATGCTGCGTCCGGCGCTCCAGGTGGCGCTCATCCTGCGTGTCATCCTGGCCATCCAGGTGTTCGCGACCGTGCTCGCGCTCGCCGGCAGCGCGCTGACGGTCCTGGCCGACCAGGCCTACAGCTACGCCACCGAGATCCTCGACGACAACGTCGCCGCCGCGTACGCCAGCGTCATCCTGTTGCTCTCCATCCTCAGCTCGATCGCCATCCTGTGGCTGCTACCGGTCAAGGAGGAGCAGCAGGTATGACCGCCACGCAAGCTCCCATCTCGCGGGGCCATGAAGCGCCGCCGCCGCGCCGCCGCCGGCAGGCGCGCAAGATCGTCGATGCGGTGCTGTGGTACGGGGCCGCCATCATCCTGGCCCTCTTCGTGGCCTTCCCCATCTACCTCATCTTCGTCAGTGCCGTGACCACGGAGCCGATCCGCGACTTCCCCAAGTCCGTCATCCCGCCGGGGCTCACGGTGGACGCCATCAGCACGTTCCTGCGTGCCCCCGGGGTGCTGGATGCGTTCTGGCGCAGCGTCGTCGTGGCCATCATCACGGTCATCCTGGCGCTGGGCATCGGGGCGCCCGCGGGCTATGCCATCGCCCGCTTCGCCTTCCGCGGCCGGGACGGCTATCGCCTGGTGGTGCTGGCAACACGCGCGTTCCCCATCGTCATCCTCTCCATCCCGCTGGCCATCACCTTCCGGCGGCTGGCCATCGACGACAGCGTCATCGCCGTGTCGCTCATGCACACGGCCCTGGCCCTGCCCTTCGCCGTCCTCATCACCGGCAGCGTGTTCGTGTCCATCCCTCGCGAGCTGGAGGAGGCGGCGGAGACGCTCGGTTGCAGCCCCTGGCGAGCGTTCCTGCGCATCTCCCTGCCGCTGGCACTGCCGGGGCTGACCGCCGCCGCCATCTTCACCTGGGTGCTGTCCTGGAACGACGTCTTCGCGGCGGCCATCCTGACGACCCAGAACCCGACCCTGCCGGCACGCATCCTGACGGGCCTCTCCTCGGCGCCCGTGACCTTCCGTTTCGCGGCCGGCTTCATCCTGCTGCTGCCCAGTCTCATCGTCATCTTCGTCATCCGTCGCTATCTGCTGGGTCTCTGGGGCCGGGTGGTCAAGTGATGCCCCGGGCCGCGGATCAACGACTGCCCGGCCGCGCGGGGGAGGGGTCGCCGTGTCTGAGAATCCGCCTCGAGCGCATCGTCAAGACCTTCAAGGAGGTCCGCGCTGTCGATGACGTCGAGCTGAACGTCCACGAGGGCGAGTTCATGGTGCTGCTGGGACCATCGGGTTGCGGCAAGACGACACTGCTGCGCTCCATCGCCGGCCTCGAGGAGATCGACGCCGGGCGCGTCTGGATCGGCGAGCGCAACGTCACGGACCTGCCGCCGCGACATCGCCGCATCGCCATGGTCTTCCAGAGCTACGCGGTCTTCCCGCACATGAACGTGTTCGAGAACATCGCCTTCGGCCTGCGCATGCAGAAGATGGAGAAGGTCGTGCTGACGAAGCGGGTGGAGTCCGCCGCGGAGCTCCTGCACATCGAGGACCTCCTGGCGCGCTACCCCTCGCAGGTCTCCGGCGGCCAGCGCCAGCGCATCGCCGTGGCCCGGGCCATCGCCATGGAGCCCGAGGTGCTGCTCATGGACGAGCCACTCTCCAACCTCGACGCGCTGCTGCGCCTGGAGATGCGTGCCGAGCTGAAGCGCCTGCTCAAGGAGATCGGCTCCACCACCGTCTATGTCACGCACGACCAGGTGGAGGCCATGAGCATGGGCGACCGCATCGCGGTCATGCGTGCCGGCAAGATCCTGCAGCTGGGGGACCCGCTGGAGATCTACCAGACACCGGTCGACCGCTTCGTGGGCGGCTTCATCGGCAATCCGCCCATGAACTTCCTGACCGCCAGCCTGGAGCGGGGCGCGCAGGGCCTGCGGGCGGCGGTCGAAGGCGCCGGAGCGGTGGTGCGTGGGGGCCGAGCACGTTGCCCGACTGGCAGCCTGGGAGGGCAAGCCGGTCACGCTGGGCATCCGCGCCGAGTCCATCGAGGTGCTGGCCGCCGGTGCCGATGCTGACGTCCTGCGCGGTCGCGTGCTCGTGGTGGAGCCGCTCGGCTCGCACGACCTGCTGACCGTGCGGTTGGGCGGTGAGCAGATCAAGGTCTCGACACGACCGGATGTCGCCATCAAGGCTGACGACGACGTCGGGCTGCGCCTGGAGCACGATCGCATCATCTGGCTCGATCCCGAGTCCGGCCGCGCCATCGGCATGTGACGACAGGCCACGCCGCGAGGCGCGCAGCGTGTCCCGCCGCGAGTAGGCGCGCAGCGCGTCCCGCCGCGAGGCGAGGCGTCCGCCGTACCATCCGCACGTGGCGACTCCTCACAAGCCCCGCGACGTCGGCAATGGCCTGGTCTGCGCCTCCTTTGGCCGCGCGGGCGAGTGGCTGAGCCTGGCCACGGTGGACCCGGAGGCCGGCTTCGTCGAGCTCACCGGCCTGCCGCTCTTCGACCCGGAGCTGCGCGGCAACGTCGACGCGGTGCGCCGTTTCCGCTCCTGGATGCGACGCGAGGAGCACGCCTTCCTGCGCGTGGAGGCCGGCCGCGCCACGATCAGCAGCCGGGAAGACGCACCCAGGAGTACGCGTGCCGTCGTCCAGCGGCTGGTCATCCGCGCCTCGCGACGCGACCGTCCGGCGGTCATCCGTATCCGCGTCAACGGTCGGCTCGCCCCGCCGACGCTGGCCGAGATCAGCGAGGTCGATCCGTCGGTCGTCGACAGCGGTGGCGTCGCCGGGACCGCCAAGTCACGCCTCAAGGCGCGGGAAGGCACGCTCCGTGTCAGCGGCACAGGTGCCCCCGTCATCATCCAGGCCTGGCTGCGCCACGGCGGAGAAGAGCAGGACAGCTCGGCCGAAGGTCGGGCGGACAGGCGCCTCCACTGGACGGTGCTGCGCCGGCGCATGCCCACTGCCGTGGCCTCGGTCGACTGGCCTGGCGACGCCGAGGAGGTGCACCTCGACGTCGCCTGCAGCTTCGACCGAGCGGTACCGGAAGCGCCCGACTGGCTGGAGGGCCGTCGCCTCACGCCGCCCCCGCATCAGGAGGCCGAGCCCTCCCGCCCGCTGCAGGTGCCCGCGCGACTGGTCAAGCCGCTGGGCGTGATGAACCGGCGCGCCGCGTCATACACGCGCGGTTGCACCGCGCTGCAGGTGGCCGCCGGTGAGCGCTGCATCCTCGCCGACCATCGCATCCTGCCACTCTCGTGGACCCGCGACGCCTACTGGCAGGCCCGCCTGCTCCTGGCCGCCTGGCAGCGTGGCGGCCACGACGATGACGCCCGCATCGTGGCCGATCACCTGCGCTGGCTGTTCCTGCGCTGCGAGCGTCCCGACGGACGCTGGGTCCGCAGCCATCACGCCGACGGCCGGCGCAAGGACCACCCGCTCCAGGCCGACCAGCAGCTCTACCCGCTGCTGGAGCTGGTCGACTTCGTCGAGATCACCGGCACGCTGCCTGAGCTGCCTCCGGGTCGCGCCTGGGACGAGCTGGTCCGCGAGGCCTGGGCGGCGGCCGAGTCGGCCATCGATGGACCGACCGGGCTGATACGGACGGACGAGAACCCGGCCGATGATGTGCCGGCCTACCCGTTCATCGTCTCCGACCAGGTCCTGCTGTGGCACGTGGCGTCACGCCTGGCCGCCGTGGCACAGCGGCTGGGGCTGGTACGGGCGACCCTCCTGCAGCAGGCCACGCGGTCGCGGACGGCGGTCGAGGAGCGATTCGTCGTGGACGGCCCGCTGGGCCGGCAGTGGGCCTACTCGATCGATGGACGTGGCGGCATCGAGCGCTACATGGAGGCCAACGACCTGCCCGTGGCGCTGGCGCCGCTGTGGGGCTTCTGCCGATCGAACGACGGCCCCTGGCGCACCACGATCCGGTTCGCGTTCGATGCCGGCAACCCGGGCTTCGTACCCGGCATCGCGGGCGGCCTGGGGTCCCGGCACACGCCGGGTACGTGGACGCTGGGCGACATCATCGGCTGGGTCGCCTTCGGGCTCATGGGCGAGCGAGATGCGGCCGATGCGGCGCTGGCGCGCCTGGTCGGAGCGGCCTTCGAGGACGGCATGCTGCCGGAGGCCTACGACCCTGAAGGGTCCGGTGCCTCCGTCCGACACTGGTTCGCCTGGCCGGGGGCAGCGCTTGCGGTCCTGCTGCTGGAGCGTGCCGTCCGCGTCTAGCCAGGGAAGGCTGGCAGTCACACGGCGCGGATCCCGGAGCGCGGCTTCGGGAGGGGACGCATCCCGCCGGATGTCACGTCAGGAGGACATACGAGAGGTCCACGCAGGCAGGTTCGGCATGGTCTTGGTGCCGTGTCGGGTGCGACCCGATGCGGGCCAGTCACGCCGGGGCATGATCCGGTCATCAATGGGCATCGAGTCGGCCGAGCGGGGTACGGGAGGGGCTATCACGATCCGGCTAACGCCCCCTGGCGTCACACGCGACGAGATGGCCCCAGCATCCCGCGCCGAAGGGCTCAGCTCAGGGCGCTGCCGGAGCCGGCGTCTGCCAGGTTCGGCAGCGCCCCGTCACCCCCCGGCGTGGTCCAGGCCGGCGCCCGCGGCCAGCACGTCGGCGGCGAAGAGATCGAGTGCCTCCGGTCCGTCAGCCAGGCCAACCACGTACGACTGCACCCGGTGGACCCCCAGCTCGCGATAGGCGGCGTAGAGGTCGACGCGCTGCTGCCCCGGCGTGCTGACCCCCGGCGATTCGTACCAGGTGTGCACGGAGACGCGCAGCGTGGCCGGGTCGCGACCGATCTCCTCGCAGCGTGACCGGATGACCGGCAGGGCCGTGGCCACCTCTGCCGGCGTCATGCCATCGAGGTTCAACTCGTCCGCGAAACGTGCCGCCAGCCGCCAGGTCACGTTGGGCCCGTTGCCCCCGACCATGATGGGGACACGGGGCCGCTGGACCGGCTTGGGCCGGTTGATGGCGCCGGACACCTGCGCGTAGCGGCCGCTGAAGGTGGCCCGCTCATGGTCGCCACCCTCGAGCATGCGCGTGATGACCTCGAGGTGGTCGGCGAGCATGGCCAGGCGTTCCCGCGTGGGAGGGAAGGGGTAACCGTAGGCCAGCCACTCCTCGCGTTTCCAGCCGGCCCCGATGCCCAGCTCGGCGCGGCCACCGCTGATGGTGTCGAGGGTGGAGATCATCTTGGCCGTGAGCGCCGGGTTGCGGAACCCGGTACAGACGACGATGTGGCCGATGCGGACCCGCTCCGTCAGCGCGGCCAGGGCAGCCAGCGAGGTGAAGGGCTCGAAGACGATCTCGTCGGTGGCCACCGGCACGGTGTGGAAGTGGTCGTAGAGCCAGATCGAATCGAAGCCCAGGCGATCAGCCTGGCGGGCCACGGCCACGGTCTGCGCCCACGCGGCCTGCGGGTCCCGGCCGCGGTACTCCATGAACCAGCCCTGGGGGACGACGACCCCGATTCGCATCGAGCGCGCGACCTCCGGACTACAGGGACTCGCGGTAGCGCTGCGCCGCCTCGGCCCGCTTGCGCACGTTCAGCTTGTGCAGGATGTTGCTGACATGCGTCTCCACGGTGCGCGGCGAGATGATCAGCGCCGTGGCGATCTCCTTGTCGGTGAGTCCATCGGCCAGCATGCGCAGCACGTCGTTCTCGCGCGGGCTCAGCCCTTCGATGACCCCGCCACCTCCGCTGCGACCCTTGCGGGCGGCCTCCACGAAGTGCCGCATGGCGCGAGCCGAGAAGCGGCGCGACATGGCCAGCTCACCGCGCGCGGTGCCACGCAGCGCGCGCAGGAGCGCCTCCGGGCTGAGGTCCTTGGTGAGGTAGCCGGCCGCGCCTCGGGCCAGCGCCTCGATCATGTCGCGCTCGGAATCGGAGACCGTGAGCATGACGATCTTGGTATCCGGCAGACGCGGCGCCAGCTCCTCGAGCATCTGCAGGCCGTTCATGCCGGGCAGGTCGATGTCCAGCAGCAGGATGTCGGGACGCATGGCCAGGGCCAGCGCGAAGGCATCCTCGGCTGTGGCGGCCTCGCTCACGAGCTCGACATCCGGGGCGCTGATGGCCTGGCTCACGGCCGAACGCACGAGCGCATGGTCATCGACGAGCATCACCCGCAACGGTCCATGCTCGGCCTCCGCCGGGTGCGGCTCGGAGACGTGCCACGCGCCCGACGCTGGAGCTAGCGCGGCGCGTGGTCCCTGGATGGTCATGGCAGCGCTAGGTTTGCACACCGCGCGGGTGGACGTCGGGAGCGTTCGCGTTTCCGCGCGCGGGCGTCAGACGCGGATCCGTGCCACCACCCTCGGGAAGCGCACCGGGAAGCTCCAGCTGCATGTCCGCGGCCGGGATGGACTCACTGGCAGGGGCCATGGGCGTTCGCTCGCTGGTCTCCGAGACGTTGCGCACACCCGGGGCCAGCACGGGCGCGCGGACCTCGACGGTGGTCCCCCCGGAGAGCTCCGACCGCACCAGCAGGCTGCCGCCGATGAGGCGCGCTCGCTCATGCATGCCGCGCAGCCCCATGCCCTGGTCGAATGCCTCCTCCTGGACGAACCCCTTGCCGTTGTCGGTCACCGTGATGAGCAGCTCACCATCGCTGACTTCGGCGGCGATGCGCACCGTGGTGGCGTCGGCATGCTTGCGAACGTTGGTCAGCGCCTCGCTGATGATGCGCAGCAACTCCACCTGCACGCGTGGCGCCAGCGTGGCCGGGATGCCCATCGAGATGGACGTTTCGACGCGCAGGCCTGATCCCTCCTCGAAGTCATCGATGTTCCGGGCCAGCATGTCCGCGAAGGGCACATCCTCAGCGAGACTGGCCCGCATCGTGACCAGCGCCTCGCGCGCTTCGATGATGGCCGCGTCCAGCGCCTGTCCCACCTCGGCAGCGAGGGGCCGATCGGTCTCGTCGAGCGTGCCGACCAGCCGTTCGAACTTCAGCTTGGCGAACCAGAGATGCTGGGCCAGACCATCGTGGATCTCACGAGCCAGGCGGGCTCGCTCCTCGAGCGCGGCACGCTCGGCGTCATTGACGCGCATGCGGTCCAGGGCGGTATAGGCGGAGCGCAGGGCCCGCAGAGTCCGAGCGCTGATCGGCGATGGCGCCGGCCACCAGGACCACGTAGGCCACGAGCCGCATCATGTCCGAGATGGTCACCAGGTTGGTGTAGACGCTCGGCCAGAAGGCGTTCTGGATCTCTGCGACCAGGAGGATGACCATGCCCATGGCCGTGAAGGCGTCGCTCACGGGGCCGCCACGAGCGTAGGTCAGGCGGTAGAGCACGATGGCGGCCAGCAGCCCGGTGACGGTGACCACGACGGTCGCCAGCGCGAGCCCCGTGAAGCCGGGCAGCAGCCCGAACTCGCTCGGCTCTGCCAGCAGCGCCTGAAGGCCCGTGGCCTCGATGAGCGGGGGCAGGACAGCGCGGAAGGGGTAGATGAGCACAGCCAGCAGGGCGATGGCGGCGACCGGCAGGAACACCCGGCGGATGCGCCGGCGCGTGCCGCCGTAGATGCCCAGCAGGGCCGCGATGCCGCTGATCATGAACAGGCCCGCCACGCTCATGCGCACGGTCGCGGAGACCCACACCGGCAGCTGCTCGGGCGCACCCAGGGTCATCCCCAGCCGTCCGTCCAGGCGGAACACGATGAGGGCGAGCGTCACGGCCATGAAGGTGGCCCACAGCGCGAAGGCGGATGACTGCAAGTACGAAGCCAGCCGACCGGTTTCCCGATAGCGCATGAAGGAGAGCACGGCCAGGCCAGCCACCGCGACCAGGGTCAGGGCCGACAGCGCCACGTCCAGCGTGCGGTCCTTCATCACGATGTTGAGGTCGGGGTCGATCTGGGGCAGCAGTGTGGCCACCAGCAGGATCCCGGCCGTGGCCAGCATCGCCACGTCCAGCCGAATCGTCCGGCGGCGGCGATCGGCGGCGCGAGGGGGGTGCATGTACGCGATGATATCCCCCGGGAAAATGCGAGAGCCGGACGCGCCCCAGCGCAGTCCGACTCTCTATCTCGCTCATCTCAGACCCCGCCGTGAAGGGTCTTGGGGGCGAGTCCGGTCATTCGAATTCCTGTTGCCTGCAATGATGCTGATGGCGTGGCGGTGCCGTCATCCGTGCTGACACGGACCGGCCTACGGATAACCGCTGGGTAGCACTACGTAGTGCACCCGGAATCCGCGCCGGGTGCACCCGGACGTGGACTGCGGGATCCACAGCATCCCGCTACCGTGGATGCGTGATCGACAGGCTCGCGTGGCCTCCGCTGCGCCCCTTCGCCGCAGCTGCGATGCTGGCTCTTCTGCTGACCCTCCTGCTCGTCCCGCTGACCGCGCTCCCGGCGGCGGCGGCCCAGCCGGCAGCGACCAGCTACCACCTGGAGGCGCGCTACGATGTCTCCGTGCATCTCGACTGGGACACGCGCCGGGTAGGCGTGCGCACCACCATCGATGTGCTCAACACGAGCGGAGGGCCCGTCGATCGGCTCGAGCTCAACACCGTGGCTGCAAAGCTGGGGTCCATGCGCCGGCTGCGTGTCACCGTCGACGGGGCCAGGGTCAACCCCGCCGTCAGCGGCCAGACCATCAAGGTGCCCCTTGGCGCTCCGCTCGCCGAATCCGGCAGCGCCACCGTGTGGCTGGCGTTCGAGGCACGGTTGCGCACCAGCAGCGCCGGACGCTCGTACTTCTTCTCTCGGCTTGGCGGTGTGGCGCAGCTCTATCGCTTCATCCCCTGGATCAGCCGCACCATCCGCTTCGGGCCACAGGACCACGGTGAGCCGTTCCTGACGCCGAGCAGCCCACAGGTGCGGGTCACGGTCAGCTCCGACCGCAGGCTCGTGTGGGCCACTTCGGGGCGGCGCATCAGTCGAGATGGCGGCAGGCGGGCCACCTACGTCGCCACCGATGTACGCGATTTCGCCATCGCCGCCAGCCCTGCCTACCGAACCGTTCGCGGCGCTTCGACGGACGGCAGGACGGCCATCATCGCCCACACCCTGAGGGCTGACGGACGCCGCCTGATCGAGCTGGCCAGGCGGGAGCTGCGCCGCTTCGAGAGGCTGAGCGGGGTGCCCTACCCGCACCCCACCTACACCATCGCCGAGTCCGGCGGGGGCCTGGCCATGGAGGCCCCGGCGCTCATCTGGATCCCCGGCTCCCGGAGTGCGGCAGACCAGCCCTTCCTGGTCTCCCACGAGACGGCCCACCAGTGGTGGTACGCGCTCGTCGGCAACGATCAGTCCACCAACGCCTTCGCCGACGAGGCCCTGGCCGACTACTTCGCACGCCGGGCCCATCTCTCCCTGCGGCCGAGTCGATGTCCGGTCGATCGCCTCGATCGCGACATCCGCGAGTACTCGAGCGTCTGCTACTTCGAGGTCATCTACGTCCAGGGGGGCCTCTTCCTCGATCGCCTGCGCCGGGATTTCGGTGACGCCAGCTTCAAGCGGGCCATCCGCGCCTACACGACCGAGAACCAGCTTGGCATCGGCAGCAACGCCAGGCTGCTGGAAGCCTTCCGCGCCGAGATGGGTGAGGCCGTTCGCAGGCGCTTCCACAAACGCTTCCCGAGCCTGTATTGACGCCCGTACGGATCGGCCGAGGCTGCGCCTCGCAGTAGACTGACCCTCGTGCAGCCAGTCATCCTCGAACACGTTCCCCGTGTCTGACATCGTCGACACGACCTCCGAGGACGGCCCTGCGCCAGCCGTGGAGCCCGCGCCGGGTAGGGTCGTGGAGCGGATCGCTGCTCGTGACGAACGCGGCACCCGGTTCCATCGCGGCTGGATGCCGCTGGTGGGACGACGCCGCTGGATCGAGCCGTTCGTGCTGGCCATGCTGGCGCGTGGCAGCTCGCACGGCTACGCCATCCTCGTCCGCCTCGAGGAGATGCACATCAGCAACGGACCGCTCGATGTCGGCCTGGTGTACCGCACCTTGCGGGACCTGGAGCGCGCGCAGCTGGTCAGCTCGTCCTGGTCGGATGAGTCTTCGGGACCGCGGCGGCGTGCCTACCAGCTCACGACGCAGGGGTTCGAGGCGCTTGACGACTGGGCTGCGGTGATGCGCGAGCGTGCCCGACTCATCGGCGAGTTCAACGCCGACTACCTGGCCGCCGTCGGTGCGCCCCGGCCGGAGCAGCGCGAAACGTCCTAGGGTTTGGCGCCCCGATCTCGCAGCCGAGCCGCGCTCTTGGAGCCGAGCCGTGCTCCCGAGCCGAGCCGCGCTCCCGCAGCCGAGCCGCGGCTGGTCGTGCCTGTCAGTCAGTCTCGGGGGGACTGCTAGACAGACACCGGTCCGGTCGACACGCCTGCCGGGTCGCGCCGGACAGGACGCGAGGCCCTTGCCACGCTCACGCCGGGCAACGCCACCGCCTCGCGCCGGTCGGCCGGGCACGCCGGGGTGCCATCGCCCGGTCTCCCAGTCCCCCGGTGCATGAGTGACAGGAACCGGCCGTGCTGGGCCGCACAGCAGCCGGGTCGAGTCGCTCAGGGGCCGGATCGTACGCTGGTGCTGGGCCGCGCGCCAGCTGGCGTCAGCGATCGCGGCCGGAGCCGCTCCCGCTACAGCGGTTCGGCGACGGCGTGCTCGAGACCCTTGACGAGCTCGGCCTGCTCCACCTCGGAGAGGTGATGGTCGAGGACGCGGAGGTATTCCTCCTCCTCCGCCAGGTGCACCTTGAGCAGCGCGTACAGGCGATACAGGACGCGCCGCAACCCGATCGACCCGGCCGGACCGAGGGCATCGGCCTGGATGGCCTCACCGAATTCGACGAGCCTGCTGATGAGCCCGCCGATGTCTTCGTGCTCGCGACGCATCTGCACCATGGAGTGACGGTTCTGCATGAGCCGGTCGAGCTCGGGGTAGAGCGTCGCCTCGACCACGGCCATGTGCGGCACCAGCGTGCCCGTGACGAACGCCAGCATGTCCGCGTAGCGAGCCCCGAAGGCAACCGGCCGCGGCCGCTCATCGAGCATGTCGGCCAGCACGGGCAGCCCGTCCAGGGTGGCGTCGATGCGTTCATGGTGCTCGTGTCCAACGTGGGATACCGACGTCAAGTCCGTGACCTCCTGGTGCTTTCTTGCGAACGATACCCGCCTGCCGCCGACCCCGGAGCAGGGGTCCATCTGACCCATGCCAACGAGTAATATGGCTCAGGCATCTAGATGTTTCAGCCATTTAGATAAGGCCGTCAGGGACAGCGTCAGCAGACGGGCACCCGGACGATCAGCTGGAGGAGACCAGGCAGCGCATGTCGACACCCGAGAAGCTCGTGATCATCGTGACCCACGGGCCCGAGCATCCGGAGATGGCCACCATCCCCTTCGTCATGGGAGCGGCGGCGCTCGTCTCCGATGTCGAGGTCTGCCTGGTCTTCCAGGGAGACGGCGTGAACCTCATCCGAAAGGACGGGGCAGCTCACGTCTTCGCGCACAGCTTCCCGCCCCTGGCGGAGCTGGTCAGCACCGTGGTGGAACTAGGGGGGCAGCTGATGGCCTGCACGCCGTGCCTCGATAGTCGCGAGCTGAAGGCGCCCGACGACCTGGAGCCCGGGGTCGAGGTCATCGGGGCAGCCCGGCTTGTGGCCGAGATCACCGCAGCCACCAGCACGCTCACCTACTAGGAACGCACCCAAGGGAAGGACGACACGATGGAAGCGACAGCCACTCAACTCGATGCGGCAGCTCTCGCCAGCCTTGCGGCGGCCAAGGTAGCCGATGCCCGGGGCAGCGCCTGCCCGGGGCCGTTGCTGGAAGCCAAGAAATCCATCGGCGGCGTCCCCGTGGGCCAGGTCCTGGAGATCCTGACCACCGACCCGCAGACCAAGTCGGACATCGGCGCCTGGTGTGCCAAGGTCGGCCACGCCTTCCTGGGCACGGCCAGCGCGGCCGGGTACGAGCGCGTCTTCGTCCGCCGCGCCAAGTGATGGGCGCACGGCGCTAGTCAGCCACAAGAACGGGCAAGCGGGAGCATGACGCTTTCTCCAGCCGTCGCCGCCGTGGAGCCGACCACGCGGCCCACCAGGATGCTGGTCATCGCCACGCTGCTGTGCTCCTATCCCGGCATCGATGCCACGGGACAGGCGCACATGGAGTACCCGCCGAATACATTCGTGATCCCCACGCCCGATCCGGTGATGTTCCCGGAGTCGTTCTATCTCTACTGCTTCGAGCGAGGCATCGATGCCATCCTCATCGCGTCCTGTGGCACGGACAGCCCCTACAAGGGCACCTTCGAGCAGCTCGCCCGCCAGGTCGACCGCATCTACCAGCGCATGAAGGAGCTGGGTATCGACATCCGGCGGCTCAAGTTGACGGCCATCTGCAGCGTCTGCACCAAGGCCTTCGTGAAGGAGATCGCGGAGATGGAGGCCGTGCTCGACGAGCTGGGCCCGGTCGCCAGCACAACGGAGCAGGTGGCATGAACCAGCGAGCCGACCACGACGTCCTCGTCATCGGCGGGGGCATCGCCGGCCTGCAGACGGCGCTGGACCTGGCGGACCGCGGGCGCAAGGTCCTGGTGGTGGAGCGAGAGCCCAGCATCGGCGGCAAGATGATCGCCCTGTCCAAGGTCTTCCCGACCATGGACTGCGCCAGCTGCATCACCACCCCGCGCATGTCCGCGGCGGCTCACCACGACAACGTGACCATCTGGACGTACGCAGAGGTCGATTCGCTGGAGGCGGTCGACGGGGGCTTCACCGCCTCCATCACCCGCAAGGCCACCTACGTGGACGAGGTGGCCTGCATCGGTTGCCGGCTCTGCGAGTACGCCTGCCCGGTGGATGTGCCCCACCCCTTCGAGGGCGGCATGGGTGCCCGTCGCGCCATCTACATCCCCTTCGGCACGGCCATCCCGCAGCTCGCGATCCTCGATGCTGATGACTGCATCTTCTGTGGCAAGTGCGCCAAGGTCTGCCCTACCGACGCCATCGACTTCACGCAGCCGCCCCGCACCGAGACGCTGCACTTCGATGCCGCGGTCCTGGCCACCGGCTACCAGACCACGCCGATGGATGCCAAGGCCGAGTACAGCGGCACGGCGGCCAACGTCCTCAGTGGCCTGGACATGGAGCGGCTGCTCTCCCCCAATGGACCCTACGGTCGCGTGCTGCGACCCTCCGATGGCAAGATCCCGACCGCGTCGCCTACGTGCAGTGCGCCGGGTCGCGGGACGAGACGCTTGGCGTGCCCTACTGCTCGCGCGTCTGCTGCATGTACGCCATCAAGCAGGCCATGCTGCTGGCGGGCGCCCTGCCGCTCGCCGACATCACCATCTACTACATGGACATCCGCACCTTCGGCAAGGGCTACGAGCAGTTCTACCAGACGGCGCGAGCCATGGGTATCGAGTTCGTCAAGGCCAAGGTCGCCCGCATCGACGAGCAGCCCGATGGCGACCTGCGGCTGCGCATCGAGAAGGTGGAGGAGGACGGCTCGGTCGCGGAGCCGCTCCATGACCTCGTCGTGCTCTCGGTCGGGATGCAGCCCGGGACGGACCCGCGCAGCTTCGTCGGCGTCGACCTTGACGCGGATGGCTTCGTCGCTTCGCCCGACCCCAAGCTCGACACGACGCGCACGAGCGTGCCCGGCCTCTTCGCGACCGGCACCGCCATCTCACCCAAGGACATCGTCGACAGCATCGTCGAGGCCAGCGCTGCAGCCGCCCGGGTGGATGCCTGGCTGTCAGCGGCGCAGGGTGCCGCGGCGCGCAAGCACAAGCCGCTGGTCTCGGTTCGCGAGATGACCCGGGAGGAGCTGGCTGTGGCCGGCGCCCTCGAGGAGGCCCACCATGGCTGATGAAGAGCGCCCGGCTGTGCCGGGCGAGCAGCCGGCGAGCGGCGAGCAGCCCGTGAGTGCTGAACAGCCGGCGAGCGGCGAGCAGCCCGTGAGTGCTGAGGAGCCGGCGAGCGGCGAGCGCATCGGCGTCTATGTCTGCCATTGCGGCGGCAACATCTCCGACGTCGTCGATGTCGACAAGGTCGCCGACGTGCTTGGACGCGAGGATGGTGTGGCCATCGCCCGACACATCACCTTCATGTGCTCGGACGAGGGCCAGCAGTCGATCACCGACGACATCCAGGAGCTGGGCCTCGACCGCGTCATCGTGGCTGCCTGTACGCCATCGCTGCACGAGACGACCTTCCGCAAGGCGGTCATGCGAGCCGGCATGAACCCGTACCTGTTCCTGCCGGCCAACATCCGCGAGCAGGTCAGCTGGGCCCATCCGCACGATGCGGCGGCCGCGACCGACAAGGCTGTCTCCCTGGTGCGCGCCGCAGTGGCCAAGTCGCGGCTGCTGCAGCCGCTCGACCCCGTGCGCATCGATGCCGTCCATCGCATCCTGGTCATCGGCGGCGGCGTGGCCGGCCTGCGTGCTGCGCTCGATACGGCGGCACTGGGCCAGGCCGTGACGCTCATCGAGGCCTCTCCGTTCCTGGGCGGTCGAGCGATGTCACTCGGTTCGCTCTATCCCACCGACGAGCCTGCCGCACCGCTCGTGCAGCGGCTCATCGACCAGGTCCGCGCGGACGAGCGCATCGAGATTCGCACCAGCACCCGGCTGACCGGGCTGAGCGGCTTCCTGGGTGACTTCTCGGCCACATTGCACAGCGAGCCGCGAGGCGTGGGTCCGGAGCTCGTCGATGTCCCAGCGGCCATGGCTGCCTGTCCCGTGGAGGTCGAGGACGAGTTCGAGGAGGGGCTCCGCCAGCGCAAGGCCATCTACCGACCGAGCGCCCAGCCCGCCACGGAGCTGCCGGCCATCGACTGGTCGGTGTGCACGCGCTGCGGTGAGTGCGTCATGGCCTCCGGCGGCACGGGCATCGACCTCATGGGCGTGCCCAGCGACGAGGTCGTCGAAGTCGGTGCGGTCATCGTCGCCACCGGCTACGACCACTACCGACCGGCCGAGGGTGAATACGGGTTCGGCCGCTCCGAGCGAGTCATCACCCTGCCGCAGCTGGAACGGCTGCTCGATCCGAGCGGTCCCACCGGCGGGGACCTGCGCGTCGCTGGCAAGCTGCCGCGCAGCATCGCCTTCATCCATTGCGTGGGCAGTCGCCAGATCGCCGGCGTGGATGAGCCGGGCCCGCGCGACCGGCTCAACGAGTACTGCTCGCGGGTCTGTTGCACGGCCACCCTGCAGGCCACCAACGAGGTGCGGCGGCGCCATCCGGAGGTGATGGTGTACGACCTCTATCGCGACATCCGCACCTACGAGAAGGAGCAGGAGCGCTACTACGTCGACGCCTCCAAGCTGGGGGTGACCTTCCTGCGCTTCGACAACGAGAGCCGGCCCCAGGTCGCCGTCGCCGCGGCGGGCGAGGACTACCCGCTCAGCGTCACCGTCAGCGACACGCTCACCTTCGGCCGGGAGCTGGAGGTGCCAGCCGACTTGGTCGTCCTGGGTGTCGGGATGGAGCCGCATGATGTTGCCGACATCATCGAGATGACCAAGACGCCGGTCGGCGATGATGGTTTTCTCCTCGAGGTCCATCCCAAGCTGCGACCGGTGGAGACGGCCATCCCCGGCGTCTACCTCGCCGGCGCCGCGCAGGGCCCCAAGGACATCACCGAATCGACCTCTTCAGCGTCGGCAGCGTCCGTGAAGGCGGCCACGATGCTGGCCAGGGACTTCGTCGAGATGGAACCGTTCGTGGCGCGCGTGGACCTCTCCAGGTGCACCGGCGCCGGTGCCTGCGTCGAAGCGTGCCAGTACTCCGGAGCCATCAGCCTGACCGACGTCGAGATCGAGGACGGGGTCTTCGCGAAGCGCGCCTATGTCAACCCGGTGGCCTGCGTCGGCTGCGGTGCTTGCGTCGCCGTCTGCCCCAGCAGCGCCATCGACGTCCAGGGCTGGGAGATGGAGCAGTACCGCGCCATGATCGATGCCATCACCAGTGCGCCTCCGGTCGGGGTGGCAGCGGCATGACCAGCCAGCACGGCTCTGCGGAGGCGCTGGCACTCTTCAAGGAGCGCCACGGTGCGGCCTCTGATGAGCTCCTCGCCTGGGTCAAGGATTCGGCCAAGCGCAAGGCGGCCATCAGGAAGGCCCTGGCGGCGGGCCCGCTGACGGTGCCGGAAGTGGCCGCGGCGGCGGCGATCAGCCCGGCCGATGCACTCTGGCTGTTGACCGCGATGCGCAAGTACGGCCTCGTCGCCGAGCACTCCGTGGACGGTGACTACGTGCGCTACGCACTGCCGGAGAAGGAGGTGCAGCGATGACCACGCGCGTCGATGCCGCCCTGCTCCCGGAGATCCGCCGTCTCGGTGCCTTCGACGTCGATGCCTGCTTCAACTGCGGCAACTGCACCGCCATCTGCCCGCTCTCGACGGCCGACAGCACCTTCCCCCGCCGTCTCATCCGTTATGGCCAGGTCGGTCTGCGTGATGAGCTCCTGGCCAGCAAGGAGTTGTGGACCTGCTACGCCTGCGGGCAGTGCTCCGAGACCTGCCCTCGCCAGGCCGAGCCGAGCGAGTTCATGGCCGCCGCACGCCGCTACGCCATCGCCGGCTACGACCGCACCGGCCTGGCGCGCTTCCTCTATCTGCAGCCGTTCTGGGGCACCGTCTTCGCCGTGCTGCTGGCAGCCTTCCTGGCGCTGTTCATGTATGCGAACCGGGGCCCTGTCGATGAGCTCAGCCTGGCGCTCTTCGAGTTCATCCCTGCCGGGCTCATCCACGATATGGGCGTCATCGTCCTCATCCTCGTGTTCGTGGCGGGCCTGGCGGGGATCGTCAGCATGGTCCGTCGGACCGCTCCCGCGAGCGGCATCGCCTGGCGCAGCCTGGGGAATCGTGTCGGGCTGCGTGACATCGGCCGCTCCCTGTGGAGCGCCCTGGCCATCGAATTGCTGGGCCAGCGACGCTACCGGCTGGAGTGCGAGTCGAACGAATCGGCGGGGCCCTGGTACCGGCGTCCCTGGCTGCTCCATGCCGCCACCATGGTGGGGTTCCTGGGCCTGCTGGCGGCCACCACCCTTGACTATGGCCTGGACATCCTGGGCATCCGCGAGACCGGCGAGCCGGTGCCCATCTGGTATCCCGTGCGCCTGCTGGGGACCGTGGCCGGCCTGGTCATGATGTACGGGGCGACCCTGCTCATCATCAGGCGCTGGCGCAAGAGTGGGCGCACCGTGCGGCAGTCCTTCGCCTCCGACTGGCTCTTCCTGTGGCTGCTCTGGCTGGCCGGCTCGACCGGGTTCGTGGTCGAGCTGGCCCTGTACCTGCCGGAGCCGCCGCTGTGGGGGTATGCGCTGTTCCTCTTCCACGTCGCGGTGGCCATGGAGCTGGTGCTGCTGGCGCCGTTCACGAAGTTCGCCCACGCCGTGTACCGGCCGGTCGCACTGTTCCTGCAGTCCCTGGCCCAGTCCGGCAGGCTGCGCGAGGGGTGCTGAAGGGAGCCTGCCACAAGGCTGTGAGACCGACCGACCCGCTACACTCTCCGTATCGGCGCCAGGTTCCCTCCGCTCGAGCGCCTGCCCATCACTGACTGTCACTCGGGGATCCGGATGAAGGTTGCCATCGTCAGAGAGAGCGCGCCGAACGAGCGGCGCGTCGCCCTCGTGCCCGAGACCATCGGCAAGCTGATCGCCGCTGGGCACGAGGTGCTCGTCCAGACCGGCGCCGGGGGTGGTGCGTCCATCCCGGATGCCGATTTCGCCGCCGCAGGCGCGAAGGTCGTGGCCGAGGACGTCCTCTATGCAGAGGCGGACGTCGTCCTGCGGGTGCAGAAGCCCACGCCGGAGGAGATCGGCAAGCTGCACAAGGGACAGGTCGTCATCGGTCTGCTGCAGCCGCTCATCGACCCCCAGAACGCCGAGGCGCTGGCGCGCGCCGGCGTCACCGCCGTCAGCCTGGACACGCTGCCCCGGACGCTGTCGCGCGCACAGACCATGGACGCACTGTCCAGTCAGGCCAACGTGGGCGGCTACAAGGCCGTCATCATGGCCGCCGATGCCTACGGCCGCTACTTCCCGCTGCTGACCACCGCCGCCGGTACGGCCAAGCCGGCCAACGTGCTCATCCTCGGCGTCGGCGTGGCCGGCCTCCAGGCCATCGCCACGGCCAGGCGCCTCGGTGCGCTGGTCAAGGCGTATGACGTGCGCTCCGAGACCAGGGAGCAGGCCGCATCGCTGGGCGCCCAGTTCCTCAAGCTCGAGTCAGTGGCGGACGCTACCGGCAGCGGCGGGTACGCCCGCGAGCTGACCGAGGATGAGCGCAAGGCGCAGCAGGCCGAGCTCAACAAGCACATCAGCTCCATGGACGTGGTCATCACCACGGCCCAGGTGCCCGGTCGCCGTCCGCCGCTGCTGGTCACGGCCGAGGCCGTCCGCGGCATGAAGGCGGGCTCCGTGATCGTGGATATGGCGGCCAGCGCACTCGGTGGCAACGTGGAGCTGTCGGTACCGGATGACACGATCGTGACCGACAACGGCGTGACCATCATCGCGCCCACCAACCTGCCAGCGACCATGCCCGGCGGCGCCAGCGGCTTCTACGCCCGCAACATCAGCGCGCTGCTGGCGCACTTCATCAAGGACGGGGAGATGCAGTTCGACTTCGATGACGAGATCACCGCGGGTACGGTCATCACGCACGACGGCAAGGTCGTGCACCCGGCCACCGCTGAGCTCCTGGCGCCGGCCAAGGGTGGTGCCGCATGAGTGGTGAGATCAGCCTCCTCGGCTCACTCGTCATCTTCGTGCTGGCGATCCTGGTCGGCTTCGAGGTCATCAGCAAGGTCCCCGCGACGCTGCACACCCCGCTGATGTCCGGTGCCAACTCCATCCACGGCATCGTGCTCATCGGCGGCATGATCATCGCCGGCATCGCTGACGAACCCATCGGCTACATCCTCGCCTTCATCGGCGTCGTCTTCGGAGCCATGAACGTGGTCGGTGGCTACGTGGTCACCGACCGGATGCTGCAGATGTTCCGGAAACGGCCAGCGCCACCCAGGACCGACTCTGGGAAGGGGGCCTAGGCCGTGTCTGACGAGACGCTCAACACCATCGTCATCCTCGTCGGTGTCCTCGCGGCCTCCGCCTTCGTCATCGGCCTCCACTACATGAACAGCCCCGCCACGGCGCGCAACGGCAACCGCATCTCGGCGGCCGGCATGACGCTGGCGGTGGTGGTCACGCTGCTGGCGCTGCTCTTCCGCGAGGAGGGCCTCTCCAGCGAGGGTCTCATCATCATCATCGCCGGCTTCCTCATCGGCGGCGCGGCCGGCCTGGTGCTGGCCCTGCGCGTGGCCATGACGGCCATGCCGCAGCTGGTCTCGCTCTTCAACGCCGTGGGGGGTGGCGCCGCGGCCATCGTGGCCCTCTTCGACTACGGCCACGTGGTGGGCACGCCAGATGAGCAGATCTCCACGGCCATCTTCGTGGTGCTCGGCGTGCTCATCGGCAGCGTCACCTTCAGCGGCTCGCTCGTCGCCTCGGGCAAGCTGCAGGGCCTCATCAGCGGCAAGCCCATCCCCATCCCCGGCGGGACGCTGACCACGGCGGCCCTCGGCATCGTGGCCCTGGCGGGCACCCTGCTGCTGGTGCTGAGCGCCGGTGAGTCCCCGCTCCTGGAGCTGGGCAGCGAGATCAAGATCGTGACCCTGCTGGTCATCTTCGCCGCGTCGCTGACCTTCGGCGTGACCATGGTGCTGCCCATCGGTGGTGCGGACATGCCGGTCGTCATCAGCCTGCTCAACTCGTTCACCGGTACGGCCGCCGCGATGTCCGGCTTCGTGCTCGAGAGTCCGCTGCTCATCATCGCCGGTGCGCTCGTGGGCGCGGCCGGTGGCATCCTCACCAAGCTCATGGCCGATGCCATGAACCGCTCCCTCATGAACATCCTCATCGGTGGTTTCGGCGGTGCCGAGGGCACGCAGGCCGATCCCACCGCGACCGGCGGCACCGTCCGCTCGCTCGGCGTGGACGACGCCGCCATCCAGCTGGCCTACGCCCAGAACGTCATCGTGGTGCCCGGGTACGGTCTCGCGGTGGCACAGGCGCAGCACGCCTGTCGCGAGCTCGGGGACATCCTCGAGGAGCGCGGTGTCAACGTCAGCTATGCCATCCATCCGGTGGCCGGACGCATGCCTGGCCACATGAACGTGCTGCTCGCAGAGGCCAACGTGCCCTACCCGCAGCTCAAGGAGATGGACGACATCAACCCGGAGTTCCCGCGCTGTGACGTGGCCCTGGTCATCGGCGCCAACGACGTCACCAACCCGGTCGCCCGGACCGATACGTCCTCGCCCATCTATGGCATGCCCATCCTCGATGTCGATGCGGCCAAGTCCATCATCGTCATCAAGCGTTCCATGGGCCGCGGCTACGCGGGCATCGACAACACGCTCTACACGAATCCCAAGACCGGCATGCTCTTCGCCGATGCGAAGCACGGCCTGGAGGAGCTCATCGGGGCCGTCAAGGCGCTGTAGGTCAGTCGTCCGACTGGCGCGACCGCGCCAGTCCTCACTCCGGCGCCCAGAGGCCCTCGGTCAGCAGACCGAGGGCCTCGTCCGTGGCGGCCTCGGCACGTGCCCGGTCCAGCATGGCCACGCCCGTGGCAAGCGCGGCGATGCCGTGCACGGCCGCCCACAGAGCGTCGGCGGCAGCGCCAGGTCGGGCCCGGCCGAGGCGCCCCGCCGGCGAGGCGGCCACGAGCTCGGCCAGGGCGCCCATCGACTCGATGCGTGCTCCTTCCTCCTCGGGCCCGTGCTCAAGCAGGTAGTCGGGCCGCTGCACGAACATGAGCTGGTACTGCGCCGGATGATCGAGCGCGTAGCGGACGTAGGCCCGGCCCATCGTCTCGATGCGGCCGCGCGGCTCACTGGTCGACGCGATCGCGGTGGCCATCGCAGCGCGAAACTCGCCGAACGCCTCGTCGAGCACGGCGAAGAGGAGTGCATCGCGGTCGCTGAAGTGAAGGTAGATGGTGGTCGCCGAGTAGCCGATGCGCTCGGCGACGGCACGCATCGTCACGGCCTCTGCGCCCCCACTGTCCAGGAGCTGCGCGGCCGCCTCCAGGATGTGAGCGCGCAGCTCGGCACGATGATGCTCGCGACGGGCTCGTGAGGCGGCCCTGACGCGGCTGTCGCGAGTCGACCCGTCGCTGCGCGGCTTCGTGCCGTCGATGGTCGCGCCCGACGCTGCCCTGCCGGAGCGACCCCCCGCGGTGCTCATGCCGAGGTCGGCGCAGTGCCCGCCTGGCCGTCGCGCCGCCCGACGAACCAGGCCACGGTCTCCTCGATGGCCCGACGCAGCGGTGTCGCTGCCTGTGGGCCGAACGCGGCCTGGAAGCGCGCGTCATCGCTGACGAACGGCGCCTCCCACTGGTACATGACCCCACCGATCTCCCGGACCGGCGCTGAGAACAGTCCGACCAGGCGAATCATCCACCGGGGCGTGGGCGAGAGCTTCAGCTCGTGACCCAGCGTCTCCGCCACGGCGGCCACGAACTCCCGGCCGGTCGGCGATCCGCTCGAGGGGAGGTGCCACACCTGACCTGCGGCCTCGTCGGCCAGGCCAAGCGTGACCAGACCGCGGGCGATATCGGGGAGGTAGGCAACGCTGTGCGGGGCATCCGGGTCCCCCAGCCAGCGGATCGGCTTGCCCGCGATGGCGGCATCGAAGAGCCGGTCGCCAAGGGCTGAAGTCAGACCACCAGGCCCGAAGTAGTCCGAGGATCGGCCGATGGCCACTGCGCAGTCGCCGCTGCGGTGCGCTGCCAGCAGTTCTCCGGCCAGGGAGGCCCGTAGCCGACCCTTCCTGTCGGTCGCACGCTGTGGTGACTGCTCGGTCATGACCCCGGCATCCGGGCCGTACGTGTACAGGTTGTCGGCGAAGACGAGCCGTGCCCTGGCCGCACCTGTCGCGGCCAGGATGGTCCGGTTCAGCGGCGGGAACTGCTCCGGCCAACGGTGGTACGGGGGGTTGGCGGCGTGATAGACGACCGTCGCGCCTGCGACGGCCCGGCGGGTTTGCCCCGGGTCGGTGAGGTCGGCAGCGACGTGTTCGACCCCGTGATCGCCGCTCTCGCGCGGGGTTCGCGCGACGCTACGGACCGGGAGGCCGCGAGCCACCAGTTCACGGACGATCGCGCCGCCCGTCCCGCCGTTGCCGCCGAGTACGACGTGGAGCCCCTGGTCAGTTGCCTGCGTCATCGTTCTCTCCATCCCATGCCGCCCCAGGGAGGCAGTCGTCGCCCACGTACCCGGTGCAGTTAACAACGTTAAGTAAAGCATCGTTGTGCACCCGAGTCAAGGGGACGTTCGGCGACCGGTTCCCGTCACCTATGCACCGGGGGACTGCTGGACCGGAGGACGGTGCCCTGGCGTGGCCAACCGATCGGCCGTCAGGCCTGCTCGCGCTCAGGGTGAGCGTGGCAAGGACCTCGCGGCGCCGTTGAGCATGACCCCGGAGGAGCGCTGGCCCGGGCAGCTCCTGTCCAGCAGTCCCCCCGGGACTGGGTGACAGGAACGACCAGCGGCGGCTCGATGACGAGGGCCGCGATCAGCCAGCGGCGGCTCGGCGCCGCGGGCCGCGGTCGATGACGCTGGTCGGCGTTCGGTCCTCAGGCCTGGTAGCGCGCCGCAGCCGCGCTGTGCTGCTCCGCGATCCAGGCGCGCAGGTCGACCGGCTCGAGGACCTCGGCCGCGGGTCCCCAGCCCAGGATCCAGGAGCGGATCTCCAGCACCCCCGAGACTCGCGCCCGCCACAACAGCGAGCCATCCGCTTCGGGTTCGAGGACCTGGCTGGGGTGCCAGCGTGTCTCGGCGACGCGCGTCGCCACGGAGAGATCGAAACGGATGACGATGTCCATCGGCGTGTCATCGCTGATGACGTCCCAGGCGCTGCGCATCTCCGCCGCCACTGCGGGAGCCTGGGACGGGAAGGTCTCCGGGGTCACCGAGACGGAGCGGATGCGCTCGACCTTGAACGTGCGACGGGCCTGGCGCTCCTCGTCGAAGCCGATGACATAGAGCGCCCGCGTGTTCGCCGAAGGCTCGATCGCGTAGGGGTGCAGTCGCAGGCGGCGTACGCCCTTCGCCGGGTCGTAGACCCCGGCAGCGTATTCGAGCTCGACCACGCGCCGTCCCGCGAGGGCCTCGGTGAGCGCGCGCAGGACGCGCGTGAAGGATTCGTCGCGCGGGGTGTCGGCGTAGGCATCGGCCGTCTCATGGAGCTGCTCGGCGAGCACCGGCGGCAGCACCTGGGCCAGCTTCACGAAGGCCCCGATCGATCTCGGGATCCAGCTCGTCGGTCGCCTTGGTGAGGAGGCGCGCGGCGAGGAAGAAGGCCATGGCCTCGGGGAGCGTCAGTGCCAGGGGCGGCAGGAAGGCGTCGGCATCGAGCCCGAAACGACCGCCGTCATTCCAGATGGTCAGGCCGGCATCGAGGTCCATGGCATCGAGGTCGCGGTAGATGGTCCGCTTGGAGACACCGATCTGCTTCGCCAGCGCGGCCGCAGAGATGCCCACCTCGCCGTGTGCGTGCAACACCTGCGCGATCTTCAGATAGCGCGCCGCTCGATCCCACTTGGTCCCGCCGCGGTCCTCGTTCGTGCTCATGGCGCCGCGGACTGTAACGCAGCGGTGGGGCTGGCGCTCGCTGCTGGTGCCGGTGACCCGGTCGCTGGTGCTGACGTGTTCGCTGGTGCCGGTGACCCGGTCGCTGATGCCGCAGGCTGCCTGGTCGATGCCGGCGCCGGGATCGCGACGGGGGCGATGGCTGCCGCGGAGATGTCCACGGCGCGGTCCCGCAGGGTGGCATCGAGCTCGGCCTCGAGGACTGCCCGAACCCCCGTGGCATCCCATGCGGTATCGGCGCGAGAACCCGAGATCTCCACCCGGGCACGGCCGAGCTCGCCATCGCCGAAGACCCACCAGTCCATCTCGCCACGCCAGCGCCGGGCGTCGGCCTCGTCCTGGCCGTGGTCGTCGTTGAGCAGCCAGCGCAGCGGCAGGAAGCTCGAGAGCGCGGTCGGGCCGTCGATGAAGGTCCGGCAGTGACGGGCTCGGGCGCCCTCGATGACCTCCAGGCCGAGGTCCTCAGCCACGATCGAGCCTCGTGGCACGGCCACCATGGCATGCGGCGGACCGTCCATCGTCAAGTCGCCCTGACCCAGCAGCGCGAAGGGATCCGGCTGGGTCTGGCGCCACGTGGTGCCCGGGGCCGCCTGGTCGCTGCTGCCATCGTTGATCCAGGCCTGTCGGCCGATGCGCAGGTAGGCGGTCCTGCCGCTGCCATCCGGACCCGACCACGAACCGCTCCAGGACTCGTCGATGCCGCTCCGTTGCCCGGTCAGGATGGCGCGGCCGCGCACTTCATCATCAAGGCTGGACGTGGCCACGATGCTGATCCTGGCATCGTCGCCGAGGGCCAACGATTCGTCGCAGAACGGCGGCAGCACATCGGGATCGGTGGGCCCGAAGCTGGATCGCAGGGGCTCCTCCTGGCGCAACGCCTGATCGTTGATGTACGCGACCAGGCCGAACGCCGCGCCGACGATCGCGGTGAGCAGGATCGCGAGTCCCACGGTCAGGAGGGTGGCGCGTCGCTCGAACACGGTCGCGCCGCGGCGAGCGTGCACCCAGCCCGTCACGCTGAAGGTGGCCATGCTCAAGACTGCCAGCACCCCGGCGTAGGCAGCCTCGGCCGAGATGAGGAGGTTCTGGGGACCGCCGGCGGCAAGCGTGCTGGCCACCCCGTAGAGGACCGGGATGCCCAGCAGCACCGCCACGATCCAGATCCAGTACGAGAGCGACCCCGTGGCGATGGCTACCTGCCACCGGGGGCCAGACGACACCGGCATCAGCTACCAGCACCGGGCCGAAGCAGACGAGGGCGACGACGATGTCGACGGGTCCACCGGGCCGATAGGCCGAAGCCACCGCAACTGCGGTGGCTGCCCACAGGGCCGTCAGGATGGCCGCGAGGAGGCGCATCTGGCGACGGTGCGGAGCGAGGTCGGTCATCGACCTCGGGAGCATAGCGCCGTCACGGACGGTGCTGCGCCGCGTACCATCGGGTCGCGATGCCACGCACCTTCAGTGATACGGTCACCACGCCTGCTGCCGCTCGAGCTGTCGGCGGCAGGCGCCGGCCGTTCGTGAGCCTGCTCAGCGACTTCGGCTCGCGTGACCCCTCGGCCGGCATCATGCGCGCCGTGGTGGCCGGCATCTGCCCAGATGCCATCGTGGTCGATCTCGCCCACGATGTTGACAAGTTCGCCATCCGCGATGGCGCGCTGCTCCTCTGGAGCGCCGTGCCCTACCTGCCCATCGGGGCCCATGTCGCGGTGGTCGACCCAGGCGTCGGCACCGCGCGCAAGGGGGTCGCGCTGCAGACGTTGCGCGGCGATGTCCTCGTCGGTCCTGACAACGGGCTCCTGATGCCCGCGGCGGCTCGCCTCGGAGGCATCGTTCGGGTGCACCTGCTCGAGAACCCCCAGTACAGCCTGCCGGAGGTCTCCAGCTCCTTCCACGGCCGGGATGTGTTCGCGCCGGCGGCTGCACACCTCGCCGCCGGCGTGCCCATCGAGGACCTGGGTCGCGCAGTGGACCCGCGGCGCCTGCTCGAGCTCGACTGGCCTCGCCCACAGATCGGGCCGGGCTGGCTGCGCACGCAGGCCATCTACCTCGATACCTTCGGCAATGTGAAGCTCTCGGCGCTGGCTGATGATCTCGAGGCCGCGCTGCCGGCTCTCCGCTTCGGTGAGCCGCTGCTCATCCGGATCGGTGAGGGTGAGGCTGTACGCGAGCTCGGAGCAGCCTGGGCCAGGACCTTCGGTGAGGTGCCGGAGGGTGCGCCACTGCTGACGGCCGATTCCTACGGTCGGGCCAGCCTGGCGGTCCATCAGGGCTCGGCGGCCCGGGCCTACGGCGTGACACTGGACAGCGTCATCGAGGTCCTACGGCCCGCGCGACCGCAGCCGCCGATCGGGGATCCGCGGTCAACCGGTCCGTCTCGGCAGCGGCCTCGCTAGGCAGGCGGCGACGGGGCACGCTCCACCGGCCGCGGAGGCGACCGCCACGTCGACTTCACCGCCCCGTCCTCATCGACCGGGATCGAAGGCGGCACGAATTCGGTGGCCAGCGCCAGTCCGTCGGCTGCGGTGGCGACGCGGTCACGACCGGCGCGCTTGGCCGCGTATAGCGCCCGGTCGGCCGCCAGGAGGAGTTCGCTTCGACTGCTGGCATCCCGGGGGAAGGTCGCCACGCCTACCGAACAGCGCATGCCCGCTCGCCGTCGCCCCTCGTCCCTGGCATCACCGATCGCTGCGCGCACCCGCTCGGCCACGTCCACGGCATCCTCGAGCCGCGTGCGCGGCAGGATGAGGCTGAACTCATCACCACCGTAGCGGTAGACCTGATCGGCCTCACGGCAGACCCCCCGGATGGCCGTGGCGATGGACTTGAGAAGGACGTTGCCGGCTTCATGGCCGTGCTGGTCGTTGTAGGCCTTGAAGTCATCGAGGTCCAGCATCAGCAGCGCGAAGTGCTCGTCTCCGCTGGTGGCAGCCTCCAGCTCCTCCCGGAACGTGCCGTGGTTTCGCAGGCCGGTCAGCGCGTCCATCTGTGCCCGGATCTCCACCGCGCGATGGGTCAGGGCGTTCTGGAGCGCGATCGAGGCGTGGGCCGCGAAGAGGCGCACGAGGTCGAACTCGCGCGTCTCGAAGCGGGCCTCGTCGCCGAGGCGTCTCAGGTGCAGGATGCCCAGGACCCGCTCCCGGCCGCGCAACGGCGCGATGATGAGGGCTGCCGGACCCGCTCCGCCACGCCGGACGCTGCGGGCCTCCCCGGTGGCGAGCACCTCGGAGGCGATGCCGCCCGTATCCGGCAGGCGCCGCGCCATGAAGGCGTCAGCTCCCACGCCTCGTGCCAGCATGGGGCTGAGCAGGTGCTTCCTCGGTTCGTGCACGTAGACACCCAGCGTATCGACCGGGATGAGGCTGCCGAGGCTGTCAGCGACCTCAGCGAGGACAGTGGCGGGGTCGAGGCTGGTGAGCATGGCCTCGGTGACCCGGAGCAGCTCGCGCTGGCTGTGGAGCTGCTGGTCGAGTGTCTCCTGTTGCGTACGCAGCCGCTCCGAGATGTCGGCGTTGATCATGGCCTGGGCGGCGATGGAGGCATAGATGCCCAGGTAGCGCAGGTCATGCGGGGCGAACCGGTCCAGGCCCAGCCTGGAGAGCACGATGACACCGATGGCGCGATCCTCGAAGAGCATCGGCGCCACGAGCATGGACTCGTCGAGATCGTCCTCGGTGCCCGGCATCACCTTGCCCCGTGGGTCGCGTGCGGCATCGGGCAGGTACTGGGCGACGCCATGCTGGGCGACCCAGCCGGTGATGCCTTCTCCGAGACCGACGCGCAGCTGGTGGCCGTGCTCATCGGTGTACTCGCCGATCTCCCCGTGCCAGGCGACGGGGATGACCTCCTCACCGCGAACGCGGTAGACGCGCACGTTGTGGTAATCGATGAGCTGGCGCAACTCTGAACAGATGGCCGCACCGATCTCGCTCACCGTGCTCAGGTGGTTGAGGCGCGTCCCGAGCTTGGCGATCGATTCGATCTGCGCCTCCCAGTCGGCGCTGGCCGATCGGTCGGCCCCCGGCGAACCGGCGACCGCCGGCTCGGTCGCGCTGGCCATGAACGAGCGCAGGTCAGCGACGAGGAAGCGGCGATCGCCACGGGCGTTGACACGCAGGCATCGCAAGCGTCCGCGATCTGCCCAGGCGCGCAGCGTATTGGGGTGCACGCCGAGCAGGCGAGCAGCCCTGGTGACGGGTAGCGAGGCGGACTCGGGGGCCTTCGTCATGGTCATCGTGTCCCGACCGGGCAGGGTGCCCAGGCTGGGTCACGATCGTAGGGTGGACTTCACAACTCCTCATATGGGAGTTCGGTACCCTGCACGCAGACATTCGGTGCCAGCGGGCACCGCATCGCGGTGACGACCGGGCAGCCGGGTCAGCCGCGCCGGGTCAGCCGCGCCGGGTCAGCCGCGCCGGGTCAGCCGCGCCGGGTCATCCGAGCGATGACGACCGTGACCAGCGCGGTGGCGAGACCGAGGGCGATCACGCCCACGAGGACCAGCAGGGGCGACCCCACCAGCCCCGGCGCGATGCCCTCGGAACGAGGGTCACCACCCTCGAGGACAGCCGTCGGGGTCAGGGCTGACTCGGCACCCGAGGTGGCTGCAGCGCAGGCGAGTACCGCGGCGGCCACGATGAGCAGGATCCAGGCGCAGGTCAGGATCCTCCCCGGCACTCGACGCGGCAAGGTCGCGCTCACAGTCCCGCCAGGGTCATGAGCAGGCCGGTGACGAGGATGACGGGAGTGGCCAGTAGCAGGCCGCCGGCCACGAGCAGGCTGGAGCGCTGGTCCGCACCCAGCACCCGCATCGCTTCAGCAAGGTCGAGCGTGGTCAGGATGAGGGGCCGGCCGAGCCCTGGGCCCAGCACCGTCTCCCCGGCTGGGCCGAGCTGCGGTACCCCGCAGGCGGTGCCGTGGTCCACGGCGCTGACCTGCTCGAGTCGCAGCGTCACCGGCGTCTCGGGGGGAAGCGGCGGGAGTGGTCCGCTGGCCGCATCCGCGGACAGGTCGGCCGCCACGCCCATCGAGACCCGGGGTATCACCACCAGGCCGTCCCCGAGGGCGGCGACGTCGATGGCGACGTGCTCGCCTCGCTCGGAGAGACGGAAGGGTACTGCCAGGCGCTCATCGTCGAACGTCTGCCACACGGAGCGTCCCGTCCAGTGGCGGACCTGCCGCTGCAGCCGTCGGCGCCGGAAGACGAGCGGCTTGTCATCGTCACCGGGGAACTCCTCGTCGCTGTCGATGCGGCCGTGCAATCGGACATAGGCCTGCTCGCGGCGCGCGGCGACAGCCGCTGCGTCAGCCAGGCTCCACTGCGGTGCCGCGGCGAGGAGTCGGCCGATGCGCCAGCTGGCACCGCTGCGCCGTAACAGCGCCCAGCCAGCGACACCGCTGACGAACCCGATGAGCAGGAGTGACGGCCCGATCATGCGCTGCCGCCATCGCTGCCGGGCACGGAAGGACCCGAAGGAACCTTCCACGCGACGTGGGCCGTGATGCGATCGTGGCCGTTAGTCGGTTCCTGGGCCCCTTCGGGTCGAGAGCGACCGTAGGCCTCCAGATAGCCGCGGGTCAATGGCGCCGGGCTCGAACATGGTGTCTGCAGGCACCACACCGTCCACGCTTCGTCCACAGCGTCCCCGCGGCGCAGCCGCCTCATCATGACGGTCGTCACTGCGGCAGGGTCCGACCACTGGCCGGGTCGAGCACGGACGCATCGCCACCGAAGCTGGCCAGCACGAGCCTGCCGCCGACCAGCTCGGCGCTGGCGATGACATCGCTGTGGGCCACTCGCCAGACCACAGCGCCGGCAGCGTCCAGGGCGACGGTCTCCACCTCGCTCTGCAGCAGCACGTGGGACAGTCGGGTGGAGCCCAGGACGGCGACCACCGGTGTGCCTGACAGGTAGCGCCAACGCAGCTCCCCGGTGCGACTCGCCAGTGCGTAGGCGAGGAAGCCGTACTTGACCACCAGCAGCGCTTCACTGTCCCAGACCAGGCCAGCCGGCTCGTCGAAGACCGGGGACGCGAAGCGCGACGTCCACGCTCCCAGGGGACCCTCGACGCGCAGCTCGGCGCGGCACATGCGCTCCGTGTCAGCACCCGCCAGGGCAGCGTGATCGGCCAGGCTGCCGCTGCCCTCGGAGAGCGAGAAGACCTCATCGGCGGAGCCGCTGCCACCCCAGCGATAGCGGGCGGTCAGGCCACCGGGATAGGCGATGGTGGCGCGCCGGACGTCACTCACTGCGGGACGCTGATGGCTCCCTGTTCTTCGGCGCAGGGTGCGACCAGTGCGTCGGCGAGGCGCGCCAGGGTGGCCGGAGCGATGGCGAAGACGGCGTTGGGCGTGCCGGCTGCCGCCCACACCACGGGGTAGGCATCGAGCGCCGGGTCCATGACCACGGTGATGCGCCGGCGATGACCGAAGGGCGGGATGCCGCCGATGCTGAAGCCGGTCGCTTCGACGGCCTCGTCAGCGTTGGCGCGACGCATGCGCGTCTTGCCCGTCACGGAGGCCAGCCGGGCGATATCGACACGGTCGGTGCCGCGGATGAGCGCGACGATGGGCTCCAGGCCGGCGTCATCGCGGGCCAGGTCGACAGGTGCCACGAAGACGAGGCTCTTGACGATCTGACCGAGCTCGACACCGATGGCGGTGGCGGCCTCCTGCGCCGTGTGGGTCGATTCGTCGAAGGTCACGATGTCGATGTCGACGCCGCGTTTGGCGGCGGCTTCGTGGACACGCTGGTGGGCGGGATGGGCTGGCTCCGGCACGGCGCGAGTCTAGCACCGGCCTCCTGACGACTCCGGCCCCCCGCCAGGGTCCCAGGTGTGCGTCAGCGGCTGTGGGTGTACGATTCGAACAACAACAGCAGATGGGACAGGGGAGCGCTTTCGTGGCGCTGAGAGTGCGGCTTGGACCGCAGACCCTCGGAACCTGATCCGGTTCGTACCGGCGAAGGGAGTCAGCGGCGCAGCCTCCGTCCCAGTCACGACGGAGGCTTCGACGATTCATGACCAGCCGACCGGATGCCTTCATCGTCGCCGCTGGCGATGTCGACGATGAGGCGCTCAGGATGCTGGCTCAGCACGCCGCCATCGACGGCCCGGAGCGACCCCTCATCGTCGCCGCTGACGGCGGCGCGGCCTGGTGCCTGTCGGTCGGCGTCAGGCCGGACGTCGTGGTCGGGGACTTCGACTCGCTCAGCCCGTCGGCGCGGGTCCGCCTCGACGGACTCGGTGTCGAGCTGCGGACCGCCGACCCGGACAAGGACGAGAGCGACATGGAGCTCGGCCTGCTGGCTGCGCTCGAAGCCGGCGCCGCGCACATCACCATCCTCGGCGCGCTGGGTCTCGAACGGCCGGAGCACAGCATCGCCAACCTGCTGCTCCTGGCCGATCCGCGGTTCGATGGCATGGACATCGCGCTGGCGGGTCGGGGCTCGCGCATCACCCGTATCGGCTCGCTGGATGGGCCGGGTGAGCTCGTCATCCGGGGAGCTGCCGGTGACTTCGTCTCGCTCTTCCCGCTCGGTATGGCGGTCGATGGTGTGAGCACGGAGGGACTGCGCTTCCCGCTGCACGAGGAGGCGTTGCCGCTGGGACCGTCGCGGGGTCTCTCCAACGAGCTCCTTGATGCCACGGCGAGGGTGCGGACCGAGCGTGGTTGCCTGCTGGTGGTGCACACCGTGAAGGCGCGAACGGAGGTGGAACGATGATGGGACGGTGCCGCACCCGCGCTCAGCGGGCTCCTCGCGACCGTGCTCCTGGCGGCAGGCCTGCCAGCCGCCGCGCAGCCGACCACGGTGACGTTGCTGACGCACGACTCCTTCTACCTGCCCGACGAGGTCATCGAGGCGTTCGAGGTGGAGCACGGCGTCGACCTGCAGGTGCTGCCGGCCGGTGACGCCGGGGCGATGGTCAACCAGGCCATCCTCACCGCCGACCGACCCCTGGCGGACGTGCTCTTCGGTGTCGACAACACCTTCCTGTCGCGTGCACTCGCGGCCGACATCTTCGAGCCATACCGCCCGGCCGCCCTCGAGACCGTCCCGGCCGAGCTGGTCCTTGACCCGGCGCATCGGGTCACGCCCATCGACATCGCCGATGTCTGCCTCAACATCGACCGCGCCGCCTTCGCCGCTGACGCGCTCCCGCTGCCGACCGAGCTGTCAGACCTGCTCGACCCGGCGCTGGCCGGCCGGCTCGTCGTGGAGAACCCGGCCACCTCGTCTCCCGGGCTGGCCTTCCTGCTGGCGACCATCGCCACCTTCGGCGAGGACCCCGAGACGGGCTGGCAGGCATTCTGGGCGGGCCTGCGCGACAACGAGGTCATCGTCACCTCGGGCTGGGAGGAGGCCTACTACGGCGCCTTCTCGGGTGGTTCGGGCGAAGGCGACGCCCCCATCGTGGTCTCGTACGCCACCAGCCCCGTGGCCGAGGTGGTCTTCGGGCCTGACCCGGAGGCCGCCGAAGTCGCCGACCGCGGCGCTCGACGTCGGCTGCTTCCGGCAGATCGAGTTCGCGGGCATCCTGCGCGGGACCGACGAGCCCGAGCTGGCCGCCGCACTCATCGACCACCTGCTGGCCCCGGAGACCCAGGCCGCGCTGCCCCTGGCCATGTACGTCTACCCGGCACGCTCGGACGTGGAGGTGCCCGAGGTCTTCGAGCAGCACGCCCTCGTTCCGGCAGCGCCGCTCAGCCTGGACCCGGCCGTCATCGCCGCCGGTCGCGAGGCCTGGATCCGCGAGTGGACCGACATCGTCCTGCGCTGACGCGACCCTGGACCCTGCTGCTGGCGGTCCCGCCGCTGGTCTTCGTGGGCCTCTTCTTCCTGTGGCCGGTGGCCAACATCCTGGCCCTCGGCGTCGCCCCTGGTGGCAGCCTCGACGCGGGTCGCATCCTCGAAGCGTGGCAGCAGCCGTTCGTGCTGGAGGTCGTGCTGTTCACGCTGGGCCTGGCCACGGTATCGACCTTGCTGACGCTGCTGGCGGGCCTGCCGGCCGCATGGGTGCTGGCGCGTTTCGACTTCCCCGGACGACGACTGCTGCGGGCGCTGACGGTCGTGCCCTTCGTGCTCCCCACGGTCGTCGTCGGCTCTGCCTTCCTGGCGTTGCTGGGACCGCGCAGCCCCATCAACGCCCTCGCCGAGGTGATGCTGGGCAGCGATGCGCCGCAGCTGCGTCTCGACGGCTCGGCTGCGGCCATCGTCATCGCCCACGTCTTCTACAACATGGCCGTGGTCATCCGGCTGGTCGGCGGCATGTGGGCACACCTCGACCCACGTGCCGAGGAGGCTGCGCGGATGCTGGGGGCTTCCGCCTGGCGAGCCTTCCGGGAGGTCACCTGGCCGCTGCTGCGTCCGGCGGTCATCTCCGCGACCTCCATCGTCTTCCTCTTCACCGTGACCTCCTTTGGCGTGGTGCTGCTGCTGGGTGGACCGCGTGACACGACCCTGGAGGTCGAGATCTATCGTCAGACCGCCATCCTGCTGGACCTGCCCACGGCGGCCGCGCTGACCATCCTGCAGATGTGCGGTGTGCTGGTGTTGCTGCTCGCCAGTGCACGCGCCCAGGAACGCCTGGCGGTCCAGCAGCGCCTGCGTGCCTCCGGCGAGACGGCCAGGCGGCCTCGCCGCGGCCGCGAACGCGTGGTCGTCGCCGTCATCCTGACCATGACCGCGCTGCTCATGCTGCTCCCGCTCCTGGTCCTCGTGGAGCGCGCCCTGGCCGGAGCGGACGGCTACGGCCTGCGGGCCTTCGCAGCGCTCCTGAGCGAGGATCCCCGGACGCGCCTGGCGGCGGCGCCCGTCGCCTCGGTCGTCGACTCGCTGCTCTTCGCGGCGGCCACGACGCTCATCGCCGGCAGCCTGGGGTTGCTGGCGGCCGCGGCGGTGGGCTATCGGCGCGGCTGGTTGTCACGATCGCTCGATGCGCTCGTGATGCTGCCGCTGGGGACCTCGGCGGTGATCGTCGGGTTCGGCTTCCTGGTCTCGCTGGACACGCCACCGCTCGACCTGCGCACCTCGATCCTGCTCATCCCCATCGCCCACGCCCTCATCGCCCTGCCCTTCGTGATGCGAGCCGTGGTGCCGGTCATCCGCGCCATCGACGACCGCCTGCGCGAGGCGGCGGCGGTGCTGGGCGCCTCACCGTGGCGTGCCTGGCGGGAGATCGACGCGCCCATGCTGGCGCGCGGCGCGTTCATCGGTGCGGGCTTCGCATTCGCGGTGTCGCTGGGCGAGTTCGGGGCGACCCTGTTCATCGCACGACCGGACACGGTCACCATCCCGGTGGCCATCTACCGGCTGCTGGGCCAGCCTGGTGCCGCCAACTTCGCCACTGCCATGGCCCTGGCGACGGTGCTCATGATCCTGACCGCCGCCGCCATGCTGCTCATCGAACGGCTCCGCGGCAGCGGGCCGCAGCCGTTCTGAGGTTGCTGATGCCCGGCCTCACCGACCCACCGCTGCTCCAGATCCTCGGCCTCAGCGTCAGTTACGGGGATCGCGGGGTCTTGCACGACATCGACCTGGAGGTGCCGGCCGGCCAGCTCCTCTGCGTGCTGGGTCCCAGCGGGGGTGGGAAGTCGACCTTGCTGCGGGCGGTGGCCGGGCTGGAGGAGCCCCGCGGCGGGCGCATCGTGCTCGACGGCAGGGACCTCGCGGGCGTTCCGGCACACCAGCGCGGCATCGGCCTGATGTTCCAGGACTACGCGCTCTTCCCACACCGCGACGTGGCTCATAACGTGGGCTTCGGGCTGCGCATGCACGGGGCCGACCCGGCGGCCGTGCGCGACCGCGTCAGTGAGCTGCTGGCGCTCGTGGGTCTGCCGGACGCGGGTCTACGAGCGGTGGCACGGTTGTCGGGCGGGGAGCAACAGCGGGTGGCCCTGGCACGGGCCCTGGCACCGCGCCCGCGCCTGCTCATGCTCGATGAGCCCATGGGCTCGCTGGACCGCTCACTGCGGGAGCGCCTGCCCGAGGAGCTGCGCAGCATCTTCCTTGATCTCGGCCTCACCACCATCTACGTGACCCACGACCAGGAGGAGGCGCTCTCCGTAGCCGATCGCGTCGTCATCCTCGATGACGGCCGGCTGGTCGCGGACGGCACGCCGGAGGACCTGTGGAGGTACCCGCCGAGCGACTGGGTGGCCCGCTTCCTGGGCTTCCGCAACGTGGCCCGGGCACGACTGACCGACGGCCGGCTCGAGACACCCTGGGGCGTGCTGCCGCTGGCGGCCGTCGACGCCGCAGGCGAACACATCGGGGATGGCGCCGTGACCGTGGTCTTGCGTGCCGCCGGACTGGTGGCGGCCGCGGATGGCCCCGTCAGTGGCACGGTGCGCAGCCGCCGCTTCGGCGGCGATCACATCCTGTTCACGGTCGAGGTGGCTGGTGCCCCGATCTTGCAGGTGGAGGCGCGCGGCGGGGAGCTGCCGGCTATCGGCGAGGCCGTCTCGCTCTCGGTGCTGCCGGGCGGCGCCCACGTCATCGGTGATCGCGACCCCGGCAAGCCCGTGTAGCACGCACGCCCCTGTAGCACCCGCGCGCTGAGCGTGCGCACGCGAGCGAGGTCGGGACCGCGCTCCAGGGCGACGGACGCTACCCTCTGGCCATGAGCAACGACATCCCGCAGGGTCTGCCCGGCGTGGGCGACGCTGCCCCCGAGCTGGCACTCCCTGACGACCGCGGCGTCATCCAGGACCTCGCCGGTCAGCGTGGTCGCTGGGTGGTGCTCTTCTTCTATCCCAAGGACTTCACGCCTGGCTGCACGACCGAGGCCTGTGCGTTCCGGGACCGGGGTGCCGCCTTCCGGGATGCCGGCGCCGTGGTCTGGGGCATCAGCGTCCTCGATAGCGCCTCCAAGGCCGGCTTCAAGGCACAGCACTCGCTCGACTACCCGTTGCTGGCCGATGAGGACCATGCCGTTGCCGAGCGCTACGGTGTCTGGGTGGAGAAGACGAACCATGGCAAGCGCTATCACGGCATCCAGCGGTCCACCTTCCTGGTGGACCCGGAGGGGCGCATCGCTCACATCTGGCCCAGGGTCACCGTCGAAGGACACGCTGCCGAGGTCCTCGAAACGCTCCGCTCAGCTGCTGTCGCACGATGAGACAGCGTTCCGGCGCCATCCGGCGATCCGCGAGCGAACCGGGACGATGGGCAGGCTGCACCTGTTCCGAGACACAGATAGACGTCGCTCGTGGGGGGAGACGAGCGACGTCGTCAGAGGAGTGTACAGCCTGCCGGCGCAGAAATCAAGTACCTTGCGGGTGATATTTCTGGAGCCACCCTGTGGATCGCGCGACCAGCCTGCCGATGACTTCCCAGCCTCAGCTGCACCATGAGCACCCCACTCGCCTCCTGGTCATCACGGCACACCCTGACGACGCCGACTTCGGCATCGCCGGCAGCGTGGCAGCGTGGGTCCGCCAGGGCACCGTGGCCCACCTCGTCTGCTGCACCAGCGGCGACGCCGGCTCGGACGATGCCCGCACGGATCCACTCCGCCTGGCGGCCCTGCGTGAGACAGAGCAGCGCGCCGCGGCGCGGGTCGTCGGCTACGAGGGCGTGATCTTCCTGCACCGCCCCGATGGGGCCCTGGCCAACGACCTCGCGTTGCGAGAGCAGCTCGTGCGCATCATCCGCACCTTCAAGCCTGACGCCGTGGCTGCGCCAGACCCTCGCCTCATCGTCCACGAGGATGGTTTCATCCAGCACGTCGATCATCGTGAGGCTGGCGCCGCCGCAGTCGATGCCGTCTATCCCGCCGCTCGTAACGCCATGGCCTTCCCGCACCTGGTCACGGCCGAGGGCCTGGAGCCCCACGCGGTCGCACGCGTGTATCTCTTCTGGTCCGAGCGCCCCAGTGCCTTCGTCGACATCAGCAGCACCCTGGATGTGAAGCTGGCGGCCCTGCGCGAGCACGCGAGCCAGCATCGCCATCCGGATCGGCTCGACGAGCGCATCCGGTCATGGGCGCACCAAGCCGGCGAGCCCGTCGGCCTCGATGCCGCTGAGGCCTTCACCATCATCGACGTCGGCTAGCCGCACGAGCCTGCGCGGCTCAGCCCGACAGGCTGCCCAGCGAACGGCGCTCGCTCATGAGGACGGGCCGGACCTGGCCCCAGACATCCCAGAGCGGCTCGAGCGCGGCGGCTCGGCGACCGAGGCTCTGCACCAGACGGTCGACGGCAAGGTCCGGAGCCAGCGCGACCAGGAACGCGCGGCCGTCGACCCCGATCGACAGCGGTAGCGAGCGCAGCTCCCCGGTGCTCGGCAGATGGCGCATGTTGCGCGCGTCCAGTCCGGCGTAGGCGAGGGCCATCGACAGATCGGCCGGCGCAGGGGCGCGGCCGGCGTGCCAGCCCTCGGCAGGCTCGAACTGGAAGCCCAGCCGCCCCAGGGCCGCGACGACGTCGCGGGCTTCCTCGAAGGAGAGCAGCGCCCAGAAGGGATGCTGCCCGTCGAAGGTGAGGTATCCCGCAGCACTTGCCGTGGAGATGATGGCGTCGACCAGCTCCTGCAGCTGCAGCGACACCTCGGCCGCCCCCCGCGCGGTGTGCTCGGCGATGACGCCGGCAGCCAGCTCCAGGGCGCGGCGATCGCCGCTGACCATGGACTCGATGACGAGCGGCTCTCCCGAAGATCCTTCGCTGAGCCTGATGGCATGCCCACCGGTGGCGGCGTGTGGCTCGAACACGGTCGCCTGGCCGGGCGGCGCAGGGTTCCCCGAACCCTCCTCGCAGGCGGCCAGGCGGACCCGGGCGTCAAGGCACTCCGCCTCGGCTGCCTCCGCCCTGATGCGCGCGGCCTGCTCGGCGCGCTCTGCTGCACGCAGCGCTTCCTCGGTGCGCGCCACCTCCGCGCGGGCACGGGAGACAGCGCGCGCGGCCAGCCGCCCCGCGCGGTTGATGCGGTCGAGGGCCTGGCCCCAGGCGGCGGTGGCCTGGGCGCGCTGGGCATCGTCCTCGGCCTGCTCGCGTGACTGCAGGTAGGTCTCGCGCGCCATGGCCTTCTCAGCGCTGCGCAGCTGCGGGTCGGCGGACTCGACCGCCGCATCGAGGCGGTGCTGTGCCGACACCAGGTCGCGCCTGAGCGTGCGAGCCTGCTCGCTGCTGGCCTCGTGCGCTCGTGCGGCTGCGTGGGCTTCCTCGCATCGCGTGCTCACCGCCACGCGGAACTCGGCGCAGCTGTCCATGGTGTGGCCCTCCACGGTGCCCGGCGACATGGCCGTGCGTGAAACATAGGAGCACGGGCACGGCAGGTCAACGCCACGATGGTCCCGACCGACCCGACGGCACAGGCCCGCAGCGACCCGGACACGGCAGCGCGCACCGATGGTAGATTCTGGCCCACTCGCGCCTCAGTCCGACCTATCCACACAGGCCCCCGTGCAGGAGAGTCGATCCAGCGTGGTCATCGACACCCACCAGGAGTTCCTCGTCCAGCCCGTGGACGCGTCCTGGTTGCAGTGCAACATCGAGTGCCAGGAAGCCTGTCCCGTCGGCACCAACTGCCGCGGCTACCTGAACCTCGCCGCTGAAGGGCGTTTCGAGGAGGGCTACATCCTCTCGCGGGAGCCCAATCCCGTGGCCGCCATGTGCGCCTACGTCTGCTCGGCGCCCTGCGAGCGGGCGTGCCGTCGTGGTGACATCGACCGGCCGCTGGCCATCCGTGCCATGAAGCGTTTCCTGGTGGAGTGGCACGCGCAATCCGGCATCCCGGACGAGATGCCCCTGATCACCCCGCGGGACACCACGGTCGCGGTGGTCGGCGCTGGCCCGGCTGGCCTCGCCGTGGCGCGGGAGCTGGCCGTGGCCGGCCACCAGGTGACCGTCTTCGATGAGCTGCCCATGGCCGGCGGCACGATGCTCGTCGGGGTACCCGCCTTCCGGCTGCCCCGCGCCGCCATCGAGATGGATTTCAATCTCGTGGAGCGGCTCGGCGTGGCGTTCCACTTCGATACCCGCGTCGGGCGGGACATCTCCTTCGAGGAGCTCCAGGAGCGCTTCGACGCGGTGGCCATCTGCGCTGGTGCCATGAGCGCCGTCCCGCTGGATATCCCCGGCAACGACCTCGCCGGCATCCAGTACGGCGTGGACTTCATGCGCAGGGCCAACCTCGGCGAGCCGCTCCAGGTAGGCCGGGACGTGGTCATCATCGGTGGCGGCTACACGGCCATGGACTGCTCGCGCACCAGCCTTCGCCACGGGGCGGAGAACGTGACCATCGCCTATCGACGCACCCGCAGTGAGCTGGTGGTGGACGAAGAGGAGCTGGGCGAGACCGAGCGCGAGGGCGTGACCATGGACTTCCTGGTCAGCCCGGTGGAGATCATCGGCGACGCGGACGGCAACGTCTCGGGCGTGCGCTTCGTGCGCAACAAGCTGGGCGAGCCGGATGCCACCGGTCGACGCCGCCCTGTGCCCATCGACGGCACCGAGTACGTGGTCCCGGCACAGACCGTCATCCCCGCGGTCAGCCAGGCCGCGGACAACACCTTCCTGCCGGTCGAGGCCAGCTTCCAGATCAACCGCGGCCGCATGCGCGTCGATCCGGGCACCTACGCCACCAACGTTCGCGGTGTCTTCGCCTGCGGTGACTTCGTGACCGGCCCCACCACGCTCATCGAATCGGCCGGGCACGGCAAGAAGTGCGCCTACGCCATCGACCGCTACCTGTCCGGCCGTTCCACCGTCGACGTGGAGACCAACGTCCGCATCGTCAGCTCCTGGCGGCATGACATGCCTGAGTCCTACGACGTCCTGCCGCGCCAGCACATCCCCATGCTGCCGGTGCAGCAGCGCATCCCGTCGTCTGACCCGGTCGTCAACTTCGGCACCACCGCGGAGCTGGGCTACACCGTGGACCAGGCCGTCACGGAGTCGACGCGCTGCCTGATGTGCAACTACAACATCTGGTTCGACGGCTTCCGCTGCGTCCTCTGCGGGGCCTGCGCGGACGTCTGTCCCGAGGGTGTCATCCACATGATCGACGTCAACCAGATGAAGTCGGAGGGCGCGCTGCCGGAGCTCGTGGACGGCTACGGCTGGACCCAGGGCGCGGCCATGGTCCTCGACGAGGAGCGCTGTATCCGTTGCGCCCTGTGCGTGAAGCGGTGCCCCTACGACGCCATCACCATGGAGCGCTTCGAGCTGCAGGAGATCAGTGAGGACGGTAGGCTCTACAAGGAGTCGTACCGCGACACCCAGCTCGGATCGGCAGGGCTTGGGAATCAGGCAGAGGCAGGGGGACAGTCCGCATGAGGGCGACACGGCGTTGAGCTTCCTCGAGCGTATCGACCAGGGCATCCGGCGCAGCTCGGTGTGGCGGTCCATCTTCCGCCAGCCCTACCCCAACGACGAACGATCGCGCGCCATGGCGGTCATGAACAACGTGTTCCTGCACCTGCACCCGGTGCGGGTGCGGCAGCACGCCGTCAAGTTCGCCTACACCTTCTGCCTCGGTGGGCTGTCGTTCTTCTTCTTCCTGGTGCTGACCGTGACCGGCGTGTACCTGATGTTCTTCTACGTGCCCTCCGCGACGCAGGCCTACTCGGACATCCTGCGTATCCAGGCGGAGGTGCCCTTCGGCCTGCTGGCCCGCAACATCCACCGCTGGGCCGCGCACCTGATGGTCTTCTTCGTCTTCCTGCACATGATGCGGGTCTTCTACCACGGCGCCTACAAGCCGCCCCGGGAGTTCAACTGGGTCGTCGGCGTGGTGTTGCTGTTCCTGACCGTCTTCCTCTCGTTCACCGGCTACCTGCTGCCCTGGGACCAGATCGCCTTCTGGGCCATCACCATCGGCAGCAACATGGCCAGCTTCGCGCCGCTCTTCAACACGCCCTCGCAGCTGCTGTTGCTGGGTGGCATCGAGGTCGGGCAGAACACGCTGCTGCGCTTCTACGTCCTGCACGTCATCCTCATGCCGCTGGTGGCGGCCATCTTCCTGGCCGTGCACTTCTGGCGCATCCGCAAGGACGGGGGCATCAGCGGTCCGCTCTAGCGGCCGGCGACGCGCATGAGCGACCAACCCACCAGGCCCAAGGCCCCAGTGCCGGCTCCATCCGCTGAGCCGGAGCGACGCGTCACGCTGCCGGCGGCGCCGCCCGAGCGGCGCATCACCGAGATCGACAAGCAACGCGTGCCCATGGCCGCCAAGCCCTACCGGCTGCTGGCCCTGGTCAAGCAGGATGCCGTCGTCCGGGTCCAGAAGGAGCCCGACGACACGGTCATGACCTGGCCGCACCTGCTCTCCATCGAGTTCTTCGCGGCCGCCATGATGAGCATCTTCCTGATCCTCATGGGCGTCTTCGTCAACGCTCCCCTGGAGGAGCTCGCCAACGGCAACGTCACCCCGGCCGTCGCCAAGGCGCCCTGGTACTTCGTGGGCCTGCAGGAGCTGCTGGCCTACTTCCACCCCACCGTCGCCGGTGTGCTGGCCCCCACGGTCATCCTGCTGGGGTCGGCCCTCATCCCCTTCATCGATCGGGGCCCCAGGGGTGACGGCGGACCGACACGTCCCTCGGAGCGCAAGGTCGCGGTGATGCTCTTCACCATCCTCTGGGGTGCCGGCCTGACCATCACCTTCCTCGGCGCCTTCTTCCGCGGTCCCGGCTACGCCTGGACGATGCCGTGGGAAGGCTTCTTCTTCGCACTGTAGAGGCAGCATGGGCAACTGGAAGCTGACCAAGGCTCAGGAACCACAGGCGCTCACGGAGCCAGTGCTGCGCGAGATGCGTCACGGCCAGCCGGGGGGACTGTCACGGCGCCAGCTCATCCGTCGCTCCATCGGTGCCGCCACGGCGCTGTGGTTGCTGGAGGTGACGGCCGGGACGCTGGGCTTCCTGTGGCCCAACCTGGCCCGTGGTTTCGGCGGTCAGATCAACCTCGGGGACATCGAGACGGTCAACCAGAATCCCGAGATCCAGGGCCTCACCCTCGCCGACGGCGCTCCGGCGTACTTCCCGCAGGCGCGCACGTTCGTGCAACTCATCGACCCCAACCTCGGCTTCCAGGATGGCGAATCGCCTGATGGCGAGGGCACGGCCACCAACGTGCGCACGATGTGGCAACGCTGTCCGCACCTGGGCTGCAAGCCCAACTTCTGTGACGTCAACTTCTGGTTCGAGTGCGCCTGTCACGGTTCGCGCTACGACCGGCTGGGGACCAAGGTCAAGGAGCTCGGGCCGGCCCCGCGTGGGCTGGACCGCTTCGCCCACGTGGTCCAGAACGGTGAGCTCATCGTCGACACCAGCCGCGTGGTGCTGGGTCCGCTGCCGGTAGCGCTTGGCCAGCCCGGCCTCATCCCGGCCAGGTCGCCGAGCGGCTGCATATGACCGACGAACGCAGCGGCCGCGAGATCACGCCACGGGAACCCGGCGACGAGCGGGCCACCGATTCCGCGCTGACGCCGGCGCCGGAGGGCGAGAGCCGCGCCGTGGAGCGCTTCTCGGCCGGGCCCAAGGCCCACATGGTCGGGCTCACCGAGGAGCGCGGCGCCCAGATCGTGCGGCAGAGCGCCAACGCGCGCAGCTTCGTCTTCCTGGCCATCCTGGTCGTGGCCCTGTTCATCCCGGTGTACTGGTTCTACGAGAACGGCATCCCGGCGCTGGGCACCGAGGGCCGCATGGAGGCGACCGCCGAGCAGCAGTACGTCACCGACGTGGCCCGCGGCTACGAGCTCTACATCGCCAACTGCGCCCGCTGCCACGGCGACGAGGGCCAGGGCGGCATCGGTCCGCCGCTCAACAGCCAGCCCAAGCTCTACAACGCGGTGACCACCGGTCTGCAGCCGGGCACCGGGCATCTCAACCCCAACTACCTCGACAGCGTCCTGACCGTGGGCGGTCGCTACGTCTGCGGTGATCCCAACAGCCTCATGCTGGCGTTCAAGGAGCCGGACGGACCGCTCAACTACCGCCAGGTGGAGGAGCTCATCGCCTGGATCACGGCCAGCAACGAGGTCACCTTCACCCACGAGCCGGTGTCGCACGGAGAGGGCGGGGCGGAGGTCGAGCCCAAGGTCGTGAGCGGTTGGCGCGACCCCAACTGGCAGCCCGAACCGGGTGCCACGCCGCCGCCGGCCTGCTGGCGCAATCCCAGCGGTGTCATCGGCGGGTCTGCCCCTGCCGCCACGCCGGCTCCGGCGGAACCGGGAGTCACGCCGGAGCCCATCACCGGCGGCACGGCCGATGAACCGCGGGTCATCAAGCTCGAAGCGACCGCTGACATCCGCTTCAAGGACGAGGCCGGCAACCAGGTCACCCAGATCGACGTGGTCGCGGGCGAGACCATCGTCTTCGAGATCGACAACACCGCCGGCTTCGACCACAACTTCTGGATCGGCACGCCGGAGGAGCTCCAGGTACCCAACGGGACCACGGACAGTGGGCATCCCCACCTGGCAGTCGGGCGTGCAGACGTTGACCTGGACCGCCGGCGGGGAAGGCCTGCAGTTCGCCTGCACCGTGCCCGGTCACTACTCGACCATGCACGCCGACATCGTGGTCCAGGGCTAGGGCAGGGGAGAGACGTGGCACAGCGCGCACTACCACCGGGAGCCGTCCGTCGCCGTGTGCTCTTCGGACTGCTCGACGCCCAGGGCTGGACATGGGCGACCGTGCAGGCCTTCTTCTGGTTCCTGGTCATCGTCTTCATGCTCGGCTACATCCCCAACCTGGCCTACTTCTTCACCGTCAGCCCCACCGTCCAGGTCGGCTACAACTTCGCCTCGATCGTCAACTGGTGCCCGGCCGGTAACGAGGACCTGCCCTGTCCGGCCCCGCATGGGTCGGTCCTGCCCTGGCAGCCCAGCCCGGTGGAGCTGGCGTTGCCCTCGGCCCGTGAGGGGGCCGTGGTCTTCCAGTCCGGGACGTCGCTGTACCTCATCGGCGGCATGACCGCGGATGGCGCCACCGACGAGGTGCTCATCGCCGAGGCCACCCTGACGGACGGGCAGCCGGACGGGAACCTCACACCCTGGCGCCCGGGACCGTCGCTGCCGGAGCCGCGCAGCGGTGCGGCGCTGGGTGTGTACGTCGGTGTGCCCTACGTGGTGGGTGGCCTGGATGCCTCCGGGCAGGCCACCGATTCGGTGTTCAGGGGCGTCGTCGAGGAGGGCGTGCTGACGGGCTGGCAGCTGGCGGACGGCGCGGAGGGCACCGACGCCCTGACGCTGCCCCAGCCGATCAGTGACGCCGCGCTCGTCACGGGCACCAGCGGCTTCGTCCTCATCGGCGGTCGAGACGCACAGGGGGCTCCCGTCGACGATGTCCATGTCGCCTGGGTCGATGAGGCCGCTGGCGGCACGCGTCTGCTGACCTGGCAGCCGCTGGCCGGCCTGGCGATCCCCGAGCCGCGAGCCAACCCGGTCGCCGGCACGGTAGGCGATTTCGTCTACGTGGTCGGCGGCGAGGATGCCGACGGTGCCACTGACAGCATCTTCCGCCTGGAGCTGGCGGGTCGCGAACCCGCCGTCGACGAGGCGGGCCGCGTTCTCGGCTGGGCGGTCGCGCAGGAGCAGCTCCTGCCCGGCAGCGCGCAGTGACGCCACGGGCTTCGTCGCCAACGGATCCATCTATGTCATCGGTGGTGTCGATGACACCGGGGAGCCCCAGGACAGCTTCTACTGGGTGGTCCCTGAGGCCACGACCGGCGACCTCGGCGCCTGGCAGCGACTGGAGCAGACGGACCTGCCGGTGGCGCTGGCGAACGCACCCATCGCCGGCGTGGCATCCACGGCGTTCATCATCGGCGGCGCGACGCCGGAGGGCCCCGCCGATGGCCTGCTGCGTGCCGGGCTCTCGCCCGAGCCGCCGTTCTACCAGCTGGGGCTCTTCGGAGCGACGCTGCCGGGCCTGTCCATCAAGGGCGAGGTCGGCCAGCAGCTCGGCTACATCAACGCCATGGGCGTGGGCATGACCAACTTCGTCATCCTCGTCCTCATCGGCCTGGCCTACTCGCACCAGGCGGCCACACGCCGGCTCATCTCCCGGCTTTCGGGCGGACGCCTGAAGGTCGCGCCCGAGGAGGAATACCGGGCCTGAGCCCGAGGGCGTCGCCGCCCCTGGCCGCGGCCGCGGCCACGGTCATGGTCGAGGATGAGCCACTCGAAGCCCTGGGGGAGTGAGGCCAGCGGTGGCTGCGCTCGACGGCGCGATCAGAACTCGCCCTCGCCGGGCTCCAGCGGCCCGCTCCTGACGGGCAGGCCAGCGTTCTTCCAGGCGATCATGCCGCCGTCGATATTGGCCACGTTGTCGAAGCCCCGCTGCACCAGGAACGCGGCCGCGCGCCAGCTCCTGGCGCCGGAGCGGCAGAGCATGAGCAGCTGGCGGTCGCGGGGCAGGTCCGTGTGACGCGCTGCGAACTCACCCAGTGGTACGAGGGTCGCCCCGGGTGCACGCAGACTCTCGAACTCGCGAAGCTCACGCACGTCGACGATGAGTGCGTCGGCGCCATCCCGCTGCAGCTCGGAAGCCTGCTGTGGGGTGACGCTGGCGATGCCACCGAGGGGTTGCTGGACCATGTTCACGTTCACTCCAACTCGATCAGGGGTCTGCGACCGGCCAGGCCGGTCTCGTGGTCATGCCACCAGGCGATCTCACCCTCGCCGAGCTTCCAGCAGAGCCAGATAGGGCGCCCGTTGGCGAGGGCGGGGAAGTCCACCAGTCCGCTGCCGATGTCGCGCAGGCTGATATCCCAGGCGTCGATCTGGCGCACGGCCGCCTCCATGCGATGGACCGCAGCCACGACGCGCTCCTGCTCGCGCTCGAGCTCAGCATGGTGGTCCCCGGCCGCATCGCGCAACCGGGCGAGGCGGAGCTGCGACCGAGCGACGCTATCGCGGTCATCCCGCAGCGCCCTCAAGACCGCACGCAGTTCCCCCAGCCGATCGTTGGCGGCGGTGATGTCGTAGTATCGGGTCACGCTCGGATTCTCGCATGCCGACGCGCATGGGGGTCGCCACGCGCCGAGTGGCGAACGCTAGCATCGTCGGCATGAGGCTGGCAGGGCGCATGGGGCAGATCGGGACCGAGTCGGCCTTCGAGGCTGCGGCCAGGGCGCGCGCGCTGGAGGCGAGCGGCCGCGACATCATCCACCTGCACCTCGGCGAGCCGGACTTCGAGACGCCGCCCAACATCGTCGAGGCAGCCGTGCGCGCGCTGGCAGATGGCTACACGCACTACGCGCCACCCACCGGCCTGCCTCTCTTCCGCGAGGCTGTCGCCGCCGACTTCAGCCGGCGGCGAGGCGTCGAGGTCGGCGCCGATCGAAATCGTCATCACCCCCGGGGCGAAGCCCGTGATGGCCTTTACGATGATGGCGCTGGTCGAGCCGGGCGACGAGGTCATCGTGCCCGACCCGGGGTTCCCCATCTACGAGTCGATGGCCCGGTTCGCGGGCGCCACGCCGGTGCCCATCCCCCTGCACGCCGGCACTGACTTCCGCATCGACCTGGATGAGCTGCGCTCGCTGATCACGCCGCGCACACGACTGCTCGTCATCAACAGCCCGCAGAACCCGACCGGGGCGGTGCTGACCCAGGGTGATCTTCGAAGGCATCGCCTCCATCGCCATGGCCCACGACCTGGTGCTGCTGGCTGACGAGATCTATGCGCGCATCGTCCACGAGGAGGAGCACCACTCCATCCTCGCGGTGGAGGGCATGGAGGAACGCACCATCGTCCTGGATGGTCTCTCCAAGACGTACGCCATGACCGGCTGGCGACTCGGCTGGGGCATCCTCCCGCCCGCGCTCGTGCCGGTCTTCGAGCGGCTGCTCATCAACACCGTCTCGTGTACCGCGACGTATGCACAGGTCGCCGGGGCGGAAGCGCTCAACGGTCCCCAGGACGCGGTGGACGCCATGGTGGCCGAGTTCCGCGCGCGGCGGGCCCTCATCGTGGAAGGCCTGGCCGCTCTTCCCGGCGTCAGCGCGCCGATGCCCAGCGGAGCGTTCTACGCGTTCCCCGATGTCAGCGGCACAGGCATGACCGGGCGGACCTTCGCCGAACGACTGCTGCAGGAGGCCGGCGTCAGCGTCCTCGCCGGCACCGCCTTTGGTCGCCACGCCATCGCGAACCTGCGTGTCTCCTACGCCAACTCCCAGGCGAACCTGCGATCGGCGCTGGTCCGCATGGCCGATCTTCCTGTCCTTGGAGGCCGTCCGCGGGGCGACTCCGTAGGGTACTGTTCCGAGCATGAGATGCCGCGTCTTCGTGACCCGTGTCATCCCACAGGTCGGCCTGGATCTCGTGCGCGAGGCCGTCTCCGAGCTGGAGGTCTGGCCCGACGAGCTGCCGCCGCCGCGCGAGGTGCTGCTGGAGAAGGTGCGCGGCATCGACGGCCTGCTCTCGCTGCTGACCGACCGCGTCGACGACGAGCTGCTCGATGCCGCCGGGCCGCAGCTGCGAGTGGTCTCCAACTTCGCGGTCGGCTATGACAACATCGACGTACCTGCCTGCGCGCGCCGCGGTGTCGCCGTGGGCAACACCCCCGGCGTGCTCACCGAGACGACCGCGGACCTCGCCTTCGCGCTACTCATGGCCGTGGCCCGACGCCTGCCCGAGGCACGCGACTACGTGCGCGAAGACCGCTGGCAGACCTGGGGACCGCTGCTGCTGCTGGGCAAGGACGTCCACGGCGCCACCCTTGGCCTGGTCGGCTTCGGGCGCATCGGGCGCGAGATGGCCCGCCGGGCCACGGGCTTCGGCATGCGCGTGCTCTACCACGACGTGGTGCGCGCCGAGCCCGAGGTGGAGGCGGCGCTCAACGCCACCGCGGTGCCCCTCGAGGAGCTCCTCGCCAAGGCCGACTTCGTGAGCCTGCACACGGCGCTCAACGCGGAGACCCGCCATCTCATCGACGCTGCGGCCCTGGCGCGCATGAAGCCGGGGTCCATCCTCATCAACACCAGCCGTGGACCGGTGGTGGATCAGGAGGCGTTGGCGGAGGCGCTGCGCTCGGGCCACCTCTTCGGAGCCGGTCTTGACGTCACCGATCCCGAGCCCCTGCGCGCCGATCATCCGCTCGTGCAGCTACCCAACTGCCTGGTGGTGCCCCACATCGCCTCGGCGTCGGAGCGCACCCGCGACCGCATGGCCGAGAAGGCCGCTCGCAACCTCGTGGCCGGCCTCCGGGGCGAACCGTTGCCTGACCTCGTGACCGCGTAGCCGAAGATCAGCCGCTCTGGCGCGGTGACACTCCCGGCCGGGCGCTGATGCCCAGCGAAGCGCAGATGCGCTCGGAGATGACCCACGGATCCACGCCGTCGGTGTCGAGCGTGATGGTGGCCATGTCGCGATAGGTGGCATCACGTTCGGCTGAGCGGGCCCGCAGCCACCCGAGATCCGTGGCATCCTCCCGGCGGCCCTCGCCGGCACCGATGCGCGCACGCAACGTCTCCGGGCGTGCCCGCAGGTAGACCACCGCGGACTGGCGCCGCAGGAGATCGACACTACCCGCATCGAGCACGATCCAGGCAGCCGCGCCGGCGATCAGTGGCGGCGGCAGCGAGAGGGCATGTCGCAGGGCCGCCGCCTCCGCTTCGTGAAGCGCCGCGACCCCGTTCGTGGCGGCGATCTCCGCTGCTGGGCGGCCCGTCGCGGCGTGGACCAGCTCGTCGTTGTCGAAGTACCGCCAACCCGTGATGTCGGCCAGGGCAGCACCGACCGTGGACTTGCCGCAGCCCATCATGCCGATGAGCACGACGGTCGGCGGCACACCGCCCGGTGCTTCCATCAGCCGCTGCCTGGCCGGCCGCTGCCGCCTCGCATGTGCCGTGCCCACCGTAGACTCTGCGGCGTGATCTTCATCCGCCTTGCCGGCCTCTTCTTCGCCTTCGTGCAGATCACCCTCGTGCTGCGCCTGGCGCTGCCCTTCGTCGAGGTTCCCCAGGGCCTCGTCGAGTACGTCCCAACGCTCATGGAGGTGACCAACCTGTGGCTCGCCCCCGTGGAGGCGGTGGCGCAGCAGTTCGAGATCGCGGGCGTCGTGGAGGACCTGGGTGTGACCGCGGAGGAGCTCATCAGCGGACCGGAGGAGTTCGAGCCCATCGTCATCGTGGCCATGGTGGCCTGGGCCGTCGCGGCGATGTTCGCGCTCTTCGTGCTGCGTCTCATCTTCCGCCCGGTCGGCTAGTCGTCGCCGGGCTCCGGCACGTACAGTGGCGCCTCGCTGCCGGGAGCGCGGCTGACCCGGGGAGCGACGCCGCGCTTGTTGAGTTCGATGCCCTCCTCCAGGAAGGCCCGGTTGAGCCGCTTGCGGATCTCGGTGGCCACGGCCCAGCGCTGCCCGGCCACGACCTTGCCGCGCATCGTGGCGCTCATGCCCAGGTCATCGGGATCACCGATGAACTGCACCGTGGGTGCCTCGATGATCGAATCGGCGAAGGCGCGATCCTGCGCCACCTCCTGGCCGACACGGTCCATGGTCTCCAGCACCCGCTCGAAATCCTCCTCGCGGATGCCGGGAACGGTGACCTCGGCCGCGGCGAAGACCCGCGTGCGGTTCGAGACCATGCGGATCTCGCCGTTGGAGATGGAGTGCACGGTGCCGTCTGGGCCGCGGATGGTGGTTCGACGCAGGCCGACGTCCTCGACCGTCCCGGCCAAGGTGCCGATGGCGATGACGTCGCCCTTGTAGTACTGCCCCTCGAGGATGATGAGGACGCCCATGAGGTAGTCGAGCACGATGGACTGACCGGCCAGGGTGAGGGCGGCGAGGACGAGGCCGAGGCCGGCCAGCAGCGACCACAGCCCGAAGAAGCCGATGACGAGTGTGACGATGACTGCGGCGATGACGATGCGCAGCAGCGCCGTGATGAGCCCCTCGAGCGTGGCCGCGCGCTTCTGCAGCTCGACGGCCTCCGGGCTGCCCTCCTCCAGTGCCCTGGCCTGCGTGGAGAGGGCTCGCGTGACCGCGGTGCGCACGATGCGTGACGAGTAGGCATAGAGCAGCACCAGCGCGACGGCGATGACGACAAGGAAGAGAACGTTGGCATCGAACCACTGCTCCAGGGCCTGCTCGTCGACCACCGGTGTCTCGGGCATGGCCCCAGCCTAGCGCAGTGACGGTCGACCCGGCTCGACACCGCGAACGGCCGACCGAGTGCCGAGCCGGGTCGCATACTCCGCCTGCGACGCTGCCGGAGATCGGCCGGGCCGGGGTCCTCGACTTCCTGCTCAGCGGCCTGTGGCCCGTGACGGCCGAGGGCTCGCACGATGGCTGCCTCCGCGCGACCTGACGTTCGGTACCCTACGAATCGTCGAACCACATGGCATCGTCGAACTACATCAGGAGGGAAGTCCTTGGAGCGCATCTGGCGCAGCTGGGAGCTGCTGAAGTCGAGCTGGTCGGTCCTGCGCGCCGACAAGGAACTGGTCGTCTACCCCATCGCCTCGGCCATCGCCGGCATCGTGGCCGCGGTCATCTTCCTCGCTGCCTGGCTGGTCACCGGCGGCCTCGACCGCGCGGACGGCGACAGCCTGGGTATCATCGACCTGGTCGTCTTCTTCGTCTTCTACCTCATCGCCAGCGCGGTCGTCATCTTCTTCAACGCTGCGCTCATCGCGGCTGCCAACATCCGTCTCGAGGGCGGTGACCCCACGCTTGGGGACGGCTTCCGCATCGCCCTGCGTCGCCTGCCGGCCATCATCGCCTGGGCCGTCATCACGGCCACCGTCGGCCTGGTGTTGCGCGCCATCGCGGAACGCGGTGGGGCGGTCGGTGCCATCGTCTCCATCATCGGCGGCATGGCCTGGGGCCTGGTGACCTACCTGGTCGTGCCCGTGCTCGTCGTGGAGGGCGTGGGGCCGGTCGAGGCCATGAAGCGTTCGGCTGCCCTGCTGCGCCGCACCTGGGGTGAGCAGATCGTGGGCAACTTCAGCATCGGTCTGGTCATCGGGCTGGCCTTCCTGGTGGCCGCCGTCGCGGGCGGGGTGCTGGTGGCCGTGCTCGCCAATGTGGCAGCAGCGCTTGGCATCGTGGCGGCCGTGCTGCTGGTCGCAGTGCTCATCGCGCTGGCGCTCATCGGCGCGGCCCTCTCGGGCATCTTCAACATCGCCCTCTACCGTTACGCGAACGGCCAGGACTCTGGCGCGTTCTTCCCGCAGGAGACGCTGGCCGGCGCGTTCCGCGTGCGCTAGGAGCGGCGGCGATCGCTCAGGAGGCCCGCTGCGCGGCCAGGCGATCGGCCAGGGCCTCGGCCAGCAGGTCGAGCTGGGCCAGGTCCGAGCTGACCGGGTCGAAGATGAGCTCGTCGGCACCGGTGGCCTCGAAGGCTGCGGCCACGCCCCGGATGCCCTCGGCGTCGGCCGGGATGCCCTGCGCCATAGCAGGACCCCAGTCGCCGTAGTAGTCGGACAGGTAGGCCGTGGCTGTGTCGCGGCCGCCTTCGCCCAGCACGTAGTAGGTCAGCGCCCAGAGCCACGGCGAACCCTCGCGTCCGGCAGCCGTCCAGGCGGCTCGGGCGTTCTCGAACATGCCCGTGGCATCGTCGGGCGAGGCGCCGCCGGCGGTCCAGCCGATGCCGTACTTCGCGGCGCGCGCGTAGGCGGCGGGCACCGTACCACCGATGGCCAGGGGCACGGACTCCGCCGTTGGTGGGAGTGGGCGTCAGCTTCTTCGTGGCACCCTCGACGATCTCGCCGCGCCAGGCGCGCTGCATGAACTCGATGTCCTCGTCGAGGCGCCTGCCGCGGCCGGCGTAGGCCTTGCCTGCCACCCTGTAGTCCTCGTCGCGCCAGCCGGTGGCCAGGCCGAGCACGAAGCGCCCCTGCGAGACCTGGTCCAGGCCGGCTGCCATCTTGGCCAGCAGCGCGCGGTCGTAGACGGGACCGATGGCGACGTTGGTGAAGAGGCCGATGCGCTCGGTCACCGCGGCAGCCGCGGTCAGCGCCTGGAGCTCCTCGTAGGTGGGGAAGACGAGGCGGCCGATGGTGGCCAGCGTGGAGAAGCCCAGCTCCTCCGCATGGCGCGCCCACTCGGTCAGGCGTGGGCCCGGGGTGCCCGGGATAGTGTTGGGCAGGCCGACTCCGATGCGCACGGGGTGCTCCTCTCGATGGTCAGGTCAGGGCTGAGTTGCTTTCGCAATAATTGCTAGCGCAACTATAACGGGACCGGGGAAACCCCGTGCGGGACGACCAACGCGATGGTCTGGCGATCACTGGCCCTGGGGATGGGCGCTCCCGGCGCGGGACAGGCCCGCGTTGGCGGCCATGGTGCGGTCAGGCGGTGGTCTGGCTGAGGACCTGCTCGAGCTCCGTCCGGTAGGTGCGCCCGGCCATGGTGCGGCTGAGCCACTCGACGTAGTTGCGATCGTGGGCGGCGACCTGGGAGAGGGCCCAGCCGCGGTAGCGGCCGAACGAGAGGATGCTGCCACGCGGCCGCGGATAGGGCGGAGGGGGCCCGGCTTCCCCATACGGACCCGAGGCCGGCGGCGGATCAGCCATCGTGCGGACCGTCCAGGTGCCGGCGTCGTACTTCAGGTTCGTGGCGCCGGGTGCCGTCTGGCGCGCGAGTTCACGGGCCTCGATCCGGCTGCTGACGCCGATGATCTCATCGTACTTGGCACGCTTCTGGGGATCGCTGAGGATGGCGTAGGCCTCGTTGATCTCGGCCATCTTCTGCTGGCTCTCCGAACCGGCGTGGTCGGGATGATGCTGCTTGGCGAGCTGGCGGTAGACCGCCGCGATGACCTCGCTGGTGGCGGTCGGGTGCAGCATCAGGATCTCGTACAGCGTGCGCTGAGACACTCGGGCACGATAGCAGCAGGGGGCTATACCGGTATCGCTACTTTGGTCCCAGTGCGGGCCGTATGTCGCAGTACTACGCCGTGCCAGCAGGGCACCAACGACCGTGGCCTCAGGCCATCGAGGGTGTAGCCACCACCAGTTCGACATCCCCGGAGATCCGGGTCGCGGCGGTGCCTGCCAGGATGGCCAGCGTGTCACCTCGCGCGAGGGTGACCTCGACCGTGCTCGGTCCCGGCCAGGCCCTGTCCCCCGGTCACCATGAGCACCGAGTAGATGCCGGCGTGGGGCCACGGTGCCGAGCCGTGGACGACCAGGCGATGGGCCCGGAAGAAGGGGTGGCTCTGCTCGCCGAGGAGGTCTTCCTCGTGCCAGCCCGCGGCGACACTGCCGCCGATGTGCCTGGGCCTGGGGCAGAGGGCCTCCAGTGCGGGGGCCGGCACGGCACCACGGTCGAAGCAATCGAGCATGGTCTCCCAGCCCAGGCCGAGATGAGCTTCCTCTGGCGCGATGGGGTAGCCGCGGTACTCGGCCACGACGGAGTAGTCGGTGGGCTCCTGGGTCTCGATGAGGAAGACGCCGGCGCCGGTGGCGTGGGGGAGACCCGGCCGCACGAAGAAGGCGTCCCCGGGCCTGGCCGGGATCTCGTTCATGGCCGCCCGGATGGCGTCGGTGTCCTGGCGCTCGATCCACTCGGCCAGCTGGTCACGGGAGACCTCCTCGCGAAACCCGAGCCACACCCGCGGTGAGAGCTGGCCGGGGATCTCCCGGGTGGTCAGGATGATCCAGGCTTCCGCCTTGCCGAACTGCGAACCGAGCACGCGGCGGGCGAAGTCACGCGTGGGGTGCCCGTGGACGGGCAGCCGCGAGCCGGCGTCGAGGAGCTTGACCAGCAGTCCCGTGGTGACCCCGTAACGGGCGACCACCTCTGGGCCGGCGACATCCTCCGGCCGCTCGGCCAGCAGCTCCGCGAGCGTCCGCGTCGCGCCGTCGACCTCGACCGTGCTCAGGCCCTCGCCGGGCCGGGTGTGCTCGGGAGGATTGACGGCCGGGGTAATGGAGCCGACCCAGTCCTCGGGGAACTCGTTGTCGACCGGGTCGGGCGTGCCCCGGAAGGTGTCCAACTGTGCACCGCCCTGGTAGAAGCGGTAGACGCGGTTCGGAGAGAGTCGGAGCGGCAGCTCCAGCAGTGCGTCCAACTCAGGCTGCCGGCTCCTCCGTGGCCGGCTGCAGCACGATCGACTCGGCGACCGACATCCAGTCTTCCTCGGAGAAGAGCGCATCTGCGCAGCTCAGCAGGTACCGCTGGGTGTCGGATCCCAGCAGGTACATCACCCAGGAACGGCCCCGCACAGCATCATCCATGTCGATGCGCCAGGCCTCGCCGACCGGAAGCTCGACGGGCATCGACTCCACGATCCGGTCGATTTCGAAGATGCTGGCGAGGCGCTGCTGCAGCCAGGCCGCATGGTCGGCCAGGGACAGCGCGGTGCCTTCGTACAGGTCGACATCACACCAGCGGCCATCTACGGCGCGGGCCCACACGAGCGTCGTCTCGTAGGCCGGCTCCGTCGCGCCCGGCGCCACGGGCAGCTCCGCTTCCCGCCGTGCCATGAGGATGCGGATGTCCCAGTCGGCCGGGAATGAGGCGCTGAAGCCCGCCTCCGGCACCTCGACCAACTGGACGCCGGTGTCGCTGGTCGGCTCCTCGGACTGGCCCACCACGATCGGCGCGGTCCCCATCACCAGGAGACAGGTGACCATGAGCACGTTCAGCGGTCTTCGCATCAGACTCCCCTCCTGCGTGTTCCAAGCATAGTCTGCACCCGCGCGCCGTGGCGGAGCGTCAGCGTGGCGGAGCGTCAGCGCGGCTGCAGCTCGATGGACTCGGCGATCGAGAGCCAGTCTTCCCGAGAGCCCAGCTCGTCGGCGCAGGTCAGCATGTAGCGATCGGACCCCGAATTCGACCATGTACATCGTCCATGAGCGACGCTCGGATTCGTCGCTCATGTCGATCCGCCAGGCATCACCAGACGGGAGCCGAAGCGGTGTCGATCCGCCCGTTCGGCCGAACAGGTAGCCCCCGTAGAGCCAGCCCTCCAGGAGCGTGACATGCTCGGCGAGTGATAGCGGGAAGTCCTCGAACAGGTCGATGTCGCACCAGCTCCCATCGCCCGCCATGGCGAAGATGGTCGTCCACACGTAGACCGGCGTACCGTCCTCAGGGCGATGTCCGAACTCGGACTCCCGGCGCGCCATCGGGGTCATGACCTTCCAGCCGACCGGGAACGAGGCCGCGAGCCCGGCCTCCGGCACCTCGATGCGCTGGTATCCGGGGTCTTCCGCAGCCGGGTCCGACTGCGCCGCCAGCGGCTGGGTCAGGCCCAGGATGAGCAACGACGACACCAGCAGCACCACGCTAGACCTTGGCGTCGACAGCGTCTCCACGGCCGGGCGAGTCTTCCACGCCCCCCGCGTGTCGTCAAGCAAGGCTGGGCTCAGAGCGACCGCGGCGCGGGACGCCAGCGCGACGGCAGGCTGAGAGGCGGCTGAAAGGCCAGGTCCAGCGTCATTGTCGCGACTGTACGGCCATCTTGTCGAGTATTGCCTCGGCACGTGGACGCGGCCGGGCGTGCCTTGCTGCAGTGGAGGGCGTGATGGCCATCGGCGGGAATACGGACGACCTGAACGCAGGCGCAATCCTGCGGAGACTTGCGGCCACCGTCGTAGCCGTGGCGCTGCTCTCGACGTCGGTCGGAGCCCTGTCCGCACCGGTCTCGGCGGCCTCGTACCCAGCTTGCCGGGTGACGAACAGGAGCAGCGCGCAGGCCTATCCGCGGCTCAAGCTGGCCGTTCGGCATGCCAGGCGCGGTGACCGGCTCACCGTGCGAGGCACGTGTCCGGGCGGAACGTTCATCAACAAGGACCTCACCATCATCGGCCTTCGCACCCGTCGGTTCGGCGAGCCCGTACTCGATGGACGTGGCCGGACCCGAGTCGTGATCGTCAAACCCGGCGTCGTGGTGAAGATCCGGCGTCTCACCATCCAGGGTGGACGAGCCCGACGTGTCCCTGATGGCGGTGGTATCACCAACCGTGGGACCCTCAAGCTCCGCGATGTCATCGTGCGACGGAACAGGGCTGCCGGCCGGGGAGGCGGGTACCTCAACGAGGGCACACTCCGGATCGGTGGCGCCAGTCGCATCAAGGGCAACAGCGCCGACGGACCTGGCGGTGGCATCTACAACGCGGGCATCGTTCGGCTCCGGGGTACCACTCGCGTCAAGGCCAACACCGCTCGGGACGGCGCAGGGATCTACAACACGGGCACCGCGCGGCTCCGTGAGCTCAGCCGGGTCAGCTACAACCGCACCGGCCGGCTGGGCGCTGGTGGCGGGGTCTACAACCGCGGCGACCTGAGCATGCACGCGCAGAGCAGTGTCTGGCGCAACCGGAGCGCGTTCGCCGGCGGGGTCGCCAACGTCGGTGGAGTCCTCACCATGAACGACGCCAGCGCCATCACTCGCAACCGCGCGCAAACCGTCGGAGGGGTGGCAAACGACAGCGATGGCACCGTGGTCATGAGCGGCTCCGCCGCCATCAGTCGCAACCGCGCGAACCAGACGGGCGGACTGCGGAGCAGCGGAACACTCATCGGTGTGTCGTGTGCACCGCAGACATACGCGAACGTCTACTGGAACAAGCCGGACGATTGCGATCTGAGCTGACTGGCCAGGCCCAGGGCTGCCCGGCGCTGTCGGACCGCTTCCGCGCAGACGCGATACGACAACCGGTCGTAAAGTTACGACAACCAGTCGTAGAACAGACCGTCATCCAGCGAAGGAGGGAACCTGACATGCCAGGACGTCTGACCAGGGCCGTGGTGGCCATCATCCTCGCCGGCCTCCTCGTGCCGGCCGGTCTCACTCCGGTGGCTGGCTACGTCGCACAGCGGCAGGTCAAGGTCGCGCTCTCCGCGCCGAACCGCGTCAAGTGCAACCAGAAAGCCGTCATCCGCGCCAACATCCGGAACCTTCGCAACGGCAAGCCCATCGCCAACCAGGCCATCCGCTGGCGGTTCACGAAGAAGCGCTCTGCGCGCGATCGGCTGACGTCGTATCGCACCTTCACGAACCGCAAGGGCGTGGCCGTCGTGAAGGTCAAGTTCGGCCCCAAGGCTGGCCGGCGCATCGTCCAGGCCCGGATCCCCGGATTCAAGCCCAGGATCACCGTGCGCTGCCGTGGCGGGCTGAACTGATCCTGGTGCATCCGGTTGGGCGGAACGGCGCCGCCGCCCGCGAACCATTTGGCACGATCCGGTCGGGCCCGAACATCTGTTCGACGCCGGACCCAGGACGTGGTACGCTGCGTGAGCAGACGCCGTCCGGCGTCGTCAGTCAGCGCGACAGCACGATCACTCCTTCTCATCGGCCACGGCGAGACAGGTTCGCTGGGGTCGCTCGAGAAGGAGTCGTTTCATGACCATGTCCGACAAGGCACTCACGTGTGCCGACTGCGGTCAGGAGTTCGTGTTCACCGGGAGTGAGCAGCAGTTCTACGCTGATCGTCAATTCAGCGAACCCCGGCGATGTCCGTCCTGCCGCGCCGTCCGCAAGCTGTCCCGGGGAGCCTCGGGCGACCCCGCCCGCTCCGGTGGCGGCTATTCGAGTGGCGGTTACTCCAACGGCGCCTCCAATGGCGGCTTCTCCGGTGGCGGTTCGCGCGAGATGTTCAGCACGACCTGTTCCAGCTGTGGTCGCGAAGCCCGGGTCCCGTTCCAGCCCACCGGGTCCAAGCCGGTCTACTGCAGCGACTGCTTCACCTCGCAGCGCTCCAGCTACCGCTAGTCTCCCCGGCGTCCGGCGTCCGGCGTCCGGCGTCCGGCGTCCGGCAGGGGAGTGCGCACCGTGCTCCCCGGGGCTGCCTATACTCGGCGTGCGGCCCGGGGGCCCTGGACGACCGCTCGCTCGGAGATATCGCGACGTGCACCCTGTCGTCTCAGGCATGGCTGGCCGTCTGTTCGGCGTCGGGCTGCTGACCCTGGCCGCGGTGGGCTGCGGCGCGGCCGGCGAAGGCCGGGGGCCCCAGCCAGTGACAGCGCAGATCACGGTGGAAGCCGGGAGATCTCTACTTCAGCCCTTCGCAGCTGGCGGTACCTGCTGCGGGCGAGGTCACCATCGCGCTCGTCGACACGGGCCGCATCCCGCACAACCTCACCGTCGATGAGCTGGGGCTCCAGATCGTGGCGCCCGCTGGCCGAACGGGGGAGGTCTTGCTGTCCGACCTCGCACCCGGCACATACGAGTTCTACTGCTCCATCTCGGGACACCGGGAGGCGGGCATGGTGGGCACCTTGACGGTCTCCTGAGGCCGAGAACACATAGAGGCGCGCCGGCCGCATGACCGACGCGCCTCCGGCTATCCGAAGGTCAGCTAGGGCTGGACGCTGACGACTCCACCGGCGTTGGCGCAGACCGTGCAGGTCGAGACGTAGATCGTCCCGTCCTCCGCGACCGCCATGCCGCCCGGCATCACCAGACCCTCATCGAGGATCAACTCAGGCGAACCACCGCCCGCGGGGACCATCCACAGGCCACCCTGCGGCGGGCCCTCGGGGCCGGCGTCGAGCAGTCCGACATGGGCCATCTCAAGGACGTAGAGCGTCCCGTCGGCCGCGAACTCCACGTCGATCACATTCGTGAAGCCGGTGGCGTAGACCGCCGGTTCTTCTCCGGGCAGGACACGGAACACCGAGGCCCCGCCGGGCGGGAAGGGAAACCCGGTCAGCTCGCCCACGTAGTAGGCGCCATCAGGGCCGACCGTCACCGACGTCGGGACCGGATCCATGGGGACCATGACTGGCTCGGCATCGGGATCCGGCTCGGCTGTCGGATCGAGCCGGAGCGGCCTGCATCACGACCGGGAAGACGGCCGCGACGGAGATGCCGCCCTCGCCGTCGACCAGCAGCAGGGTATTGGCGCCGGCATCGGCGATGACCGCGCCGTCAGGGCCTGCGGCCAGGCCGTGGGCATTCGAGTCGGGCTCGGCATTGCCCGGCTGCTCAGCGTCGGGATTCTCGGCGGACTCGAAGGCCGCCAGGTCAGCGACGGCCTGCGCCGCACCGTCTGCGTCAACGTAGTACAGCCAGCCCAGGCCTTCGCCCGCGCCGTCAGGGATGGCCTCCCGGAACTCTGCTGCTCCGGCAGCGGGTCCCCCGACCAGGAACCACAGCGTGCCGTCGGCGTCGACCGTGACGTCGGACGGCCCGATGGCTTCACCCGTGTCGGTCAGCCCCGAGGGCAGCCCATCGACGATGCGCGTGACCACCCCGTCAGTGATGGCGGCGATGCCGCCAGTGGACCCGAAACACATGTTGCCGAGCTCGGCGTGCACCGCGCATGGCTCGGTACCTCCTACGCCGGCTTCGGCGACGTAGATCGTGCCGTCAGGACCGATGGCGACCCCGCGGGGCGAGTCCAGGCCACCGATGACTTCGGTGATCGCCGGCCCCTGTGCCGCGACTGGCGCGGCCATCCCGATGGCCAATACGACCCCCATCGTTATCCCCCCGCGTACCTTGTTCATCCAGACCTCCGTACGCCGGCACAGTCAGACCCGGGTCCTGCCGCCGGCGAGCCGACCCGAGGCGCCGTATGGTGAGGCTGTTCACCCCCGCTGTACAGGGGTCGTTTCACCTCCCTCCCGCCAGCGGGTCAAGCCGCCGACCATCGTTGCCATGAGTTGGGCCGCCTGCGTCGGCGAGAGGCCCTGGGAGCGCAGGGACAGCCAGGACCGAAAGTCGATGGCGTGCCCGATCGCGGGCCTGACTCGAGCCTGGTCCTGCTGTGGCCACACCTCCAGGAGGACAGCGTGCGTGCCGTCCAGCTGGGCTCGCAGGTACTCCCCGACGAATGCGGGCAGGATCTCCATGTCGCGCAGCGCGTTGGCGAGCATCTGCTCGTTCACGTCGTAGTACCGATAGAGGTCGCGGAGCCCGCGCCGGAGCCGCAGGGTGGCGTCACTCACGGAGCGCAGCTCATCGGCCCGGGGCCAGGGATGGCGCGCGAACCAATGGCTGGTGCAGGCTCCGAAGAGGGTCTCCACATCCGGGAAGTGGCGATAGACCGTCGAGCGCTGCACGCCCGCCAGGGCCGCCACGTCCGAGACGGTGGTGTGAGCCGGGCCCACCGTGCCGTGCAGCTGGACGGCAGCGACGACGATGCGGCGCCGCGTCTCCTCGATGTCCTCGAGGCGCTTGCGCATCCTGTAGGGGCGTATCGCGGGCGATGGCTTCTCCGGCATCCGATACATCATACACTACCGTTTGATGATTTGGGATTCCGACGACTACGACGAAGCTCGTTCCTGCCGATCCACATGAGACGCTCATGGGGAGTTTCGTTAAACGCTACTGTAGTGTCAACTCTTGACAACGGCCCGCTTCGCGAGTACTGTCACTTCCGACGTACACGTATGTCGTACGAACCTGGGGGCTGGAGGATCGAGGGCTCGGGAACGCTGTGGCGAGGGCCAGGAGCGGATGCGCCCGAGTGCTTCCGAAGAAGGAGCACAAGATGACGATCTCGGCGATCGACGTCGATTCACGGACCAACGGCTTCTTGTCGGCAGCGGATGAGCTGTTCGACGGCGACGACGGATCGACGCTCGTCTATCGGATCGAGAGCCAGGTTCGAGACGTGATCCCCACGGCCATGGGGCGCGACGGCGCCCTTGTCGTCGAGGAGACCGATGCCATGGTCATGGCCGGATCGCTCGCCGGGGGCAGGCTCCGGGGGCTCGAGCGGGTCGTGTTCCGAGCCGATGGGTCAGCTGTCATCGAGGGTAGTGAGGGCATCGGTATCGGGGATGCCCACGTCGCTGTCGACCTCCGGGGATCGGTGCATGCGGCCAGTTGGTCGTGCCTGCCCGCGCCCGACGCCATCACGGCTCCGGGCTCCGATTTCCCTGACGAGGACCTGCGCATCACCGGATCGGCGCTCATCCGAACGGCCAGCCCCCGGTACGCGCACCTCGACGGGACGGTCGCCAGGATCGAGGGCTGGGTCAACTTCGCGTCCGGCGAGTTGGAGATCGAGGCCCGATCGGCACACCACATGAGGGTTTGACGGCTGGCGTTCGGCCATCGGACCGTCAGCCCACCCCGCGCCTGCTAACCCCGCCTACACTGACCGGGCGACACGGGCCGGTAGCTCAGCGGCAGAGCAGGGGACTTTTAATCCTCGTGTCCTGGGTTCGAATCCCAGCCGGCTCACCAGATTACCTAGGTATACTTGCGCATATGCGCGTTTAGCTCTGGCAGGTGCGGTCGTTCGGGTGCCGCTGACAGCCACGGCGGAAGCACGTGGTGGACACGGTGCCAGGCGGTGGACTCCAGTCGATGACCGCGGTGGCTCTCAGCACCGCACCAGCTCCACGTTGGGCGTGCTGTTGACTCAGTGGCGACGCATCGCCGGCTCATCAGCCGGGCGCGAGGCGGACCAGTTCGGCATGGATGGCGGCGGCGGCCTCGTCAACGGTCCCGAGGCGCAACTCGACGTGCGCGTCGGCCGCGCCGATCAGGATCGCGTTGTACGGGATGTCGTCGGCATCGCCCGAGCCGCGGAGGTCGCTCCGGAACAGCACGACCGGCTTCTTCGTGGCATAGGCGTAGCCACACTCCCAGCACGTCCCGGAGTCCGGATCCGCGCCGTCCATGATCGCGACGACGCCATCGGCCCGGTCGAGGCCCTCGAGGTCTTTCAGGAAGATGGCCTTCCCGGTCGGCTCCGAAGCCGGGTTCTCCTGGGGCACGAACACCTCGTGGCCGGCCGTTCGCAACCGGGTCGCCAACTGCATGTTGAACTCGCGCTCGGCTGTGGTGAACAAGGGGCCCGCCAGGTAGATCTTCACTTCAGGTCACCATAGCTCTCGTGATCGGCCCGACGACACCCTGCCGCGCGGTGGATCAGGCACCATTGTCGCCATGGGTGACCAGCCGCATATCGCCGTCGTCGGCAGCATGATGATGGACCTCATCGGCTAATCGCCCGCGTGCCGTCGGACCTCAGCCTTCGAGAGCGGGCATCTCGTAGAAGCCGGGAGCGCCGGGCTTCAGGGTCCAGTTGCGGATCGTTACGAGCTCGCCGCTCGAGACCCTCGCCAGGCCACGCCCGAAGTCGGTCATCAGCTTTGCCGTGGTTCCAGGTGAACATCGGCCGGGCGATCGGCGCCAGCAGGTTCATCCACCGCTTCGGCGTCTCGACCAGCTGCGCATACGACAGGTTCGTGCCACCGGACGGGTCATCGGCCAACAGGTACCTTACGCGGCCGTCGATATCGCCGGTCAGGGTCAGGTCGATCCGGCGGAGGCGGCGCGAGCGTAGCGTGGGACGCTACTGAACGACAGCCACGTTGACAGCCACGGCGGTGGCACCCGAGACCAGACCGTGGACCTGGTGAACGAGAGTGGCGCGTCAGGTGGACGCAGAAGCAGGGAAAAGGACCCCAAGAACGCCGACCCGGCATACTCTTGATCCTCGTGTCCTGGGTTCGAATCCCAGCCGGCTCACCACAACACCTATGGATGGCCCCTTCACTGATGCGGTCTTATCGCTAGCAGGTGCGGCCTTTCAGTGCCAACTGACAGCCACGCTGACAGCCACGGCGAACACACTTGGTGGACACGGTCTCCGATCGACGTCGCATGCCTCGCGAAACCTGCATGGCGGGCTGCCCTCCGGTGCTTGCGTCCAACACCTCACAAGCCGCGACAGCGTCGATCGCCTGGCGCCAGCCGGACGGCCAGGTGTTCGCGGCTCGTCCTAGGAGGCGAGGCTACGTGATCGCGCCCGTAGCCCAGGGGCGATCTGCACGACGACCACACCGGCCAGTACCAGCACGATCCCCACGATCTGCGCGAGGTGGAGGCCCTCCCCAAGCACGACCCACCCGAGCAGTGCGACCTGGACGACGGTCAGGTCGCCGAGGACACTCGACTCCACGGCCCGGAGCGAGCGCTGTGACTGGGCCCAGAGCGTGTAGGTCAGAGCCGTGTTGATGACGGCCAACCAGACGATGAGCAGCCATGTGGTCGCGTCGAACGACGGGATGCCTTCGATGAGCAGCGCGAGCAGCAGGGTCATGGCCGCGCCGACAAGCATGGCGATCGCGGTCATGCTCGCCGGTCCCCCGTAGCTCGTGGACTCCACCGCGACGCGGCGACCGAGGACCGCAGCTCCGCCGACCACGATAGGGATGGACGCGGCCGCGAGCAGCCCGGCGGTCGCATCGCTCGACGGGGCTTCCAGCCCGAAGTAGACGACCATCCCGGCGATGAGGACGACCATGCCGCCGGCCTGGAGGCGGCTCGCGCGCTCACGCCTGTTGCGCAGTGCCACCACTGCGGTCACCACGGGGGCCAGTCCCATGAAGAGCCCGACCGTCGAGGCCTCCAGCTCCCCGAGCGCCACATAGAAGCCCACTTGGGCCGCACCGAAGAGCAGCAGGCCGTAGACTGCCACGCCGGACAGCCAGCGGCGGCTCCCTCGCCAGGTGGGGGCGGCTCGGATCCCTGGAAGCGCCAGGGGCAGCAGCAGCATCGCCGCCAGTGCGAACCGTGTGCCCGCGAAGCCGATGGGCTCGGTGTCCTCGTCGCTGACGCCGATGCGGATCAACACCACAGACGTGGCCCAGAGGAAGGTGACGACGACGCCGATGATGACGGCCACCCGTCGACTCGAAGCGGGCCTGTCCAGCCATCGACCCGGTCGGTCCGCCCGTTGCTCCGCCATCCGGCTCCACGGTAGCCGACGCGCGTCCGACGCATGCCCAGCAGATGCGACGACGCCCAGCCGGCTCCCTGCGTTCAGCCCGAATTCAGGTGGCCGGTCTGGGTCGTTCCTCGCTGGAGTCGGCTGCCATCGCGAGGATCTGCTCACGCGTGGCCAGCATGTTGTGGGCCCGTCGTCCGTGCTCCTGGGTCGACTCGACGACGGTGTCTTCCGGACCGCTGGCCTCCCAGCCACAGGCGCACCACACCCGCAGCATCTCGCGCTTCTCTTCTGGCATCCGACCTCCCTTCTAGCCCAGCGCCCCGAACGGCTCGGGAGTGTCCCTGGACAGGGCAGCCTTCCAGTCAGTCGACAGGATGGCAGACACCACAGGGTCGTCGGACGACAACCACGCCGGGTGCCGCAGGGCGTGCTCGAGCACCCGGCCATGCGCGAGGGCGCGGGGGGCTGCTGTCGCCTCAGAACGGGCCAGCTCGACATGCTCGACCGGGAGGCTCTCCATGCCCGCGACGAGCTCCGCACCGATCGCGACCACGAACGTGAGGATGACCGCCTCGCGGTCACGTCGCCATGATGTGGAGTGGACCAGCAGGGGCTCCCCGAGCTGGTCACGGACGACGCGGTCCACGACCTCCACCGGATGGTCGGCGGGTCCCAGCTCCAGCGGCCACGGTGCCGCCCCGCAGGGCCCGGTCAGCTCGATGCGCTGGCCATGGAGCCAGACTACGAAGACCTCGGCCTGCACGAGCCCCTCGATGTCCCAGGCTTGCGGCTCCGGACGCATCGCCGCATGCCACCCCGGGTGAGTGCCCACCGGAGCAGACCCCCGCCCACGGCGTTGAGGTGCAGACCACGACGAGTCCGATGGCGCCCGCTTGTCCGTGTCGGCCCGATGTGCCAGTGAAGACCCAGCTCGATCTGGCTCACGGGACGCCGCCTGCTGGCTCGGATGTTGGACACGAGCCCCCCTACCGCTCGTGTGCCAGCCTCCGGGCCAGGGCGGTCGGAGGCAGCAGAGGTTCGCGACGATGACCGGGCTGAAGCCATCCGCCATGCTCATGCCGGTCGCGCTGTTCCTGGCGACGCAGCCGGCTCCGGGGTCGGCCCCGGATGCTACCGCAGCGCCCGACGGCGTCGACTGGGGCCTCTCCGAGTATGGCAGCGGAGGGGCACTTGCCGGGGAAGGGGCCGATGACCTTGGTCCTCCTGCGGACTTCCTCCAGCGAACGTTCCGACACGTTCGTCGAGCCGGCGTCTCGCCGTCGCTCACCCCGCGGGCTGCGTGGCCTCGAAGATCTCCGGGTCGGGCTCGCCCTCCACGACGATCTGACCGATGGTGCCCTTGTCGAAGGCGCGAGCCAGAGCATGGTCGACGAGGACGATGGTGCTGGGCACGCGGCCGACGAGCTCGACGACCGTGCCCCCTCCGGCGGGCACCAGCGTCGTCTGTGACCCGCGCAGCGGCGGGTTCAGCAAGGCGGCCTCCGGATAGACCACGTCCCAGTGCGAGCCGATGGGATGGAAGTTCGAGTCGAGGTTCAGTCCCGAATTGACGAAGTAGATACGGGTGCGCTCACCAACCTGCATGTGCGGGGCGTTGTCGCCCGTGAGGGATTCCTTGGCGCCGTTGAAGACGACGTACGTGGGGTGTTCGTCGGTGAGGGCCTGACGATCGGTCTCCACCAGGCCAGACTCGGTGCCGGTCGTGTAGATCTCAGACTGCACGATGTACAGCTCGTGGTCGACCGGGGGCAGTGGCTCGACGGGGTCGACGAGGATGCCACCGTACATCCCCTGGGCGACGTGCAGCGGCACGTCGCCGAAGGCGCAGTGGTACATGAAGAACCCGGGGTACAGCAGGCGCGCCTCGATGACCGCTGTCTGGCCCGGTGCGACCGAGGTGTCGGCGGCGCCGCCGCCCTGGCCGGTGACGGCGTGGAAGTCCACGTTGTGTGGCATGGAGCTGGTCGCCGGGTTGGTGATGGTGAAGCGGAGCACGTCACCCACCCGGGCGCGAATCATGGGACCCGGTGAGCCCGAGATCAACTGGTCGTCACCCGGCACACGATAGCCCCAGGTGCGGTACTGGACGCTGTTGGCCGGGTCGATGTTGGCCACACCCTCGACCACCTCGAAGGCGACCTCCACGATCGCCGGCGCGGTGCGCCCGGACGGGGGAGGGACATCCGGAGCATAGGCAACGTTGACCTCGGACTCCGGCGCCAGAGGCAGTAGCGCCTTGGGCACGATCTCGGGGATGACCGAGTCGATCCCGGACGCGCTCCATGCGGGCGTGGTCCCCAGGAGCATGGTCGTCAGCACGGTCGCGAGCGCGACCAATGCCGGTGTTAGGCGCCGGTGCCGCGAGTGGGTGCGGGCCTCAGGGACGCGAGGTCCCGGGGTCGTCAGGTTGGCGAGATGCCGCATCGGTGTGCCCCTCCGGATCGTGACCATGATCGGCTGGTAAACACTAATCAACTTAGTGATGGAATAACAGATCAGACAGGGCCATTCGGCCTCTTCTGGGCGAGAAGAGGCCGATCGATGATGCGACCGCTGCTGACCCGCCGGGCTGGGTGGCGATGCCCCAACGGGGCACCGACGTCGTCCGGGGTCTCCTGCGGCTCCGATGTGATCGCTCCCGGGTGATCCATGCCACGTGGTAGGGCCCTGGCGCGCGGCCATGCGCGCTCGGGCGATCGCAACACCGCCGTGGGTCAGAGGGCGAGCGTGTCCTACCCACCCATAGCGGTAGCCTTCTGCAGGGCACGGCAGCCGGTCTCGTCTGCAGCGGGGGTTCTCTGTCAGGCCTTGGTCCATAGAGAGGGGAGCGCGATGAGCGACGAACAGGTGGCACGTGAGACCAAAGGTGTCACGGTGGCGTCACTTGCAGCGGTTGACCTTGGCCCTGAGATCGAGGGCATGGCAGGGCGCCAACTTCGAATGCGTCTGGTGACCATCGAGCCCGGCGGCGTCTTCGGCCCGATCCACGACCATAGAGGCAGGCCGGGCATCGTCTACATCTTGCAGGGAACGATCACCGACCATCGAGATGGAGTCGCAACGGACTATGGGCCGGGAGTGGGCTGGCCCGAGGACCGGAACACGACCCACTGGCTCGAGAACAGGGGGTCGATCCCGGCGGTGGAGATCTCGGTCGACATCGTCAGGCAGACGTAGTCGTCGTGTCCTGGGTTCGAATCCCAGCTAGCCCACCACAATACCTAGGTATCCGCGCTCGTACGCACGGTATCTGATAAATCGTGCGGTCGTTCTGGCTGTTCTGACAGCCACGTTGACAGCCACGTCCAACGCTCGCGGGGGGCGTCAGTGGTCGCGAACGCGGCGACCGCCCTGGGAACGGAGGGACCGCGATGACCGGTCTCCGCGCCACCGGTGTCTGGATCTCCGCCACTTCGGCCACGTGTTGCGCTGGAGCCCTGAGCTCACCGTGCGCCACCGCATCGACTCCACGGTCCCCGGCCGGCACCGCTCGACCGGACGGCCCCCCCACCAAGAGGCACCCCGCCGGCGAGGGCCATCGCGATGAGCACGTGCCAACCTTCTTCGCCGACGTCGCCGGGGTGGTGTCGGTCGACGACGACCTGCTGCTGGTCGGTGACGGCGAGGTGGTCGAGCACTTCGCCGAACAGGTCCGTACCGATGACGACAGCCACGGCCGCAAGCGACGCATCGACGTCGAGAAGAGCGGCCGACTCACCGAGCGCGAGCTGCTCGCCCGGATCCGAGCCTTCGCCGGATCGCCGGCCATGCGCCGCCGGACAAGCGCCGCTTGCCGTGTTGTTGACGCCTTCGCGTCTCCCAGCCTGGCGAAGGCCGATGCGCTCAGCGGCGCAATCCACCTGTTTCCTGGATGCCGACATCTTGGGGCACACAGGGCTGTCGAGCGGCGAGGTGGGCAACCACCACCCGGTCCCGACCGGCGGCCTTGGCGCGGTAGAGCGCCTCGTCGGCAGCCATCAGGAGCTGGTCGGGACCAACGCCGTGCTCGGGGAAGGCGGCCACGCCGAACGACAGGGTCACCGCGGGCAGTGCGGACTCCGACGTGGCCATGTCCAGGCCGGCCAGCTGCTGCCGGAGGTCGTCGGTTCGACGCCGCGTGTCTTCCAGCCCGGCCTTGGGGAGGATGATCACGAACTCTTCTCCACCGAAGCGGCACACGACATCCTCACCCCGGACCGCCCCGCTCAGGAAACTGCCGATCGTCCGCAGGATCGCGTCACCGGCGGCGTGGCCACGAGTGTCGTTGTACGTCTTGAAGTGGTCGAGGTCGCACATGATGAGCCCCACGCTACCGCCCTCGCGTGTCGCCCGACGAAGCTCCCGGTCAAGCGTCTCCTCCATGTAGCGCCGGTTGAACAGCCCGGTGAGCTCGTCGCGGATGGACTGCTCGCGGAGCGTGGCCCGATGTCGGATGTTGACCAGCGCCAGGGCGACGTGCTCCGCGAGCATCTCGGTCAGTCGCCGACGGGCGGCCACGCGGGCGCTGCGGCGGACTCCGCCGCCCGTCCGACGGATCTGGACGTGCAGCAAACCGAGGACCTCGCCTTGCGCCGCCAGGGGCACGCACAGCAGACCGGCCCCGACCGGTTCCGGGATGTGGGCGCATCGGCCTCCGCCGTCAGGGTCGCTGACCACGTGCGTCCGGCCGCGGTCGAGGCCCAGGCACTCGTTCGAAGCGAAGGCCCGTGTGAGCGGTGCGGGGTCACCCCAGGTGCCGATCGCCCGCAAGCGGCCGCCCAGGCTCTCCGGTCTGTACAGGGCGCCGGCATCGCCCTCGAAGACGGGCGGCACATCCTCGGCCAGCACCCGGTGAGCCTCCGCCAGCGTGTCGCAGCCCTCGAGGCGCGCCCCGAGCCGGGACACGAGCGCCATCTCCCGTCGTTGTCGTTCGAGGTCGACGGCGTGCTGGCGCAGCTCCTCGCTGCTCTGCTCGAGCCGGCTGGTGAGCGCCTTGCGCGCCGAGATGTCGACGACCGTCGCGAAGATCAGGGGGCCATCGGCGGTCTCGACGGTGGTCAGACCGACCTCCACCGGGAACTCCCGACCCTCACGGTGCCGAGCCGTGAGGTCGAGCCCGATGCCCATCGGTCGGTTCCCTGGCGCTGCGAGGAACGCGCGCCGCGATTCGACATGGCGTTCGCCGAGCGGCACTGGAACGAGTTGCTCGACCGAGAGGCCCACGAGCTCGCTTGGCGACCAGCCGAAGACCCGTTCGACCGCGCGATTGGCGAATACGATCTGGCCAGCGGCATCGACGGCGACGATGGCGTCCGCGCTCGCATCAAGGACCATCGCCTGCGCGGGTATCGGAGCCAGCCTTGGTGGCGACGACGGTGTCCGGCCAGCCATCTCAGCGGGACTCGCCCGTGGTCGGTGTCCTGGTCGTGATGGCGGCTCCTTCAGCCGGGCCGTCTGTCCTATCGGGCAGCATGTGGACCCCCCAACGAGGCGCGCGACGCGGTCCCCAGCGTGGCCAGGTCCCATCCGCACCGGAGCGGAGTCCGCCCGCGACCCTGAGCCTAGCACTGGACAGGGCCTGGGATGCCCCCATGCGATGCGCCGGGAAAGCTCACACAGGCGTCGACGAGCTCGACAGCCCAACTCGTGTACGCGAACCGTCACTGCCTTGGGTCGTTCGAGCAGATGCTCGGCTCCGTGAACACGAACACGATCTCGTGATGGTGTGGGTCGTGCAACACCGGGGGCTACGAGTGATCGTCATCGCGCGCAGGCCACCCACGCCGAGACGCAGCTGCATCACCTACCCGAGTATCGTTGCCGAGACGCCGCGCTCGCCGCGGCAAGCAGGAGGGCAAGCGAACGGATGGCGCTACGTCGACACTGGCCGGGCGCACCGGCGACCTGCTCTCGACCTGGGAGCAGCCGCTCCTGGTGCGCCACGTCGAGGGCCTCGTCGACAACGGCCGAGTACTCGTGCTCGACCGCCGCGGGATGGGCCTGTCGGATCGGGTCGGGGGGGTGACCTCGGTCGAGGTGTCGATGGATGACATCCGGGCCGTCATGGACGCTGCCGGGACGGAGTAGGCCGTCATCTGGACGGGTCAGTCGGGTACCAGTATCGCCGTGCTGTTCGCCGCGACCTATCCCCACCGGGTCGCCGGTCCGGTGCTCTTTGATGCTCGCGCTTGCGGAAGGGCCACGACCGATTACCCCTGGGCGCCGTCGGACGACGAGCGACGAGAGCGACTGACCCAGAAACGCGCCGGGCACGGAGATTCCGGCTCGGCCGCAAGCAGGCTCCTGCAGGCAGCGAGAGTGTGAGGACCGCGGTGGTGATGACCAGGCGCCGCACCTCTGGATCCCCCGGAGCGGATGCCTCCATCATCCGTGCCCCGGCAGGAGGTTATGAGCCCGATGGCCCGACCGCAGGACGGCGCGGGAGGACGTGTCTAGTCGACAGCTCTGACAGTGGAGCCAGCGCCCGCCTGATCCTCGGCGGGCCGGCACTCTGACGTCTCGGCGATGGAGAGCCAGCGGTCCTCGGGCGCATCCTGTGCAGAGTAGAGGATGAGGGCACCGCCCAGGTCGGACCACAAGAAGCACATGGACGTGTCGGGTATGACTTGGCCCTGCGGTGTCCGGGTCATGCCGAGACGGGCCGCATCGCCCGCCGGGAGGACGGTATCCGTCACTACGAACGCATCTGCGTCCGCCTTCCCCATCGACCGTGCTAGTGTCGGCCCAGCGGGGGCGAGGCTTCAGCGGCGCCCCGGCTAGGGAGGTGTCGGATGCGTCGACTCATCGCATGGAGCGCCATCGGAGTGCTCCTCGTCTTCCTCATCGGTGCGGGCCAACCGGTGATCGGGCCGGATACGGTCCTGGCTGCCGATCCCCCCGCGGCCGACGCCAAGGCGTCTCCCACCGCTCCGCCCGACATCGTCGCTGGCGCCGCCAAGGTGTGCGCGAAGCTCCCCGCGGACCAACAGGACGGCTGCCTGCTCGGTATCGTCGAGAAATTCGGGTCGCTGCTTGAAGAGAAGGCCCTGCTGGACACCTGCAAGGCCATCGGGGACCCCATGACACAGGCCGTCTGCACGGGGGTGGCGACGTCGAATCCGTCTCAATGTGACGGCCTGGCGGGCCCTGGCACCGAGCTCGATCGAGACCTGTGTGTCGGCTATGTGGTGGAGACCATGTGCCTGCGTCTGTCGGCCGGCTTCGAACGGGACACATGCCAGATGGACTTGGCGAAGGGGTACGGAAGCGTCTTTGCCTGCGCCAGCATCGGCGAGCGCGACATGCGCCAGTCGTGCTACGCGCTGACCTCCGGGAATGCCGCCTACTGCGACCGCATCACTGACCCCGGCAAGGCCCAGGCGTGCCGCGACAGACTCGCCGGCAAGACGACGAGTGCCGCGGCATCGCCCACGGCGTCGCTCGCTGCGGTCGACGCGCAAGCCGGCCAGACGTGGTCCGGCTCCTTCAAGAAGATGCCCGGCAGCACACTGACATTCACCCTCACTGCCAGCGGCGAGCTATCAGGATCAGGCATCGTACCGAACGCGCTCTCCCAGGCGACAGCCGTTCTCGCTGTCAAGCAGTCAAGTGTCGGCACCAGCAAGTGGAACGGCACGGCGACTGCCAAGCTCGAAGGCGGCGTTGCCAACTTCGATGCCCTGGGTGGGGCCCTGACGTGGACGGATGAGCCGTCCTGGACGGCCAGAAGCGACGGTAGCACGCTGGTCGGCCAGATGGACAACTTCGGGGACTTCGAGCTGAGCCCGACGAACTGACAGACTCAGCCAGGCCGGAAGTCAGGGCTGGCTGGACTCGTTCACTGGCCCCCTCGCCGACGGTCAGGTCGGTTGGAACGAGGTACAGGGCATCCCGATGGGACACAGAACGCTTGGATCTCTTGATCGGCGACTTCAACGATACCGGCCGCGGGACCTGCAATGTCCGGCGCATCTCCTTCACGGACGGCATCAGCGTCGCCAAGGCCAAGAAGCAGCTGAAGAAGGTCGAGGTCGGCTACGCGAAGAAGCACCGACGCTGAATGACCCGTTGGGCTCGACCCTGCGCCGACATGCGTCGAGCCCCCAAGGCAGGGAGAGGAGGCTCGTCCCACGAGGGCGGGCCCCTCTCCGGTCCCCCACCTCCGAGCCTTCGTGACCTCCGCCTCTTGCACCGGGTGCTACCCCCGTGGCGTCATACCCAGCAGAGCGGGAGGCCATGACGCACGGCCCACACCCTGGCCGCCGGGACCGTGTCGAGCCACTGGCGGACCCGGCCTGCGCTGTGGGGGGATGATCATGCGCACCTTGCGGCTGTCCCTGGCAGGGACGGTCATGCTGACGCTGCTCGGCGGTCTGGGCAGCGCGGTCGTGGCGCAGGATGCGGAGTCGGCCGGGAACCCCGATCGGGACCAGTCCAGGACCTTCGATGGTTCATCGACCTGCCCGGTCCACTACTCCAGCACGAACACGGAGTGGGGCATCCAGCAGCAGCGTGGGGTCACGATCGAGTGCAACGATGAGATGAGCGACCCACGCGTGAGTGGCCCGCTGACCATCACCTACGACCGTGACTGCTACCCGTGGCTCGGGTGTGTGGAGAAGGGCACGTTCCGACTGGCGGGTCCGGACGGCAACTGGATCGGCACCTACACGGCATCGAGTTCCCACCTTGATGAGGTCTCGATGCTTGGGACGCGCGTCGGCGAGGGTACCGGCGCGTATGCGGGTTGGGTCTACATCGCCCATTGGTCCACCCCTCAAACCATGGACTTCGCGGTTGATGGCTTCATCTACTCTCCCTCTGGCCCTTCGCCGGTCAACGTCAACGAGCCGTAGGAGCAGCCACAGCTCGCCGTCTCGGCTGCGTGCTGGGCTCGGGAAGTACCCGTCCCACGAGTGGCGGGCGTCTTCGGTTTCGGGGTCTGCTCCGAACGTCAGACTGTCGGCTTGCGCAGATGCCGGCCCAACCCCCTTTCGTGACCTCCGCCCCTTGCACCCGGTGCTATCGTCCCTGTCTGCCGCGGGCCGCTTCACGGTCCCTTCATGCCGTCGCTGGGACCATCCGACCGCAGGCCAGCGCATCACCGATCCCGTGGCGGCAGGGTCAGAGAAGTCAGGAGGAACACGATGGCGATGTTCATCACCCTGGGCAAGCTCACCGACGAGGGAGCCCGCGACATCGGGGCGTTCCGCGAGCGCATCGAGCAGAACCTGGCGCGAGCGGAGCGCCTTGGCATCAAGATCCACGGCTGGTACCTGACCCAGGGGCGCTATGACATCGTGGTCGTGGCGGAAGCCCCCGACGCCGAGACCATGCTGGCGCAAGCTGCGGGCGTCGCGGGCACCGGCATGGTGCGCACGGAGACCCTCCGCGCCTGGACCCTCGACGAAGCGAGCCAGGTCCTCGGGAAGCCCGGGCCGGCCCAGGATTAGGGATCAGGGCGGCGCAGGGCCGGGTGCATCGCGCCGCCCTGGTCAGCACGGGCCCGTCCCGCGAGGGGCGGGCCTCGTCTTGACCTCGTGCCACGCGTCCGGGAAGAACAGCGAGACCCGGCCGCGCGCACACGAGATACGCGGCGTCATCGCGGGGCTCCCGGGACTGGCCATCTCGCCCTGACCAGCCCAGCGGAGGCCTGGCAGCCCGCCCTGCAGGCGATGCGCGACGCTGGCAACCCTCCACGCCGCGGGCGTTCGAACCGAGGAGGCGACCAGGCCCGTGCGGTCTATGAGGTGCACGTGTGCTGGTGCGTCCGATCGCGTGGCTGTGCAGGCTGCGAGGCCGTACCATCGGCCGATGAGAGGGCTTCGAACGTGTCTGATCGCGATCGTCGCGTCTGTCCTCCTGGGCTCCTGGGCAGGCTCAGAGGCCCGTACGCCGATCCCGTCAGCGGACCCGTCGGCCGTCGCCGACCGTGACCCCACGCTCAAGGAGCTGATCGGCCAGAAGCTCGTGATCACGATGGCCGGACGCAAGGTGAGTCCGGCGCTGGCTGGTCGGGTCAGGCGCGGGGAGGTCGGTGGCGTCGTCCTCCTCGGTCGGAACATCACGACGCAGTCGGCCCTCATGAGGCTCACTCGCGAGCTGCAGCGAGCAGCGGCCGAGGGCGGTCAACCGCCGCTCATCATCGCCGTCGACCAGGAAGGTGGCTCGGTCAAGCGGATCCCCTGGGCAGGACCGACGATTCCCGTGCCCGAGATGGGTCGCATCGGCAGCTCGACGATCGCCCGTGCGCAGGGCGTCCGCACCGGGGTCGCCCTCCGTCGCCTTGGCATCAACGTCGATCTCGCGCCGGTCGCGGACATCCCTCGCTCGAACGCCTCCTTCATGCTCCAGCAAGGCCGCACCTTCTCCTTCGACGCCAAGCGCACGGCCAGGCTGGCGGACGCGTTCGCTTCCGGGCTCGCTTCCGGCGGCGTGCTGGCGACCATGAAGCACTTTCCCGGGATCGGACTGGCGATCCGCAACACCGACCGGTACGTTGACACCATCACCGCCTCTCGAGCAGCTCTCCAGCGGGACCTGCGGCCCTACCGAAGGGCGATCCGTCACCACATCCCGTTGATCATGCTCTCCAATGCCACCTACGCGGCCTATGACGACAGGAATGCCGCCGGCTGGTCCCACGCCATCGCCGTCCGGCTACTCCGCGAGGATCTCGGCTTCACGGGCGTCACCATCACCGACTCGCTGAATGGGACGGCGCACGCCCGTGGCTTGACCGTGAAGCCGCTCGCCATCCGAGCCGCCAGCGCAGGCGTCGACATGATCCTGGTGACCGGCTCCGAGCGTTCGTCATCGAGGCTGTATGCGAGGCTGCTGGCCAGGGCCACGGACGGGACCATCCCAGTGGCCACACTCGAGGCTTCCTACGGTCGGATCATCGCGCTCAAGGACGATCTCTAGACTCGCCGTTAACGGAACGCTGTCTCCGCTCAGCCCTGTTCGGCGCGAGCGGCGTCCTCCACGTGTGCCAGCACCGCTGCCAGCTGCTCGTCGGTGTGGGCGGCCGAGACGGAGAAGTCCGTGTGGAAGTAGACCCCGTCCTCGATGAGGCGGCTGAAGAAGCGGTTACGCAGACCGAGGTCGAGGGCGCGCATGTCGGCATAGCTCACGACCGGCTCGCGCGTGCCGAGGTAGATGGCGAACATCACCCCCACGTGCTGCACCCGGGCCGGGATGGGCGAGCGGTCGAGGACGGCCTGGAGATCGGCATAGAAGCGCTCGGCTCGAGCGATCAGGTCGGGGTAGAAGCCCGGCGCTGAGAGCAGGTCCAGCGTCGCCTCCGCGGCCGCGAGCCCGATGACGCTGCCGGCGAACGTGCCCCCCTGGATGGCGCCCGCCGGGACCGGCTTGAGCAGCGTCTCCATGACCTCGCGTCGGCCGACCACAGCGGAGAGGGGCACGCCGCTGCTCATGGCCTTGGAGAGCATCGTCAGGTCCGGTGTCACGCCATAGAGCGTCTGGGCGCCACCGAGACCGGTCTTGAAGCCGGAGAGGACCTCGTCGAAGAGCAGCAGGGCGCCGGCCTCGTGGGCCAGCTCCCGCACCGCGGCCAGGTAGCCGGCGGTGGGCGTCAGGCAGCCGTTGTTGAAGTCGATGGGGACCATGAGCACGGCCGCGATCCGCGAGCGGTACAGCCCGAGGGCGGCCTCGAGCGCCGGCAGGTCGTTCCACGGCACCGGCACGACGGTCTCAGCCACCGCGCGCGGGATGCCGCCGGAGGAGGGGATCGGCCGCGAGGGTCGGCCACCCGCGTTCGAGGCATCGGTGTAGGCGACCAGCGAGTTGTACATCGCGTAGTCGCTGCCGCCGTTGTAGTGGCCGTCGATCTTGATGACGATGTCGCGCCCGGTGTGGGCGCGGGCGAGCCGCATCGACGTCGCCACCGCCTCGCTGCCCGAGGCCACGAAACGGACCGCCTCGGCGGACGGGATCGCCTCGGTCAGGCGGCGCGCCACCACTTCACCCAGAGGCGTCTCGTAGCCGATGACGACACCGTCGTCGAGGATGCCCCGGATGGCGGTCATGACCGCGGGGTGGCCATGGCCGATGCACGGTGCTGCCATGGGCCATGAACATGTCGATGTACGTCCGACCATCGGTCGTCTCGATCGTGGCGCCGTGGGCTGAGCGGACCTTCAGGTGCGTCCCGGTGAAGGGATTGATGCGGAACGCGGACGAGATGCCGCCCAGGAGGCTCGGTGCGTCTGTGTGCTGCTCACCTGGCTCCGTCACGTGCGATCCTCCTGCGTTCGTTCAGCCTGCGCCAGGCACGAACCGTTCCGCTGGCGGTCGTGCGTGGCTCCTGCCAGAGGATGGCGGGTGGTCAAGTCCCTGTCATGTGAGGCATGGCCCGCATGGCGCCGGCCGGATGGCCCCGCCGGGGGTAGCGATGTCCTGCGCGCGGCCGTCGGCTACCCTGCAGTACACACACGGAGGGCGCCGATGCCATCACTCAGGGAGCACCTCAATTCGCCACAGTTCACCGACGAGCACGGTGAGCCCACCGGCGAATCCATCGTCGGCCGCATGGGCGGCACGTGGGTCAAGCCGGGCGTGCCGCGTGGCCGGGGCTATCTTTTCTACGCCATCCTCTTCTTCGGTGGGCTCTTCCTCATCGTCACCGCCGGGTCAGGTCTCGATCTGTTCGCTGTCTTCGGCATCGTCTGCGTCGTCCTTGGCGTCGCGGGAGCGATCGAGATCATGCGCGGGCGCCCGTTCACCGGGATCTTCGGGCGTTAGGCCCGACCGGCCTGGTCGGCGATCCGCCTCATCACCGGCTGACCCAAGTGAGCGTCGCCTTGTACTTCCAGGCGTAGTCGCCGTCGTGGGTCGTGAAGGTGGCGGGTACGCTCTCGCCGGCCTCGGCCGGCCTCGGCCGGCGCGCCGCTGGCCTTGACGTCGATCTTCACGGCGCTCGTCGACTGCCCGGTGATGTCCTTCGACATCGGGGTGCCGCCAACGGAAGCCCGCGTGGTGAGCGTGGTTGACTCGCTCACGAACAGACCGCAGTACCGCGCACCCAGAAGGTTCACTTCGTCCTGTTCGCCACCGGGACCCAGCGGTCGTTGAGCTGCCTCGCCACTGATCCTGGTGGGGTCGAGCGTGCCCGCGATCGGCCCTTCTGTGAACGACGCCGCGATCGACGCGTCATCCCGGCCGACACAGGCCATGCTGACCGGACGTCGCCCTCAGGGGCTGTCAGGACGTTCGTACCCGTCCCCATGACCTTGGTCCCATCGCGACCGGCCGTCCACGCTCAGCTGCGTTGACCACGGGAAACACCTGGGCGGGAACGTGAGGTTAGGGGCATTCCCACGTACAGCGTCCCGGGTTAGGTTCAGAGGGGTGCGGGGATGGGAGGGTCGGACGTAGTCGATCCGCTGGCCGCAGGTGAGAGGGATGGTGCGCATGACGGCACGAGGAGGAGCGCCACGGCGGGGGCTCAGGCCAACGGGTCAGGCGCCACCCGGCCCGCTACCCTTCGGTCCGGCCAGTGACGACGCCGCTCTGGATGCCGCCCGTGCCGGCGATCTGCGTGCCTGGGGGTACCTCATCCGCGGCCACCAGGGACTCGTCTTCAGGACAGCCTGGCTGACCATCCGCGATGCGAGGATGGCGGAGGAGAGCACCACCGTCGCGTTCGCACGCGCCTATCGCTCGCTGCCGTCACTCGAGACGGGTGCGCTCCTGCGACCCTGGCTCATGGGCATCACCGCGGCCACATCCCGCGCGGAGGTGCGCAAGGCGGCTCTGAGCCGTGATGAGAAGACGCCCGTCCTCCGACTCATCCCGCGCCTGCCTGCCATCGCGGTCCAGCGCGATGCAGCCGATCCGATGGTCACGGAGACCGAGGAGGTCGATCCTGCGAGACGCCTTCGACGGTCTGTCCGAGCAGGATCGCCTCGTGGTCGCCTCGCGCTACCTCTTCGGCCTGACGCGCACGGAGGCAGCGTCGCTCCTGGGCGTCCCCGTCGAGCAGGTCGAGACCCGCCTGGCCGCAAGCGTTGGTCGGCTGCGTCAAAGGGTGGGGGAGTCGATAGCCCCGATGTCAGGCGCTCGCGCTCGGTCCGGGGTCCCGACGGACCCGCGCATCGACCGGCTTGCCGCGCTTGGGGATGACCAGCTTGGCCGATCGACGATGGCCGTGGTGGTGTCCGGGCTGCGATGGACGCCGGACGTGGTGCCCGCGGTGTGCGAGCGCCTCGCGCGGGAGGCGGCCGCGTATCCCGAGCACCTGGCGATGGCCGTGCCGGCGACCGGAGCGGGGACGGCCTTGGCCTCGGCTGATAGCGAAGCGCCGACGAGCCCCGCCCTGACAGCGACGACCGCGAGGCGCCCCGCGACGGACCGGGGCATCGGGTTCCGGTCCATGGCCCTCTCCGCCTTCGTCGTGGTCTTCGCCCTGGTCGGTCTGTCGATGATCGTCGAGACCGACGGCGTGGACCCCGCGACCGGGGCACTCACCCGCCCGCAGCCGACCGGTGCACGCCCTGCGGCGACGGGGTCAGGCACAACACCGGCGGTGTCTCGCGCACCACAGCTCTCGATCGTCGGCGCGCGCACGTTCGAGGACGGAGACCTCGGCGTCCGTGTCAGCCTCGCCTGGTCACCACACGCCGGCATCGGCGACATCGTCAGGGCCAGGCTGGAGCGGAAGGTCGATGACGGCACATGGGAGCACATCTCCCGTACCGCTGCGCCGGGGGCGTTGGGCACGGCCATCCGACCGGGCCGCGACTACCGCTTCCGGGTCCGCGCCCACGACGAGACGGGCGTCGTGGCCGTCTCCCCGACCATGATGGTCGACCTCGCGGTCCGCGCTCCAGGTTCGCCGGAGCTGCAGCTAGGGTCGGATGATTGGGTCACGCGCTCCGGCAAGACCATCGAACGCCGACTCGTGGCCACATCTGCCGACGCTGGTCTGAGCACGACCTTCGACGGCAGCCACGTGGCGATCGTGGGCCCGACCGGCCCGACACGCGGTGCCATCGCTGTGCGCATCGACGGTGGCGCCTGGAGGAGCGAGGACCTCCGCGATCGGACCTCGTCGCCCCGGACCATGGTCTTCAGCCGGGACCTCGTGCCGGGTCGTCACCTCCTGGACTTGCGCGCCGAGGCGGACGGGGTCGCGGTCGATGCGGTCCTCATCGTGAACGCCGAGCCCGTCCAGCCGGCCGGCTGAGCGGGGTCCGTCGGCCAACGGGGCGGCGTCGAGCGGGCCCGGTCACGGCTCGCGTGTCGCACAGCGTGCGCTCGAGGTCGGCATGGGGACGGAGGTCCGCATGCACACGGCCAGAAGGCAGGTGGGGGGCAGCACGCCGGGCGCTACGATGGCGTTCGTGGAGCGATCCAGCCCGTCCGACGTCGCCGCCGACCAGGCGGCGCGGGTGGTGCCCTGCGTGAGCGTCGCGCACGGGTCGTGGCCTGCTCCCCGGCCAGGGCAGGCGTGAGCGCCCTGGGGCGATACGCGAGGAGCTTCACCGGCTTCGAGCGCGACGCCCGCATCATCCTGGTCACGACGCTCATCTATGGGGTCGCCCTCAGCCTCTGGTGGGTCGACTTCAACCTCTACCTGACGGCCCTCGGCTTCGACCCCGCATTCGTCGGCATCAGCGGCACGGTCATGTCGGCCGCCGGCGTCCTGGTGGCCTTCCCGGCGAGCATCCTCTCCGATCGGCTGGGGCGCCGCATCGTCCTGGTCCTCGGCGCCGCCGCCTCGACGGTCGCGATCGGCGGCCTGCTCGTGGTCACGTCCCCCATCGCGATCCTCGCCTGTGCCGCCTTGATGGGGGCCGCAAGCCAGGCCATCTTCGTGCTCCAGTCGCCGTTCCTCATGGAGCACAGCCGGCCGGAGCACCGCAGCGAGCTGTTCTCGCTGCAGAGTGCGATCCTGCCCGTGACCAATGTTGGTGCCGCACTCCTCGGCGGAGCCATCGCCGCCATCATCGGGAGCGTCGCCGGCATCGGCTCGAGCGACCTCGTGGTCTATCGAGTCCTCCTGCTGGTCATGGCGCTGGCTGCCGGTATGGCGACCGTCACCGTCCTGGCCCTGCGCGACGATCGTCCGCGGCGGCGGCGCGACTGGCGGACGCTGGAGCAACGCCCGGGTGACGTCTGGATGGGCGAGCCGATCGCGTCGCGACCGGATCGGTCGCCTCTGACGCGCCGGGCACGGCTGGGTATCCCGCGCCCCGCCGACCCCGGCACGTACTGGCGCCTCCTGCTGCCGGGGTTCCTCATCGCGCTGGGGGCCGGCCAGGTGATTCCCTATCTCAACGTCTTCATGGAACGCAAGTTCGACCTCGACCTGGCCTCGCTCAACGTCATCTTCGCGATCACGAGTCTCGGGACCGCCATCGCGATCCTCGTGCAACCGGCACTGGCCCGACGCTTCGGCAAGGTCGGCTCGGTGGTGCTGGTGCAGGGCGTGAGCATCCCGTTCCTCGTCGTGCTCGGCTTCAGCCCCGTGCTCTGGACGGTGATCGTGGCCATGGCCGTCCGGAACTCGCTCATGAACGCCGGCAATCCCATCGCCAACGCCTTCGCGATGGAGCAGCTGCGCCCCGCGGAGCGAGCGACGTGGGCCGCCACCGCGAGCCTGCTCTGGTCGCTCGGCTGGGTCATCGCCGGTCCCTGGTACAGCCTCCTGCAGACCACGCTCGGCTTCGACGCTGGCTACACGATCAACTTCGTGACCGTCATCGTCCTCTACAGCGTCGGGACCGGGCTCTACTGGCGCTGGTTCCACGGCGTCGAGGTCCGTCGCCCGAGTGGCCCGGAACCCGTGGTCGCCTGATCGCCCGAGTGCCCAGGCGGTGCGCCCACACCGCACCTGGCTTGCGCATTTCATACATGCCGTAGAGAGGTTCGATTCCTGGAAGTAACTGCTATCGTTCGGCGCATGGTGAGCCAGAAGGAAGCTGCCCGCGAGATCGTCAGGCTCCTTCCGGTCGTCGCCATCAACCTGCGGCTGGCCACGCTCATCGAACGCGAAGCTGTGGACCTCACCGCCAACCAGATCCTGGCCCTGCAGCTGGTGGCCACCGCTCCCGACGGACGGTTGAAGGCGGGCGACTTCGCCGGGCGCATGGGGATCTCATCCCAGGCGGCGACGGCGCTCGTCGATCGGCTCGTCGCCGCGGGCGTGGTCGCCCGAACCCAGGGCCGCGACCGTCGCGTCGTCTGGGTCTCTCCTACCGAGGCGGGTCGACAACTGGTGGCACGCCTGGAGGCAGGCCTCGAGAGGGTGATCGCAGGGGCCATCGAGGCGAGCGGAGACGACCCCGCGGCACTGGCAGCCCTCGTGGACGGCATGCGGCGGGTCGCGCAGTTCGCGGACCGGATCGGCGCACCGGGCGTTCGGCCTGGCTAGAGGAGAGCTCATGCGCGCCGCGTTCACAGGGCTGGCACGGTCGATCGAGGCGCGTCCGGGCGCTGTCATCGTGGCCACGCTGCTGCTGGCCGTGCTGGCGCTCCTGGGGGTGACGCAGACGCGAATCGTCACCTCCCAGGACGTCTTCGTCGACCAAGGGACCGACACCGCGAGGGACAGCGTCACCTATGCCACGGCGTTCGGCGGCGACCCGCTCGTGGTGATGATCCCGGGCACCCCGCAGGAGCTCACGAGTACGGAGCTGCTTGACAAGGTCAGGACGCTGACCGAGCAGCTGGGCGAGGACGACGACATCCGCTCGGTCGTCAGCGTGCTGACCCTCCTGTCGGCCTCGCCGTTCCCGGATATCTCGACGATGCCGAGCCTCTTGGAGGGCCTCATCTTCGGCACCGACGGAGAGGCGAGCCCGATGTTCGAGAGCCTCTTCCCGCCCGGCCATGAGCTGATCCAGATCACCCTGGAGGCCGGGCTGAGTGTGGACGAGCAGAACGAGGTCTCCGGCCGGGTGCAGGAGGCGGTGACGGCCGCCGCGCTACCCGAGGGGACCGTCGTGGGGGGCAACCCGCGCCTGTACTCCGACATCATCGCGAGCATCACCCGCGACATGGGTGTCACGGCCGTGGTCGCCGTGCTCCTCATGGTCGCGGTGCTCTATCTCGTCTTCCCGGTCCGGCGGCGGCTCATGGCCCTGCCCGTCGTCGTCCTCGGCGTGCTCTACACCTTCGGGCTCACCGGCGCCGCCGGGGTCTCGCTGACCATCGTCACGATGGCCGGCCTGCCCATCCTGCTGGGGCTGGGCATGGACTTCGCCATCCAGTTCCACAACCGCTATGAGGAGGAGCTGGCGCGCGGCGACACGCCGGCCGCGGGGCTCATCGACGCGCTCACCCATATCGGCCCTGCCGTCGGCACGGCCGTGCTGGCCACGATCCTGGGCTTCATCACCCTCTGGCTGTCCGCGGTCCCCGCCGTGCGGGACTTCGGGACCCTGCTCGCCCTGGGCGTCGCGATCCTGTACGGCGTGGCGCTCGTGCCGCTGAATGCACTGTTGTACCGCTTCGACAAGGAGCCGGGCACGGCCGTGCGCGACTGGGAGGCGCCAGGCGCCGCAGGGGGAACGGTCGATGCCGTCGCCGGGGTCTCGCGTCGCGAGCCCCGTCTCGACCTGAGCACATACCTCACGCGGATCTCGTCACGATCCGTGCGCTTCGGACCACTCGTCCTGGCGCTGACCGTGGCGCTGGCCATCGGCGGTCTGGCCGTTGACCACCTCATCCCCGTGCAGACGGATATCGCCAGGCTCGTCCCCGCCGATGCGCCCGGGATGGTCGCGGCGAACCAGATCCGGGAAGCCACCGGCAGCAGCTCGTACCTCCAATTCCTGGTGACCGCCGAGGACGTCACGTCGCCCGACGTGCTCGAGTGGATGGCCGACTTCTCGGCTCGCGCGGCAGACCGGCACCCGGAGATCGTCGGGGTCGTGAGCCTGCCCCTGCTGCTGGGGATGCAGCCCGGTGAGGGGGCGCCATCGCCCGAGGTCGCCGCCGCGACCCTGTCCGGTATCCCGGTGGCCATCCGTTCGAGCATCGTGACCGATGACCGCACGGCGGCCTCGCTCATGTTCGACCTCACCCCCATGTCCACGGCCGACGTGGCCACGCTCATCGCTGCCCTGCGGCCTGACGCCGCCGCTCCTGCCGGGGTCTCCATCGCGCCGGCCGGCGCAACGACCATGACGGCGGCCATCTTCGAGGCCCTGACCGAGCGGCGGCTCGAGATCGCACTGGCCGGGTTCATCGCCGTGTTCGTCGGCTTGCTGCTCGTCCACCGCAGCTGGCGCCGGGCGCTGGTCCCGGTCGTGCCCATCATCCTCGTGACGGGCTGGTCGTCGGGCGTGATGTGGCTGCTGGGGATGGAACTGAACCCGCTGACGGCGGTCATGAGCGCCCTGATCGTGGGCATCGGCACGGAGTTCTCGGTCCTGCTCATGGAGCGCTACTGGGAGGAGCTGGGCCGGGGCCTGGATCGCGGAGCGGCCATGGAGCGTGCCGTCTCCCGGATCGGCCGTGCCATCGCCGCGTCCGCCCTGACCGTGGCGGCAGGCTTCGCGGCGCTGCTGGCCTCGTCCTTCCCCGCCCTCCGCGACTTCGGTGCCGTCACGGTCATCGATGTCCTGCTCGCGCTCGCCGCCACGATCGTGGTGGTGCCCCCGCTGGCGCTGTGGCTGGTCCGGCGCGGCGAGTCCGCCCCGGGTGGACCTCATCGTCGTCGTCCACTTCTGTACCCTTCGCCCGGTGAGAGGTGAACGGTGACCCAGAGGCAACCACGACGTCCCCTGTCGGCCGATCAGAAGCGCGCGCTGATCATCCTCGCGGTCATGGGGATCCTCGTGGTGATCATCGTCATCGGGATCGTGTCGCTGGCCGTCTCCATGGGGCTCCCGATCTGGATCGCCATCATCCTGGCCGTCGTCCTCGCCGCCGTCATCGGCCTCTTCGTGCTGCTGAACCTGGCCTGACCCGCGCCGCAGAGCCCGGGCGGACCGCCACGGCCCGGGCCGGCCGCTCGGCGCTGTCGACGCGGCACGGAAGCACCCGGGAGCGGTGCGTCTACGCGCCGATCACCGCGAAACCCAGCGACCGGGCGGCCTGGCCGAGGCGGACATCGAATGTGACGATCGCCACGGACCGGCCTCCCGCACGCTCCGCGGCCGCCAGGTGCAGGGCATCCAGCGAGCGGGCTCCCGTCGCGATGCCGAGTTCCGCGGCGCGGCGGCAGGCCACCTCGTCGAGCGCCACGACGAACGTGCGCTGCCAGTCCCTGTCGAATGCCGCGGACGCCACGCGGCGCTCTGGCTCCCCCAGCCGGCGACTGATGGCAAGGGACACCTCGACGAACGTGTGCTGCCCGGTCACCCAGTCGGTGTCCGCGAGCAGGATCGCCTCGGCTTCATCGCTCTCGTCCTCCGCGACGTACCGCTTGACCATCGCGCTGCCGTCGACGTAGAGGGTCATGCGCCCCGATCCTGGCTGATCAGCTCAGTCGTGGTCGGCGTGCCTCGCAGCGGCCGCTGGCGCAGCACGGGCTCCGGCGGGCGCTCGATCTGGCGGGTGATCCAGCCTTCGGCGAGCCCGCGATCCAGGTTGTCACGCCCCAGCACCGGCACGATCTGCGCCACGCGACGGCCGCGGCTCGTGACCGTGATCACCTCACCGTTGGCGACGCGCTCGAGATGTTCGGACAGATGGGCCTTGAGGTCGCGGATGCCGACGTCCATGTGGTCATCATATCAGTCATAGGGGGTGTTCCGTGACTACTAACGCTCCGTTCCTTCAGCCGCGAGCGCCTGCCTGTCCCATGTCCACGGCTACCGGGGTCAGGAGAGCAGCTATCGTCTTTACGGTTCCGATGCCGCCCCATCCCAGGGAGGGACGAGTGATGAACACCCCGATACCCCATGACCTCCAGCGGTTCATCGATGCCCAGGCGCCCATCTACGACCGCGTGCTCGACGAGTTGCGGCGTGGGCGCAAGGAGAGCCACTGGATGTGGTTCATCTTCCCGCAACTGGACGGCCTGGGCCGGAGCGCGATGTCACAGCGCTACGCCATCAGCTCGCTCGATGAGGCACGCGCGTACCTGGCCCATCCCGTGCTCGGCGCCCGCCTGCGGGAGTGTGCCGGCCTCCTCCTGGCCACGAGCGGGCGCAGCGCGGAGGCGATCCTGGGTCCCATCGACGCCCTGAAGCTGCGCTCCAGCATGACGCTGTTCCAGCGGGCTGCGCCAGAGGAGACCCTCTTCGTCGAGGTCCTGGAGCGCTTCTGCGGCGGCGTCCCGGACGCGGCCACCGACGCCCTGCTAGCGACGCCCTGAGGCGGACCCGGGACGGGTGAGCGCGGTGACCGCCGCGATGGTGGCCAGACCCATGCCCAGCCAGAACAGGGGCCAGCCGGACCAGGCGGGCACATCGCCGGCCGTGACCCGCTCGGTGTCGACGAGGAAGCTCGCCACCACCAGGATGCCACCCGCGACCGCCACGACGACATGGGCAGGCCGGACACCGAGCGACCGACCGGCTCGAAGCCGTCGCGCCGCGGCCAGACCGAAACCGATGAGTGCAGCGCTCACGGCCATGGGCGCCCACACCGGGCCGACCCAGGTCATGGGGATGAGGAAGAGGATGTCCCAGCTATCCAGCGCCGGTGGCCAGCCGATGGCGAACCAGAGCCCGACGTAGTAGACGATGTCCCAGGTCCCGAAGACGACGGCCGCCCAGGCCAGGCGCTCCAGCGCGCCGCGACCAGCCAGCCAGCCGACCGAGGCGATCATCACCAGCGTGGCGAGCTCGCGCGCCACCTCGACCGCGGCGAAGGCCTCGAAGTCCGCCGGGTCGGCCAGGGGCACGAGCCCGGCGACGTCCAGGCCGATGGCCGCCCGCAGATAGACGACGACCGCTGCCTCCAGGAAGCCCATGGCCACCGCAAAGGCGATGACGACGAAGGCGGTCGAGCGGAACGAGGTCCGGTCCCCATCCGGCTCAGGGGATATCGCCCTGTCGTCGTCCACGTTCGATCGGCGCGGAGCGTCTCCAGGGCCTTCCCGTGTCACGGGTCGAGTATCGGCCATCCGCTGTCATCGCTCAGGGCCTCAGGGCAGTCGGCGGAGCAGCACGATCCGGGGACTCGTGCGGGGCGGGCCGTCGGTGTGGGATAGGCTCGTCTCTCACCCATCCGGGAGGGAGAACGTGGCCGATCTGTGGGGAACGCTCCTGCCGCTCGCGATCGCCAGTGCCATCGTCCCTGTCCAGCTCGTCATCACCGTACTGCTGCTACAGGTCGGTCATGGTCGGGTCACGGCGCTGGCGTGGTTGGCGGGGATGCTCAGCGTCCGCCTCGGCCAGGGCCTCATCTTCGGTCTGCTCCTCGGATCAGGGGTGCTGGTTGATGGGGACAGCGGCCCAGGCGTCGTGCTGTCGCTGCTGCTGCTGCTGGCAGTCGCCATCCTGTTCTTGGTGGCGGCCGTCCGCAAACTGGTCGATGGTCCCGACGAGGACGCCCCGCCGCCGCGCTGGATGGCGATGGCTGAAGCGGCCACGCCTGTCCGTGCCTACCTGCTGGGCGCCGGCATGCTGGTCATCGGGGCCAAGTTCTGGGTGTTCACGCTGGGAGCGATCTCGTCCATCCAGCTCGCCGGTCTGGGACCCGGAGCCGCTGTCCTGGCCTACCTGGTCTTCGTGCTGCTGGCGATGGCCGTCCACCTGGGCATCGTGGCGCTGGCGGCTGTCGCGCCGGACCGGGCCGAGGTCGTCCTGGGCAGCTTCGCGAGCCTGCTGCGCCGCTACGACCGCCCGGTCACCATCGCGCTGGGTACCATCTTCGGTGCCTGGTTCCTGGTCAAGGCCCTCTCCGGCCTGGGGATCATGTGAATCTGGAGGACTGATCGGATGGCACTCAGCGAACCGTATCCCAGCCTTGAGGAGATCCTCCTGTCCATCGGGGAGGGCGGCCGCCGGGTCGCCAGCATGGATGCCGGGGAGGGTGCTGCCGGCAACATCACGGTCTGCGTCGGCTGGCCCATCGAGGTGCGCCGCCACTTCCCCCTGGTCGAGCCCATCGACCTGCCCGTCCCCGCGCCGCATCTCGCCGGCCACATCGTCATCGTCACCGGGTCCGGGCGGCGCCTGCGGGACATCGCCGCGAACCCGGTCGCCAACCTGGGTGTCGTGACCATCGCCGCGAACGGCGTGGACGCCACGCTGCGCACGGCCACGACGCGCCTGTTCGAGCGGCTCACCTCGGAGTGGAACTCGCACCTGGCGGTCCATGAGGACACCATCGAGCGCACGGGCACCAACTTCCACGCTGTCGTCCACGCCCAGCCGCCGCACATCACCTACCTGTCCCACGTCCCGAGCTACCGGGAGGAGGCCTGGTTCAACCGCCGCGTGCTGCGCTGGGAGCCGGAGACCATCGTGCAGCTCCCGGCTGGCATCGGTGTCCTGCCCTTCATGATCCCTGGGTCCGAGACCCTCATGGCCGCCAACGTGGAAAGCCTGCGCAGCCACCGCATCGTGGTCTGGTCCAAGCACGGGGTCATGGCCCGCAGTGACATCTCGGTGACCCGGGCCGTGGACCGCATCGAGTACGCCGAGACGGGCGCACGCTATGAGTACATGGACCTGGTGGCCGGTGGCCGGGCCGAGGGTCTCACGGACGAGGAGGCCAGGGTCATCGCGGACACGTTCGGCGTGGACACCGCGCTGGCGTGACCCGAGACGGAGCTGCTGACCCTCGACAAGCACACCATCGTCGAGGCGTCCGGGACCAGCGAGTACCTCGGTTGGCTGCAGTACTTCTCCCCGGAGGCACCTACCGGGGAACTGTCAGCGGCCGGCTTCGATGTGGAAGAGATGCTCCGTGGTGTGGCCGGTCATCCTGTCGATGCCACCGCGTCCGAACTGGCAGTGGTCGCCACGGCTCGTGGAGCCTGACGCACCAGGGGCCTGATCGAGGAGATCTCCCGCTCCTCCGCAGGCCGGCGGCTCCGCCCGGATGCGACGCCTGGCGCCGGTCCTCACCTGCGAGGTCCGCAGTGACCGCCCGGAGCCTGTCGCTGGTGCTGACGTGTGTCCTCGATGGTCGTCTCTTGCGGCACAGGTCCTCGATGGGGGTCACATACGGGGGGAGAGACCTCTGGTTCGATGCAGCGTCGGCCGCGCGGTAGGCTTGCCCGCACGCCCTTCGGGTGCGTGACCCGCATCTGCCACCCGACCGGACGCTGACGAACGCACCACACGGGGACCCTTCGCACATGGACACGACGTTCGACTTCGCCATCATCGGCGCCGGCGCGGCCGGCGAAGCCGCGGCCTACCTGGCCCGCAAGCGCGGCGCCTCCGTCGCGATCATCGACCGGGACCTCTACGGTGGCTCCTGCCCGTTCTGGGCCTGCATGCCCTCCAAGACGCTGCTGCATGCGGCGTCCGTGCACGCAGCCGGTGGCTCCTACGACTGGGCGCGGGCGTCTGCCCGGCGTGACTACATGATCAGCCGCGAGGGCACCGACTATCCCAGTGACGCCGGCCACGTGCGCGGGCTCGAAGGGGCTGGTGCGGTGGTCATCCGGGGGACCGGGCGTATCACTGGACATGGGCTCATCACCGTCTCCCACGAAGACGCGGAGCACACCATCCGCGCCCGGCACATCGTCCTCGCCGTGGGCTCCCACTCCACCGTGCCGGCCATCGAGGGCCTGGACGCCATTCGGCCCTGGACCAACCGCGAGGCCACCTCGCACGCGAGAGCTGCCCGCCAGTCTCGTCATCGCTGGGTGCCGGGCCCACCGGCGTCGAGATGGCCCAGGTCTTCGCCCGCTACGGCGTGCCCACCACGCTCATCGCCTCGCAACCCCGCATCAATCCCAAGGATCATCCACGCAACTCCGCGGTCCTCGAGGAAGCACTCACGGCCGATGGAGTCGTCGTCCGCACCGGTGTCCGCGCCACCCGGGTGCGTGCCCGCGCCGGTGCCGACGGCGCCCACGTCATCGACCTGTCGGACGGCTCGACCGCCGAGGGCCACGAGGTCCTGCTCGCGGTCGGGCGCACCCTGCCCACCGCGGATCTGGGACTCGAGACGATCGGCGTGGAAGCGCGCGACGGCAGGCTGGACGTCGGACCGGACCTGCGCATCGCCGACGGCGTCTTCGTCATCGGCGATCCGGCGGGTCCCGAGATGCATACCCACGTCGCGCACTACCAGGGTGAGATGGCCGTCCGCATCGCCCTCGGGGAGGATGTCCGACCCGACTACCGGGCCGTCCCGCGCGCCGTCTACACCGAACCCGAGGTGGCCGGCGTCGGCCTGAGCCTGGAGCAGGCACTCGCCGACGGGCACGACGCCTTCGAAGAGGTCGCCGACCTGGCCAACACCGCCAAGGGCTACGTCGCCGAGGCGACCGGGCACGTGACCATCGTGGTCGACCGTCCGACCCGAACGCTGCTGGGGGCCTTCATCGCCGGCCCTGCCGCGTCGGAGGTCATCCACGAGGCCGTGCTGGCCATCAAGACCAGCACCACGCTCGATGTGCTGGCGGACACCATCCACGCCTTCCCGACCACAGCCCGTGTTCTTGGGACCCTGTTCGGCCAGGCCCGCGACCGGCTGGACGACCAGGCGTGACGGTCCCGGTCGACGCAGCGGTGAGCCTCGCCTCGACAGCGATCCCAGCGACGGCGATCCCGGCGCTGGGCGCGGCCTGATGGCCGAGGTCGACTGCCTCGCGGTCGAGGAACCGACCGCCACCACGTCATCATCCGGGACGCCGAGGAGCTAGCCGGGATTCGCTTCGTCCGTCTGGTTCAGGGCGATGACGACCCCGACGGCGAGCACACCCACGACCGCCAGCCAGCGTCCGCGTCGTGATGCTACCGAGGTGCTGTCACCAGGCCGGCTTCGGTCAGCCTGTCGCTTCGATCGGCTCGCCATGTCGGGCTCCTTCCTCGGTGTCGCCGTCGGCCGCTGGGTCCCAGACGCGCGTATCGGGGCTGAAGGCGGCCCAGGAGAACCACAGGTGGTCACCGCTGACGACGCGCTCCAGCTGCGTGCCCGCCAGCGGGCCATCGATAGCGACCCCTGTGATCGACCAGGTGGAGCCGGTGTCACGGTCGGTGATGGGCGTGCCCGGAGGCCCCAGCCGCTCGAACGTCAGCTCCTGCCCATCCACGGTGGGGCGGTAGACGCCGGTGGTGCCCACGTCCTGGCCCTCGTTGATAGTGCTGCTGTCGAGCGCCGAGCGGGTGCCCGGGGCCCAGAACACGACGATGGCTTCGCCGCCGACCGACCCGTGCACCACGCCCACCTGCGAGAGCTCCGGATAGGCGAAGGCGATGGCATCCGTGCCCTCACCGACCGTGGCGACCCGCTCCTTGGGGGCGATGCGCCCGTCGGCGGTGCCGGAGAACAGGAACGGCGATTCATCGGCGCGGTCGTAGCCGGGGTAGGGGTTGCGGCCGTACGAGCGCGAGTGGCCGGTCTCGCGGCTGAGCACGGTGCCCTCCGGGTAGGTCATCTCGAACTCGTCGAGCGAGATGATCTGCGCCGGCAGGAAGGTGAGCCGGGTGCCCATCTGTTCGCCCACGATGCTTTCGCCCGTGGCCTGCTGCCACCATGACTCGGTCTGGCGGTCGTACATGATGAGGTTGCTGTTGAGCAGGTTGCCGCTGGTCCCGAAGTCGTGCACGACGCCGTCGATGGTCCGCTCGAACGCGAGCGCGGTGTTGCAGAGCGGGCAGAAGGTCACGGTCACCGGCACACCACCGAGCGTGTCGTTGACGATCTCGTGCCAGGTCAGGATGGCCATCGGATAGGCCCTGGCCTCCCCCTCGACCTCGAGGGCGATGACCGGCGCGAGGCCGTTGATCCACGCTCGTGCGTCGGCGATCGATTCGAGGGCCGGTGCGTCGATGGCGGGGATGCCGTCCCTGGGCGGGCCACCGCTGACGATGTCGTCGAAGTGGACGCTGCTGATGCTGAAGTCGGTGCGCCAGCCACCCGTACTGAAGCGGGGCTGGCCGGGGTCGGCGAGCTGGCCGGGGCGCAGTGTCGGGGTCGTGGGCTCCGCTTCCCCCTGTGCCGGCGCCGGAGCCGTCGTCGGCCCGGGGGTGGAGACGACGATGACGACCAGCAGGCCGATGGTGATGGCGACCGATGCGCCGGCGAGCGTTCTCATGGCGCCACTGTGGCCTGCGTCCATGACGCTGGGATGTGCTGTGCGCTACGACACGGGCTAGCGCGACGAGCCCTCCGTCATGCCGCCGTCATCATCCGTGCCTTCGTCGTCGCGCCCGCTCCGGCCGGCCGGAGCCGCGCGGCCGGAGCCGCCTGGCCGGAGCCGCACGGCCGGAGCCGCACGGCCGGAGCCGCTGGGCTAGCCGCCCCTCTCGACGTGGCCGCCGAACTGCAGGCGCATCGCGGACAGGACCTTGCCCGCGAAGTCGCCCTCGCCACGGGATGCGAAGCGGGAGAACAGCGCTGTGCTCAGCACCGGGGCCGGCACGGACTCGTCGATCGCTGCCGCGATCGTCCAGCGACCTTCCCCCGAATCGGAGACCTGGCCGGAGAACTCCGCGAGCGTCGGGCTTTCGGTCAGCGCCGCCGCGGTCAGGTCGAGCAGCCACGAGGCCACCACGCTGCCGCGCCGCCACACCTCGGTGATGTCGCGCAGGTCGAGGTCGTAGGCGTATGCCTCGGGGTCACGCATCGGCGCGGTCTCGGCATCGGTCTCGGCCTGCGCCATCCCGGCGTTGGCGCGATGGAGGATGTTGAGGCCCTCTGCGAAGGACGCCATCATGCCGTACTCGATGCCGTTGTGGACCATCTTCACGAAGTGACCGGCGCCGCTGGGGCCGCAGTGGAGATAGCCCTCCTCGGCGGTGCCGCCGCTGGGCTCGCGGCCGGGCGTCCGCGGGGCGGCCTCGATACCGGGCGCCAGGGCCGCGAAGATGGGATCCAGGCGCTGCACGGCGTCGCGATCACCACCGATCATCAGGCTGTAGCCGCGCTCCAGGCCCCACACGCCGCCGCTGGTGCCGACGTCGAGGTAGTGGATGCCGCGCTCGGCCAGGGCGGCGGAGCGGCGCAGATCATCGCGATACCAGGAGTTGCCCCCATCGATGACGGTGTCGCCCTCGTCGAGGAGCGGCACGAGCCGGTCGAGCGTCGCGTCCACGACGGCAGCCGGGACCATCAGCCACACGGCGCGCGGCCTCGCCAGCTTGTCGACGAGATGCTGCAGCGACGTGGAGCCGACCATGCCCTCGGCCTCGAGGGCGTTGACCACCTCGGCTCGTCGGGCGTAGCCGACGCAGGTATGGCCGGCACGTGTGATACGGCGGACCATGTTGGCGCCCATGCGCCCCAGTCCGATCATGCCCAGTTCCATGCTGTTCCCTTCCTCAGGCTTCAGTCTGCCGGCGCCGCCCGTCGGTTCGCGGTAGCGGCGGATGAGTTCGTTGGTCGACGAATCGTGCGCCAGCGCAGGTTCGTCCTCGGCCACCAGTTCGGCAGCGATCCGGCTGGCCAGGACCTTGCCCAGCTCCACGCCCCACTGGTCGAACGAATCGATGTCCCAGATGACGCCCTGGGTGAAGACGCTGTGCTCGTAGAGGGCCACCAGCCGCCCCAGGGTCGCCGGTGACAGCGAGTCGGCCAGGATGGTGTTGGTCGGTCGGTTGCCCTCGAAGACGCGGTGTGGCACCAGGGCGTCGGCGGCGCCTTCGGCGCGCACGTCGGCCTCCGTCCTGCCGAAGGCCAGCGCCTCCGTCTGCGCGAAGACGTTGGCCATGAGCAGGTCGTGATGGTCCTCGAGCGGGTTCAGGGACTGCATGAAGCCGATGAAGTCGGCCGGGATCAGCCTGCGTGCCCTGGTGGATGAGCTGATAGAAGGAGTGCTGGCCGTTGGTTCCGGGCTCGCCCCAGAAGATGGGCCCGGTGTCGTAGGTCACGCGCGTCCCATCGAGGGTCACGCGCTTGCCGTTCAATTCCATCGTCAGTTGCTGCAGGTAGGCCGGGAAGCGCAGCAGGTAGCGGTCATAGGGCAGGACGGCGACCGTCTGCGCATCGTGGAAGCTGGCGTACCAGACGGTGAGCAGCCCCAGCAAGGCAGGCATGTTCCGTTCCAGCGGCGCGCTGCGGAAGTGCTCGTCCATCTCGCGGAAGCCGGCCAGCATCTCGCGGAAGTGACCGGGGCCGATGGCGACCATGGTCGAGAGCCCGATGGCCGACGTCATCGAGTAGCGTCCGCCGACCCAGTCCCAGAAGCCGAACATGTTGGCGGTGTCGATGCCGAACGCGGCGACCTTGCCGGCGTTGGTGGAGACGGCCACGAAGTGCCGTGCCACAGCGGCCTCGTCGCCGCAGTGCCTGGACCAGCCAGTCGCGGGCCGAGCGGGCATTGCGCAGCGTCTCGAGGGTCGTGAAGGTCTTGGAGGCGACGATGAAGAGCGTCTCCGCAGGATCGAGGTCGCGGAGCGCCTCGGCGAGATCGGTGCCATCCACGTTCGAGACGAAGCGGAAGGTGAGGTCGCGCCGCGAGAATGCTCGGAGTGCCTCGTAGGCCATCACCGGGCCCAGGTCGGAGCCGCCGATGCCGATGTTCACGATGTTGCGGATGGGCCGGCCGGTGTGTCCCCTCCAGGCGCCGTCGCGGACCTGGTCAGCGAAGCTGGCCATGCGGTCGAGCACCTCGTGGACCTGCGGGACCACGTTCTCGCCGTCGACGCGGACCACGGCATCGCGTGGTGCACGCAGCGCCGTGTGCAGGACCGCGCGATCCTCGGTGACGTTGATGTGCTCGCCGCTGAACATGGCCTCGATGCGCTCGACGAGGCGAGTCTCCCTGGCGAGGTCCCGCAGCAGCCCCAGGGTCTCGTCGGTGACGCGGTTCTTGGAGTAGTCGAGGAACAATCCGGCTGCCTCCAGGGTCAGCCGGCGGCCTCGCTCCGGGTCATCGGCGAACAGCTCTCGCAGGTGACGCCTGCCGATGTCGCGTTGATGCTGCTCCAGGGCCTGCCAGGCCGGACGCTGTCGCGGTGATGGCAGGGGCGTGGCGCCACTCATCCTGCCGTCGCGAGCTCACGGCCCTTGCTGCCGATGCGCTCGATGAGCTCGTGCCAGGATCGCACGAAGGCCTCGGCGCCATCGTCCTGCAGCTGCTGCCCGAGTGCGGCCACGTCCACGCCGGCGGCCTCGAAGGCTGCCAGGGTCGCAGCTGCATCGCCGCCGTCGGTGGGCAGCAGCCCGTCCAGCTCGCCGTGGTCGGCGAAGGCCAGCAGCGTGGCCTCGGGCATCGTGTTGACCGTGTTGGGGGCCGCGAAACCCCTCACATAGAGGATGTCCGAGGCCTTCGGGTCCTTGGTGCCGGTGCTGGCGAAGAGCAGGCGCTGTGGCCGGGCGCCCGCGTTGGCGAGTCGCTGCCAGCGATCGCTGTCGAGCAGCTCGCGATAGGCGCGATAGGCACCCGCGCCGATGGCCAGGCCCAGCCGGTTGACGCAGCTCGGCGGGCACCTTGTCCGCGACCGCCACGTCCCAGCGGCTCATGAACACCGAGGCGACCGAGTGGACCGCCAGGTCCAGCCCGGCCTCGAGGCGCCGCTCCAGGCCGCGGAGGTAGGCCTCCGCGGCCGCGCACGTACTGCTCGACGGTGAACAGCAGCGTGACGTTCACGTCGATCCCCGAGACGATGGCCTCCTCGACCGCGGGCAGGCCCTCGGGCGTGCCGGGGATCTTGATGAAGAGGTTGGGTCGGTCAGCCTCGTCATGCAGGCGCCGTGGCCTGGGCTCACCGTCCCCTCGGCATCCCGGGCCAGCAGCGGCGAGACCTCCAGCGAGACCCAGCCGTCCACCCGCGACAGTGCGTTCGTGGACGGCGCGGAAGGCATCGGCCGCCCTGCGCAGGTCGTCCAGGGCCAGCTCGAAGAAGAGCTCCTCGGCCTGAGAGGCCGGCCTCGAGACCGGCGCGGATCTGCCCGTCGTAGGCGTCGCTGCCGCTGATGGCCTTCTCGTAGATGGTGGGGTTGGAGGTCAGCCCGGTCACGGACGAGCTCCGCGATGTAGCGGTCCAGCGTGCCGCTGTCGAGCAGGTCACGGGTGATGTTGTCGAGCCACAGGCTCTGCCCGGCTCGGTGGAGGGTGGCGGTCGGGTTCATGCGTCGCGCTCCTTCTTGCATTCGGGATCGAGGTGGTGGCTGTCCCGGGGAAAGGGTACCCGGCTGTCAGGCGTAGCCATCAGATGGCTGCCGGCTCGTGCCAGCCGCCGAAGGTCGCGATGAGGCTATCCGCCTCCGCTGGTCCCCAGGAGCCCGACGCGTAGGTGGAGACCGGAGGGCCGGACCCCAAGTGCCGGGTCGATGATGCGCCAGCACTCCTCGACCCCGTCCTGGCGGGCGAAGAGCGCCTGACGGCCGTCGATGGCGTCGAACAGCAGCCGCTCGTAGGCTTCGTTCTGTTCGCCGAGCACCTCTTCGTAGGAGAACGCCAGCGGCACGGCACGCGTCGCCATCGACTCCCCGGGGACCTTGGCCTCCAGCGTCAACTCGACGCCCTCCGCGCCACCGCCCAACCTGAGTCGAAGGTGGTTGGGGTGGGGCACCGGCGTGTCGGCGCTCGCGAAGAGCAGGCGGGGCGGCTCGCGGAACTCGATCGACCGCCTCCAGCGCCGTGGTGCCCAGGCGCTTGCCTGCTCGCACGAAGAAGGGCACGCCGGCCCAGCGCCACGAGTCGATGGCCAGATGCATGGCCACGAAGGTCTCGACATCCGAATCGTGGGCCACGCCGGGTTCATCCCGATAGCCATCGTACTGGCCCCGCACCACGGTGTCGGGGTCGACGGACCTGGTGGCGCGAAACACCTTGACCTTCTCGTCGCGGAGGGCGTCGGCATCGACGCCCACGGGAGGCTCCATGGCCAGCATCGCCACCACCTGCAGCAGGTGGTTCTGCACCACATCCCGGATCGCCCCGACCTCCTCGTAGAACGCGCCGCGGCCCTCGACGCCGAAGGACTCGGCCATCGTGATCTGCACGCTGGAGACGTAGCGACGGTCCCAGATCGGCTCCAGCAGTGCATTGGCGAAGCGGAAGACGAGCAGGTTCTGTATCGTCTCCTTGCCCAGGTAGTGGTCGATGCGGTAGACGGCACGCTCGGCGAACGCCTGGTGCAGGCACTGGTTCAGCGTCTCGGGCGGACCCCAGGTCGCGGCCGAAGGGCTTCTCCACGATGATGCGAGCGCCCTCGTGCAGTCCGGCCGACTTGAGCTCGCTGATGACCCGCTCGAACATGCTCGGCGGGATGGCCAGGTAGAAGGCCGGTCGCCGCGCGTCACCGAGGCGGTCACGCAGCCGCGCAAAGGTGGCCTCGTCGGCATAGTCGCCGCTGACGTAGGACAGCCCCTTGCTGAAGGCGTCGAGCGCGCTTGCGATCGGGTCGCCGACCTTCGCTGTTGCGGCATCGCGGGCGAATGTGCGGAAGTCGTCGTCGCTCCAGCCCCTGCGGGCGACACCCACGACCGGGACACGGAGCTGCCCCCGCGCCGCGAGCCGATACAGCGCCGGGTGCAGCTTCTTGTGCGCCAGGTCGCCGGTCGCACCGAAGATGACCAGCGCGTCCGCGGGCTCGTCACCCGACGCATGGATGGTCGTGGTCGAGTCCATGGCGCTTCCGTTCATGGGCTTCCCTCCTGGCGCGCTGTGCATGTCCGGGTTCATGACAGCAGGCTTCTCGCTATCCCTCGATGCGGTCGGCCACACCCCGAGTGTTCCCGCTGACTGTAAGGCACCTCACGGCCACACGATCCCGTGATCAGAGACTTCGCAGCAGTCCCGCTCGCGCGGTCGCGTCAGTCGGCTCCAGCCACGTCGCCGACTCGATGAGAGGATCGCCGATGCACACTCACCGGGCAGATCACGACCAGCCGAGTCGGGCTCGACCGGACTGGCCGAAGCGCAGCGTTCCGATGGCTGCATCGCTGTCGGCTCCGATCCATCGGGTGCCGAGCGATGCCATCGCGCGGCCGACGAGCGGCGGCGCTGGGTCGGCCTGGTCGGATCCTCCTGACATCAGCGTCCGCAACCTGGGCACGCCGCCCTGCTTCGACGTATCGTCACATCCTGTACGTGACAGGAGGCCACGATGACCGAGCAGCCAGGAGGGCATGAGTCCCAGCGGACCTCCACGACGCGAGGTCGCCGCTACAAGCCACAGACCCTCGAACTCGCGGATGACAGCAAGCTCGTCCTCTCTACCGACGGCTCGATCGAACAGGTCGATGAGCGTGGCTCCGTCACGCGCCGCTGGATGCCTGACGATCCGGCGTGGCCGGACGAAGCGATCCGGTTCGGGCTGCATCCGCAGGCGCCGACCGTCGCACCGCACGGTCGCGTCGAGGGAACCAGGCCGCCGCGTCGGTGATCCCGCCCGGGTCCGGCTCCGGACGCTGGTCGGCCGTCTGGGGGCGTATCGCCCCGTGCTACGCTTGGCACTCGCCCGTCACCGTGGCGATGCTCCGCGTGGTCGACCGCCTTCTCGAACGGACCGCGCCTGCCCTCCCTGTTCGGGAAGCGCCCAGGAGTCCCACATGACCAGCGGCACCATCACGGATCGCGTGGCCGATGCCGCCGCTTGACGACGCGGGAGTCTCCCTCCTGCGTGTCGTCGGGCCGGGTGGAGCGCTCGACGTGTGGCTTGGAGGGACAGGCGACCACTCGGCTCTCGAGGCCGATGTCCGTGATGTGAGCGCTCAGGCCACCGGAAGCCTCCCGGCCCTGGCGATGGCCCTCGGGGAAGTCGCCACCAGGCACAAGCTGGAGGTGCGAGTCATCCCCAGGGTGGACCGTACTGGCCGCAGCGTCCTCGTCCTCTTCGGGAGGCGGACCTACCGCGCCAAGTAGGAACGCCGACCCACGGATGGGCCCATCGGAGCATCGCACTACAGGGTGTCGCCATCCTCGGCGTGGCGGGTCGGCCGGGAGCGATCGGCGCATGGACAACGTCGCGCCATATCGATGTCCCGTGACGCATCGCGCGCCTGCTGCATCATGGTCGCGATGCAGCAACCGACCGTTCCCGCCGCCGCGCCGCTCCTGCACCACTCCCGCTAGCGTCGATGGAGCCGCTGCTCGCTGCGCTGCCCATCGCCGTCATCCTCGTGCTCATGCTCGGCGCCGGCTGGTCCGCCGCCCGGGCAGCCATCGTCGGCCTGAGTGTGGCGCTGCTGTCGACGGTCACCGTCTTCGGTGCCCCGGAGGGCCTGGGGATGGTCGGGCTGCTCGCCGGCGTCCTCGCGGAAGCGACCTGGACCGCGGTCACGATCTCGCCATCATCGTGCCGGCGCTCGTCATCCACCGCCTTGGCGAGGCCAGCGGCAGCATCGTCGTGCTCCGGGACGCCCTCGTGGCCCTGTCGTCCGACCCGCACGTCCGCCTGCTGCTCATCGCCTGGTTCTTCGCCCTGCTGCTGGAGGGCGCCTCCGGCTTCGGGACCGCCGGCGCCCTGGCCGCCCCGTTCCTGGTCGGACTCGGGGTGCCGGCTGTCACGGCGGTCACCGGTGCGCTGCTGGGACACGCCGTCGGCGTGACCTTCGGGGCCCTGGGCACGCCCGTCGTGCCGCAGGTGGTGGCCAGCGGCCTGCCCGGGACGGAGCTGGCGGCAGCGGCCGTCCCCTATGTGCTGTTGCTCGGACCGCTGGTGCCACCCCTGCTCGTGCTGCTCGTGGCTCGCAGGCACGACACGGAAGACGCTGGCCCGGGTGCCTGGCTGGGAACGGCGCTCTGGGCGGCGACGGCCTTCCTGGTGCCCTTCGCGCTGCTGGGCCTGTTCGTCGGCCCTGAGCTGCCCACCGTGGGAGGCGCGCTCGCCGGTGGCATGGCCTTCGTGGGTGTCCTGCTGGTGCGTAGCAGGGTTGCCGCTGGCTCGGTCACAGGCCCCGATCGCCCAGCCATCGATGTCGTCGCGGTCGCCCGCGCGGCCGCCCCATACTTGGTCCTCGTGGCGCTGGTGCTCCTGACGCGCCTCGTGCCGGTCGCTCGCGAAGCCCTCCAGGGGTTGGAGCTGCGCTGGACGCTGGCCGACGGCACGTTCAGTGGCGCCGTGGCACCGCTCTATCACCCGGGGGCGATGCTGACGCTGGCGCTGCTCATCGGGGCAGGCATCCAGGGCACCTCGCGGGCCATGCTGGGCGATGCGATCCTCGGGACGCTCAGGACTGTGGGCCCGGTCGCACTGGCGCTGCTGGCCATGCTGACACTCTCACGGCTCATGCTGCAGGTGGGCATGGTCGATGCGCTGGCGGATGCCGCAGCCTCAACGCTTGGTGGATGGTGGCCCCTCGTGGCGCCGGCGGTGGGCACGCTGGGCACGTTCGTGACCGGCTCGGCCACAGCCTCCAACGTGCTCTTCTCGGACCTCCAGGTGGCCACCGCCGATCAGGTCGGCCTGTCGGCAGCCGCGATGCTCGGGGTCGCCAACGTCGGCGCCGCCATCGGCAACGCCATCGCGCCGCACAACCTCATCGCTGCCGCTGCGGTGGTCGGTCTGGCCGGTCACGAATCGCAGATCCTGCGGCGTACCTTCCCGGTGGTCCTGCCGGCACTGCTCATCGTCGGGGTCGCGGCACTGCTCATCGCCGGCCGCTGACCGCGCGGGTCAGGGTTCGCCGGCAGCAGCGCGGGCCTTGGTCGCCCTGACGATGGCGCTGTGCATGCCCTCGGCGACGGCATGGGTCGGGGTCACGCTGATGTCCACCAGACCGACTGCCCGCAGGCCCGCCTCGAACTCGGCGAAGGAGAGAGCGCCGGCGATGCAGCCGACGTAGCTGCCACGCTCGGCCCGCGCGGCAGGCGTGAGCGAGTCCTCCGCCACGATGTCGGTGATGCCGATGCGTCCCCCGGGGCGGAGCACGCGGGCCAGCTCCCGGAACACGGCGGGCTTGTCGGCAGCCAGGTTGACGACGCAGTTGCTGATGACCACGTCGATGGACTCCGCGGGCAGGGGGATGGCCTCGATGTGGCCCCTCAGCAGTTCGACGTTGGTGACGCCCGCCGCAGCGATGTTGCGACCCGCGAGCGCCAGCATCTCAGCGGTCATGTCCAGGCCGAAGACCCGGCCTCCAGGACCGACACGCCTGGCCGACAGGAGCACATCCATGCCACCACCCGAGCCCAGGTCGAGCACGCGCTCACCCTCCCGCAGATCGGCCACCGCGACGGGGTTGCCGCAGCCCAGCGACGCCCGCACCGCCGCGTCGGGGAGTCCCTCGCGCTCGACGGCACTGTAGAGACCCGGGCCGATGCCCTCCTCGACAGCACAGCAGCCGTCGGTCGGCGCACAGCGATCTGCCGGCCGATCGACCACCGTGAGGGCCGTGCGGGCGTAGCGCTCGCGCACGAGTGCGTGGATCTGGTCAGTCACGGTCTCACCTCAGACATGGGCTCATCTGCCCGAAGCAGGGGGCGCAGATCGAACGGGGACGCCGTTCGTCCTTCCGGGTGATGCATTGATGTTAGTCAATATAGTAACCCATCGATATAGTGTCAAGTGTGAAACCTCAGAAGGACCCGGACGTGGTGCTCCTCCAGGCAGCGGGCGATCCCACCCGGCTTTCCATCCTCCGCCAGTTGTCCAGTGAAGGACCGGTCTGTGCCTGCGATCTCGCGGTCTGCTGTGAGGTCAGCCAGCCGACCGTCTCGCACCATCTCAAGGTGCTGCGCGAGGCGGGCTGGATCGAGCGGTGAGCGCCGAGGCACATGGATCTGGTACTCGCTTCTGCCGGAGGCCGTGGAGCGCTTCCGGCGCCTCGCAGCCGAGGTGGAGCCCCGTGCCAGTCGTCCGGCGGCAGCACTCGGGACCGCTCGCGCTGGTCCGGCAGGTCCATGAGCGACGCCGGTCCCGTGAGTGCCCGACTCGCTGGCTGTTCACGCTAGCGGTCGCGGGACTGTGGCGCCCCCTCGCGGGCGACCAGCAGGGCCGCTTCGACGCGGCTGCGCACCTGGAGCTTGCCCAGGATGTTGGTCATGTAGTGCTTGATGGTCTTCTCGGCCAGCCCCAGGCGCTCACCGACCTCGGCATTGCTGAGCCCCTGCGCGACCAGCTCCAGGACCTCGCGCTCGCGCTCGGTCAGCTCGTCATAGGGCGAGGTCCGGGGCGTGCGCAGCTCCCGCAACATGCCCCAGGCCAGCGCTGGTGCGACGTAGACCTCGCCGGCATGCACCGAGCGGACGACACCGACCAGCTCGCGACCGCCGGCGCCCTTGAGCACGTAGCCTGAGGCGCCGGCCTTGACCGCGGCCAGCAGGTCATCCTCGTCCTCCGAGACCGTGAGCATGACGATGCGGGTGGCGGGGCAGGCCGCGGCGATCCGCCTCGCTGCTTCCAGGCCGCTGCCCGGCATGGCGATGTCAAGGATGATCACGTCCGGGAGCTCGGCGACCGCCAGCGCCAGCGCTGCGCCGGCATCGCTGGCCTCACCGACGATCTCGATGCCCTCCTCCTCGCGCAGCGAGGCGACCACGCCGGCGCGGAACATGGGGTGATCGTCGGCCACGGCCACACGGATGTGCTCGCTCACGGATCCAGCCCTCCGTCCTGCACATCGACACCCCCGTTCTGGATGGGCCACCAGACGCGGACCTCGGCGCCCTCACCGGGGGCCGATCGGACGGCGAAGGTACCGCCCAGGATCTCGGCCTGCTCCCGGATGCCCGCCAGGCCGAGGCCTTCGCTGGACGCGAGTGCCGTCGTGTCGAAGCCCTCCCCATCGTCCTGCACGATCAGCTCCAGGCCCGGCGCGCGGGACGGGTGCGCTGCGCTGCGGCCGGCCAGGTGTACCCTGACTTCATCGCAGCGGCCGTGGCGGGTGGCATTCGAGAGCGACTCCTGGAGGGCGCGATAGAGCGCGATCTTGACCGGCAACGGGACCGTGGCAGGCGTATCGCCCACCGACAGGTTGACGCTGGTGCCACTGCGACGCTCGTGGTCCTGAGCGGCTCGTGAGGCCACCGCGCCTGCATCCATGGGGGCGAGCTCGGGGACCCGCAGGCCGGCTGCCACGCTGCGCATGTCGGTCATCGCCTCCTGGAGGACCTCCTCGATGGCGGCCAGCTCCTCGGGGCTCGGCGGTCGGCCGGCATCGGCCCGCCTGTGCAGATCGTTCAGGCGCAACAGGGCCAACGAGAGCATCTGTCCAGGGCCGTCATGCAGGTCGGCGCTGACCCGTCGCAGGGCTCGTTCGTTCAACGTGGTCGAGCGTTCCGCCGCTGAGTGCACCCGCTCACTCAGCACGGCGTTCCGCTCGAGCAGACCGGTAAGCTCGTCCACCTGCTGTGTCAGGGCGACCTCCTGTCGCCGGATGGTGTCGCTACCTCGCTTCACGAGGCCGTAGAGCAGGACGGCGGAGCCGACGATGGCGAGGGTCACCAGCAGCCAGGTCGTCAGGCGCGCCTCGTTGACCTGATCGTCGATCTCCCTGGGGGGCAGGTAGAACTCCGCCACCGCGATGATGCGATCGCTGCCTCGCTCACGCACCGGGATGTACATCTCCAGGAGGCGATCCCAGCGGGCCCGCTCCCAGGTGTTCTCCTCTCCGGAGAGGTCATCCATGCCGGAGACGATCTCGCCCTCCCAGGCTCGGGCCTGGTGGTCGTCGACCGGGAAGGTCCGACCGATGAGCTCGGCGTTGGGGCTGTACACGACCCGGCCGCCCTCGGACCACAGCCGCAGCGAACGCACGCGCTCGGCCAGTGGGCTGGAGGCCAGGTGGGCGTCCAGCGTGGCGATCTCCCCCGGGGTCAGCTCCCCGCCGTCCGCCATCGAGGCCACGCTGGGCTCGATGAGCGACTCGACGTACAGGGCCGTGACGGAGGCGGTCCGCTCGACGATGCTGCGCTCCAACTGGTTGCCCACCCAGACGCCGACCGCCAGGCCGGCCACGAGGAGGATGGCCAGGTTGGCCAGCAGGAAGCGCTGGGCCAGGGAGGTGGTGCGCGCGGCCCTGACGGCGTCGCCGAACCAGCCACGCAGCCGACCGGTTCGCTCACCCGGGGCTGTCGCGGCCTCGCTCGGTCCGGCTTCCACTCGCATCGACATAGCGCCGCCATGGTAGGCGGGCCGACGGGAACTGAGTAGCGACCGGCGTCCGAGCCCGCATCGGACCAAGGTCCGAGGCATTTCCCGACCCACGCCCATTCCAGAGCGTGTGTCGATGGAGCGAGCATCCGGCGTAGTCGGTCGGACTGGACGGCCGGAATGGACAGATGCAGACAGGAGCACGATGACGATGGCATCGCTGGGTCGACGGGCGGCCCTCATGACAGGCCTGCTGGCAGCCTCGCTGCTGGTGGCTGGCCCCCGCTGGTGTCGCGGCCAAGGACAGCGACATCATCCGCACCGGCAGCTGCTCGGCGGCGACGGACTGGAAGCTCAAGCTGAGCGAGGAGGACGGTCGCATCGAGGTCGAGTACGAGGTCGACCAGAACCGCAACGGCCAGACCTGGAACGTCAAGCTCAAGCGCAACGGCAACACCTTCTGGCGCGGACAGCGCGTCACGCGTTCACCCAGCGGCTCGTTCGAGGTCCGCCGGGTCATCAGCAACGGTGCCGGGCTGGACCGCATCAAGGGCATCGCCACGAACCCACGCACCGGCGAGGTCTGCCGTGGGTCCGCGGTCTTCTCTTGACGGCACGGTTGGCACAGAGACACAGCACAGGCAGGAGGAGATGACGATCATGACGACCAGCAACACGACGACGTCCCGTCGGGCCCGCGTCCATCGGTGGGCTTGCGCTGACAGCGGCGCTCGCCCTCGGCGCGCTGGCGGCCGCCCCCATGGCCAGCCTCGCCCAGGAGGGCGACACCATCACCGTGAGCACGGCGACGTACGACCTGGGCACCTATCTGGTCGGCCCGGATGGCATGACCCTGTACTACTTCACCCGTGACGTCACACCCGGCGTCAGCGTCTGCGTGGGCCCCTGCCTCGAGGCCTGGCCGCCGCTCCTGGTGAGAGACGGCCAGGAACTGGTCGCCGGCGAGGGCGTCACCGGCACACTTGGTGCAGTGCCCCGCGAGGATGGGTCGATGCAGGCCACGCACCGCGGCCGACCGCTGTACCACTGGCAGGCCGACACCGAGCCGGGCCAGACGACGGGACAGGGCGTCAATGGCGTCTGGTTCGTCGCCCTCGAGGACGGCTCCATGCCGCCGAACCCGCCGGCCCTGACGCTGGGCACGGCGACGTCCGACCTGGGCACCTTCCTGACCGGGCAGGACGGGCTGACCATCTACTACTTCGCGGCTGACAGCACGCCCGGCGTGAGCGTCTGCGAGGGTGAATGCCTGGCGGCCTGGCCGCCTGTCACGGTCCCGCCCGGCAACACCGTCGCAGCCGGGGAGGGCGTCACGGGTGTGCTCGGCCTCATCACGGGCACTGACGGCTCAACCCAGGTCACCTACGACGGCCGCCCGCTCTACTACTGGCAGGGCGACACCGAGGCCGGCCAGACCACCGGCCACGGCGTCAACGACATCTGGTGGGTGGCCGACGTGAGCGGGCTCCTGCCCGCGGGCTGACCGGCCTACCCCTTCCCGCGCCGGTGTCCCGGGCCACATGGCCCCGACACCGGCGCTGCCACGTTCGTGCAGCCGACGGACCGACTCGAGCAGCTGACCCATCATGCTCTGGTGGCCCGATCCGGCCAGTTGGTGGCCCGACCCGGCCAGAGCGGCCCGATCCCGGCAGCTTCCTGTCACCTATGCACCGGCGGACTGTTGGACCGGAAGACGGCGCCCCAGCACGGCCCGCTGACCGACGTCCGGGCCTGCTGGCGCCGACCGCGAGCGTGGCCAGGACCTCGTGGCGCCGTCCGTCGTGGTCCCGAGGCGCGCCGACCCTGGCAGTGCCTGCCTGACAGTCCCCCCAGGACTGACTGACCGGAACGGTCATGCGCGACTCTGTCTTCGGCGGACCCCTCCGCGTTGCGATGACATCCGGGCCTGCGCGCGCGACTGACGTCCGGACCGACCACCCAGGTGCCCCAGCTCCGGGACCCGCTCCATCTTGCCCCCCAGCCCAGCGTGGAAGATGATGGTGGAGACAGGAGGGCTAGCCATGCCGAAGTTCATGTTCCACGGGTCGTACACGGCCGTTGGCTCCATCGGTGTGCTCAAGGAAGGCGGCATGGGCCGGGCAGCCGCGCTCGACGAGTTGATGCGGAGCCTTGGCGGGACGATCGTGTCGCACTACTGGTCGTTCGGCGGCGATGACTTCTTCATCATCGCTGAGCTACCCGATTCGTCAGCGGCCGTGGTCGCCAACCTCGCCTTCAATGCCAGCGGCGCCGTGAACGTCTCCATGACCGCAGCTCATGTCTGCGGCCGAGCTGGACGAGGCGGTCGGCCGTGCGGGCGCGGTGGCTCACTACCGACCGCCCGGGCAGTAGCTCAGCGCTCTCGGCCCCCGCGGTCGATTCCGGCCAGCGGTCGACTCAGGCCAGGTAGCGCCACCACACGTAGGCGGTCGAGATCACCAGCGAGCCGACGGTCACGACGGCGCCGTAGCGGATGAACTGCCCGAAGTGGATGGGGTGGCCGCCGCGTTCGGCCAGGTTGGCCACGACCACGTTGGCCGAGGCACCGACGATGGTGAGGTTGCCGCCCAGGCAGGCTCCCAGCGCCAGCGACCACCACAGGGCATCAGCGGGCAGGCCGGCCTCGATGACCTGCTCGACGATGGGGATGGCCGTCGCCGTGTAGGGGATGTTGTCGATGATGGCCGAGGCGCCGGCCGAGAACCACAGCAGCGCCATCGTCGTGGCCGTGGCATCCCCGCCGGTGGCCTCCACGATGCGTCTCGGCGATGCCACTGACGATGCCGGTGCGGACCACGGCCTCGACGAGGATGAAGAGGCCGATGAAGAAGAAGAGCGTGACCCACTCGACATCGCGAAGCGCTTCGCCGACGTCGAGCCTGCCGACGAGCAGCAGCAAGGTGGCTCCCAGGAGGGCGATGGTGGCCACCTCCACCCCCAGGAAGCCGTGGGCCAGGAAGCCGACGATGGTCAGCGCCAGGATGACGAGGGCCGGCACGAGCAGGCGGCGGTCCGTGATCATCGCCTCCTCCAGCCGCCTCGAGGGCGGCCTCCCGGCGCTCGTCGGGCACCTGCAGCGGCCGCGGAAGAGCAGCACCATGACCGCCAGGAAGGCCATGAAGACGACCACGATGACCGGCGCGAGGTTCGTCAGGAAGGCCATGAAGTCCGAGCCCGGCGGCGGAGCCGATGAGGATGTTGGGCGGATCGCCGATGAGCGTGGCCGTGCCGCCGATGTTGGAGGCCAGGATCATGCTGATGAGGTAGGGCGCCGGCGAGATGCCCAGGGTTCGCGAGATGGAGAGGATGACCGGCGTCAGCAGCACGACCGTGGTCACGTTGTCCAGGAAGGCCGAGAGCAGCGCCGTGATCGTCGACATGGCGATGAGCAGGCGCAGCGGGTGGCCGCGCGAGAGGCGCACCGCGCGCACGCCCAGCCAGCGGAAGAAGCCGGTCTGGCGGAGCGCGCCGGCGATGACCATCATGCCGGCCAGCAGGAAGATGACGTTCCAGTCGACGGCCCCGAAGGCCTCTTCCTGGTCGATGATGCCGATGAATACCAGGCACAGGCCGGCCAGGAGCGCGACCAGCGTGCGGTCGAGCCGCTCGGTCGCGATGAGCGCGTAGGCGAGCAGGAAGACGCCGCCGGCGATCCAGGCATCCATCAGGCGTGCCTCACCGGACAGCGGTCATGCTCGGCGGGTCACGGCCGGCCGGCCGGCGCCGAGCGCGCCTCAGCCATGTCGCTTGAGCAGGGTGAGCAGCAACGTGAGCGGCGTCCTGGCGTGGACGCTGTGAGGCGTGTCCGCGGCGAGGTGCATCCAGGTGCCCGGTCGCCCCTCGATCTGCTCGCCACCCACGCCGATGAGGGCCTCGCCCTCCACGACCTCGAGCGTCACCGGGACGGCGGCGGTGTGGTCGGAGAGCTGCTGCCCGGTCGCGAAGGAGAAGAGCACCACGCGCACGTTGTCGTCGTGGTGGATGGTGCGGCTGACGATGCCGTCGGCGGGCGTGCTGACCGGCTCACGCAGGTCATGGACGACGGGTGCCTTGGTGCGTTCATCTCCTCCCTCCTGCGGCGTCCTGATGGTAGCCCGCCGTCGCACGGTCCGACCATCGCTTCGAACCGTCACCTCATCCCCGCTGCGGATGGCCGCGATGTCCTCCGCGGCCGCGACGACGATGGGACAGGTGCGACCGTAGAGCGTCCGTGCAGCGATGGCCCCGACGGCCAGGATCTGGTCGAGTTCGCCGAGCACGATGGCGGCCGGCGCCGTGCCCAGGCGGATAGCCTCTGCCAGGGCCGTGCTGGCTGAGCTGGAGCCCCGCCCGGCAGGCATGACCAGCACGCGGCCGCTGATGTCCGTTCCCGCGTGCCCCGAGTGCCCATCGCTGACGCGACCGCTGCTGACGTCCACGGCCATGGCGAAGCTCAGACCCTGCTCGAGCGCGAGCGCGCGCCCATGCGCGTCCCCAGCCACGATCGGCCGAGCCCTGAACTCCAGCTCGTCCTCAGAAGTCATCGACCAACTCCAGTCGGCCGGCCACGGCCGAGTCGACGCACTCAGCGAGACTGCCCAGCAGCACGTCCACGCCCAGCGTCATCGGCGCGTACCAGGCCCACTTGGCCGAGTTCGTCAGCACCGTGCCGAGGCCGAAGTCGAGCAGCGGCCGCAGATACGTGCAGGTGTCCGTGACGATCTCGATGCCCAGCCCCTCCAGCTCGGCCAGCACGCCGTCGGCGACCAGCTCAGCGTGGGTCTGACGTGCGGTCGAGACATGGACGTGGACAGCGGGGTGGACAGGGCGACCTGCGAGTAACCGACGCAGAGCGGCGAACTCCGACAGTGAGAAGTGCGGCGTGCCGAGGGCCACGGCCGTGAGCCTGCCCCCGCGCTGGCGGCCGAGCCGGGTGCGCACGGAAGCGAGGTCGATGGCGGTCACCTCCACGACGTGCTCTGGCGGCTGTCCCTGGAGCGCCTCGTCCAGCGTGTCCGCCTCCGGCGTCACGCCCACGGCGTGGAACATGGCCACTGCACCCGATGAAGCAGCAGCCGCCCCGAGCGCCTTCAACTGGTCCTCGTCGCTGGACTCGGGCAGGCCCAGGATGACCGGGATCCGCAGGCCGGTCCGCTCCCCGATGAACGTGCCCAGCAGGGGGTAGAGCAGGTCGCTAGAGCGCTGCTCCTCGGTCAGGTCGGTCAGCTCGAAGACGGCCCGGGCCCGTCGCTCGGCCGTGACGTGGAGCCCGGCCTGCGGCACGCGCCCGGTGAGCGCCGCGCAGATGTCGAAGAAGTCCCCGTAGCGACTCGTGCGCGCACCAAGCACGGAGTTGGCGAAGACGATGGCATTCGACTCCGCCCAGGCCACGTGACTCCCGAAGGTCGGTCGCCCGGGCAGCTGGTAGGGAGCGCAGGTCCAGGTGGGTCGGCACCCCAGCTGCTCGTAGGCCGCCGCGATCTCGCGGCCGAGCTGTGCCACCGCGGGATCGCCCGCTGGGCGTTCCGGGTGCAGCAGGTCCAGGGCGGAGGCGTTCAACGTCGTGGGCACGGCGACCTGCCCACCGAGCGCCAGCAGCCGTGTCGGCCAATCGAGTGCCACCCGCCCGAAGGGCAGACAGCCGTCGATGTGGGCCGACTCGATGTCGATGAGCCGGGCTGCACCGAGCAGCCCGGCCATCTCGACGACGATCTCCATGGCCAGTCGGCGTGCCCCGCCCTCGGCACCACGGAGGACGGCCTCGTCACGCTCGCTGAGCAGCGGTGCGTTCACGGCTGCTGGTCCGGGGCGAGGTCCTTCTCGCACCAGTGGTCCGCGTAGCGCTCGTCGTTGAAGGGCTCCACCTCGCGGTAGCCGCGGTTGTGATAGAAGCCCATGGCCACCGTCAGGGAGCCGTTCGAGTCGAGGCGCACCGCCGCCTTTCCGGCCCGGATCGCGCGCATCTCCAGCTCTGCCAGAGGGTGGCCGCCCAGCCCGCGGCCGCGGGCAGCGGAGGTGACCCAGAGCCGCTTGATCTCCGCCACCTGCGGATGCGCCAGCTTGACCGCGCCACAGCCCGCTGGCGCGCCGCCATGCTGCGCGACCAGCACGAGGCCGCGAGGTGGCGTCGGGTCGTCGTGTCCCAGGGGCAGAGCCGCCGCCACGTCGAGGCCGCCCTCCAGGCGCTGCTCCGGCTCTGAGCAGTACTGCGCGAGGCACCAGCGCACGTCGTCATTCCGGGCGGGTTCCTCGGCGATGGTGAACGCGGCCATGGCTGCTGTCGAGTATCGCTGCACTCGCACCTCGTATCCCGGGCCGCTCGCGACACGCTGGTCGCGCCGTACCATCGACCCATGAGTGATCTACCGACCCTGCCCTACGGCTCATGGCCGTCGCCCATCAGCATCGACGTGGCCGTCGGCGCCTCAAGCGGTCTGAGCGAGCCCCGCCAGGATGGTGCTGACGTCTACGTGCTCGAATCGCGGCCCGAGGAAGCCGGGCGCGTCGCGCTCCTGCGTCGAACAGCCGACGGCACGTTCGAGGACATGGCGCCGGGCCTGAACGTACGCACCCGCGTCCACGAATACGGGGGTGGTGCCTACGCGGTACGGGATGGGCTCATCGTCTTCTCCGAGTTCGTGGACAACCGGCTCATGCTCAAGCGCCGACCGGGGGCGGCGCCGGTCGCCCTCGTCAGCGACCCGGCGTTGCGGTTCGCGGACATGGAGATCGATGCGCTGCGCGACCGGGTCATCGCCGTCCTCGAGGACCAGCGCGAGTCAGCCCTCGAGGCCCGCAACCTCCTTTCCGCGGTGTCACTGACCGATGGTGCCAGCAGCGAGCTTGTGAGCGGCCATGACTTCTACTCCGACCCGCGACTCAGCCCCGACGGGCGCAGGTTGGCCTGGCTGACCTGGGACTTCCCGCAGATGCCCTGGGACGGCACCGAGCTGTGGGTTGCCGCCATCGCCACCGACGGCTCGCTGGGAGAAGCGATGCTGGTGGCCGGTGGCCCGACCGAGTCCATCGCCCAGCCACGCTGGGCGCCGGACGGCTCGCTCGTGTTCGTCTCCGATCAGAGCGGCTGGTGGAACCTCTATCGCTGGCGTGACGGAGCCGGGACCCACGAGGCGCTGGCCCCCATGGAGGCGGAGTTTGCCGGCCCACAATGGGTCTTCGGTCTCTCCGACTACGACATCGACAGCGACGGGAGCATCGTCGCGGTCGCCTCAGCGCCAGGTGGAACGCGACTGCTGTTGCTGCCCCCGCATGAGGGCCCTCGGAACGTCGAGGTCTCGGCTGGCAGCCTTGCCTACGTACGCGTCCGCGATGGCATCGTCACCCTCATCGCTGGCTCCACGACGCGGCCCACGGCGCTGATCCGACTTGCCCTGCACAGCGGTCAGGAGGAGCGCCTGCGCGAGTCCAGCTCCCGCGCCATCGACCCCGCCTACCTCTCCGTGCCCCGACACATCGGGTTCCCGACCAGCGGCGGCCGGACCGCGTACGCCTGGTACTACCCGCCGACCAACCCGGACGTGGCGACCCCGACAGACGAGCTCCCGCCACTGGTGGTCATGTCGCATGGCGGCCCCACCAGCCAGGCCCGCACCTCCCTGAGCCTGGAGCGACAGGCCTTCACGAGCCGCGGATTGGCCGTGGTCGACGTCGACTACGGTGGTTCCACCGGCTACGGTCGAGCCTTCCGGGACCAGCTGCGTGAGAGCTGGGGCGTGGTGGACGTGGATGACTGCACCAACGCGGCACTGTGGCTGGCGGAGCAGGGCCTCGCTGACCGCGACCGCCTGGCCATCCGTGGTGGCAGCGCCGGCGGCTACACGACGCTGGCGGCGCTCTGCTTCAAGGATGTCTTCTCAGCCGGGACCTCGTTCTATGGCCTCGGCGACCTGGAGGGCTTCGCCGCGATCACGCACAAGTTCGAGTCCCAGTACGACCGCTACCTGCTGGGCCCATACCCGGAGGAGGCTGAACGCTACCGGCAGCGCTCACCCAACAACCACGCCGACCGAATCTCGTGCCCGGTGCTGGTGATGCAGGGCGCCGACGACAAGGTGGTGCCGCCGTCCCAGGCAGAGGGCATCGTGGCCTCGCTGCGCCGCAACGGCCTGCCGCACGCGTACCTCCTCTTCGAGGGGGAGGGCCATGGCTTCCGCCAGGCAGCCAGCCAGCGCCGGGCACTTGAGGCCGAGCTGTCGTTCTACGCGCAGGTCTTCGGCTTCGAGCTGGCTGACGACTTCGAGCCCCTCGAGATCGACCGGCCTGCCGCGCCCCTGACCCCTCGAACGTGGAACGACCGCCGGGAGGAGGCCCGGCGGTCGTCAGCGGGAGGGAGCGGGGGTGCCTGATTACGCTTCAGCCTCGGCCGCCGCGTCCTCGGAGGCCCCGACCTCGGTCTCTGCCTCGGTGTCGGTACCGTCCGTATCCTCAGCCAGTGGCTGGATGACGATGCGCTGGGCCAGGAAGGTAGCCGTCGTCCTGTGATGACGCCCAGACGACGACCTCGCTGCCGGCACTGATATCGGCGAGCTCGATCGACTCGGGCATCAGGCGCTGGCGACTGAAGCCGCGGCGCCCGAACTCGACGCTCTCCTCGCTGAAGGCGATGACCTCGGTGTCGTCATCGGTGCTGACCGAGGCTGTCTCACCATTGGCGAGCGTGTAGTCGAGGGTGGTCGTGCCGACGCTGGCGACCGTGCCGTTGTCCGTGCGCTGGGTCACCAGCCCATCATCGGTCTCCCAGGTGGTCTCGCTGCGAACGAAGCTGTCGGCGACCATGCCGAGCCGCCCGCGGAGGCCGCCCCGAGCCTCACCGGGCAGGCCGTAGCCCTGACCCGGATCCCACATGCGGCCCTGACCGAGACCGGGGCGGTCGTCACGATTCCCGGGGTGTGCGGCGACGGAGGCGGTACCCGCCACGATGAGTGCCATGGTGGCGGCGGAGATGGCCAGCAAGCGGATCCTGGACGTCTTCATGGTCATCGATGTCTCCTTACAGTGGTGTCGGCATCGCGGCATGGATGCCGGCCGCCTGATCGGTGCGGCACACTGACGTTGGCTGCGACCCGTACGATGCGGCGATGTACCGTGTAAGGGGCCGGTAAGAGCACCGCGACACGCCCGGGAGCGCGGATTCGGCTCGATCGACCGAACGTGGTATAGTCTTGCGGCGGGGTGGAGCAGCGGCAGCTCGTTGGGCTCATAACCCAAAGGTCGTCGGTTCGAATCCGACCCCCGCAACCAACCGGCATATCGACGTGAGAGCCCCGGGGTCCCGCCCCCCGGGGTTTTCCTTTTGGCGGCGTTCCGCCACCGGCCACGGAGGTCGCTGGGCAAGCCCGCTCCGACGGTGTCATACCTGCTCGAGTGGCCAGGGACGGCCCCCGCGGCCCCGCAGCCCCTCGGCGATGGCCTCTGCCTCGATGGTGCTGACGCCGAAGCGACGCAACGTGTAGCGAGTCATCTGGACGCCCAGTTCGAGCTCGCCATGGATGGCCTGGACGCTGCCGCCCATCTCGGCCAGCTCTGCCAGGAAGCGCTGGTCGTGGGTGCGTACCACGAGCGCGATGCGGGGATTCACCTCGCGCGCGTGGCGCACGATGAGGCGGGCCGCGTGGGCATCGGGGATGGCCACCACGATGATCCGGGCCAGGGCCAGCCGGGCTGCGTCGAGCACTTCGGCATTCGAGGCATCGCCGAACAGCGCGGGCCGTCCCTGAGCGCGGAGGCGCTCGATGTCGCGACGATCGTCGCTGACGACCACGAACTGGAAGCCTCTTCGGGCCAGCCCACCGATCACGAGTCGACCCACCCTGCCGGAGCCCACGACCACGGCATGGGCTCGGAAGGCTGCACCTTCAGCGTCGGCCTCCAGGCGCGTCAGCGCCGCTGAGCGCGATCCGATCAGCCTGGCGAGCCGCGGGTCACGAGCGATGCCCCTCGCCAAGGGGTCGATGGTCCTGAAGAGCAGCGGGTTCAGCATGATCGAGACGAGTGCCGCACTGACCACGAGTTGGAGGCCCTCGTCGGGGAACAGGCCGAGGATGCCAGCCGACGTGGCCAGGATGAAGGAGAACTCGCCGATCTGCGCCAGGCCAGCGGCCACGGTCAAGCCGACGCGCGGTGGACGGCCCAGGAGCGCCACGATCGCGAACGCTGCCAGGGCCTTCGCGACGGTATGCATCCTCGGGGTGTGAGGCCCGTGCGTCCCACGCTGGTCGCCATCGGCTCCCGTGCTCGGTCCGACGCCCAGCCGATGCCCGGAGCACGAGCCAGGACGGTATCCACTGGCCGAGAAGGTGACGCGATACCTGGGCCTCGGTCCTGGTCGTGCCCTCGCAGCCGAGCTGAACGTCGCCGCAGCGGATGTCCGATGCCGGCGGACGTCGGCGAACCGCGGCTGGGCCTCGACCGATCCATGCGCCGGAGGCCATCCATGATCCCGGTTCCCGGGCCCGAATCACCCCTCTGGGTGAGGGCACCCGTGTCACTCGCGGATAGGCTCGATGTCGGATCGCCGACGGAGGAACCCGTCGAGGGACCGAAGTGCCAAGCCGGGAGACCGACGATGACCGAGACGATGGAGCAGCCGTTCCGCGTGCTTCTCGCGACCGATGCCTCGGAAGAGGCGTTGAACGCCGAGGCGTGGGTGTCGCGTCTTCGGTGGGATCGTCCGTGTGAGATCGCCGTCCTGTGTGTCGCTACGCACGGCGTCTCGCGTCTCGGGTGGCTGCGGGAAGGCGACCTGAGCTCGGGACGGACGATCATGGAGCAGCTTCGCAAAGCCGAGGTGATCGCTGCCGAGAGCACGGCCAACGAGACCGGCCTGCGGTTGCAGCAGGCCGGCTTCCTGACGTGCACGCTCCTGCGCCACGGTGACGTCGCCGAGGAGATCGTCGCGACGATCAGGTCCGAAGCGCCCGACCTCGTCGCCGTGGGCCGCCGGGGGCGGTCGCGTGTCACCCAGTTCCTGCTGGGGAGCGTGTCCCGGCAGGTCATCGGGCAGACCGATCGGCCGGTCCTGGTCGCACGCAAGCCGCATCGAGAGGAGGACCCGCTACCCCGGAGCATCCTGGTCCTGCTCGATGGAACGGATGCCGGGACGAGTGCCACCCACTGGCTGCTCTCCACGGGCTGGGCACGCGAGGCCCAGGTCACGCTGCTCGGGCTACTGGGGAACCCCACCGGCATCGACCAGGAGGATCCCGAGCTGGTGCGGCAGGTGACGGCGATGCTCCGCGAGGAGGCGGCGGCCAGTCTCGAGGGATTGGCGGAGCAGCTCGCGAAGCAGGGCTCTGAGGTCACGCTCGAATCTGAAGGCGGCCATCCCGTGGATGCAGCGCTGCGGCTATCGGAGCGAATCGACCCAGACCTCATCATCGTGCCCCGGCAGCACCAGGGACACGATCCCTTCGGCGAGAAGATCGTCCGCTACGCCAAGTCCACGGTGATCATCGCTCCCGAACCGTAGCCCGACGGCGGGCTCGTCCTGATCCTCGTGGACGGGCGCGCCGGCGGGCTGATCCAGCAGCGCGACGATGACCACCCAGCGGGCGATCTCCGGCACCGCGTGGCAGCGCACGGAGGCGCCCAAGCCCACCCCCGATCCGGGGGTGGCTCGAGACAGCGAGGCGAATCCGTGCAGACGATCCTCAGCAGGCATTGGCACCACCTTCCAGAGAGCGAGGTCCTGGACCTCCTGGAGTCCGACCGCGACTCAGGACTGGACATCCTCGAGGTCGAGGAGCGCCAGGGCCGGTTCGGCGCGAACGAGATCACGGAGAAGGAAGGCCCTGGGCCGGTCGAACGGTTCCTCACACAGCTGCGCCAGCCGCTGCTCCTCATCCTGTTGGTCGCCGCGCTCATCACGGCCGTTCTTGGTGAGTGGGTGGACTCGATCGTCATCCTCGGTGTCGTCCTGGTCACAGCGACCATCGGGTTCGTCCAAGAGTCGAAGGCCCATCATGCGATCGCGGCGCTGGCCCGGTACATGGGCACGGAGGCGACGGTGGTGCGGGCCCGAGAGCGGAGCCGGATCCCGGCGTCCCAGCTCGTGCCGGGCGACATCGTGTTGCTGCAGTCAGGCGACAAGGTCCCGGCCGATCTGCGGCTGCTGGCGGCTCGCGACCTGTACGTCGACGAATCCTCGCTGACTGGTGAGTCGGCGCCCGTGGACAAGGCGGTCATGGTCCTCGATCACGATGCGGTGCTGACCGACCGGCGGAACATGGCCTACATGTCGACGCTCGCGACCTACGGCCGAGGGACCGGCATCGTGGTGGCCATCGGCGACAACACCGAGATCGGGCGCATCTCGGAACTCATCTCGTCGACCGAGAAGCTCGCCACACCGCTGACCCGCCGGATCGCCCAGTTCAGCCACGTGCTCCTGTACGCGATCCTCGGTCTCGCCGCACTGACCTTCCTGGTCGGCGTGCTGCGCGGAGAGGATCTGGTCGACATGTTCATGGCCGCTGTGGCCCTGGCAGTGGGGGCGATCCCAGAGGGACTGCCGGCCGCCGTGACCATCACCCTGGCCATCGGCGTGGGCAGGATGGCGAAGCGCCACTCCATCATCCGCAGCCTGCCCGCTGTCGAGACACTGGGTAGCACCACCGTCATCTGCTCCGACAAGACCGGCACGCTTACGCAGAACCAGATGACGGTCCGCAAAGCGTACGCCGGCGGGAACATGGTCACGTTCACCGGACTCGGCTGGGATCCGGAGGGCACGGTCAAGCGGGACGGTGTGGGCGTCGATGTCCAGGCGGACGCGGCGCTGGTCGAATGCCTCACGGCCGGTCTGCTCGCGAACGAATCGGGCCTGGTGAGATCGGACGAGGGCTGGCGAGCGGAGGGGGATCCGACGGAGGTGGCCCTGCATCGTCGCAGCCCACAAGGCGGGACTGGATCCCCGGGCGATGGTGCAGCTGCTACCGCGCGTGGACGTGATCCCGTTCGAGTCGCAGCACCAGTACATGGCGACACTGCACGATGCGTCTGACGGCCGGCCGGCCATCGTGTACATGAAGGGATCGCCCGAGGCCATCTTCCAGCGATGCTCGCGCACGATGGGGCCGTCCGGCGACCCGGAGCCGTTCGACCGCAGCCTGCTCGAATCGCGGGTCGCAGCGATGGCCTCCGAGGGGCTCAGGGTGCTCGCGTTCGCACGGGCGGGACTGCCGCCGGGGATCGAAGACGATCCGCCACGAGGACGTGTCGGACGGATTCACGCTCCTCGGGCTCCAGGGCATGATGGATCCACCCCGGGTCGAGGCCGCACGCTCCATCGCTGCATGCCGGGGGGCCGGTATCCGCGTCAAGATGATCACCGGAGACCACGCCGATACCGCCGTCGCCGTCGCCCGACAGCTGGAGCTGGACGGCGCCGCTCCTGGAGGTGCGGTCCCGGGAGGCTCCGCCCCGGATGGTGCGATCCTCAGCGTGATCACCGGCGCGCACATGAACGAGATCTCCGACGCCGAGCTGGTGGCGATCGCGCATGACACGCCGGTATTCGCGCGTGTCGCCCCGGAGCAGAAGCTGCGGTTGGTCGAGGCCCTGCAGTACCGCGGAGAGGTCGTAGCCATGACCGGTGACGGCGTCAACGACGCTCCGGCTCTGCGCAGGGCCGACATCGGCGTGTCGATGGGCATCTCGGGCACCGAGGTGGCCAAGGAGGCAGCGGACATGGTGCTGACCGATGACGATTTCTCGTCGATCGTCGCCGCGGTCGAAGAGGGCAGAGGCGTGTTCGCGAACCTGACGAAGTTCATCACCTGGACGCTGCCCACCAACGTCGGCGAGGGGCTGGTGATCCTGCTGGCGGTGTTCCTCGGGGCGACGCTGCCCATCCTTCCCGTCCAGATCCTGTGGATCAACATGACCACTGCCCTGTTGCTCGGATTGATGTTGGCATTCGAGCCCAAGGAGAAGGACCTCATGCTGCGGCCACCACGGGACCCCCACAGCCCACTCCTTTCGCGAGCGCTCTTGCTCAGGATCCTGCTCGTCGGGATCCTGCTGCTCATCGGCGCGTTCGGGTTGTTCGAATGGGCGTTGATGCAGGGCATGAGCGAGGATGTGGCGCGCACGATCGCGGTGAACGTCTTCGTGTTCGGTGAGCTGTTCTACCTGTTCAACTGCCGCTCGCTTACGCGGTCCATGCTGGCGGTCGGGGTCTTCAGCAACCGCTGGCTCCTGGCCGGTGTGGCCGTCATGATCGCCCTCCAGCTCGCCTTCACCTACGTGCCGATCATGAACACCATCTTCCACAGTGCCCCCATCGACCCTGCCTGGTGGCTCTCTGATCGTCGGCGTCGGGCTGGCGATCTATCTCATCGTCGAAGGCGAGAAGTGGCTGCGCCGGCGGCTGGCCGGTGATGAAGGGTCGGCCGGGCGGCCGATGCCCGCCGCCGGGCCAGTGGGATAGCGAACGGTCTGGCGAGCTAGGCGGCGAGCTCCCCTTCGAGGCCATCGTCGGGCGGAGCGGCCCCCTGGGCATGGGCGTGATCGGGTCGCCGTCGCGCCGTCGGGATGATGCCGAGCTCGAAGGCCCGCGAGAGCGCACCCGTGCGGCTGCTGACGCCGAGCTTGCCGTAGACGTTCTTCAGGTGCGACTTCACCGTGTTCGTGGAGATGAACATGGTGGCACCGATCTCGGCGTTGGACATGCCGCCGGCCAGGAGCTTGAGCACCTCGGATTCGCGGTCGGTGAGCGGTTCACGTCTGAGGCTCAGCGGACCGCATGGTTCGGGGGGGATGGTCCTGCGAGCCTGATCAGCTGCCACCACACCTGTGACCGGCATGCCGGTGGGGGTGGCACGTGAGCGGCGTCGCGACCGCTGGCGATGCAGCAGCGATCCGATCACCGCAACAGTGAGGCCGTCGGCCGCAAACAGGGTCAGGGCCACGACGTCCTCGGGCTGCTCGATGTGGAACGCCCCCACGGGAGCCATCTCGACCACGACTGCCGCCACGCTGGCGACCAGGGCGGCCAGGATGCCCGCGGCGAGCCCCATCGTGGCTGCCACGATGGCGATGCCCGCCGAGGCGGTCACATAGGTACTGATGCCTGCTGCCGGTGGCAGTAGCACGCTGCCCGCAAAGAGCGGCAGGATGACAAGCGTGCCGATCGCGAACGCCCTGATGGACCGCTTCCCCATGGCAGTGATTTTGGGCAGCCTGGCACGCTCCCATCAGGGCTGAAGGTCATGACCGGTCGCCTGCCTGCCTCCCATCCGGGTTGGCAGTCGGTGCCGCAAGCATCGTGCGCGCGGGTGGCCTACGCCTCGGGGACGACCAGCGTCGAGATCGGGGCGTACCGGGCGACGTTCTCGGCGAACGGGTCATTGGCGCGTTGACCGGCTGGCCTGGCGACGATGATGGCATCCGGTTCGAGCTGTGCGGCGATGCGCAGGGCGGTCTCGTGCGGATGGCCTGACTCGAACCTGGCGTCGACCTCGCAGCCGCGGTCCACGAGGCGTGTGGTCAACTCCTCGAGCGTGGCCGCAGCGTCGCTGCGCGAGACCTGGTTCACCTGGGACACGAGCTCCGGGTCGTCGTACTCCACACCGGCCGGGAAGCCCAGCAGCGCCAGCAGCGTGACGCGTGCACCCTCGGCCCAGCCCGAGGACAACAGCCAGTCGATGGCGCTCTCCGTCGCCCTGGTACCGTCGACAAGCACGAGCAGGCTGCGGGGCAGACCGCTGCCGCCGCCGGCGCTCGTCCTGCGTGCGACGAGGACGGGCGAGCGTGACTCGGCGACCACCCGCCTCGACACGCTACCGAGCAGCAATTGGGCGAGCGTAGAGCGGCCGCGTGGTCCGATCACCACGACGTCCGGTCGCTCGAGATCGATGGTGGCAAGGACCTCCGATGCCACATTGCCCTGATGGGTCCAGACCTCACCCTGGCGGGTCCAGGTGCGCGTCGTCATCCCGGCCTGCTGCAGTCGGACGCCGACCTCATTGGCGATCCGTTCGGCGGCCATCACCTCGCTCTCACGGAGTTGTTCGAGGGCCTGGCTGACCGCGGACCGGTCGGACTGCGTGGGCCAGCCCAGGCGGCCGATTCCATGGCTCGCCACGCACAGGACATCGACGATACAGGGCCGCGGCCAGCGCGCCTGCGACACCCATGCCTCTGCGGTGCGGGCGGATTCCGAATCATCCGTCGCGAGGAGAAGCCTGAATGCATGTCGCTCCACATCGTTCATCAGTGACCTCCCGGACTGATGGCGCCGTGATGCCCCAGCCTTGGATGCGCACCTCCAGCCGGAGCCGCCTCCCGACGTAACGGAGCGTATCGGCCGGGCCGATCCGGGTCCTCACCCGAACGAGTGGTTCATCACGGCTGCTTCACCTGTGCAGCAGGGACACTTGAGGCAGGCACAGGTGTAGCATCTGTATGCCTGGGCCTGGGACAGGCGTTGGACAGCATCGTGGTCGCTCCGACCCAGGGGGCGAGGATAGTCGGATGGCCCGGAGCCACCGGTGTCCCCGATGAGCCCGCTGCCGAGCGGGCGAGCAGAGGAGGAATCAGATGTTCACCACATCCACACGCAAGGCCACGGCGTGGGCCGCGACGGCGGCGCTCACCGCGCTGCTCGTCCTCCCGGCCGCGGCACTGGCGCAGGACGAAAGCGCCAGGGTCCGTGTCCTGCACGGCTCCGGTGATGCCCCGGCCGTCGATGTCTACGCCGGCAAGGACGCGGTCGTCGAGGGTCTCGAGTTCGGAGCCATCACGGACTACCTCACGGTACCGGCAGGTGAGTACCGCATCCGTGTCGTGCCCGCCGGCGCCACGCTCAAGGAAGGCCCCGTCGTCATCGACGCCGAGCTGACGTTCGAGGGCGGCACCGCCACCACCGTGGCTGCGACGGGGAGCCTGGAAGAAGGCATCATCCCGCAGGTCCTGCTCGACGAGCCCAGCCCTTCGGTCGACATGGCCCAGGCGCGTGTCGTCCACTTCGCCTATGACGCCCCGGCGGTAGACATCGCGCCGGTGGGCGGTGACCCCATCATCACCGAGCTGGCCTACCCGGACGACTCCGGCTACGCAGACCTGCCGCCCGGCACCTACGACCCTCGAGGTCCGCGCTGCTGGGAGCCCGGATGCGGTCGTGACGCTGACCGCTCACCCTGGCTGCCGGGACCAGCTCCAGCGCCTTCGCCGTCGGCAGCCTTGAAGCCGGCACCTTCACCGTGGTGCCGGCGCTCGACGCCTCCATCCCCACCACGGCCCAGCTGCGGATCCTCCACGGTTCGCCTGATGCGCCGCCCGGTCGACATCGTCGTCAACGGCGTGCGCATCTTCGGGAACCTGCCCTTCGGTGCCAACTCGCCCTACCTGACCGTTCCGGTCGGCGAGAACCAGATCCAGGTCGTGCCCGCCGGTGCCTCCGTGACCGAAGGCCCCTTCGTGATCGACGCGACGCTGCCCTTCGAGGGCGACACGCGTACGACCGTGGTGGCCAGCAACTTCCTCGACGGCATCGAGGCCAACGTCATCCCGGACAGGACCAGGGTCAAGGCCAAGAAGGCGCAGATCCGTGTCGGGCACTTCAGCGCGGATGCGCCCAACGTGGACATCGCCGCTGACGGCTCGGCCGCCAAGGATGCCCTGCTCAAGGACGTGCCCTACCAGGCCGTGTCCGACTACCTCGCCGTTGCCCCCGGCGAGCTCGACCTTGATGTCCGCGAGCCGGGCAAGAAGGCCGTCATCGCCGACCTGCCGGCGCTGCCGCTCGAGAAGGGCACCAACTACAGCGCCTATGCCATCGGCTCACCGGCCGACGGTTCCTTCCAGGTGGTCCTTCTGGTGGACGCACAGGCCGAGTAATCGACCCCGCCCGACCAGGCACTGCAGCAGGACCCCGGGGCCAGCGGCCCCGGGGTCCTGCGTTGGCGGGGACGTGGCCGGGGCGATCCTGGCGCGTCAGAGCGTATCCACGGGACCATGGAAGCATCCCATCCCGCTGTGAGCAGGGCCAGGTGGCTGACGGCCAGGGACGGAGCGCAGCGCCCGGGCGCCCAAGGCAGGAGTGTCCTCCGGGAGACGCCCTGCGTCCGCCGTGCCCGAGCGGATCGGTGTCGAGGCCGTGGGTGCTGCCGTGGCCGGGCCGCCAGCGGCCCTGTTCGTCCGCGGCGCCCACGGCCCCCCGGTCCCTCGCCACGATCGCGGCCGCACCAGACCGCGCGGAGCTGTCGCTCATCATCGTGCCGCCGACCGATGCGGCCGACCCGTCTCCCGGCCGGCCAGCATCAGACGTTGGGATGCTCAACGGGACCATCGTGGACCTCGACAACAGTCATTACGGCTCGATACGATGTCAGCTCCTGGCCACCAGGCCACAGTCGAGCCGAGGCGGCCGCCTAGACAGGGGGAACATCATGCGCGTTCGTCGTTCAGCCGCATTCCTGGATCCGTGGCACTGGCCGTTGCCGTGGCTGCCCCGGTCGCCGGTCAGGAGAGCACCGAACCGGTTCCATACACCGATGACGCGGGGAACCAGCTCGGCACGATCCTGATCAGGGAATTCGCCGATCCATTCACCGAGCACGATCCGGGTGCGCCACCGGCGGAGGGGCAGCGCTACGCCATGCTGACGATGACCTTCGAGGCCGCGGAGGACCAGGCCTTCCCGACCGATCCGTACCAGGTCCAGCTGCTCGATGCGAACGGGTACATCTACTACCCCGCCTGGGTGCCGCGCGGGCCCGACGCCGTGGTGCCCGACCTGCAGAGCCAGAACCTCGCCCCGTTCGACCGGGTGAGCGGAGTCATCTCCTACGTGCTGCCCGCGGATGCAGACATCGTGAGCGTCCTCTACCGCGGCGACGGTCGCCGGCTCATGACCCTGCTCGAGCGCGGTGCGACGGGTGCCGTCGCGGTAGGCGAGCCGCGGGCGATCAGCGACGCCGCGGGCATCACGTACGGCGACGTCACCATCCGCGAGGTCATGGACCCCTTCGTCGATCATCGATCCCAACAGCCCGCCCCCCGAAGGACAGCGCTACGTCGGGCTCGATGCCGCCTTCGCAGCGGCCGAGGACCAGGCCAGCTACGCTGCGCCCGGAAGCGTCGCCCTGGTCGCCACCGACGGCAGGACGTTCTGGCCCACCTGGGTCCCGCGGCCTCGGCCGTACCTGTTGCAGGATGTCGAATCCACGCCGCTGTCGCCCGGGGACCGTGTCTCCGGCTTCCTCGGCTACGTTCTGCCCCTGGACGTGCAGATCGATTCGATCGTCTACAACCCTGAGAGCAACCGATACCTGCCCGTCGCAGGTCTCTAGGACGTCAGGCGCCTCAAGGGCCACGACTGCGGGGGCGGCTCGCCGGCCGGTGAGCCGCCCCGGCCACGGCCGGGTCAGGCCGCTGCGGGCCGGTACTGGCCTGACCGTGCGGCCGCGGTCAGCTGAGCACGGCGCAGGAAGGCTGCCTGTGCGGCGGACAGGTCGGTCCGATCGGTTGCCCAGGCTTGCAGGGCGCTGTTCTGGAGGGCCCGTCCGTAGGAGAACGAGAGTTCCCAGGGGTGTGTCCCGGTCCGATTGATGGCATCGAGGTTGACCGTGGCCATGTCCTCCGACTGACCGCCGGAGAGGAAGACCACGCCCGGCACGGCCACCGGCACATGACGCCCCAGGCAGCGCATCGTCCAGGTCGCCACCTGCTCCGACGTCGCCTGCTCGGGGCAGTCGTAGCCGGAGAGCACCATGTTCGTCTTCAGCAGGAGCGCCTCCAGGACGCACGTTCTGGAGGTACAGCTCCTCGAAGAGCGCCTGCAGCACGCGGCCGGTCTCACGGTCGCTGCGCGCGATGTCATGGCTGCCGTCCATGAGCACCTCGGGCTCCACGATGGGCACCAGGCCGGCTTCCTGCGAGAGAGCGGCGAACCGGGCGAGCTCGACCGCGTTGGCACTGGATGCCGTACCCGGTGGGGATGCCGTCACCGATGGCGATAGACCGCGCGCCACTTGGTGAAGCGAGCGCCCAGCTCGCGGTACTCGGCCAGCCGATCGCGCAGCCCGTCCAGGCCCTCGGTGATCTTCTCGCCGGGCGCCCCGGCGAGGGCCTTGGCGCCCCTGTCCACCTTGATGCCCGGGATGACGTCCTCGGAGCTGCCAGCACCTGTCGGGAAGGGCACCCCATCCGCGCTGGACTGGCGGATCGTCTCGTCGAAGAGGATGACGCCGCTGATATGGGCCTCGAAGCCTGGTGTCGTGAAGAGCATCTCGCGGTACGAACGGCGGTTGTCCTCGGTCGACTCGACGCCGACCGCCTTGAGGCGCTTCTCGATGGTCGGGGTCGATCTCGTCGGCGGCGAGGATGCCCCTGGCGGGGGCGACCAGCGCCCGCGCCGTGGCGGCGACAGTGCTGGGGTTGGCGTTCATCGATCGGACCGTCCTTTCTGGGTGCCGTGCTCGCTGCCGGCCAGGAGTTGGAGTCGAGCGCCGCCCGGCGTGCCGGTCGTGCGCCGTGGCTGGTGTGGTCGACCCGCAGGTAGGCGGTGCCGTCCCGGTCGACACGGATGACGCGACCCGCCTGGATGAGCGCCTCGATGTCGGACCAGTCACCACCACCGGACCGGAGGTGCTCGCGGGCCGTTCGCTCTGTCAGGGGATGCACGGCCAGGATGCCCACGAGTCCTTCGACAGGGTCCGTCGATGCGGAGACCACCGTCTCCGTCTCATCGGCTCGCAGCAGCGAGGTCTGGATGCCATGGCGCGCGAACACGTCCGCGGCGGCGCGGGCGACCGATCCCGGTGGCGGTCGGACCCAGGCCTCCGCGCCGGGGCGCATGGGCACCGTGAGATAGGCATGTCGAGGATCGAGCGAACGCACGAAGCGGGCTACTCCACGGACCGACGGTTCGTCGTCGTTGAGGCCGCTCACGAGCATCGTCTCGGTGACCAGACGGCCCCTGAACTCGCTCGCGAAGCGACGCATGGCGGCCAGCACCGTGTCCAGGTCGAGCGAGCGGACGGGGCGGTTCAGTCGCCGCCAGGTGCTGGCATCCACGGTATCGACCTTGAGTGACACCCAGTCAGCCTCGGCCAGCGCGTCGCGCACGGATCGGCGGGCGAGCAGGCTGCCGTTGCTGATGACCGCCACCAGTGGCCCCTCGCCGCGAACGCTCCGGATCGACGCACCCAGCTGGGCGTCGAGGGTCGGTTCGCCATCGGGTACGAAGGTGATGGCATCGATGTGCTCGCCGGCGGCCCGGCACTCGCGGACCCGTGCCTGCACAGCCTCGCCCACCTCGGCGGGGTCCAGCCAGGTTCCTCGGGTGTTAGTCGTGCCCGGGTGGTCCGGCCGACCTGGCAGTAGACACACGAGTACGAGCATGTCTTGGGGCAGATGTTGTTGACGCCAAGGCTCCAGCCGAGACGGCGGGTGAGGACCGGGCCGAACACGATGGGCAGCGGGCCGCCAGCGGCGATTCCCGGTGCCATGGCTACGTCTCGGTGGCTTCCTGGGATCGGCTCGAGAGGCGCCTGATGTCCTCCTCGATCCTGCTCAGTTCCTGTCGCAGCTCCGCGGCGCGTGCCTCCAGTGAGGCAGCCGAGAGCGGCTCATCCCCACGAGAACCCCGTCGCATGCGACGGCGTGCGCGTGCCCGTTCGGCGGCCAGATAGGCCTCCTCCTCCAGCCACGGTGGGCCCCACTCGTAGGGCTCGTACCAGTCCGGGGGCGGCAGCCATCCGCAGCCGTGTCCATGGCCATGCCAGCAACCCATGTCATCCTCCTTCCGAGACACCGAGGCGCTCTCTTCGATCAAGGAATTCGCTGATGAGGCGACGGCGCTCGGTCATCACCGCGACCCACGTGTCGAGCGCGACGCGACCCTTTGGTGTCAGGCGGTAATCGCGCCGGGGTGGTCCGGTCTCCAGGCCCCACTCCGTGGACACCAGGTCCTCGGCATCCAGCTCACGGAGGGTGCGATAGACCATCCCCACGTCCACGCCGTCGGAGGCCACACCCAGCTCGTTGAGCTTGCCGATGAGCGCCCAGCCATAGGTCACCTCCTCCGCGAGGAGCAGGAGCACGAACGGCTCGATCCAGCGGCCGCGCCGCGTGCCGGGCCGGGTCCATCCGCGTGTCCCATCGACGGATCTGTGCGCATCCATATGCCAATAGCATATAGATGCGTTCGTCATCCCAACAGGGCCAGACGGTGCCATCGACGGGGTCGGATGGACCACGGCCCCGCCGACCGGGGCAGCACGGGGGTCTTCAGTCGGTGCCGGCGGCCGGCTGACCCAGGTGCCGCTCGTCTGGCTCGAGGCGGAAGAACACGCCGGTCGCCGCGACGTGCGCAGCCGCCAGCCGGTAGAGCGCATTGCCGGGGAAGGGGTGCTGGCGGTGCGTCGCGGCCACGACCGCGTCGCGCTCCGGGCCGGGGCCCAGGATGACCGGGCGCACGAGCCGGGGTGGGACATGGGCGCTCTCGATGCTGGCGTGACCGGCGGCACGGAGGTTCAGCGTCCAGGCGGTGTCGCCACTGGGATGACCCAGGTAGTCGCGGTCACCGACACGAAGCAGCCCGAGGGGGACCAGGCGTTCCAGCCCGGAACGCCGCCCGCGCACCCGCAGCACGACGATGTTCCCAAAGCCGCGTCGCAGCGCCAGTCGCAGCAGCGGGATCTCGACGATCCGGAGCAAGCGGTACCAGCCGCGCCACCAGGCGGCCCACGGGCCCCGGGTGTGGAGTGGCCGCTGGAAGGCATCGGCGCCGCCCTGCTCGGCCCGGTCGGGGGCGTTCCTCGCGATCTGCCGGGACCTGCTGGTGCTCACCGGCTGATGGAGCGGTAGCGACGCACGCCGAGCGGTGCGAACACCGCCAACAGGACGGCGAACCAGCCCAGCGTCACAGCGATGGGCATGTCCGCCGGCAGTCCCGAGCCGGGGAAGGGGTTGGGGTTGCCGAAGAGCTCCCGAAGGGAGGCCGTGAGCGTGCTCACCGGGTTCCAGGCGGCGAAGGGCTCCAGCCAGTCCGGAAGCGTCTCGATGGGCACGAAGACGTTGGAGACGAAGGTGAGGGGCAGGATGACGATGAAGGAGACCTGCTGGGCGACCTCGACGCTGGGTAGCCGCAGGCCCAGCCAGACGCCGACCCAGGACATCACGAAGGCGTAGCCGAGCATGAGCAGGACGGCGACGACGAAGGCCGGCAGACCGTTGTCCACGCTCCAGCCCACGGCCAGGCCGCTGAGCATGAGCACGACGAGGATGCCGCCGTTGTAGATGACATCGGACACCGAGCGCCCGAAGAGCACCGCCGAGCGTGCCATGGGCAGCGAGCGGAAGCGGTCGATGATGCCCTTGCTGAGGTCCTCGGTCATGCCGATGGCCGTGGTCGCCGAGGCGAAGGTGAGGGTCTGGACGAAGATGCCCGGGCATCAGGTAGCTGGCGTAGCTGGCGCCGCCCGGCAGGGGGATGGCGCCGCCGAACACGATGGTGAAGAGCAGCACGAACATGATCGACTGCAGGATGGCGAAGATGGCCAGCTCGGGGATGCGGGGGATGCGCTTGAGATAGCGCCAGGTGACGACGAGCCCGTCGTCGAGTGCCTGCCGGAGGCCGCCGCATGGTCGTCGGCAGAGGCGTGCTCATCGTTCCACCCGGGAGATCTGCCCGGCGTGGACGAGGTGCGTCTCGGACGTCGTCGCTGTCTCCTCGGCGACGTGGCCGGTGAGGCTCAGGAAGACATCGTCGAGCGTGGGGTGGCGCAGCCCGATGTCATCGACCGCGATGCCCGCCGCATCGAGTTCGCGGAAGGTATTGAAGAGCCGCTCGGTCTGGTCCCCGGCAGCGACGCTGACGCGCCGTGTCGCCTCATCCACGGCCACATCGCACTGACACTCCCGTGCCAGCACCGCCTCGATGGCGGGGATGTCCTCGGCGAGGTGCGCGATGACCTCGATGCGGGCACCACCGACCTGCCGCTTCAGCTCGGCCGGCGTGCCCTGCGCGATGATCCGACCGTGGTCGATGACCACGATGGCGTCGGCCAGCTCATCGGCTTCCTCGAGGTACTGTGTCGTCAACAGCAGGGTGGCTCCCTCCGCCACGAGCTCGCGGATGATGGCCCACATGGCCAGGCGGCTGCGGGGGTCGAGCCCGGTGGTGGGCTCATCGAGGATGAGCAGACGCGGCTTGGCGATCAGGGCGCGGCCAGGTCCAGCCGCCGACGCATGCCGCCCGAGTAGGTCTTGATGGTGCGGTCCCTGGCCTCGACCAGGTCGAACTGCTCGAGCAGCTCGTCGGCGCGGGTGCGGGCCTCGCGGGAGGGCAGCTGGTAGAGCCGCCCGAAGAGCCAGAGGTTCTCGCGACCGGTGAGGTTCTCGTCAACGGCTGCGTACTGTCCGGAGAGGCCGATGATGCGGCGCAGTTCCTGGGCCTGGCGGACCGTGTCGTAGCCGGCCACCGTGGCATGACCAGCATCCGGGCGAAGGAGCGTGGCGATGATGCGCACGGTCGTGGTCTTGCCTGCCCCGTTCGGCCCGAGCAGGCCCAGGACGCTGCCCTCGGGGACCTTCAGGTCGAGGCCATCGAGGGCGCGCACCTCGTTCTTGCGAGAGCGATAGACCTTGACCAGGCCCTCGGCTTCGATGATGTCCACGTCGTCAGCACCTATCGTCCGTCACCAGCCCCCAACGGACGGCAACTATAGCCGGAGCCGATGGCGGAGCAGCCCGGGCCGATCCCGGCGGACTAGCGTGGATGGTCGGGAGGCGGGGTGCTGGGCGCGAACGCGATATCGTTCCGCTCCATGGCCCTACCCCTCGCGGTGGCGTCCGGCTTCGTCCTGGCGCTGCTGTCGCCGCTCGTGCTGCGTCTCGGCAGCCGGATGGCGCTGGCGGCGTTCCTGGGCCTGCCGGTCGCGCTGGTGGTGCTCCTCGTGGCGCTGGCGCCGGGTGTGCTGGCTGGCACGGCCGTGCGCTTCGAGATGGCCTGGATCCCCAGCTGGCACTGCGATGTCGCCTTCTCGCTCGATGGCCTGTCGCTGCTCTTCGCGCTGCTCATCTGTGGCATCGGCGCGGTGGTCGATCCTGTACGCGGAGCGCTACCTCGCCGGGAACCCCCAGCGGGGACGGTTCCAGGCCATGCTGCTGGCCTTCATGGCCTCGATGCTGGGCCTCGTCCTGGCCGACAACCTGCTGCTGACGGCCGTCTTCTGGGGCCTCACCGGCATCACCTCGTTCCTGCTCATCGGCTTCGACCATGAGATCGGCACGTCGCGACTGTCAGCGCAGCAGGCCCTCATCGTCACGGTGGCCGGCGAGCTGGCGATGCTGGCAGGGCTGGTGCTGCTGGGCTTCACGGCGGGCAGCTTCACCATCTCGGTGCTGCCGGAGTCCGCGGCCGTGCTGGCTGCGGACAGCAACTACGCGCTCATCGTGGTCCTCATCCTGGCTGGCGCACTGAGCAAGTCGGCCCAGTTCCCCTTCCACTTCTGGCTGCCCAACGCCATGGCTGCCCCGTCCCCGGTCAGTGCCTACCTCCATTCGGCCACCATGGTCACGGCCGGCGTCTACCTGGTGGCACGCCTGACGCCGGCCCTGGGTGGCTCCGAGCTGTGGCAGGGCCTGCTCATCGTCGCCGGCGCGCTGACGATGCTCATCGGCGCGGGGCTCAGCCTTCGCCAGCACGACCTCAAGCTGGTGCTGGCGTACTCGACGGTGGCTGCCCTGGGCACGATGGTGCTGCTGGTGGGCCTGGGGACACCGGCAGTCCCTGGTGGCGGCGATGGCGCTGCTCCTGGCCCACGCGCTCTACAAGGCCGGGCTCTTCCTGGTGACCGGGATCATCGATCACGAGACCGGCACGCGGGAGCTCGATCGCCTGGCTGGTCTGCGCCGACTCCTGCCCATCACGGCCGCGGCCGCCGCACTCGGCGCGCTGTCGATGGCCGGGCATCCCGCCGCTGGTCGGCTTCGCGGCCAAGGAACTGGGCCTCAAGGCGGCCTCGGAGGGCCCGGACCAGGCTGTCGCCATCGTCATCGTCGCTGCCCTCGTGGTGGCCGGGATCGGCCACGGTCGCGGCCGCCGGCCTCGCCGGCCTCGCGCCGTTCGCCGGCCCCCTGCGCGTGCCGCGTGAGGGCGTCCATGAGCCCGCCTGGCCGATGTGGCTGGGGCCGCTGGTCCTCGGTGCCATCGGGCTCATGGCCGGCCTGGTGCCGGCGCTGGGTTCAGGAGCGCTCGTGGCGGCCGCCGGCGAGGCCATCTCCGGCGAGGCTGCCAAGAGTGGCGTGCAGCCCTGGTACGGCCTCGACGCTGGTCCTGCTGCTCAGCGTGGTCAGCATCCTCGGCGGCGCCGTCCTGTGGCTGCGACGACGCACCGTCGCGGACGGCGCTCGCCCGGCTTGATGTGGGCCACCGGGTCGGGCCCGAGAAGGGCTACGTCGCCCTCGAGCGCGCCATGCTGGCCTTCTCCAGGTGGTCGACCGCGCGCCTGCAGAACGGCCGGCTGCGCTTCTACCTGCTGGTGGTGGTGAGCACGCTGGTGGCCTTCACCTGGCTGATCGTCGCGTTCAGTGGGGCCATCCCGGTCATCACGCTCGACCTGGACGTGGACATCATCGGGCTCTCGGTCGCGACCATCATCAGCGCCGGTGCGCTGACGGCGGCGCGCTCCCGGTCACGCCTGGGAGCGGTGACCGCGCTGGCCCTGGTGGGCTACGGCATCGCGCTGGTCTACGTGCTCTACAGCGCACCGGACCTGGCCCTGGCCCAGATCCTCGTGGAGACGCTCACGGTCCTGCTGTTCGTGCTCGTCTTCTATCACATGCCCAGGTTCGGGGCGGACGCCACGCGCGCGTCGCGCGTGCGCGATGCTGCCATCGCGACCGCTGGCGGGGCGCTGCTGACGTTCTTCATCCTCATCGCCGTGAGTGCCCCCGGTGACCCCATCTCCACGTTCTTCATGGAGAACACGCAGCCGCTGGCCAAGGGTCGCAACGTGGTCAACACCATCATCGTGGACTTCCGCGCGCTGGACACCCTCGCCGAGGTGACGGTGCTGGCCGTCGCCGCCTTCGGCGTGCTGGCGCTGCTCAAGGCACGCGCACGGTCACGGCAGGAGCGACGGCGATGAAGGACCTCATCCTGCGCACCGCCTCGGTGTACCTGACGCCGCTGCTGCTGCTGTTCTCGGTGTTCCTGCTCGTGCGCGGGCACAACGAGCCTGGCGGCGGCTTCGCGGGTGGGCTCGTCGCAGCGGCGGCCTTCGTGCTGCTCTCCATCTCCAGCAGTGTGCCGCTGGCACGTCGCACGCTGCGCCTCGACCCCCGGACGCTGGTCGGTGGCGGACTGCTGCTGATGCTGGCGAGCGGTCTCGTGGCGCCGCTGCTGACCGGCCAGCCCTACCTCTCGGCACTGTGGTGGCAGCTGCCCTTGCCCGCGGGCGGGACCGTCTCCCTGGGGACGCCGCTGCTCTTCGACATCGGCGTCTACCTCGCCGTGGCCGGGACCGTGCTGGTCATCGTGTTCGCGCTGGAGGAGGAGCCGGCGTGACGACCGTCCTCGCCATCGTCGCCGGCATCCTCTTCGCGGCCGGCATCTACCTGATGCTTCGTCGCAGCGTGCTCAAGCTGGCGCTGGGGTTGAGCCTGCTGGCCAACGCCGCGAACCTGGTCATCTTCGTGTCCGCCGGCCTGACGCGGGGCGAGCCCCCCCTCATCGCCGAGGGCGCCACGGCACCACCGGCGGGTGCGGCCGATCCGTTGCCGCAGGCCATGGTGCTGACGGCCATCGTCATCAGCTTCAGCGTGCTGGCCTTCGCGCTCACGCTGATGCATCGCGTCTACCAGGAGGGTGGCTCGGACGACGTCGACGAGCTCAGCGAGGCGGACCGACCAGTGAGCCCGCTGGTCCTGCTGCCGGTGCTCGTGCCACTCGTCACGGCGGCCCTGGGACTGCTGCTGTGGCGGTCCATCGTGGCCCAGCGCGTCATCGCCCTGGCCGGCGCGGCTGCACTGCTGGCGTCCGGCGTCGTCCTGCTCATGGCGGTGGAGCAGGACGGCATCCTGAGCCTGCAGCTGGGTGACTGGCCGGCACCATTCGGTATCTCCATGGTCGCCGACCTCTTCAGCGCCATCCTCGTCATCCTGGCCGGGATCCTCGCCGTCGCGGTGGTGCTCTACTCCACGGCTACCATCGATGAGAGCCGTGAGCGCTTCGGCTACTACCCGCTGACGATGGTGCTGCTGGCAGGCGTGTGCGGGACCTTCCTGAGCGGCGACCTCTTCAACCTCTACGTGTGGGTCGAGGTGCTGCTCATCGCCTCGTTCGTGCTCATGGCCCTGGGCGGCGAGCGCGCACAGCTGGAGGGCGCGCTGAAGTACGTCGCGCTCAACCTCATCGCCTCGGCCACGTTGCTGGTCACCATCGGCCTGGTCTACGGCATCACCGGCACGCTCAACCTGGCCGACCTGGCGTTGCGCTTCGAAGACGTGGAGCCGGCCGGTATCGTCGATGCGGTGGCGGCGATGCTGCTGGTCGCCTTCGGCATCAAGGCCGCGGTGGTGCCGCTCTTCTTCTGGCTGCCGGCCTCGTACCACACGCCACCCGTGGCCGTCGCGGCCATCTTCTCGGGGCTCCTGACCAAGGTCGGCATCTACGCGCTGGTGCGCCTCTTCACGCTGCTGTTCAGCGAGGAGGCCGCGGCCTTCCAGCCGCTGCTGCTGGGTATCGCGGCACTGACCATGGTGGTCGGCGTGCTGGGGGCGGTGGCCCAGCACGAGATGCGCCGGCTGCTCTCGTTCCACATCATCAGTCAGATCGGATACCTGGTGATGGCCCTGGGGCTGTTCACGGTCTCTGCACTGGCCGGGCTCATCTACTTCCTGGTCCACGTGGCGCTCGCCAAGTCCACGCTGTTCCTCATCAGCGGTGTCATCGCCCGGCTCACCGGGAGCTATGAGCTGGCCCGGACCGGCGGGCTGTGGGCGGCCCGGCCGGGCCTCGCGGCGCTCTTCGGCATCGCCGCCATGTCCCTGGCCGGGATCCCGCCCTTCTCGGGCTTCCTGGCCAAGCTGGCCCTGGTCGAAGCCGGCCTGGCCATCGAGCAGCTGCTGGTCGTCGGCGTGGCCCTTGGCGTGAGCCTGCTGACGCTGTACTCGATGCTCAAGATCTGGAACGCTGCCTTCTGGAAGCCACTGCCCGGCGACGCGGACATGGCGGCCACGACGCGACCGGGCGTGGCACCGGAAGCCGCGCTCAGGGCGCCCCTGGCGCTGGCCGTGGTCGCACCGATCGTGCTGCTGGCGGCCTGCTCCGTGGCCCTGGCCATCGCCGCGGGGCCGGCGTTCGACCTGGTCGACCGCGCCGCGGCCCAGCTCATGACCCCGGCCGGATACGTGGACGCGGTGCTCGGAGGCAGACCATGACGTCCGGGCAGGAGGGGCGGGTACGCGGGCCGCCCGCCGGCGCTCCCCGTCGGCAGCGGCGATGCTGGCAGGCAATCTCGTCCTGGCGCTGATGTGGATGGCCATGACGGCGCGCTTCGACCTCTCCAACCTCATCCTCGGGATGGCCTTCGGCTACGTGGTCCTGTATGCCTCGCAGGTGGCCGTGGGCACGTCGGTGTACTTCAGTAAGTCGGTGCGCCTCGTCCGCTTCATGGGGTTCTATGCCCTCGAGGTCGTGCGCTCCAACATCCGCGTCGCCGTGGACGTCGATCACGCCGACCCCGCTCGCGAAGCCGGGCATCGTGGCTATCCCGCTGGAGGCGCGCAGTGACACCGAGATCACCCTGCTCACCAGCCTCATCTCGATGACGCCCGGCTCGCTCACCATCGACATCTCCGACGATCGCCGGGTCGCCTACGTCCATGCGATGTTCCTGGCTGACCCCGAGGCCTTCCGGCGATCGGTGAAGGAGGACCTGGAGCGTCGGGTCCTGGAGCTGACGCGGTGAGCGGGAACGTGACCGGCGTCCCCGATGTCGTCATCGACGCCGCCCTGGTGGTCCTGGCCGTGGCCCTGCTGCTGTCGGTGCTGCGCCTGGTGCACGGCCCCAGCCTCATGGACCGCGTGGTGGCCCTGGAGCTCATCGCCGGCCTGGTGGTGGGCGTCATCGCGGTCTTCGCCATCGGCACGGACGACCCCACGCTGCTCGATGTCGCCATCACCCTGGCGCTGGTGGCGTTCCTCGGCGCCGTCGCCTTCGCCCGCTACGCCGAACGGTCGTTGCGACCATGAGCGACATCCTGGCCACGACGGCGGTCATCCTCGGCGTGGCCCTCGCGCTGCTGAGCGCGGTGGGCATCGTGCGCATGCCGGACGTCTACATCCGGCTGCAGGTCGCCACCAAGGCCTCGTCGCTGGGGGTCGGCCTGCTCATGCTCGGCGTGGCGGCGCACTTCGGCGAGGTCGGCGTCATCGTGCGCGCGCTGCTCGTCGTCGTGTTCCTCTTCCTGACCGCTCCGGTCAGCGCCCATCTCATCGGTCGCGCTGCCTACATGGCGGGTGTGCCGCTCACCCCCGGCTCACAGCCCGACGAGCTCGCCGGTCGCTACGATCTGACGTCGGGCAGCCTGGCCAGCACGGGTGTGACCCCGGCGCCGGCGAAGCCGCGGGAGCAGCTCCCCGAGCACGAGGCTGGGCCACCTGGTGACCGATGAGCGGTACGGGCGGCACCCGCTCGGAGGGCCGTCCGAACCTATCTCGGCGATGGGCGCTACCGTATCGTGACTGAGATGCGATTGCGGATTGCGTTCCTTCTGATCCTGAGCACGCTCCTGACCGTGATGGCCGTGCCCGCGCACGCCCAGGAAGCCGCCTCCCCGGACCCGATGCGCCCGTGCCCGTGGCTGTCGATGCCGCGGCGGACGGACCCGTGGCGCGGGGCGTCTTCTTCTTCTCGCCGACCTGTGGGCACTGCGAGCTGGTCATCACCCAGCATCTCCCCGGCATCTTCGAGCAGTTCGGGGGTCCACCGACCGTCACCATCGACCAGTCCATCGCCCCTGCGGACGTGGCCTTCTACCTGATGAGCAACGGCACGCTCCAGTTGCTGATGGTGGACGTCAGCGTGGACCCCGGTGCGCAGATGTTCGTGGCCGACTCCGAGTCGCCTGGGCATCAGCCAGGCGGGCGTGCCACGCGTCGACATCGGTGGCCAGTCCTTCGTGGGATCCCTGGATATCCCTGAGCAGCTGCCCGGGATCATCGAGGCCGGCCTGGCCGGCGAGGGCATCGACTGGCCAGCGGTGCCGGGTCTTGCGGAGGCCCTGGCGCCGTTCCCCGAGGCCGGTGACGTCGCCGGCAGCAGCGGGGCGAATGGCGATGCGGGCGTCACCCTGCCTGCCGCCGACCTGTCCGTCTGGGAGCGTGTCTCGCAGGACCTGCTCGGGAACGGCATCTCCATCCTCGTGCTGCTGGTGCTGCTGGTGAGCCTGGTGGCCGTCCCGCTTCTGCTGCTCCGCGGATCGTTCCCGGAGCTGCCAGCGTGGCCGGTGCCACTGCTGGCCGTGTTCGGCATCGCCGTCTCGGCCTACCTCGGCAGCGTGGAATCGAGCGGGGCGGAGGCGGTCTGCGGCCCGGTCGGCGACTGCAACGCCGTCCAGCAGAGCGAGTACGCAGCGCTCTTCGGTGTGCCCATCGGGGTGCTCGGGGTCATCGGCTACGCACTGCTGCTGGCGGGCTGGGTCGTGGCGCGCCTGGTCCACGGGCGCATGGCTGACCTGGCGCTGCTGGGAGTCGCTGCCGGCGCCTTCGCCGGGACGCTCTTCTCCGCCTACCTCACCTTCCTGGAGCCCTTCGTCATCGGCGCCACCTGCATGTGGTGTATCACCTCGGCCCTGACCATGCTGGGGCTGCTGTGGCTGACAGCGGCCCCCGGCTGGGCGGCGCTGTATCGCCTCCGGCGCAGTGGCGCCCTGCCGTCTCCGCGGCAGGAAGCGGCTGCCAAGTCGAAGCCCTAGCCACCAGCACGTTCCTGGCGCACCGGTCGCGCGCCCCCCGATCGCGCGCATCGGCAGCCGCGGACGTTCGGGGGCGCTGCCTGGCGCCCCGGGACCTGCCTGGCGCCCCGGCACAGCCGGCGTCACCACCAGCCGGCGTCACCACCGGCCGGCGTCACCACCAGTCCGCTGCCGCCTACGACCTTCCGTTGCCGTCGATGGCGCCGTGTCGATCGTGGGCCAGGGTCATGAAGTGGTCCACCCGACCGACATCCTTCGTGAGCAGGCTCACGATGATGGCGGCCGCGAACGCGGACGGGACGCCGTAGAGCGCCGGGTTCTCCAGCACCGGGATGAACAGCAACTCCTCCGCACCGGAGTACTCGGCGAACGTGAACAGCAGCGACACGACCAGGCCCACGCTGAAGCCGGCGATGACGCCCTGGCGGGTCAGGCGTCTCCACCACACCGTCAACAGCAGGATGGGGGCGAACGTGCTCGCGGCGATGCCGAACGTCATGGCCACCAGGACCGCCACGTTCTGGTCCTTGAGCCACACCGCCAGGACGACGGAGACCACGGTGAAGACGATGCCCGCCATCTGGGCGACCCTGACGCGCTGCTGTTCGGTCGACTGGGGACGGAGCAGCACCGTGTAGCCGTCGTGAGCTGCAGTGGTGGTCATCTGGATGAGCAGGCCGACGGCCGAGCTGAGGATGGCGGCCATCGCCCCGGCCAGCACGATGCCGAGCAGGATCTCGCCCCCGAGCAGCCTGCCCAGCTCTGCCACCGCCGTGTTGGTGGCCCGCCCGACGTCACCGCTGGCGACCCAATCGATGAGGCTCGGGTAGAGCAGCATCATGGCGGCGAGCCCCACGAACAGGGTCATCGTGTAGAAGATGGCCAGGCTGACGATGGTGAACTCGGTCGACTTGCGCGCCGCCGTGGCATCCTTGACCGTGTACAGGCGGATGAGCACGTGCGGCAGGCCGACCACGCCGAGGAGCAGGCCGAGCACCAGGCTGAGCTGGTTCATGAGGTCCTTGGTATCCACGCCGGGCGTCAGGGCGCTGGGGGCCTCGGGCAGGACCTCGCTCGATCGCCAGCGCGGCGGCCATGGACGCATCGCCCGAGCTGCCCGCGGCCGTGTCGCCGCAGCACCTGGTCGACCGCCCCGCGGCCACGACCTGGTTGGGCGGCACCACGCTGTCGGCCTCGGCTCAGGACCTCGAGTGGGTTCCAGCTGAAGTAGGCCACCACCGCGAGCACCAGCAGCAGCACCATGGCGCCGAAGATGATGATGCCCTGGAAGGCCTGGTTGTAGGTCGTGCCGCGCATGCCGCCCATGACCACGATGACAGCGGTGAAGCCACCGGCGATGGCGACCCAGATGACGTAGTCGAGGTTGGAGTCGCCGAGGAAGTCGAGGGCACCAGCAGGTTGAAGAGGTGGCCGGCGCCGACCAGTTGCGGCACCAGATAGAGGGTGCCGATGGTGATGCCGGCGATGATGGTCAGGAGGCGGATCTCCGGTCCCGAGAAGCGCTCCTGGAGCGCGTCGGCCACGGTGTACTTGCCGGAGCGTCGCAAGGGGCTCGCGAGCACGAGCACCACGACGATCCAGGCCGCGAAGAAGCCCAGCGCCAGCCACCACTTGTCGATGCCCACCAGTGCCACCGCACCGGCGACGCCGAGGAAGCTGGCAGCACTGGCGTAGTTGCTGAACATGGCCACGCCGTTGATCTTCCAGGGGATCTGGCCGCCGGCGACGTAGTACTCGGCGGTGCTGCTGGTCCAGCGGCGGCTGTAGATGCCGATGAGGAAGAAGCTGGCCATGCCCACCACGAGGATGGTGAGGGCGACGAGGTTGTCCACGTCTAGGCCTCGACCTTGATGAGGTAGATGCGGGTGATGACGAGCCCGGCGATGATCATGCCGATGCCGAGCAGGAAGCCGAGAGGCAACCCGAAGATCATCGTCGCAGCCAGATCCGCGAACTCCTTGGAGGTGAGGACGGCCACCAGGAAGTAGATGGCCACGAAGATGGTCAGCAGGCCCCAGGACCACTTGGCCGCCGTCGTGCTGAAGGGCGACCAACCCTCATCGGTCACCGGCTTGGCGCCTGCCCCCTCGGGCGGGCCTGCCATCGATTCGTCCGGCTGGGCCGGCTTCGGCTGTCGGTTCCACTCACATCTCCCCTCTGTTCAGGACCGCCCCCTTCGGCCATTCGGCACAGGGTCCGGGTCCTCAGGCGTCGCGGTCGAGGGCCGTCCGACCCTTGGGCGACGTCCACAGTGCCTATCCCTGACCCTTCATCGCGTGCATCATGGACAGCGTGAGCACCGACCCCGACCAGGCGCCGGCGCTGGCCCGGCGGACGCGCCTGGTGGCGACCATCGGACCGGCCAGCGTGGGCATCGTGGCGCAGCTCGTCGACGTCGGCCTCGACGTCGCTCGCATCAACCTCTCCCATGGCTCCGAGGCTGACCATCGCCGCTCGGCCGAGGCGGTCCGCGAGGCATCGCGGGCCCTGGATCGCAGCGTCGGCATCCTCGTCGACCTGCCGGGCCCCAAGCTGCGGCTGGGCATGCTACCGGCCGATGGGGTCGAGCTGCGGCAGGGTGACGCAGTGACGCTGACCGGACCCGACCGCGCGGCCACGGAAGCGGCGCTACCGCTGAGTGATGCTGCCGTGCCGCCCCGTCTGCTCGTCGGCGACCGCATCCTGCTTGCCGACGGTGCAGCCGAACTGCGGACCATCGGCAGTCGCGCCACGTCTGCCGTCGCAGAAGTGGTTCGCGGCGGGGTCATCCGCTCCCGGCAGGGCGTCAGCGTGCCTGCGGAGCGTCTGGCGGCTGACGCCCTCAGCCAGTCGGACAAGGCACTCATCCCGCACCTGCTCGAACTCGGCCCGGACTTCGTGGGCCAGTCCTTCGTGCGCTCAGCGGCGGATGTGGAACTGCTGCGGTCGTGGCTTCCCGAAGACATCCGCATCGTGGCCAAGATCGAGACCCGCCCGGCGCTCGAGGACATCGAGGCCATCCTCGCGGTGGCGGATGCCATCATGGTCGCCCGCGGCGACCTGGGTGTGGAGCTGCCCTTCGAACAGGTGCCGCTTGCGCAGAAGGATCCTCGTGCGGGCTGCGCTGGCAGCGGGCAAGCCCAGCATCGTGGCCACGCAGATGCTCGAGTCGATGATCCATGTCCCGCGGCCCACGCGGGCGGAGGTCAGCGACGTCGCCAACGCCATCATCGATGGGGCGGACGCGGTGATGCTCTCGGGTGAGACAGCAGTGGGGGAGTGGCCGCTCGAAGCGCTGCGCGCGGCGGCTGCCATCTGTGCGGCGACCGACGCGCACCAGGAACCGACCCGGCCGCCCGCGGGACGGCCCTCCTTCGGCGCTGATACCGACGCGCGGGCACTGGCGCTGGCGGCGGTGGCGATGGCGGACGCAGATCCCGACGTGGTCGCGCTGGCCTGCTACACGCACTCGGGCCGCACGCCCCGGCGCCTCGCCTCGCTGCGCCCCGGCGTCCCCATCGTGGCCTTCACGCCGACACCAGAACGGGCGCGCAGCCTGACCCTGTGCCGCGGCGTCCAGCCGGTGGTGCTCGAGGTGCAGCCCGACGACCCGGTCTCGATCGCCCAGGCCGTCGTAGCGGCCTTGCGGTCGGGCGTGGGTGAATGGAAGCTCGGCCCCGGTGAGTCGTTCGTGCTGGTGCAGACCAGCGTGCGCGGTGGACCGAACGCGCTCGAACTGCTGCGAGCATAGACAAAGCTTGCACATACCATAGACATCTTCTATACTCCGCACATGCTCCAGTATCTTGACGACACGCAACGCCTACCAACCTGGCGTCTGCAACATCGGGCCGGCTGAGATCCGTCGACGGCGCTTCATCGGCTACGCAGGCATCGGCGCGGCCGTGGCCCTGGGCCTCGTGCTCATCGCCATCGATGCTCCCGAGATCGCGCGTCTGCTCGTCGCGCTGCCCCTGGCCGCCGGTTTCGAGGGGCTCATCCAGGCCCGCCTGCGGTTCTGCGCCGGCTATGGCCTGGCCGGGGTGCGCAACCTGGGTGAGATCGGCCAGGCTGAACGTGTCGAGGATGCCGTCGCCCGGGCTGCCGACCGTCGTCGTGCCCTGCTCATCCACGGGACCGCCGCCGCAGCCGGCCTGGCGATCGCCGTGCTGTTCACGCTCCTGCCCATCTAGGTCCGGCCTGCGCGACCATCGGGTATCCTTCGGACCGGATGGCTGTACCGACGAACGGGGGTGGCGCGAGGATGCTGACAGGCTGGGTGCCGGGGGTTCATCCACGGCTGGCGCAGACCTGCGCGGTGACGCTGGTCGTGGCGCTGTTCCTCGTGGGCGGGCCTGTCGGGGGCGTGTCGGCGGGCAGCGATACCCTGGCCCAGGCCATCTACTCCGGACCACGCTCGAGTGGGGCCGTGGCGCTGACCTTCGATGATGGCTGGGGCGAGGCGGCCTGCGAGTCCATCGCGAAGACGCTGCGACAGCATGACGCCACAGGCCACCTTCTTCATCAACGGCGTCCACATCAAGGCCGACCCGGCTCGCTGGCGCAAGATCCTCAGGGGCATGCCCATCGCCAACCACACGCGTTCGCACCGCAACCTGGCGACCGCCTCCAGCACCGACATCTACAAGCAGATCCGTCAGAACGAGCTGCTGCAGGAGCGCCTGCTGCGTCGACCCATGCTCAAGCTCCTCCGCCCGCCCTACGGTGCCTTCGACCGCGATGTGCAGCGGGTCGCCGCGCAGCTTGGCTACCGGCACATCATCATGTGGAGCCGGTCTGCTGCAGATACCTCTTCAGCAGCCACGGTGAATACCGTCATCCGGCGCACCACGGGCGCTCCGCCCGGCTCCATCATCCTCATGCACTGCGGCTACGACACCACCGCCAGGGCACTGCCAGCCATCATCAGCCACTATCAGGCGCGTGGCATCGAGCTGGTCGGCCTGGACGAGCTGCTGGGCCCGTAGTCCCTGTTCTCGCGGCCACCAACGGACCAGAGCACGGCCCGCTCATCTCTGAGCGGGCCGCATGCAGGGCGCGAGAGGTGATGGCTCAGCGCGCTCCCAGCATGTGCTCGATGGCCAGCTGGTCGAGGTGTCCGTAGGACATCGAGCGCTTGCCGGCGGCATCGGCATCGAACGCCTCAGCCCTGATGGACTCGGCCGTCTCGCCCTCAGCCAGGGTCGGCACGGCGAGCTGGTCGACGCGAGCTGCCTTGAGGGCCGCCTGCACCTCGGGATCGGCGCGGAAGGCTGCCGCCCGCTCCTTGAGGATGAGGTAGGTGCGCATGTTGGCGGCTGCGGTGACCCAGACGTCCTCGCCGACCTCGGTGCGCAACGGCTTGTAGTCGAAGTGGCGTGGCCCGTCGTAGCCGTGCGTCTCCAGCAGGTCGACCAGGTAGAACGCGCCCTGCAGGTCGCCATGACCGAAGACCAGGTCCTGGTCGTACTTGATGCCGTGCTGCCCATTGAGATCGATGTGGAAGAGCTTGCCGTGCCAGAGCGCCTGGGCGACGCCGTGGACGAAGTTGAGCCCGGCCATCTGCTCGTGGCCGACCTCCGGGTTGAGGCCCACCATCTCGCTGTGCTCGAGACTCTCGATGAAGGCCAGGGCATGCCCCACCGTGGGCAGGAACATGTCGCCCCGTGGCTCGTTGGGCTTGGGTTCCAGGGCGAAGCGGATGTCATAGCCCTGGTCGATGGCGTACTGGCAGAGGAAGTCGAAGGCTTCCTTGAAGCGGTCCAGCGCCGCGCTGAGGTCCTTGGAGCCATCGACCTCGGCACCCTCGCGACCACCCCAGAAGACGTAGGTCCTGGCGCCCAGCTCGGCTGCCAGGTCGAGGTTGCGCATGACCTTGCGCAGGGCGAAGCGGCGGACGTCGCGGTCGTTGGAGGTGAAGGCGCCGTCCTTGAAGACCGGGTGCGTGAACAGGTTGGTGGTCAGCATCGGCGCCACCAGGCCGGTCTTGTCGAGGGCTTCCCTGAAGCGGCGGATGTGCTCGTCCCGGGCGGCCTCGTCGGAGCCGAAGGGGACAAGGTCATCGTCGTGGAAGGTGACACCCCAGGCGCCCAGCTCGGCGAGGTGATAGACCGCCTCCACGGGGTCCAGCGGCGGGCGCGTGGCATCGCCGAAGGGATCGCGGGCCTGGTAGCCCACGGTCCAGAGCCCAAAGCTGAACTTGTCGGCAGGCGTTGGCTGATAGTCGGCCATCGTGGCCCTCCTCCTGTGCCGCCACGCGGTGCTGGCGGGTCCTCGTGTCGCGGATGGATGCGACTCCATCCTACGTGCTGCGGTGCGCCCGCACAGGGCCGTCGGTCAGGACTTCGGGGTGCCCGGCCGGGCCGCTGTGAGGGCCTGGTCGTGGGCCGCTCAAGCCCTCAGCTGTGCCACCCAGATCTCCTCGGCCGGCCACTGGCGTCCCCAGTCCGCGGACACGAAGTCGTAGTACTCGTGCGTCTTCGCCTCCGGCGGAGCCTGCAGCTCGATGAGGTCCAGGACCTCGAAGCCGTTCCGGCGCAACAGGCGCAGCCAGTCGCCGTGCGCGAGGTTGTACTCGACACCGTCCTCGCCGGGCCAGGTCGATGCGGTACATGCCGAACTGCGGTCGCCGCAGGGTCTCGCCGACGGGCCCCACATCCGGCGAGCAGAGGTGGACGAGGACCGAGTTGGCCAGGAACACGAGCCGGCCACCGGGGCGGAGCAACCGAGCTGCCTCGGGGATCCAGCAGCGCGGGGTCGGCCCAGGTGGGCGCGCCGTACTCGGAGCAGGCCAGGTCGAAGGTGTCGTCGGGGAGGGGCACCTGCTCGGCCGGGGCCTCGATGAGCGGGAAGTCGATCCCGGTCAGGCGCTGCATCCGTCGGGCGGTGTCGAGCTGCGCCGGCGTCGGATCGACTCCGACCGGACGGCCGCCCAGCCTGGCCAGGCGGGCCGAGAAGTAGGCCGTGCCACAGCCCAGTTCCACGATGTCAAGGCCGGCCACGTCGCCGAGCGGGGAGCCGATGATCTCCTCGGAGACGCCGAACATGCCCCAGCTGATGCCGTCACCGCGCCAGGCGGCCTCAGCCGCGCTATCGGTGTGCTCCTGGTTGATGCGCGTCCACTGCGCCACGTTGCCGGCGATCGAGTCGGGTAGCTCGGGTCATCGTGATGCGCTCCTCGGTGCGGACCTACCAGATCGTGAATGCGCGCGGATGATGGTAACGGCGCATGCGCTCGCTGCGCGGTACCCTGGCCGACGTGGCGGTACCCTCATCGCGATGTCCAGCCACACGCCGTCACCGCACGTTCTCATCATCGGTGGATTCCTGACCGAGCCGCTGAACTACCGGCCCCTGCGCCGGCGCCTGCTGGCACGAGGCGCCGCGCGCGTGACCATCGCGCCCGTGCACCTGCCCGACTGGGCCATCATGGGCCTGGTGGGCATGGGGCCGCTGCTGCTGCGCGGTGGACGTGCCATCCGCGAGGCACGACGAGCCTCGCCGACACCGCTGCTGGTCATCGGGCACTCCATGGGTGGCGTCATCGCCCGACTGGCGATGGGCCCGACGCCGTTCGAGGGACGCGTCGCCGGTGTGGCCGCTGACGTGGGCTGCCTGGTGACACTGGGGACCCCACATCGCTTCGGGCCGGGCATCCCGTGGCGGCACCCGGGCGTCGTGGCCACCGAGCACCTGGCGCGCGTCGCTCCGGTGGCCCGCTTCGCCCCGACCACGGCCCACCTGACGGTGGGATCGATCCTCGCCAACCCCGTGCGGCGTGGCCCGGTCCGCTCGTTGCCGCAGCTGCTCAACCGGGTGCTCATCGGCTTCGTCGGGGAGCGGCCCGGTGCTCGCGGCGACGGCCTTGTCGCGGACGAGCTGTCGCGGCTCGCGGGCGCTCGCCACATCCAGCTGCCCGATGCGCTCCACGGTGTGGCCGGCTCTCCCTGGTACGGCGATGACGAGGTCATCGACCGCTGGTGGCCGGACGCCGTGGAGGCGTGGCAGCAGGCGCTCACGCGCCCGGGCCGAGCTGACCGGCGATGGGACCGTTGCCGCAGCCCTCCCGGCGGTCAGCGACCCGGAGAATCCGGGTGGCTGGCCCAAGGCCCCAGCCGGTCCTGACCTGAGCGACCTGGCACGCCGCCCGGGCGGTTCGGCACTAGGGCAGGACGGTCTCCAGCTGTGCCGCCAGGCCGGCCTCGCTGAAGCCGCCGAGGCTGAAGGCGCGGACGATGCCGTCAGCATCCACGAAGTACGAGGTGGGCAGTCCCGCCACCAGGTAGTCGTCGTAGGCGACGTCGTCGGGATCGTCCAGGATCGGCCACGTCGCCTGCATGTCCGTGGCGAACTCCCGGGCGCTGTCGGCGAAGTCCTGGTGCATCACCCCGAGGATCTCGAAGCCATCGTCCGCATGCTCCCCGTGGGCCGCGACCATGAGCGGGAACTCCTCGCGGCAGGGCGGGCACCACGTCGCCCAGAAGTTGATGAGGACGGGTCGTCCTCGCAGTCCCGACAAGGTGACCCGTTCACCATCGATGCTGAGCAGGTCGATCTCCGGGGCCTCCTTCCCGACCAGCGGATGGCCACCCACGACGACCGCATCGGGCGCGGCTTCCGTGCAGGCCAGCGGGACGACCAGGAGCAGAGCGAGGACGACGGTGATGCCGGCCCGAGTCGAGCCCCCGACGCCGTGGGCGTCCCTCAGCCACTACCGGGCAGGAGTGAGAGCAGCCAGGGTGCCAGCGTCAGCAGGAGCGCCAGGCCGCCCACGAACACGTATACCGGGATGAGCCGGCGTGGCCAGGCCTTCTCCGGATCGCGGTCGGCCTGCGAGGGATGGCCGTGCACCTGGACGTCCTCCAGCTCCCGGCCGGCGTCCAGGAGCCAGCCGATGGAGGCGATAGCGGCCATGACCAGCCCACCGACCAGCAGGGCCGGGCCGAAGATGAGCCCGGCGACCATGAAGCCGAGGCCGAGCGGAGCCAGGAACGGCCAGGCCGAAGGACCCGGCAGGTGCGTACCCTCGGGCGGCTGCAGCGCCCAGTCCGGGGGCCGGGACGTCGTCGCCGGAGGTCAGCTGGCGCATGACCACCGGCCTCGACCTGTGCGTACTCGCGGTTGGCGTCGAGGTACCAGCCCAGGATGCCCACGCCCGCGACGGTCAGGCCGATCCCAGCAGCGTCAGGTTGGCCGGCGAGTCGAAGACCCCGAAGACGACCGCGAAGACGATGAGCAGCAGACCCAGCCGGCGCCACGAAGGGCCACAGCGAGGGCCCCGGCAGGTGCATGTCCTCCGGCTTGCGTCCGGCCGGTACCGGCCTGGGCACGCGGGAGCGGTTGGCGGCCGCGTTGCGTTGCCACGCCCAGGCCAGCCCGGCGATGCTCACCAGCAGGAGCAGGGCGAGCAGCAGCGGCAGGTACTGGATGAGGTTGTTCCAGGCCGGGATGATGATCTGGGCGACGAGCTCGAGGATGAAGGTCCAGATCTCTCCGAGGTTCACGTCCGCCGTCCGTTAGCGCTGTGCTCGTCGCGGCCATCCTAGCGGCCAAGCTAGAGGTCGCGTGCGCCACGCAGGATGACCAGCATCCCGAAGCCCATGGCCAGGCCCAGCGCCACGAGCATCGTGCCACCGGCGGCGTCGACCTGGGCCGGGGCGGGACTGAGCGCCTGGAGCGAGGAGATAGACGAGCCCGACGACGACCGGGATGGCGCCCAGGGCAAGCTGCCTGCTTGATGCCGCTCACGCTCAGGCCTCCCTACTTGATGACGTAGAGGGTGAGGAAGAGGAACACCCAGACCACGTCCACGAAGTGCCAGTAGTAGTGCACGGCCTCGACGGCGACATGGTGCCGGCGCGAGAACTGGCCGGCCACACCGCGCGAGAGGATGACCGCGAGGCCGATGACGCCGCCCAGCACGTGGGCGCCGTGGAAGCCCGTCATGGTGTAGAAGAGCGTGCCGTAGACGCCGCTGTCGATGCCGAACTGCTCGTGCGTGATGAGCTCGTAGTAGTCGTACAGCTGGATGACCAGGAAGATGACGCCCAGCGCCAGGGTCACGGCCACGGCCCGGTTCAGGCCCGTGCGGTCGCCCTTGCGGATGCGGCTGGTGCCCCACTGCATCGTCAGCGAGCTCAGCAGCAGGATGGCCGTCGCGACGAGCGGGATGGGCACCGCGATGAGGACGTCCTCGTATCCTTCCGGCGGGAAGACCGGCAGCGTGGCCCTGGCATTGAAGTAGGCCGCGAACAGGGCGGCAAAGAACATCACCTCGCTGGCGATGAACAGCATCATCCCCAGCAGGGCCGGGTCCATGCCTCCGCGCCTGGCGTCGTGACCGGTGGCCTCCGCCGCCTCCTGGCTGCCGATCGGGGTGAGCATCTCCGTGCTGGCCGTCACGAGGCAGCTCCCTCGGCCGACGGCTTCACCTCAGGCGTGGGGCCGTGGCCGACGCCGGGGTACTTGACATCCAGCCAGGGACGCTCGGAGTGCACCTCCGGCAGCGAGTCGAAGTTCCACGGGGGTGGCGGGCTGCTGGTGGCCCACTCCAGCGAGTTGGCGTCCCACGGGTCGGCCTCGTGCTCCATGGGCTTGCGCAGCGTCACGAACGCGTTCCACAGGAAGACCAGCACGCTGGTGGCGATGAGGAAGGCGCCGATGGTGGACACGAAGTTGAGCTCTGTCCAGCCGGCATTGCCCGAGTAGTCCGGGATGCGCCGGATCATGCCGTCCAGGCCCAGCATGTGCTGCGGGAAGAAGGCCAGGTTCGTGCCCACGAACAGGATCCAGAACTGCCATTTGCCGAGGGTCTCCGAGAGACGGCGCCCGGCCATCTTGGGGAACCAGTAGAAGAGCGCCGCGAAGATCGCGAACACCGCGCCCGCCACCAGCACGTAGTGGATGTGCGAGACCACCCAGTAGGTGTCCTGGACCATGAAGTCGAAGGGCACCACCGCGAGGAAGGCGCCATCGAGACCGCCGATGAGGAAGAGCGCGATGAAGCCCACCGCATAGAGCATCGGCGTGTCGAAGCGCAGGTGCCCGCCCCACATGGTGGCCAGCCAGTTGAAGAACTTGACCCCGGTGGGGACGGCGATGAGGAAGGTGAAGAAGGCGAAGAAGGGCAGGTACACCGCGCCCGTCGTGAACATGTGGTGCGCCCACACGGTGAACCCCAGCGCACCGATCGAAGCGGTCGCGATGACGAAGGCCTTGTAGCCGAAGAGGGGCTTTCGGGAGAAGACGGGCAGGATCTCACTGATCACGCCGAAGGCCGGGAGGATGAGGATGTAGACCTCCGGATGGCCGAAGAACCAGAAGATGTGCTGCCACAGGATGGGGCTGCCACCCTGCGCCGGGTCGAAGAAGCCGCCGCCGTAGTTGCGGTCGATGAAGATCATGATGAGCCCGGCCGCGATGACGGGGATGGAGAAGAGCAGCAGCATGGCCGTGACCAGCGTCGTCCAGCAGAACATGGGCATGCGCAGCAGGCCCATGCCGGGCGCGCGCATCTTGAAGATGGTGACCATGAAGTTGATGGCGCCGAAGATGGAGCTGAAGCCCAGCACCACCAGGCCCAGCAGCAGCAGGTCCACGCCGGTCTCCTGCACCACCACCGAGAGCGGCACGTAGAGCGTCCAGCCGGTGGGGGCGCCACCGAAGGCGAAGGCGCTGACGATGAGGATGGCACCGGCGACGAGCATCCAGAAGGACAGCGCGTTGATGCGCGGGAACGCCATGTCCGCGGCGCCCAGCTGCAGGGGCACGATGTAGTTGGCCAGCCCCACCGTCATGGGCATGACGAACAGGAAGATCATCATCACGGCGTGCATGCCGAAGAGCTGGTTGTAGGTGGCCTCGTCGACCATCTGCAGGCCCGGCACCGCCAGCTCCGTGCGGATGCCCAGCGCCAGCAGGCCTCCCAGCATGAAGAACGCGAACGACGTGATCACGTACATCACGCCGATCTTCTTGTGGTCGGTGGTGGTGATCCACTCCAGGATGGTGGAGCGGCGGCTGACGTAGCTGCCGGCGTGTGGCGCGGTCGTCGTGGCCACTAGCTCACCCCACCGCTGCGGCTGCTGTGCATCGTGGGGCTGATGTCGCTCGACTCGTCGGCTGACAGGAGCGGCCAGGTATGCAAGAAGTCCTCCCCCGGTCTGGATCTCTCGAAGTGTCGTTGGGACCGGCATATGATAGCGGCCCGCTTAGGGTTGGGTGCACTTCTCCGTCGGGCCCATCGCCGCGCTGCCGTACGATGTCCCCCTGCGCTTGGACACCCCCGTTCGAGCGAGGAGATGAGAGGAGCACCCGTGGTCAAGAGGAAGCTCGCGTTCGTTACTGCGGCGGTCCTGGTCAGCGCTGCGCTGACGGCACCCTCGGTCGTGGCCCAGGAGGCAGAGGCAGCGGTCGTGGCGCCCGCCAGCGAGGTCAACGTCACGCTCCAGGAGTGGGCCGTCCTGCCCGACACCCTGAGCGTGCCCGCCGGCAGCGTCACCTTCAACGCCACCAACATCGGCCCCATGGACCCCCACGAGCTGGTCATCGTCCGCACGGACATCCCGGCCGCCGAGCTGCCCACCCGTGAGGACGGTGCCTTCGACGAGGAGGCCGAGGGCGTCGAGGTCATCGGTGAGATCGAGGAGTTCGACGTCGGGCTCACCGAGAGCGCCACCTTCGACCTGGAGCCGGGCTCGTACGTGCTCCTGTGCAACCTCGTCGAGGAGGAGGACGGCGAGATGGAGGCCCACTACCAGATGGGCATGTGGATCGACTTCGAGGTCACCGCCTCCGCCGCCAGCGAGGTCAACGTCACGCTCCAGGAGTGGGCCGTCCTGCCCGACACCCTGAGCGTGCCCGCCGGCAGCGTCACCTTCAACGCCACCAACATCGGCCCCATGGACCCCCACGAGCTGGTCATCGTCCGCACGGACATCCCGGCCGCCGAGCTGCCCACCCGTGAGGACGGTGCCTTCGACGAGGAGGCCGAGGGCGTCGAGGTCATCGGCGAGATCGAGGAGTTCGACGTCGGGCTGACCGAGAGCGCCACCTTCGACCTGGAGCCGGGCACGTACGTGCTCCTGTGCAACCTCGTCGAGGAGGAGGACGGCGAGATGGAGGCCCACTACCAGATGGGCATGTGGATCGACTTCGAGGTCAGCGCCTGACCGATCTGGTCCAACCCCGGAAGACGACGAACGGCGGCTCGGTCTCCGGGCTGCCGTTCCCCTTGGGGTTCGAGCGTCGGCAGCGCCGCCGTCTGGCGGATGCTCGCCGCAGCTGCCCCTGCTCGCCGCAGGTCAGGGTGTGACGGTCAACGTGCCCGTCATCTGCATCGGGTGCAGCTCGCAGCGGAAGAGGTAGGCGCCCGGTGTCTCCGGTGCCACGAAGGTGATCTCCGTGCTGGCGCCGGGACCCGTGATGATCTCCGATGCCGCGAGCTGCGCACCGCTGGCATCAGGTCCGTCGTAGAAGGCGATGTTGTGTGGGACCGTCGAATCGTTCGTATACCTGACCGTCACGGTCTCGCCGGCCCTGGCCTCCAGGCTGGCGGTGTCGAAGGCGATGCTCTTCTCTGCCGTCGTGGCGATCTCCAGCAGCGTCCCGTCGCCGGGCGGGGCCGAGGGCTCGTCCGAACCCGGGCCACCGCTCTGCTCGACCAGCCAGGCCTGGTACTCGGCCGGTTCGACGGCCCGGATGTTGAAGTACATCTGACCGTGATTCAGACCGCAGAACTCGGCGCACTGGCCGCCGTAGCGGCCGGGCTGCTCGATGGTGACCTCGAACTCGTTGGTGCGCCCGGGGATGACGTCCCGCTTGAAGAAGAACGACGGCACGTAGAAGGAATGGATGACATCGGCAGAGTTCAGCCGGAAGCGTACCGGCACGTCCACCGGCAGGACGATATCCATCGCCGGGTCGCGCGCCTCGGTGCTCGAGGGCGCGGACGGGCTCGAGGAGATGGTGATGCCGACGTCCGCATAGGACCTCGTGTCAGGGTCGTAGCTGGCGGGATCCTTGTAGGTGAACGTCCAGCCGTAGCGGAAGGCGAGGACGTCCAGCACCACCGCCGGCTCATCGGTCTTCTGCTCCACGCGCGAGAGGACCATCGTGGAGCCGGCGAACAGGACCATCACGACCAGGAGCGGGATGGCCGTCCAGATGAGCTCCAGGCGGTTGTTGCCGTGGGTCTGCGCGGGCAGCTCGCCATCCTTGCCCTTGCGCCGGAAGCGGAGGATGGCCAGGAGCAGCAGGCCCTCCACGATGATGAAGATGACGACAGCCACCAGGAAGATGGGCAGGTACAGGCCGGCCGAGAGGGCCCCCTCCGTGGTCACGACCTCGTGCGGGAACCCATCGGCGCCGATGAGGTTCGGGAAGGCCGCATCCCCGGTGGCATTGTTGTTGGCCTGTTCGCCGCAGGCCGCCAGCATCAGGGCGGCCATCGGGATCAAGAGCGAGCTTCGCGAGGCGACCCGCGCGGTCGCCCAGGGCCAGGTTCGGCAAGGACTACCCCCATCTCCTACGTGTTGTCTCTGGGACCGGCATATGATAGCCGCCTGATGCATATTGCAGTGCGTCGTTCTTCGACTCCACGGGTGGGTCGCACGACGCGCCGAGACGACCCCCATCCTCGGTCCCTGGTTCGGTCCCTGGCCCATCGCGCCCGGCGCAGCGGTGCTCGCCCTGCTGGCAGCGCTGCTCGTCCTGCTGCTGCTGCCCGGCGTCGCCGTGGCCCATGGACAGGCACCGCTGGAGCCGACCCCGGCCATGCTCATCGATGGCTGGTCCTTCGCGGTCGACATCTGGCTGCCGGTCATCCTGGCGGCGCTGGTGTACTGGAAGGCCCGCGACATCGTCGATCGGCGCCACCCTGACAACCCGGTGCCGCGCTGGCGGATGTGGTCGTGGCTGGCCGGGCTGGGCGCCATCGTGCTGGCGCTGGCATCACCCATCGAGTTCTACGACACCACCCTCTTCTCGGTGCACATGATCCAGCACCTGCTGCTCACGATGGTGGCCGCCCCGCTGCTGGTGCTGGCAGCACCGATCACGCTGCTCCTGCGCGTCTCGTCACCCGAGGCACGGCGACGCTGGATCCTGCCTGTCCTGCACTCGCGCATCGTGCGCCTCATCTCTCACCCGCTCGTGGCATGGACGCTCTTCGCGGCGGTGATGTGGATCAGCCACTTCTCGCCGCTCTTCGATGCCGCGCTTGACGACCTCATGCTCCATCGCCTGGAGCACCTGCTGTACCTGGGTTCGGCGCTGTTGTTCTGGTGGCCGGTCGTCGGAGCCGATCCCAGCCCCCATCGCATGGGCTACGGGGCGAGGCTCTTCTACCTGGCGCTGGGCATGCCGCTCTCGTCGTTCCTGGGCCTGGTCATCTTCTCCGCCGGCACCGTTCTCTACGATCACTACCTGACACTCGAGCGCGACTGGGGTCCGACGCCCCTGGAGGACCAGAACTGGGCCGGCGGCATCATGTGGGTCGGCGGTGACGCTGCCTTCGTGCTGGCGCTGGTGCTGATGGTCGTCGCCTGGCTGCGGCACGAGGAGCGCGAGAACCGGCGCGAGGACGCGCGCCTGGCACGGCAGAGAGCGGGCACCATGCGCGCGACCGTCGATGGCACAGACGGAGCCCGGGCAGGCTGAGGCCTGCAGGTTCGCGCTGGCACCTCCACGAGCGCCCCAGGAGGGGAGGTCGAGCGTGCAGGCGTCCGAACCGTTCGGTCGACCGGACGTCCGCCGGTCCGGCGCTGCTGTCGGTGGTCGCCGCTGTACCCGGCGCTACCGCTCAGCGCCTACTCGTCGTCCAGCTGGGTGACGATCAGGCGCTCACCGTTCATGCGGTAGGTGACCACGATGCGATCCCCAAGCACCTGGTGCTCACTCAGGTGCGGCGCCGGGAACTCGGGCCGGAAGCGCAGGTCGCGCGTGTCGAACGTCAGGACCCTGCCGTCACTGCTGAGCAGCTCGAAGCTGTCGACGCGGCCAAGGGCGGGGGAGTCCACGCTGAGTACGATGCCGGTCTCCTGCTGCAGCGTCGGCTGGCAGGCCACCAGCAACGCCAGCACCATCCCGGCCAGGACCGCCAGGCGCGTACGACCGCTAGGCAAGCGGCAGCCAGAAGGCCACGTCCACGATGATGAGTGCGAACAGGGCCGTCAGGTACGTGATCGAGTACTTGTAGACGCGCACGGCTCGAGCGTCCGTGCCTTCGCGCGCCATGGCCACGGCCTGGAAGAGGAAGAGCCCGCCGAGCACGAGCGCACCGGCCAGGAAGAGCAGGCCCATCTGGGCCACCGAGAAGAACACCAGCGTGATGGCCACCATGAGCACCGTGTACAGCGCGATCTGGTGGGTCGTCTCGCGCACCCCGTGGGTCACCGGCAGCATGGGCACGCTGGCGGCCTCGTAGTCACCGCGGATGCGCAGCGCCAGCGCCCAGAAGTGCGGCGGGGTCCAGTAGAAGACGATGGCGAAGAGCAGCAGTGCCGGCAGCGAGATATCGCCCGTGACCGCGGCCCAGCCGATGACCGGCGGCAGCGCGCCGGCAGCGCCGCCGAGCACGATGTTCTGCGGCGTGGTGCGCTTCAGCAGGAGCGTGTACACGACCACGTAGAAGGCGATGGCCAGCAGCGACAGGAAGGCGGCCACGAGGTTGGTGGTGAAGGCCAGCCAGCCGAACGAGATGACCGTGAGGATGAGGCCGAAGACGAGGGCGTCATGGGGGGCGACCGCGTGGGCCGGCAATGGCCGCCGCCGGGTGCGGACCATGATCTGGTCGATATCCCGGTCCAGATAGTTGTTGATGGCGTTGGCCGCCCCGGCCGCCAGCGTGCCGCCGATCAGCGTGGCCAGCACGAGCCACCCGAAGTGCAGCGGGTCGAGGCCGTCGACGAAGCGCCACGCCAGCACCATGGCTGGCACCGTCGTCACCAGCAGCAGCTCGATGATGCGCGGCTTGGTCAGGGCGATGTAGGCGCTGACGCGTTCGCGCAGGGTCGGCGACGACGCGCCCTCGTCGCGCTGTGGCTCCGCGAGTCCGCGCCCCCCGCGGCGGTCTCCGGCACCGCCACGCGGGCGCTGTACCAGCCATGGAGCGCCGCGCCCAGGAGCAGGGCCCAGATGAGCGAGCCCAGCGAGAGGTGCAGGCTCACCGCCCACCACTCCAGGCGGGTCCAGATCTGGAGTGCGCCGACGATGACCTGGATGGCGTACAGGGTCGCCGCGGTGCCCACCAGCCCGAGCATCGTCTCCACCCCGGGCACCCGCCGCGCGCGATCCCGGCGCGCGAGCCGCCCGCCACACCACGATGGTCGTGGCCAGCACGATGACGGCCACGATGGCGACGACGATGCGGTGCGCGAACTGGCGCATCTGCAGGCTGGCCACGGCGGCGTCAGCCGAGAAGGCAGGGACGAGCTGGCCGTCGAAGAGCGGCCACTCGGGGAAGATGAGCGCGGCGCAGCCCGCGGCGCCGCGGTCCACGCCCGGGCACGTCGTCTCAGCCCCGAAGAGCAGCACCGCGAAGACCGACAGCGCCGCGAACGCCCACCAGCAGGGGCACCCGGGCGGAGACCCCGTGCGCGGGCAGGACGGCCGGGAAACGAGAGCGGATGAAGACGAAGAGGAACGCCCCCAGCAGGATCATGGCCGTGGCCAGGTGCGCCAGGACCGTCTCCGCCGAGTTGTTCATGTCCACCGTGAGCTTGCCCAGGTAGGCCTGGAACCCCACGATGCCCAGCGCCACGAGCGAGCCGATGACGACCGAGCGGGTGGCCCGTTGTGTGCGGAAGGCCGAGATGACCAGGCCCAGCACGAGGAAACCGACCAGGACGCCCCACCAGCGGTGGATCGACTCCAGCCAGGCCGCCGTGTCCCCGAGCGCCGGGATGACCTCGCCGTTGCACAGCGGCCAGTCCGGGCAGCCCATGCCCGAGCCCGTGCTGCGCACGACGACGCCGATGACGACCATCACGTAGGTCGCCACGACGGAGGACAGGGCCAGCTTCTGGAAGCCGTTGAGGTGGATGTTCATGGGCTCGGCGCGATCGTACCAAGGGATGCCCCGGATCGTGGACGAGGCGCTGGTGCGACGATGCTCCCGGGCGCGTCAGCCCGTCAGCGCCGCCGCGTTCACGCTGCCCGCCGGCAGGTAGTAACGCCGATACTCGCCCGGCGACATCGCGCACGAACGATGGAAGACCTTGTAGAACTGGTGCAGATTGGTGTAGCTGACGGCGCGGGCGACGTCGGCCACCGACAGGTCCGTCGTGAGCAGAAGCCGCTTGGCCTCGGCGATGCGAACCTGCGTGACGTATTCCCTGAAGCTCACGCCGGTGACGTCCTTGAACACGTGGCGGACGCGGGACGGGCTGACGTGGACGGCATCGGCCACGTCATCGAGCGTGATGTGCTCGCGGCAGTGACTGTCGACGTAGGCCAGCACCGGCCGGATCCGCTCACGGCGATCCGACGCCGCGCGCATCCCGGCGGTCCGCGGGTCGCTCCGGCGCTGTCGGTTGACGAGTGCCAGCACTCGGCGCAACGTCGCGTCGGCGAGGTGGTACTCGGCCGGGTCCTGCCGCTCCCAGATCTCCCTGAGCTCGCGCAGCACCGGCGCGAGCTCGCTGGCGAGCGCGGAGCCGCCGCGGACGCGCGGGGAGGCGGTGCGTTCATCGATGCGGAACGGCGCCAGGTAGCCCAGGTCGAGCTCTCGGCATCCGGGTCCGGCGATGAGCTCCGGCCGGAACAGCAGCAGCAGCAGGCGCAGCGAGGCTCCCGGCCGGGCGCGGGCGACGTGCGGCTGCGAGTCATCGATGAAGAAGACATCGCCCGGCTCGGCTGTCAGGGCGCGCCGGCCGAACAGGAAGTCCCCGCGACCATCGAGGACCTGTGCGATCTCGAGGTGGTCGTGCCAATGCATCGGGTCGCCATCCCCATGCGCCACGTACTCGAGCACCGCGAGGGGGAATGCCGGGTCCAGATCCTGCCGCCAGACGTAGACGCTCACGCCGGGCACACTGGCGCCACGACAGCCGCATCGGACAGGGCCACGTGGCTCGATCGGGACGCGCCGACCGGATCGAGCAGCCGCTTCTGTCACTGCATCGGCCGGCTCTGGCATTGTCCGCAGGGTCGCCCTGGGCCAGCATCGACGGGTCGATATCCGTCCGCCAGCCAGGGGGTCCCGTGATGCCGTTCCCGCACCTGTTCAGCCCGCTCCAGCTCGGCGACATGCAGCTTCCCAACCGCATCGTCCACGTGCCCACGGACATCAGCTCCTCGCACGCCGACGGCGAGGTCAGCGAGCGGGACATCCACCATCACACCGACATCGCCCGCGGCGGCACCGGCCTCATCATCGTCGGCGCGACCACTCCTGACATGAAGACCGGCCGCCCCACGGTCACCTGCCTGGTCGCCGACGGCGACAACTACATCCCCGGGTTGGCCCGACTGGCCGACGGCATGCACCGCTACGGCGCCAGGTGCGCGGTCCAGCTGCAGCACCCCGGCCGCCAGTGCGCCATCCCGCGCTACAACACCCTGGGCGCGACCGATCGCGTCCTCAAGCTGCCCTGGTCGGCCGGCCACGAGATCGTCTACGAGAACGCCGAGGAGAAGGGCAAGGAGATCCGCGAGGCCTCCATCTCCGAGATCCTCGAGCTGGTCGACCTCTTCAGCGAGGCTGCCTGGCGTGTCAAGCAGGCCGGCTTCGACGCGGTCGAGCTCCACGCCGCCCATGGCTATCTCCTCTCCGAGTTCATGAGCCCCTTCCTCAACATGCGCACCGACCGCTTCGGGGGCAGCTTCGAGAACCGCATGCGCTTCCCGCTCGCGGTCATCGATTCGATCCACAAGAAGTGCGGCAAGGCGTTCCCGGTCCTGGTCCGCTACTCGTTCGAGGAGTGGTGCGAGGGCGGCCGCGGCATGGAGGAGGGCATCGAGGTGGCGCGCGTCCTCGAGCGCGCCGGCGTCGCAGCGGTCGACCTCTCCATGGGCATGCAGGAGAGCCCCGGCGCCGGGTTCGATCCGCCCCCCTACCCGCAGGGCTGGGCGACCTACGCCGCCGAGGCCACCAGGAAGGCCGTGCGCATCCCCGTCATCACCAGCCACTCGCTGCGCGATCCGGAGTACTGCGAGCAGATCCTCGCCGAGGGCAAGACCGACCTGGTCGGTCTCTCGCGGCAGCTGCTCGCCGACCCCTACTGGCCGGTCAAGGCCAGGTACGGCCGGGTCAGGTCGATCCGCCGCTGCATCTCCTGCCTGGGCGGCTGCTGGCAGGAATCGCTGATGGCCAAGAAGGAGATCGCCTGCTCCATCAACGCCGCCTGCGGCAACCCTGCCTACGCCGACATGCACGCCACGGAGAGGCCCGTCAGGGTCGCTGTCGTCGGTGGCGGGCCGGCTGGCATGGAGGCCGCGCGCATCGCCACCGAGCGCGGGCATCACGTCACCCTCTTCGAGAAGCACGCCGAGCTCGGCGGGGCGATGCTCTATGTCTGCCTGGTGCCCGGGCAAGGAGAAGATGCGCTGGTATCTCGACTGGATCCGCGACCAGCTGCTCGACCTCAAGGTGGACATCCGGCTCGGTCACGCCCCGACCGTCGCGGAGCTGCGCGGCTTCGACATCGTGCTCAACGCCACCGGGGCGCGGTCATACGTCCCGGAGGTCGCCGGGGATGCCTCGCGCGTGGTGCCCTTCGAGGAGGCCATGGCCTGCCCCAAGATCGCCTGCGAATGCCACCCCGGGGAGCGCCGCATGCGCAAGCTGGGTGCCCGCGTCCTGCTCTGGGGTGACAGCTATGCGGCCACCGACACCGCCGCCTTCCTGGCCGACATCGGCAAGGAGCTGACCATCGTCACGGAGAACCGCGAGTTCGCGGCCGACTGCGAGGTCATCCACATGTACGTCCTGCGCAAGCGCTTCGCGCAGGGTGATGCGGAGGTCCTCAGCTCCCGGCCCTACAAGCACCCGGTCACGGTCATCACCAGCACCACCGTGGAATCGATCGACGGGACCACGGTCGTCCTGCGTGACCGGGAGTTCCAGCGTTCGACCCTCGAGGTCGACGACGTGGTGACCTGCCACACGCGCCCGTCGACCGGGCTCTTCGAGGAGCTGCGGGCTGCCGGCATGCCGGTCATCAACGTGGGCGACTCGGTCCGGCCGCGCAACCTCTACTGGGCGGTCAAGGAGGGCTCGGCGTTCGGACTGGCCGTGGACCAGCACCTGCTCTTCAACAGCAACCACGCCATCCTCGATCAGCTGCCCATGGACGTCCTCGGGCAGCTCACCCGGGCAGAGGGTCCGGCCTACTCGGCCCAGCGCATGCTCGAGCTGGCCGGGCTTGCCGGCGGGGAGGCCGCCACGCCGACCTGAGCTGCGCTGACGAATCGGCTGCGTGGCGGTACCGTCTTGGTCCATGAGCCAGCCGGTCCTGCGATGCGCCATCCTGGCGGCCGCCATCGCCCTTGTCGCGGTGGCCTGTGCGCCGGACGAGACGGCGGCACCAGGCCCGCAGGGGGCGGCCGCCGCGCGGACCGCCGTCTCGACCGCGGAGGCACCCCGCTGCGGCCCGGGCGACGGTGCCGCCTTCGAGCACCCCGGGTGGCCGGTGGGCGCGGGCACGGAGCCCGACTTCCTGCCGGTGGTGCAGTCGTCGCTCATCAGCGTCGGCCCCAACCGCTTCCTCTACAACGTGCTGGACCCTGCCTACCGCCAGGTGGCCGCACCGGAGGTGCCCAGCCGCATCGACTTCTACGCGCTGGAACGGGACCCGGAGACCCCCGCCGCCAGCGTCGAGGCGAGCTACCTCCCCAGTGGGCTCGGCCGCGGCCTGTACCGGGCTGCCGTCGACTTCGACTGCGTCGGCGAATGGGGCGCGGAGGTCTCCATCGAGCTGGCCGATGGCTCACGAACCACCGAGCGCATCCGCTTCCGGGTCCGTCCCGCAAGCGACACACGCCGCCATCGGCGCGGCCGCCCCGCGCTCGGACAGCCCCACGGCCACGACCGCTGGACGAAGCCCGCCGCATCTCCACCGACGCCAACCCCTACCTCGCGGCGTACGACTCGACCGTGGCTGAGGCGGTCACGTCGGGCCGGCCGGCGCTGATCTTCTTCGCCACGCCGGCGTTCTGCCAGAGCGGTCTGTGCGGACCCACCGTGGAGCTCGTCAAGTCGGTCGCCAGGGAGTACGAGGCTGAGCTGGAGTTCGTCAACGTGGAGCCGTACCAGCTGCACCTGACCGAGAACGGCCTGCAACCCCTGCTCGACGAGGATGGCCAGCTCCAGCCGGTGCCGGCAGCGGTCGAGTACGGCATCCCTGCCGAGCCGTATCTCTTCGTGGTCGATGCCGATGGTGACGTCTTCGCCAGGTTCGAGGTCGTCGTGGGCGGGGACGAGCTGCGTGCCGCCATCGAGGATGTCCTGGATGGCGCTGCCTGAGGAGGGCTACAGGCGGTAGGGACCCGTGCGCAGGCTGCCCCGGTCACGCCGGCGCGGCAGTGCCGCTACCCATGAGCACGCCCAGGTCAGCGACGCCTTCGCGCGAGCACCACGCCTGCAGCTCCTCGCCGAGTCTGCCCGGCAGGGTCGGGTCGGCCAGGGCAGCCGTGGCGATGCCGACCGCCGCTGCACCGGCGGCCAGGAAGTCGAGCACATCCTCGAGGCTGCTGATGCCGCCGATGCCGATGATGGGAACGGACACGACCTGGGCGATCTCGTAGACCGCGCGCAGCGCGACCGGCTTCAGCGCCGGGCCCGAGAGCCCGCCGTAGGCCGTCCCCAGCAGGGCCTGCTGCCGACGCTCGTCCAGGGCCAGTGCCGGCAACGGAGCGATGACGCTGATGGCATCGGCGCCGGCGGCAGCCACGGCGCGCGCGACCTCACGCAGGTCTGGTGCGACCGGCGTGAGCTTGACGATGAGCGGCAGCTCCGTGGCTGCCCGCGCCGAGACGGTGGCCAGCTCGCTGGCCTCAGCCTCCAGCCCGATGGGCAGGCCGCCCCGTCCGCGGTCAGGGCAGGCCAGGTTCAGCTCGATGCCGGCCACCTCCGGGTGCATGTCAAGCGTGCGCGCGAGCCAGGCGATGTCCTCGGCGGTGTCGCCGCAGACACTCACGATGACGGGGACGTCCGAGCTCGCCCAGCGCGGCGCATGGCGCCGCAGGACCTCTTCCAGGCCGGGGTTGTGCAGACCGATCGAGCTCAGCAGGGATCCGGGCTGCTGGACCATGCGCGGCGCCGGGTTGCCGCGGCGGGCCTGCCGCGTCGTGCTGCGGGTGACGATGGCGCCGGGGGTCAGCGCGCCGACCGCCTCGATGAGCTCGATGCCGTATCCGGCCCCACCGGCAGCGACCAGGACCGGATGTCGCAGACGCAGGCCACCGTGACGTGCCGGCGCCAGGTCGACTGTCATGCTCGCTCGTCCCAGGTCAGCTCGGCGATCCCGAAGGCCGGCCCCTCCCGGCAGGCGCGGACCATGCCGCTGCTGCCCGCGACGACACAGCCCTGGCAGACACCCAGTGCGCAGCCGACCTCGTGGGGCAGCGCCACCTGCAACCATGACGTGCGGCGCACCTCCCTCGGGTCGGGCCCCACCCGGCGGCCGCGGCGGCGTCCCAGCCGGGCCACGCCCATGCGGGTGTCCCGTCCCCGCGCCAGTGCGGCCAGCTGACCCAGCAGGGACATGGATCCGGCCACCAGGCACTGGTCGGCCCAGGCCTCGTACTCGAGGACGAGGTCCAGCACCGAGCCGTGGTGACCGAGCGAACCGTCCTCGGTGGCGACCACGTACTCGGCCTCGTCCGGCAGCAAGGAGGACGGGAACACGCCGGCCACGGATGGGGCACCGAACAGGAGGGTCACCTGGCGGCCACTGGCGACAGCCTCATCGAGGACCGCGCGCACGCGCGGAAGCCCGCTGCGGTCGGCGACGACGAGCAGGTGCCGGCTGCGGGCAGCGATCTCGAAGCCCCGCCCCAGCGGCCCATCGATGCGCGCCTCGTCACCCTCCCGGAGCTGCGCCAGTGCGCCCGCGGGCGAGCGCTCGTCGAGCAGCATCGTGGCGGTGCCGCCAGTGCGGTCGTATCCGGCGATGGGGATGGCCGGGAGCAGCAGGCCGCGCGGGGCCGGTGCCAGCAGGTACACGTACTGGCCCGCCTGTACGCGTCCGAGCCAGCCCCGGGGCATGCCAGGTCAGGGAGCGCTGGCCCGGCAGGGCGCTGCGAGACTCGAGAAGCTGGACCTGCTGGCCGGAGCCGGCGGGGTCCGCCGCGCTAGCTGCCGTCCTCGTCAAGCTCGGGGGCAGCACCCGGGTACTGCTCGGCGATGGCCTCGGCCAGGTCTCCGAAGAGGTCGGTCGGATCGTAGAACTGGACCAGCTCCTCCGCGGTCGTCAGCGCCTGCCAGGTGGGCTCGCCGTCATCACCGATCTCGGGCACGACCTCGGCCTCGAAGGCACCGTTGGCGCGGTACCACAGGCGCTCATCCTCGTCATCGAGCACCATGCTGTCACCGAGAGCGGTCGCGAGGCCTTCGGACGACTCCTGGAACTGGTCCAGCAGGCGGGCCTCGGTGCGCTGGCTGCGCTCCTGGAAGGTGAGCGCCAGGTCGTAGAGCATCCGGGCGGCCTCGGCCTTGTCGCTGGGCGGGCTGATGTAGTCGACCCAATCCTCGTCCGGAACGCGCTCGCCCTCCTGCTCGACGCCCATCTCCGAGGCCACCCCGGCCACTTCGAGGAGGTCCTCGGCGGCGGTGGGCTCGGGCTCCAGGCCGGCCTCGTCGCGCGCTGCCTCCGCGAAGGCGGCGTACAGGTCGGCGGGGTTGTAGATCTCGACCAGCTCCCCGGCGCTCTCGATCTCCTCGGTCTCTGCGACCCACTCGCCCGAGGCATCCTGGTAGCGGGTGCGCGACCGGAACGTGCCCTCGGCCGTGACGGCCAGGTACTCCGGCTCGTCGTCGATGAGCACGAGGCCACCGAGGTCGCGGATGCGCTCCCGGTTGGCGTCCAGGAAGGCATTGAACTGCCTGGCGGCATCGGTCAGGAAGGAGGCGCGCTCGATCCCGGCCTCGGTGGCGATCTCGCCCAGTGTGGCGGCGCGTAGCTGTTCGTCCATCTCTGCCTCCTCCGGGTGTGCGCTAGGGGTGGAACTCCAGGTCGGTGCCCATGCGTTCGCGCAGGAACATGGCGTGGTGACGCTCGAACATCCATTCGCCGGCACGATGGCCGATGGCCCGCGAGCGCGGGTCGCCCTCCAGCTTGTCGATGGTCTCGTAGTCGGGCAGCTCGAGCAGGATGACGTTGTCGAAGTCCCAGCCGTAGGCCACGTTGTACCAGCCCAGGAAACGCATCCCGAAGTCCTTCTCGTAGCGCTCCACCTGCCTGGGGAAGAGCTTCTGCATGAAGAACTTGAAGAACGGGTCGCGACCTCGACGGACCGAGAAGAATGTGGCCAGGACCGGCACGCTACCTCCGACTGCGACTGCGACTGCTCGCCTGCGAGTGCTCGACATTGTCGCACGCGCGAAGGCTGCTCCTGGGGCTCGCCGGTGGCCCCGGGGACGCCGCGCGCTGCGGCTCGCGACCCCGCGCTGACGGCTCGCGACCTCGCGCTGACGGCTGCGCACCTCGCGCGGATGGCTCGCGACCTCGCGCTGATGGCTGCGCGACCTCGCGCTGACGGCTGCGCGACCTCGCGCTGGCGGCTCGCAACTGGTCGGATGGTGTCCCAGGCGGCGTTGGCCAGTAGGTGGCCAGCGCGCGGCGGCCGCAGCGGGTGAGCCTGGCGCTCGCCTGGCGCTACCTCGGTGCTGCCCCAGCGCTGAGCCACGCTCGAGGTCAACACCGGTGCAGCGCCACACAGGGTCCTCCGACCCTGCCCTCAGCTCATCTCTCCTCCCTTATGCCACCTGACGCGACATTCGACTAGATGCGCCCTGGGGCGAGATTTGACCAGATGCGCGCTGTCGAGCAGACAGATGCGCCGTGATGAGCAGATCGTGGTGTCAGGCCTGCAATGCCTCGAGGAGCAGGTCGATGAGTGCCGCCTGGGCGGGGTTCATCGCGGCTACGGGCAGCCTCCGGGCTGAACCAGGCGACGCGGTCCAGCTCCGGCACGTCGATGAAGATGCCCGAGTGGGGTGGCCACTCCATGGCGAAGGTGTTGGACCAGCAATCGGCTGGATCGAGGTCGCCCTCCACTGCCCACGCATGCACGACCTTGCCGCCGCGCTGCGTGATGCTGCCCAGGGCGATGACACGTGCCGAGGAGCCGACCACGTGTCCGGTCTCCTCGCCGAACTCGCGCTGGGCCACCCGCCAGAGCTCCTCGCCATCCCCGGCCTCACCCTTGGGGATGGACCACGTGCCGGCGTCCCGGCGTCTCGAAGTAGGGGCCGCCCGGATGGCCGAGCAGCACCTCGATGCCTCCACCGGCGCGACGGAAGAGCAGGATCCCGGCGCTGACGCGTGAGCGCGGCACCCCGTCAGCCACGATCGCCGTCCCCTGGGTGCTCCTCAGGAGGTGCGGGCGTCTCGTGGGCACGGTCCGGTGCGGACGTTTCGTGGGCACGGTTCGCTGCGGACGCTCCGCTCACGCTCTCTGCTGCTCCCTCGACCCGGTCAGCGTCCTCGTCCTCGAGTTGTCCGACTGTCGGCCTGGCCTTGGGATCGAGGGGCGCGCGGCGGGTGCGTCGGTCGGCAGCCACGAGGCGCAGCAGGAAGATGACCGTCTGGCCGCTGAAGAGCAGCAGCACGAGCGTGAAGATCAGCAGCGCACCGCTGATGAAGGGGTCCCACCCCCAGGTCACCGTCAGTGGCGTGAAGACGAGGAAGAAGGTCAGCAGTGCGATCTGGATCCAGAAGCAGCCCAGGCCGGGGCCACGCTCCGCGTCGAGCGGCTCGCCCTTGTAGACAGGTGGCTGGGCTGGCGCGCTCACGTCGCCGGGCGCGCTGGGCAGGGAGGCGAGGCAGACGGATGGGCCGGGCACAGCGTCCATCGTACGACGAGGCGGATCCTCTGCGTGCTGGCCAGCGCCGCAGGCTTGGCCGCCGCGTCACGTGTGCCATCCGCCGCGTCATGTGTGCCATCCGGCCGCGTGATACCGGCCTCCGCTCCAGACGTGCCGGGACAGATGGCCCCATCGCGTCAGCCGCGTGGCCCTTGGCGCGGTCGCAGTCATGGCCCGATGATGCCCCCAAGGGAAACCGCATCCGGGGGAAGCATCGATGCCCTGCGAAGGCCCCATCCACCTCCGCCGCGCCGTGGTGACTGACGCGGCCGGTATCGCCGAGGTCTACGTAGCGGGCTGGCGGGCAGCCCACGAGAAGCTGGTGCCGCCCGAGTTCCTGGCCTGTTCGAAGGCGCGCGAGGAGTTCTGGCGCACGGAGCTGGAGATCGAGGCCCCCGACCGAACGCCCTGGGTGGCGCTCATCGACGATACCGTGGTGGGCTTCGCCATCGGTGGCATGTCGCGCGACGAGGATGCCGACTCCAGGACCGGGGAGGTCTACCAGTTCTCGGTGCAACCCGAGTGTTGGGGGCGCGGCATCGGCTCGAGCCTGCTCCGTCATGTCCTCAAGGACCTGCGCCAGCACCACTTCAAGCGAGCTGAGATGTGGCTCATCGCGAGCGATGCCGAGGTCCGTGGCTTCGTCGAGCGCGAGGGCTGGAGCACCACCGGCCATAGCCGCCTCGAGGACTGTGGGGGCACGCAGATCCAGGAGTTCCGCTACAGCCACCCGCTGGGCTGACAGGGCGGTCGTCCCGCGGCGCCACCGGGGTCGTGGCGCTCCCACCCGCTGTGGCGGTCCGGACCCGGCCGGTTCCTGTCAGCCATGCACCGGTGGACCGGTAGAACGGATGGTGGCGTTCCAGCGTGGCCGACCGACCGGCGCCCGGGGCCGCTGGTGTTCGGTGTGAGCGTGGCGACGACCTCCCAGCACCAGACACCATGACTCCGGAGGTGCATCGACCCGGGCAGAGTCCCGTTCAGCAGTCCCCCCCGGGACTGGCTGACAGGAACGACCAGCCGCGCGGCTCGACGCCGCGACCGAGGGTGGCCGCGCGGCTCGACGCCCAGTGCGGCGATCAGCCCCGAGAGTCGTGGCGCCGGGCGCTAGCCGTCGGGACGCAGCAGCAGGACCTCGTCTGCGTCGCCATCGCCCTCGGCCAGGCGGATGTCGATGCGCTCATCGCGCGCGGTGGGCACATTCTTGCCGACGTGGTCCGCGCGGATGGGCAATTCGCGATGTCCGCGGTCGATGAGCACTGCGAGACGTACGGCAGCCGGACGGCCGTGGCGCATGAGGGCGTCGAGCGCGGCGCGCACGGTCCGTCCCGTGAAGAGCACGTCATCGACGAGGATGACCGTGGTGCGGGCAGGGTCGTAGGGCCGCAGCGAAGGGTCCGGGATGACCGCAGCGGCATCCGCATCGATGGCGCCGTCGCGGTCGTCGCGATAGGGCGAGACATCCAGGGCCACGACCGGCACCGCGACCCCCTCGCGGGTCTCGATGGCGGCCGCGATGCGCCGCGCGAGGAGGGGTCCCCTCCGCTCGATGCCCACGAGGGCAAGGTCGTGTGCCCCGCCCTGCCGCTCGACGATCTCGTGACCGATGCGCACCAGGGCTCGGCGCATCTCCTCGGCGGACATGATCTGGTGTGCGCTCATCGGACCACCTCCTCGCCCGGAGGGTAGCCGAAGTCAGGCCCTGCCCACAGACGCGGCTGCATGCCAGACGATTGCCCTATCGACGCGGGAATTCGTCCCAGGAGCGCCGGCTGTCGGGCTCGTCGCGTGGCGCGCTCTCACCCGAGGCTGCCCGCGTGGAAGCGAGCAGCTCGTCGGCCGCTTCCTCCGGGCTGATGGGGTTGACGGGCAGCCCGGTGCCCAGCTCCAGGCCGCCGATCTCGCGCAGGCGGGGGTGGATCTCCCAGTGCCAGTGGTAGGTCTCGCTGACATCCTCGTGGAGTGGCGACGTGTGCAGCACGAGGTTGTAGGCCGGTCCATCCAGTGTGCCCAGCATGCGGATGACCTTCTGCAGCGTCTCCGCCGCCGACGTCAGCTGCTCGTCCGTGGCCCTGGCGAAGTCCGCTTCATGGTGACGCGGCACGACCCACAGCTCGAACGGCGAGCGCGAGGCGTAGGGAGCGAAGCAGACGCTGGCGGCATCGTCGAAGACGAGCCGGTCGCGGCGTGCGACCTCGTCCTCCGACCAGCCGGCACCAGGGGCAGACGCCCTCCCTGATGACGTAGCGCGCCGCGCCGCCGAGCTCCTCTCCGACGCGATGCGGGATCTGGGGCAGGTCGTAGACATCGAAGCAGAGGTGGTTCGTCATGGCGCCGGCCTGTGCGCCCCAGTTCTGGACGACCTGGAGATACTGCGTGCCGCTGGCGGCGCGCGCCCGGACGATGCGCTCCCGGGCGATCGCCAGCATCTCGATGACGATGGCTTCGGTCTCGTCGCTCAGGCCGGCGTGGTGGCGCGCCGGCGCGACGATGGTCTCCCAGGAGCCGACGTCCCCGAGCAGGCCCAGCCCCAGCTCCTCGGCCTCACCCTCGGGGGCACTGGTGGCATCGCGGCCGCGGTGCCTCGGCGCGCCTCCGGCGATGGTGAAGGCCTGCGGTTTGAGCACCCGCAGCGAGGCTCGATCGTGCGGGGCAGAGCGGCAGTTCTGACAGTCGCTCGTCGAGGGTGCCCATGCGCCGTGCCGGCCGCGCGAACCGGGCGCGCTCGAACTCGCGATCGACCACCGTGGCCACCCACCAGCCGGTGATGTCGTCGCGTCGAAGCTCGAACAGGCCGCCGGCCATGACGCTGCCTACGCCACCGCTGTCGGTATCGCGGCGTGGACGTGGCCGGGCTCGCTGGCCATGGCCGCGAGCCGTCCGCGGAAGGCCAGTGCGAAGCGGTCGCCCGGCCTCCTCGACGACCGAGGTGGACGGCTCGGCCGCCGCCCCCTGCCAGCCCAGCTCGCGAGCGATGGAGGTCACGTCGAGTCCGGCCATGCCGCAGGGGTCGATGAGGCCGAAGTCCGCCAGCCGCGTGGCGATGTTGAGGGCGATGCCGTGGTAGGTGATGCCGCGCTCCACGCGCAGGCCCAGCGCTCCCAGCTTGCGCGGCCGTGGCCCGCTGGCAGCCACCCAGATGCCGGGGTAGCCCGGGCGTGCCGCAGCTTCCACGCCGTAGCTGCGCCGCGACGTCAGCCATGGCCGATTCGAGTGCCCGCACGAAGGGCCGCAGCAGGATGCCCGCGGTCGCGCAGCCGGACGATGGGATAGGCGACCAGCTGGCCGGGACCGTGGTACGTGACCTCGCCGCCGCGCTCCACCCGGATGACCTCGATGCCGCGCCGCCGGAGCTCGGCAGGGGAGGCGATGACGTGGTCGTCGGTGGCGTGCCGGCCCAGCGTCAGCACCGGGTCGTGCTCCACCAGCAGCAGGGTGTCCGGGGCGGCATCGGCGGCGCGCGCGTCCACCAGCGAGCGCTGCCGCTGCCAGGCTTCCCGGTAGGGCATGCGGCCAAGCCACTCCGTCGCGAGGTGCATGCCGCGGACGGTAGCATGCAGGTCTGCCGAAGGCGGCCCGCGGCGCACCAGGCGGGTCAGGGCAGCAGCTGCCGCAGGGCGAAGAGCGACGTTGGCCGGGCGTTCCGCCAGCCGCCGCATGTACCAGCGGTACCAGGCCGAGCCGTAGGCCACCAGGCTGAAGGCCGGATGCCCTGCATCCCGCAGCCGCGGCAAGCTCGCGCTCCCGGATGCCGTAGAGCATGTGCACCTCGAGCGCTGGCGACCGGGATGCCCTGGGCATCGGTGATGGTCCGGATCTGCTCGATGAGCTCGACGTCGTGGGTGCCCAGGGCCAGCCTGGCTTCGCCGCGCGCTGCAGGGCCGGCGATGATCACGCGCCAGCGCCAGGAAGTTGGCATCGACCTCCGCCGCCGAGCGGTAGGCGATGGCGGCCGGCTCGTCATAGGCGCCCTTGACCAGGCGGATCGCCGGCCGCAGCGGCAGCAGGCGCTGGACGTCGGCCGCGGTGCGCCGCAGGTAGGACTGGAGGGCGATGCCCACGTTGTCGTGGCTAGCCAGCAGCGTCTCGGCCAGGTCGAGCGTGGCGTCGGTGTAGTCGGAGCCCTCCATGTCGATCCAGAACCAGGTGCCCTGCGCCGCGCAACGTTCGGCGATGTCATGGCAGTGGGCGAGACAGGCGTCGACGTCCTGGTCCAGCCCCAGCTGCGTGGGCTTGATGGAGATCTCGATGGGGCCCGTGGTGTGCGCCCGCGCGGCGTCCTGCCCCAGCACGGAGCGGTAGTGAGCGGCCACCTCCTCGGCCTCCTCCAGCGAGCTGATGTTCTCGCCCAGCCGCGTGAAGAGGACGCCGATACGCTCGTCGCGCAGCCGTTCGGCCGCGGCGAAGGCATCCTCCACGCGTTCGCCGGGCATGAAGCGGCGCACGGCACGCTGGGCGAACGGGAGGGTCGGGATGGTCTGCTGCAGCCGTTCGTTGCGGGCCATCCACAGCAGGGCGGAGCGCATCGGTCGCATGGCCGCGATGGTGCCACCTGGAGGGTGCGACTGAGAGTGCCGTTCGTCACGGCTGCGGTGGATCGAGCTGGCAGGTGGATCGAACGCGTCGGCGTGGCACCTCGAGCTGGCAGTGAAGACTGCGACGCTGTCCAGCGGGGGCGAGCGGGTCCTCACCTCTGAGGTCAGTAGTGACCGCCGAGCGTCACGAACTTCGCCGGGGCCTGATGCCTTCGCTGGTCGTTGCCTCACCTGCGGGTGACACAGGAACGCCGAACGTGCTCCGCGTCGAGATCGCGGCCGGAGGTCGGATGCTCCCCGGTCACTACTGACCCGTGGCGTGAATCTGCGGGGAGTCATCCGGTCTCCGGAGCCCTGGGACCTCAGGGAGCGTGGGACCTGCGCGATCCCGGTTCGGGGATACGCAGCATGGGCGCGAGGCTCCGGGCACCCAGGTCAGGGTCGCTGCCGGGACCCCCGCCTGCCACTCGGTGACGGTCTGCCAGGCGATGCGCTGCAGGAAGGCGGCGTCCTCCTCGCTGACGCCGAAGGAGTAGGGCAGACCCTCCGGGCTCCGCTGGAACAGCGTGCTGTAGATGGTGGCGGCGGCCAGGTAGGCGCCCTCCCAGGTGGCGTGGACCTCGTCCTCGTCGATGAGCACAAGGTCGGGCCGTTCGGCTCGCGCCTTCTCCATGGCCACGCCGACCGGTGCCACCGGTGCGCCGGTCTCGGCCGAGATCTGACGATGCGCAGCGACGAGGTCGTCCAGGTCGGCCCAGTCGTAGCGACCCTGCGGCCAGGTCATGTAGAAGACCGTCCGTGCGCCCGAGGCCCTGATCTCCTCGTCGAGACGCCTGGCGTACTCGAGGAAGGGCTCGGCCGTCCGCGTCGGACTCCCGGGCAGGTACCCCTGCAGGACGACCGCGTCGTAGTCGCCCCGGCGGATACGCTCGAGGGCGCCGTTCTCGTAGTGGTACTGGAGCGTCACACCGCTGGCGGCGAGGATCGTCGCCCGTCGAACGTCCGCGGCGGGATCCTCGGCAGCGACCATGTTGCCGACAAGCCAGTCCATGCCCCCGTGCCGGTAGGTGTGGCTGTTGCCGATGAACAGGACGCGCTCGGGCAGAGCTTCGGTCGTGGCCGCCTCGGCCTCAGCAGCGGCGGCGCCGGTGGCCGGGGCGAGCGACGCTGCCAGGAGCGCCAGGACCAGGCAGGCACGGATGACTCTCACGGACGCGCATCGTGCCATGGCGCACGCTGATGCGCTGGGGCAGGCTGTGCATGCGCAGTGGCGGGAGTCGGCCGGGGGGACGTTTCGTGTCATCAGGCCGCGAGACGCGGACGACGGCCCGGCAGCGGGATAGCATGGAGTGTGCCCGGAACGGGGCCGTCCGCTGGCCTGACCGGTCGGCGCCGGCCGGCGTCGTGCGAGCGCTACGGACAGGGAGGATGGACACGTGCCCACACCATCAGCCGGCCGGTCCCGACTGGCCCTCTCGGTCATCGGTGCGCTCGCCCTCGTCACCGCGATCGCGGTCGACGTCCAGGCCTCATCAGTCTTCACCCACGGTTCGCGCGACCGGCCCTGGGTGGCCCTCACCTTCGACGATGGCTGGAGCGCCGGTCGGTGCGAGCAGATCGTGCGGACGCTGCGAGCCAAGCAGGTCCCGGCGACCTTCTTCATCAACGGCGCGATCATCCGGCAGGCCCCGGCCCGGTGGCGGGCCATGTTGCAGGGGTTCGAGGTCGCCAACCACACGCTCACGCACCCGTATCTCACCCGCCTGAGCGCGACCCAGATCGCCGCGCAGATCAGGGTCAACGAGCAGGTCATCGAGAGCGCCCTCGGACGGCCCATGCTGCGCGTGCTGCGGCCGCCCTATGGCGCCTACGACAGCCGGGTCGTCCAGGTCGCCGACAGCCTGGGCTATCGCACGCTGCTCTGGGACGTGGACAGCCTCGATACCCGGACCTGGGCCACCACCGGCAGCGTCATCCGCTATGGCAGCCGGGGCGGCAAGGGCGCCATCGTGCTGATGCATTGCGGACCATCGGCGACCCCTGGGGCGGTCGGCCCCATCATCGAGAGCTACCGGGCCCGGGGCTACCGCCTGGTGGGGCTGTCACAGATGCTCGGCCTCGGCGGCGAGCCCGTGGAGCCGCCCGCCGCATGCCGGGTGAAGAACCTCGATACGGGTGTCATCAACGGCAACCTCCAGATCGCCGTCGATGCCGCTCGACCCGGTCAGCACCTCACCGTGCGTGGGAGGTGCCGCGGACCAGTGGAGATCCTGGGGGACATCACCATCAGGGGTGTCCGCCGCGGGTCATCGGGCCCGCCGACCGTCGTCGGCAAGGGACAGCGTGCCGTGGTCAAGGTGCCGGCCGCACGGACCCGCGTCACCATCACGGGCCTCACCATCCGTGGCGGGGCCTCAGCCGGAGATGGCGGTGGCATCCGCAACCGGGGCGCCCTGGTCCTCCGGGATGTCATCGTCCGGGGCAATACGGCCGCGGGCCGCGGCGGGGGCATCTTCAATCTCCCCGGCGGCACGCTCACGTTGGATGGCTCCAGCTCGGTGCGTGGCAACAGCGCCGCTGATGGCGGCGGGGTCTGGAACGCGGGGGTCCTCAGGCTCGATGGAGCCAGCTCCATCAGCGGCAACACGGCAGGGCAGGGGACCGCCGCCGGCCTCCTCAACCAGGGCCAACTGGTCAACGTGATGTGCGTGCCTCCGGGCGCCAATGTGCACGGCAACAGCCCGGGCGACTGCGGACCCTGAGGCTTCCTCGTGGTGCCTCCGCGGCGAGGCGATGGCCCGTGGTTCGGCGGCGGTCCAGCGATGCTACTATCCGTCGCGCGAGGACCAGCACGTCCGCGCCACTCCTGAGCGGGAGTAACTCAGTCGGTAGAGTGTCTGCTTCCCAAGCAGAATGTCGCGGGTTCGAGTCCCGTCTCCCGCTCCAGTCCCTCTCTTTCGTGCTTGGCACGACACCCTAACTGGTGACACGCCCCCTGGTTCGGGCTGCCCGGAGTTGTGCACGCCGCTCGATGATGCGGAAGGTCGGCGGGGGTGAGTGACGGTCACGAGGTCCGTCCGGCCCTTGACCCGTGCATACGAAGGCGGAGGATGGGGGCCGAAGGTTCCACGAGGGGGCGAAATGCCGGGAGGAGCGTCGTCATGAGGAAGTCAGTCCTACTGTCTTTCACCACGGTGGCCCTCGCCCTGATGTTCGCTCCGCCCGTGTCGGTCGCGCAACCTCCCGTGTCGGTCGCGCAACCTTACGATGCACCGGCCAGCTTCACTGGCTGGCTGCAGAGCCTGCCGAACGACGGCGAAGAGGCCTGCGGCGGGAGGCTGGAGCGATCCGAGCCGGTCGAACAGGTGCGGGACTTCCGGTGCGAAGGCTGGATGGGCACGACCGATCCACGCTTCACCGGGCGGTTCGTCATGGAAAGCAACAACGACACCTACTCCGAGTTGTTGGGTGTCCTCGGGGACGGGTCCCTCACTGTGTCCACAGTGGCCCACCGCGTCGAGAACGATGACGGTGCGTGGATGGCTCCGCCGACGGTCACGGCCTGGTGGGTCGCTGAAGCCGACGATGAAGGCACCGTCTCACAGAGCGAGCGAACCATCCCCACCGAGCCGATCACCTTCTTCGGCGAAGGCGACTACGAGAGCCTGACCGCCATTGTTTGGTTCAACCCATTCATCGTCAACTCGCAGCTCTGGGGCGTCATCTTGGAGGGTGAGCCGCCGCCGGCCCCGACCGAGAGCGGATAGCGTCCGGCCAGACAAGACGAGGTTCGTCGACGCATCCCCAAGCGGCGCGATTGAGCCAGTGTTCTCCGGAGCTGGACGCGGTCCTGAAGAGGGTGTGTCACGACACCATAACAACGTGCCTTTCGCTCGCCTTCCCACGCTCATAGCACACCGCTGAGGCCGCTCCACTTCCCAAGCAGAATGTCGCGGGTTCGAGTCCCGTCTCCCGCTCCACTTCCCCCTTCTGAACTCGGGACGACACCCTGCTTGGTCGCCGCAACCCCGTCCCACATCGCCGCGTTCGATTCGCCGTAGACCTCGGGCAGACGGACCTCGAAGACGAGAAGGGGTGCAGCCCGTGGGCTCGCGCCAGGCGCTGCGGATGGTCGTGGCGTGCTTCGGATCGTCCGCTTCTACGGCATCATCGGCGTACTGCTGGCCTGGTTCCCTAGCTGGATCCTGGCGCGGTCCATGCTGGAGACGCGTGGCCTCACGTGGGCATGGTTCATCCACTTCGTGCAGGACGAGCTGGTGTTCGGGTTCATGGCGATCGGCGCGATCACACCGGGGGGAGGCTGAACGGCAGGCTCGCCTCGCCGCTGACGTGCGCTCGGGCGGCCGCCCGGGTTACTGCGGGCGGAGCGTGCCGGACCAGACCTGCCAGGCCAGCAGCGACTTCGCGACCAGGCTCAGCACCATGTACGTCTTCTCGCCTACCAGGTAGTCCTTCCAGCGGCCAACCTTCCCGTACTGGAGGACCATGGTGATGGCGAAGATGTTGAAGGCGACGAACAGGCTGGCGATGATCACGTACACGAAGCCCGGGATCTGGGCCTCTGGCGGCAGGCCCTCCTGGGCCGAGTAGGCCCACACGATCGAGAAGATCGCGATCCAGGGGACCGCCCCGGCGATGCAGCCGAAGACGAAGTGCTTCCAGTCGATGCGCTCGCCCTTCGTCAGCCGGCCCTCGTTGCCCGCCTCCATGCTCCATCCGAAGAGGATCATCGCGACGTTGCAGCCGGCGATCGCGACGAGCGCCGGAAACTCGGTGATGAAGCTGAGGTACGCGATGGCGACGATCATCACCGTCGACGAGAACGCGTACTCCACCCACCGAAGCGGGTTCATGCCCCGGGCGAGCCAGGCCTCGTAGCGGCTGCGCAGGAAGATGCCGGCGGATGCGTGGGCGATGGCGCTCATCAGGAAGAAGCTGGCGATCAGGTAGACCAGCGGGAACGAGACGAGCATCACGCTCGACGGCTCGATCCCGGTGAACTCGCCGTTCTCGATGATCGGGCGGGCCGTCGGCACGACGACCTCGAAGAGCACGGCGGTCCCGGAGATCAGGAGCATGAGGACGAACTGGCCCCCGTGGGCGAAGACCAGGAAGCGGTTCCAGCGGCCCAGCGAGCGGGCTCGCTCAGGCGCGATGGCCGGAGGGGCCGTCGCGCTGATCGCAGTCGCAGTCGCGGCAGGGTTGGTCATGAACGTGCCCTCCGAGAAACGCGATTCCGTCCTGGTGTTCCTGCTCGGGAACGGTCGGCGGCGGGCCTTCGCCGCAGCGAGGAGCGCTGGGACGCCGAGACGGACTGATGGTGAGGTCACGAACCGGTCCGCGCCTCGAGCTGGAGTGTAGCACCGGGTCCCTGGGCCTCCGCGAGCCGTGCCGGCGCTTCGTTGAGCGAGACCGCCCGCCACGGGGTTCCCACGAGAGGCCGCGTGCGCGCCGCGGCGAGGACGAGGATCGGGCGCCCGCCGTCGTCCTTGAGTGTCAGCGACTCGCCGTCGACGGTGTCCCGAGCGAGCCTGGTCAGGCCAGGCTCATCCACGGCGCGCCGAGCGCATCGCTGGCGGTCGGGGTGGTGCTCGTGCTGGGTCGCCTCGGGGCGCGCCGTCAGCCCTGGCCGTCCGCGGACTACGATGGTCGTGTGATGACGACCATCCTGATCACCGGGGGCGGGCGCGGCTTGGGACGGGCCACCGCGGAGAAGCTCGCCGCCGCCGGCCACCGCGTGTCCGAGGTTCGTGCCTGCGACCGCGGCCGCCAGCGCCAACGGCGTCAAGCGGCGGTTCATGCAGGTCGTGCTGCCTCACATGCCCTTCGCGACGCCGCTCGATGCTGCAGTGGACGCGCTCGCCCTCATGGCTGTCGACCCGTCCATCGAGGCTGCTGCGGGGCAGTTCTTCGGCCAGGGCCGGCCCATCGCACTGCCCCACCCCGGAGCACGTGCCTGACGTGCGCCCGACCGGTAGCCGCATGGTGACCAGCCAGACAGGCGGGTCCCCTGCCCGGTTCCCGACCGTCAGCGCCCGCTCACTCCTGGGCGTGGAGCTGGCGCTGCCGCACGGATTCCCCGCCGAACGGACGCTGGCCGTCGTGGCGTTCCGGCAATGGCACCAGGCCCGGGTCGACCGCTGGATCGCCCGCGCCGTGGCGGATGGCGTGCCGCCGACACCGCGGGGTCTCACCGGCGTGCTGCCCGCAGCCGTCGTGGAGCTTCCCGTCCTCGCCACCGGGTGGCGACCCGTCCGGCGCTTCATCGATGGCGGCATGACAGCCGGCATCGGCGACCCGGACGTCCTCGCCCGCACCATCACGATCTACACGGACGTGGGCGGCTTCCAGCGGTCCCTTGCGATCCAGGGTGGCGAGGAGGTCCACGCGCTGGTCGTGACCCGCGACGGCACCATCCTCGCCCGCGGCGCCGGCGATCCGCAGGACCGGGAATGGGACGACATCCTGGCCGCGCTGCGGGGGGCGTGAGCCGCCGGGCCGCGCGACGCGGCACCCCTCATCCTCTCGCGCCCAGCGCGACATGCTCCGCATGTGGTGGCCAGCGGCGGGTGGCAGCTCGATACCCGAAAGCCCACCGTCGACGGCGATGACCTGTCCGGTGATCCATTCGGCATCAGCTGTGAACAGGAACGCGGCCAGGCCTGCGACGTCGTCGGGATCGCCGATCCGACCCAGCGGGTGCATCGCTTCGGATGCCTGCAGGCTCGACTCGTTGTCGGTCAGGCGCCGGGTCAGTTTCGATGGCACGAGTGCAGGAGCCACGGCATTGACGCGGATGGCCCGGGACGCGTACGTGGCCGATGCCGCAGCGACCAAGCCATCCACGCCACCCTTGGCCGCGGAGATGGCTTCGTGGTTCATGAGGCCGATCCTCGTGGCGGCTGTCGAGAAGAACACGATCGATGCCGTGCTTCCCCGCGACACCGCTCGCACGAACGCCCGCAGCGCGTAGAGGGCAGAGCGAAGGTTGACATCGAGCACCTCGTCGAACTCGGCGTCGGAGATGACGTGAGCTGGCTTCAGCAACGTCGATCCGACAGCATGGACGAGCCCGCAGGGCGGGCCCATGCTCTCGACGATCTCCCCGAACGCTCCATCGACGGCGCCTGAGTCGGTCGCGTCGGCCACGAAGCCCCGAGCTGACGGCCCAAGTCCCTCCACGGCCGCTCGTACGCGATCGGCATCGCGCCCCACGAGGGCGACCGTCCATCCGGCTCCAGAGAGACGTCGCGCCGTGGCTGACCCGATGGCACCAGTCGCGCCGGTGACGATGGCGATGTGGGGCACCTCGCGCGCGTGGCTGTCAGTGTCAGGCAGAGTCATGCGGCCTCCTCAGGCAGCTGCGCAGCGCGCGAGGGCGCCGCGGGTCTGGCGAGCAGTCGGCCTCCGCGGACCGTCGCACCGAGGACCATGGCTGCGGCGATGAGGACGACGTTCTTGATGATGTGCTGGCCCTCAAGCGTGGGTATCAGCGGAGAGCCAGCAAAGGTCTCCGCAGGGAACAGGATCAGCGGCGACATCGCGCCCACCATCTGCAGTGCCAACAGCAGCAACGTTGCCCGCAGGAACCAGCCGGTCAGCAGCCCGATACCGATGGCGACCTCCCACGCCCCCAGAAGCGGCCCAGCGAGCTCGGGCGTCACGATCCCAAGGCTCAGTGTCTCGACGGTGCGCCCGAGGCTGGGCAGCAGCCTCAAGGCCACCTCGAACTACGTCCAACTCGTCCCCGGCCCCGAAGGCGGCTATCTCCGCTCCGGGAGGGCCCGCCTCTCGAACGATGGTGGATCGTGGCTGGCGGAGTTCAACGGCTTCGCCGAGCCCGGCACGAGCGCGTACTCCGGGAGCCACTATTGGATCCATCTGACGGGCGAGGGTAGCTACGCGGGTCTCTTGGCGACGCTGGTGTTCCTGCCGACCGGCTCAGGGCGATGGGACCTCAAGGGCGTCCTTTTCCCCGGCGCGATGCCCGAGTTCCCAGCGCCGATGCCGCCCGATGAGGAGTAGTTCCACCACGCCCGCCTCGGTTGCCTGTTCGGCCCCTCGCGCGAGGAGCGCGCCCCTCCTCGTGGCGGTGATGTGTCGCGGCATGGCAGCCCACAGACAGACCCTTGTCGCGACACCCTGACTGCACGGCTTTCGCTCGTCCTTCCACGCTCATGCCACTACGCTCACGAGCTCAGGACTTCCCAAGCAGAATGTCGCGGGTTCGAGTCCTGTCTCCCGCTCCATCTCCCTCGCGAACGACCTGCCGCGTCAGGCCACGAGTTCTATGCCCGACGACGCGGCCGCCTGTCGAAGCCGATCATCGACGGTGGCGAGGGACAGTCCCCGGCGCGCGGCCAGCGCGACGTAGGCGGCGTCGTAGGCGGTGAGCTCGAGGCCACGGGCCAGCTCGGTGACCTCACCCAAGGCCAGCCGCAGGTCGACTGGCTCGACCTCCACGGGCAGCGACAGCAACAGGTCGCGGACCCGCGGCAGGTCGGCGAGCTCCAGGCGACCCCGCCGCTCGGCCGTCCTGAGACCATTGGCGACTTCGAGGGGCCAGATCGCTGGCGCGATCGCTGCCTCGTGCTCGAGCCTGCCCAATGCCACGTCAGCGAGCTCGGACAGCTCGTCCGCGAAGCACCAAGCGAGGGCGACAGAAGCGTCGATCACGAACACTACCTGCGGCCCTCATCGATGAGCTCGCGAACCGAGATCCCGTCGAGTCGATGGGCGCGGCGGAATGCGCGTAGGCCCGCGATGGCCTGCGCGGGTGTCATCGACGCCGGCCTGGAGACGGGACCCAGCACGGCGACCGCGACGCCGTGTTTCGTGATCGTGATGGCTTCCCCCTGGGCGACCTCGTCAAGGAGCTTGGGTAGATGGGTCTTGGCTTCGTAGGCTCCGATCCGTCGCATTGGGCCCTCCATCTGGTCGAAGACTAGTCTGATCCATCCTGGCAACCCAGGCAAGGCGCAACCACCACATCCGAATGGTGGTGCCGTAGGGCGATGGGCCGCCAGGTTCGCCATGGCGCTCTGCTGGCCTTGAGTCGCCTGGATGCCTTCGACCAGCCAGCGCGGTATGCCCAAGACGGCGACACTAGCTGCAGGAGTTTGGCTCGTCCTTCCACGCTCGTGCCGCTACGCTCACGAGCTCAGGACCTCCCAAGCAGGATGTCACGGGTTCGAGACCCGTCTCCCGCTCCACCCACTCCTTCGTGCGTGGCTACGCTTGACTGCCATGCGTGGATCTACTAGGCTTTCTCACGCATGACGGTCGCATGAGAGGGAGGCGATGATGGCCAGGACGCACACGACCCTCGATCTCGACCGTGACCTCCTGCGCGACGCCGCGGAGGCTCTCGGGACGACCAGGACGACCGACACGGTCCACGCCGCCCTGCGCGACGTGGTGGCCCGGCGCCGACGTGCCTGGCTGGCCCGCCGCGACTTCTCGGAGCTCGAAGCCGCACTGCCTGACCTGCGAACCTCTCGCGTCGAGGCCGTAGAGCGAGCGGGCGAGCTCGCCGCGTCGTAGATGGAGCCGGCGGCCGACAAGCCGGAGCTCGCCGACACCTCGGTCTGGGCGCGTAGCGGCAGACCCGGGCTAGAGTGGTTTGCGGCGGCGCTCGAGGACGGCCGGGTCGCCGTCTGCGACCAAGTCGTGATGGAGCTGCTGTGGAGCGCCAGGGATCTCGCCGACTTCCGGATGACCGAGGCGGCCCTGCTCGCTTGCCCCTGGTTCCCGGTCGATCCAGCTGATTGGGCCGAGGCGCGGCGCGTGTTCCGCGAGCTCGCCGCCCGCGGCCCCTTGCACCACCGGCAGGTCAAGATCCCCGACCTGCTCATCGCTGCCGTGGCCGCCCGCAACGGCCTCACCATGGTCCACTACGACGGCGACTACGAGATCATCGCCAGCGTCACCGGCCAGCCCACCCGCTGGGCCGCCCCTCGCGGAACCGTCTGACGGTCTCGTTCCCCAGCAGTATGTCGCGGGTTCGAGTCCCGTCTCCCGCTCCACTTCCTTGGTTCACGCTCGTGGCGACACGCTGCCTGTCTCCGTGGGCGGCCACGAGGCCATGCCGCAGCGCTCGTGTTCGTCCGACGCGGCGGGATACTGGGCCGGTCTCGACTCGCTGATCCGGGCTGTCATACTGTGTATGACATGAAGCGATCATCCGCAGTCCTGTCGGTCTCCGTCCCCCCGGATGCGGCTCGGGAGTTCGAGCGCCTGGCCGAGCTTGAAGGGCGCAACAAGAGCGAGCTGTTCCGCGAGATGCTGGCCGTCTACCACACCTACCGGGAGACACAGACGTTCGAGTCACTGCAGCGATACGGAGCGTCCGCAGCCAGACGGGCTGGCGTCCGCGACGAGAGCGACGTAGAGCGACTGATCCAGGAAGCGCGAGGGCAGTGAACCTCGGAGCCCGTGTACTTCCGCTGTCCAACGGCTGGCCGGGTCCGCGCGCGTGAGGGCCGTCCTCGACACGAACGTCCTGGTCGCAGCCTTCATCTTCCCGGGCGGCAAGCCTGAGGCGGTCTACCGCCTTGCTCTTGAAGGGCGTTTGGAGATCGGAACGTCGCGGCCGCTGCTCGCCGAGTTCGGCCGCGTCCTTGAGCAGAAGTTCGGCTGGGACCCGGATCGGGTCGAGGCAGCCGTGGCGCAGATGACGCGGGTCGCGATGGTGGTCGAGCCGAGCGAGGCGGTACAGGTCATCGCAGCCGACCCAGCAGACGATCGCGTGCTAGAGGCCCGACGTGCATATGGCGCCGATGTGATCGTCAGCGGAGACCGGCACCTCCTTGACCTAGCGGTGTGGAGGGAGAGCGGGATCGTCTCGCCCGCCGAGTTCATCGCCCGCTTGAGTCCCTGAGCGGTCAGGCGACCCTTGCGAAGGGGACCATGGTCACGACACCCTAACTGATCGACTCTCGCTCGTCCTTCCATGCTCGTGCTACCACGCTCACGAGCTCAGGACCCCCAAGCAGATGTCGCGGGTTCGAGACCCGTCTCTCGCTCCACCCACCCCTTCGTGCGCGGTACGGCACCCTGACTGTCGGTCGACGTCCCGACTCGGTCGGCCGGAACCATGCTGCGCCGAGCGCTGCCCGGGGCGCATGGGAAGCGATCGCGGAGCGCACCAAAGTCATCATCATGGGCGCGGCGGGCGCGACCTCCACGACTTCAACGTGGTCTGCCGGGACGAGCCGGGCGTGGAGGTGGTGGCCTTCACGGCCACCCAGATACCCGGGCATCGATGCTCGGCGCTACCCGTCCGAGCTCGCCGGGGAGCGCCATCGCGAGGGTATCCGGAAGATGGCGGAGCGGCGCGAGACGCTCGAGGCGGTCGACGCCGACATCGTGCTGGCGGCCACGCCCATCCACATCGGCGCCCTGCTGCAGCTGGGCAAGCCCGCGACCCGCGTGCGCTACGAGCTGGCCCAGGTGGGCGGTCGGCCGCTGGCAGTCACGCGCGAGTCGCAGGTCCAAGGTCACTTCACACCGGCACGGTCCGGGCGTAGCGTCGACGCGGGATCGGATGGTCTCGAAGGAGGTTGACCATGTGCAGGACATGGCTTGCGGCGAGCATGACCGTTGCGCTCGTGCTGGCCGGAGCGTCTGCGGCGGGTGCCAGCGAACGCCACGAGGACGCCGTCGGTGATGTGACCGGCGATGCGCCGGACATCGTGGCGGTCACCATTGATGAGGCCGAGAACGGGCCGCTACTCAGCATCAGTGTCGAGTTCGGTGAGGAACGGCCGTTCGGCACCGACATGGAGACGTAC
>CAVONF010000009.1:0-47747 GCA_963697275.1 uncultured Chloroflexia bacterium | reverse complement strand
GACGTATCGCCGACCATCTCGAACTCCTGGCGCGAACGCGGCCCGGAAGCCCTCGATGGTGTAGTCGTCGAAGATGTCCCGCCGTGACGCCAGCAGCCGCTGCACCATGGCGTCCTCCTTGGGCACGAACTCGACGATGGCGTGCGGCGCGAGTCTGCGGAAGCTGCGCCGCGATCATGGGCAGCGGCACGTTGGCGCCGATGGCCAGGTGGTGGACGAGCGCCAGCGCGAGGATGACATCGGTGTCGATCCGCTCGAGCAGCGACGCGACGCTCGGCGCTCCCCCACCCCAGCGACGGGCTCGGGTCGGTGAGGTCCGCCAGCAGCGGCAGGATGTCCGTGCGACCCTCGCCGTCGCAGGCGCGAGGTAGCCGCGCTCGACCGCGCCAGGGTCGATATCGAGCGCCACGACGCGGTAGCCGCGCTCGGCGGCGATGCGGCTGTAGCGGCCGGTGTTGGCGCCGAGGTCCCAGGCGCGCGTCCCCGCCGACGCCGCGCAGCGCCGCGCCGCACGGCGCCGACCTTGGCCGCGGTGGCGTCGTCGTCGTAGCTGGTGTTCTCGGCGTAGTCGGCCCAGACCGTGCCCTCGGGCGCCCAGTCAGAGCCCTCGATCGTGGTCGCGCAGGCTCTCGATGAGCGTGGCCAGGCGCTTGGAGGCGGACATCGAGGCTCGCGGCGTGCCTGGCCGGCGTCGCGCGTTGTCGTCGGCGTGCGTGCGCTGGGCACGGGCGTGCAGGTGGATGTGCGGACCGAGTCCGAACGAGAAGCCGCGTGCGGCCGGGCAGCAAGCGCGCCGCGAGGTCGAGCGGGATGCCCTCGAGATGGTCGCGCAGCAGGCGCCCGAGGCGGATGTCGACGCGCGCCATGAGCGCCAGCGGCGCCAGGAAGTGCTCGCAGAACTGGCGGTAGGCGACCCAGGGCGGCCCGGCACGGCGCGCTCGAAGGAGAGCGAGTCGATGAGCACCGGCCTGCCGCGCAGGAACTGCACGTTGTAGGCGGAGGCATCGCGCAGGGTCATGCCGGCCTGCGAGCGCCAGCGTCTGCGCGCGCAGCGTCAGCAGCGCGGCGTCCTTGAGCTGGCTGAAGGACCACTCGTACGGGTACGAGATGACCTCGAGCTGCTCGGGCCGGATGACCTCGTAGGCGGGCGGTTCGGCCGCCAGGTCGACAGGTCGACCTCCTCGTGCGCCGGAGACGACGCCCTCGTCGGCAAGGCGCTCGTACAGACCGGAGTCGATGAAGTGATCCCAGTCGTCGCGCGAACGAGTCGTCGATCTGGCGATAGACGACGCCATCGCGCCGGAAGACGAACCCGGCCGGGTCGCGATACGAGCCCGGGTCGCGGCTGCCGCGAGGCGCCGCTCGCGCGGTCGCAGCCCAGCCGTGGCGCCTGGTGCACTCAGCGCTCGGCTGCTTGTCATCCGGTCGGTGCGGGCGTCCGCTCGGCCTCGGTCGCCGCCGCGTACGACGCGCAGGCGCGCGAGATCTGGTGTCGGAAGAAGATCGGGAGCGCCACCAGTCCGGCGATGAGGGCCTGGATGATCAGGCTTCCCGAGCCCGGATCGATGTAGGCGAAGAAGAGATCCATGGTCGACTCCCCTGGAGGTTGCGGTCCCGCGCGGCCACCGTGTCCCCGTCGCTGCGCCGCGACGGTGGTGACGATAGCACCGCGACGCGCTGGCCGACGGCCACCCGCAGGTCGGGCGCTGTGCCGGTCCGCCGTCAGCGCTCCAGGCTGTCGGCGGATGTCGCCTCGTAGCCGGGGAAGTAGCGCTCGATGACGGGCAGCTCGAAGCTGGGCAGGATCGACTTCGCGGGGTTCGCGCGCGAGCAGGAACGTCGAAGGACGCGCGACCAGCCGCTCGGGGTCGTAGTGTCCGGGTGCCAGGCGGGCCAGGTCGGCGTGGCTGACGGTGACCACGTGTCGGGTGGCGTCAGCGTCGCTGCCCGACGACGACGTCGCACAGCGAAGCCGTCGGGCGTCGGACGACAGAGGATGCTGACGGCGTGACTCACGGGCGGCACCTCCTGGGGGCGGCCTGCCAGCGGGCCGCTGCGGCACGCAGCTCACCGGCCAGCGACGGCACCACGCGACCCACGACGTGGACACCGCTGTCCCGGTAGTCGACCTCGACCGTGCCGCGCTCACGCACCCGCGCGAGCAGCTCGCCCTCGGCGTACGGCAGCGTGACGTCGACGTCCTCCCAGAGCTCGGCGAGCACCTGGCCAGCGCAGCCGGAGCGTGTCGAGGCCGTAGCCGGTCAGCGCCGAGACGGGCACGGCATCGCCCAGGACCGGGGCCGGGTCCCCTGCCAGTCGCGCGTCGGGTCATAGAGGTCTGCCTTGTTGAGGGCCACCACGCGCGGCTTGTCGCCGGCCTCGAGCTCGTCGAGGACCTCCGCGACGGTCTGGCGATGCTCGCGAGCGTGGGCGTCGGTGCCATCCACGACCTCGACCAGCAGGTCCGCGCGGGTGACCTCCTCGAGCGTGGCCCGGAAGGCCTCGACCAGCTGGTGCGGCAGCTTGTGGATGAAGCCGACCGTGTCGGTGAGCACGACGCTCTGGCCGTCACCGAGGCTGCACCTGGCGGCTGGTCGGGTCGAGCGTGGCGAAGAGCTGGTCCTCGGTGCGCGCAGCCTCCCGCCCGGCGAGCGCGTTGAGCAGCGAGGACTTGCCGGCGTTGGTGTAGCCCACGATGGCGACGCTGGGCACGAGGCGCCGGTCGCGTGAGCGGCCGGCCGTCTCGCGCTGCTGGCGCACCTGCTCGACCCGCTCCTTGAGCTTCTTGATGCGCGTGCGGATGACGCGCCGGTCGGTCTCCAGCTGGGTCTCACCGGGTCCGCGGGTGCCGATGCCGCCGCCGGTCCGCGAAAGGTGCGTCCACATGCGTGTCAGGCGCGGCAGCTGGTACTCGAGCTGCGCCAGCTCCACCTGGAGGCGACCTTCGTGGGTCTGCGCGTGCTGCGCGAAGATGTCGAGGATCAGGCCGCTGCGGTCGAGCACCTTGACCGAGAGCAACTCCTCGAGGGCCTTCTGCTGGTTGGGGCTGAGCTCATCGTCGGCGACGAGCAGCGTGAAGCCGGTCTCCTGCCTGGCGCTGCGCAGCTCCTTGGCCTTGCCCTTGCCGAGGTACCAGTTGGGATCGATGTGGCGGCGGTGCTGCCATTCGGCACCGACGACCTCGGCACCGGCGGTGTCGGCCAGGCTGGCCAGCTCGGCGAGCGAATCCTCCGCGTTCCAGCCTTCATCGTCACCGGTCTCGACGGCGACCAGGAAGGCACGCTCCAGCGGTGGCGCGAGGTCGATCGGTCCTGTCGAGTCATCGTCCGTCAGCATAGTCGTCGCGGCCGATCCGCCGGAGGAAGGGCGCCGCGATGGCTGCGGCGCGCGCGGGCAGGCCCTCCCCGGCTTCCAGCCAGTGGATGTCTGGTTCGGCGCGGAACCAGGTGCGCTGGCGGCGAGCGTAGGTCCAGGTGCGCTGGGCATCGAGCGCCTTGGCTCGCTCGAGGTCGCAGCGTCCGGCGAGCACGTCGAAGGCCTCGCGGTAGCCCATGGCGCTGAAGGCGGGCAGGTCCTCCGGATAGCGATCGCGCAGCACCCGTGCCTCGTCCAGCAGGCCGGCGGCGAACTGGTCGTCGACACGAGCCTCGATGGCGTGCCGATGCGCGGCCGGCTCCTGCGTGATCGCCAGCCACAGCAGCGGCCCAGGGTAGCCCTCCGGAGGGGGCGGTGTCGCCGAGCCGGTCAGGATGGCCCGCTCGAGGGCACGGATGACCCGACGAGGGTTGCGCAGGTCGACCTGCTCGGCCCCGCGAGCGTCGCGCTCGCGCAGCTCGGCCACGAGGGGCCCCAGCCCGGCATCGGCATGGCGCGCCTCGAGCGCCGCCCTGACCGCGGGGTCGGAGCCTGACCGCTCGAGCGGCAGGCCGCGGGCGACGGCCCGCAGGTAGAGGCCGGTACCGCCCACGAGCAAGGCCAGTCCGCCGCGCACGGCGATGCCGCGGAGGGCCGCCAGCGCGGCACGCCGGTAGTCGGACGCCGTGAAGGGCTCGTCCGGGTCGACCAGGTCCAGGCAATGGTGGGCGGCACGGCCAGTTCCGCGGCCGTCGGCTTGGCGGTGCCGATGTCCATGCCCCGGTAGACCTGGCGTGAAGTCGGCGGAGACGATCTCGATGCCGTCCCGAGCTCCGTGCCAGCTCGATGGCCAGGGCCGTCTTGCCGGTGGCCGTGGCGCCGGCGATGACGACGAGGGCCGGCAGCTCAGGCGTCGTGCTGCTCCCGATGTCGTGCTGCTCCGCGACGAGGTGCCCGGAGAGCGCATACGGGCCGGCGCGCTCGACCACGACCGTGACGAGCTGCCCGACCAGCCGCTCCGGGCCATCGAAGTGGACCAGCTTGTGCTCACGGTTGCGGCCCACCAGGCGGGGGCCCGAGCTGCGCTGCGTCGCCGGCTCGTGGTCGTGCCAGCGCGGCTGTCGGGCCTCCTCGACGAGGACCTCGGTGTGTCGACCCAGCCAGGCCTCGTTGAGCTCCCGCCCGATGCCTTCCTGGAGTGCCAGCAGCTCGTTGAGGCGTCGTCGCTTGACCGCTGCCGGGACGTCGTCGGTCAGCTGCGTGGCCGGCGTGCCCGGACGCGGCGAGTAGGCCGCAGCGAAGACCTGGTCGAAGCGCACCGTGCGCAGCAGCGCGCAGGGTGGCCTCGTACTGGGCCTCGGTCTCGCCGCAGAAGCCGACGATGACGTCGGTGGTCAGACTGATGCCGGGGACGGCCGCGCGCAGGCGCTCCACCAGGCCACGGTAGGCGGCGACCGTGTACTGGCGGCCCATGCGCCGCAGCACCTCGTCGTCGCCCGACTGCACCGGCAGGTGCAGGTGCTCGCAGACCGACGGACAGTCGGCCATGGCCGCGATGAGGCGGTCGGTCAGGTCCCAGGGGTGCGAGGTCACGAAGCGCAGCCGGGACACCGCGGGGTCGCCGTCGTCATCGCGGATGCCGTCGATGGCCCGAAGCAGGGCAGCGATGTCCGGTCGGCCGTCACGGGCCTGGCGCCGGCCCAGTTCACGGCCGCCGCTGATGTCCGCGAAGCGGGGGTCGGGCGGCAGGTCATGGCCCCAGGAGTTGACGTTCTGGCCAAGCAGCGTGATCTCGCGGTAGCCGGCGGCCGCGAGCGACGAGGCTTCGGCCATGAGGTCGTCGAAGGGCCGGCTGCGTTCCGGCCCACGCGCGAAGGGCACGATGCAGTACGTGCAGGTCTTGTCGCAGCCGTAGATGATGGGGAGCCAGGCACGGGCCCCTGGGCCCCGTGCGATGCGCCCCTCCTCCACCGCCGCCGCGCGGCGTGCCCGGCAGCCGGTCAGCCACCGCCGCGAGCGAGCGCCCGACGCGCTGGAACGCGGGTGCAGCCAGCTGGCCCGGAGCCGTGGGCCCCACGAGGCCGAGGCGCGCAGTGAGCTCGGGTTCCTCATCGGGCCGCAGGAAGAGGTCGACCGCCGGATAGCGACGCTGCAGGACGCTCTCGTTGTCGGCCCGGACCGAGCATCCGGTCAGCACGACGCGGAGCCCCGGGTTGGCGTCCTTGAGTCCGCGCAGCAGGCCCATCCGCCCGATGACCTTCTGCTCGGCCGTTTCGCGGATGGAGCAGGTGTTGATGATGATGAGCTCGGCATCCTCGAGGCGCGGCGCCTCGCGGCAGCCGGCTGCCAGCAGCGCACCAGCCATCTCCTCGGAGTCGGAGGCGTTCATCTGGCAGCCCAGCGTCCAGACGTGGAAGGTCGGCTGGACCAGCGCCTCGGTGGCGAACTCGGCGAGCTGGTCTGCGGGCCTGATCGCCGGTCGGGGAGTCGCCACGGGCGAGGGTGCCAGGTCCAGGACCGGCAGCTCGGGACGCGGGCTCATGAGGCAGCCAGCGCGGCCAGCAGCCGCTCGCCCACGCTCGGCGGGACCCAGCTGCACGCCTGTGCGGTCGCGTAGTCACCGTCATCGCCGTGGTAGTCAGAGCCACCGGTGGCGAGCAGCCCTCGCTCATCCGCGAACCGGGCCATACGCTCGGCGTCTTCCTCGTCCCAGCCCCGGTAGTAGACCTCGAGCGCACCGAGGCCCCAGTCCGCGAGCAGGTCGATGATGTCGGGACGGTCTGGAGCCCAGCGTGCATGGGCCAGTGAGGCGATGCCACCGGCGGCCACGATGGCCTTGACGGCGACGCGGGGACCGATGCCGCCCCGGCGCACGTAGGCCGGGCCGCCCGGTTCGAGATAGCGTCCGAAGGCGTCGTTCACCGAATCGGCGTGGCCGGCGGTCACGAGCGCACGGGCCACGTGCGGTCGCCCCAGCGCGTCGATGCCGCCCGGGACCCGCGGCAGGCACTCACGAACCGGCAGCCCGAGCTCATCGAGCCGCTGCAGCGTTCGCTCCAGCCTGGTGCGCCGTCCGTCCCGCTGCTCGCGCAGCACCGCTTCGAAGCTGGCGTCAGCAGGATCGACGCCCAGGCCCAGGATGTGCAGCTCATCGACGTCGTCAGTCACGCCTGTCGCTGCCCGAACCTCGTCATCGATGGTGGTGTTGATCTCCACGCCGACGATGATGCGGGGACCGGCCGCTGCTGGGCCGCCCAGGCCGGCGCCGAGCAGTTCGCGTGCTCCCGCCAACGTGTCGTGATCGGTGATGGCCACCAGGGTCGAGCCCCAGGTACGCATCTGCGCATGGAGCTCGAGCGGTTCGAGGACCCCGTCGGAGCGTGCCGTGTGCGTGTGCAGGTCGACCTGGTTGCGGCGTGGCGTGGTCATGCCTCGATGATGCGCGCGATCCTCTCCACGCTGCGTGCCCGTCCGCCATCGGTCGCCACATCGATGAGCAGCGCGTTGAGGACGACCGGCCCTGTGCCCACCTCGAAGCGCGTGGGCAGCCCGTTCATGAAGCGCGGCAGTACCGTCGTGGGCTCGAAGCCGATGATGCTGTCGAGCGGTCCGGTCATGCCCAGGTCGCTGATGTAGGCGGTACCACGCGGCAGCACCCGCTCGTCCGCGGTGGGCACGTGCGTGTGCGTGCCGACCACGGCACTGACGCGCCCATCGAGGTGCAGCCCGAAGGCGTTCTTCTCGCTGGTCAGCTCGCAGTGGAAATCCACCAGCCGCACCGGCGGCAGCTCGTCCGCGGCTTCGTCGAGCAGCCGGTCCATTTCCGTGAAGGGGTTGTCGATGGGGATCATCGTCGAGCGGCCCTGGGCGTTGACCACCGCCACCTCGGTGCCGTCGACGGCATGGAAGATGCCCCAGCCCCGCCCGGGCACACCATGGGTGCCGTAGTTGAGCGGCCGCAGGATGCGCTCCTCGCGGTCCAGCTCGGGGATGAGCTCGCGCTTGTCCCAGACGTGGTTGCCGCTGGTGATGACGTCCACCCCGCAGTCGAAGAGGGCGCTCGCGGTCGACATCGTCAGGCCCATGCCGCCGGCGAGGTTCTCGCCGTTGGCAGTGACCAGGTCCACACCCCGATCGTTGCGCAGGGCGGGCAGCTCGCGCTCCAGGGCCTGGCGGCCGGGCTTGCCGATGACATCGCCGATCATGAGCACGCGCAGGCAGCCCGCGGTCGGCCTCGACGGCAGGGCCGGCAACCGGTCGGCCGCCAGGGTGCGCTGCTTGTCGCGCCGGCCCAGGCTCATGATCCTTCGCGATGTGAGGACGCCGCCGCCGGGCGGCACCTCACTTGGCGTACTCCACCGAACGGGTCTCGCGGATGACCGTCACCTTGATCTGACCGGGGTACGTCAGGGTCTCCTCGATCTGGCGCACGATGTCGCGCGCTAGCCGTCCCGCGGCAAGGTCGTCGAGCTCCTCCGGCTTGACCAGGATGCGGACTTCCCGGCCGGCCTGCACGGCGAACGACTTCTCCACGCCCGGGAAGGCGTCGGCGATGGCCTGCAGGTCGGTGAGGCGCTTCAGGTAGGTATCCGTGGACTCGCCGCGAGCCCCCGGACGGGAAGCGCTGATGGCGTCGGCGATCTGAACGATGGGTGCCTCCTGGCAGTCGTATTCCACCTCCTGGTGGTGGGCCGCGATGGCGTTGACGGCCTTGGGTGACAGTCCGTGACGGGCTGCGATCTCCGCGCCGATGGCCGCGTGCGGCCCTTCGACCTCGTGGTCGATGGCCTTGCCCATGTCGTGGAGCAGGCCACCCAGCTTGGCAGCCTGCACGTCGGCGCCGAGCTCCGCGGCGATGATGCCGGCCAGGTGGGAGGTCTCCTTGACGTGGTTGAGCACGCTCTGGCCGAACGAGGTGCGATAGCGCAGCCGACCCAGCAGGGTCAGGATCTCGGCTGGCAGGCCGGGCACGCCGCAGTCGTAGGCGGCCGCCTCACCGGCCTCGCGGATGAGCACGTCGACCTCGGCCTGCGACTTGGCGACGACGTCCTCGATGCGACCGGGATGGATGCGGCCGTCGCTGATGAGCTTGGTCAGCGCCAGGCGCGCGACCTCGCGACGGACCGGATCGAAGGCGCTGAGCATGACCGCATCAGGCGTGTCATCGATGATGAGGTCCACGCCGGTGGCCTGCTCGAGGGCACGGATATTGCGGCCCTCGCGGCCGATGATGCGGCCCTTCATCTCGTCCGATGGGATGGGCACCACGGTCACGGTGGTATCGGCGGTGTGATCGACCATGACGCGCTGGATGGCCGTGATGACGACATCACGAGCCCTGTCCTCGGCACTCTCCCGCGCCGACCGCTCGATGGCGCGCACGAGGCGCACGGCATCATGCTCGGCCTCCTCGCGGACCTCCTCGATGAGGATCGCCCGGGCCTCCTCGGCAGTCATGTTGCTGACGCGCTCCAGCGCCTGTACCTGCTCGGAGCGGGCTCTCGCCAACTCGGCACGCTGGCCCTCGAACTCCTGTTCGCGCAGCAGCAGCTTGCGGTCGCGCTCCTCGAGCATGTCCGTGCGCAGGTCGAGCTGCTCGTCGCGCTGGAGCAAACGCCGTTCGAGGTTGGCGAGATCGTTGCGCTTGGCGCGCCCTTCCTCATCCAGCTCACGGTGCAGGCGGACCTGTTCCTCCTTGGCCTGGAGGATGAGCTCCTTCTGCTGGGCCCGCGCCTCGGCAACGATGCGCTCGGCCTTCTCGCTCGCGGCCTTCACAGCCTGCGAGGCGACGAAACCACGCGCCACGAAACCGATGGCGAGCCCGCCGACGGCCACCACGAGAAGGATGACCGCCATGACGACGGGTTCGTTCATCTGTCCCTCCCATCCAGCCCGGGGGCTGGACGTGATCAAGGTCCTTGGGGCGCCACCTTGCGGTGGCCGAGTGACAATTCTCCCTGGCTGTCACTCGACGGGCGGATGGCGTCCTGACGGGCCGTCATCGGAGGCTCGCCACGACGCTGACCGTCCGTGGGTCTGGCCGTGAAGCCTACTCGCGCATCGAGTGGAGCGTCAAACGCCCTCGTCCACCTGCCCCATCCCAGCTTCCACGAAGTCGCTGGCGACCTCCCCGCAGACGTCCGGCGCGAAGCCGTGACGCGCCAGCAGGGCATACGCCTTGTGGCGCTGACGGCGCGGGTCCTGCTCGCGACGCAGCGTTGCCGCGCGCCGCTCCAGCAGGCTGCGCGCCGCCGCCACGTCCGCGCTGCCGGGTACCTCAGCGGCACCGCCGGCGGAGTGGGCCGCGGCCTCGGACCGCTCGACGAGGACTCTCGTCCACGATGTCGCGCGGGACGCCCTTCTGCTGCAGCTCCTGGCGCAGCGCCATGGCCCCACGCGGACGTGCCCGGTCCCGGCTCTCGACCCAGGCCCTGGCGAAGGAGCGGTCATCGAGGTAGTCCAGCTCCACGAAGCGGTCGACCACCTCATCACACAGCGCTGCCGGGTAGCCGAGGTGGCGGAGCCGTCGCCGCGTCTCGGCCACCGAGCGTGGTCGGACGGCCAGGAACGTGGCCGCCGCCTCCATGACCACGTCGATGTCGGTCACCTCGGCACGTCGGGCACGCCGGGCCTGGGCCGCCTCGCGCCTGTCCCGGGCGGAGGGGTGTCGCGGCGACACCTACTCGGCCTCTTTGATGCCCTCCACGGGGACGTCGATGGTGGCCACCCTGGCGCGGATCTCCGTCTCCAGCTGCCGTGCGATGTCCGGGTTGGCGCGCAGGAACTCCTTGGTCTGCTCCCGGCCCTGCCCCAGGCGGGTCTCGCCATAGTTGAACCAGGCACCTGACTTGCGGACCACATCCGAGGCGACCCCGACGTCCAGCAGGCCACCCTCTCGCGAGATGCCGGTTCCATACATGACATCGAACTCGGCCACCCGGAAGGGTGCTGCAACCTTGTTCTTGACGACCTTGACGCGGGCACGGATGCCCACCGCCTCCGTCCCGGTCTTGATGGTCTCGATGCGGCGGATGTCCAGGCGCACGCTGGAGTAGAACTTGAGCGCCCGCCCGCCGGGCGTGGTCTCAGGGTTTCCGAACATCACGCCGATCTTCTCGCGCAGCTGGTTGGTGAAGACCAGCGCCGTGTTGGAGCGGCTGACCACGCCTGTCAGCTTGCGCAGTGCCTGGCTCATCAGGCGTGCCTGGATGCCCACGAAGGAGTCACCCATCTCGCCCTCGATCTCGGCGCGCGGCACGAGCGCGGCGACCGAGTCGACGACGACGCAATCGACACCGCCAGAGCGGATGAGCGTCTCGGTGATCTCGAGGGCCTGCTCGCCGGTATCAGGCTGGCTCACCAGCAGGTTGTCGACGTCGACACCGCAGGCGCGCGCGTACTGCGGGTCCAGGGCGTGCTCGACATCGATGAAGGCGACCACGCCGCCGAGCTTCTGCGCCTCGGCCAGGATGTGCTGGCAGACGGTGGTCTTGCCCGAGGACTTCGGGCCCGAAGATCTCGGTGATGCGCCCGCGGGGCACGCCACCGACACCGAGCGCCAGGTCCAGGGCGATGGAGCCGGTGGGGATGGACTCGATCTGCTGCCGCTCATCCGACCCGAGTCGCATGATCGAGCCCTGCCCGAACTGCTTCTCGATGGACATGATGGCGGCCTCGACCGCCTGCAGGCGGTCCTTCCGCTGGGCGTCCCGCGCCCCGTTCTCCGCGTTCTTGTTCGTTCCGGTCGACCGACCGGCGCTGGTGACGGTCATGCCTGGTTACACCTCCGAGGCTGCCACCGCGCCGATCGGGCCTGGCCCCTACTCCTGGTCTTCCTCTTCGTGCCGTGGCTTCCGCCTGGGCTTGATCTCCTCGACGGAAGGGAGCGGCGGCTCGGAGAACGGTTCGAGCTTGGCCTTGGTCTTCTTCGACTTCGGGGGCTTCTTGGCTTCACGGCGAGAGGGGACTTTACCGGCCACCGATCCTCGCGCCTCCATCTGGTGCCGCCCAGTCTGGACGGCGGGGCTTCACTCCGACTTCACCCTCCCTTCATCGGCAGTCTCAGCGCCGTTCGTGCCAGCTTGGCTGGCACGAAGTGACTGCTTCATGGCAGGGAAGGTACCGGCCCGGATGGCGGACCGGATGCTGCGCATGAAGTCTAGGGTGAAGGTCAGGTTGTGACAAGTCGCCAAGCGGTAGGCGAGCAGCTCACCGGCACGCAGCAGATGGGCCAGGTACGCCCGCGAGAAGGAGCGGCAGAGCCGACAGGGGCAGCCTTCCTGCACCGGCCTCGGATCGTCCAGGAACCGGGCGTTGCGGAGGTTGAGGCGGCCTTCCGGTGTCCACAGCGAGCCGTTGCGCGCGACACGCGCCGGCAGCACCGAATCGAACATGTCCACCCCGGCATCGACGGCATCCAGCAGGTCCATGGGTGAGCCCAGGCCCATCAGGTAGCGCGGCCGAGGGTCGTCCGCCAGCAGGGGCACGACAGTGTCCAGCACGGCCCGACGCTGTGCGGGCGTCTCATCCCCCGCCAGGCCGCCGATGCAGAGGCCGTCGAAGGGCATGGCACTGATGATGGTCGTGGACTCGCGGCGCAGGTCCTCCTCCAGGCCACCCTGGATGATGCCGAAGAGGGCCTGGTCCGGGCGCCGGTGGGCTGCCAGGCAGCGCTCTGCCCAGCGGTGGGTGCGGGCGGTCGCCTCGGCGACCTCTGCCCGCGACGATGCATGCGGTGGCACGGGCTGGTCCAGGCAGACGGCGATGTCCGCGCCCAGCGCTTCCTGGACGGCGATGGCGTACTCCGGCGTGAAGTGCAGCAGTGCCCCGTCAAGGTGCGAGCGGAAGGTCACACCCTCCTCGTCGATGCGGCGCAGGTCACCCAGGCTGACCACCTGGAAGCCACCCGAGTCGGTGAGGATGGGCCTGTCCCAGGCCATGAAGCGGTGCAGTCCGCCCAGCTGTGCGATGCGCTCATGCCCGGGGCGCAGCGAGAGGTGATAGGTGTTGGCCAGGATGATGGTGGCGCCGACCTCATCGAGGTCATCAGGGTCGAGTGCCTTCACCGTGGCATTGGTCCCGACGGGCATGAAGATGGGCGTTTCGACGATGCCGTGGGGCGTCTCGAGACGGCCCACGCGGGCGCGAGTCTCCGCGACCGGAGGAGTCGCCAGGACCTCGAAGCGGATCGGTGATGTACGGGCCGCCGCGACGCTCATGCCACCGCCTCGCCGTGTCCATCCGGGTGTGGTCTGCTCAAGCAGGGGCCTCGTACCCGCTGCGTCCCTCGGAGGTGACACCATCCCAGAGTCCCGGGTCATCCCGTTCCGCCCGTCGCGGCGGCGGCACCTCGTAGCCCAGCGCACGAAGATGCTGCCGCGCCAGTTCCGTGGCCACGCGCCCCTGCGGCGTGCGATCGAGGAAGCCGAGCTGGAGCAGGTACGGCTCATAGACATCCTCGACGGTCTCGACCTCCTCCCCGATGACGGCGGCGATGGCGGCGCCACCCACGGGGCCGGAGCCGAACTTCTGCACGATCGCGACCAGCAAACGCCGGTCGGTGGTGTCCAGGCCCGCCGAATCGATATCCATGGCCTCCATGGCTGCCGTCGCCTGGGCCTCCGTGATGCGCCCATCGCCCTTGACCTGGGCATGGTCACGGGTGCGCCGCAGCAAGCGGTTCACGATCCTCGGTGTGCCCCGGCCACGGGCGGCGAGGATGGCCACGGCGGCGTCATCGATGTCCACGGCGAGGATCCGCGCCGAACGGCGGATGATCTGGGTGAGTTCCTGCTCCGAGTAGTAATCCAGCCGGTAGATGGCCCCGAAGCGATCGCGCAGCGGCCCTCCGATGCGACCAGCGCGGGTGGTGGCTCCCACGACGGTGAAGGGCTTCAGCGAAAGGCGCAGGCTGCGCGCGCTGGGCCCTCGGCCGATCATGACGTCGATGGCGAAGTCCTCCATGGCCGGATAGAGGATCTCCTCGACGGAGTGGTTGAGGCGGTGGACCTCATCGATGAAGAGCACGTCTCGCTCATCGATGTTGGTGAGGATGGCAGCCAGGTCCCCGGGCCGCTCGATGGCCGGTCCGCTGGTGGTGTGGATGCCGACGTCCAGTTCATGGGCCACGATGTTGGCGAGCGTGGTCTTGCCCAGGCCGGGCGGTCCGTAGAGCAGGATGTGGTCAGCGGCCTCGCGCCGTCCGCTGGCCGCCGCCAGCAGGATGGCGAGGTTGTCCTTCACCTGCGTCTGGCCCACGTACTCATCGAGCTGGCGCGGCCGCAGCGACGACTCGACGCTGTTCTCGTCAGGCAGGCTGACGCCCGGCGAGATCAGGCGGGCGTCGTCATCCATGGTCGCCGAGTCTAGCAGAATGGCAGCTGGAATGGAACAGGCGTTCGACTCGGCATCAGCGACCTAGTCGCGGCGCAGGTTCTGGAGGGCCTCCTTGACGCGGTCCTCGAGCGAGGCATCGGTGCCCAGGCTCGCCACCGCCGCGCGCGCCGCCTCACGACCCTCGCGGGAGCTGTAGCCGAGCGCCTCGAGCGCAGCCAGCACCTCCGATTCCCCGCCGCCTTCGCCGCCAGCCTCGAAGCCGGCCGCCTGCACCTTCTCGCGGAGCTCCAGGACGATGCGGCCGGCCAGGCGCTTGCCGACGCCGGAAACGGCCGTCAGCGCCGCCTCATCTCCCTGCAGGATGGCCAGCTCGAGATCAGCCACGGGGCGCGAGGAGACGATGGCCAGGCCCACCTTGGGGCCGACACCGCTGACCGTGGTGATGAGCTCGAAGAAGCCCAGTTCCTCGGTGCTGCGGAAGCCATACAGGGCCTGGCTGTCCTCGCGCACGAGATGATGGGTCTGCAGCTTGACGCGGTCGCCCAGCTTGAGGCTGGCGAGTGTCGGCGGCCCGGCGAAGATGCGGTAGCCGACACCACCGACCTCGAGCACGAGATCGCTGCCTGACACCGCGGTCACGACCCCGTCGAGCGAGGCGATCACGTGCTCACCAGGCGGCTGGTCGCGGCGGCGTGGGCCGTGCACACCGCGACCGCCAGGGCGTCGGCGGCGTCGTCCGGCCGGGGCAGTTCGGTCATCGACAGCACCAGTTGCACCATGCGCTGCACCTGCTGCTTGTCGGCGCGACCGTAGCCGGTCACGGCCAGCTTGACCTCGTGGGGCCCGTACTCGAAGACAGGCAGGCCGTGCTGCGCTGCGGCAAGCAGCGCCACGCCGCGCGCCTGGCCCACCGCGAATGCCGTCTGCACGTTCCTGTTGAAGAAGAGCCGCTCCACCCCGATGGCCTCCGGCCGATGGGTCTCGATGAGGTCCGTGAGCGCCTCATGGATGAGCAGCAGGCGGGCGCCCAGGGGTCGGTCGGCGATGGTCTCCAGACAGCCGTAATCGACCATCCGCAGCGAGCCGCCCTCGCGGGACACGATGCCGTATCCGGTACGTGCGGTGCCGGGGTCGATCCCCAGCACGATCACGACGCGGCGGCCTCGGCGAGGATCTCGTCGGGCAGCTCGAAGCTGGCGGTGACACGCTGCACGTCATCGTTGTCTTCGAGCGTCTCGATGAGGCGCAGGTTCTGGCGAGCCCGCTCGACATCGACCTCGATGGGCGCCTTGGCCTGCATGGTCAGCTCCGCCGCATCGATCTTCAGGCCAGCCGCCTCGAGGGTCGCCCGCACCGTCTCCAGGCCGGATGGCTCGGTGGTGATCTCCAGGGGATCCGCAGCGGTGTCCACGTCCACGGCGCCAGCGTCGATGGCGAGCAGGGCGATGTCATCAGCGTCACTGCCACCGAGCTCGACACTGACCACCCCGCGCGGCTCGAACTGCCAGGCCACCGAGCCCGTGCCGGCCAGCTGGCCCCCCGACTTGGCGAAGATGGAGCGCACCTCGGCCGCGGTGCGGTTGCGATTGTCCGTGGCCGTCTCGACGAGGATGGCCACGCCACCGGGGCCGTAGCCCTCGTAGACGATCTCCTCGTACTGGTCGCCCTTGTCGCCGCCGGAGGCGCGTTCGATGGCGCGCTTGATGTTGTCGGCGGGCATGTTGACCGAGCGGGCCTTGTCGATGGCGAGGCGCAGTCGGTAGTTGCCCTCCGGGTCCGGACCACCGACCCGCGCAGCCACGCTGATCTCCTTGCCCATCTTGGTGAAGATGGCGCCACGCTTGGCGTCGTTGACGCCCTTCTGGCGCTTGATGCTGGACCACTTGGAATGACCGGACATGGCTCGTGATTCTATATGATGGACAGCACGAAACCGACTTGGTCGGCCTGAGGGACGAGGCCAGCCCACATGCCTCCGCCGACCCCTTAGCCCTTCTGGAGGTCTGCGCGTGCCCCACGTCGATATCTCACGACTGCGAAACGTCGTCCTGGCCGGACACACCGGTTCCGGCAAGACCACCATCGCCGAACACCTGCTGCACAAGGCCGGCGTCATCAACCGCATGGGCCGCGTCGATGACGGCACGGCCAGCCTGGACTTCGAGCCCGAGGAGCAGAAGCGCCACCTCTCGCTCTCGCTGGCGGCCAACACCTTCGACCGCGAGGGCAGTCACGTCACGCTCATCGACACGCCCGGCTACGCCGACTTCGTGGGCGAGGTCATCTCCGGGTTCGCGGCCGCTGACGGTGCGCTCATCACCATGGATGCCTCCGGCGGGGTCGAGGCCGGCACCGACATGGCCATCCGCCTGTCGCGCTCCACGCACACGCCGGCTATCTTCGTGATCACGCGCTGCGAGCGCGAGAACGCCGATCCCATGGTCGCGGTGGATGCCCTGCGCGCCGAGTTCGGCAGCAAGATCGCGCCGCTGCAGCTGGCCATCGGCAAGGCCGATGCCTTCCAGGGCTACGTGGACCTGGTGCATCGCAAGGCCTGGCTGTACCAGGACGGCCACCGCCACGAGGCGCCCATCCCCGACGAGCTGGCTGACGAGGTCGCGACGCGACGCGAGCAGCTCCTCGAGGCTGCCGCGGACGCCGACGACGAGGTGCTCATGAAGTTCCTCGAGGGCGAAGAAGTCAGCGACGAGGAGCTGGAGCTGTGTCTGCACAAGGGCGTCCGCGACTCGGTGCTGGCACCGGTGATGCTGACATCAGCCAACCGCGACATCGGCATCAGCGCCATGCTCGATGCCATCATCCGCTACCTGCCCACCCCCACCGAGGAGCCGCCGGTCAAGGCGACCGACAACCGCGGCGAGGAGGTCGAGGTAGCGCCCGATGCCGCCGGCCCGCTGCTGGCGCAGGTCTTCAAGACCACCGCCGACCCCTTCGTGGGGCGGCTCACCTACTTCCGCGTCTGGTCCGGCAGCATCAAGTCGCATGATCAGGTCTGGAACGCCACCCGCGGCGAGGAAGAGCGCATCGCCCAGGTCTTCTACATCAAGGGCAAGGAGCAGGAGCCGGTGGACGAGATCCGCGCCGGCGAGATCGGGGCCGTGGCCAAGCTGGTCCACACGGTCACCGGGGACACGCTCAGCGCGAAGGAGACGCCCCTGACCATGGCGCCCATCGAGTTCCCGGAGCCGACGCTGCCGGTCGCCGTCGAGCCGGCCTCCAAGGCGGACCTCGACAAGCTCAGTGGTGCACTCACGCGGCTCCAGGAAGAGGACCGCACGCTCAAGGTGGAGCGCAACACCGAGACCGGCGAGCAGCTCATGTGGGGCCAGGGCGAGAACCAGCTCCAGGTCGCCGGCGAGCGTCTCACGCGCAAGTTCGGGACCTCCATCGTCACGCGCGCGCCGCGCGTGCCGTACCGCGAGACCATCAGGGGCAGTGCCAAGGTCGAGGGCCGTCACAAGAAGCAGACCGGCGGTCGCGGCCAGTTCGGACACGTCTGGCTGGAGGTCTCACCCAACCCGGGCGGCGGCGTCGACTTCGAGACGAAGGTCGTCGGCGGCGTCGTACCGAAGCAGTTCTTCCCCGGCGTCGAGAAGGGTGTGCGCGCCGTCGCGGAGAAGGGCCCCATGGCCGGCTACCCGGTGGTGGACTTCAAGGCGGTCCTGTACGACGGTTCGTTCCACACCGTGGACTCCGACGAGCTGTCCTTCCGTCTGGCTGCCTCGCTGGCCACACGCAAGGGCATCGCCGAGTCCGATCCGGTGCTGCTCGAGCCCATCATGGAGGTCGAGGTCCGTGTCCCCGAGGCCTACATGGGCGAGGTCAACCGCGACCTGAACACGCGCCGGGGCCGCCTGTTGGGCATGGACGCCGATGGCAGTCAGCAGATGCTGCGGGCGCTCGTTCCGCAGGCGGAGCTCTTCACCTACGCCACCGAGCTGCGCTCCATCACCGGCGGTCGCGGCACGTTCAGCGCCAGGCTGTCGACCTACGAGGAGGTCCCCTCGCACATCGCCCAGAAGATCATCGAGGCCCACAAGGCCGAGGAGAGCGAGGGCTAGCGCCGCGATCGACCACTGCGGCTGGAGGGCCGGCTCGTCGCTGGCCGCGTGGCCGGATGGCTGCGCGGGCCGCCTCGCTAGCCATGGGGTGACTGAGCTCGACCCGTCCGGTCTCCGATTCGCCGTCCTGAGCCACCCGGTGGCTGAGGACGACTCCACCAGCCACCCGATGGCTCAAACCCGCACGGCGGCAGCGTGAGCCGTCGCGCTCAGCCACGTGGCGGCTCAGGACCGGGAATACCCCTTCGGATCGACTCGATGTGCCTGCTGGCGCGCTGGTGGCGTCCTGGTCGCCGAGGTGCTCACGCCAGGCGCCGAGGTGCTCACGCCGGCATCGCCGGTGCATAGAGATTCGGATGCCTCGTGCATGGCGGGATGGCCTGCGCCATGGAGCAGGGGTGACGACCAGGTGTCGCATGCGCGGCGCTTTCCCGAGGCAGAACGGTTCAGTTGCTCGTGGCAGCCGCGAGGGCGTCCTCCAGCGTAAAGGCACCCTCGTAGAGCGCGCGCCCGGTGATCGCTGCCTCGAAGCCGCGGGCGGCCAGCTCGCGGATGTCAGCGAGGCTGCTGACGCCCCCGGAGGCGATGATGGCGGCACCTGGCACCGCGGCGCGCACGGTCTCGAGCAGCTCATGGTCGGGGCCGCTCATCTGGCCGTCGCGCGCGATGGCCGTCACCGCGAACCAGCGGATGCCGGCCTCCGTCAGTCGCCGGGCCAGGCCGACGACCTCCTCCCCGCGCGCGTCGGCGACCCAGCCGTCGCCCAGGGCCCGCCCCTCCCGAACGTCGAGGGCGGCCACGATGCGGTCGGGGCCATGTCGCTCCACCAGGATCCGGGCGAGCAAGGGGCTGCTGATGAGCGCACTGCCAAGCACGACGCGATCGGCACCGGCGGCCAGCGCCTGCGCTACCGCGTCGGCATCACGGATGCCGCCAGCCACCTGGCAGGGCACGTCCACGGCGGCCACGATGCGGGCGATGCCGTCGGCCTGCCTGGCCCGGCCCTCGCGTGCGGCATCAAGGTCCACGATGTGGATGCGCTCGGCACCGTCCTTGGCCCAACGCTGGGCCATCGCCACGGGGTCGTCCCCGTACGCGGTGACCGCGTCGTAGTCCCCCTGCGACAGCCGCACGACGCGGCCACCGAGCAGGTCGATGGCCGGGATCAGCTCCATGCGGGACACCTCATGCGCGGGACATCCGATACGCGCCCCGCGCCGCCAGGTGTTAGTCGTAGTAACATGCTACCATGCTACCATAGCGAACCGGACTCGCACACTCAGGAGACGATGAGCATCGACCCCACCGAGTGGCGCTCGGAAGACACGAGCGACCTCCTCGACACCATCCTGGCACTTCCCGACCGACCGGCCGCGGAGCGCTTCTTCCGGGATCTCTGCACGCTGCGTGAACTTCACGACATGGCGCAGCGCTGGCATGTCGTGCGCCTGCTCGACGAGGGCATCCCCTACGTCGAGATCTCGCGCACGACCGGCGCCAGCACCGCCACCGTGACGCGCATCGCCCAGTGGCTCAACCACGGCACCGGCGGGTACCGTGAGGCACTCGAGCGCAACGCAGGCCACGGGTCAGGCCGATGATCGCCAGCAGCGATACGCGCGTCACCGCCTTCCCCGGCAGCGAGTCCGGCCGTCTCCGCCTGGCCATCCCCAACAAGGGCCGCATGCAGGCGCCATCACTGCAGCTGCTCCATGATGCCGGCCTCCGCTTCGAGGACGGGACCCGCGCCCTGACGTCGCGGGTGGACGGGTTCCCGCTGGACATCCTGTTCGTGCGCACCGATGACATCGTCGAGTTCGTGGCCGACGGCGTGGCCGATCTCGGCATCACCGGAACGAACCTGCTCATCGAGAGTGGTGCCGACCTCGACATCCTCGTCGAGCTCGGCTACGGCCACTGTCGCCTGGAGGCGGCCGTGCCCAACGACTCGCCGGCACGAAGGCTCGAGGACCTGGCCGGATACCGGCTGGCCACCAGCCACCCCAACGCGGCCGAGACATCCTTCGCCCGGCTCGGCATCAGGACGGAGATCGTGACCATCAGCGGAGCCGTCGAGGTGGCACCCGCGATGGGCCTGGCCGACGGCATCGTCGACCTCGTGTCCAGCGGCTCCACGCTGATCATGAACGGTCTGCGCTCGGTCGGACCGCTCTTCTCCAGCCAGGCCATCCTGGTGGGCCGTCGGGACGCCCCGCCGGAGGCGGCGGCCATCGCGGCCGAGGTGCAGACGATGCTGGAGGCTGTCATCGCCGGGCGTGGCGTGAAGTACCTGATGATGAACGCGCCGCTCAGTGCCGTGGCGGCCATCGAGACCATCCTGCCGGGGCTCGAGTCGCCCAGCGTGCTGCCGCTGGCACACGAGGGCATGGTCGCCGTGCACGCCGTGGTGGGCGCTACCGACGTCCACCGCATCCTCGTGCCGCTGCGCGAGGCCGGCGCCACCGGCATCCTGGTCATCCCCGTGGAGAAGCTGCTGCCATGACCGAGCCCGCGGCTCCGACCCTGCGGCGTATCCGACTCGCCGAGCTGAGCGCCTCGGAACGTCGCGCCCTGACCGCCCGTGCCTCGACCGCCACGCCCGACATCCGTGCTCGCGCCCGGGGCATCGTCGAGGCTGTGCGCGCGGGAGGTGATGCGGCGCTCCGCGAAGCCAATGCCCGCTACGGGGGCGGTCTCACCGAGCCGCCCGGGGCACCGGCGCTGCGGGTGCCCGCCGCCGATCTGCGCTCCGCGCGTGACCGGCTGCCGCCCGGACTGCGCCAGGGTCTCGAGCACATGGCCGCCAACATCGAGCGCTTCCATGCCATCGAGGTCCCGCCGCCGGCGCAGTGGGTGACCGTCGAGCCGGGCATCGAGGTCGGCCGTGTCTGGCGCGGCCTTGACCGGGTGGCGGCCTATGTACCGGGTGGCACCGCGGCCTACCCCTCGTCGCTGCTCATGAGCGCCATCCCGGCCCGTCTCGCCGGCGTGGGCAGGTACGTGGTCGCCAGCCCGGCCGGCCCGAACGGCCAGCTCTCCCCGGCCCTCCTGGGGGCAGCCGGCCTCATGGAGGTCGACGAGTTCTGGGTCATGGGTGGGGCCCAGGCCGTGGGTGCCCTGGCCTACGGCACCGAATCGATCGCTGCGGTGGACAAGATCGTGGGCCCCGGCAACGCCTGGGTCACGGCGGCCAAGCTGGAGGTCCTGGACCGCTGCGCCATCGACATGCCGGCCGGGCCGACCGAGGTCATGGTCGTGGCCGACGACACGGCGGACCCGGTCCACGTCGCCGCCGACCTGCTCAGTCAGGCCGAGCACGGCCCCGACTCCCCGGCCCTGCTGGTCACCCCGTCAGCGGCGCTCGCCGATGCCGTGGAGGTGGAGCTGGCGCGGCAGCTGCCGAGCCTGCTGCGCCGCGACACATTGGCCGCCTCCGTGGCTGCCGCAGGCACCGTGGTGCTGACGGCTGATGTCGCCGAGGCCCTTGCCTTCGCCGATGAGTTCGCACCCGAGCATCTCTCCTGCGTCGTGGCTGATCCCGATGCCGCGCTGGCCGCGTTGCGCCACGCGGGCTCGCTGTTCCTGGGCACCTATGCGCCCGAGTCGGCCGGAGACTATGCGGCCGGCTCCAACCACGTCCTGCCCACGGCCGGCGCCGGTCGTGCCTACAGCCCGCTGGGGGTGGAGTCCTTCGGGCGCTGGATGCAGGTCAACCGCATCACCCGGGAGGGCCTGGCGCGGATCATGCCAGCCGTGGCCGCGGTGGCCGAAGCGGAAGGCCTCACGGCACACCGTCGCGCCGTGGAGATCCGCTTCGAGGAGCCGCGCTGATGTCGCTGCTCACGAGCGAAGCCCTCGCCGCCGCGTCCAACGTCTACACCTGGGAGCCGCCGAACCGCGTCATCGCGGCGCGCTACGGCCTGCAGCCCCGGGACATCCTGCGCTTCGACACGAACACCTCGCCGGCGGCGCCTGCGTATCTGCTCGACGTGCTGCCGGGGCCCTACGACCCGTCACTCAACGAGTACCCCGATGCCACCTACGCGGAGCTGGCCGAGGCGGCTGCCGCCTACGTCGGCGCTGATGCCTCCGAGATCCTCGTGGGCTGCGGCGCGGATGAGGTCCTGGACATCATCGCCAAGTCCTTCCTCGCGCCGGGCCAGGGCTCGCTGGTGCCCGTCCCCACCTACGGCATGTATGCCGTTCTCGCCGCGCAGCGTGACGCGCGTCCCCTGGCGGTGCCCCGGCTCGACGCCGGCGTGGGCTTCGCCCTGGACCTGCCGGCCATGCTGGCACGTCTGCCCCAGGCTGCCGTGGTGTGGCTGTGCCGGCCCAACAACCCCACCGGGGCCCCCGAGACCCGTGCGGCCGTGGAGCGGTTGCTGGAGACCGGCGCGGCACTCCCGGCGGGTGGACCGATCATCGTCGTCGACGAGGCCTACATCGAGTTCCAGCCCGCATCCGTGGTGGACCTGCGGACGCGCTACCCCGCGCTCATCGTGGTGCGCACGATCTCCAAGGCCTTCGCGCTGCCCGGCCTCCGCGTCGGCTACGCGGTGGCGCAGCGGCCGACCATCGCCCGGCTGGAGCGTGTCCGACCGCCCGGCAGCGTCTCCACGGTCTCGGCCACCATCGCGGCCGCCGCCCTGCGCCGCCCGGAGCTGGCGGCTGCCAATGCGGCAGCACTCGGCGCCGAGCGCGACAGGCTCGCGGCAGCACTCGCCGACATCGGCCTGCCCCCCTATCCGAGCGTCACCAACTTCCTGCTCTGTCGCATCGGCGAGCCGTCCCATGCGGAGGCGGTCACGGAACACCTGCTGCGCCACGGCCTCGTGCCGCGCACGTTCGGCCACGACCATCCACTGCGCGGTCATCTCCGCTTCACGGTGCGCGACCGGGCACAGGACGAGCGACTGCTGGAGGTGTTGGCAGCATGGCTGAGAGGGAGGTCGGCATGACCGGGACACGACGCGCCGAACGAGTGCGCGAGACGCGTGAGACGAAGATCGCCGTGGCCGTCGATCTCGATGGCAGCGGCGCGGCCAGGATCGCCACCGGTGTGGGCTTCTACGACCACCTGCTGACCTCGCTGGCGCACCATTCGCTCATCGACATGAACATCACCGCCGCCGGCGATCTCGAGATCGACGAGCATCACACCGTCGAGGACGTGGCCCTCGCCCTCGGCGCCGCCATCTCCGAGGCGCTGGGTGACCGCGCCGGCATCAACCGCTTCGGTGCCGCCCGTGTGCCCATGGACGAGTCCCTGGCACAGTGCGCGCTGGACCTCTCCGGCCGGCCCTACGCCGTCGTCGACCTGCCCTTCCGTGGTGAGCGCATCGGCGAGCTCTCGACACAGCTCGTCGAGCACATCCTGGCTTCGTTCGCGCAGGCTGTCGGCGCGACGCTGCACCTCGATGGCAAGGGCCGCAATGACCACCACCTTGCCGAGGCCGCGTTCAAGGCCCTGGCGCGAGCCCTGCGCATGGCAGTGACGCCAGATCCGCGCCGGAGCGGCGTGGCCTCTACCAAGGGCTCGCTGCCGTCGTCGACCGGAGGCGGCACGTGAGCGAGCCCATCCGCGTCGCCGTGGTCGACTACGGCGCCGGCAACCTCGTCTCCATCCGCAACGCCCTCAGCCAGCTGGGTGCCCAGGTGTGCGTGGCCGAGACGGCCGAGGCGCTCGACGGCGCCGATGTCATCCTCGTGCCCGGTGTCGGCGCCAGCGAGCCGGCCATGACACGGCTCCGCCGCCAGGGCCTGGAGCGCCCCATCGTCGAACGCGTGCGGGCCGGCACCTGGTTCGTGGGCATCTGCCTGGGCCTGCAGTTGCTGTTCGAGCGCTCCCGCGAGGATGATGCCCGGATGCTCGGACTGCTGCAGGGCGACGTCGAGCTCATCCCCGATGCGCCCAGCCTGCCGCACATCGGCTGGAATCGCCTGGAGATCCGACGGGAGCATGCGGTGCTGGCAGGCCTGCCGGACGGCACGCCTGCCTACTTCGTCCACAGCTACGCACCCGTGCCCGCTGACCCCGCCGTCGTGGTGGCCGAGACCGAGCACGGCGGGCGCTTCGCCAGCCTGGTCGCGGTCGACCGCATCATCGGCTTCCAGTTCCATCCCGAACGCTCCGGCGCCGACGGGCTGCGCATGCTGGCCAATCTCCTCGCGCTCATCCGCACCGACCGACGCTCGAGCGCGGAGATCGCTGCCTGATGCTGCTCAAACGTGTCATCCCCTGCCTCGACGTGAAGGACGGCCGGGTGGTCAAGGGCGTCCGCTTCGTGGGCCTCACCGACGAGGGCGATCCCCCCGAGCTGGCCAGGCGCTATGCCGAAGCCGGCGCCGACGAGATCTGCTTCCTCGACATCACGGCCGCGCCAGAGGGCCGCGGCACGCTGCTCGAGATCGTCGAACGCACCGCCGGCCAGGTCTTCGTGCCACTCTCGGTGGGCGGCGGCGTGCGCACTGCGCTGGAGATGAGGGACGTGCTTCGGGCGGGTGCCGACAAGGTCGCCATCAACACGGCCGCGGTCGATGACCCCGAGTTGGTGCGGACATGCGCGCGTCGCTTCGGCAGCCAGTGCGTCGTCATCAGCGTGGATGCTCGCGCTGTCCCCGGCCAGCCTGGCAGGTGGGAGGTCGTGGTCCAGGGCGGCCGCAAGCCGACCGGTCTGGATGCGGTCGAATGGATCGAGCGCTGCGTGGCCAACGGTGCGGGCGAGGTGCTGCTCACCTCCATCGACCGTGATGGCACACAGGAAGGCTTCGACCTCGAGTTGCTGCGCCTGGTCACCTCGCGGGTGCATGTGCCGGTCATCGCCTCAGGCGGGGCCGGCTCCCCGGCCGACATGACCGCGGCCGTCACCGAGGGTCATGCTGACGCCGTGCTGGCGGCCTCGATCTTCCACCGCGACATCCATTCCATCGCCGCCGTCAAGGCGGACATGGCTGCGGCAGGTGTGCCGGTGCGCCTGACTGCCGGGGTGGCCTGATGAGGGCTGCGGAACCCCGCCCGTTCGACCCGGGGGCGGTGCGCTATGGAGCAGAGGGGCTGGTCGCGGCCGTGGTCCAGGATGTCGACGACGGACGCGTGCTGATGGTCGCCTGGCAGGACGCGGAGGCCATCGAGGCCACGCTGCGGACCGGCGAAGCGCACTTCCATTCGCGATCGCGAGCCACGCTCTGGCACAAGGGCGAGAGCAGCGGCCACACCCTGGCCGTGGTGTCGATGGAGCTGGACTGCGATGCCGATGCTGTGCTCATCCGCGCCCGCCCGGCCGGACCGACCTGCCACACCAGCGCCCGCTCCTGCTTCGACCTGGCGCCCGACGAGAGCCCGGGAGACCCCGGGACCGCGAGCGCCCAGGACTTCGCCTGGCTGGAACGACTGTGGGGCACCATCATGGAGCGGGCTGCTACCCGCCCCGAGGGCTCGTATACCAGCCACCTGCTCCGCGGCGGCGTCGATGCCGTCGCGCGCAAGGTCGCCGAAGAGGCCACCGAGGTGGTCATGGCGGCCAAGGATGACGAGGTGGCCGAGCGGTCCGGCGAGCCGCGGCCTCGCGAGGCGCTGGCCGGCGAGCTGGCCGACCTGTTCTACCACGCGCTCGTGCTGTGCGCGGAGCGGGGCCTGCCGCCGCATGAGGTCATCGCGATGCTGCGCCGGCGCCACGCGGCCTGACGCGGCACTCGGCGATCAGTCAGGCCGGCGCCGCCCCACCACGCGGCGCTTCTTGCCCAGCACGACCCACCAGTAGCGCCCCGCGATCAGGTCGGGTGGGGCTGCGGCCGGATCGGCCATGCGCAGGCCGTTGATGGCGAGCCCGCCCTGGGCGATGAGTCGCCGGGCTTCACCGCGCGAGGCCGCACCGGCGCTGACCGCGACGTCGAGCGCCGCCCACTCCTTGGCCTCGGTCCCGAACTCGAAGCCCCCCAGGGCATCGAAGAGCGATTCCAGGACGTCCGGGTCGCCGACCGTGGCGGCGAAGGCGGCGTCCGCAAGCATCACCTGCCGCTCGGCCTCGGTACGACCGTGGATGCGGGCGGTGAGGTCGAAGGCGAGGGCCTGCTGCGCGCGACGGTCTTCGGGTCGCTCCGCGTGCCCGCCTGCGATGTGCTCGATGTGGTCGCGCGTCAGCGTCGTCAGCCAGCGCAGATGATCGATGACGAGCGCGTCGTCGTCGTTGATCCAGTACTGGTAGAAGTCGAAGGGGCTGGTCAGGTCCGGGTCGAGGAAGACGGCACCCTTCTCGGATTTGCCCATCTTCTGGCCCGACCGCGTCAGCAGCAGTGGGCTGCACAAGCCGAACGCTGTCGGCTCGGCGGCCTCGCTGCCACCGTCCCCTCCCCCGTGGCTCTCGACCCGCCGGATGAGCTCCAGGCCGGCGGTGATGTTGCCCCACTGGTCGGCGCCGCCCATCTGCAGGTCCACACCATCGTGCTGGTGGAGGTGCAGGAAGTCGGCCGCCTGCAGGGTCTGGTAGCTGAATTCGGTGAAGCTCATGCCTCCGGCCAGGCGGGCCTGGACGGAATCCTTGGCCAGCATGTAGGGCACCGTGAAGTGCTTGCCGATGTCGCGCAGGAAGTCGATGACCGACATGCGCGTCAACCAGTCGCGGTTGTCCACCAGGCGCGGCTGGCTGGGCCCCGGCGAGAAGTCAAGGAAACGCTCCAGCTGGCGACGCAACGCCGCCGAGTTGGCCTCGATGGCGGCATCGTCAAGCAGGTTGCGTTCGCTGGACTTGCCCGAGGGATCCCCGATCATGCCGGTGCCACCGCCGATGACGATGACCGGCCGCCCGCCGGCTCGCTGCAGGTGGGTCAGCAGGAAGACCTGGAGCAGGTGCCCGACGTGGAGCGAGGTGGCGCTCGCGTCGAAGCCGATGTAGCCGCTGATGGGCCCGGCGGCCAGGCGTCGCTCCAGCCCCTCCGAGGCGAGGTGGACCAGGCCGCGCCAGCCGAGCTCCTCGAGCAGGGCGGAGCCGCTCACGAGAGGCGACCGCGACGGGGATAAGAGTGCATGTGCATCCCTTCATGCTAGCTACCGTCGAGCGTGGCCGTTGCCGCGAGGCCTGCGGGCCCTGGCGAGACCTCCGCGGTCCGATGCTAGAGTCAGCCGCGCATGCGATCGAAGCCCCCCAAGGGCGCGCGACCGCCGTACCCTCCGGCTCGCCCGCCGCAGAACCTCATCCCGCCGGCCCGCCCTCCGCAGCGAACCGGGCCCCCGGCTGCCCCCAGGGCTCGGGCCGCCCCGTCTCGTCGGGCGCCGCGCGGCGGCAAGCCGACCGCGCTCAAGGTGCTCGTCTTCCTCATCTTCGGGTCGCTCACCATGGCGGCCGTCCTGGGCTTCGTGACGGTGGTCGGCGGGGCTGTCGTCTACAGCCGTGGCCTGCCAGCCCCCACGGAGCTGGAGACCATCGTCTTTCCCGAGGACACCGTCATCTACGCGCGTGACGGCCAGCAGGTCCTGGCCAGGATCTCCGCGAGTGGTGAGCGCCGCCGCGTCATCCGCTGGGAGGACGTGCCTCCGATCCTGGCTGACGCGGTCACCGCCGTCGAGGACAAGACCTTCTGGGCCAACACCGGCATCGACCCGCTGGGCATCGCCTCGGCGGCCATCGACACGCTCACCGGAGACGCGCGAGGCGGTTCCACCATCACGCAGCAGCTGGTGCGCCAGAAGCTGCTCCCGGACGACGTCATGCAGGCCTCGACCCGCCTGGGCGAGCGCAAGATCAAGGAGCTCATCCAGTCGATCCGGGTCACCGACGCCTACCGTGGCCGCGAGGGCAAGGCGGCCATCCTCACGGCCTACCTCAACCAGAACTTCTACGGCAACAACAGCTATGGCGTGCAGGCCGCGGCCAAGTCCTACTTCGGCATCGCCGACCTTGATGACCTGACCATCGCGCAGGCGGCGACGCTGGCGGCCATCCCCCAGGCGCCTTCCACATATGACCTGGTGCGCAATGCCGTCGAGACGGACGACGGCCGCCTCATCGTGCCGGCCGATTCGGCCATCGTGCGCCGTCGCAACCTGGTGCTGGACCTGCTCGCCAACGATGCCACCCGCCGCGAGCTCACCGGGGACACCTACTCTCGGGATGACTTCCTGGCCGCCCGGGAGGAGGAGCTGGTGCTGGTGCCGCAGGGCCAGCCGGCCTGGAGGGCGCCCCACTTCGTGTGGTACGTGCGTGATGAGCTGCGCCAGCGCTTGTGTGGAGACGCCGAGAGCTGCGACACCCTGGACCAGGGTGGCCTGCGCGTGGTCACGACGCTGGACTGGCGCATCCAGCAGTCAGCCGAGAAGTGGATCCAGGCTGCCACGCTGGTGCCGCACCGCGCCGATCCCGCTGCGGCCGCGCAGGAGCTGGGCGTGTCCTACGCCGCCTGGATGCAGCGGTTGCGCAACCAGAACGTCTGGAACGGCGCCCTCTCGGCGATCGACTACGAACGCGGCGAGATCATCGCCTACGTCGGCTCGGCCAACTACTACGAGCGCCGCAAGGTCAGCCGCAAGATGCAGCCGCAGTTCGATGTGCTCTCCTCCGGTTGGCGGCAGCCGGGCTCGGCGTTCAAGCCCTTCACCTACGCCACCGGGATCGACGAACGCTCCCTCACCGCGGCGACGATGCTCATGGACGTGACCACCGACTTCGGGGGTGGCTACGCACCGACCGACTTCAACGGCCAGGAGCGCGGGCCGGTCCGGGTCCGCAACGCCCTGCAGTTCTCTCTCAACATCCCGGCCGTCAAGGCGCTGGCCCTGGTCGGCGAAGCGGACGTCTTCGGCCGCGCCCAGGACTTCGGCATGCAGTTCCAGCGCCAGCGACCGACGGCGGGCCTGGCCATGGCCCTGGGTACCCTGGAGGTGCACCCACTGGACCTGAACCAGGCCTATGCCACGCTGGCGAACGGCGGCGGCAACTCGGGCCATACGTCGATCCTCTCGGTCACGAACACCGCCGGCGAGGAGGTGCTGCCGCGCCACACGCCGCCCAAGGGCGAGCGCGCCATCTCAGAGCAGGCGGCCTACGTCGTCACGGACATCCTGGCCGGGAACACCGATCCCGGCGGTCAACCCCATCTGGGCGGAGCACCGCATCACGGACAGGAACGGTCGGCGACGCCCGGCGGCCCTGAAGACCGGCACCACCAACGACGCCAAGGACCTCAACGCCTACGGCTACATCGCGACACCCTCCGCGGCGGGGCGCAAGCGCGGCGAGTACGCCCTCTCGGTGGGTGTCTGGGCCGGCAACAGCGATTCCAGCCCGGTCACCACGGTGGCCAACCCGGTGTTCTCCCTGGACGTGGCTGCGCCCATCTGGGATGCCTTCCTGAGCGAGGTGACGCGGAACTGGGAGATCCGGGACTTCGCACGGCCCAACGGCCTGACGACGGCGCAGGTCGATGCCTTCACCGGGCTCCAGCCCTCGCAGTGGTCGCGTCGCCAGGTGAGCGAGCTCTTCCTGCGCGATACGACCCCGGGTCGCGATCCCTATCTCCGTGGCGTGGAGGTCGTCCGCGGAGCGGACGGCAAGCTGTATCGCTGGGAGGCCGGCTGTGAGGGTCAACCGCGCACGCGCGGGTATCTCGTCCTGGATGAGGCGGAGTCTGCCTATCCGAGCTGGAACGCCGCTGTCCGGGGCTGGACCGCGCGAGCTCGGCGTGGGCCCGGGATCGGCGCCAGTGTCTCCAGCACCAAGCGTACCTACACGGCCTACTTCTTCGAGCCCTACTTCCAGCCCTACGGTCAGACCTGGGGCGGCCCCTTCCCGCCGGCACGTTCGTGTCTCGATGCGCCGCTGGCCGTCCCCAGCGCAGAGCCCTCGCCCAGCCTGCCGCCGTCGCTGTCGCCACTGCCACTGCCGGGATCTCTCGCTGCCGCCGGGATTCTCGCTGCCGCCGGAATTCTCGCAGCCGACCCCCGACCCGACGCCGCGGCCGACCCCTGAGCCCACCGAGGCCCCCACATCCAAGCCGGTCAAGCCGACGCCCAAGCCGACCCCGGAACCGACCCCGGAACCGACGCCCCAGCCGCCGCCGAGCCCACGCCCCAGCCGCCGCCGAGCCCACGCCGCAGCCGACGCCGGAGCCCACGCCCCAGTCGCCGGCCGAGCCAGCCGCCGAACCCACGCCCGAAGCGCCGGCCGAGCCTGCTCCGATGCCGCGGAGAACGAGGCCCCGCTGGAGCCAGCTATCGAGGGGGCGGCGTCAGAGCCGGCCACCGAGGATCCAGCGGCCCAGGCCTCGCCCCAGGACATGGCCGCGGACTAGACCAGGCAGCGCCGGCAGCGATCGGCACCAGGGTCGCCGCCAACGGTCACGACGCTGCGACCCCCACGGCGTCGTGCGACGAGCCGAGCGAGGGGCGGTCCGGTCCGATTCCGGGATGGCGCCTGTGCCGGGGTCACTGCGAGCGGGCCGTCCCGCGCTCCGCGACGCCGGGTCGATGCGTGGCCGAGCCACCCCGTGGCCGAGCATCCCGTGGCTGAACGCGACCAGCTCGACATCGGACGCGCAGGTCCCAGCCATCGGGTGGCTGAGACCGTCAGCGCCAGCCATAGGGTGGTTCAGAGCTACACATCGGGGTGCTGGGGCGTCATGTTCAGCCACCCGGTGGCTCACGGGGTGCCTCTCGCCAGGCGTCGTTCGCGGGTTCGCTGGCCGTTGACACATCAGTCGTGACCGGCTGACAGGAACGTGCCATGACCGCGCGGGTCGACAGCCGGGCATGCCCGCGATGCCGGGTCCGCGGGATTCGCCGGATCCGGCGTGCGCCGAGCGCGTGCGCGGCAGTCCCTTCTTGCCGACGGTCTACAGCGAGACGACGGTGGCGCCGTCGCCACCCTCGCCGCGTTCACCGGGTCGCCATTCCCGAACCAGTGGGTGGCCACCCAGCGTCCGTCGCACGGCATCGCGCATGGCCCCTGAGCCATGACCATGGATGACCGTGACGCGACCCGCGTTGGCGCGGGCGGCATCATCGAGGTACTGCTCCAGCAGCGCCAGCGCCTCCTCCACGCGGGCGCCGCGCAGGTCGAGGCTGGCTGGCACCGCACGTGCCGCGCGGCGCTGCGGCCGGGTGATCGTGCCGCCGCTGCCGCTGCGGCCGCGCCGCGAGGCCGGCGGTCATCGCCGAAGTCGCCCCGCCGACCGCTCCGCGGCAGCGGCGCCATCCCGTCCCTGCGCGGTCAGCGCAGGGCCGCTCCCCGAGGCCGGTCCGAGCTCGCTGAGCGCGACCTCCACGCGCATGCCGCCGACCTCCAGCGTGGCGCGTCCTCGGGCCTCGTCCACGGCCGTCACCGTGCCGTTCCAGCCACTGGCCGTCACGGTTCGGTCACCGACCTGCCAGTGGCGTAGCGTCGTTGCGTCGGGCTCGTCAGACTGGCCAGCGCTCGGCAGGACGCCCAGCCTGGCGTCGATGCGCGCCACGGCCTGGTCGAGGCGCGCCTCGGTCAGCGTCTGGCGCGCCAGGGAGCCGCGCATCTCGGCGATCTCGGCCTCGATGGCGGCCAGTGCGATGCCGGCCTGCCGGCGTGCCTCCTCGGCGGCCATCCGGCGTTCAGCGCGGGCACGGCGCCGCTCTTCCTCGGCTTCTCGCAGTGCCGCCTGCATGCGCAGCTCGGCATCGGCGGCGCGGGCCTCCGCGGCTGCGATGTCGAGCTGGGTCCTGCGGATGGACGCCAGCGTCGATTCGAACTCCTGCTGGGCGACCGAGAGACGGGAGCGGGCATCCTCCACCAACGCCGCCGGCAACCCCAGGCGCTCGGCGATGGCGAACGCCTGGCTGGTGCCAGGCAGGCCGATGGAGAGGTGGTACGTGGGCGCCAGCGTGGCCAGGTCGAAGTCGACCGAGGCATTCCGTGCGCGCGGCTCGTTGTGGGCGTAGGTCTTGAGCTCCGCGTAGTGCGTCGTGGCCACGACGAGGGCGCCGGCGCGGATGAAGTGATCGAGCAGTGACTGTGCCAGTGCCGAGCCCTCCGTGGGATCCGTGCCGGCCCCCAGCTCGTCGAGCAGCACGAGCGTGCCTGCGCCGGCCACGTCCACGATCCGCGTGATGGTGCGCAGGTGGCCACTGAAGGTGGAGAGCGATTGCGCCACGGACTGCTCGTCACCGATGTCGGAGAGCACGTCCCTGAACACCGGCAGGGCACTGCCCTCCGCCGCCGGCACATGGAGCCCGGCCTGGTTCATGAGCACCAGCAGCCCGACCGTGCGCAGCGCCACGGTCTTGCCCCCGGTGTTGGGTCCGGTGATGACGAGCGCGGTGTAGTCGCCGCCCAGGCGCACGTCGATGGGCACGACCGTGCCGGACAGACCAGGGTGGCGCGCCGAGAGCAGGGTGATCGCCTGCGACTGCGCCAGCGCCGGGCGCACCGCATCGAGCTCCTCGGCCAGGCGCGCCTTGCACATCCACAGGTCGAACCGTGCCAGCGTCTCGAGGTCCGCCTGCAGTGCCTCGGCGCTGGCTGCCACGTGGGCAGAGAGCTCATCGAGCACCCGCTCTTCCTCGGCCGCGGCGGCGAGCTGGGTCTCTCGCCAGGCATTGGACAGCTCGACCGCGATGAGCGGCTCCACGAACAGCGTCTGGCCGCTGCCGGACTGGTCATGGACGATGCCCTTGACGCGGCTGCGTGCCTCGGATCGCACGGGTACCACGTAGCGACCGTTGCGCAGCGTGATGATGGGTTCCTGGAGGGCGCTGGCCAGCTCCGAATGGAGGAGTGCCTCAAGGCGGCTGCGCAACCGCTCGTGGGCGATGCGGACGGCCCGCCGCAGGCCGCCGAGGGCCGGGGAGGCGGTGTCCAGGATCTCCCCCGTGGCATCGACGCTGGCTTCCAGGCGGCTGCGCAGGGCAGGCAGCGGGTCGATGCTGCGATAGAGGCCATGAAGCAGGGGTCGGTCCAGCTCGCGCAGGCCATCCGCCAGGCGACCTGCGGCGATGAGCGTCTCCACGACAGCCCACAGCTCGGTCGGGTCGAGGCGTCCGGCACGAGCGGCTCGTGCCACGATCGGCGCGATGTCACGGGCTCCACCGATGCCCATGTCCGGCCTCACGGAGAGCAGCCAGCGAGCCTCGTCGGTCTCATCGAGGCGGCGACGGACGACGATCGGATCGGCCGAGGGCTCGAGGGCCCGGGCCAGGCGTCTCGAGGGCTCGAAGGCCGCATAGGCGGCCAACCGGGCCTGCAGCAGCGGGAATTCGAGCAGCTCGGCGGAGCGAGCGTCCATCAGGCCTCCCGCGGGAAGGGGCGGCTCAGGGAGGCGTGTCCGGCGAAGCCGAAGCGCCAGGGTCGGGCGGCCCACTCAGCGCCGGCGTAGGCCACCCCGATGCGCGGCCCAGCCACGATGTGCGGCCCAGCCAGGCCCGCCTGCACGCGCGGCGCGCGCCCCGTCGTCGCGGAACGGGCCGGGCAGGGCCTGGCGAGCCAGAGACGCTGGTCGGACAACAGATCGATGCCGTCGAGCGTGCGGTCGATGTCGAGCGCCTGGCAGGCGCGCGCCGGGCCGGCTCCGAGGCGGTGCGTCCGGTCCGGCGGACGCTTCCGCGGCGGAGGCGCATCGAGCTCGACGCCCTCGATCGGCTCGACGGCGCGGATGAGCACGGCGGCCGCCCGGCCGTCCCGGCCGCAGACGACATTGAGGCAGTGGTGCATCCCGTAGACCAGGTAGACGTAGGCGCGCCCGGCCGGGCCGAACATGACGCTCGTTACGTGCTGTGCGCCCGGCCCGGGCATGGCTGGCCCGGTCTTCCGGTCCGGCGTAGGCCTCGGTCTCGATCGATCCGCGCCACGCAGCGCCCAGCATCAGTGTCGCGCACGATGAGTGTCCCCAGGAGCGCCTGGGCGACCGTCTCGACCGGCGCGTCGAGGATGGTGCCGTCGAGCCGCTGGAGCCGCCTGCGCTGGAGGAGTGCTGCGTTCGGAGGGAGGTTCGTCCGCGGCATACGCGGTCAGCGTCAAGCCATGACCTCGCGAACGTCCGGCGGCAGGATGGGTCCCAGCACCGAGCCCATGATCGGGATCGATGTGCTCCGCGACGAAGTCGCCGATGTTGGAGGCCAGGAGCGCCTTGTAGAGGTCGGCCGTCCACTGCGGTCCGCCCGCGGAGTCGACGACCGGGCCCTGCCCGTAGAAGGTCGCCAGCACGATCATCACGCCGGCGATGCCCAGCAACGCGGCCAGGGTGGACAGGGTCGCGCCGATGAGGTCATCGAGGGACTGGATGGCGCACCAGCCGCTGGCCGCCCTGGGTACCCACCATGATGAGGAAGGGCGCCGCCAGGAGCAGGCCGACGTAGACGATGCCGAAGGCGGCCATCTCGCTGAACGAGGCCACGAACTCTGGCCATTGTGACGCCAGGTAGGAGCCCAGCTGCAGCTGCAGGTAGGCGCCGGCGACGAAGGCGAAGAGCCAGGCCGCGAGCAGCGTGACGCTGCGGGCGGCGCCCCAGAAGAAGCCCACCAGGAGCGCCGCCACGATGATGACCAGCAGGTAGATGTCCATCGCCCCGATGGTCATGGTCGCCTCCTCACGCGCACTACGCTATCAGGCTCGCAGGTGGGCGCCAAGTCGGTCGCTCAACACCGCAACCACCCGCTCCACCGCAGCCTCGACGTCGTCCTCCCCGAAGGAACCCTCGACCGGCTCGAAGCGCAGGCGATAGGCCAGGCTGCTCTGGTCTGCCCCCAGGGGCGCGCCGTGGTAGACGTCGAAGAGGCGCACGTCTTGCAGGTGCTCGCCGCCATGCTCGCGGATGAGCTCCTGCACGTCGCCGGCGGCGCGATCCGCAGCCACGACCAGCGCGATGTCCCGCTCGATCCCGGGCAGGTGCTCGAGCCTGCCCACGCGCTGGCGATGCGGGACCAGCCCGGCGAAGGTCGCCAGGTCGATCTCGGCGAAGACGACGTGCTCGGCCCGTACTCCGTAGACCGTCAGGAGCTGCGGGTGCAGCTCGCCGACCCGCCCCAGGGCCGTCCTCAGCCCCAGTCGCGGCGACGGCGACGCACGCCGGCCGTGCGACCGGGATGCTCCACGCCGGCCCGTGGCACGATCGCGTTCATAGACGAGACGGCAGCAGACGAGCCGGGAAGTCAGCTGCTCCAGCAGGCCCTTGGCGGACGCGACGTCCACGGGGTGCACCGGCCGGTCATGCGTCACTGGCTGTTCTCGTCCGGCGAGGATGAGGCCGAGCACGTCGCGCTCGACCGGCTGGTCGCCGTGCCATTCGTGCAGCCTGCCCAGCTCGAAGGCATGGATATCGGCGTTGCGCTGACGCTCGTTCTCGACGAGCACCCGGAGATGCCCAGGGATGAGCGACCGGCGCAACTCCGAATGATCGACGGTCACCGGGTTCTCGGCATGGATGGTGCGGCCATCGTCGGGAGCGAAGCCCAGGCGTGCGTGGTCCTCCGGCCCCATCAGGCCGTGCGTGACGAGCTCCACCAGTCCGGCACCCGCGAGGGCATCGCGGAGGCCGTCGCTGAAGCGACGAGGGTCGGGCCGGTAGGACGGCATCTCCGTGTCCGGCAGATGCGCCGCCAGGGTCTCGTAGCCGCGCACCCGGGCGATCTCCTCGGCGATGTCCGCCTCGATGGCGAGGTCACGCCGATGGCTGGGCACGAGGGCGACGAGCGCCTCGGCCGCCCCTGCCGCGTCGAGCGGCAGTGGTGCTTCAGCGCTGCTGATGGGCACGGCGTCCGCGCTCGTGGCCGCCTCCGTGCGCACCTCGACGCGATCGAGCAGGGCGCGCTGCTCGGCGACCGGGATGACCTCGCCCAGCAGCCGGTCCAGGCGCGCCGGCCGGAAGGGGATGCGCACCTGCCGTGGTGGTTGGGGCTGCGTATCCACGACCCCGACGGCGACGCGGCCACCAGCCCAGCTCCGCATCAGCGCGGCGGTGCGGTCCGCGCCGAAGCGTGCCATGGCGTGCTCCTGGCCCTTCTCGAAGCGGAGGCTGGCCTCACTGCGCAGGGAGTAGCGGAAGGCCGTGCGGCGCACGCTGACCGGATCGAAGATGGCCGACTCGATGATGACGTTGCGGGTGGACTCGGAGACCTCGCTGGAGGCGCCGCCCATGACCCCAGCCAACGCCAGTGGTCCGGTCTCGTCCGCGATGAGGAGGTCCTCCGGCGTGAGCTCCCGGACCACGTGGTCGAGCGTCTCGAGCTGCTCCCCTGCCCGGGCCCGGCGGACCACGATGCGTCCCTCGTGCACGGCATCGGCATCGAAGGTGTGGATGGGCTTGCCCAGCTCCAGGAGGACGTAGTTGGAGGCGTCGACGACGTTGGAGATGGGTCGCACGCCGGCTGCGATGAGACGGCGCTGGATGTCCCAGGGCGACGGTCCCACGCCGACTCCGTCGACGAAGCGCCCCACGAACCGCGTGCACAGCTGCGGCTCTTCGACCACCACGCCCAGGTGCTCGCTGGTGGCATCGCCGGACTCCTCGACCGAGAGGTCCGGCCAGCGCAGCAGCGAACCGGTCGCGGCCGCCACCTCGCGGGCCAGGCCCAGGATGGAGAGGGCGTCGCCGCGGTTGGGTTTGACGTCGACGTCGAGCACGACGTCACCGGCCAGCGCGGCCAGGTCTCGGCCGAGCTCCGAGTCAGCAGGAAGGATGAGGATGCCATCGGCATCACTGGTCAGACCCAGTTCGTCACCGCTGCAGAGCATGCCCTGGCTCTGGGCACCGGCGATGGTGGTCACCTCGATGCGCCGATCCCCGGGCAGCACGGAGCCTGGCAGGGCCACCGGGACGCGTTGGCCGGCCTCGATGTTGGTGGCGCCGCAGACGATGGAGAGCTCCGGCTCTCCGGGTCCGACGCGCACCCGGGTCAGGGACAGCTTGCTCGAGCCGGGGTGCCGGCTGACCTCCAGGAGCTCGCCGACGACGACACGCTGCCAGTCACGGCCGATGCGCTCGACCGCGCTGACCTCCATGCCCAGCAGCGTGAGCCGGTCGGCCAGCTGCTCAGGCAGGAGCTCGACATCGACGAACTCGCGCAGCCACGACAGCGGGACACGCATCTAGAGCCGCCCCAGGAAGCGCATGTCGTTGGCCAGGAAGGCGCGGATATCGGTGATGGCGTAGCGGAGCATGGCGATGCGATCGGTGCCCATGCCGAAGGCGAGACCCTGGTAGCGCTCCGGGTCGATGCCGCCGTTGCGCAGCACGACCGGATGCACCATGCCCGCGCCCAGGATGGTCATCCAGCCGGTGCGCTGGCAGGCCGGACAGCCGCTGCCCTCGCAGACGACACAGCCGATGTCGAAGGCCACCGACGGCTCGGTGAAGGGGTAGTAGCCGGGGCGGAAGCGTGTGGCGCGAGTCGGCGCCGAACATGGCGTGCGCGAAGGCGTCCAGCAGCCCGCGGAGCTGTGTCATGGTCGTGCCCTCGTCGATCATCAGGCCCTCGACCTGGAAGAACTCGAAGCCGTGGCTGGCGTCCACGGCCTCGTAGCGGTAGCAGCGCCCCGGGGTCAGGATGCGGATGGGCGGGTGCGAATCGCGCATGGCCCGGATCTGGCCCGGCGACGTGTGCGTGCGCAGCAGGAGGCGCGGTGCGTCCTCCAGTGTGGGGTCACCGTACCGCTCCCGGTCCTTGACGTAGATGGTGTCCCAGAGGTCGCGGGCGGGGTGGTCTGCGGGGATGTTGAGGGCCTGGAAGTTGAACTCGTCGCTCTCGACCTCCGGGCTCTCCACGACGACGAAGCCGAACTGCCCGAAGATGCGGATGATCTCCCGCTCCGTCTCCAGCAGCGGATGCAGGGAGCCGCGCCACTGCGGGCGTCCTGGGAGCGTGACGTCCTCGCCTTCGGCGACGAGGCGAGCCTCCAGGGCTGCCTCCTCCAGGCGGCCGCGCCGCTGGGCGAGTGCAGCCTCCACGGCCTCGCGCACCGGATTGGCCATCGCGCCGACCCTGGGTCGGTCCTCGGCCGCGAGCGACCCGATGCCACCGAGCAGCCCGCGCAGCTCGCCCTTCCGGCCGAGGATGGCGGATTCGACCGCATCGAGCTCCTGGGGCGAAGACGCTGACGCGATCGAGGCGAGGGCGCGAGCCTGCAGGCCTTCGAGCTGGGCCTGGAACGAGGCGATGTCCACGACGGGCTGGGCGCTCGTCGTTACTGCGACTTGGCGACCTCTGCGATACGCGCGAAGGTAGCCGCATCGCGGACGCAGATATCGGCCAGGATCTTCCGGTCCAGCGTGACACCCGCGGACTTCAGTCCGCTGATCAGGGACCCGTAGGTGAGACCGTTCTGCCGAGCGGCCGCGTTGAGGCGGGTGATCCAGAGCGCTCGCATCTGGCGCTTGCGTTCCTTGCGCCCGCGGAATGCGTAGGCCATCGCGTGGAGCTGTGCCTCACGCGCAGAACGGATGAGCCTGGAGTGGGTGCCGCGCTTGCCTTCCGCGGACTTGAGCAGGCGCTTGTGGCGCTTGTGGGCCGTGACGCCCCGCTTGACTCGTGCCATGTGCCGGTGGTGCTCCTACAGGTACGGCAGCATCCGCTTGACCTGGTCCGCGTTGGACCCGTCAACGATGGTCTTGCCGGCGTAGCGACGCGTGCGCCGCGATGACTTGATCTCGAGATGGTGGCCGCGCCAGGACTTGACTCGGTAGATCTTGCCACTGCCCGTGGCGCCGAACCGCTTCTGGGCTCCCTTGTGGCTCTTCATCTTGGGCACTGGCGTCAGCCTCCTGTGCTGGTCGCGGCGGGAGCCCCCTGCTCGTCGCTCGCGGCCGGCGGAGCCGTGTCAGCCGGCTCCGCTTCGTTGCTTGTCTGTGTCTTCGCCTCAGCGTCGTTCCGGCGAGGCTGTGCGCCCGGCTTCTGGTTCGAGGTCAGCACCATCGACATGGAGCGGCCCTCGAGGATGGGCGGGCGATCGACGCTGCCGTACTCCGCGACCGAGAGCGCGAAGCGGTCCAGCAGGTCCCGCCCGATGTAGGCGTGGCTGACCTCGCGGCCGCGGAACTGCACCGCGACCTTGACACGATCGCCGTCCTCCAGGAAGGAGATGGCCCGGCGGACCTTGGTATCGAAGTCACCCTTGCCGATCTTGACCCTGAGGCGGACCTCCTTGAAATCCACCGCGCGCTGGTGGCGCCGCGCCTCCTTCTCCTTGCGGGCCTGTTCGTACTTGAACTGACCGTAGTCGAGGAGTCGGGTGACCGGCGGACTTGCCATGGGAGCGACTTCGACGAGGTCGAGTCCTCGCTCCTGCGCCAGTTGCAGGGCCCGTGGCGTGGGCATCACACCCAGCTGGTTCCCCTCTTCGTCGACGACGCGGACCTGTGGGATCCGGATCATCTCGTTGACACGCAGGTCCTTGCTCAGGCTATTCCCTCACCGTTGTAGCGTTTCCATGGAACGTCTCGAGCTGACGCGACACAAGGCCACGACCAGCACGAGTCGCCGGCGGACTATAGCACAGCCAGATCACTCGCTCGGTCGGTCAGGGTCGCGATCGAAGGGTGCTGGATCGTAGGCCGCACCGGTGGACACGACGAGGTCGTCGAACGTAGCGGCACCCTCCCGGTCGTCCGTCCCTACCAGCAAGGCGACGCTGCCGTACGGCCCGACCGGGATCTCGAGTATCGGCAAGCTGATCGCCACCGCTCGGCCATTCACAGACATGGTCACGCGGTCGCCTCCCTCCTCGGGCACCGCAGCACACTCGATGGCCACGGTCACGGGTTCGCCGGGTCGCCCCGTGCCCACCTGGTTCCCCGTGGCGACCACCTGCAGACGGCCATCGATGAGCCGGCCCAGCCACCAGCCCCCGGCATTCACGCCGGCCACAAGGTAGCGGGGCAGTCCGAGCGCGTGATCCGCAGGCCGGCCCCGCGGCACTGCCCGCTGCGTCGTCGACGTCCACCACGACCTCGACCCGCACGACGGCCGCGGGCGCCGGGAGCCTCCAGGTCGGTCCAGATGTTCCCGGGCCCCACGACGTAGGAGCTGAAGAGGCTGCCATCGGAAAGCGCGTTCTCGCCGGTCTCATCGCTGCCGATGCCCATCCAGGAAGACTCCGTCTCGAACGGCTCGCGGAGCACGACGGTGTCGGCCCCCAGGACGCCGACCCCGGTGCCGGTCGCGGTGTCATCAGCCTGACCCAGGACCGCGCCGGCCGGCATGGCGGCCGCGAGCGCCAGGCAGAGCCCGGCATGGATGGCTGCTCGACGGATCATCGGGACCCTCCTGACTGCGGTTGACCTCACTCGGGGCGGCGTGCCGCGGCCTCAGCGGCCAGCCGCTCAGCCAGCGCGTCCCAGGCCTCCGGCTCGAGCTGCTCCCCCGCTCGCGTCCGCGGCGAGGCCGTGCGGGCCTCGATCTCGCGGTCTCCGAGGACCAGCATGTAGGGCACCTTCTGCTCCTGGGCCAGGCGGATCTTGTTCTGCATGCGGTTGGAGGAGTCGTCGACCTCGACCCGGATGCCCCGGGCGCGCAGGCTGGCAGCGAGCTCCGTAGCCGCATCGATGTGCCGGTCGGCGATGGGGATGACGACGGCCTGTACCGGCGCGCACCAGAACGGCAGTGCCCCGCCGGTGTGCTCGATGAGCACGCCGATGAAGCGCTCCAGCGAGCCGTAGATGGCGCGGTGGATGGCCACCGGGCGGACATGCTGGCCGTTCTCGTCGACGTAGGTCAGGTCGAAGCGCTCCGGCAGCATGACCAGGTCCGCCTGGACCGTGGCGGTCTGCCACTCGCGCCCCAGCGCGTCCTCGATCTGGATGTCGATCTTGGGGGCGTAGAAGGCACCGTCCCCCTCCTTGACGCGGTAGCGCATCCCCGAGCGCTCCAGGGCCTCGCGCATGAGGGCTTCGGCGCGCTGCCACAGCGCCGGGTCGCCGAGGGCCTTGTCGGGGCGCGTGCCGAAGGTGAAGGTCGGCTCCAGCCCGAACCACGAGTAGCACTCACGGACCTCGTCCAGCAGCGCCTCGATCTCCGATCCGATCTGGTCGGGCCGCACGAAGATGTGGGCGTCGTCGGTCACGAAGTGGCGCACACGGGTCAGCCCGCTGAGCACGCCGGACAGCTCGTTGCGGTGGAGCTTGCCGTACTCCGAGAGACGCAGCGGGAGCTCACGATAGGAACGCACCCGGCTCTTGTAGATGAAGGAGGACTCCGGGCAATTCATGGGCTTGAGGCTGTAGGTCTGCTCCTCGGCCTCGACAAGGAACATGTGCTCGCGATAGTGCTCCCAGTGCCCCGACTGCTCCCAGAGCCGCTGATGGACCAGGGGCGGCGTGTAGACCTCCTGGTAGCCACGTCGATCCTGCAGCTCGCGCATGGCGTTCTCGAGCGTGCGGTAGAGCATCCAGCCCTTGGGGTGCCAGAAGGCCGAACCCGGGCTGACGTCGTGGAAGCTGAACAGGTCCAGCGCGACACCGAGGCGGCGATGGTCGCGCTTCCTGGCTTCCTCGCGGCGCCACAGGTAGAGGTCCAGCTCCTCCTGCGTGGACCACACCGTGCCATAGATGCGCTGCAGCATGGGCCGGTCCTCGCGACCGCGCCAGTAGGCTCCCGCCACCGAGAGCAGCTTGAAGGGACCGATGCGGCCGGTGGATTCCACGTGCGGCCCGCGACAGAGGTCGATGAACGAGCCATGCTGGTAGGTGGAGACAGGCGGGGGCGCCTCGCCGTGCTGCTCCGCGAGCGTGCGCAGGTCGTCCAGGATCTCCACCTTGTAGGGCTGGCCGGCTCGCTCCAGGAAGTCCCGGCCCTCGTCGGGGTCCCACTCGCGCCGGATGAAGGCATGGTCTGCGGCGATCGAGGCGGTCATGCGCTCCTCGATGGTGCCGAGGTCTTCGGGCGTCAGCGGGCGGGGCAGCTCGAAGTCGTAGTAGAACCCCCCTTCGATGGCCGGACCGATGCCCAGCCTGGCGCCAGGGAAGAGGTCCATGACGGCTTCGGCCATGACGTGCGCGGCCGAGTGGCGCATGGCATCGAGCGGATCGTGGGCGTTGGCATCGAGCAGCTCGTCGGCCGAGCCCTTCTGGGGTGCCCCGAAGTCGAGGGTGTCGTCTGCGGGGTCGTCAGCTGCGGCAGTGGTGTCGCTGGCGCGTGGTGCTGCGCTCATGGTGGGCTCCGATCGAGGTTCCGACGCCCCCGCATCGCAGGATGGTCGAGGGACGCGTGACGAGTACCGGGGGGTGGCTGTGATAGTGACTCGATCGTACCTCAGCGTGTCAGCGGTGGCGCAGACACCGGTGGCTCACTCCGTGCCGCCGAGCAGCTCATCCAGGCCGGCCAGCGGGATGCCCAGCCAGTCGGAACGTGTGCCCAGCCGCGACGTCAGCTCGTCACAGGCGCGCGACACCAGCAGGCACTTGAAGAGCACCGACCAGGCGACATCATCGCCGGGCGCGAAGGCTGCTCCCTCGGTCACGCTGCGATAGCCCTGGATGCAGGCAGCGGACATCCACTGGAACCAGAAGGTCGACCAGGACGCCAGGCCATCGGGCGCGACCTCCCCTCCGCCCAGCAGTTCACGTTCGACGCGCGGCCAGTGTGCCGCGAAGTGGAAGGAGCGGATGAGGCTGGCCAGGTCGGTCAGCGCCGGCCGCTTCAGGCGCCGCTCGCTGAGGGGACGTGCGGAATCACCCTCGAAGTCGATGATGACCACGCTGCTGCCGGTGTCCAGGACGTGGCCCAGGTGCAGGTCGCCGTGAACGCGGATGCGCTGCCCTGCGTTGTCGATGTCACGCAGCCTGGCCAGCAGCGCCTCCACGCGGGGCGCGGCCTCGAGCACGACGCGGGCGGCCTCGGCATCGCGAGGTGGGAGCGAGGCTCGGCGTGTCTCCAGCAACTCCAGGGCTTCGCCGACACGACGCCTGATCGACTGATAGAGCGAGCGCACGTGGTGCGCCGACATGGGCTCCGGCCCGAACGCAGGATCGGCCGGAATCCGCGGAGGCCAGCACGGTGTGCATCTCGCCGACACGCTCACCAAGGGCGCTGGCCATGACCAGCGAAGCGCCGAGGAGCTCCCGTGCCCGCTCCGGCGGTTGGCGTCGCGAGAGGCCCAGGAAGAAATGCTCGTCGTTGGGCTCCAGCTCCGGCGGCACCGCCTCAGCCTCCACGTCATGGAGGAACGCGCCCACGGCCTCACGGATGGCCTCCCAGAGGGTGCCTTCATTGGACACGAAGGCCTGGACCATGGCCAACGTGGCTGCCGAGCGAGGGCCGCGGTCGACCTCGATCGAGCCGAGCACGCGGGCCACGTTGGCGAAACCGCGATCGGCCAGGAAGGTCCCGACCTCGAGATCCGGGTTGGGGCCGTCCTCGAGCACGCGGTAGAGCTTCATGACCAGGCGGTCCGAGTACGAGGCCGAGCTGTTGGACATCACCAGGTGGTCGCCGAGCGGCGAGGCTCGCAGCGCCTGCTCATCGGTCCCGAGGTGGGCGCGCAGCCCGTCGCGTCGCCGGCCCACGAGTTCGCCCTTTCCGGCACTCACGTGCCTCTGGCCGGTGACGATGCGCAGCAGGGCCTCGAAGACGGCCGGCACCTGGCTGCCATCGAGCAGGTGGGCGACAGGTCCGCTGCCGGCCAGGCGGGCGATGGCGGCGCCCGGGGACGTGGCCAGCAGGTCGGCGACGTCGGCATCCTGGTCGGTCGTGAGCGGCAGGACGTAGGTGACGGATTCGGCGTGGCGGTACTGCACCTGGAGCAGGACCAGCAGGGCGTGTCGGACCGTGGGGATGGCGATGACGTCCGCGATGCGCGCCGACTGGACCTTGAGCGCCGCGCCCCGATACCAGCGCTGCGTCAGCATCCAGGCCACCAGTGCGTCCGTCACCCCGTCACCGGGGCGCTTGAGCAGACCCATGAGATCGCCCCGCCAGGGCAGCTCGGGCAGCTCGCCCTCCCGCGTCGGCGCTTCGACCGCGGTCGGATCGGGGACCAGGCGGAACCACAGGAACGAGTGCGGACCCAGGCTGAGCAGGTATGGTGCGGCGCCGATGCGGGGGAACTCGATGGCCCCGAAGAGCTCGACCGGGACCCGTCCCTCGTAGGCGTCGAGCGGCAGCTCCGTCCACTGTGCATAGCGCGACAGGTTGGCCACCACGAGGAGGGTCTCGTCCCCGTGTTCGCGGATGAAGGCGAGGATGCGCCGATTGCCCGGATGCAGGAACTGCAGTGAGCCGCGCCCGAAGGCAGGGTGCTTCTTGCGCAGGGCGATGACCCGCTTCATCCACCACAGCAACGATTGCGGGTTGGACTGCTGGGCATCGACGTTGACCGCCTCGTAGTGATACTCCGGGTCGGTGACGACGGGCAGGTAGAGGCGCTGTCGATTGGCCGTCGAGAAGCCGGCGTTGCGGTCGTTGGACCACTGCATCGGCGTACGCACCCCGTTACGGTCGCCGAGGTAGACGTTGTCACCCATGCCGATCTCATCGCCGTAGTAGATGACCGGTGTGCCCGGCAGCGAGAAGAGCAGGCCGTTCATGAGCTCGATGCGCCGACGGTTGTTGCCCATCAGGGGTGCCAGGCGGCGGCGGATGCCCAGGTTGATGCGCGCCTGCGGGTCCGCCGCGTAGACGCGATACATGTAGTCGCGCTCCTCGTCGCTGACCATCTCCAGGGTCAGCTCGTCGTGGTTGCGCAGGAAGAGCGCCCACTGTGCGGTCTCGGGCAGGTCGGGGGTCTGCTCGAGGATGTCGATGATGGGGTAGCGGTCCTCCATGCGCAGGGCCATGAACATGCGCGGCATGAGCGGGAAGTGGAAGGCCATGTGGCACTCATCCCCGTCCCCGAAGTAGGCCACCGAGTCCTCGGGCCACTGGTTGGCCTCGGCCAGCAGCATGCGGTCAGCGAAGTGCCTATCGACGTGGCGGCGCAACCGCTTCAGGAAGGCGTGCGTCTCGGGCAGGTTCTCGCCATTGGTGCCCTCCCGCTCGTAGAGGTACGGGATGGCGTCCAGGCGCAGGCCATCGACACCCGCCTCCAGCCACGTGTCGACGATGCGAAGGAGTGCCGCAGCCACGCGGGGCTCGTCGAAGTTGAGGTCCGGCTGGTGGCTGTAGAAGCGGTGCCAGAAATAGGCCTTGGCGACCGGGTCCCAGGTCCAGTTGGAGGTCTCGAAGTCCTTGAAGATGATGCGTGCCTGGCGGAAGCGGTCTGGCGTGTCGCTCCAGACATACCAGGAGCGCTCAGCCGACCCGGGCGCGGCGCGACGGGCGCGCTGGAACCAGGGGTGCTGATCCGAGGTGTGGTTGAAGACCAGCTCGGTGATGACGCGCAGGCCGCGCAGGTGGGCTTCACGGATGAACTGGCGTACCTCGCGCAGGCTGCCGTAGTCAGGGTGGACGCTGGTGTAGTCGGCGATGTCATAGCCATCGTCGCGCAGTGGTGATGGATAGAAGGGCAGCAGCCAGATGGCCGTGACGCCCAGGTCGGCGAGGTAGTCCAGCCGTGCGGTGAGGCCCTCGAAGTCACCGATGCCGTCGGCATCCCCGTCCATGAAGGCGCGAACGTGGACCTCGTAGATGACCGCGTCGCGGTACCACTGCGGGTCCGGCGCGAAGCCGTTTCTCCGGGGCGTGACCGCACGAGGGCTGGCTGGGCTGTCAGCCACGAGCGGCTACCGGCTGGTCCTGTCGCCACGATCTCATCGGTCTGACAGCCTACTCGATGGGGTAGACCCGGTGCCTGCGACCTTCGCTGTGGCCCATCGCTGTCAGCGCGGGTGGCGCAGCAGGATCAGCGAGTGGCTCGTGACCATGAGGGGGCTACCCGCGGCCAGGGGCGCTTCGGTGATGCGGTCGAAGGGTTCCGGAGCCGCCGTGTCCATGGCGTAGATCCACCGCCCGCCGGGAAGGTCGTTCGGGAGACGGAACTCCAGGTCCTCGTCGCGGGCGTCCAGACAGAGGTAGAAGGAATCGTCGAGGAGTGGCTTGCCATCCCGGTCGACGAGGTGCCTCCCGGACAGGAAGACCGCGATGGCCGCCGCGCTCTCGGTATGCCACTCGTCGTCGCGCATGCGCACGCCGCTGGGGTGGTACCAGTCGATGTCGCGGCCGATGGTCGGCTCATCCTCGTCGAAGGGCCCGATCCGGAACCAGCGCCGCCGCCGGAAGACCGCATGGTTCCGCCGCAGGGCGATGAGCCGTCGGGTGAAGTCCAGCAGCGGCTCGTCGATGTCCAGCCAGTCATGCCAGGACAGCTCCGAATCATGGCAGTAGGCGTTGTTGTTGCCATCCTGCGAACGACCCAGCTCGTCACCGCCGAGCAGCATGGGCACTCCCTGCGAGAGGAACAGCGTCGCCAGCAGGTTGCGCTGCTGCCGTGCCCGCAGGGCCAGGATGGCGGGATCGTCGGTGGGACCCTCGACGCCGCAGTTCCAGGAGCGGTTGTGCGCCTCGCCATCGCGATTGCCGTCACCGTTGGCGCTGTTGTGCTTGCGCTCGTAGCTGACCAGGTCGCGCAGGGTGAAGCCATCGTGGGCGGTCACGAGGTTGACGCTGGCAGCCGGCCGGCGGCCATCATCCTGGTAGAGGTCGGCGCTGCCGGTGAAGCGTCGTCCGAAGTCGTGGCGCATGTCCCGCTGCCCCCGCCAGACGTCGCGCACGGTATCGCGGTAGTGTCCATTCCACTCCGACCAGTGGGCCGGGAAGTTGCCCACCTGGTAGCCGCCCTCGCCGACATCCCAGGGCTCGGCGATGAGCTTGACGGTGCGGATGACGGGGTCCTGCTGGATGATGTCGAAGAAGGCGGAGAGGCGGTCCACGGCGTGCAGCTCGCGCGCCAGCGCCGAGGCCAGGTCGAAGCGGAAGCCATCGACGTGCATCTGCACGATCCAGTAGCGCAGGCTGTCCATGATCAGCTGCAGCACGTGCGGTTCGCGCATGTTGAGCGAGTTGCCGGTGCCCGTGTAGTCGATGTAGCGGCTGGGGTCGCTGGCCAGGAGCCGGTAGTAGGCCTGGTTGTCGAGGCCGCGCAGCGATAGCGTGGGGCCGGCGTGACCGCCCTCGCCGGTGTGGTTGTAGACGACGTCGAGGATGACCTCGAGGCCGGCCGCGTGGAGAGCCTGCACGAGCGCCTTGAACTCGGTCACCTGCTGGCCGGCCGAACCGCTGGCCGAGTACTCGCCGTGGGGTGCGAAGTAGCCGATGGAGTTGTAGCCCCAGTAGTTGCGCAGCCCGCGTTCGAGCAGGAAGCCGTCATGCAGGAACTGGTGGACGGGCAACAGCTCGACGGACGTGATGCCCAGCGAAACGAGGTGCTCGATGGCTGCCGGATGGGCCATGCCCGCGTACGTGCCGCGGATATCCTCGGGGACGCCGGGATGGCGCATCGTGTACCCCTTGACGTGGGTCTCGTAGATGATGGTCTCGCTGTCGGGGACACGCGGCCGCTCGTCATCACCCCAGTCGAAGTCGTCGACGACGATGACCGAGCGTGGCACGTGGGTGGCGCTGTCAAGCACGCTGCGCCGCGATGGGGCCGCCGGGTCATGGTCAAAGATGGCATCGCCCCAGGTAACCTCGCCATCGATGGCCAGGGCATACGGGTCCAGCAGCAGCTTGTGGGGATTGCAGCGCAGTCCGGCGGCGGGGTCCCAGGGGCCGTGGACGCGGTAGCCGTAGCGCCGCCCCGGACCGACCCGCGGCAGGTAGCCGTGCCAGCTGTGGCCGGTCATCTCTGGCAGGTCGACCCGGGTCTCCGTGCCATCAGCATCGAAGAGGCACAGCTCGACCCGGTGGGCGACGCGGGAGAAGACGCTGAAGTTGGTGCCGCGGCCATCGAACGTGGCGCCCAGCGGATAGGGCTCCCCGGCCCTGATCAGCTGCTCGAGCTCATGGTTCGTGGCGATGCCCGGGTCCTTCGTCGCGAGGTGCGGCCGGACAGTGTCGTCCGCCGCAGGCTTCATGGCGGATGGTGGGCGACACTGGACTCGAACCAGTGACCTCTTGCATGTCAAGCAAGTGCTCTAACCAGCTGAGCTAGCCGCCCGAG
>CAVONF010000008.1:0-81543 GCA_963697275.1 uncultured Chloroflexia bacterium | reverse complement strand
ACCCGGACCTTGAACTCGATCGGATCGCTGCAGCAGATGCGACTCACCGCGTAGAAATGACCGAGCTCGCTCGCGCTGACTCGAGCGAACGACTCCCGCGAGATGCTGATCTCGTCAGGTGACGTGGCCGGGATGATCATCAACTCGGTGTCCACACCCGGCGGGTGGATCACATAGATCATCTCGTTGGTGCTGACCGAGTACGTCGTCGGCATCATGTAGCTGGTGTAGCCGACGCTCCCGATGTGGTCCACGCCGTCGGCGAAGCCAGCCGGGATGCCGGCCACCTCGCCCCAGCTAACCTGGCCATCCGCGAGGGCGCCGGGATGCCCGCCACCTCGTTCCAGCCGACCTGGCCGTCGGCGAGGAAGGCGGGCTTGCCAGCGATGAGGCCCCACTTGGCCTTGACGATGTTGCTGGGCAGGAAGCCCTTGGCATCGGTGGCCACGAGCTTGTTCTTGCGCTTGGTCTTCTTGCTCGTGGCCTTGACCGCGCTCAAGCCGTCGACGGTATCGGCGTTCAGCGCCGTGGTCGTGACCGGTGGCTCGGCCGGTGCCTGGGCCACGGCACCGAAGCTGGCGCCCGCGAGGGCCCCGACGATACAGGCCACGAGGGCCGTGGACAGGAGCTGCCGCATGGTGGGACCTCCCCCCTGTGGTCGACCAGCGGCGACCTCCATCGCACCGCCGCGGTGCGACCGTGCCTTGTGGGGTCATGGTGCGCCCGGCGGTCAAGCCGGGGAGCCGATACGCTCGCCCCGATGCAGCCACCCGAGCCCCTCGTCGTCCCCTGGCAGGGCCACCAACTCCGCGTCCGCCATGATGATCCCCACCTCGGGCCATACACGCCGAGGGGTGCCGTCATCCGCTCCGCCATCGAGCTGGCCTCGGATGTGGAAGGCCTGCGGCTGGTCCTGACCAGCGCCGTCGGTGACCGCTATCAGGTGAGGGTCAGCGACGACGGGCACACGGTGGGGCTGTGGCGACTGACATGACGTGGCCCGCTCCTCGCGGGACGGGCCGCTCGGTGCCGCGAGCTGGCCGCGACCCTACCGGGTGGCCGCCACGGCCTCGGGGGTGATGACGTAGACGTGGGCGAGCGGGAACCGGGCGTCCGACTTGCTCGCCAACAGCCAGACCGAACCGTCGGCGGCGATGTCCATGACCTCGACGCAGCGGCCCTGCAGGAAGCGCGACCACGTCTCGCCGTCGAAGCGGGCGACGCCGTCGATGCCAGGGCCGCAGACGCTTCGGTGACCACCCCCGAGGGCGGGGTCAGGGTCCATCACCCCGAGTCGTGACGGGACCCAGAGGGAGCCGTCGGGAGCGACGTGCGGCTCACCCCACCGCGAGCGTTGGAGGTCATCCGGCACCCACCCGTCCTTGGCCAGTTCCCTCATGGCGACATCGGTCAGTGACCCGTCGGGCGGCTCGAAGGTCGTCCACTCGGTGCCGTCGAAGCGGAAGAGTAGGTCACGGCCCTCGTAGAGGTCCCTGATACCCCAGAAGGTGCCATCCACACCGACGTCGGCGCCGGTGGTGGCGCGGGCGATTGGCGGGCTGCCCTCTTCCTCGCGCCACACCCCATCGACGAAGCGATGAACCCCGAAGAACCCCCAGCCGATATGGTCGAGAGCCCAGACCTCGCCCCGGTCAGACACGCGCAGGTAGCCGCCGTCGAAGGGCCACTCGCCGACCGTCGTCCAGCCATCGGCTTCGCGGTAGCCGAAGACCGCGCTGCCCGTGTCATCGCGCCACACCGCCCACACCGTGCCATCGGACGTGACCTCGATGGGTTCAGGACCATGCATGGTGGGCAGAGTCCGCGTCTCATAGCCGCTGTCCCAGGGCCTCGCGTAGAGGCGCTCGCCGAACACCGCCCAGATCGTGCCGTCGGGGGTGACCCCGACGTCGGACGGGACGCCGTCCTCGATGCTCCAGTCGAGCCCCTGGTGGCCCTGCGCGCTTCCCCCGCCCTCACCGAGGCGGGCGTAGTGGCCCGGTTCGAGGACGTAGGTGCCGCCGTCATGTCCAGCGACGATGTCGTAGGGAACCTCGGGATCCACCGGGTAGGCGAGATCCGATACGCCGTCGTTCCTGACCCACAGCACACCCGGCTCTACCTCCTCGGTGACCATGCCCGAGAGCAACTCCTCGGTCGTGGCCTCCGGTTCTGGTGACTCGGTCACCGCCGCCGGGGCCATCTCATCGCCTTGTGGCGTCGTGAGGACGCCCGCGAGCAGGAGGCCGCCGAACAGCGCCACGATGGCAGCGGCGACGATGAACTTGAGTGCCGAGAACATCGTGAACCCCCCCATCTGTCGGGGTCAGCGAAAGGCGACCCCGGAGTCGGGTGATGGTCGACCAACGTGACGAAGTGGTCGCGACCATGCGCACCATCGTCATCGCGTCGATGCGACGACCGGGACCGGCCATGTGGCCGAGCTCAGCGGCGATCTGCCGCTCGAAGGCGGTCATGTCATCCATCACGCGAGTTCCTGTCTGAGTCGTGCCAGGAGGCGTTCGAGCCGGGTGCGGGTGCCCGATGGGCTGAGGCCGACCGCGACAGAGAGTTCGGAGGCGGTGAAGCCCGCGAGGTAGCGCATCGCCAGGAGCGCCCGGTCATCGGCATCGAGCCGCTCGAGCGCGTCCCTGAGATCGAGGGACGCGATGCCGATGGCGGGGTTGACGCCACCGGCCTCCTCGATCGCGTCCAGCGGGACCTCGGTGCCCGAGTGCCGCTGTCGCCGCTTGAGCAGCTTCCTGACCTCGTTCACCGCGACCGCTACCAGCCACGGACGCAGCGCCTCGGGTTGCCGCAGCGTTCCGAGCTTGCGCCAGGCGATGGACCAGGCCGACTGGACGGCGTCAGCGGCGACGACCGGATCCCGACCGACGGCCACGCAGACGCGGTACATCTCGTCGTCGTAGGCGGCGACGATGCGCCCGAAGGCGACCGCGTCACCTCCGACGGCAGACTCGACGATCGCGGCGAAGTCCCCAGCCGTCCCTGCCATGACCCCCATGTAGGTTAGATACCTGCGGAGGTGGCAAGTGTCTCAGGACGTGGCCGGAAGTCCAGCGTCCGCCAGCAGCCGAACGGTCCCCCGGAACCTGGTCCTGGCCAACGAGGGCGAGATCATCCAGTGACCGGGCCGGATCATCGAGGCACTCGGCCCGCCGCTCAGGCCATCGAGGTCGCTCGCGAGCCACAGGCGCCACTGTCCCTCCGCATCCTGCACCGCGACCATGGGCGGGGCGAGCGGGACGTGGTCCATGTCCACGACGTGCTGCCGCCCCGACCCGACCTGGGATCAGTTGATGCCTCCTGCGAAGGGGATGGGGCGGAAGCGGTGACGGCCACGATGGCCCTGCTCGCCGATGCAGATGCGCCCGTCGTCGGCCACGGCCCCACAGGTCACGGGTTCCTCCCACTCCTCGGGGTCGGGCATGACACCCGGGAAGTGCTCCTTCGCCAGTTCGTGGTTGGCGATGGCGAGGGTCATGATCGAGAGCCCCGTGAGCAGTTCACGGTCCTCGGGCTCCAGGGGACTGCTGAGTCTCGATGCTGAGCTTGACGCCCATGGCTGGTCCTCCTTCGACCATCGCACTCGGCGGGAGCACCGTCTCGGCTGAGGGGGCCGACCGGTTGCTGCGGAGTCATGGGGCCGAGTCCCTCGTCCGCTCTGGATGGGTGACGCCGTCAAGGCGTCAGGAGAAGCGTAGCGCAGGGTCGTGGCCTGTATGGCACGCGATGGCCGTGGCTCGGCTTGGGGTGGCTCGTCCGACTCGAAGTAGCAGTCGTCGGGCGTGTTGCCGAAGACGTTGGCGTAGGTATGGGGGGCGCAGGTGACGCCGCGGGTGAGGCTCACGTTTGGCGGAGAGGGTGGGATTCGAACCCACGAGGCTTTCGCCCAACGGTTTTCAAGACCGCCGCCTTCAACCACTCGGCCACCTCTCCGGTCGCCGCGAGGATAGCAGCGCCCACGCGTGGTCCCCGGCATCAGCCTCGAGCACGGAGGCGCCACAGGACGCGTCCCGGCTGTGGCGGTATCCTCTCCGGGCCGTGACCCCCCAGAGACTGCCGCGCGTCCTCGCCGCGCTGCTCACCGCCGTGCTCCTGGTCACGCTCGCCGCCAGCGGCAGCGTGGCCCAGACGCAGACACGCCCGCCGGTCGACCCGGAGCTGGCCGCCAGGCTCCAGGCGCGCCTGGACCGCTGGCTCTCCTCCCACGGCGCCCCGGGAGTGGCCGCCGCCGTCCGGCTGCCCGACGGCAGCCGCTGGGTCGGGGTAGCGGGCAACCGCGTCGCCAACGCCGAGCGGCCCGTCTTCCCCAGCACGCCCTTCGCCATCGCCTCGCTGACCAAGACCTTCGTGGCCGCGCTCTTCCTCAAGCTCCAGGAGGAAGGCCGCCTCAGCCTGGACGACCCCATCTCGAACTGGCTGCCCGGCTGGCCGAGGGCGAAGCGCATCACGGTCAGGATGCTCCTCAACCACCGCAGCGGCATCTACGACTACTTCGCGAACCCACGCTACGAGCGCAGCGTCTTCAAGCGACCGCGGCACCGCTGGCGCGTGGGCGAAGATCCTCAGGCTGGTGGGCCCCTCCTACTGCCTGCCCGGCCGGTGCTTCCGCTACTCGAACACGAACTACGTGCTCCTCGGCCGCATCGCCCGGAAGGTCACCGGCAAGTCCGTGGCCTCGAACATCCGCACGCGCTTCCTCGACCCCCTGGGCCTGCGCGACACCTTCTTCCAGGGCCAGGAGCGCATCGGCAAGGTCCCGGCCAAGGGCTACCTGGCGGCTCGGAAGGGCTTTCAGGGTTTCGCCGACGGCAGTCGCTTCCGGCCCAACACCTCGGCGGCCACGGTCGCCAATGCTGCCGGGGCACTCGTCTCATCGGTCCGGGATGTCTCCGACTGGCAGGACGCGCTGCTGAGTGGCAACCTCCTGGCGCCAGAGTCGCTCGAGCAGATGACGGACTTCCACAAGCAGAGCGGCTACGGCCTGGGGCTGCGCTATGCCCGCCTCGACGGCATCCTCGGCATCGGCCATGGCGGTTCGCTGCGCGGCTACGTCTCGCTCATGTACCGCCTGCACCGCCAGGACATCGACGTCGTGGTCATGACCAACCTCGGCCGCACCAACATCCAGGGCCTGGCCGACCGATTGACCCGGGCCGCGATGCGCCACTACGGCATCCCCAGGCCCGAACCCCTGCCGGTCGAGCCCGAGGTCCCGCCCGAGTCCTGAGCCCGAGCCGGAGCCGATCGTCCCCTAGGCCGAGACCTTCTCCGCCCTGAACGGGTCGAGGATGATCAGTTCGCCGAAGCGGCGTCCGTGCTGCAGACCCTCGGTCGCCAGGATGGACGCGCCCGATCGGCGGGCGCTGACGATCACGAGCGCGTCCCAGAACGACAGGCGATGCCGCTTCTCCAGCTCGGATGCGGCCACGATATCGCCGGGATCGATACGGTGGACCGGCCACGTGGCATAGCGCACGATGATGAGCCGAGCGCGGGCGGCCGTAAGGGGCTGAGGCAGCTTCCGGGTCGCGTTGACGTAGAACTCCTGCAGCACCTGCGTGCTGAGCACGCCTGTACGCGACCCCCACAGGCGCACCAGCAGGTCCCGCGCGGCGTCATGCTTGTGCCCTGCCGACCGGTCGTGCGCGTAGAGCAGCACGTTGGTGTCGACGAACGTGTGCTCAGCGGTCATACACGTCACCGCGTGCCGGCAGGTGGCCCCGGCTTCCCAGGTCCGGCGCGGACTCCAGCTCCCCGAGCGCCTCCATGCGCGCCTGTTCGTAGGCTTCGTCCTCGCGGACAAGCCGATCGATCTCATCTGCGACGAGCCGGCTCACCGACGTGGAGCGCCTGGCCGCAAGGACCTTGGCCTTGCGGATGGTGCTGTCATCCAGTCGGACAGTGAGGTTCTGCTGCATGCTTCCTGTGTGTTACGTGCTACACGTAGCCTACGTGCAAAGGCATGATGGCGTCAACCAAGCCGCTGTCAGGCAGCGGCGATGCGCTCGCCCAGCCGCGGCTGCAGCACCTCGGGCACCAGGACCGAGCCGTCTGGCTGCTGGTAGACCTCGAGGATGGCCGCGACCGTCCGCGCCAGGGCCAGCCCGGAGCCGTTGAGCGTGTGCAGCACCTCCGGCTTGGCGCCCGGCTCCGGCCGCCAGCGGATGGCCATGCGGCGGGCCTGGTAGTCGCGGAAGTTGGAGATGGAGCTGACTTCCAGCCAGTCCTCCACGCCCGGGGCCCAGACCTCCAGGTCGTACTTCTTGGCCTGCGTGAAACCCATGTCGCCGGTGGCCATGAGCTTGACGCGGTAGGGCAGGCCCAGGCGCTGCAGGCAGATCTCCGCCCGTTCGGTCATCCACTCCAGCGCAGCGTCCGAATCGGCCGGCCGCTCGAAGGCCACCATCTCCACCTTGTCGAACTGGTGCACGCGCAGGATGCCCCGCGTCCTGGCGCCCGCAGCACCGGCCTCGCGGCGGAAGCAGGGCGAGTAGGCCACGTAGCGGATCGGTAGTTGCTCGGCCTCGATGATCTCGTCGCGGTGGATGTTGGTGACGGGCACCTCCGCGGTGGGCACCAGGTACAGCTCGTCGCGGGTGATCACGTACATCTGGTCTTCCTTGTCGGGGATCTGCCCGGTCCCGCGCGCCGAGGCCTCGTTGACCACGGCCGGTGGCCAGACCTCGGTCATGCCGTGCTCGCGTGTGTGCAGGTCCAGGAAGAAGTCGATGAGCGCCCGCTGCAGCGCCGAACCGGCGCCCTTGTAGACCGGGAAGCCGGAGCCGGTGATCTTGGCGCCGGCGGCCAGGTCGATGATGCCCAGTGCTTCGCCGATCTCCCAGTGCGGCTTGCGCACCCAGGCGCCCTGCTCGCCCTGCTGCGGCGCCTCGTGCGGCGTGAGGGGCTCGCCCCAGGTGCGCACCACGAGGCTGGCCTCCTCGCCGCCCACCGGGATCCCGGGGTCAGGCGGGTTGGGGATGCGGTAGAGCAGCTCGTCCAGCCGGGCCGTGACCTCGGCGAGGCGGGCCTCCAGGCCGGAGATCTCGTGGCCGATCCAGGTCGACTGCTCGCGCAGCTGCGAGACCTGCGGTCCGTTGGCGTCAGCGCCGCCACGGATGGCCAGGCCGATGGACTCGGAGAGCTGGTTGCGCTGGTTGCGCAGCGCGTCCGCCTTGCCCAGCAGGTCACGCCGCTCCTGGTCGATGACGAGGGCCTGGTCCACCAGGCCCGGATCCTCGCCCTTGGCGATGCAGCCCTGGCGGATGACGTCAGGCTCTTCACGCAGCCGGGCCGGTCCGACACTCATGCGCTGTCCCCTTCCCTGGTGGCAGCCGATGATGCCGCGACTGCGGCGGCGGCAGCGCGCAGTCGCTCGACCACGAAGCCCTCCTCGAGGCTGGCCAGCAGCCAGCCGGCGCGTGGCCCGCTGGTTCGACCCAGCAACGCCGCATAGACGGCAGCGAAGGTATCGCGCGAGGAGACGCCGCGGCCCTGCCCGCAGCGGTAGATGAGGTCCTGCCAGGCATCACCACCGGCCGGATGCTCGCGCAGCGCACCGTCGGCGAGGTCGGACAGGAACAGGCCCTGGACCTCGCTCAGCTCGGCGACCTCCCCCGGGAGCTCATCGCGGACGGAGACCCGGTAGCGCTCGGGAGCGAAGTCCTCCAGCCAGGCACGTGCGACGCCCGCACGCTCAGCCAGGATGGCGCGCTCGGCGGTGTCAAGCGGTTCCCCCTTCTCGGCGGCGATGCGCTCCTCCAGGTCCACGCCGGGCACCTGCACGAGCAGGGTCAGATGGCGGAACGCCGGCCGGAAGCGACCGGCCTCGGCCTCCACGTCCGCACCCGGGTCCACCAGGGAGGCACGGAAGATGCGCTCGGGGTCAGGCGGCAGCTCCCCGCGGACGGGTCGCCCCGCGGTGGCGGCGGCCACGCGATCGAACTCGTCGAACAGTCCCGGGATGGCGTCACCCTCGGGGTCGAAGTCGAGCGCCTTGCGCGGCTTGTGGCGCAGGAACAGGAAGCGGATGAGCTCGGGCGGCAGCAGATCTGCCATCTCGTGGGCAGCGGCACCGCTGCCCTTCGAGGTGCTCATCTTGCGGCCACCGATGTTGAGGAACTCGTAGGGCACATTGGCCGGTGGCTCCCGGTCGAAGACCTCCCGGCTGACAGCGTCGCTGCGGTCACGACTGCCGCCCTTGGTGGCGAGGTCCTTGCCGCAGCCCTCGATGGTGACGTCGAAGTGGCTCCACTTGGCCGCCCAGTCCACGTTGAAGGGCAGCTTGGCGCGTCCCCCGAAGGGAGCCACGCGCCCGCTGAAGCCGCACCCCGTGGCCCAGGTCACATAGTCAGGCCGGCACTCGTAGGCCACCGTGTCGCCGTCCCAGTCGGTCGCCAGCGTGGTCCCGATGCGTCCGCAGCTCTCGCAGATGACCGACAGGGGCAGCCAGCCCGGCGGCCGCTCCACCTTGCTGACGCGCAGGTAGATGTCGCGCACCATCTCAGCCCCGTCCAGGGCGCGCCGGATGTAGGGGTCCATGGAGCCGTCGCCGTAGAGCTCGCTCATCCAGTAGATCTCGGGGTGCACACCCAGGCCGGCGAACGTGCCCATGAAGAGCTCGCCCACGAAGAAGCGAGCGTAGCTGGCCGCTTCGCTGCCGGCCGGAGCCGGAACATGAGCGAGCGGCACACCCATGTAGCGGTCCACCGCGTCCGGCGTCAGCAGTGCCTGGGAATCCATGGGGTCCAGGTCATCGACCCCGTAGAGGAAGCGGCTGGGCCGACCGGCTCCCAGCAGGGCGCGATGGATGGCATCGTGCAGCACCACGCCGCGCAGCGAACCGATGTGGACGGTGCCGGATGGGGTCTTCGAGTCGTTGACGACCTGCGGTCCGTCGAACTGCGCGGCTAGCTCGTCAGCCCAGAACATGCGTTGCGGCCCCCTGCTCCGGTGGTTCGATCCTCGGCTCCGGTGATGTGCTTGCCTGTCCGCGTGCCCCGGGGCCACGGCTGCGGCAGTGGCGATCCGGACGAGGGCGCGGCTGGGGGTTGTCGCGCCGAGCTCAGCGGATGCTGATGATGGTGTACGTGGAGGATCCGGCCGGGACCGAGACGGTCACCGCGTCACCCTTCTTCTTGCCCAGCAGGGCGCGACCGACGGGCGATTCGTGGGAGATGCGACCCTCGTCCGGCGCCGCTTCCGCAGCACCGACGATGGTGAACTTCTCCTTGCCCTTGTCGCCCTCGATGGTCACGGTCGAGCCGATCTGGACGAACGTGCGCGAGTGGTTCTCCTCGATGATGACGGCGTTCTTGATGATCGACGTCAGCAGCTGGATGCGACCCTCCACGAAGGCCTGCTCGTTCTTGGCATCCTCGTACTCGGCGTTCTCGGTGACGTCGCCGTACTCCTTGGCGTCATGGATACGCTGCGCGATCTCGGGTCGCTTGACGTTGGTGAGCTCATCGAGTTCCGCCTTGAGCTTGGCCAGGCCCTCGGCCGAGAGGTATTCGGGCTTGTTCGCGTTCACCTTGGATCCTCGTGGTGCGTCCACCTGGGACGCGCTAGGCACAGGTCGTAGTGGCTTGTCAGGGTGGGGTCCTGGCGGACGGCCACGCGCCTGCTGAGAACAGGCGAAACAGGCGCCGTTCAGACGCAGGATTGTACACCGTCACAGGGCGACCCAGCGTCACCGGGCTGGCGCTTCAGGCAAGCCGCCCTCCGTCCGTGATGGCCGGTGGGAGACGGGTGGGGCACATCGGTCGGCGGCACGATGACGAGCGCCGGCTCCCGAGCGGCAAAGAGCGGCCCCGGTCGTGGTTTGGGACCGACCGGGGGCGTCGATTCGGGCGCCGCGGACGAAGCCGCGCCGCTGGCGGCCCGGCCACGACACCAGGACGGGCCCCGACGCCGATCCGTTCGGGCGCCGCGGACGAAGGGCCGCCTGTGGGCCGCCGGCGGGCACCCGTGGACCACACCACGTGCCTGGCCGTCAGTCCCTGACCTCATCACAGAGGCTGGGACGCTTCCCGGGGCGCACCCCTCGGCGTCCAGCATCTGTCTGCGTCGAGCGTCCTTCGGCGTTCAGCGCCCCAGGCGCAGCAGGCGCTGCCTGGTCCGCTTCAGGGCCGCCACATCAGCACAGGCGACGAAGAGCGTGTCGTCGCCGGCGATGGTGCCGTGAACGCCGGACCAGCGGGCCCGGTCCAGGGCCGCCGCGATGGCGTGGGCGGTCCCGGGCACAGCGCGGATGACCAGCAGCGTTCCGGACTCGCGCACGTCGATGGGCAGGTCGGACAGCAGCTCGGCCAGGCGCTGCTCTCCCGTGCGCTCCTCGGCCTCTCTGCTGGAGGGCAGGGCATACACCTGGCTGCCGTCACGGCTCGACCTTGAGCAGGCCCATCTCGGTGATGTCGCGGCTGACCGTGGCCTGGGTGACCCGGTAGCCCCTGGCGCGCAGCGCCGCCACCAGTTCCTGCTGGGTGCGGATGCGCTGCGCTGTGGACCACGTCGCCGATGGCCTGCTGACGGGCGCGCTTCAGGACCTCCATGGCCGCCTCAGGTCTCGCCCCCGGCCAGCAGCAGGACCAGGAACAGCGCGGCCACGACGAGCCGGTAGGCGATGAAGATGCCCGTGCTGTGCGTGCGCAGGTAGCGCAGCAGGAAGCTGATGGCGAGCCACCCTGAGACTGGCGGCGGCCATGACGCCGGCCGCCAGCACCGCCATGTCCACGTCGCCGGCACCGCCGGCGGCGATGCTGCGCACCTTCCACAGCCCGGCGCCGGCGATGATGGGGATGCCCATCAGGAACGCGAAGCGCGCGGCCGCCTCACGCTCGAGACCCCGGAAGAGTCCGGCGGCGAGCGTGATGCCGGAGCGGCTGATGCCCGGGAAGAGCGCCAGCGCCTGCGCGACACCGATGAGCGCGGCGTCGGCGTAGTCGACGCGGTCGAGGTCGCGCTCCCGGGTGCCCAGCCGCTCGGCCAGCCACAGGATGGCGGCGCCGACGGCCAGGATGAAGGGGATCACGATGATCGCATCGCGGAAGAACGTGTCGATGAAGTCCTCGAAGAGCAGGCCGAAGATCGCCGCCGGGATGATCGTCAGGAGCAGGACCAGGGCCAGCTTGCGCTTGGGGTCGCCGGCGAGCGAGCGCTCCCGGAGGGCGGCCCAGCCGGCCGCCAGCAGCTCCAGCACGTCGCGCCAGAAGTACGCCAACAGCGCCGCGAGCGTGCCCATGTGCAGCATGACCACGAACTCGGCGCTGTTGATGAGCGCGTCGTCCCAGCCCAGGATGCGCGGCAGCACGATGAGGTGCGCCGACGACGAGACGGGCAGGAACTCGGTGAGTCCCTGGACCACCCCGATGACGATGGCCTGGACGATCTCTTCCAAGGGGACCTCCGTGGGACCGGCGGTCCAGCGCCCGCCGGTCGGAGGTCGGGTGCTGGGTCAGCGGATGAAGAGCGGCGCGAAGACCAGCGTCAGGGTCGCCAGCAGCTTCACGAGGACGTGCAGCGAGGGGCCGGCGGTGTCCTTGAAGGGATCGCCCACCGTGTCACCGACCACCGCCGCGGCGTGGGCATCGGAGCCCTTGCCGAGGACGTTGCCGTCGTCGTCCTTGAGATTACCCGCTTCGATGTACTTCTTGGCGTTGTCCCAGGCGCCACCGCCGTTGTTGAGGTAGGTGGCCATGAGCACGCCGGCGATGGTGCCGACCATGAGCAGGCCGGCGACGGCCTCGTAGCCGAGCAGCAGGCCCACGACGATGGGGGTGGCCACCGCGACGCACGCCGGGCGGGATCATCTGCCGCAGCGCGGAGCGGGTGGTGATGTCCACGACGCGCGCGTAGTCGGGCTTCTGCGTGTAGTCCATGATGCCGGGCATCTCGCGGAACTGGCGGCGCACCTCGACGATGATGTCGCCGGCGGCCGTGCCCACGGCGCGGATGGCCAGCGAGCTGAAGACGTACACGAGCATGGCGGCGACGAAGGCGGCCACGAAGACGCTGACGTTGGCCAGGTTGACGGCCTCCATGAGCGGCAGGTCGCGCGCCACGAGCGAGATGTTGACCTTGTCGATGTAGGCCTGGAAGAGCAGGAAGGCGGCCAGGCTGGCCGAGGCGATGGCGTAGCCCTTGGTGAGCGCCTTGGTGGTGTTGCCGACCGCGTCCAGCTTGTCGGTGATCTCGCGGGCGCTGCCCTCGGCCTTGGAGAACTCGGCGATGCCGCCGGCGTTGTCGGTGATGGGGCCGAAGGTGTCCATGGCCAGGATGTAGGCCGTGGTCATGAGCATGCCCATGGTGGCCACGGCGGTGCCGAAGACGCCGCCGACGTTGCGCTCGTGGCCGGTGCCCTCGCCGGCGATGAAGCCGGCCTGCTCACCCAGCCAGTAGCTCAGCAGCAGGGCGATGCCGATGACGATGGCGGTCACGAAGGTGGTCTCGAAGCCGACGGCGGTGCCCGCGATGATGTTGGTGGCAGGGCCGGTCTTGGAGGCCTCGGCGATGTCCTTGACCGGGCGCCAGCGCGCCGGCCGTGTAGTACTGCGTGATGTAGACGAAGGCGACGCTGGTGGCGAGGCCGACGACGCCGCAGAGGAAGAAGAGACCCACACCGGAAGCTCGACGGCGGCATCCACGAACGGGATGGCGAGAGCGCCGTTCTGGCCGCCCGTGTCCAGCATCAGGAAGACTGACGATGAAGATGCCCACGACCGACAGCAGCGTGGTCGCCCAGTAGCCGCGGTTGAGGATGTTCATGGGGTCCTCGTCCTCGCTGCCGCGGACGAAGAAGATGGCGACCATCGTGGCCAGGAGGCCGAAGGCGCGGACCACGAGCGGGAAGAAGATCCAGGCCTCCGGGTTGGGCCAGCCGGCCGCGACCGCGATGAGGTAGACGGCCACGCCCAGGATCATGGCGCCGATGTTCTCGGCGGCCGTGGACTCGAAGAGGTCAGCGCCGCGGCCGGCGCAGTCGCCGACGTTGTCGCCCACGAGGTCGGCGATCACGGCGGCGTTGCGCGGGTCGTCCTCGGGGATGCCCTTCTCGACCTTGCCCACCAGGTCCGCACCGACGTCGGCGGCCTTGGTGTAGATACCGCCGCCGAGCTGGGCGAAGAGGGCCACGAAGGAGGCGCCGAAGCCGAAGCCGACGATGAGGAAGGGGGCGACGGCGTAGGTGACCTCCTCGAAGAGGACCGTCGTAGAGCGCGAAGATGCCCCACACGCCGAGCAGCGAGAGGGCCACCACCAGGAAGCCGGAGACGGCGCCGCCGCGCATGGCCACCTGGACGGCGTCGACGAGGCTGTGGCGCGCCGCGGCCGCGGTGGGCACGTTGGCGCGCACGCTGACCGCACATGCCGATGATGCCCGAGGCCATCGAGCAGGCGGCGCCGACGAGGAAGGCGATGCCGGTCATGATGCCGAGCTGCGACGCCGAAGATGTGGCGTCTCCGCGACCTCCTCGGTCTCGACCCAGGCGATGATGCCGGCCACGACGAACGCGCCCAGCACGGCCAGGATGGCGATGGTCGTGTACTGGCGCCGGATGAAGGCGTTGGCACCCTCGAGGATGGTGCCGCCGACGTCCTGCATCTCCTGCGTGCCCTTGTCGCGCGACAGCACGTCGCGCGCGAGCCAGATCGCGAAGATGACCGCGGCGATGCCGGCGATGGGGATGATCCAGAAGGCGATGTCAGACACGGTCTGCGTGTGCCTCCTTCGTCGACACGGCCCCACCTGCCGCGGCAACGAACGCGGCCGGCGAGCCTTGGGCATGTCTGGCCGAGGCGACTCGCCTCGGGCCGGATAGAGTCTCGCATCCGGGACGCCCTGAGACGCGGGCTGACAGGCCCGGTCTTGCTGGTGCCATCGGTCACGAGAGTGGCCGGCAGGTGACGCGCGAATCACGCGGCCGGCCCTGGCCAGGCGACCCGACCGCGACGGGCCAGAGGTCAGCCTGCGGTCTCAGGTCCTCGCCGGTCAGGCCTCCACGATCCAGGCGTCCACGGCACGCCTGTAGTCGAGCAGCTCGGACTCGGTCGAACCAGAGCGCCAGCTCGACGGCGGCGTTCTCCGGCGCTGTCCGAGGCGTGGACCAGGTTCATGCCCGGTCTCGAGCGCGAGGTCGCCGCGGATGGAGCCGGGCGCCGCCTCGTGCGGCCGGGTGGCGCCGTTGATGGCACGGCACACGGCGACCGCGTTGATGCCCTCGACGGCCATGGCCACCAGCGGCGAGGAGGTGATGAACTCGACCAGGCCCGGGAAGAAGGGCTTGTCGGCGTGGACGGCGTAGTGCTCGCTCCGCGAGCGCGCGGTCGACCTGCACCAGCTTGAGGCCGACGATGCGCAGGCCGCGCTGCTCGTAGCGTTCGATGATGCGACCGACCAGCTGGCGCTGGACGCCATCGGGCTTGATGAGGATGAGGGTGCGTTCGCTCACGTGGGCTCCTTCGCTGGCTGGCCCCGGCGACAGGGCCTGGTGGGCTTGTCGATAGGCCGCCGCCGCCTCGTTCTCGCGACCGAGGATGCGGTAGGCATCGCCGCGCACGAGGTGGACGGCCGGCAGGTCGCCTGCCGGCGGGCGCCGGGCATGGCCACGGCACGATCGGCCGATCGACAGGATGACAGGCGCGAGCGCCGGGATCGAGCCGCAGCAGCACGGCGAGGCGTCGAGCGGCGCCGGCGATGTCACCGCCGCGAGCGAGCGTTCGACGCTCTCGAGCTCCTCGCCCGCCAGGCGTCCGCTCATGACCACGGCGGTCGTCGACGGCTGGACCGGCGGGGGCCGCGACGCCACCGCGGCCCAGCGGCACGGGATCCTGGAGCGCGGCCGGGTGCGGCGCCTCGGAGGCGCGGCTGCCCGATGGGCTCGGGCGAGCCAGGTCCGCGGCGTCGGCGCGGCCACCTCGCTGCCGCCGACCAGCAGGCCCCAGCTGCCCGGGAGCTCCGCATCCGTGGGCCATCCAGGCCGGCGTCCGGCGGAGGCCAGATGGGGCTCCGCGGCTCGAAGGCGAAGAGCTGGTCGACCGCGCCGCCGACCCGCGCAGAGCACGAACTCGGCGTAGCGGTCGGGCGTCGTCCGACCGGCCGCTGCTGCACGTGGTCCTCGGCCAGGACGAGAGCGCGCCAGGGGCTCGGCGCCACCGGAGGCCTGGTGGGCGCGGGCAGCCTCGGCGGCACCCTCGAGGTCGCCGCTGCGCCAGCGAGCCTCGGCGAGGTCGGCCATGGCCGTCGCGGTCGAGCGTGCCGGCACCGGCCATCTGCTCCAGCGCCGCGCGCGCCAGGGGCAGCAGGCCGCCACGCAGATGCAGCCGCGCCAGGCGCGCGTCGGCCGAGCGCTCGATGGCGGTCACCTGGTCGTGGCCTGGCCCCGGCCGGGAGTCGCGTGCGCGGCTGCCCGGGGCGGGCCGGGAACGGTGGCACAGGCCGCGCGGGCGCAGGTCCCGACGGGCGCGAGCCCTGAGGCCGGAGCGTGGGACGCTGGACCGGGACCGCCGCTGGCCCGGTCGGCCCGGAGGGCCGCGGACCCGGGCCCTGCGCCGATGTCGGCGGTATCCCCATCGGGCCGGGGCGGCCCGACCCGGCGGCATCGCCCCCGGAGGCATGGGCGGCCGATGGCCCGGTCGCCGGCGGCGGCGCGGCCGGCGGGGGGCGCCGGCGGCCGGCGCGGGCGAGGCTCGGCGCCGCGGCGAAGATGGCGCTTCGGACCGCTCGCTGGCGTTGCGCTCCTCACTCATGGCAGGCGCAGCGCGGCTTCGAGGCGGCGCGAGCCCAGGTGCGGTCCGATGACCGCGGCGCACAGCGCCTCGTCACGGAAGAGCCGAGCGGCAAGGGCCTGGATGTCGTCGGCCGTCACCGCTCGCAGTGCCTCGATCACCTCGTCCATCGTCATCACTCGATCGTGCAGCGCTTCCTGGGTGCCCAGGAAGGACGCCATGGCCCGCGATTCCTCCAGGCGCAACTCCAGCCGGCCCAGCGCGTAGTTGCGGGCACGCTCCAGCTCGGTCGGCGGGACGCGCTCGTCACGAAGCCTGGACAGCTCGGCCAGCACTGCCTCGGTGGCGGGCCGCACGTCGTCGGCATCGACACCCAGGTAGACCTGCAGCGTGCCGCAGTCAGCGTAGTCGGTCTGGAAGGAGTGCACGTCGTAGGCCAGGCCAGCCTGCTCGCGAATCTGCAGGAACAGGCGCGAGGAGGTGCCATCGCCGAGCACGGTGTTGAGCAGGTCCAGCGTCCACTGGTCGGCATGGTCGCGTGGCAGACCGGTGACACCCAGGCAGAGGTATGCCTGCGCGGTGTGCCGGTGCGACGACGCGCAAGCGCTCCACGGGGCCGGCCGGCGCGGGCAGGTAGTCGACGCTCGACCGCATCTCCCTGTCCGAAGGCTTGCTCGACCAGTTCGACGACCTGGTCATGTGCGATGTCGCCGGCCACCGACACGACCAGGTTGGAGGGCCGGTAGTGGGCGGCCCAGAACTCCCGGATGTCATCGTCGCTGAGCGAGCGGACGGTGTCCTCGTCGCCGGCGATCTCCCAACCCAGCGGCGAGTCTCCGAAGTAGGCCTCGTCCCAGACGTTGAAGATGTACTGGCCGGGGTCGTCCCGGTAGGAGCGGATCTCGTCGATGATGATCTCGCGCTCGTGGGCGATGTCCTCGCTGCGCAGCAGCGGCCGGAGGGTCAGCTCGGCGAGGACATGGAGGCCCAGCTCTGGCCTCGCGCACGGGCAGTCGCGTCCAGTACACGGTGGTCTCGCGGTCGGTGGCTGCATTGCAGGTGCCACCCACCCCCTCGATGGCCTCCGAGACCTCGCGCGAAGTGGGCAGGTCATGCGTGCCCTTGAAGGTGATGTGCTCCATGAAGTGGGCGAGGCCGGACTTGGGACGGACCTCCGCGCGCGAACCGACCAGGACGTAGACGGCCGCAGACAACGAACGCATGCCTGGCAGCCGGGCGGAGATGACGCGCGGCCCTGCCGGCAGCGCGGTTCGTTCGAACATCGGGCCGCCATGCTACACGGGGTGTGGCCAGACCGACGGCACGTGACCGGACCGCTCAGCCCTCCTGGCTGGGCTCCCCTGGTGTGCCCTCGCCGGCCGCCGGCCCGTCGCCTTCGACCGGTGGCCCAGCCATGTCCGGCGCGTTCAGCTCCATCTGGATGTAGCCGGGCAGGACCTGGAAGGGCAGCGGTTCCTGGATGGGCTCGTCCTGATCGCCGCCCGGTGGTGGCACGAAGCGGAGGATGACCCGCTCATCACCCTGCACCAGGGTGTAGCTGATGAGCTGATCGGGCTGCGTCTCGAACTCGAGGTGCTCCCAGGAGGCGACCGAAAGGCAGATCGAGAGGGGCGTGAAGAACGACGAGACGTCCGGGCGATCGGCCACGATGCGCTCGACCCAGCCGGTGCCATGGGCGATGACCTTGCCCGCGCGCAGATAACGATAGGCGACGGTCTGCCGCAGCAACGGCCGAAGCAGGTGATAGATGTCGATGGGATTCGAGGCCAGGCCGCTGTTGACGAAGAACTTGGCCGGTGGCTCGAACGACACACAGCCCTCCAGGCATGCGGTCCGCGTCCGCTCGGACCGGTAGGTGGTGACGACGCCGCCCATGGTATCGGAGCGATGGCGCTGTCGAGGGACGTCCTCGCGGGCCTATCATCGGCACATGATCATCGCGGTCGATATCGGCAACAGCGCCGCCAAGGCAGCCCTCGTGGATGGCGCCACGGTGCTCGAGTCGGGGCGTCTCGATACCGCGGTGGCATCCACGGTGGACCTCACCGACGGCCTGCGCATCCTGGCCGGCAGCACAGCTGAGGCCCCGATCCGTATCATGGCGGTCAGCGTGGTCGACCGCTGGACCGAGCGACTGGAGCGAGCGGCCGAGGCCCTTGAGCTGCCGCTGACCGTGGTCGCGGCCAGCCACATCCCCATCAGCACGGCGCTGCTGCGGCCGGACCGGACCGGTCCCGACCGCCTCCTCGCTGCGTGGGCGGCCGCGAGCCTGCACGGCACCCCGGTCATCATCGTCGACCTGGGCACCGCGACGACGGTGGATGCCGTCGACGGCGACGGCTTCTTCCTCGGCGGTGCCATCATGCCGGGCCTCGGGCTGTCGGCAGACGCCCTGGCCGAGGGCACCGCACGGCTCCCGCGCGTCGAGCTTGATCTGCCAGCCGAGGCCGTCGGGACGGACACCGCGACGGCCCTCCAGAGCGGCATCGTCATCGGCCATGTCGGTGCCGTGCGTGAGCTGGCGCTCCGCATGCATGCGCACTTGGCCCCCGCCGGCAGCGCCCCCGACCAGCCCGCCACCAGGGTCATCATCACCGGCGGTCACGCCGCCGCGAGCTGGGCGGAGCGGGCCTGGCGGGAGGCCGCGGGACCGGGACTGCCCCCCATCGCCGACGTGCTGGACCCACAGCTCGTGCTCAGAGGACTCGGCCTGCTCGCCGAGCACATGGCCACCCGCCCGAGTGCAGGAGCTGCCACATGACCGACCGACCACTCCAGGGACGCCTCATCCTGCTCGGCGTCACCGGCTCCATCGCCGCCTACAAGGCCGCCGAGCTGCTGCGACGGCTCGTCGCGGCCGGGGCCGAGGTGCAGGTGATGATGAGTCGCGCGGCCACGCACTTCATCGGCCCGTTGACGATGGAGACGCTCTCCGGCCGCCCGGTCATGCTCGATCCGCTGGAGCTGCAGCCGGACCGCCGCATCGGCCACATCGTGGCCGCCGATGCGGCCGACGCCATCCTCGTGGCACCGGCCACGGCACGCTGGCTGGGCGCCATGGCCAACGGCCTCGCCGACGACATCATCACCGCCACCTGCCTGGCCAGCAGCGCGCCGGTCATCGTGGCGCCGGCCATGGATGGCGACATGTACGTGCACCCGGCCACCGTCGGCAACGTGGCGCGGCTGCGCGCCTTCGGCTACACCGTCATCGACCCGGCGTCCGGCCCCCTGGCCTCCGGCCAGGTCGGTGTCGGCCGCCTCGTGGAGCTGCCGCTCCTGGTGGATGCCGTGACGAAGGCGGTCGAGGGCCGCCCCGTGCGGCAGCCCGATCCCGGGCAGCGCCCACCGCGCGCGGGCGCCACCCGGGTCGCCGACCTGGCGGGCTGGCACATCGTGGTCAGCGCGGGCGGCACGGCCGAGCCCATCGACCCGGTCCGCTTCATCGGCAACCGCTCCAGCGGCCGCATGGGTTTCGCCATCGCCGAGGCAGCCCTGCTGCGCGGCGCCCGCGTGACCCTCATCAAGGGCACCAGCAGCGTCGATCCGCCGGACGGCGCGGACGTCGTCACCGCCGAGACGGCGGCGCAGATGCGCGACGCGGTCCTGGCTGCGCTGCCCGGCTGCGACGCGCTCATCATGGCCGCCGCGGTGGCCGACTTCCGCCCGCGCATCTCGTCAGACACCAAGCTGGCCCGCAGCGAGGGCCTGCACCTCGACCTGGAGCCCACCGCGGACATCCTGGCCGAGGCGGCGGCACAGGCACGGCAGCACTCGGATGACCCCGCTCACCGGCCCATCATCGTCGGGTTCGCGGCCGAGACCGGCTCGCTCGAGCGCGCTCCGGAGAAGGCGGCCCGCAAGGGTGTCGACCTGCTCGTCGCCAACGACGTCTCCGAGCCCGGCTCCGGCTTCGGCACGGAGACCAACCGCGTCACCATCATCGTGCCCGGCCGGGCCCCGGAGCCGTGGCCCCAGGCGCCCAAGGCACAGATCGCCCACGACCTGCTCGACCGCCTGCTGGCACTGCGCGGCGGAACGGGTGCATCATTGCCCGCATGAGCGCCAGCAAGCCGACCCGCCGCATCACCATCGCCGACATCGCGCGGATGCACGAGGAAGGCCAGCGCTTCGCGACCATCACGGCCTACGACTACCCGACCGCTCGCATCGTCGACGAAGCCGGCATCCCGCTCATCCTGGTGGGCGATTCGCTGGGCATGGTCATGCTCGGCTACGACACGACCGTACGCGTGAGCATCGATGAGATGCTGCACCACACCCGCGCCGTGGCCCGCGGTGCTCGGCATGCCCTGGTCGTGGGCGACATGCCCTTCCTGAGCTACGGCGTCTCCGAGGGCGAATCGGTCGAGCATGCCGGTCGCTTCCTGTCGGAGGCCTACGCGCAGGCGGTCAAGGTCGAGGGTGGGGTGCGCATGGCCCGGACCATCGAGGCCATCGTCAGCGCCGGCATCCCGGTCATGGGCCACATCGGGTTGACACCACAGGCCGTCAACCAGCTCGGCGGCTTCCGCGTCCAGGGCCGCACCAGGGAATCGGCGCGCCGGCTCATCGCCGATGCCCTGGCCGTCCAGGAGGCCGGCGCCTTCGCCGTGGTGCTGGAGCTGGTACCGGCAGCAGCTGGCGCGCGCCATCACCGAGCGCCTTTCCATCCCCACCATCGGCATCGGCGCCGGGCCGCACACCTCGGCCGAGATCCAGGTCGTCACCGACGTGGTGGGCCTGACGCAGGGCTTCACGCCACGGCACGCGCGTCGCTTCGGCGAGGTCGGCCTGGCTCTCGCCGCAGCCGTGGCGGCCTACCGTGACGCGGTGGCCGGTGGCGACTTCCCGGGCGAGGCCGAGTCCAGCTCGATGGATGAGGCCGTGCTGGCCGAGGTCCTCGGTCGCTCGCGCCTCGATCAGCCCGACGCGCGCCTGGCCATCCCGCTGGACCACGACCTCTGATCGCGGGCGCGACCACGAGCCGGGCCACCAGCGTGCCGGAGCAGCGAGCGTGACCCTCGTCCTGCGAACGCGCGCCGAGCTGCGGGCAGCCCTCGCCGGGGTGCCTCGCCCGGTCGGTCTGGTGCCCACCATGGGCTGGCTCCATGATGGCCATCGCGCCCTGATGCGACGCGCCCGCGACGAGAACGCCACCACCGTGGTCACCATCTTCGTGAACCCGCGCCAGTTCGACGATGCCGTCCGACTACACGCGCTACCCCCGCGACACGGAGGCCGACCTGGCCCTCTGCGAGGCCGAGGGCGTCGACATCGTCGTGGCTCCCCGGCGTCGACGAGGTCTACCCGCCCGGCTTCGACACGACCGTCAGCGTGGGCCGCGTGGCGGCGCCGCTGGAAGGTGCCGCGCGTCCCGGGCACTTCGACGGTGTCGCCACGGTGGTCGCCATCCTCTTCGCGCTGGTCGGCGCCGAGCAGGCCTACTTCGGTCAGAAGGACGCGCAGCAGGTCATGGTCATCAGCCGCATGGCCAGCGACCTGGCGCTGCCCACCCGGGTCATCCCCTGCCCCACCGTGCGCGAAGCCGATGGTCTGGCGCTGTCGTCGCGCAACGTGCACCTGAGCGCCGAGGAGCGGCGGGCCGCCCCGGTGCTCGCACCGGGCGCTCCGCGCGGCACAGCAGGCCTGGGCCGAGGGCGAGCGGGAGGTGGACGTCCTGCGCGGGCTCATCGAGGAGATCCTGGCCACCGAGCCCCTGGCCCAGGTCGAGTACGTCTCCTGCGCGGACGCTCTCACGCTCACGGAGCTCCGGCGTGTCGATGGGCCGGCGCTGCTGTCCCTGGCCGTGGTGTTCGGCACGACGCGGCTCATCGACAACACCACGCTGGGGCTGGAGGGATAGACCTCCAGCAGCGACTCTCCGCGGCCAGCTTCAGTGACGATCACCCGGCGGGCGGGTGGAGCCGCCCAGCCACGAGGCCCCAAGGGCGTCCAGCCTCGCTCGCAGCGCCGTCCAGCGGCCATGCGGACGCAGGGGGCGTGTCGGGGCGGGCGAGTACAGGACCGGCGTCCGCGAGGTGGCGGGGGTCGCGTGCAGCCGATCGAGACGCGCCAGCAGCATGTCCACGTCGAAGTGCTCGGCGACGAGGCGCTTGGTCTCGTCGATCTTGGCCGTGTCCGCGGGGTGCGTCTTGACCAGCAGGTCGTGGATCTGGCTGGCCACATCGTAGGTCTCCTGGTGCAGCAGGTAGGCGAAGAGGCCAGCCTCGCGGATGGCATCGAGGTCTCGTTCACGCGGCTTGATGCCGCCAGCGAAGACCAGGCCGGCCAGCGAGACCGCACTCGGGTCGCCGGGAATCCGCCCGAAGTGCGCGCGATTGCGCAACCGGTCCAGACGCCGGGGCTGGCGCGTCAACGCCTGCTGCGTCCGGTTGGCGGCGATGGCGGCAGCGATGATGTCCTGGCGATCCCCGGGCAGGATGAGCAGCGAACCCGGGCCGATGCGCTCGAGCACATGCCGCGGGTGCATGGCCCCGATGGACACGTGCTCGATGGCCCGGTCCATGTCATCGCCCGGATGCAGCAGCTCCCCGTGCATCTGCTCGATGAGCATGGTCAGCGTGGGGTTCGAGAGGATGGGCCGGTACGGCAGCACGCCGAGCAGCTCGATGCCGTGCCGAGCCAGCCCCTGGCGCAGGATGCCGGGCAGCGAGGAGTCGGCGTCCACGTCGACCTTGTTGACGACGGCGCCGGCCAGTGGCACACCGTGCTGCGCGAACAGTGCCGCGTTGAGCACGATCTCGTCGATGGGACGGCCCACGCCGGCCTCGCTGACGATGATCGCGGGAGCACCGAGCTGTGCGGCCACGCGCGCGTTCGAGAGTCCCACCACGGCACCGACACCGGCATGCCCGGTGCCCTCGATGAGCACCGCCTCACGTCCCGTCACCAGGCGGCGGTAGGCAGCGTCGATGCGGGCCCCGAGGTCCTCGACCACGTCACCCCGGATGAAGGCCTTGGTGAAGCCGCGCGGGATGTGCACCGGGCTCATCAGGTCGAGGGGATCGGTGAGGCCGAAGATGGCCCGCATGAGGATGGCATCCTCGTCGGCAGGGACGTCATCGACCAGGGCGTAGCGCTGGCCGACCGGCTTGATGAAGGCGGTCGAGAGCCCCCGGTCGATGAGCGCGGCCAGTAGCCCCAACGCGAACGTCGTCTTGCCGCGGTTCATGCCCGTGGCTGCCAGATAGACCTGCCGCATGCCTGAAGGGTACGGCGGTCACGAGCCGACGGCGCGAACCGCTAGCATGCAGGGGTGAACACCGTCGTCTTCGACCTCGGCGGGGTCCTCGTGGATTGGGACCCGCGCTACCTGCTCCGCGATGTCATGCCCGGTCGTGAGGCCGAGATGGAGGCCATCCTGGCCGACGTCCTCAACCACGAGTGGAACCTCGAACGCGACAAGGGCGATTCATGGTCGGCCGCCATCGAAGCGCTGGTCGCGGATCACCCCCACTGGGCGGACGTCTTCCGCGCCTACGATCAGCGCTGGGCAGAGACACTGCGGGGCGCTCATGAGGACACCGTGGCCATCCTGCGCGATCTCCACGAGCGTGGCGTCCCGCTCTACGCGCTCAGCAACTGGTCGGCCCAGAAGTTCCCGCACGCCGAGGAACGCTTCGAGTGGCTGGAGCTGGTTCGATGGCATCGTGGTCTCCGGCCGCGTCAAGCTGATCAAGCCCGACGCCGCTATCTTCCACTACCTGATGGACACCTTCGACCTCGAAGCGGGTGACATCTTCTTCGTGGATGACCACGCACCCAACGTCATCAGTGCCCGCTCCCTGGGGATCTACGCCCACCACTTCCAGGACGCGGCGAAGCTGCGCGCCGACCTTCGCGCCAGCGGCCTGCTCGACGACGAGAGCTAGCCCCGCTCCCGTGATTCCCGGGGTCGAGCCCCCGCTGGTCGGTCGCGGCCCTCGGGGGCGGCGGGCTTCATCGGTCGCGGCCCTCGTCATCGAGCCGCCGCTGGTCGTTCCTGTCACCCAGTCCCGGGGGGACTGCTGGACAGGAGCTGCCCGGGCCAGCGCTCCTCCGGGGTCATGCTCAACGGCGCCGCGAGGTCCTTGCCACGCTCACCCTGAGCGCGAGCAGGCCTGACGGCCGATCGGTTGGCCACGCCAGGGCACCATCCTCCGGTCCAGCAGTCCCCCGGTGCATAGGTGACGGGAACCGGCCCGGTCGGGGCGCTAGGACCAGGTCGCGGTTGCCACAACGGGGTGGGGCCACCGGCACGCGTCGCCAGGCCGGAGCATCGCGGTTCGACACGACGTGTGGACGACGCGCAGACCTTGCTGCCCGCTCGGGGCCCTGCTGTCAGGACCGCCGCGAGCCCAGCTTGCGCTCGATGCGGTCCAGGCCGTCGCGCAGACGCGTCAGCGTCTCCTCATCGACCGTGTCCTCGTCGGAATGGGGGCCGAGCTGGTCGAGGATGTCAGCGATGAGCCCGTAGAAAACGTGCGCGTCAGCGAGGAAGAACTGCGGCTCGTTGTTGTAGCGGACGAGCGTGAGCCGGCCCTGCAGCACACGGCGCTCGTCCACGTTGGCGATCTGGGTCGAGAAGTCGTGCCCCTGGATGCCGTCGGGGTTGTTGAGGAAGTTGAGCGCGTTGTCGATGGCCAGACCGAAGCGCGCTCGCCAGGCGCGCAGGCGATCCAGCGTCTCGGGCGCCACGCGCACCTCGGCGACCTGGTCGAACACCTCGGGCGCGACGGTGAGCAGGCCCACCAGCGTGGTCCCCGGGCGGGCGCCCAACATCACCTGCAGCGAACGCTCCAGCGTGAAGACCTCGGAATCGAAGCGCGGACTGGTGATGACATCGGTCAGCAGGTCCTCGACGTTGTCGAGAGCGCCAGCCTCACCGAGCGCCTCGGCGAGCTGCTGCACTTCCTGCTTGAACAGGAACTGCTCCTCGTGGTCGAGCCGGTCCATCGGTCGCCTCCCGTCTCGCTACGGGTAGATGCCGCGCAGGGCGGTCGCTGTGGCCACGCGATCGACCGCCAGCAGGTAGGCGCCCAGGCGCATGTCCACATCCTCGCGCTCGGCCATGGCCAGGACCTCCCCGAAGGAACGCACCATGATCTCGCTGAGCTTGGCGTTGACGATGGCCTCGGACCACTGGTCGCGGTTGAGGTCCTGCACCCACTCGAAGTAGCTGACCGTCACGCCGCCGGCGTTGCAGAGGATGTCGGGGATGAGCATCACGCCGTTGCGGGCAAGGATGCTCGTCCGCCTCCGGCGTCGTGGGGCCGTTGGCGAGCTCCGCCAGGATCCTGGGCCGGACCCGCTCGGCGTTGTCGGCCGTGATCTGGCTCTCCAGGGCCGCCGGAGCGAGGACGTCCACCTCGAGCTCCAGCAGGGTCGCGTTGCTGATGTCCTGCGCACCCGGAACGCCCAGCACCGTGCCGTGCTCCGCCTTCCAGGCACGGACGGCCTTGATGTCCAGGCCCTGCGGCCGGTGGATGCCGCCCTGCGAATCGGAGACGGCCACGACCCGGGCGCCTATGTCCGCGAGCAGGGTGGCCGCCGTGGCACCGGCGTTGCCGAAGCCCTGGATGGCCACCGTGGCGCCCTCGATGTCCAGGCCAAGGTGGCGCGCCGCCTCGGTGATGGTGACCACACCGCCACGGCCGGTGGCCTCGGCGCGGCCTTCCGAACCACCCAGGCTGATGGGCTTGCCGGTGACCACGCCCGGCACGGTGTAGCCGACATGCATGGAGTAGGTGTCCATGATCCAGGCCATCGTCTGGGCGTTGGTGTTGACATCCGGCGCGGGGATGTCCTTCTCGGGCCCGATGAGCACGCTGATCTCGGTCGTGTAGCGCCGCGTCAGCCCCTCCAGCTCACGCAGCGAGAGCTGCTTGGGGTCGACCCGCACGCCGCCCTTGCCACCACCATAGGGGATGCCCACCACGGCGCACTTCCAGGTCATCCACATGGCCAGGGCGCGGACCTCGTTGAGGGTCACGTCCTGGTGATAGCGCAGGCCGCCCTTGGAGGGACCGCGGCCCAGGTTGTGCTGGACGCGGTAGCCGGGGAAGACCTTGACGCTGCCATCGTCCATGCGCACCGGCACGGACACGATGAGCTCACGCTCGCACTCGCGCAGCGTGGCACCCAGGGCGGGATCGAGATCGAGCCGCTCAGCCGCGATGTCGAACTGACGCTGGGCGACCGCCCACGGATCGACGACGGAAGGGGCCTCAGGAGCAGTCATCGGGACCAACACCTCCAGGGACGAGCGCCGGGCCGGGATCGGTGACGGGCGGGCTGGCTCGCATGCGCATCGAAGCGGCGCGAGTGTACCGCGCCGCCCTGCCTGCCCGAAGGGCCGTTCGGCCTCGACCGCTTCGACGATCAGGCCGTCGCGATGATCGAGACGCCGACCATGTGGGGCCCCACGTGGGAACCGGCCACGGGCCCGGTCAACCCGATCTCGATGCCCTCCCTGTCCAGGCCAGAGGCGGCCGCCAGCTGATCGCGGAAGGCTTCCACGTCCGGCGTCAGCGTATGCAATACGATGGCCCGCTCGAGGGGTCGGGCGGTGGCCAGCTCCAGCAGTCGCGCCCGCGCCTTGCTGACGGTGCGGCGCTTGTCCGCGGTGGCGACCATGCCGTCCTCGACGAAGAGGATGGGCTTGATGGCCAGGGCGGTGCCCAGCAGTGCGGAGGCACGCCCGATGCGCCCACCCTTCTGCAGGTACTCGAGCGTGTCGACGGTGAAGAAGATGCCCGAGCGTCGGCGGACATCCTCGGCCCGGGCGACGACGGCCTCGAGATCGGAACCACTCGCGGCCCATTCCGCCGCAGCACGCGCGATGAGGCCAAGGGAGTGCGTGGTGGTCCCCGAATCCATGACCGCGACCTGTCCGGCCGCGAAGGCCTCAGCCCCCTTCACGGCCGCCGCGTACGTGGCCGACAGCTTGTCGCTGATGGTGACGCAGAAGACCCCGCTGGCGCCGTCGTCGAGGGCTGCCCGGAAGGCTGCCTCGAAGGCTGCCGGATTGGGGGCCGCCGTCCGCGGGAACGGTGCCCCCGGCGCGGTGAGTCGCTCATAGAACTCCTCGTTGGAGAGCTCGGTGACAGCCTCGAACGATTCAGCGCCGAAGCTGACCGTGAGCGGCACCAGGCGGATGCCGGTTTCCTTCGCCTGCTCGGGACGCAGGTCGGATGACGTGTCGGTGACGATCGCGATGCTGGCCATGGCTCATCGTAGACATACGCGGCGCGTCATGTCGGCCGCTCGTGGTCACAGGCTGCCGGCCGGGACGGGTACGATGCGAGCCATGAGCCAGACCGAACCGCGTCGTTGCCTCGTGACCGGTGGATCCTCCGGCATCGGCTACGCCATCGCGTCCCACCTCCACGACGACGGCTGGAGCGTCACCTCGCTCTCGCGCCGCGCTGTCGCGCCGGAGGGCGTCGAGACGCTGACCGGGGATGCCGCCGACCCGGTCGACCTGGAACGGGCGATCGCGGCCGCGGCCGGCGTCGACGGGCACCTCGGGGGCCTCGTGTGCGCCGCAGGCCTGCCGCCGACCGGGCCGTGGGATGACCCCGGGCAATGGGCGCGCATCATCAGCGTGGACCTGACCGCCGCGTGGGAGGCGGCGCGGCTGGCCTGGCCGGCACTGCGTGCTGGTGGCGGTTCCATCGTCCTGCTGGGGAGCATCGTGGGCAGTGCCGAGGGTTCGGCCCGCTCCCCTGCCTATGCGGCGGCCAAGGCCGGCCTGGAGGGGCTGGGGCGGTCGCTCGCGCTCATCGGGGCCAGGGAGGGCATCCGCGTCAACGTGGTCGCGCCAGGCGCCATCGACACACCCTTCGACGAGGCGCTCTTCCCGCCACAGGAGCGCCCGGACGTACCCCTCGGCCGCATGGGCCGGGCTGACGAGGTGGCTGACACCGTGGCGTTCCTGCTGTCCACCAGGGCGTCGTACGTGACCGGCGCGGTCTGGCGCGTGGACGGTGGGCGCACGGCCCTGTCACCGGCCTCGTCGGCTGGTCGGGCCGCTCCAGACGAGCACACCGAGGCGTGACGGATCCGGCGCGTCTCGCCGGAGGCAGCGGGCTGGGGTCACGCACCGGTCGGGCCCTGGGTGCGCCACGACCGTCGGGTCGCCTACCAGAACGCCTGGATCACGGTGTACCACGACGAGGTGACGCGGCCTGACGGGCAGCCCGGCATCTACGGCGTCGTGCACTTCGCCAACGTCGCCGTGGGCGTGGTCGCCATCGACGACCAGGACCGGGTCGCCCTGGTGGGCCAGCATCGCTATCCCTTCGATGCGCTGTCCTGGGAGAATCCCCGAAGGCGGCTCGCCTCACGCCGAGAATCCCCTCGAGGGTGCCCGGCGCGAGCTCCTCGAGGAGACCGGCCTGATGGCGCGGACCTGGCGCGAGATCGGCCGATATCAGCTCTCCAACTCCGTCAGCGATGAGGCCGCCGTGGTCTACCTGGCCACGGATCTCGAACAGGGCACGGCCCAGCCAGAAGGCTCCGAGCAGCTCGACTTCCGCTGGTCGCCCTTCGGCGAGGTCATGACCATGGTCGAGTCGGGCGAGATCAGCGATGCGCTCTCGGTCCTGCCCCTGCAGGCGCTGGCGCTGGAGCGTGCCCGGCGGGGTTGACCACGCTGTCGGCGCTGCCCAGCATCATCGGCATGCCAAGCGTGAAGGTCAGTGCCAAGCACCAGATCGTCGTGCCCAGCAGGGCGCGGCGAGCACTGGGGATCGAAGCCGGCGACCGGCTCAGTGTCGAGGTCACGCCGGAGGCCATCATCCTGCGGCCGCGTGCGCGCAGGGCCGGCGCACGGTTGCGTGGGCTGGGCAGCGAGATCTGGCAGGGCCTGGACCCGGTCGAGTACGTGCGACAGCTTCGCCAGGAGTGGGACGAGCGACTCGCCACGATGACCACGGCGGAGCTCTTCGGACAGCACGCCATCGTGGCCCTGGACAGCAACGTGCTCATCTACCTGTTCGAGGGGCAGCGGGCCCGCTGGCTGACGCAGCCGAGGCCCTCATCGACGGCATCGCCGAGGGCGCTGCCGCCGGCGTGCTGGCGAGCGTCGCCCTCACCGAGATCCTGACCCGGCCGGCGGCGCTGGGAGATGGGGTGCTGTTCGAACGCTACGCCGAGGAGCTCCAGGCCATCCCCAACCTGCGCATCGTGGGGCTCGACACCGAGACCGCCATCGATGCCGCGTGGGGACGCAGCGGCGGTCGCGATCTGGGTGACGCCATCCACATCGCCACCGCGCGCCGAGCCGGCGCCACCGGCTTCGTCACCAACGACCAGCGGGTGCGGGGCCGGGCCGGTGTCGAGGTCATCCACCTCGCCGGATTGACACGTCCCTGAGTCGCCGCTATGGTCCGGGCACTCATGGTTCTGTATTGGTCCTTTAGCTAGCGGGTACGAGGCAGCCGGGCAGCGCCCGGCAGCAGAGGCACTCGTGCCCGCAACGCAGGAGCCCGCAGGGGCCCTGCGTTTTTTGTTGCCTCGGTGGATGCGCAGGCAGGCAGGATGAGCAGCGAGATGACGAGGGTGGTGCGGCGATGATCATCGTGATGCGCACGGAAGCGCAGCAGGAGGAGATCGAGGCGGTCAGGAAGACCGTCGCGGACGAGGGCCTGGAGACCTACGTGATGGTGGGCACCGAGCGCATCGTCATGGGTGTCGTGGGCACCGACGTGGAGCGCGTCCGCCACGTCGAGCTCATGCCGGGCGTGGAGCAGTGCATCCGTGTCAGCAAGCCCTACAAGCTGGCCAGCAACGAGCATCACCCGGACCGCTCGAGCGTCCGTGTCGGCGACGTCGAGATCGGGGCCGGTGCGCCCTTGGTGGTCATCGCCGGGCCGTGTGCCGTGGAGTCGCGCGAGCAGCTGCTGGCCACGGCGCGCTGGGTCAAGCGCGAGGGCGCCACGATCCTGCGCGGCGGCGCCTTCAAGCCGCGCTCCTCGCCGTACGCCTTCCAGGGACTCGGCGTGGAGGGCCTCAAGCTGCTGGCGGAGGCCCGCGAGGAGACCGGTCTGCCGGTCGTCAGCGAGATCACCGATCCGGGCGACGTGGAGATCTTCGAGCGCTACGTCGACATGCTCCAGGTCGGCGCCCGCAACATGGCCAACTTCGTCCTGCTGAAGGCCGTCGGCCAGAGCAGCAAGCCGGTGCTGCTCAAGCGCGGCCTCTCCGCGACCATCGAGGAGTGGCTCATGGCCGCCGAGTACATCCTCTCCTCGGGCAACCCCAACGTCATCCTCTGCGAGCGCGGCATCCGCACCTTCGAGACGGCCACCCGCAACACGCTCGACCTGTCCGCCGTGCCGGTCATCCAGGAGCGCACGCACCTGCCGGTCATCGTCGACCCCTCGCACGGGACCGGTCACCGGCCGCTGGTCCGCCCGCTCGCGGTGGCTGCGCGCGGCCGTGGGTGCCGACGGCCTCATCATCGAGGTGCACCCCGATCCGCCCACCGCGCGCTCGGATTCGGAGCAGTCGCTCTCGTTCCCGGAGTTCGGCGACCTCATGGACGACCTGCGCCGTCACGAGTACCTGCGCCACCCCACGGCTCCTGGGGCACAGGCGCCGGCCGAGCCTCCCGTCGAGCGCCGGCGGCTGCGCGCGCGCATCGATGATGTCGATGCCCGCATCGCGGCGCTCCTGGAGGAGCGCGCCGAGCTGTCGGTGGCGGTGCAGCAGACGCGCGACAGCGGCGATCACGGTCATGACGTGGGTCGTGAACGCGAGCTCATCGAGCGCGCCGCCCACGTCGAGGGTGGCGTCCTGACCGCCGAGGAGCGCGAGATGGTGTTCAGCACCATCCTGCGCGTCTCGCGCTCAGCCCAGCGGCGCGAGCGCGGCGGTCCATGCCGCGGCGGCTGGTGCGGCGATTCCCGACGCCGCTGTGGCTGCGTCGAACGGCCTCACCCCGTGACCACCGCTCCCTCCGGCCCAGCGACAGGGACGGCGCGGCCGGCCACGGTCTCAGCGGCCGCTGCCCTGCAGGGCTCGCTGCGGTTGCCCGCGGACAAGTCGGTCGCCCACCGCGCGCTGCTCTTCGATGCCATGGGCGGCGGCGGCGCCACCGTCAGTCTCGACCGGCCGGGCGACGACGTCCTGTCGATGGCTCGTGCGCTCGAGAGCATCGGAGCGGTCGAAGGAATCGAGGTCGATGCAGCGGGGAGGACGCGCGTCCGTGTCCACGGCGGCGGCTCGGCGGATGGCGCCTGCCTGCCCGGGCGCGGGCGGTGAGACCCTCGACTGCGGCAACGCCGGCACGGCCATGCGCCTGCTCGCCGGGGCCCTGGCCGGGCGTCCCGCCGGCGCGCGCCTGGTCGGGGACGACTCGCTCTCGCGTCGACCGATGGAGCGCGTGGCTGTCCCGTTGCGCCGCATGGGAGCCACGGTCGGGACGACCGATGGGCACGCCCCGCTGGACATCGACGGGCGGCGCCCCTTGCTGGCGCTGCCGCACGAGCTGCCGGTGGCCAGCGCCCAGGTCATCGGCTGCATCGCCCTGGCGGCCCTGGCGGCGGATGGTCGCACCACGATCGACGTGCACCGGGACCGACCCGCGACCACACCGAGCGGATGCTGGCCTGGCTCGGGGCTCCCGGTCCGCCGCGAGGGCCTGTCGACGACCGTCGATGGGCCCGCCGGCTTCGCCGCACGCTCGATGACCGTCCCCGGTGACATCTCATCGGCCGGCAGCCTGGCTGGTTGCGGGAGCGCTCCACCCCGGTGCCGACGATCCGGCTCGAGGGCGTGGGTCTGAACCCGTCACGGACCGGCATCATCGACGTGCTGCGGGACATGGGCGCGGACATCGAGGTCAGCCTCGAGGGCAGCCGACGATGGGGCCGGCACGCCGGCCCGGAGCCGGTCGGCAGCATCACCGTGCGCGGTGGCCGGCCCCTCCGGGCCATCGACATCAACGGCGACCGGGTCGCCGACGTCATCGACGAGCTGCCGCTCATCGCCGTGGCCATGGCGGCAGCCGACGGGCCGCAGCCAGTTGCGCGATGCCGCCGAGCTGCGCGTCAAGGAATCGGACCGCATCGCCCTGGTCGTCGAGAACCTGGTCGCCGTCGGCGCCCAGGCCGAGGAGCGACCCGATGGCTGGATCATCGGCCGCGGGCGCGCCGCGCGACGCGGCCATCCGCACCGCCGGCGATCACCGCATCGCCATGGCCTTCTCCATCGCCGCGCTCTGCGGCGTGGCAGGTACTGTCCACATCGACGATCCCGCCTGCGCGGCCGTCTCCTACCCCTCGTTCTGGACGGACATGGAGAGCCTGACGCGATGACGCTGCGACGCCTCCGCCTGCTCACCGCGGGCGAATCCCACGGCCCCGGCCTGTCCGGCATCCTCGACGGCCTGCCGGCCGGGTTGCGCGTCGCCACCGCGCGCGTGGACCGCGAGCTGGCGCGCCGGCAGCACGGCTATGGCAGTGGCCGGCGCATGCAGATCGAGCAGGACCGGGTGGAGTGGACGGCCGGGCTGCGCTTCGGGCGCACGCTGGGGTCCCCGCTCGCCTTCAGCATCCCCAATCGTGACTGGGCCAACTGGCAGGAACGCATGTCAGTGGAGCCCACCCCGGCGGCGCGGCGCCCCAGGGCCATCACCCTGGCACGGCCCGGGCACGCCGACCTGGCCGGCGCCATCAAGTACGACAGTGCCGACATCCGCGACGTCCTCGAACGCGCCTCGGCGCGCTCCACGGCTCCGCGGGTCGCCGCCGGCGCCGTGTGCCGGCAGCTGCTGGAGGCCTGCGGCGTCTCCATCTGGTCGTTCGTGGATCAGCTGGGGCCGGTCCGCGCCTTCGATGGCGCCGCCGAGCCGGTGGCGCTCGTGGCACCCGACTGGGTGGCCCAGGACCGCCGCGACCCAAGCCCGCTGCGCTGCCCGGACCCGGTCGCAGAGGCGGCCATGATCGCCGCGGTCGATGCTGCCGTCGAAGCGGGCGATTCGATCGGCGGCTCCTTCGTCGTCGTGGCCGAAGGCATGCCCGTCGGGATCGGCTCCAACGCCGAGTGGGACACGCGCCTGGACACCGCCATCGCCGCCGTGCTCATGGGCATCCAGGCTGTCAAGGGCGTCGAGATCGGCCTCGGCTTCGGCGTCACGAGCCGCCGCGGCAGCGAGGTCCATGACGAGGTCGAGCCCGGTGCCGCCGGCTGGGCACGCAAGACCAACCGGGCCGGCGGCACCGAGGGCGGCATGAGCAACGGAGCACCCATCGTGGCGCGGGTCGCCGTGAAGCCGGTGTCCACGCTGCGCCGGCCGCTCGATGCGGTGGACCTGCTGAGCGGCGAGGTGCGGCGCGCCCACATCGAGCGCAGCGATGTCGCCATCCTGCCGCGGGCCGCCATCGTGGGCGAGGCCATGCTCGCCCTGGCTCTCGCCGACGCCCTGCTGGCCGACCTGGGTGGAGACACCATCGCCGACGTGAAGGCCGCCGTGCGACGACGGAGGCGCCGTTCCGAAGGTCCCCGCGCAGGCAGCACCGGGCCTGGAGGGTCGCTGGAGACGCTGCCGGAGAACGCGGCCGAGGTGGCCACGCCGGTGGGGGGCGTGGACGCCTGATGGCGACCGGCCGACCGGTCGGGGTCGCGGACGCATCGCCACCGGCGGGGCTGACCTTCCGGCTGCTCGGCCACGGCATCGCCTACTCGGCCTCGCCGGCGATGATGGCCGCTGCGTTCGCAGCCCTGGGACTGCCCCATCGGTACGTCCTGGCGGACGTGCCGCCCGAACGCGTTCCGGACGCCGTGGCCGGCCTGCGAGCCCCGGACAGTGGCGGCGCCAACGTGACCGTGCCGCACAAGGTCACCGTGGCGGCGCTCATGGATGACCTCAGCGACACGGCCCGCCAGGCGGCCGCGGTCAACACCGTCGTGCGCGACGGCGACCGCCTCATCGGTCACAACACCGACCTGCCCGCCACCGTGGATGCCATCGTCCGCCTCTGCCCGCCGGCGTGGAGCACGCAGTGGTGCTGGGTGCCGGTGGCGCCGGCCGCGCCGTGCAGCTGGCTCTGGCCAGCCTGGGTGCCGGTCATGTCAGCGTGCTGCGCCGTTCGGACGGTTCCATGGCCAGTCTGGCGCAGGAGCTGGAGACGGCCGACCTGCTGGTCAACGCCACGCCGGTGGGCACGGCCAGCGATGAGAGCCCCGTCCCGGCGAACCTGCTGCGCGGGGACCTGGCCGTCCTCGACCTCGTCTACCGGCCGAGCCCGACGCGGCTGGTGCGCGAGGCCCGGGCCGTGGGCGCGAGGGCCGATGCCGGGGCCGGCATCCTGCTCGGCCAGGCCTGGCGATCGCTGGAGCTGTGGCTCCAGCAGCCCGCTCCGGTCGAAGCCATGCGCGCCGCCCTCGAGACCGAGCTCGGAGGGGACTCCGATGCCTGAGGCCATCGTCCTCGTGGGGCTCTCCGGGAGCGGCAAGTCGACCGTCGGCGAGCGCGTCGCTCGCCGTCTCGGCCGGCCCCTCATCGACCTGGACGCGGAGATCGAACGCCGCGAAGGGGCCTATCCGGCGAGTCTCATCAGGGACCGCGGCGAGGCTCGGTTCCGCGAGATCGAGTCAGCCGCCGTCGCTCGTGCCTGCGCGGTCGAGGGTGCCGTCATCGCCTGCGGCGGCGGTGCCGTCGTCGACCCGCTCAACCGCTGGGCGCTCTGGAACGCCGGCCGTGTCTTCTGGCTGGACGCTACCGACGAGGTCCTGCTGGCGCGTCTGGCCCGACACGCCGAGGAGCGACCCATGCTGGACGGCGACGCGGTGGGCCGGCTGGCGGCCCTGCGGATGGCGCGCGCCCCCTTCTACCGGGCAGCGGACCATCACCTCGACGCAACGGCACGGCCGGAGCAGGTGGCCGACGCCGTCGCGACCGCCGTCCAGGACGGCTGTCCAACCCCCCGCCGGCTCTTCGATGCCGAGGTCCGCCGCGACCACCCCATGGGTCCGCGCCTGGGGCGCGTGGTGCTCGGACGCGACCTCGATGGCGCGACGCTGGGCGGCCTCCTCGCGCCGGTCAGCAGTGGGGTCCCGGTGGTCGTCGCCGACCGGCGTCCGGCGGCGCTGCTGCCTGGGCTCATGGCCGCCCTGCCGGCCGAGCGTCGGCTCACCATCAGCGCCGGTGAGCGCTCCAAGCGGCTGCGCGCAGTGGAGCGGCTGCTGGAGGCCGCCAGCGCCATGGGTGCCGAGCGCGGCGATGCCTGGATCGGCGTCGGCGGCGGAACCACCACTGACCTGGTCGGCGCAGCGGCAGCGCTGTACCTGCGCGGTGCCCCCTTCGTGGCCCTGCCCACCACCTGGCTGGGCATGACCGATGCGGCCATCGGCGGCAAGGTCGGCGTGGACCTCTCCCGGGCCAAGAATGCCGCAGGAGCCTTCTGGCCGCCGGTCGCCATCATCGGCGACGTCGCCACCCTGCGGACGCTGCCGCGCTCCCGGCGCCTGGACGGTATGGCCGAGTCGCTCAAGAGCGGGCTCATCGGGAGTCCCGTCCTGTGGCGGCTGGTGGAGACGCGCGGCCGGGATGCGCTGCGGGGCGACGAAGCCGCCCGCTACGCCCTCATCGATCGCTCCGTGCAGCTCAAGCTGGGCGTCGTCGACCGCGATCCCTTCGAGCAAGGCGAGCGCCGCGCGCTCAACCTCGGCCATACGCTGGGCCACGCCCTCGAGGTCGAAAGCGGCTACCGGCTACCCCACGGGCAGGCGGTCGTGCTGGGCCTGCGGGCCGTGGCGGCGATCGCCGCAACGGCGGGGCGCCGAGCGCGGCCTGGATGAGCGCATCGACAGCGTCATCAGCGCCCTCGGCTACCGGCTGCATCGCGCCTTCGACCCGGAAGTCGTGCGACGCGCGCTGGGCAGCGACAAGAAGCGCTACCAGGGCCGCCAGCGCTGGATCCTGCCCATGGCCGTCGGTCGTGTCGAGGAGGTCGATGACGTCACGGAGACGGAGCTGGAGGCCGCGCTGCGAGTCATCGCCACCGAGGGATCACGGGCCGGGGACGTGAGGCCATGAGGATCCTGCTGCTGAACGGACCGAACCTGGGCCGGCTGGGCCAGCGCCAGCCGGAGATCTACGGAACGACGACGCTCGCCGAGGTGGAGGAGGCCGCGACCGAGCACGCCGTCCGACTCGGACACTCCCTGGTGGCCTTCCAGTCCAACCACGAGGGTGCGCTCATCGACCGCATCGAGCAACGCGACTACGACGCCATCGTCATCAACCCGGGCGCGCTGACGCATACCTCCTACGCCCTGCACGATGCGCTCGTCGGTGCCGGCTGCCCCAGCGTGGAGGTCCACATCAGCGACATCCTGGCGCGCGAGGCGTGGCGCCGTGTCTCGGTCATCGAGCCGGTGGTCAGCCACCGCATCGTGGGCCGCGGCTGGCGCGGCTACCTGGAAGCCATCGACTTCCTCCACGAGCACGCCACGGCAGCTGCGCCGCGCGAGACACCCGAGGACCGACCATGACCGCCCTGCTCCCGCGCCCGGGCCTCGACGGCGTCGCCGCCGTCGAGCTGAGCGCCGACACCATCTCGCCGGTCACGGCGGCGCTGCGGCTGCGCGACCGACTCGCCTTCATCCTCGAATCCGTCGAGGGCGGCGCCCGCTATGGGCGCTACTCCATGGTCGGGGTGCGCGGCCGCATGCTCAGCCTGGAGGGTGACGTGGCCACCCTTCGCGACCGCGACTACGCGTCAGATCGACCGCTTCGAGTCGACCGACCCCTGGAGGCCCTGCGTCGCGGTGCTGCCGGACGACCCGCCGCCCATGGCCAGCTGCCCGTCTCGCTCGCCTCGGGCGTGGGCTACCTGTCCTACGAAGCGGCCGCGCGCTGGGAACGGCTGCCCGTCCCGGCGGCCGACCCCATCGGCCTGCCGGAGGCTCTCTTCCACCTGCCCGACGTGCTCATCGTCTTCGACCACCTGGCGCAGACGGCCACGCTGGCCACCATCGATGGGCCCGGCGCCGACGAGCGGCTCGCCGACACCGCCGACCGCCTGGCGCGACCCAGCGCCGACGAGGGATCCGTGCCCATCCCCCGCGAGCGCACCTGGCCGCAGCCACCCGCCGCCGACGCTGGCTACGAGTCGGGCGTCGCCAGCCTCGTCCGCGACATCCACGCCGGCGAGATGCTGCAGGCGGTGCTGGCGCGCCGCTTCAGCCTGCCCTGCTCCGTCGGCCCGCTGGAGGTGTACCGCTCGCTGCGCCGCATCAACCCCTCGCCGCACCTCTTCGCCGTGGACCTGGGGCCGGGCCGCTCCATGCTGGGCGCCTCGCCGGAGCTGCTGGTCCGCGTCCGCGATGGGGTGGTCTCCACGCGGCCCATCGCCGGGACGCGGCCACGCTCGGCGGACCCGGCGCGCGACCGGGAGCTGGAGCTGGAGCTGCTGGCGGACGAGAAGGAGCTGGCCGAGCACGCCATGCTCGTGGACCTGGCCCGCAACGATGTCGGCCGGGTGGCCGAGCCAGGCAGTGTCACCGTCCCGGCGCTGCACAGCATCGAGCGCTACTCGCACGTGATGCACATCGTCTCGGAGGTCGTGGCGCGGCTGCGTCCGGACCGTGACGCCTTCGACGCGGTGCGCTCCGTCTTCCCCGCCGGGACCCTCTCCGGCGCACCCAAGGTGCGAGCCATGCAGGCCATCGCCGCGCTGGAGGACGAGCGTCGTGGCCCCTACGGCGGCGCCATAGGCTTCCTCTCGCCCGATGATGTCGAGGTGGCCATCACCATCCGCAGCATGGTCCTCATCGATGGTGTCGCCCATGTCCATGCCGGCGCGGGCATCGTGGCCGACTCGGTGCCGGCGCGGGAATCGGCAGAGGTGGCCGCCAAGGCCGGCGCGGTGCTGGCTGCCATCGCGGATGCCGAGGCCATCGCCGGCGGCCGCAGGATGGAGGTCAGCCGATGAGCACGACGGTGGATCCGCGAAGGCCGCAGTCGGGCTGCCTGCTGCCGGGCTGCCTGGAACCGGGCTGCGCATCCTGCTGCTCGACAACTACGACTCCTTCACCTACAACCTGTACCAGTACCTCTGCCAGCTGGGCGCCGACGTGGAGGTCGCCCGCAACGACGAGATCGGCCTGGACGAGATCGCCGAGCTGGCGCCTGACGGCATCGTCATCAGCCCCGGTCCCTCGCGCCCGGAGAACGCCGGCATCTCGCTCCAGGTGATCGATCGCTTCGGGGCGAACACGCCCATCCTCGGGGTCTGCCTCGGCCACCAGGCCATCGGCCTGGCCTACGGCGGCGAGGTCATCACGGTCGAGCCAGTGCACGGCAAGCAGTCGGCCGTGGACCACAGGGGCGTGGGGTGCTTCGCCGGGCTGGCCACGCCACTCGAGGCCGGCCGCTACCACTCACTGGCGGTGGCACGGGCGTCCCTGCCGGCGGCCCTGGAGGTGACCGCCACGTCGCCGGACGGCCTGGTCATGGGCGTGCGCCATCGTGAGCATCCCGTTGAGGGCATCCAGTTCCATCCCGAGTCGATCCTGACCCCGGACGGCATGACCCTCCTGGCCAATTGGCTGCACTCCGTGGGGGAGCGCGCAGGCGCGACGTGATCGCGGCGCATGGCTAGGCTAGGGTCGGCCGGCTCCCAGGGCAGCCAGCAGCCGGTCGGCCGCGGCGTAGGGATCGAGGCGATGGCTGGCGACATCCTCCAGGATGGTGTCGGTCGCCGCGCGCCACGGCACCGACCAGAGTGCTTCTCGCATCCGGTCGGCCAGGATGCCCTCGACCTGCGCCCGCGCCCGCGCCAGGCGGGCGCCGTGGGGACGATCCGCCCCGACCTGGCGAGCCCGGCGCTCGTCGAGCGCCGCCAGCAACTCGATGACGCCCCGGTCTTCCAGGCCGGACGCCAGCAGCACTTGCGGGTGCTTGGGGCGGGGTCGCGCGGGGTCCGCCGCGGCGGCCTCGGCCTCGGAGTCCAGGGTCAGCATGGCCCGCAACTGGGCAGCGGCCCGGTCGGCGCCCGGTCGGTCGGACTTGTTGACGACGACCAGGTCGGCCACTTCAAGAAGGCCGGCCTTGAGCGCCTGCACCTCGTCGCCCATCTCCGGGGCCTGCACCACGACCGTGGTATCGGCGATGGCCGCCACCTCCACCTCGCTCTGGCCCGTGCCCACGGTCTCGATGAAGACGAGCCCGAAGCCACAGGCGTCGAGCACCGCGGCTGACTCGGCGGTGGCTCCGGCCAGCCCACCGAGGTGTCCCCGCGAGGCCATGGAGCGGATGAAGACATCGCCGTCGCCGGCATGCTGCTGCATGCGGATGCGGTCCCCCAGGATGGCCCCGCCGGTGACAGGACTGGATGGATCGATGGCCAGAACGGCGACGCTCCTGCCGGCAGCACGGGCCGCGGCGACCAGGGCGGCCACCAGCGTGGACTTGCCGCCACCCGGAGGTCCGGTGATGCCCACGACATGAGCACCGCCAGCCAGCGGGTAGAGACTGCGCAGTGCCTCCTCAGCGGCGGCGGTCCGCGATTCGACCGCCGTGAGCAGGCGAGAGAGCGCCAGTCTGGACCCTTCGCGAGCCTCCTGCGCCAGCCGGGAACCGGTTCCGCTCGGGGCCGGGGCCGTCACCCTGCTCGCGGCCGGACGTGGTCGCGCATGAAGCCGGCGACCTCGCCGATGCTGGTGCCCGGGCCGAACACGGCGGCAACGCCGGCCTGCTGGAGGGCCGGGATGTCCTCCTCGGGGATGATGCCGCCGGCCGTCACGAGGACCTCGCCCTGACCCTGCTCGCGCAGCAGCTGACAGATGCGCGGCAGCAGCGTCATGTGCGCGCCGGAGAGGATGGAGAGGCCGACCACGTCGACATCCTCCTGGAGTGCCGCGGTGGCCACCATCTCCGGCGTCTGGCGCAGCCCCGTGTAGACGACCTCGAAGCCCTCGTCGCGCAGGCCACGAGCCAGCACCTTGGCACCACGGTCGTGGCCGTCCAGGCCGGGCTTGGCGATGAGCACCTTGAGGGGTCGTTCGGTCATCGACGTGATCGTAGCGTGCCCGGTACCAGATCGGGCGATGGCCGCTCGGGCAGGCAGCCTACGCAGCCAACCGGGCAGGCAGCCCTCTCAGCCGCCGGGCAGGCAGCCCTCTCAGCCGCCGGGCAGGCAGCCCTCTCAGCCGCCGGGCAGGCAGCCTACTCAGCCAGATGCTACTCCGGGTAGCACGAGTCACGGAGGACGGACCGTCGCTACCGCTGGGCAGCCTCGCTCACGCAGGGCGGCAGCACGACGACACCGTCCCGGAGCACCGCCATCCGCAGGCTCGCCCTGACCGGTTGGACTCGTGCCACAGGGGTTGGCATGTGGCCAAGATCATCTGCCGCAGGGCTTCGACGCGGGTGCCCGCGACCGCCACGAGTGCCGCGCCGTTGGGCCGACCCAGTGGCGCCAGCAGGTCTACGGTGCGCCCGATGAGGGCCGCTGCAGGTGGCTGAAGAACTCGGCCCGGGTCTTGTCGCTGCGCCGGAAGAGTCCCAGGACAGCCGAGGTGGTCATGACCATGCCCGGCTTGCGGATGCCGCGCATGCTGGCACAGAGGTGGGTCGCCTCCACGACCACCCCGACCCCCTTCGGTGAGAGGCGCTGCATGAGGAAATCAGCGATCTGCTGCGTGAGACGCTCCTGGATCTGCAGGCGTCGCGCATACATGTCCACGATGCGCGGGATCTTGGAGAGGCCGATGACCCGGCCAGCAGGGATGTAGGCCACGGCGGCCGAGCCAGCGAAGGGCAGCAGGTGATGCTCGCAGAGCGAGTGGAAGGGGATGTCCTTGACGACCACCATCTCGCTGTAGTCGACCTCGAAGACGGCCTCGTTGAGGATCTCCTCGGGATCGATGGCATAGCCGGCCGTGAGCTCCGCGTACATGCGCTGCACCCGCGCGGGCGTGTCGATCAGGCCGGCACGATCAGGATCCTCGCCGATGCCGCTGAGGATGGTCCGGACGGCCGCCTCGATGGGCGTGTCGCTCAACGTGGGCCCCGTGCGCTCAACGTGGGCCCCGTGCGCTCAACCGCGTGAGCTCGCATCGGGGGAACCGTCCGACGCGGTCGAGTCGTCGGAAGCCTCATCGTCCGACTCATCCCTGGGCGCCGCAGGCATGTTGTCCCGGACGCTCTTGACGGCCTTGCCGAGCGCCTCACCGAGCCGTGGCAGGGTGGACGGCCCACGCCAGACGAGCACCACGATGAGCACGATGATGAGGATGACGAGCTCGGGTCCCACGATGTCGTCCATGGTACCCCGGGTGTGGTGTCGGCCGAGCACGAGAACCACTGCCGGTGACCCCGAACCGCGATGCTCCGCCCTCGTTCAGCCATCCCCTGCCAGCGACTCCAGCTCAACGGCGACCTGACTCCGGCCGATAGCGCATCAGGTCATGCCCGGCACCATCGAGCAGACGGACGCGCATCTCCACCCGACCGGCTGCGCGGCGCGCCTGCTGCGCATCCTCGAGCGCGAGCAGGCGCTCGCGTTCGTCTTCGTCGTCAGCGGTAGCGGCCTGCGCCACCAGCACGGTGACCGGGCAGACAGCCTGGGCCAGCGCCTCGAGCGGCCGATACGCGTACATCGCATCGACCAGATCGGCGGATCACGGAACCCTTCGTGACCAGGCCCACGTGCCCGGCGTGCTTCTCGACGACCTGGGCTCGTGCCGCCAGCTCCTGGTCGGCATCCCAGCTGTGCGGGTCGAAGCCGCGCCGATCGGCGAGATAGGCGTCCATGGAGGCGAGGACCTCGGGCGGGTCGGCCATCGCCTCCACGAGCTGCATCGGCAGCATGCGCGTCGCCTCGGCCATCTCCTCCCAGCCGCCATCCAGCAGCGCCAGGGCACGGACCGAGGCCGGCTGCAGGCGAGCCATCTCGACCGCGACCATCGCCCCAAGGCCATGTCCGGCGATCACGGCCGGAGGCCCGGCGACCGCCTCCCCCCAGCCCCTGCCGGCCATCACCGTCAGCACATCCAGCGCCAGTGACTCGAGGTCGTAGCCCTTCAGGGGCGCATCCGAGCCGCCATGGCCGCGCAGGTCCGGGGCGATCACGGGGTGCCGTCCGGCGAGGCGCCGAGCGACCGGGAGCCAGGTCCACGCCGTGCGCGTGAGCTCATGGATGAGCACGATCGGCGCACCGGCCCCGGGTGCGGCCCAATCGAGGTAGTGGATACGCTCCCCGGTCTGCAGCTGCACCACCATCGAGTCAGGCGCGGGCATCGGAGGCGAGGGCATCACGCCGCCGATCACGGGAGGGCAGCCGCTGCAGGATCCCTGGCTCACCGGGCAAGCATAGGGTGCCCCTCGAGCGATGGCCGAACGCCGCTCGTGCCATGCTGCAGGCATGCCGCTGCGACGCCGCGGGGAACTCGCTCGACGCCACCCCCAGCGCCGCGTCAGCCTGCCTGCGCGGCGGCACGTGCCCTTCGAGGCGCTCGTGGAGCGGGCGCTGGCAGAGCTGCCCGAGGAGTTCCGCAGGCTGCTGGACGACGTCGCCATCGTCATCGAGGACGTGCCCAGCCGAGACCAGTCCCGGCAAGGGGGAGCCGCCGAGGACGGCTGGCTCTACGGCCTCTACGAGGGCGTGCCGGCCGTCGAGTGGGGTGCGGACATGGTCCCCTTCCCCAACAAGATCACGCTCTTCCGGCTGCCCCTCGAGGCCGACTTCCCGGACCCCGACGAGCTGGCCGAGGAGGTGCGCCGCACCGTCATCCACGAGCTGGCCCATCACGCCGGCCTCTCCGACGAGCGGCTCCACGAGCTCGACTACGACTGAGCCTCGCGGCGGTAACGAGCCCGCCGCCGTCACGGATCCGTCACGAAGCCCCAGGATATCAGTTGCGTGTTTGCGCAAATGATGAGAACATCCGCGCCATGACGACATCAGTCGAGACCGGCATCGTCCACGAGGACGAGTCGGCGCTCACGACCGACGTGGAGCGCCAGCGCTATGCGGCCATCAGCCGTGCGCTGGCAGACGCCAAGCGGCTGTGCGTGCTGGAGCTCCTCTCGAGCGGTGAGCGCTCGGTGAGCGACCTGTCGCGCGAAGCCAGCTGCCAGGTCCCCAACATGAGCCAGCATCTCGCGGTCCTGCGATCGGCGGGCCTGGTGGTCTCGCGGCGGGAGGGCAGCACCGTCTACTACCGCCTCACCGATCCCCGGATCCTCGAGGCCTATCGGTTGATCAAGTCAGTGGCGAGCTAGCATCGAGCTGACGTCTCGATCGTGAGCCTGCCTCGCTGGCGAGCTCGCGTGGGTGTTCCGCTTCGGGCGGATGGTGACCGCTTCGAGCGGAGAAAGGAACGAACAAGATCATGGCAATCAAGGTAGCGACCGACGCCACGTTCGAGGAGCTGGTCCTCAAGAACGACAAGCCGGTGGTCGTCGACTTCTGGGCGGTCTGGTGTGGGCCCTGCAAGCTCGTCGCACCGGAGATGGAGAAGCTCTCCGAGAAGTACGAGGGCGTCGTCGATGTCGTCAAGGTCGATGTCGACCAGAACCCTGGTCTCTCGCAGGCCTACCAGATCATGAGCATCCCCACGATCGCGTACTTCAAGCCCGGCGACCAGCCCCGTGGCGTGGTCGGGTTCCAGCCCATGGAGCAGCTTGAGAAGAAGTTCGGCCTGACCGAGCTGATGTCGGCCGAAGGCACGCAGGCCAGCAGCGCCGCCTGAGGCGGCACCCGCACCGACGCATCCGCACGGACGCCCCGGGGTGACCCGGGGTGTCTGGCTGTGTCTCCCGCCTTGTCTGGCTGTGTCTCCCGCCTTGTCGGCAACCCCGCCTTGCGTGACACCCCCACACCTCGTGCGTGACACCCCCGGCTTGATGGCGCCACAGCGGTCAGTCGTAGGCGGCTCCGCGGGGTCCCGGGCGCTTCTCTCCGGCGTGCCGCCAGGCCGTCTGGAACCAGGCTGAGGCTCGGTCGATCACGTGGCGCTCACGTCCCTTGGGTGCGAACCTGATCCAGCCGGTCTCGCCGGGAACCATGGCCGTGTCAGTGGTCCCCACCGCGGCCTCGGCGATGTCACCCGGCAGGCGCACCTCGAGTGCGTCAGCAGAGACCCGCGCGAAGACGACGCCGCCCCGCTGGTAGGCGACCACGCCCCCGTCGCCCGTGGCGCTGACCTCGCCGAGCTCGGTGGCCAGCTCAGCCGCCAGCAGCATCAGATCGGGTCCAGCGTCGGCGTTCACGGCTAGAGGCTAGCGCGGCTGGCGAGCTAGCGCTGGAAGCGCCGCTGCAGGATGGCGTGGATGGAGATCGAGATGAGGATGATGGCGCCGTAGATGAGGTTGGTCCAGAAATCGGTCAGGCCGACAGCGGTGATACCCGCGGCGATGCCACCGATCATGAAGGCACCGATGAAGGTGCCGTAGACGCTGCCGCGTCCACCGAACACAGACGTGCCGCCCACGAACACCGCCGCCAGCGTGGGCAGCAGGTACCCGGAGCCCATGTTGGGGTAGAAGTTCACGATCTGGAGGCTGTTCATCATGCCTGCCAGCGCCGCGGCGGCTCCGGTCAGCACGAAGAGCATGATGCGCGTGCGCCGGATGGGGATGCCCATCAGGCGCGCCGTCTGGGCGTTGTCACCGATGATGTAGGTGTTCGCGCCCAGCCGGTGCCGATTGAGCAGCACCCAGGCCAGGATCGCGATGCCCAGCAGCCAGAAGAACTCCATGGGGATGCCCAGGGGCTTGGCATTGAGGAGTTCGCGCGCGGGGTCGCCACGCGTGTCCACCAGCGCGAACGACTTGCCCGCCACGAGGACCAGCGTCAGGCCACGGAAGAGGAACTGCGTCCCGATGGTCACCACCAGCGAGGGCAGGCCGACGATCGTGACCACGAGCCCGTTGAAGAGACCGGCGCCCGCGCCTACCGCGACAGCGGACACGACGCCGAGCGCGACCGAGCCGGTGGCATCCCAGACCCACACGAAGCCCACCATGCCCAGGGCCATGATCGACGGGAAGGAGAGGTCGATGTCACCGGCCACGATGACCATCGTGAGGAACATGGCCGTGATGGCGAAGTAGGGCGTCGTCTGGGCGAAGGACTTGTAGATGAGGTCGGACGTGAAGGTCTGCGGAGCCAGGACGACGAAGGTGGCCCACAGCAGGAGGAAGGCCACGCTGATGCCGATCTGGGACGCATAGCGCGTCGTGAACTCGGTCAGACTGCTGCGGCCTGCGCGCTCCCTGGGGCTGGCCACACTGCCTGCGCTCATGCCGACGCACCGGCATCTTCGACGACGACCCCCCTGCCGCCGTTGGCGACCCGGCTCCGGTCTGCCTCGAACGTCCCGGAGGTGGCCACCTCGCGCATGATGTCCATGAGCTCGTCGAGCTTGTAGCGCGACGTCGGGAAGTCACCCGCGATGCGGCCGCGATCGAGGACCACGATGCGATCGGCCACCGAGTAGACGTGGAAGATGTTGTGGTCGATGAAGACGGCGGACTTGCCCTTGGCGCGGATGCCTTCCACGAAGCGCAGCAGCTTCTCGGTCTCCTTGAGCGAGAGGCCCATGGTGGGCTCATCGAGGATGATGATCTCGGCCTCGAAGTGCAGGGCGCGCACGATGGCCAGACCCTGGCGTTCTCCGCCGGAAAGGCCCGTGACGGTGGTATCGGGCGTCAGCACCGCCGACGTGAAGCCCATCTCCTCGGTCATCAGTTGCTCGGTGATGCGGCGCATCGCGCCGACGTCGAGCATGCCGAAGCGGTTGCTGATGTCGCGGCCGATGAAGATGTTGCGCCACAGCGGCTGCTGCTCGGCCAGTGCCCGCTCCTGGTAGACGGTCTCCACGCCCAGCTCGCGTGCCTTCTGCACGGTCAGGTCATGCACCTCGCGCCCGTCGAAGAGAAGCTTGCCGCGATCCGGCTGGTGGTAGCCGGTGACGATCTTGATGAGTGTCGACTTGCCCGCGCCGTTGTCCCCCAGCAGCCCCACGACCTCGCCGCGGTCGAGATGGAAATCGACATCCTGGAGGACGCGCACGCCCCCGAAGGACTTGTAGACGCCCTTGAGCTCGAGGGCATGGGACCTAGGCTGGCGAGGGCCGGAGCCCTCGCCAGCAGGCGCGTCGCCGGTGGCGGCGCGTGCCGTGGTCATCTAGCGGATCTGCTGCTCGACTAGCTCGGCGATGGCGTCGATGTTGCCGGCATCGGCAAACCCGCCGCCGGTGTCGATGAACAGGCCGGCAAAGCCGTACTTGTCGGTCAGGCAGATCTGGGTGATGGCCTCGAAGCCCTGCAGCCACTGCTGCTGGTCGATGACCAGGTCCGTCCAGCCGTCCTTGACGTTCTGCACCGTCGCCGGTGAGAGGTCGAAGCCGGCGACGTAGACGTCATCGGCGCCCAGGCCGGCGCTCTCAAGGTACGAGCGCGACGTGGACGTGACATTGCCGTGGTCCAGGAAGACGGCTTTGAGGTCAGGGGTGGAGGTGGCCATACCCGTGAAGATCGGCACACCCGCCGACGGGTCGGCGTTGGTGGCGTCGTCGATCTCCAGGTAGATGATGTCCTCGCCGACACCGGCCCATCCGGCATCGAGCAGGCCGTCGATGATGCCCTGGGTACGCTCGCCGCGACCGGGCTGGCTCAGCAGACCCCAGACGAAGACCATGTCGCCGGGCTGCAGGCCACCACGGGCCACGGCCTCCTTGGCGAGGTCGAAGCCGGCCTTGCGGAGTGTGGCCCCGACATAGCCGGTGCCCACGGAGGCATGCGCGGCCTGTGACGTGGGCAATTCCGTGTTCATGACCGTAACGATGATGCCCTGCGCGACGGCGTCGTCGATGAGGGGCTTGAAGGCATCGTCCCCTGGATGGCCCATGACCGCGATGCCGTCAGGCTGGGTGGCCACGGCCTCGCTGAACTGCTGGATCATGGTCTCCGGGTTCCAGTCGGACCACTGGTAGGCCACGGTGGGCCCGAAGGCCGCCTCGGCGGCCTTGGCGCCGTTGTAGACGACGGTCTCGAAGCCGCCACCCTCGGTGCCACCGGGGAAGAAGACGATGTTGGTGCCCTCGCAGAACTTGCCGGCATCCTGAGCTGCGGCAATGCCCGCTGTGGTCGCGACCATCGGGACGGCCAGGGCCGTCGCCAGTGTGAGCGACAGCAGACGTCGCCCGCGAGACGCATGTGTACGGGTCGCCATATCAGTGGACCTCCTCCTGCTTGGTTCGATCTCGAGTCTCTCTCTCCTGGACGCACGTTTCCGTTCGCTAGCGGAACCTCCCTTCCGTTCTGACGACGGTGGCTCTCACCCCAACGGGCGATCGGCTCACCGCGATGCTGCTCCCCTGCATGCCTGCTCGCGCGTGACGTTCGGGATGACTTTACGGTCCATTGGGTGCGATCGTATGCACCGGCCGCATCGGCGGTTCCGCGGTTCTGAGCGTGGCGCACCAGATGGATGCGAACACCGCGGCCCGGCAGGATGATGGCAGGTCGGTTGGGCCGCCTCATCGGACCCGACGGAGGCGGGGTGCGGTCGCCCGCACCCCGGGGCCGATGACGGTGGCCGACGCTGAGCCGATCCCGGACAGAGGACCGGAGGGCGGCTCGGCGACGTCATTCGGTGAGGAACTTGTAGCTGGTCCTCGTCTGGTACGTCTCCCCGGGCGCCAGCAGCGCGTTAGGGAAGCCCTCCTGGTTCGGAGAGTCCGGGAAGATCTGCGTCTCCAGCGCCAGGCCGTCACCCTGGCGGAAGGCCTTGTCGGCCTGGCCATAGACGGTCCCGTCAAGGAAGTTCCCAGCATAGAACTGGATGCCCGGCTGGTCCGTCCAGACCTCGAGCACCCGTCCGGTCGACGGCTCCGACAGGCGCGCCGCCATCATCCACGAGGCATCGTCCCAGGCGCCGTCGGCGCTGTGGGCGCGGTTGAGCACCCAGTTGTGGTCATAGCCGCGGCCGATGACGATCTGCTCGTGGTCCGAGCGGTTCCGCGCACCGATCGCCATCGGCGTCGTGAAGTCGAACGGCGTGTCCGCCACCGGGGCGATCTCGCCCGTGGGGATGAGGGTCGGATCGACCGGGGTGTAGTTGTCGGCATCGATCATCAACACGTGGTCGTCGATCGTGCCCATGCCCTCACCCTTGAGGTTCCAGTAGGCGTGGTTGGTGAGGTTGACGACGGTGGTCTTGTCGGTCGTGGCCATGTAGTCCATCAGGATCTCGTTGTCATCGGTCAGCGTGTACGTGACCTTGACATCGAGGTTGCCCGGATAGCCCTCCTCCATGTCCGCGCTGAGATACGAGAACTGGAGGGCAAGGCCCTCGTCGCTCTCGACCTCCTCCGCCGTCCAAACCACCTTGTCGAAGCCCTTCAGGCCACCGTGGAGTGCGTTGGGATCGTTGTTGATCGCCAACTGGTACTCCACGCCGTCGATGGTGAACATGCCCAGCGCGATGCGGTTCGCATAGCGGCCGGTGATGCAGCCGAAGTAGGGGCTGAACGCCTCGTAGTCGGCGATGTTGTCGAAGCCCAGGTTGACATTGGCGAAGTTGCCGTCACGGTCGGGCACCACCACCTGGCGCAGCGTGCCGCCGTAGGTCAGGATCTTGACCTCCATCCCATTGGCGTTGGTCAGGGTGTACTCCTCGACCGCCACGCCGTCAGCGGTCGTGCCGAAGTCGGCGACGGTGATGCCTGGCTCCTGGGCCAGGACGGTCGTGGGCAGCGTTGCGATCAGCAGCGTCGCCACGGCGCTAAAGACGGATGCACGACGAAGCCATCGCTTCATGGCAAGCCCTCCTGATAGTCGTTCCATGGCTTCCTGCGTCGGCGCGGCGGCCTCCGCCCCGCCGCTTCCTACGCCTTTCACACGGCGAGCAGCCTCTGCGCTGCTCGTCACTGCCAGTATACCTGTGGGTGCAAACGAACTTCCGCAAACCTATGCATAATGGATGTATCGATGGCCGAGACCGAGTCGTCGTTCTCCTCCCGAGCGGCTGCGGCCAGACGAGGCTGGAGGACCGGTCGAGACACGGAGGGCAGCATCGTGTCGCACACAGCATCAGAACCAATGGACCCGCAGGCTCCCGTCGAGAGACGCCAGGCCCGGCGCTCAGCGCCGGCGGCCACGATGCGGGACATCGCCCAGGCGACGGGGGTATCCCAGTCCACCGTTTCGCGGGTGCTCAGCGGCACACCCACCGCGGTACCCATCGCCGAGTCCACCCGCAAGCGCGTCATGGAGACGGCTGACCGGCTCGGCTACCGTCCCAACCCCCTGGCCCGCGGACTGCGCGGCGCGTCGACCATGCTGCTCGGGGTCATCGTCAGGGACGTCACCGACCCCTTCTTCGCCAGCGCCATCGAGGCCGCCTCGCTGGAAGCCAACCGCAGGGGCTACAACGTGGTCCTGGGGCACGCCCACCAGAGCGCCGACGAGGCCGCCGCCCTGTGGGGCATCCTGGAGGCGCGCCACTGTGACGCCATCCTCTTCCTGGGTGACCTGCGTGACCGGCCAAGCCTCATCAAGGACCTCCAGAGCACCAGGATCCCGGTCGTGGCCGTGTGGCACGGCTCGCGCGAGAGCGGCATCCCCACCGTGAGCGTGGACAATCGGGCCGGCATCGGTGCTGTCGTGGACCACCTCGTCGACCTCGGCCACCGCCGCATCGCCTTCGCCGGCCCCAGGCGGCTGGGCGACATCGCCGAGCGCGAGGAGGCCTACCAGTCCTCGCTGCGACGGCACGGCCTGCCGTTGCGCACCGAGTACGTCCAGGAAGCCGGCAACGACTACGCCGGGGGAGCCCATGCGTTCGACCAGCTGATGGAGCTGGGCGAACCGCCGACCGCTATCGTGGCGCCCACCGATGTGCTGGCCATCGGCATGCTTCACGCGGCCCAACGTCGCGGACTCCAGGTCCCTCGCGATGTCTCGATCACCGGGTTCGATGACATCCCCGTGGCTGCTGTCAGCGTGCCCGCGTTGACGACGGTGCGCATGCCCACCGAGGCCATGATGGCGGCTGCCATCGACCTGGCCATCGGTCCCTGGGGCTGCCGATGCCGATGCCCATCCCGTCCTGCAGCCGGAGCTCGTCATCAGGGCCTCCACCGGAGCGGTGCCGGCCCCACCAGCGGAAGGAGCGTGACCATGCCCAGCTATGTCGTGGGCGTCGATTTCGGGACCGAGTCGGGCCGTGCCGTGGTCATCGACACGGCCGATGGACGAGAGCTCGGGAGCGCCGTCTACCCCTATGCCAACGGCGTCATCGACGTGCATCTGCCAGCACCGGACGAGGATGTCCGCCTGGGCCCCGAGTGGGCGCTGCAGGACCCCGACGATTACCTGCGCACGTTCCAGCAGGCCGTGCCCGAGGCTCTGGCCCGGGCCGGCGTGGACCCCGCGCAGGTCGTGGGCGTGGGCATCGACTTCACGGCCTGCACGATGCTGCCCACCAGGGCCGATGGCACGCCACTGTGCGATGTCCCGGAGTTGCGTCGCCAGCCGCACGCCTGGGTGAAGCTGTGGAAGCATCACGCCGCCCAGCCCGAGGCGGACCGCATCAACCAGGTCGCCCGCGAGCGGGGCGAACCGTGGCTGCCCAACTACGGCGGCAAGATCTCGTCCGAGTGGTTCTACTCCAAGGCCCTGCAGATCCTCGACGAGGCGCCGGCCGTCTACGAGGCGGCCGACCGGCTCATCGAGGCGGCCGACTGGGTCGTCTGGCGCCTCACCGGCGTGGAGACGCGCAACAGCTGCACCGCCGGCTACAAGGCCATCTGGTCCAAGCAGGACGGTTTCCCCGACGCGGACTACTTCGCCGCGCTCGATCCGCGCCTGGCGGACATCGTGGACCGCAAGATGTCGCGCACCATCGTCTCCATCGGCGACAAGGCCGGTGAGCTGACCGAGGAGGCCGCCGGCTGGACCGGCCTGCGCCCCGGCACCGCCGTGGCGGTCGCCAACGTGGATGCCCACGTCTCCGTCCCGGCTGCCACCGTCACCGAACCCGGACGCATGGTCATGGTCATGGGCACCAGCATCTGCCACATGGTGATGGGCGAGCAGACCGCCGTCGTCGAGGGCATGTGCGGCGTGGTCGAGGACGGCATCCTGCCGGGACTCTTCGGCTACGAGGCCGGCCAGTCGGCCGTCGGGGACATCTTCGCCTGGTTCGTGGATAACCTCGTGCCGCCGGAGTACCACGAGCAGGCCGAGCGCGACGGCATCGACGTCCACAGCGTGCTCGAGCGTGAGGCCGCCAGGCTGGTGCCGGGCCAGTCCGGACTGGTGGCGCTCGACTGGTGGAACGGCAATCGCTCCATCCTCGTCGACGTCGATCTCTCCGGCCTGCTGCTGGGTGCGACCCTGGCCACCAGGGCCCCGGAGATCTATCGCGCACTCATCGAGGCCACGGCCTTCGGCACGCGCATGATCATCGAATCCTTCGAGGAGTCAGGCGTTCCGGTCCACGACATCGTGGCCTGCGGCGGCCTGCCCGAGCGCAACCGGCTGCTGATGCAGATCTACGCTGACGTCACGCGCCGTGAGATCTCCGTGGCGGCGTCACCGCAGACGCCGGCCCTGGGTTCCGCGATGTGGGCCGCCGTGGCTGCGGGGGCAGCCGCCGGTGGCTACGACCGCATCGAGGATGCCGCCGAACGCATGGCCGCCCTGCGCGACGAGCACTACCGGCCCGATCCCGCCAGCGCCGCCGTCTACGACGAGCTCTACGCGGAGTACCGCATCCTGCACGACTACTTCGGTCGTGGTGCCAACGACGCCATGAAGCGCCTGCGCGCCATCCGCGATCGCGCCCTCGGAGGCGGCCACCGCCAGCGAGGACTAGAGGGTCGGGCCCACGCCGGGCACGAAGGGGTTGCCGTGGCCGTTGTAGATGGTGGTGATGCCGCCGTCGACCATGAGCACCTCGCCTGAGATGAAGCTGGCGTCATCGCTGGCGAGGAACAGTGCCGGACCGGCCACCTCCTCAGGCCGCCCCATGCGACCGATCGGATGCAGCCCCTCCACGCGCCGCCGCTCGGCCACAGGGTCCTCCCTGGCGCCGAGATAGCCGCTCACCATGTCGGTGTCGATATAGGCCGGAGCGATGGCGTTGATGCGCACGCCGCGCGAGGCGTACTCGGCCGCCAGCGCGCGGGTGAGACCGATGAGGGCGTGCTTGGCCACGGGATAGGGGAAGCAGCCGGGCACGATGAGGAAGGCGTGCGTGGAGGCGATGGTGATGATCGCCCCACCACGGTCGATCATGTGCGGCAGCACCTCCCGGCTGAGCCACCACACGGCCTCGAGATCGACGCTCATGCAGCGCCGCCACTGCTCCTCGGTGAGCTGGAGCGGATCGTCGGCCACGAAGATGCCGGCGTTGTTCACGAGGATGTCCGGGCGACCGAAGTGCTCGAGCGTGTGCGCCACCAGCGCCGAGACCTGCTCGCGGTCACTGACGTCGGCCGTCACTGCGACAGCCTCGCCACCCTCGGCCGCGATCCGCGCGGCATGCGCCCGGCCGACCGCTTCGCTCCGCTGCGCGATGACGACCCTGGCGCCCTCGGCCGCGAAACGCGACGAGATGGCCGCACCGATGCCCTGTCCTCCGCCGGTGACGATGGCCACCTTCCCCTCGAGCCGTCCGCCCATGTGCGCCTCCTCTTCGTCGCTGCTCTGCCGAATCGTCCTACAGTGCAGGCAGGCGCGTAACGTCCCTGCGGGATCGCAGTGCATGGCGGCACGCGAGCGCGGTTCCAGGGCTGAAGACGCACACAGGAGCAGACGATGGTGTTCGAGGGGGTCCGGCCTGTCCTGCACACGCCCTTCGCCGACGCTCCGGGTGAGGCCATCCTGTGGGACGAGCTGGCGCATCTCGTGGAACGGATGATCGCGGCGGGTGTCGACGGCGTCGTCGCGCTGGGCCTGGCTTCGGAGGCCTGGGCCATCACCGAGGCGGAGCGCGCCCGGGTCATCGAGACGGTCGCTGCAGCCTGCACGACGCGGGTGCCCTTTCTGGTCGGCCTCGACGGCACGACGGCGGTAGCCACCGAGCGAGCACGCCTCGCGGCCCGGCTGGGCGCGGCAGGGCTGATGGTCGTGCCACCTCGCCAGGCCACTACTCGAGACGCGGTGGTACAGCACCTCGCCGCCATCGCCGACGCCTCAGGCAGCCCCGTCCTCGTCCAGGATTCGCCGCAGGTGAGCGGGGTAACGCTGGAGGTGGATACCCTGATCGCCGCGGCCGAGGCGCAGCCACTGGTGTGCGCAGTGAAGTCCGAGATCCCGGGCGCTGGTGCGAAGGCCTCGGCCATCCGTGCGGCGGGCCTGGAGCTGGTCGCTGGCTGGGGCGGGCTTCACTACCTCGAGCAGGTCACGCGCGGGGCGGTCGGCTGCATGCCCGGCTGCGACCTGGGGCCTGCCATCGTGGCCATCGATCGTGCCGTCCGTTCCGGTGACCGCAACGGGGCAGAGGCGCTCTACCGACGCATCTTGCCCTTCCTGTCGCTGGCGACGGCATCACTCGATCTGTTGCTGCTGACCGCCAAGCGCCACCTGCGCCGGGAGGGCATCTTCTCGACCGAGCTGCTGCGCCAGCCGGCCCGCCGACTGGACGAGCAGGAGGCGCGGACGGTGGACGCCCTCCTCGACGAGCTGGCAGCGGCCGGTACACCGGGCTTCGGCTCCGCCTGACACCCGCTCGCGGATCGGCGCCGGGGGCGATCGTCTGCCCGGCGCTCTCGCCTACACGGCGCCAGCTACACGGCACCTGCAAGATGCCAGTAGGCGTTGCTCCAATGGAGTTCCCTGCGGAACTGGCGCACGTCGGTCCTGGCCCCGATCGCGACCAGCTCGACCCCGACGATCTCGGCGAAGTCCTCGATGACCTCGAGCCCCACCGCCTGGCTGTAGGCGGTGTGGTGGGGGCCACCCGCCAGCAACCAGGATTCAGCCGAAGTGGTGAAGTCGGGCTTGGGCACCCACAGCGCGCGGGCCACGGGCAGCTTGGGGAACTCGGCCGGCGGCTCGATGGCGTCGATCTCGTTGGCCACCAGGCGCAGGTGTGTGCCCATGTCCACCATGCCCACGACGACGCCGGGGCCGGCTGCGCCGGTGAAGACGAGGCGCACCGGATCCTCGCGGTCGCCCACGAAGAGCGGATGGATCTCGCAGCTGGGCCTGGCGGCCGCGATGGTCGGACAGATCTCCAGCATGTGCGCCCCAAGGACGATCGGCGAGGCCGCCCCGAAGTCGTAGGTGTAGTCCTCCATGAACGAAACGCCACCGGGCAGTCCCTCGCTCATGGCCTTGACGATGCGCACCAGGGCCGACGACTTCCAGTCACCCTCCGCCCCGAAGCCATAGCCGTCGGCCATCAGTCGCTGTGCGGCGATGCCGGGCAGCTGTTTCAGACCGCCCAGATCCTCGAACGTGTCCACGAAGGCCATCGAGCCGAGCCCGGAGAGGAAGGCACGCAGGCCGAGCTCGATGCGCGCGGCGTCACGCAGCGACTCACGCCGTTCGCCGCCGGGCCGCAGCTCGGGCACGACGTCGTAGCGCTCGTCGTACTCGGCACAGAGGCGGTCGACCTCGGCATCCGCGATCTCATCGACCACCGCAGCCAGCTCGTTGATGGGGTAGGTGTTGCAGGATGTCCCGAAGCGCGCCTGCAGCTCGACCTTGTCGCCATCGGTATCGGCCACCTCGCGCATGTTGTCGCCGAAGCGGATGACCCGCAGGTGGCGCGCCTCGTGCGCCCCGGCTGCGGCCCGCATCCAGGCACCGATGCGTCCCCGGACGGTGGGGTCCTGCCAGTGGCCGGCGACGATCTTGCGGGGCATCCGCAACCGCGACATGATGTAGGCGAACTCGCGGTCACCGTGCGCCGACTGGTTGAGGTTCATGAAGGCCATGTCGATGGAGCCGTACGGGAGGTCCGCACCGTACTGCGTATGCAGGTGCAGGAACGGCTTCTGCAGCGCCTGCAGCCCGGCGATCCACATCTTGGCCGGACTGAACGTGTGCATCCAGCCGATGACGCCGATGCAGCTGTCGTCGGCCGAGGCCTCGAGACAGGCGCGCCGGATGGCGTCGGGATCGAGCAGCGTCGGCTTGTGGACGATCTCGACGGGGATGGCGGCAGCAGCCCCAAGGCCAGCCACGATCTCCTTCGACTGTTCCATGACCTTGGCGAGGATGGTCTCGCCATAGAGATCCTGGCTGCCCGTGAGGAACCAGATCTTGAGTCCATCGAATGCCATCGTCGAGACCCTCCCCAGCACGCCCCGGCCAGGTGCAGCCGGGACGCAATCGAGTGTATGCAAACGTATTCCTGCGGTCAAACTGCTATCCTGCGAGGCATGATCGACATGGCACTTCGGGAGCAGGTCGCGAAGGCCAACGCGGACCTCACGCGGGCCGGCCTGGTGACCCTCTCCTTCGGCAACGTGAGCGGCGTGGACCGCGAGGCCAACGCCCTGGTCATCAAGCCCAGCGGCGTGGCCTGCGACAGGGTCCAGCCTGAGGACCTGGTCGTCGTCTCGCTCGAGGATGGCCGCGTGCTGGAGGGTCGCATGCGACCATCGAGCGACACACCCACGCACCTGCGGCTGTACCAGGCGTTCCCCGATATCGGCGGCGTGGTGCACACGCACTCCTCGTTCGCGGCCGCGTTCGCACAGGCTGGCCGTGACATCCCCTGCCTGGGCACCACCCATGCCGACCACTTCCGCGGACCCGTGCCCACCTCGCGCCTGATGACCGAGGACGAGATCGCGGGCGAGTACGAGCTGGAGACGGGCAACGTCATCATCGAGACCATCCGCGACCGCACCGACGATGCACTGCGCATGCCGGCGGTGCTGGTGCGCTCCCACGGGCCCTTCTCCTGGGGCAGGAACGCCGACGCCGCCGTGGTCAACGCCATCGCGCTCGAGGCAGTCGCCGCCATGGCTCAGCGGACCCTCTCCATCGACACGCACGCGCCCGATATCCAGGAGGCACTGCTGCGGCGCCACTTCGACCGCAAGCATGGCCCCGGCGCCTACTATGGCCAGCCAGGGGACGAGTACTAGGCGCAGACCCTGCCCCGCAGGCGCCAGAGGAGGTCGAGCCATGTTCATCTCGGCAGTCCACGTCCATGTCAAGCCCGACAGGGTCGATGACTTCAAGGCCATGATCCACGCCAACCACCTCGGGTCCATCGCCGAGCCGGGCTGCCTTCGCTTCGACGTCGCGCAGTCGAAGGACGACCCTACGCACTTCCTGCTGTGGGAGTGCTACGTGGACGAGGACGCGGCCGCCTTCCACAAGACCACGCCGCACTACCTCGCCTTCAAGGAGCAGGCACCCGAGTTGATGGCCCGCGAGCGCCACAGCGACCTCTTCGACGGCATCTACGTGGCCTCCGGGAAGAGCTGATGGGCGGGGCGGTAGCGGCGTTCGGCATCGGCCGGCTGCCACGCATCACCTTCGGCGCCGGCTCCTTCACGGGAGTGCCCGCGATCGTGGCTGGCCATGGCACACGCGTGCTGCTGGTGACCGGCGGCCGCTCCTTCGAGGAGTCGGGTCGCCGGGATGGACTGGAACAGGGCCTCGCCGATGCCGGCGTCACCCTCGTGGGGAGTACCACGGTCACGGGCGAGCCCGGGCTTGCCGACGTCGAGACGCCAGTGGCGCACTATCGCGGCGACGACGTCGGGGTCGTGCTGGGTATCGGTGGTGGTGCGGTCCTCGACACGGCCAAGGCCATCGCCGGTCTCCTGCGCAGCGGCAGCAGTCTGCTCGACCACCTCGAGGGCGTAGGCCGGGGGGTTCCCTATCCTGGACCAGCGCTGCCCGTGGTGGCGGTGCCGACCACGGCCGGTACCGGCTCGGAGGCGACACGCAACGCCGTCATCACCGAGCGCGGCCCGCAGGGCTACAAGCGCTCCTTCCGTGACGAGCGGCTCGTGCCAGCTGACGCGGTCGTGGACCCGGACCTGCTGGTGAGCGCACCGCGGCCTCTCATCGCTGCCAACGGACTCGACGCGCTCACCCAGCTCCTGGAGGCCTACACGTCGCAGCGCGCCACGCCCTTCACCGATGCCCTGGCGCGCTCCGGCCTGGCGGCGGTTCGCGAAGGACTGCTGACCTGGCACGGCGACCCGAACGGCGCGTCGGCACCGGCGGCCCGCAGCCAGATGGCCTACGCCGCCCTGCTCTCCGGCATCTGCCTCGCCAACGCCGGGCTCGGTGCCGTGCACGGCCTGGCCAGTCCACTCGGTGCGCAGTCGCCCATCCCGCACGGCATGGCGTGCGGCGCCGTGTTGTGGCAGACCATCCACGCCAATGTCGCGGCGCTGGAAGAGCGCGCACCGGGCGCCCCTGCGCTGGAGCGCTACGCAGATGCCGGGCGCATCCTGGCCGGCCTGCCGCCCGCCGCGAGCGATGCTGACGCCAGGGCGGTGCTCGTCGCCACGTTGCGCGACTGGGTGGTGCGCCTGGAGGTCCCCGGCCTCTCCTCCTTCGGCATGGGTCGCCAGCACATCCCCGCCGTGGTGGCGGATTCGCCTGGCAGCAGCATGAAGACCAACCCGGTGGCCCTCAGCGATGCCGAGCTGGGCAGCATCCTCGAAGACGCCCTGTAAGATCACGCCGGAGGCGCCGATAGCCGATTGGTCCGGGCCCGATCAGATGGTCAGGGGTGCACTGGATGATGTCGCCATTGCCGCGGCTGGTCTGGCGCACTACCGTCGGGGATGCCGTCGTCCTTGACGCTGGCAGGGCCCTGAGGCGTCGACCACCGGGCCCGGGATAGACCGCGACCCAAGGGGGTTCGACGTGGTGATGCGCCAACGCCGTGCTACGGAACCAGCATCACACGACACGGGTCGCCGTTCCGGGTCACGAGTCGAGTAACAGGCATGTCCGGCTGGCTCCGGGCCATGGCGGCGACGAGGGTCGCGACGGCGAGGTCATCCATCCCGTGCATCGATCGATCTCGGTTCGCCAGCGTGCGAACCGAGACGGACGGACGGACCAGCCGCCCGGCCGGCGGGCGCGCTACGCGCCGCCCGGAGTCGCAGCGACGCGGGGGCGACGCTCCACGCCTCTCTCATCAAGATCGGTAGCGATCACCCGTGCCCGCAAGACCAGGTCACGGTCCCGCGTGATGGTCGCGGCGATCCAATCGATGTAGGTGGGCTCACGCTCGGCGACCTCCCCCAGCGTGAGGCCATGGAAACGCCCGAAGCCCAGGACTGTGGCACGGGCCTCATCGAGATTGGGCAGTCGCACGCTGGTCTCGTCGACCGTGCGGTGTACCGGCCCGGTGGGCTGGCTGGCCCGCAGGTCGGGCCCGCTCCGGGGCCCGCGCCAGTCTACGTGGGGCTGCCCTGCACGGGGGACGGCCCGCCGGCGCAGGACCCCGTTGCGCTTCCGGAAGAGCGCCGACGTGTCGAACCGCGCGGTCACCGGTGGCGTCGCTGGTGGGGGCGGGGGGCCGGCTGGCTCACCCGGGGATCGACCCTCGGCGTAGCGCTCGCGCCGGGCCAGCGGCGTGGCATCGTAGCGCGCCCGCCGCACCGGGTCGCGCAGGACATCGTAGGCGGCATTGATGCGCGCCATCCTCGTGGTCAGTCGCTCGCGCTCCTCGCCGTCATGGCCGGCGCGGTCGGGATGATGCTCCCGCGCCAGCTCGCGCCAGCGTCGCTTGATCTCGGTCGCCGAGGCATCGTGGCGCACATCGAGCACGCGGTACGGGTCACCTCGGAAGGTCGGCGCAGACACGTGGTCGAGGCTACCACGCGTCCGTTGTCGCGCCAGCCACGGCCGGGTATCGTGCCCGTATGCGCCTGCCCGTCGAGCCACCCATCGAACCCATGCTGGCGCGACCGGTGGCCGAGCTGCCCACTACGGGTGAGTGGCTCTACGAGCCCAAGTGGGATGGCTTCCGTGCCCTCGTCTTTCGCGATGGCGACGAGCTGTACCTCCAGAGCCGGGACCAGAAGCCACTTGACCGCTACTTCCCCGAGCTGGCAGACCCGCTGAGGAGGGCACTGCCGGAGCGCTGCGTGCTCGACGGCGAGATCGTCATCACCGCCAACGGCGTCCTGGACTTCGAGGCCCTGCTGCTGCGCATCCACCCTGCGGCCTCGAGGGTGGCCCTGCTGGCGGAGCGTTCGCCGGCCTCGTATGTGGCCTGGGATCTGCTCGCCATCGATGACCTGAGCCTGATGGATACGCCCCAGGCAGAGCGCCGTGCTCGACTGGAGGGGGCCATGGTCACTGCGGAACCACCGGTGCATCTGACGCCCATGACACGCCAGCGCGAAATGGCAGCTGAATGGTTCGGGCGCTTCGAGGGCGCGGGGCTCGATGGCATCATCGCCAAGGACCCAGCAGCCGTCTATGAGCCGGGCAAGCGACGCATGCTCAAGATCAAGCACGTTCGCACGGCCGACTGCGTGGTGGCCGGATTCCGCTGGCACAAGAACGGCGTGGGCAGCCACGTCGGGTCGCTCATCCTCGGCCTCTACGACGAGGACGGTGTGTTGCACCACGTCGGCGTGACGTCATCGTTCACCTGGGAGCGGCGCGCTGCCCTGGCACGGGAGCTGGCACCGCTTCGAGTCGATGCCCTGATGGAACACCCCTGGAGGGAGTGGGCCAGCTGGTCGGCATGGACAGAGGAGCCCGACCGACGCATGCCCGGGGCGACGTCCCGATGGAACCGGGGCAGGGATCCGTCCTGGGAGGCCCTCCGCGTCGAGCGCGTTTGCGAGGTCGCCTACGACCACCTCCAGGGCGATCGCTTCCGTCACGCCACCACGTTCCGGCGCTGGCGTCCTGACAAGGCGCCTGGCGATTGTCGCTACGCGCAACTGGAGACTACGGCGCCGTACGAACTGGGGCGCATCTTCTCGAGGAGGTGAGGTCAGGAGTATTCATGTCGGGCGACGAGACGAGTACACTTGCCCCTGCCTATCAGGGAGGAGCTCGATGGATCGATACACACCACGTGACGACGCGGATGCAGTGCCACCGCCGGTAGAGCCGGGGGGCGCCGACGCGCCGGCGTGGGGCCAACAGGATCGGCAGGCTGCGCCGGATCAGTCACAGGCATCGGCCGAAGCTGGCCAGGAGGCCGCGGCGCAGTATGCCGCGTGGTCGGCCGAGACCGCCTACCAGCAGCAGGCACAAGGCCAGCCGGCTCCGCCCGCCTACGGCGCCCCGGAACCACAGTCGGCCACCTACAGCGAGCAGCCGCAGCAGCAGCCGGCCTACGACCAGCAGGCCTACGCGCAGCAGCAGGCATACGACCAGCAGGCCTATCAGCAGCCGCAGCAGCAGCCGGCCTACGACCAGCAGGCCTATCAGCAGCCGCAGCAGCAGCCGGCCTACGACCAGCAGGCCTATCCGCAGCAGGCCTACCCCAGCAGGCCTACCCGCAGCAGGCCTACCCGCAGCAGGCGCAGCAGCAGGCTACCCGCAGCAGCCGTACTACGACCAGCAGGCCTACGCGCAGCAGCAGCAGGCCTACGCGCAGCAGCAGCAGGCCTACGCGCAGCAGCAGTGGCAGCAGCCTGGTCAGCCCTACTACGACCAGGGGGCCTACGGACAGCAGCCCAGCTACTACGACCAGCAGGCCTACGCGCAGCAGCAGTGGCAGCAGGGCTATCAGCAGCCTGGTCAACCGTACGCCTACGCGCAGCCTGGGCAGCAGCCCTGGCCGGCCGCGGACCAGTACTGGGACCAGGCGGCGACCGGCTACAACCGTTCGTTCATGGTCGTTCTGGCCGCCTTCGCGCTGTTGACCTGGGGCCTGGTCTTCGGCGTGGGCGGCGCGCTGGTGATGTGGCTGGGCAACCTGGACGAGATCGTCGCGAACCTGACCCTGAGCACCGAGACCCTTGACCTCGTCGAGGAGTTCAACAGGCAGGCCAACGCGTTCGGCGCGATCCTGCTCATCCTGGGCATCATGCAGACGATCGGCAGCGTGGGCATCCTGGCCCATCGGGCCTGGGGCCGCGCCTTCGGCGTGGTACTCGGGCTACTGGGCACGATCTGGGGCATCGGGCTGCTGCTGTCAGCCGTGCGCCTCGATGTCGGGGACTTCCAGATCGAGGGCGCGCTGGCAGGGGAGCAATCAGCGTTGGGCGCCTCCCTGATCGTGCTGGTGTCCTACGCCCTCGTCTTCGTGTCCATGTTCGTGGGTCGGCGCCACTTCCGTAGGAAGGGCGTCAGCTGAGGAGGCGACCTCCCTGTGACCTCGACACCTGACCCCCGGGCCTTGTCCCGGGGGTCAGGTGTCGATAGCGACCACCCCATGAAGGCGATCGTCCGGTCCCGCTACGGCCCGCCCGCGGTCCTCCGGCTCCAGGACGTTGCCAGCCCGACGGTCGGAGATGGCGACGTGCTCATCCGCGTCCGTGCCTCGTCGCTGAACATGGGTGATGTGGACTACCTGCGAGGCCGGCCGCTCTTCGCGCGCCTGGGGACCGGACTCCGCAAGCCAAGGAACGTGATCCTGGGCCTGGACGTGGCCGGAGAGGTGGAGATGGCTGGGCAGGCCGTGACGCGCTTCAAGCCCGGCGACCGCGTCTTCACTGACATGACCGACCATGGCTTCGGCGCCTTCGCCGAGTACGTCGCCGTGCCCGAGGCCGCTCTGGCACGCATCCCGGCCTCGATGTCGTTCGAACAGGCTGCCACGATCCCACAGTCGGCCATCCTGGCGCTGCAGGGCCTGGGTGGTGGTCGACCCATCGAGCCCGGGCAGAAGGTGCTCATCAACGGCGCCTCCGGCAACGTGGGGCCCTTCGCCGTCCAGATCGCCAAGGCCTGGGGCGCAGAGGTGACGGGTGTCTGCCGCACCGCCAAGATGGACCTGGTGCGAGCCCTCGGGGCAGATCATGTCATCGACTACACCGCGGAGGATTTCACCAGCAGCGGCGAGCGCTACGACCGCATCCTCGATGTCGCGGCCAGGCACTCGATCCTGGCGTGCCGGCGCGCCCTCAAACCGGGCGGCACCTACATCTGGATGGGTGGCACGACCGCCGCGCTCCTGCAGGCCCTGCTGCTGGGTCCCGTGATCTCGCTGGCCGGAAGCCGGACGCTGGGCATCACGTGGTGGTGGAAGCCCTTCAGGCTCGAAGATGTCGCGGTCCTGGTGGAACTCATCGAGGCCGGCAAGCTCCGGCCATTCATCGACCGGAGCTACCCGCTGAGCGAAGTGCCGGAGGCGATCCGGTACCTGGAATCAGGACAGGCCAGAGGCAAGATCGTCATCACCGTCTGAGTCAGGCCCGGAGCGCCTGGCCCGATACCTGGCCCAGGGATCGTAGTCGGGATCAAGGGGCTCCTGCGCGGGACGCTCGTCCTCCGGCACGTGCTCCAGGTTGACCCGGATACGTGTCCAGGTGGTGGATCGACCGCGCATGGCGTCGATGAGGACGTCGGCAGGCTCCAGCCTTGCAGCAGCCTGTGGGTGGCGCTGCCTCCAGCGCTCCAGCCCAGCGAGGGCATCCTCCTGACGTGCCGCCCGTGCGATCTCGATGAGCGGCTTGCTGCTGCGACGTCGCCCGGCTGCCGACGCAGGCCAGACACCCGTGCGCCGCTTCGACGGCTGCACGCGCGGTGGCTCGCCCGCCTGCTTGCGGTAGTGTGGCGGCCACGGCGCATCACCCAGCCCCGCGGCCGCGTGGCGTGCGGAGACCTCCAGCAGGGCCGCCAGCGAGCCGGCCGCCCCATCGATCCCGGCAGCCCGGTCTCCCCGCCGGGCGAAGAGCGCCGGCACGGTCGCCAGGGTGAAGTCCCCGGCCTCGGCGTCGGGCACCTCGGGCCACTCGAGCGGCATGGAGACCCGTGCATCCGGGGTGGGCCGCACCGAGTAGGCGGACGCGACGGTGCGGTCCCTGGCATTCTGGTTGTAGTCGAGGAAGACGCCGTGACGCTCCTCCTTCCACCACCTGCTGGTGGCGAGGGTCGGCGCCCGCTGCTCCACGTCCCGGGCCAGCGCCAGGGCCGCCCGGCGCACCTCGTCGAAGGTCCAGCGCGGTTCGATGCGCACGTTGATGTGGATACCGCGCGAACCGGAGGTCTTGGGCCAGCCGGTCAGGCCGACCGACTCCAGGGCCTCCCTGGCCACGAGGGCCACCTGGCGCACCTGCGACCAGGGCACGCCCGGCATCGGGTCAAGGTCGACACGAAGCTCATCGGGATGGTCGAGGTCCTCGGTGCGGACCGCATGCGGGTTGAGGTCCAGGCAACCCAGGTTGGCCACCCACGCCAGCGCTGCCGCATCGCGGAGCACGACCTCTTCTGCAGTGCGTCCCGACGGGAAGGCCAGTTCGACGGTCTCGATCCACTCGGGACGCGCGGTGGGGGCGCGCTTCTGGAAGAAGAAGTCTCCGCCGGCACCGTCGACGAACCGCTTCAGGGCCATGGGCCGGCCGGCGGCACCGCGCAAGGCCCCGTCAGCCACGGCCAGGTAGTAGCGCACCAGGTCCAGCTTGGTATAGCCCGGACCCCGCCAGTACACCTTGTCCGGATTGGTGATGCGGACCTCGCGTCCCGCGACCTCGAGCAGCTCGAACCTGGTCGCCATGGCGCTACGTCGTTCCGGCCTCAGCCCCCGTCGCGGCACGCTCGTCCAGCCAGCGCTGGCGATCGGTGCGCAGGATCTCCAGTGTCTCAGCCACCCCCGCCCAGCCATCGATCTCGACCGATTTGTCTTCCAGGTTCTTGTAGGTCTGGAAGAACTGCTCGATCTCCAGCAGCTTGTGCGGCGAGACCTGGCGCAGGGCTTCGATGTGCGCGTACATCGGGTCAGCCAGGGCCACGCAGAGGACCTTGAAATCGACGCCCTTCTCGTCGGCCATCTTCAGCACACCCACCGGACGGGCCCAGACGTGACAGCCCGGGAAGGTTCGTTCATCGATGAGGAGCATGGCGTCGGTGTGATCCCCGTCATCGGCGCGGGTGCCCTCGATGAAGCCGTAATCGAAGTTGTAGTACACGGCCGACGAGAGCACCCGGTCGAGGCGGATGACCTGGGCCACTTCGTCGTACTCGTACTTGTTGCGGCTCCCAGCGGGATCTCGACCACGACCTCGATGACGGCAGGGAAGTCCTTCTTCGTCGGCATGGGCGCAAGTCTACGGCCCCGGCGGCGGGATAGACTCAAGCGATGGACGTGATCAAGGCCATCCGGACCATCCGGGTCATCCGCGACTACCGACCTCAGCCGCTGACCGAGGAGGAGGTCCGGGCGCTCGCCGATGTGGCGCGCAAGACCGGCTCGTCGAAGAACACGCAGCGCTGGGACTTCATCACCATCCGCGACCCCGAGTCGCTGCGTCGCCTTTCCGGAGTCACCATCTACGCCAAGCACCTGCCGAGCGCTGGTGCCGCCATCGCCCTGATCGTCCCTGCGCCCGATCCCGATCATGCCCGCTCGGTGCTCTGGGACCTCGGACGTGCCGCGCAGAGCATCATCCTGGCCGCGTGGGCCATGGGCATCGGCTCCTGCCCCATCACGGTCCAGGATCTCGACCTTGCCGCGGACGTGCTCGGTCTGCCCCCGGATCGGCAGTGCCAGTACCTCATCGCGCTGGGCTGGCCGGCCGACCCGGATGACCTGACCCGTCCGCCCCGCGCCGGTGGACGCAAGCGCTTCGACGAGGTCGTGCACTCCGAACGATGGTGATCACCATGAGCGACACGAGGCAGTGGATGAGGAGGACGCGATGATCGCACGATTGGCGGCGCTGACCGCCGGCGTGGCTGCGGCCGCGGGAGCGGCGGGAGCGGCCATCTGGGCCAGGCGCAGGGGCGCGGCCGGCACGTCGCGCACGGTCAGGCGGCAGCGCCGATCGACCGCAGCGGCCGGGATGGCAGGGGTTGCGGCCACGTCCAAACCCCGCGCAGCAGGGTCGGTGAGCGCAGCCGCGGCGGCCTCGGCGGCGCCTGCGGAGCCTGCCGGACTTCGTTCCATCAAGGGCATCGGCGCCGTCAGCGAAGAGCGCCTGCAGGCGCTCGGCGTAACCACGGTGGCCCAGATCGCGGCCTGGTCGGAGGCCGATATCGCGGACCTGGCCGCCCGCATCCACGTCAGCGCAGAACGCATCCGCCACGAAGACTGGGTGGGGCAGGCACGGGCCGCGACAGGGAGCTAGCGTCGTGCGAGGAGGATGACGAAGGGTCCCCAGGGCCAGTCATGGGGCAGTAGCCAGGCAGGTATCCCAAGCGGAGACGGGGTCGGACGGGCCGGATGACCAGATGCATCCGGCGGCGGCACGGAGCCGTTGGGGGCGAGGTAGATGCCCCCGATCCCATCGCCGTGGCGCGACAGGAAGGCGGCCAGTGGCCCTTCCCTATCGGGCTGCTCGATGAGCAGGCCGAGGTGCCCCAGCCGCACCAGCTGAGCAGCACCTCCAAGGATGTGGTCACGTCCGACCGGGACGAACGGCGCGATCACGCTCGCGACGGTACCCGCCATGTCGCCAGTGACCCAGATCAGCGCGGCGATGGTGTCAGGGCTATCGATCCGCCCGGGCGCGACCTGTGCCGCGATCGCCGCCAGGCGTGCGTCCCTGTCTGGCGGGCGCAGTTGCGCCATCAGGTCGACGAGTCCGCGACAGGTCCTGGCATCCTGATCCGTCATGCTACGCGCGACGCCAGGTGCGCACTGCTGCCGGTGCTCCATCCTCTGGCAGGGGACCGGGGCTGGCTCGGCCGCGAATGTGCGGCCAGTCAGGCTTGCCGGAGGTCGGCCTAGCGGTTCCCGGCCAGGAAGGTCAGGACGTCATCCAGGCGGAAGCGGCGGTCGCCTCGTTTGCAGACTCGGTAGAACGGCAACTCGCCACGGTCGCCGAGACGCTTGACCGTGTTGACGTGCAAGTGGAGGAGTTCGGCGACTTCGCTGGCGGTGAGCATCGGGCCAAGTTCGTGAGCTGCCATGGACGCCATCTGCGTTTCCCTAACCTCGCGTTCGATGGACTGCTGGATGGTGCTCGGCGTTGCTCGGTTCCAGCGTTGACTGGAACACCCCGGGCGATGCGGACGCCTGTGATGCGGTGCATCGAGGTGTTGGGAGGCATGGTGGCTTCCGAGGAGGTCCGTCACAACCCGTACTTCGGTCCGCCCGGAGCGGTACAGGGTCCCCGTTGCCAGGGTGCAACGCCCATCCGCGACGGCCGGTGCTCGTCTGCGCTCCCTCTCGGAGGCGACCGGTCCATGGCACCGGCGAACCCGGCGCCGTAGACTCCGCAGCATGAACGAGGAGCAGGCACGACCGGTCCTGCGTGGCCAGCGGATCTTCCTGCGCCCGGCTGAGCGAACGGACATCCCGACCTTCGTGGCGTGGTTCAACGACGCCGAAGTCATCGAGACCCTGGGCGGCCGCGGGCCCATGAGCCTCGTGGCCGAGGAGGACTGGTTCGAACGACTCCAGGGCGATCAGGGCCGGTCACGCTGGCACTTCGTCATCTGCCTGCGTCGGGAGGAGCGGCCTATCGGGACCGCCGGCCTCGAGGCGGTCGACACGGTGAACGGCAACGCGGAGCTCGGCATCTCGATCGGCGACCGCTCGCGCTGGGACCAGGGCCTCGGCACGGAGACGATGGGGGCCTTGCTCGACTTCGCCTTCGGCGAGCTTCGCCTGGAGCGCGTCTACCTCCATGTGTTGACCGCCAACGGGCGCGCTCGCCGTGTCTACGAGAAGGTCGGCTTCCAGCCCGAGGGGACGCTCAGGCGCAGCCTCTATCGGCACGGCCAGTTCCATGACTGCGTGCTCATGTCCATGTTGCGCGAGGAGTGGCTGGCCCGGGAACGGCCGCGGACCTGGGAGCTGGACTAGGACGAGGCGGCTGGCGTTTCGTTCGACTCCTGCGGCAGTTCGGCGGCGTCGAGAGCCGCGTCGGTCAGGATGGCGCGGAAGGCCAGCAAGCCGAGGTTCGCGAGCCCGGCCACGACGAAGACGGTAACGACGCCGAAGAGCTCCCCGATGAGTCCGCCCAGCAGAGCCCCGACGGGCATGCTGCCCCAGGCGAAGAGGCGGTAGCCGGCGTTCACCCGGCCGAGCAGGCGGTCGGGCGTGATGCGCTGGCGCAGCGAGACGGTGATGATGTTCCACATCATCACCACGACACCGGCCACGACGAGCGCCGCGAACACCGCGACCGGGTTCACGGTCACGGCGGGCACGAGCACTGCCGCGGACGTCGCCAGCACGGTCAGGAACAGCACGTTGGAACGACCCAGCCGGCGCTCCGTGGCGGGCTCGAGGACCGTGCCGATGATGGCACCCGCCGCGAAGCCCGTCATGAGCACGCCGTAGCCGAAGGCGTCGAGTCCCATGGGCCCCGGATCCAGCACGTAGAGCACGAGGACGGCGAAGACCGCCGAGCTCACCAGGTTGTCGATGGCGACCATGATGGCCAGGGTGCGCAGCACCCGATCGCGAAACAGGAAACCGAGGCCCTCCCGGATGTCGGCCAGCATGGACGGTCGCGGGCCGTTCGAGATGGCTCGGAACGCCCCGACCATGACCGCCAGGCCGATGGCCGCCAGGGCGTAGCCGAGGACACTGCCGGCCAGCGCCAGGGGCACGGAGATGGCCACCAGGAAGCCGCCCAGCGGCGGCCCCACGAACTGGTTCATGACCATCTCGATGGCGTAGAGGCGCCCATTGGCCACGCTGAGCAGGTCGCGGGACACGATGTTGGGCATGATCGACTGTGCGGCCGTGTCGAAGAGCGTCTCCCCCACACCGAGCACGAAGGCGGCCACGTACAGGACCGGCAGTGACAGCTGGTCGATGAGGGCCAGCCCGACCATCGCACCAAGCACAGCCACGCGCAGCAGCTGGACGTTGCGCATGGTGATACGCCGATCGAGCCGGTCGGCGAGGGCACCCGCGATGAGCACGAACACCAGCCACGGCAGCCGGCCGGCGATGGCGACGCCCGCCACCAGCACAGGAGAAGTAGTCAGCGAGACGGCCATCACCGGCAGCGCCACGGTGAAGATCCCATCGGCCAGGTTGGCCGCCGCCGACGATGCCCACAGCTTGCGGTAGTTGAGACCGAGGGAGAGACGCGCAGGCGCGATAGCAGCTTCGCTCACGGTCCCAGTCTGGCTACTCCGGCCCACTGCCGCAGGGCTAGTCGCATCACGCACCGACGTGGCACGATGTGACGGTGACGGACCCGCCTGACCCCGAGAGCACGCGCGAACGGCGCGAGCAACCAGAGGCGGCGGTGCGAGATCGACCTCGCCAACGAGCGCACCCTGTTGGCCTGGCAGCGCACCGCCCTGGGCGTCATCGCCATCGGCTTCCTGGTCGACCGTTTCGCCCTCGAGGGGGGCGGCACCACGGTCACCGGCTCCGTCCTCGGCATCATCATCGTGCTGCTTGGAGCAGCTGTGTCGATCGTCGGCGTCTACCGCTTCATGCGCACCGAACGGGAGATCGACACGCACACCTATCGGCCGGCGCTGCTGGCACACCTGGCCCTGACCGGGGCCATCGTGGCAGGCGCTGTGGCCCTGGTCCTGTTCCTGCTGTCCACGCTGGACTGATGACCACGGGAACCATCCAGCCAGGGAGGTCGTCGTACGCACCATGAAGTCCATACTGCTTCGGTCGTTTCTGGCTGTCCTGTTGACGCTTGGATCCCTGGGAACGACCGCCCTCGGGTCCAGCAGCCCGGAACCGAGCGTGCCGGTAGACACCGTGGATCCGGTGTACCTCGACACGGTCGATGTCCGCTACCTCGAGAGCTACCCGGTGCAGGTGCACCTCGTCGTGACCGGCTCGCTTCCCACCCCGTGCCACGAGCCTGTCTGGGAGGTGCAAGACCGCGGCGACGCCATCGATGTCCATCTCTGGAGCCTGGCCGACCCGGGTCGCATGTGCATCACGGTCCTCGAGCCCTTCGAGATCTCGATCCCGCTGGGAGCGTTCGAGAGTGCGGACATGCCTGTCCTGCTGAACGGCGAGATCGTCGGACGAGTGGAGGTCGGGTCCGAGCGCCCCTCGGGTGACACGTCGCTCGTCGGGGCCGGGTGGTCGTTCGGGATGTGCCTCGGCTACTGCATCGCCGATCTCGAGCTCGATGGTGACGCGGTCACGCTCACCGGGAATGATGGCGCGCTTCAGGATCCCCTGTTCGTGAACCGAGGCACGCTGACCGCCGAAGCTCAGGAGTCGGTCGCAGAGGCGGTGGCCGGACTTGACGGTCTCGCCCTGGAGCAGGTCTACGGCTGCCCCGACTGTGCCGATGGCGGCGCGGCCTACCTGATGTTGGCTCGAGACGGGATCGCATCCCGGCACGACATGGAGTTCGGGAGCCCGCCCCAGGAGCTCGCGGCGGTCTACGAGCTGGCCATGTCCATCATGGAGACGCTCGAGTCGTGCCGGTCCGACGAGCTGGTCATGATCAGCGAAGGCTGCACGCCGGTCGAGCCACGCTAGTAGCCGGCCGAGCCGACGTAGGCGAGGATGTCGCCCGTGCGGTAGTCGAGCGCGACCATGGCACCGTGGCGGAGGGTGCTGCCGCGCAGGCGACTGATCCAGCCGGCATCCCGGCGCAGCCTGAGCGAACCTGGCTAGCCCTCGTCGCAGTGGCATCTGGGAACTCGTTGCCCTGGCCCGGAGCCTCCGTCAACGGGGCTTCGTCCAGCCCGTCCTGGCCCGCCGCGACGACAGGATCATCATCGGCGGTCACCGCCAGCAGAACGTGCCCATGAAGCGACCGTAGTAGGCCACGACACACGAGAAGCGCGATAGGCGGCTGTCAAGCCAACACGGCAGGCGGATCAGCACTCGCGGACCGAAGACCAATGAGCAGGCTCCGTCTGCCTAACCTAGCGGGCCTAGTGCGATCGTCCTCGACGTGATTGCTGGCACGACTCAGCGCGCGGCCTTGTGTCGGCAGATGCGCAGGTAGACATCTTCGAAGACCTGTGGGTAGTGATTGAACCCGGCCTGGTCGAAATGCGGCGGGCAGCGCAGAAGGTCGGGCTTGTCGCCGTCCCGGTCGAGATCGCCATAAGGCTGGCCCGCGCAGCTCAGCTGATCGCACTCATCGCACTGGTTCGTGCCGCACAGCATCGAGTCCACCACCGCCTCCGGATCGCCCTGCCCCGCCTCCACCCGGTAGCTCACCAGATACACGCTGCCGTCTTCGGCGTCCGGCGCCAGCACCACCACGTCGTCGGCGCTGTAGCTCCGACCGCCGAGGATCGTCAAGACGCCCAGGTTGTCCCAGTCGCTTCTGTCCCACTCGATCAGCTGCAGCGTCCCGGCGCCGGAGATCGCGGCCTGGATATCGGGATGGGCCACTTGTCCAGCCTGCATCGGGAGATACGGGAGATGGCTTCCCTGCTCCGGCAGATACGTTCGCCCGTCGATGTCGACGATCAGGTCGTCCTGTCCGCTGAACTGCTGGTCGAGGAACTCCCCCACCTCGACGCCGAATCGCGCCCCATCATAGAGGTCGCCCACGCTGATCCCGCCACTCGCAACGGCCGAGGCCGCGGCGCCGATGACCCCGAACACGAACTGGCCCGCCGCGTCCAGCCCACTCGCCGGTTTGATGTTCTTGATCCTGCTGATGACCAGCAGGTCGGCCCGCCACGCGGTCTCGCTCCAGCACAGGTAGTTGTCGTGCCAGCCATAGGGGTCGCTCCCCTCGTCCAGCTGCACGCAGTCCAGCCCGGCGACCGGCCCGTCAGCCGACCAGCGCAGCGTCAGCGACGACTCGTTCGGCAGACACAGGTAGTTGTCACGCCAGGTGTACTCCAGCGGCTCCGCGCCTTCGATGATCTGGGTGCAGCTCATGCCCGCGATCGGCCCGGCCGGGGACCAGCGAAAGCCCACGTTCCGATCGGCACACAGGTAGTTGTCACGCCACGTGTGCTCGAGCGGCGAGGTGCCCTCGATGATCTGGGTGCACTGGAGTCCCTCGATGGGACCGGAAGAAGACCAGTACAGCTCCGTGGCGGCCTCCTCTGTGGCCAGGACGCTCGCTCCCGAGAGCAGTGCCAAGATGACCGCCCCCGTCAGGGACAGCCGCAACGTGCGCATGGGAAGTCCTCCCCAGGCATGCGCGGGCCGGGTCCGCCAGTGGCTCGGCACGGTCCAGGCGGCCACTGCTGGGGCCGAGCGTCATCGCCTCCCGTCCACAGAGAGTGAACGCCCAGTCGTGCCATCCGCAAGAGCGCGAAGTCATGTTCGAAACATCGGGCGATGGTGCGGCGCCTGGTGTCAGCGTCCGCGGGTCGGCCTCCTCGAATCGGGTACCGTGCTCTCGTGACGGCCATCCTCACCCTGCTGATCGTACTGATCCTCTCTCTGGTCGTCACTCGCGCGGCGACCGTCGCGCTCACGGTGACGGGTCTGTCCCGGGAGGCCGCGCGCTTCCAGGCGCGCTCCGCCTTCAGCGGCGCCGGCTTCACGACCACCGAGTCGGAGAGCGTCGTCAACCACCCCGTCAGGCGTCGGATCATCATGTGGCTGATGCTGGCGGGCAACGCTGGCATCGTGGCCGTGATGGCCTCGGTGGTCCTCGCCGCGGCTGCGGGATCGGGCGACGACGTCAACGGCTTCGTACGCGTCGTGGCGGTCATCGGCGGCATCGGCCTGATCTGGTGGGCCTCGCGGACCCGCTGGGTGGACGAGCGGATCACGTGGTTGGCGACGGCCGCCCTCCGGCGCTGGACGGAACTCGACGTCCACGATTACGCGACCCTCCTCCACGTCGGCGGGGCATACATCGTCACCGAGTCGCCGGTCGAGGCCGATAGCTGGCTGACCGAGCACACCCTCGCGGCGCTGTCACTGCGCGATGAAGGGGTCGTCGTCCTGGGCATCGAGCGAGCCGATGGCAGCTACCTTGGCGTGCCCAAGGGCGACGCACGCATCGTGGTCGGCGACATCCTCGTGCTCTACGGCCGGAGCGAGAACATCGCCGAGCTCGGACACCGTCGGCGCGGGCATAGCGGCGATGCCGCTCACGAGGCGGCTGTGTGTGAGCAAGTCGCCATGCTCGAAGATGCCGATGGCCGGACCTCTGGGAACGGACCCTAGCCACAGCCGCTTGCTTCGTCGGTCGCGGTTTAGCCTCTGACCCCAGTGGTGGGACCCTGTGGTCCTGGCGGCGCGCTACAGAGAGACGAGTGACCCGCCTCAGTCACACCACCAGGCCAACGCGTTCGGCCAGTGGCTCGACACCGTCCCGGCGGCCAGGGCGTGGGCCGCGTGTCATCGCCTCCCGCTCTGCCTGGCATGACGCCGCGGGCGTAGCACGGGGTTCAAGAGGCGGGGGTGCCAAGGCTAGCGGCGATGAGCGTGGCGGGTGGTCGGGTTGGAGGCACCTTCCATAACGTGGGAGTTGACACGCTTCGATCGGGCTGCTTCGGACGGCGGACCTGATACGCTTGGTGCCCGCGAACCTCCCACGACTTGAGAAGAGGCCGTCTCCGGAGCGGGACGGGTCGGCCCTACCGTCGCGTGTTCTTCCTGCCCTGCTGCGTGTTGGCGGCCTTGATGGCCTTCCTGGCAGCCGGTGACAGGCTCGCGATGACCGACGTGGGCTCGGTGGCCATGCAGATGGCGAAGGCGTTGACGATCGTCGAATTGCGACCGGTGGCCACGAAGACGTGCCACGCACCCGTGCCCTGCGGGAACGAGTCCAGCAGCGTGTTCGGATACTGGTTGATGTACCCGCCTCCGGTGACTCGCGATCATCTCGCGGACGGTGGTCCAGCCAGCGACACCATCCGAGCATCGTGGTCGAGATCTCGCCTGAAGCATGGAGTGACAAGGGCCTGGCCTTCATGCCACCTGTTCGCTACACGCAAGCCAGCTCCCAGCGACGGGCCCGCCGCCCCCGGCCTAGCTGTTGTCTCCCATGACGTTGGTGACACCGTCAGGCGGCCAGCTTCTCGCTGAGCCGCTGTCTCGGGGTCCGTCCACCGATGCCCAGGTGAGGGCGCACCTCGTTGTAGGGGTCGATGAAGCGAGCGAGCGCAAGCCGCCGCTGCGCCGAGCGAGGCGAAGACCTCGAGGTAGAGGCACTCCGACAGCACGGTCCGGATCCAGCGCTCGGCCTTGCCATTCGTGCGCGGCCGGTAGGGTCGGGTGCGCGAGTGCTTGATGCCGAGGTGCCGCGAGGGCAGCGGCGAAGGCACGGCTGACGTAGGGGCTGCCGTTGTCCGATGAGGATGCGGCGGACCGCTGACGCCCTCGCCCGCGAACCAGGCCCCGGCCCGGAGGGTGAAGGCGGCGGCCGTCTCGCCCGTCTCGTCGGCCAGGAGCTCCGCGTAGACCAGGCGGCTGGCGTCGTCGATGGCCACGTGGAGGACCTCCCAGCCGACGCCCCGGCTCCGCCGCGTGCGATCGCCCGTGGCGCGGTGCCCCGGGCCGCCCACGATGTGCCCGAGCTTCTTGGTGTCGACGTGGACGAGGTCACCCGGATGCTCGTGCTCGTAGCGCACGACGGGCACGGGCTCCTTGGTGTGCCCCACGAGACCCTGGCGACGCAGGACCCGGTGGCACGTCGAGGCCGGCAGCCCGAGCCAGGCCCCGATCCGGTCGGCACCCCAGCCGGTGCGCCGCCGCAGCGCGCCGATCGGTCGCCTCCTCGAGCGAGCGAGAGGCGCTGCGGACTCGCGCGCGGGCGCGAGCTGGCGTCGCACAGGCCGTCACGGCGCTGGGCTCGCCAGCGTGGCAGCCAGCGGTAGTAGAAGCGGCGGCTGACCCGGAATGCGAGACAGGCGGCGGTGACGGTCATCCCGGCCTCGACGGCCTCGAAGACCTTGGCCCGACGCTTCGGCGTCAGCGCGGCGTTGGCATGACAATGCATCGAGGAGCCCTCCCGGTGGTTGAGTTGGTTGACGCTCTCAACCTACCCGGTGCAGGGCTCCTCTGATGTCACCAACGTCGTGAGAGAACAGAGCTAGCCCGCATCTGATGGATCGCGGTCCCGCTGCCGAGGGACCGGGTCTATTCCGTCTCCGGAACCGCCGTGTCAGGCTCCCACGGGCCGTCTACGAGCACCGCTTCGTCGTCTCCCGGCCAGGGTGGTAGGGCGGTGCAGATGAAGGTCAGGGGCTCACTACCGCGACAGCGATACTGGAACGCGGTCCCGAGCGGGATGTCGACACTGACGCCGGGCCGGAGCTCGGTGACGGACTCGGTGCCGTCCACCGCCCGACGCCAGATCTCACCCCGGCCGGACAAGGCGAACCAGTACTCGTCGATGGTGCGGAAGTGGCAGGCGCGACCGGTCATGCCTGGCGGCACGGTCGAGTGGATCATGTTGCCGTGGGGCCCATCCATCAGGTAGCGAATGTAGGCGCCGAGCGGCGACCGACCCCTCTTCGCCCCCTCGAAGTGCACAGTGTTCATCGCTCCCCCGTCGGCGCTTCACCGTGCGCACGGTCATGGGATGCCGTCGCCGCAGGTCCCGATTCTAGGTCCGCGACGCGAAGGCAGACTCGAACCGCCATCCGTCGTTGGGCGTGACCGCCGAGCCGCTGGTGGTGCCTGACACGATTGGGCCATCGTGGGCGGCCTGTCGCGGGCCGATCAGACCGTCACCGCCCGGTGGTGGTCGGACTGTCGCGTCGAGGGCGAGGCCAACGCCAGGCAGGCAAGCTGCAATCGGCGACTGCCGGTAGCGGTTCCCGACTCCGGGGGGCAGCCCTCAGCCGAATTGCCATCGCCAGGTCATCGTGGCGACAAGGGGTTCTTCGGGAGTGACGACGGCGGGCGATGGCAAGTTCAGTGAGTCGGGCGGGGCAGTCCAGGGTTCGACGCAGATCGCCTGTGGTTCCTGGTCGTAGAGAACCCAGCATGGACAGTCCGATTCGACAGTGAGTACTAGGTCGGGGCCACCATCGCCGGGCCACCGCAGGCGAGGCGGTGCCGCGAGTTCGACGAAGCAGAAGTCCCAGGGCCGTGGCGCCGGAGTGACGAAATCGCCGTTCGGCAGCCCTTCTTCGTCGTTCGCATACATCCGCCCGGGCTCAGCGTCGAGCTCGATGGGACCCATATGTCGCCCAGTGGGACCCCGGAGTTCACGCGTGAACCAGGGGTGCCAGCCCATCGCGACAGGCATCGCCTCGTCGGCGATGATTTCAAGGCGAAACTCGAACCGATCCTGCTCGAGTCGCATCGAGTGGACGACGCGTCCGCGCCACGGCCACGGGTCCTCAAGATCGATGCCCACAATCCCAGGAGCAAGAAGCTCCCAGGGTCTACCGACGACGAGGCCGTGCAGTGCGTGGGGCGGCATCGTCACGGGCATGCGGTAGTCGTGCCCGTCCCAGGAGAAGCGTCCATGACGCAACCGTCCGGTCCAGGGAGCCAGCACGAAGCTTCCCCAGTGGTAGATGTCCTTCCCCTCCGCGGCCAGGAGCTCCCAGCCATCGACGATGAGCGAGGCCAGCCGCCCTCCGTGCTCGAGGTCGATGGCCGCGCGGCAACCATTCGCCTCCAGGTGTGACCGTGTCTCCGTCATGCCCATGGCTCCCCTGTCATGCCCAGAATCCGAAGACCGGAATTCACTGGGCCGTCCAGCCGCCGTCGACGGAGACGATCGTGCCGGTGAGCATCCTCCCCGCTGCCGAAGACAGGTAGATCACGGCCGCGGCCACGTCGTCGATGGCGGCCACGTGGCCTAGCGGGATCCGGGACAAGACGTCCGCACGACGGACCGGGTCGTCGAGGATGGGCTTGGTGCCGGGAGTCTCGACGAACGTCGGCGCGATGGCGTTGACGTTGACGTTGTGTGGAGCCCACTCCAGGGCGAGCTGCTTGGTCAGCGTGTTGACGCCACCTTTGCTGGCGCAATAGACGGCCGCCTCGGGAAGGCCTACCAAGCCACCCTGGGAGCTCATGTTGATGATCCGGCCTCCCCCCTGCTTGATCATCACCTTTGCCACCGCCTGGCTCATGAAGAAGAGGCCGCGCAGGTTCACCGCCATCATCTGGTTCCAGTCGCGCTCGGTCACCGCGAGCGCGGGATGCCCGTACCCGAGGCCGGCGTTGTTGAATAGCACGTCGATGCGACCTGTGATCGACCACGATGGCGTCGACGACGGCGCGGATGGAGGCGACCTTCGAGACGTCGAGCTGGACGGGGTGCACCCTGAGACCCTGGGCTTCTGCATCGCGACGGATGTCCTCGAGGTTGACGTCCTCGTACACCGTGGGCACGACCGTGGCCCCGGCTTCAGCGAGCATCATCGAGATGCCCCGACCGATCCCGAAATCGGTGCCGGTCACGACGATCACCTTGCCGGTAATGTCGAAGTCGGTCTCACGCATCCTGGTCACCTCCTGCCCACGGTCCACGGAACGCCTCCAGACCGTAGTAGTCGAACAGCCGGCGTTCGTAGTCGTCCACCTCGTCCAGCCTGACACCGGCCATCCGAACGGGGTTCCAGCCGGCGACGTTCAGGAATGCGGGCTCCGGCTCGTCGATGACCCGAAGGACGAGGTCCGCGACCTCCTGCGGGTCCTCGTTGGGGCCCTCGACGCGAGCGACGCCTGCGTTCCAGGCCGCGACCTGCGCCTCGTAGAGCGGGCCGATCGGACCAGCCCCGAAGGTCGAGACGATCGACTCGCCGAACTCGGTCCCGTACCAGCCCGGATCGATGATGGCCACCTTGATGCCGAACATCTGCAGTTCCCAGCGCATCACCTGGGTCAGGCCGTGTACCGCGAACTTCGAGGCGGCATACGCGGACTGGTAGAAGTTCGCTCGTACGCCCACGTCAGACCCGAAGTTCAGGATGATGCCGTCGCCTTGGGCCCTCATGGCCGGGACGACCGCCTGGGCCATGCGCATCGTTCCCAGGACGTTGACCTCGAAGAGCTGGCGAGCCTGGTCGACCGTCGTGCACTCCATCGGGCCGAGGACGCCATATCCGGCACAGTTCACGAGGACATCGATGCGACCGAAGCGGTCGAGGACGTCCTGCACGCCAGCGTTGACAGAGGCGTCGTCGGTGACGTCCATGCGCAGGCACGTGACGGGCGTCCCTAGGTCCGCTGAGTCGCCCCTCCAGATCCTGCGGCCACGCGAGTGAAGCCCACATCTGACCCGCGGAAGGCCGCCACGGCGCGGTCGCCGCGCTGGGCCAGGCTCACGGCGATACGCCAGCCGAATCCCGAGCTGCCTCCGGTGATGAGCGCGACCCGGCCTTGAGCTGTCGCCTCAGCGGGGCTCCCTGGTCCCAGATCGATTCGGCACGGCCGCCCTCCCCTGGCGTGTCCTCGTCCGTCAGCCCTTCATGACGAGGTGGGTGATCTCCGCGGACTGGGCCTTCGGGTCGTCATACGAACCGACGACGCGGCCGCGAGCGAGCACGATCGCCGAGTCGGCCACGGACAGGGCCTGCTCGAGGTTGTGGGTGATGAGGATGACCGCCTGGCCGGCATCGCGGGCCCGGCGCACCTGGTCGAGCACCTGCTCGGTCTGGCGCACCGCCAGCGCCGCGGTGGGTTCGTCGAGGATCAGGCACTTGGAGCCGTAGAAGATGGCGCGGGCGATGGCGATGGCCTGCCGTTGCCCACCTGACAGCGTGCCCGCAGGATCACTCATGTCGCGGTGCAGTTCGACCCCCAGCGTGGCGAGGGCCTCGCGGGCGATCCGGTCGGCGGCCTTGACGTCCAACCAGTAGAAGGGGCCCGACCGACTTGCGCGGCTCGTTGCCGAGCACGACGTTCCTCGCGATAGAGAGCAGCTCGCAGACCGCCAGATCCTGGAACACGGTCGAGATCCCCAGCTCGCGCGCCACGTGGGGATTGTGCAGGACGGTGCGCACGCCATTGACCTCGACGCTGCCGCTCGTGGGCTGATGCACGCCGGAGAGGATCTTGATGAGCGTGGACTTGCCGGCGCCGTTGTCGCCGAGGAGCGCCAGGACGCGGCCGGCGTAGGCCTCCAGCGAGATGTCCCGCAGCGCCACGACGGACTGGAACTGCTTGGTCACGTTCCGCACGGCCACGACAGGGACGGCTCGCGTCGGCGGCGATCGGTATGACGGCCTCCGCGGCGCGCGAGGCTGGCTGCTGCGTTGATGTCATGGCACCGTTCCCACGGTCGGGGTGGCTTGGCCGGGCGGGCTCCTGGCCGAGTCGTCGGCTTCATCCTCCAGCTGCTCGGGGCGCGTCATCATGACCTGGACCATGACTCGGTTGAGCAGCACCGAGAAGATCAGCACGACCCCGAAGAGGATGTTGACCCAGTAGCCCTGGACGCCCACGAGGATGAGGCCGCCCTGCACGATGGCGTAGAAGAGCGCGCCCAGCACGGTCCCGATGACGCTGCCATACCCACCCGTCAGCAGCGTCCCGCCGATGACCGTGATGGCGATGGCATAGAGCTCCCAGCCGATACCGCGACCGGCATCGACCGAGGAGTACTGCGAGGCCATGATCACGCCAGCGAGCGCTGCCGTGAAGCCGGAGATCGAGAACAGGAGCACGGTCGTGCGGCCCACCGGCACGCCCAGGTTGCGCGCAGCCTGGGGGTTCTGGCCGATGGAGAAGACCCAGTTCCCGGTGGTCGTCCGCATCAGGAAGAACGTCGCGACGACGGCGAGCAGGATGAACCAGAGGACGGACATCCGGTAGCCGCCCAGGCTGGTCCCCGAGAGCAGCTCCGTGAGTTGATCGGGGAACTTCGACCACGATGGGCATGCCGGCCGTCTGCATCGTCAGGAACCCGCGGTAGACCATCGCGGTCGCGAGCGTGACGATGAACGAGGCCAGGCCGGTCCGGACCACGATGGCACCGTTCGTCAGGCCCAGGGCGGTCCCGAAACCGAGGGCCAGCACGACGGCCAACTCGGCTGGCAGGCGCCAGCTGCTCGCTGAAGAAGTACATCGACCAGCTGGTCAGGCCAACGATGGCGCCGACCGACAGATCGAACTGGCCGCCGATCATGAGCAGGGTGACGCCCACCGCCACGATCCCGAACTGCGCCGCGAGGCTGGTCGCCGGCACGAACGTCGCGGTGCTCAGGAAGAGCGGCGTCGCGAAGCTGAAGATGACGAAGGCGGCGACGACGCCCGCGAGCGACGCGAGCTCCGGACGGATGGCAGCTCGGCGCAGCCTTGTCTTCCACGATCGCACGCCCGTGGACCCGGCCCGGTCGCAGGGGTGCGAGACGGCTGGGGCTGAGCTTCGTCACGTGGCGTTCAGCCTCGGTCGATGTCGCGTCATGGGGCGGGCGCGAGGCCCACCCGGATGGATGTCACATCGGTGCTGGCGCGGCAGCCGCGGCGCGTCGGACTGGCCGCGGCTGCCGCCGCATGCGTCGTGGGTCGCCGCTAGCGGACGCCAGCCTCGGCCAGGGTGGCCACCTGGTCGGCGTTGGACGCGTCGACGAGGATCGGCCCGGTCAGGTAGTAGTTGGCCTGGACCAGGCCGTAGCGGATGTAGTGCACGAGCTGCATCACGGAGATATAGCCGCGCCAGTAGCCCTGCTGGTCGATGGTGAATGTCAGCTCGCCGTCCTGGATGAGCGCCACCAGCTCGGGCAGGACGTCGAAACCGCCCGTGAAGATGTCGCGTCCGACAGCGTTCTTGGCCTGTACCAGGCCGGTGGTCGCGGAGCCGCCCGTGTTGAGCATGGCGTCGACGTCCGGGTTGGCCCGCAGGAAGGGCTCGAGGAGGGCTGCCGTCTGCCCGGGGTCGGGACTGCCCGCCACGAGCTGGTAAGCGACGCCGGCTTCGGCAGCCACGTCGGCCATGCCCTGGCAGCGCATCGTCTGCGTGCCATCGGCAGGATCCTGCTGCACGCAAACCAGGGACTTGGCACCATCCGCGATGAAACGCTCGCCTGCCATCGCCCCGCCGGCGTACTCGTCTGCGCCGACACGCGAGACGTAGATGTCGTTGGGGTCGCGCAATGGCTGGTCCGAGACCGGCGGCGCCGGGTGGAAGCCGACGGCGATGCCCGCATCCTTGGCTCGCTGCGCCACCTCGTCGAGGTCGCCGATGCCCAGGATCACGATGCCGTCGGGCTGCGCCGCGATCGACTGCTCGATCTGCTGCGTGTAGCTGGCCAGGTCGAACGAGCCACCCTGCGGATAGATGTAGCGGACCTCTGCGCAGAGGTCCTGCGCCCGCCTGCTGGGCGCCGTTGTTCAGGGTCCGGAAGAAGCCCGAGCTTGGATCACCCAGGCCCTCGATGATGATGACCAGGTCTTTGCCGCCGGTCAGATCACCTGGGTAGTTGCACGATGGGTCGTCCTCTCCCTGGGCCACGGCTGTGCCGGCGAACCCGAGCACGAGCGGGATGACCAGGGCGATGGCCGCGATCCGCGACTTGGTGGAGTACACGCATGACCTCCTTGCGAGAAGTTGAGTTGCCGTGTCCCGTAGCTGGTGAGCCTCGATCGTCTTCTCGCCACACCTCCCCCGGCATGAACCGCTGGCCCGTCATGGCTCAATGGTTGCCTGGCTGCCTGTGCCTCTCCGTCATGGCAGCTGTCGAGTGAAGACAGCGTAGAAGAAATGTCAAGGACCGAACGCTCCATCGCGACGCCATGGCAAAGGCCGCTCGAGAGGACACAGCTAGGTGTGGTTCCCGGGGTTGGTGAGACATGCACGGTCAGGCAGCCGATCAGTTCGGCGAGCCAGTCCTGCAGGTGCTCGAGCGCGGCGGACGTGCTGGAGGCCCCGGTCGGTGAAGGGCGTGCCGTCGTAGCGCTCGGCCGGGGTCTGCGAGCCGATGGCGCCGTTCAGCCGTGGTAGTCGTAGTAGAGCGCGAAGCGGGCCAGGCCATCGGCGGCAGCCTCGGGCGTGGGGAAGACCTCGCCGTCAGCAGCTGGCCTGGACCGGTCGAGCGCCGCCTGTGGGCGCTGCAGGGCGGCGATTCGATCGCCACCTTCGACACCGACGCCGGCACCGTCGGCATCCTGATCTGCTACGACGTGGAATTCCCGGAGCTGACGCGCATCCTCGCCGAGCGCGGCATTCAGATCCTGTTCGTGCCGTTCTGGACCGAAACCAAGAACGGCTTCCAGCGCGTGCGGCACTGCGCGCAGGCGCGGGCCATCGAGAACGAGTGCTACGTCGTGCTCAGCGGCAGCGTCGGCAACCTGCCGCGGGTGGACGACGTCAACGTGCACTACTCGCAGATCGCGATCCTGTCGCCGGCGGACTTCGCTTTCCCGCACGACGCGGTGATCGCGGAGAGCACGGCCAACGCCGAGACGATGCTGATCGCCGACGTGGACCTGTCGAAGCTGCGCGAGCTGCACGAGGCCGGCTCGGTGCGCAACCTGAAGGATCGCCGCCAGGACCTGTACCGGATCGCGTGGGTCGGCCCGACGGGGCGCTGATGAAAAAAGGCCGGGCATGCGCCCGGCCTCCTGATTGCCGCATCCCGCGTTCAGCGGCCTGACGCCTGCAGCGCGGCAATGCGATCCTCAATCGGCGGATGGCTGGAAAACAGCGCCATCATGCCGCTCGGACGGCTATTGATGCCCATGCTCTTGACCTGCTGCGGCAGTTCCACCTCGGCTCCATGCCACCGAGGCGCGCCAGCGCGTTGATCATCGGACGCGGCGAACCCATGTAGGACGCAGCGGCGGCGTCGGCGCGGAACTCGCGCTGCCGCGAGAACCAGGCAACGATGATCGCCGCCAGGAATCCGAGCGCGATGTAGAGCACGATGACGCTCACCCAGTAGCCGATGCCCGGCGCGTCGCTCTCGTTCTTCAGGATCATGCGGTCGATCACCCAGCCGATCACGCGGGA
>CAVONF010000007.1:0-132432 GCA_963697275.1 uncultured Chloroflexia bacterium | reverse complement strand
TCGACCGCGCCGCCGCCCTCTAGGAGATCGGCGCCATCCTCGCGGACACGACGGTGGAGCACCAGCGCCGGATCGTCCTCGCCATCGTGGAGCGCGTGCAGGCGACGGAGGGCGGCGTGAGCGAGATCCCGCGTGCGGCCCGAGGCGCGGCCCTTCTTCGCGGACTTCGTCCTCGGGGAGACAGTCGCTGACGAAGAGGCGGAGCAGTGCGCAGCAGTTGGTTGCTGGCGCCCCCGGACGGACTCGAACCGCCGACGCGCAGCTTAGGACGCTGCCGCTCTATCCACTGAGCTACGGGGGCGCAGGGCGAAATCGTAGCGCCGCCGTAGAATCGCGGCAGACCGATGACCGAAGCGAGCGCTCGACCCACCCTGACCGTATACCGCGGTCCCGGCTGCCATCTCTGCGACGATGCCGAACTGCTGCTGCGCGACGAGTTGGCGCTGCGCGCCCGCGCTGGCCTCCCGACCGTCAGCGTGGTCCGCGTGGACATCTCCACCGACCCTGCCCTGGAAGCGCGCTATCGCCGGCGCATCCCGGTCTTCGCCGTGGGCGACCAGGAGATCGAGCTGGTGACGACGCAGCGCCAGGTGCGCGAGTTCCTGGACCGGACGCTGCCCCGGCCTACGCCTCGGGCTGGATAGCACGAGTGACCCCAACGCCGTCATGGATCTGACGCTCGGAGCCGCGCTGCTGGCGGGGCTGCTGAGCTTCCTGTCGCCCTGCGTCCTGCCGGTCGTGCCGGCCTACCTGGGTCAGCTCGGCATCATCGCTGTGCACAACCCCCTGGCCGCGGGGGCCAGCGGCCTGGTAGCAGCCGGTGCCGTGGCCTCGGCAGGGATGCCATCCAGCCCGGGCGTCGCGGTCGGTCCCATCGGCCCGGTCAGCCCCCCGGAGAAGCGCCGAGGCAGCTCGAGTGGCTGGCGGGCCATGCCCAACGCCTTCGCGTTCGTGCTCGGCTTTACGGTCGTCTTCACCGTGCTCGGCGTGGCCGCCTACTTCGTGGCCGGCCCGCTCCGCGACAACCTGCCGTTGCTGCGACAGGTCGGCGGCATCATCCTGGTCATCCTTGGTCTCAACCTCATGGGCGTGCTACGGTTCCGAACGCTGGCACGCTCCTGGAAGCCGCTGGAGCGTTTCGGGAGCGGGCAGCCCAGTACGCGGCGCGGCGGGGTCATCGGCGGCTTCGCGCTCGGTTCGGTCTTCGCCGTCGGCTGGACGCCCTGCATCGGCCCCACGCTGGGTGCCATCCTGACCATGGCTGCCGTCGGGACGAGTCCGCAGGTGGTCGGGCTCCTGGTGGCCTATTCGATCGGGCTGGGTATCCCTTTCATCCTCATGGCCCTGGCCGTGGACCGCGCGCCGCTCATCACGCGGCCGCTGCTGCGCTACAGCCGCCAGATCGAGATCGCCGGCGGTGCGCTCATCGTGTTCCTGGGCCTGGCACTCTTCTTCGACTGGCTGGGCATGTTCGCCCGCGCCTTCAGCTTCCTCTGGCCGAACGTTTGACCGACGCAGCGCCGACCACCTCGTCGCGCTGGGGCCGACGCGTCATCGGGCCGTTCACCCTCGCGCACCTCGCCGTGGTCGGCCTGGTCCTTGTCGCTGCCGCCCTGCTGCTGACGCTTCTGGGCACACCCCTCGGTTCGCCGTCCGCGTCGCAGAGCCTGGTCCCCGGGGCGGGCTTCTACCAGATCGATGAGCCCACGTCGGGCCTGGCCGTCGGGCAGCAGGCGCCGGAACTGGAAGGCCTGGTGGACGGCCGGACCGAATCCCTGCGCGACCTTGACGGCCAGGTCATCAGCCTCGCCGAACGGCGTGGCGACCCGGTGTGGCTGAACTTCTTCGCCACCTGGTGCCCGCCCTGCCAGGAGGAGACGCCGGTCCTGCGCACGGCGCACGAGCGCTATGCCGATCGCGGCCTGCAGCTGGTCGCCATCAGCGTGCAGGAGACGACGGCCGATGACGTGGCCGCCTACGCCGCCACGTATGCCCTCCCCTACACCATCGGTTTCGACGCCACCAGCGCCATCTTTCGAACCTACGCGGGCTTCGGCCTGCCGACGCACGTCTTCATCGATGGCGAAGGCATCATCCGGCACCTGCAGTACGGGCCACTGGACCTCGAGCAGGTGGCTGCCATCGTCGAGCCGCTGCTGGAGCCGGGTGCCCCGGGCGGCTGACCTGGGAGTACCGTCCGCCGAGAGCGAACGAATAGACCACGAGATAGCCGGCACCACGGCCGAGAGCCGGTCAGCGGCCCTGTTCGTTCGCTGCCATCGGACGAAGGGGCCCCGGGGAGGTGTCACCTGTCCTGGCCGCCAGTCAGCGGCTCCGTTCGTTCGCTGCAACCGGACGGAGTGCCCCAGGGGGCGCCCTTGGGTCGCGCGCCGCGGCGGGCTGGGCGACGCCTGAACTCCCAGCGCAGGATCGGTGGTCGGCCGGCGACAGAGAGCCGCCGCCGACCTAGATGATCGACTCGAACTGATAGCGCCCGCGCCCGGCATGCAGATGGCCCACCGGCCGGCGTGGTTCGTGCGAGAGGACGATGGTCCAGCCTTCCTCGACGGCCTCGGCGAAGAGCGCCATCTTGACCTCGACGCTGGTGAGCGGGAAGTCGTCGAAGGCGGTGACCCACTTTGGGTTGGCCGACCAGGGCCGCATGCAGAGGTCGCCGATGAAGGCCACCGTGCGGTCCCGTCCGCGCACGATGATGGCCTGGTGGCCGCCGGAGTGGCCGCTGGTGCGGCGCACTTCCACGCCGGGGATCGAGCTCCTCGTCACCATCGGCGGAGCCGGGTCGCGCCCAGGCTTCCGCCAGGCGTAGCTCGGTCTGCTCGTAGGAGGCTACGAGGCGTGGATTGCCCGCGAGGGCGAAGTCCCATTCGTCCGCCTGGGCCACGATGCGCGCCCGGGGGAAGGCCCGCTCGCCCGCAGCCGTGAGCAGGCCACCGGCATGGTCGAAGTGCAGGTGCGAGAGCGCCACGACGTCGATCGAACTCGGGTCGAAGCCGGCCGCCCGCAGTGACGGCAGGATGGGTTGGCCGCGAACGCCCCGCTGGGCGCGATGGTGATCGTCCATGCGCTCGCCGATGCCGGTCTCCACGAGGACCCGGCCGCCGGGCGTCTCCACGAGCAGGCAGTTGAGCGCCTGGGTCAGCGTGTGGTCGGGGCCGATCTCGTCCTCGACAAGGTGCTGCCACATGCTCCGCGGCACCGGTCCCAGCAGCGTGCCGGCATCACTGCTGAACGTGCCGGCCTGGATGAGCGCGATCGTGGTGCCAGCGCCGAGATCGGCGCGCCAGTCAGCGCTCGCATCGATGGGCATGGACCGTCAGCCCCGCGGTCCGCCCTTGGCGGTGCGGCGGTTGGCCTCGAAGTCGCGGTAGGCACCCGAGGCGGTCGGCGTGGACTGCCCCTGGTAGCGCGACCCGAGGCCTACCGAACCGTAGGGCCGCTCCACCGGGCTGGACATCGTGAAGAACGAGATCTGGCCGATGCGCATGCCGAAGTAGAGCGCGATGGGCAGACGCGCCACGTTGGACAGCTCCAGCGTCAGGTTGCCCTTCCAGCCGGGATCGACGTACCCCGCCGTGGAGTGGATGAGCAGGCCCAGCCGGCCCAGCGAGCTGTTGTGGGTCGGGATGAAGGACCTCGAGACCAGGAACAGGCCGCGCGGCGAGGCCACCTGGATGCAGCGCACCGGGACCGACGGCACGTTGCGCACGACATCGATGGCGCGGAAGCGGTGGAACCGTGCGCTCGATGGCTTCTGCCGGGCCCGCGTGCGAGTGATCCCGAACACCGGACCATCAGGGGTGAACTTCACCCGATACCTGGGGCCGTGATCGACGCCAGGCAACACGGCGCGCCCGACCGATTTGACTGGCCGGAAGCCCAGGCTGGCCGTGAGCTCGACGACGCCGTTGGCCAGGGCCTCGTTCACGCTCGTGAACTCGCACCGGCCCGCCACGTCGTCCACGAAGCCGTCGGTGTCCATGAGTCCCTGGAGCAGCGCCTGGCGCTGCGCCACGCCCGCCTCGAGGTACTGGCGCGGAACGAACGTGCCATCCATCAGACCGAGGTCACGCAGGCGGCTCGAGAGCGACCCATCGCGGGCGTAGCGGCCACTCCGCGAGTCCCTCGTACGGCCGGAGCCTCCGATGCCGTAGAGACCAGGATGATGCTGCAGTCGTCGAACGACGTAGCCATCGCCGCTGACGCGCTCGAGGATCTCCTCATCGAAGCAGGTGATGGCGGCCGCGCTGGTCGTGCCATCGCCGAGCCAGGCGCCCAGGGTGTACGGCGCGATGGGCAGATCCAGCCGATGCGGGTACTGGACCGGGCCCGCGAGGGGGACGTGATGGTTCAGCTCACCCTGCACGCGCAGCGTCCGGGCGATCTCGTCGGTGGTCCGAACGCTCAGTCGCTGCCGGCCAGCGCGCCGACCCTGCTTGTCCACCGTGGCCCACTGGTGCGCTGCGTCAGCGACCACGCGCTGGCCATCGGAGAAGATCACCTCACGGCAGGGGCGCCCGAGGAGCGGCTCCGTCGCCGCGACGACCTGGGTCGGCGCACCGCACTCGTCGAAGACGGTGTCGCCCGGCTCAAGGTCGCCCATGGTCCGCCAGCCGGTCGGTGTAGGCACCGGCGTGTCGAGAGCGAGGGCCTTCCCTTCCAGGCGGGCGACGATGTCGTCCGGCAGCTCCACCCATTCGAGGGTCTGGCCCAGCACGAATTCGCCGGGATGGAGGATGAAGGGCTCATCGTCCGCGACCGTGGTCACCTCGGTCAGGTCAGCCTGCTCCGCGCGCGGATCGATGAACGGATAGCGGTGGTTGTGGAAGACGCGGAACTGGCGGTCGAGGTGCAGGTCCACCGACGATGGCTGCAGGCAGGCTGCATCGAACGGGTCCACGCGGATGCGGCCCTCCTGCAGGGCTGTGCGGATGTCGCCGTCGGAGAGGACGCTCACGGATGCGTCCTCAGCGGTGCCTGGGGGGCCGCCGCCGCGGCGGGGTCGAGAGCCTGCCCCCGCGCACCGCGACCGGGGTGATGCCGCTGTCGTCGTCGACGAGCCGGAGGGTGGTCTGGCCCGGCACCAGCTCGGTGCGCTCGGCATAGAGGGCATCGACCTCGCGCTTGAGCTGCTCGAGGTCATCGAAGGACTGGTACACGCTCATGAAGCGGATGAAGGCGATGTGGTCGAGCTCGCGCAGGCGGTCCATGGCCATCTCGCCGATGAGCGACGAGGGCACCTCGTTGAGGCCCTGCGCCCGGAGGGTCGCTTCGATGGCGTCGGCAGCCTCATCAGCCGCACCACGACCCACCGGACGGCGCGTCAGCGCCTTGGCCAGCCCGGCGGCGAGCTTGTCGCGGTCGAACTCCTCGCGCGAACCGTTGGACTTGAGCACGACCAGGCGCGCCGACTCCACGCGCTCATAGGTCGTGAAGCGGGCGTGGCAGGAGGAGCATTCGCGGCGGCGGCGGACGGTGGTCGAATCGTCGAGATCCCGGGAATCGATGACCCGGCCGTCCAGCGTCCCGCAGTTCGGACAGCGCATCGCTCGGAAGGGTACACCACGCCTACAGGTGCGCCGTGTGCCCGGCCAGGGTCTCCAGCGCGTGGACCAGGATCTCGTCGACCGCATCCAGCGACTCGGAGGCACCGCGGGGTGAGCCCGGCAGGCACAGGATGAGCGTCTGACCGCGCACGGCCGCGAAGGAACGCGACAGCGACGCCATCGGCGTGTGCCGGCGGCCCTCGGCGCGCATGGCCTCGCCGAAGCCCGGCACGACGTAGTCGACGATGGGTCCGATGCCCTCCGGCGTGCGATCGCGCGGACCGACGCCGGTCCCGCCGGTGGTCACCACGAGTCGAACGCCGCGATCGGCAGCAGCGGCCACCAGGTGACCGATTCGCTCAGGGTCGTCCGGGACCACCGCTCGTTCGACCCGGAAGTCGAGGCTGCTGAGCCGCTCCTCCAGCATCGCTCCGCTGCGGTCGTCGCGCGTGCCGGCCGACACGCCATCGCTGACGGTGACGACCAGGGCCGGCAGGCCGGTCTGCGAGGGCAGGTGGGATGCGTCTGACATCGGGCTCTCCTCTGGCTAGCTCGGGCGTGGTCGTCGCGCCCGCTTCACCGCCTTGGCTGCTGCTGGGGCCTGCTCGTCGGCGCTGCCCTCCGTCTGCCTGGGGGCAGGCCGGCGCCACTGGCCGCTCTTGCCGCCGCTCTTCTCGAGCAGGCGGATGCCGTTGATGGTGACGAAGGGATCGGCGCTCTTGACCATGTCGTAGACGGTGAGTCCCGCCACCGCTGCTGCGGTCATGGCCTCCATCTCGACCCCGGTCTGGGCGGTCGTGGCGACGCTGGCGCTGATGACCAGGGTACCGGCCTTGCGGTCCGGCGTGATCTCGACGGTGACGTCGCTGAGCGGCAGCGGGTGGCACAGGGGGATGAGCTCCGCGGTGCGCTTGGCGGCCATGATGCCGGCCAGCTCCGCGACCGCGAGCACGTCACCCTTGGGACCGGCCCCGTCGATGACCAGGGTCAGCGTCTCCTGGTCCATCTTGACGGTCGCCTCGGCGACCGCGCGTCGGGCTGTCACCGGCTTGTCGCTGACATCGACCATGCGCGGCCGGCCCAGCCGGTCCACGTGGGAGAGACGCCGGCGCTCCTGCCGGCTGGCAGGGCCGGGCTTGCGGGTCTGACCGGGCCACGAATCACGCGATCTCGACGTCAAGCCTGATGACCTCCACTTCTGCTCCGGCCGCGAGTTCCGGTGGCCCTTCCGGGATGATGGCCAGTCCGTTGGCGACCGCGAGCGCCGAAAGGACGTGCGACCCCTGTCCGCCGGCCAGGCGGGCACGATAGCGGCCCGCCTCGTCGGCTTCCTCGCTCAGCCGCACGCGGACGAAGGCGCGACGCGCGGCGGACTTCCTGACCGACTCTTCGAGCACGGCCCGGACGACGGGCCGCCCCTGGGTGGCGGGCTCACCGCGCAGCCGCCGCAGCACGGGACGGACGAAGAGCTCGAAGGTGACGAAGCTGCTCACTGGGTTGCCGGGCAGGCCGAAGAGGATGCAGTGACCGCCATCTGGCCGAACGGCGCTGCCGTAGGCCAGCGGCTTGCCGGGCTGGATGGCAACGCGCCAGAGGTCCAGTGAGCCGACCTCCTCGAAGACCTCCTTGACGATATCGTGGGCGCCCACCGAGACCCCGCCGGTGGCGACCAGCACGTCGGCGGCGAGGATGCCCTCGAGGAGCCGTTCCCGCACCGCGTCGAGCGTCGTCCATGGCGATGCCCAGGCGCACGGGCTCGGCGCCCGCAGCGACGACCTGGGCGGCGATCGATTCGCTGTTGCTGTCGGGGATCGAGGCTGGCCCCAGTGGCTGCCCCGATCGGGCTGAGCTCGTCGCCGGTGGCGATGATGGCCACGCGCGGCTGGCGGTGCACCTCCACGCGGGTGTGCCCGGTGGCCGCCAGCGCTGCCACCGCGGCAGGGCCGATACGTGTGCCGGCCGGCAACAGCGCATCACCCCGCCGGATGTCGCTGCCGACCTCCCGGATGTGCGCCCCGACCCTGGCCGGCTCCCGGATGGCTACGCTCGCCGGCAACACGGCGGCGCCTGCCGGAGCATCCGTATCCTCGACGGGCACGACCGCATCGGCTCCGGGCGGGAGGATGGCCCCGGTGAGGATACGGACGGCTGTGCCGGGCACCACCTGGATGCCGGGTTCGTGCCCGGCGGCGACCTCTCCGGTCACCCGCAGCCGGACCGGTGCCTCCGCCGATGCGGCGGCCGTGTCCTCGCTGCGGACCGCGAAGCCATCCATGGCGCTGTTGTCCCAGGGTGGCAGGGTCAGCAGTGCCACCGGATCGACCGCCAGCACGCGCCCCAGCGACTCCGAGAGCGCCACGGTCTCCGCTCGCAGGGGCAGCACGTCCGTGAAGATGCGGGCCTGCGCCTCCTCGAGACTCAGCAACCGTCCGTCAGCCATCCTGTCGAGCCTACCCGCCTTCGGCTGCCGATGCCGAACGGACGCGTTGGCCCGGACCGACCCGATGTGCCATGGAGCGGCCCAACACCCAGGCTCCCAGGCCCAGCAGGAAGATGAGTACGCCCGCGGCCGCCGCTGCGATCTGCCAGAAGGCGAAGGGATAGAGCTGCACGAGGCGCTGCGTGGCGGGGTCGAAGGACCAGTTGCCGGCCGGGAAGAAGACCTGGTGGAAGAGCGTGAAGAGCGTCCCGAAGGCCACCAGGGAGACGATGCCGAGTACTGCCACGGTGACGGCCGTGGTCAGGCCTGCCCGCGAGATGATCCGCCACAGCGACGCCCGTCTCCCCGAAGGGGCTCGCAGCAGCGCCAGACAGATGACGACGCCGGCGACGGTGCCGGCCACCAGGCAGAGCCACAGCAGTGCGCGCGCGTCGCCAAGGTGGCTGCGCTCCGCGGTGTCGTAGAAGGGCTGCCCATCGGGGCCGTCGAAGGCGAACGTGCCCGGACCCAGCAGCAACTCCTGCACGGAGCGGTCGGACAGTTCGCGTACGACTGCCGTGTCCAGCCCGAGCCTGCCGGGTGCACCCGCGGCCTCCAGCGCCGGGTGGATGAACAACGGCGTGAGCAGGGGCAGCACCGCGAGCGCCACGATCACGAGGGCGGTGCCTGTGAAGACGGCCACGCGTGTCAACGGTCCGAGCCGACCGGCCGCACCAGCAGGATCAGGTGCCGAGGCCACCCCTTCGTCCGTCGTCACGTCGATCACCGTCGACCTTGCCAGGCCGGTGCTGGTTCGTCGCGCTCGGCCAGGGTTGGGAATGCCGGATCAGTCTTCAGCGAGGGTCTGCGCCTGCTCGTACCAGCCCTGGATGGTGAGGTCCGTGGGACGCTCCAGGCCCAGCGTGTGGGCAGCCTCGACGACGCGATCATGGAACGTGGCCGGGTCCACCGCGAGCAGGTCCGCGAGGCCCACGATGCGGGCCTGGGTGAGGATGCGTTGCTGCTCGGGTCCGAAGTTGGCCAGGTTGAGCAGGAGGGCTTCGTCCCGCCACTCGTTGATGTCGTTGGTGGACACACCGACCTGGTCGGCCAGGTATGTCCGTCGCGTGGGCGTCTCGGAGACCTCCAGGAACAGGCCGGTCGTGAACAGGCCCTGCCGCTCAAGACGCTCCAACGCCAGCTGGGGAACGCGCTGGAGGTGCTCGATCGGGGGCATCGCTGCGACTGACCTCGTGCTGGCTCATGGGGCTGGACGGCGCCACTGTAGCAGGGCCCGGGAGCCGGGAAGCGCACGCCCGAGATGAGCAAGCGGCCCCGCCGTCGCCGGTGGGGCCGCTTGACGGATGCGTGGCGATCAGCCGAGGATCGGCTGGCCGGGTACCCAGCGTGGCTTCGACCTCGATGGTCTCGCCGTCGCGGAGCACCTCGAGGGTCACGTCGTCACCGGGTGCGAAGCGCAGCACCTGGAGGTCCAGCGGGTTGTCACGATCCACTGCCAGGCCGTCCACGGCGGTGACGATGTCACCTTCCTGGAGGCCGGCTGCGTCTGCGGGGCTGCCCTCCACGACGGGGTTCCCACCCTCAAGCGCACGGATCCAGGCGCCGGCTGTGACCGGAAGCCCCTCATCCTTGGCCAGCTGGGCGTCGATGCCCAGGTAGGAGACGCCGACGTAGGGGCGGGCGATGGGTTCACCAGCCTGGGCTTGCTCGATGATGGGCTTGGCCAGGTCGATGGGCAGGGCAAAGCCGATGCCGTCATTCATGCCGGCCTGCGCGGTGGTGATGCCGATGAGCTCACCATCACCATCGAACAGTCCGCCCCCGGAGTTGCCGGAGTTGATGGCGGCGTCGGTCTGGATGAGATGGTTGAGGCGGCTGCCGCTGAGGCTGCTGCCGAAGACGTCGAGGCTCCGGTCCAGCCCGCTGATGATGCCGGCCGCGGCACTGCCTGGGAAGCGACCCAGGGGGTTGCCGACGGAGATGGCCAGCTGGCCGAGCCTGAGGTCGGAGGAGTCGCCAAGCGTGACCGCGGGCAGGTCCTCGTCGCTCTCGACCTTGACGAAGGCGAAGTCGGTGAGCGTGTCCACGCCCGTGACGGTGCCGTCAAGGACGGTGCCGTCATCGAGGATGACCGTGACCTCCCCGGCATCACCGACGACGTGACCGTTGGTGATGATGAGGCCGTCACTGGAGATGATCACACCGGAGCCGGTGCCACTGGGGAACTGGAACTCGCCTGGGCCGCCGAAGGGAAGCTCGAAGCCCTCGGGAAGCTCGAAGCCCTCGGGAAGCTCGAAGCCCTCGGGAAGCTCGAAGCCCTCGGGAAGCTCGAAGCCCTCGGGAAGCTCGAAGCCCTCCGGGAGTTCCAGGTCCTCCGGGAGTTCCTGGGCCTGGGCGGGGGCGAAGGACGTCTGGATGGTCACCACCGCAGGGGTGGCCTGCTCGATGACGTCGATGACGACCTCGTCGTCGCCCTGGGCGCCGAACGTCGCGGCCGGCGCCGCGACGGCAGCGCCGCCGAGCGTGAGTGCTGCAGTCAGCGCGACGACAGCGCGTGTGCGTGATGTGGGGATTCGATCCATCTGTGTTCGCCTCTGTCGGATCGGCGACCGCGTCGCCATACGGCGCGGTGGGGCCGGAGGCACGCCAGGAAGGGTTCGCGGTGTGCCATCCAAGTTGTACCCCCCAGCAGATGAATGCAGGGTTCACGGAAGGTGAAGTCTCGCTAGCCGCGGGGCTCCCTGGACGCACGTGTGCCTCGCTTGCCGCACGAGCGTCCGCCGTCGGCGAACGGATCGGCGGCCAACGGTCCGTCCGCTCGTCCAGGCAGGCCCACAAGCCTGTACGGGTCCCTCATCGTCCGCTGGCAGCGCACGGGGCGAGCCACAGATCGCCGACGGCCGAGTCAGACCCCGCGTTCGTTCGCTGTGGACGGACGCCGCGCGAGCTCCGACGGGGGCTCGCAGCGGGATCGGGCCGCGCGGGCCGCCGAACCGCCTCTAGCTCTCGAGGGTGGCGTCCAGCGTGATGTCGACGGAACCGCTGATGGCGCGCGAGATGGGGCAACCGGACTTGGCCGCCTCGGCCTTCTCGTTGAAGGTCGCCACATCGCAGCCCGGGACCCTGGCTCGCAGCGTGATGGCACTCGACAGCACGGTCCAGCCGGCGTCCGTCTTGTCCGCGGTGACGTCCACGGTCACGTCCACCCGCTCTGGCACGTGGCCGGCCCTGGAGAGCTCGTTGCTCACCGCCATCGAGTAGCAGGCGGCATGTGCTGCGGCCAGCAGTTCCTCCGGGCTGGTCTTCCCCTCCGCCGCCTCGGCGCGCGCTCGCCAGGTGATGGGCTGCTCCGTGAAGACGCCGGTCGTGGTGGCGCTGACGGCACCACCGCCGGCGAGCAGGTCGCCACTCCAGTGTGCCGTTCCTTGTCGGACCTGGGACATGTCATCTCCTTCTCGTGTCGATACGGGCACCGTATGTTCGCACGGTACGGCTCATTGGCTCGGGATGAAGAGCTCCCAGTAGGAGTCGTTGACGGTGACGCCCGGCCGCTCGACACCGAAGCCGCCGACATCGAAGAGGAGGCCCGTCACGGCATCCTGCAGGCCAGCGACGCGGGCCACGGTCGGCGCGCTGCGCAGCTCGCTCAGCGCCGCCTCATCGAAGTAGCCGACAGCCGCGACGACGCCATCCAGGGCCACTCCCATGTCACGACATGGCCGCAGCTCGAGGACGGTACTGATGGGCCCGCCACAGGTCCAGCTGAGGTCGTCGTCATCGCTGTGCCCGATGGCCTCGAAGGCAGTCCACCGACCGGCACCTCCGGCGGGCAGCGCCATGAACTCGGACCAGGTCAGCGGAGCGGCGAAGGTGACCACCACGCCGCCCTGGGATGGACCGGGCCGGGGATCCTGGCAGCGAGCCGGTGTCACGCCGTCTGGCAGCGCCGGTCGCGCTCCCACGCGCGGGTACTCCAGCGTCTGGTACGTGAGCGTGTATCGCTCCGCCTGCCACTCACCCAGCAGGCTGCGTGACAGCTGGGAGAGGACCTCTGCCCTGCCCGTCCGACGGTCCCAGGCCCACTCGCAGCCACCCTTGTGGCGCTTGCCATGCCAGCGCGAGAACTGCATCCTGGCCACATACTCCTGTCCGGCCTGAGGCAGGCGCGATGCCGACGTGATCTCAGCCTCCTCCCAGCGACCATCGCCGTCGTCATCGTCGCGGTCGAAGGCAGGGTCGGGGAGGTTGGTGGCCCAGTAGCCGGTCGCGCTGAGGCGGCCGCTGCGGTCGTTGACCTCGTGGGTGTAGCGCAGCCCCTGGCCGATGTAGCGGTTCAGGCCATCCACCTGGGCCTGGTCCCACACCATGGTGGTCTGGAAGAGAACGGAGTCGTCGGCGACCAGGAAGCTGCTGGGGGCAGCCGTCGTGTTCGAGGTCACCGGGGTCCACGTGGCGCGGCCCACGCCCTGGGCGAGGGTCGGCTGGGCGATGCTGGCCACGGCGATGCTGGCCACGCTCACCACGGACGCCATGAGTGCGGTCGCAGCGACGCCGAAGCTGGCCCGCTTCACGGGGCCGTGTCCAGGCTGGCGGCTGTCTCGCGGACGAGCCGCCAGGCCTCATCGATATGCCGCTGCTCGGTGCGGATGTTGCCGATGGCGATGCGCAGCGTGAAACGGCCGTCGATCTTGGTGTGCGAGAGGAAGATACGGCCGCCAGCGTTGAGCCGGTTCATGAGCCGCTCGTTCAGCTCGTCGATCATGGCCGCCACGCCCGTCTCCCCTTCGAGGCCACGGTAGCGGCGCGGTCGCCAGCGGAAGCAGACCAGGCGCGAAGGGGGTCGGAGCGAGGCGTTCGAAATCCGGATCGAGGTCGATCCAGCCGGCCAGTGCGGCGGCCATGTCGAGGTGGGCCTGCAGGCGAGCTCGCAGCCCGGCCAGCCCGAAGTAGCGCAACTGCATCCACATCTTGATGCCGCGTGCCTTGCGGCCCAGCTGCGGGATGTACTCGTTGTAGTCGCGCCCGGCATCCTTGCCGTCAGTCGTGCGCAGGTACTCCGGGACGAGGCTGAGCGCGTCGCGCAGCGTGGCCATGCGCCGCGTCAGGAGCAGCGAGCAGTCGAACGGCGTGAACAGCCACTTGTGCGGGTTGACGACGATGGAATCGGCACGTTCCCAGCCTGCGAAGTGGTGGCGCATCCCAGGGATGAGGGCCGTGGAGCCCGCATAGGCGGCATCGACGTGGAGCCAGAGGTCCTCGGCCGCACAGGTCTCGGCGATGGCCGCGACGGGATCGATGGCCGTGGTGGACGTGGTGCCGATCGTGGCGATGACTCCCGCCGGCAGCCAGCCCGCAGCGCGATCCTCGGCGATGGCCTGCTCGAGTGCGACCGGCACCATGGCACGGTCGCCATCGACCTGGACCTTGCGGACGCCCTCCCGGCCGATGCCCAGGATCATGGCGGCCCGTTCGATCGACGAGTGGGCCTCCGAGGAGGTATAGAGGCGCAGCGGGGCCGAGGCCTTCAGGCCCGCCTGCGAGGCGTTGCCGGTGGCGTGTTGGCGGGCGGCGGCCAGGGCCGCCAGGCTGCTGATGGACGCTGTGTCATTGAAGACACCGTCGAAGCTCGGCGGCAGCCCCAGTCCCTGGCGCAGCCAGTCGACCGTGATGCCTTCCAGCTCCGTCCCGACCGGCGAGGTGCGCCACAGGAAGGCGTTGGCGTTGAGTCCGCCGGCGATCGTGTCTCCGAGCAGGCCGATGCCGGCGGCACTCGCCGGGAAGTAGGCGAAGTGGCCGGGATGCTGCCAGTGCGTGACGTTGGGGATGACCTCGGTGCGAACGTCGCGAAGGATGTCCTCCAGCGGCTCGGGGTCTTCGGGCGGCGGCCCGTCCAGCCGTCGGGTGAGCTCGCCGGGCTGGAGGTCCGGCAGGACCGCGTAGTCCTCGACGTTGGCAAGGTAGTCGGCCACGATGTCTGCCGCAGCGTGCAGTGCCGCACGCAACTCCGCCGCAGGCATGTCGCCCGCGGCGCTGCGTTGTGCGTCATCGAGCCGCCCCGACCGTGCGTCGGTCGCGGCATCGTCCCTGGGGTCCACTGCGGGCGATGGTACTCCGGGAACCCGAAGACGGCCCGCCCGACCGAAGGCGGGGACCAGGAGCGGCTCTTCCAGTGCCGCGACTGCCCGGTCTCCGGAGCGGGCTGGTCGCTGCGGCATGGCTGCTTCAGCGACCGGGCATGTCCTGGTCGAGGTGTACCGTCGACCCGGGGCCCGATGGCCCTCGGACGGCCATGCCCTCGGCTACGGTCGGCTGTAGCGACCCAGCAGGCTTGCCTCTGCGAGGGTGTGGCCCGCCAGGGCCTCCAGCACGGTGGCCTTGTCGGCGCCTGGCTCCAGCCCAAGGTTCCGATCGAGGGCGTACACGGTGAAGACGTAGCGGTGGGTCCCACGTGGCGGACAGGGTCCCCCGTAGCCAGTGCGTCCCCACGTGTTCCTGCCCGGCGTGCCCAGGTTCGGCACGCCCTCCGGGATCTCGCTCAGGACCGGGATGTCATAGGCCACCCAGTGGTCCCAGGTCTGCCCGGGGCAGTCCGGATCGTCCATCGTCAGCACCAGCGAGGCCGTGCCGGCCGGGACACCATCAATGGTCAACGGGGGCGAGATGTCGGGGCCATCACACGTGTGTCGCTCCGGGATGACGCCATCCGCATCGAAGGCACTGGACGCAAGTCGCATGCTGGTCTCCCTTCTCATGCTGAGATGGGACCATGGCGACGTGCTCGCTCCAAGAGTCGGAGGTCACGAAGCAGGCGCCGGTCTCCGCCCGGATATCCGTGGTCGCGCTGGGGTGGATGATCGGGCGACGCGGGCGCCCTAGCGGGTGGCGGCGGCTCCGGCTCCGGCGAGACGCTGGGCGATGTACACCGGGATGATGGAGACGAGGATGAGGATGAGTGCCACGGCGTTGACGATGGGCAGGCCGTTGGTGCGGCTGTAGTTCTGCAGGATCCAGATGGGGATGGTGCGCTCCCCTCCTCCGACCGTGAAGGTCGTGACGATGACCTCGTCGAACGAGAGCGCGAAGGCCAGCAGGCCGCCTGCCAGCAGGGCCGTGCGGATGGCCGGGAAGGTCACATGCCGGAAGGTCTGCCACTGGTTGGCGCCCAGGTCCATGGAGGCCTCCTCCAGGTGGCGCGAGACCCGGCGCACCCGTGCCAGCACGTTGTTGTAGGCGATGACGACGCAGAACGTGGCGTGGCCGATGACGATGGTCATGAGCCCGAAGGGCAGGTCGGCGGTGTTGAAGGCTGCGTTGAGCGCGATGCCCGTGACCACGCCCGGCAGGGCGATGGGCAGGATGACGAGGAAGGTGATGGTCTCGCGGCCGAAGAAGCGATAGCGCTGCACGGCGAAGGCGGCCAGGCTGCCCAGCACCAGCGCGATGGCGGTGGCGAACAGGCCGGCCTGGATGGACGTCCAGAGGGCCTCGCGGACGCCGGATTGCTCGAAGGCACGCTCGAACCACTGCAGCGAGAGGCCGGGGATGGGCCAGGCCTGGTTGGTGCTCGAGTTGAACGCATAGATGCCGATGACGATGAGCGGCAGGTAGATGAAGCCGAGCACGCCGATCGTGGCCAGGCGAAGGGCGATGCGGGTGCCACGCGACTCGGTCATGGCTACAGCGCCTCCAGGGCGCCCAGGCGCCGCGCTACGAGGAGGTACACGATCATCACCAGGATGGGGATCATGGCCAGCGCCGCGGCCAGGGGCAGGTTGCCCGAGACGCCCACCTCCCGGTAGATGACGTTGCCCAGGAACTGCGTGCTCGGACACCAGCTGCGGCGTGATGAAATCGCCCATCGTCAGCGAGAAGGTGAAGATCGAGCCGGCCAGCACAGCGGGCAGCGCCAGCGGCAGCACGACCTTCTGGAACGTCATCCGCGAGCGGCCGCCCAGGTCGGCGGAGGCCTCCAGCAGCGAGTTGGGGATGCGTTCCAGGCCGGCCACGATGGGCAGGATCATGTAGGGCAGCCAGAGGTACGTGAACACCAGGGTGGTGCTGACGTCGATGATGCCGATGGTCGTGTTGTAGCCGGGTCCCTCCAGGCCGAGGGGCTCCAGCAGCCAGTTGAGCAGCCCCTGCTGCTGCAGGATGGCGCGCCAGGCGAAGACCTTGACGAGGTAGCTGGCCCACAGCGGCAGGAGGACCATGACCACGAGCAGATGACGCATGCGCGGACTGGCCATGCCGGGCGATGTAGTAGGCCACCGGGAAGCCGATGACCGCGCACAGGATGGTCACGATCGCGGCTGTGCCGACGGTGCGCAAGGTGATGACGTGGTAGACCGCCCCGTTGAGGATGGTCACGAAGTTGTCCAGGCTGGGCTCCTGCTGCACCTGGCGGGTGAACGGGTCCAGCGTCCAGAAGGCGTTGGCGAGCAGGATGAAGAGCGAGCCGAAGTAGACGATGAAGAGCGCGCCGATGGGCAGCGTCAGCAGTGCCACCAGCTGCACGCGGGGATGGCGGTAGAGCCAGCGCTGGAAGGTGCGCCAGGCACCGGTTCGTGCCGGCTGGCTGCTCATGCCGCGCCCATGCTGACGCGACGGCAGAAGCCCGAGAGCCCCGATCGGGGCTCTCGGGCAGCGATCGCCGGGCGAGGGATCAGGGTCAGCCCTTGATCTCCGTCCAGGCCTGCGTCCACTCGGAGTAGTCCTTGCAGGCCACGTCCGTGCGGCCGTCCAGGCACTGTGCCTGCGGGGTGGCCCAGTACCACACGTTCTCGAAGTAGGTTCTCGTCGGTGGCGTGGTACGTCTCGCAGTGTGCCGGGTCGATGTCGCATGCCTTCGCGTTCGACGGGGCCTCACCGAAGTAGGCCGTGGCGACCACGTTCACCTCCGGCGAGATGATGTGGTCCATGAACAGGTAGGCGCAATTGGGATGCTGCGCTTCGGCGTGCAGCATCCACGTGTCGGACCAGCCCGTGGAGCCTTCGACCGGCAGCACCACCTCGACCGGCGAGGCGGGGTCGCTGCCCTGCAGGACGTTGGCGATGACCTGCCAGGTGGTGCCGACGATGGAGTCGCCGGACTGGAAGGCGGCGATCTCGTCGGTGTAGAGGGCCCAGTAGCGGCCGATGAGCTCGCGCTGCTGCTTCGCCAGGTCCACCGCGGCAGCGAACTGCTCGTCATCGAGCGCGTAGGGGTTCTGGATGCCCAGCTCTGGCCGCGTGGCCATGAGGTAGACCGCCGCATCGGCGATGTAGATGGGGCTGTCGTAGGCGGTCACCTTGCCGCGCACCTGCTCGGCCCAGGGTCCGTCCGGCTCCCAGACGATGGACCATGAATCCGGTGCCGGGTCGACCTGCTCGGTGTTGTACATGAGCAGGTTGGCGCCGCGGCCGTGGGGCACGCCGTAGGGCACGCCGTCGACGGTGTTGTGGGGCTGGCCCTTGAGGCCCTCGAAGACGTCGGCGTAGTTGGGGATGAGGTTGAGGTTGATGGGCTGCACCGTGCCCGAGGCGATGAGCCGGTTCGAAGCGTCGCCGGACGCCGACACGAGGTCGTAGTTGCCGGTCTGCATGAGCGTGAACATCTCGTCGGAGGTGTTGCCCAGCGTGACGTTGACCTCGCAGCCGGTGGCCTCCTCGAAGCCCGTCACCCAGTCATAGGCGGGATCGTTGGAGCCATCCTCCACGTAGCCGGCCCAGGCCACGATCTCGACCGAGCCCTCCGGCTCGCCGATCTCCGTCAGGGCGCCCTCGGGCACCGGGAGCTCGTCCTGCGCCAGCACCGCGGGCGTGGCCCCCATCGTCAGCGCCAGGGCTATCCCCAGCGCTGCCCAGGGGCGGGTCGTCATCCTTGCCATGATCTCCGTACCTCCCTTGTGCTGTCCTCTCCTCGTTGGTGGGGGGACCAGGTTCATGAGCCAGCGCCATCCACGCGATCGGGATCCGATCCGTGGCCGGGCTCCAGGGGCAGCGCATGGCGCCGCTCCCAGGTGAGCCGGACGGCCCTGCCCTTCTGGGCCAGCGCCTCCGAGGAGGTCGTGGCCACGTTCTGCTTGATGACCGCCAGCGTGCCCCCCGCTGCCAGCTCGACGTAGATACCTGGTGTCCGAGCCCAGGTAGACCACGTCGTGGACGCGCCCGTCGGCGAAGGCCCAGCCGTCCGGGACGACGGCCTCGGCGTCCTCGAGGTGGATCTTCTCCGGGCGCACCGTGTACGTCCCGCGATCGCCCAGGATGGCCGCCGCCGTGGTCCCGGAGAGGAGGTTCGAGGTCCCCACGAAGCCGGCCACGAACGCGGTGGCGGGCATCTCGTAGACCTCGGCCGGCGAACCGACCTGCTCGATGAGCCCGTGGTCGAAGATGGCCATGCGGTCGCTCATGGCAAGGGCCTCTTCCTGGTCATGGGTGACGTAGATGAAGGTGATGCCGACCTCCTGCTGGATCGTCTTGAGCTCGATCTGCATCGCCTGGCGCAGCTTCAGGTCCAGGGCCCCCAGCGGCTCGTCCAGCAGCAGCACGCTGGGGCGGTTGACGAGCGCCCGTGCCAGCGCCACGCGCTGGCGCTGCCCGCCGGAGAGCTGGCCCGGCTTGCGCTCTTCGTAGCCCTCCAGGTGCACCATGCGCAGGGCCTGCGCTGGCGCGCTGGCGCCGCTCGGCCCTGGGGACCTTCCGGATCATCAGGCCGTAGGCGACGTTGTCGCCGACGCTCATGTGCGGGAACAGGGCGTAGTCCTGGAACACGGTGTTGACGTCGCGCTCGTAGGGCGGCAACTGCGAGACGTCACGTCCATCCAGCAGCACCCGGCCGCCGCTGGGCAGCTCGAAGCCGGCGATCATGCGCAGCGTGGTCGTCTTGCCCGAGCCGGACGGACCGAGCAGCGAGAAGAACTCCCCCTTGGCGATGTCGAGGTCGATGCCGGCCACGGCGGTGACATCCCCGAACGTCTTGGTCAGCCCCTCGAGGCGCACGGCGGTCATCGCCGCGTACCCCCGTACCCCCCGGCCCGGCCTCTCGCGCACCCGCCGGGCGTTCAGTCACGACGGTCATCCATCCCTCGATGCGGCCGGCCCCCGGTGTGTCGTCCCCATCGGGCCGTATCACCCGTCGCCCTCTCCGAGCGCCGAACGATGCCGAGTCCGGGTCAGTGGCTGTCAAGCCTATGCGCACATTCGCATATGGCCCGGGGAGCGACAGGGTGCGCAGGGTCGACGGGGTGCGCAGCCGTGGTCCCGCGCCGGTGTCGATCAGGGGCCGATGTTGATCATGACGTGCTTGACGACGGTGTAGTCCTCGACCGCGTAGGTCGACTGGTCCTTGCCCCAGCCGGACTGCTTGAAGCCGCCATGGGGCATCTCCGAGGCCAGCGTGAAGTGCTCGTTGACCCAGACGGTCCCGAACTGGATGGCCTTGGCGACGCGCATGGCACGGCCGATGTCGGAGGTGAAGACGGAGGCAGCCAGGCCGTAGCGGACATCGTTGGCCCAGCGGATGGCCTCGGCCTCGTCGGCGAAGCGCTGCACGGTGACCACCGGCCCGAAGACCTCCTCCTGGACGATCTCGCTGCGCTGGTCCGGTCCGGCGATGACGGTGGGCTCGTAGAAGGCTCCGGGGCGCTGCGGGCGGTTGCCGCCGACCACGATCTCGGCGCCCTCCCGTGCCCGTTCGACCATGCCCGCGACCTTGTCCACCTGGCACGGGCGCGATGAGCGAACCCATGTCCAGGTCGTCCGCTTCGGCCGGATCGCCCCACTTCAGGGTGCGGACCTGCTCGGAGAGCGCCGCCACCAGGCGATCGTAGATGGCCGGACCGGTGATGACCCGCGTCGCTGCGGTGCAGTCCTGGCCGCTGTTCCAGTAGCCCCACAGGCGGATGTTCTCGACGGCGTTGTCGAGGTCGGCGTCGTCGAAGACGATGACCGGGGCCTTGCCGCCCAGCTCCAGGTGCAGGCGTTTGATCCGTTCGGCGGCGTTGCGGGCGATGCGCTTGCCCGTCTCCGTGTCGCCGGTCACGGAGACCATGGCCACGGCCGGATGGAGCACGAGGGCGTCACCGATGGCCTCGCCGCTGCCGGTGATGACGTTGAGGACGCCCGGCGGGAGGATATCGGCGGCGATCTCGGCCAGGGCCAGGGCCGTCAGCGGCGTGCGGATGGACGGCTTGAGGATGACCGTGTTGCCGGCCGCGAGCGCCGGGCCGATCTTCCAGCCGGCCATGTACAGCGGGTAGTTCCAGGGCGGGATGGACGCCACCACGCCGACCGGGTCGCGCCGGATGAGCGAGGTGTGGCCGGCCAGGTACTCGTTGGCGGCCTTGCCCTCCATGACGCGGGCGGCACCGGCGAAGAAGCGCAGGTTGTCCACCATGGCCGTGACCTCGTCGACGGCGGCCGCGAGCGGCTTGCCGCAGTTGCGGCTCTCGAGGCGCGCCCAGCTCGTCGGCCCGGGCCTCGACGGCGTCGGCCAGCTTGAGCAGCATGAGGCTGCGATCCTGCGGCGTGCTGTGCTGCCAGCGGCTCGAAGGCCTCGGCCGCTGCCGTGCGCGACCCGGTCGACGTCCTCCGGCCCGGAGGCCGGCACGCTGGCGATGGCCTGGCCGTTGGCCGGGTTCGGTCACCTGCGCCGTCTGGCCGCTGGCGCTGGCGACCCACTGGCCGCCGATCCACTGCTGGTACGTGCGGATGTCCCCTGCCCCGTCCGTCATGCCACGTTCCCTCCGTCTCCCTCCGGCGCCGCGGAACCTGCGTCCCTCGCGACGAGATGCGACATCGTGCCACCTGCGGGTGATGCTGTCCTGCGCGGCCCGCACGGCGGGGCTCGCGAACCGCTGGCCGTTGGCGATCCTGTCAGGTAGTCAGGCCCGGACTGGCTGGCTGCTGCCAGGGGCTGTGCGGGTCGTTCGGCAGGCCTCCGGCACCGCGATCCGAGCGTGGCCGGCCCCAGCACCGCGACCACGACCACTGCCGGTCGCGCCGCTGCCCGTCTACCAGTCCGCCGGTGCATGGGTGACGGGAACAGCGCACCGCCCGCCCGTCGACCCCGCCCGCCCCTTCGACCGCAGCCGCCTCTTCGACACGGCGCCCAGGCTCGACGTCAGGGCCCAGGCTACCCGGCCACCTCGCCGAGCGCTTCGTCGAGGATGCCGAGCGCCAGGTCGATCTCGTCAGTCGTGGTCACCAGCGGCGGGATGATGCGCAGGACGTTGCCGTAGGGTCCCGCGGACAGCAGCATGAGCTTGCGCTCCAGCGCCGCGGCCAGGACCTGCCTGACGGCCCCGCCATCGGGCGTCCGGCCATCGCCCTCGCTCGGCTTCACCAGCTCGAGTGCGGCCATGAGGCCCAGACCCCGGGCATCCCCGATGACGGGGTAGCGGTCCGCCAGCTGACGCAGGCCCTGGAGCAGCTGCGCACCGCGCGCCCGTGCGTTCTCGACCAGGCCCTCCTCCTCGATGACGTCCAGCGTGGCCAGCGCAGCCGCGCAGGAGACGACGTTGCCGCCGTAGGTACCGCCGTGCTGCCCGGGCCCCCAGCGCTCCAGGATCTCGCGGCGGGCGAGGATGCCGGAGAGCGGCAGGCCGGAGGCGATGCCCTTGGCCATCGAGCAGGATGTCCGGCACGACCTCGACGTGCTCGACGGCGAAGAACCGTCCGGTGCGCCCGAAGCCGGTCTGGATCTCGTCGGCGGCGAGGAGGATGCCGTGCTGCTGGGTGATCTCGCGGAGGCGCGGCAGGAACGTCCGCGGCGGCACGATGTAGCCGCCCTCCCCGATGACCGGCTCCACGATGATGAGGGCCACCTGGTCGGGCTCGATGACCTGGTGGAAGAGCAGGTCCAGGCGCTCCTCCCAGTCGCAGGTGCAGGCGTCGGGGCTGTGCGGGCCACCCGGGGCCCGGTAGCAGTAGGGGAAGTCGGCCTGGTAGGTGGAGCCAGGCAGGGGCTCGAACGCGGAGCGGTAGGTGGACTTCGCCGTGGTGAGCGCCATCGACTGCGCGGTGCGCCCGTGGAAGCCGTAGCGGAAGCCGATGATGGCGCTCCGCCCCGTGGCCGCACGGGCGAGCTTGACCGTGGCCTCCACGGCCTCCGTGCCGGAGTTGGCCAGGAAGGCCTGCCACGGACCGCCGGGCAGCAGCTGCGTGAGGCGTTCGTGGAGGAGCAGGCCGGGCTCGTGGTAGACGATGTTCTGCTGGCCGTGGAGGAGCTTGGCGGCCTGCCGTGCGATGGCCGCTGCCACGCGCGGGTGAGCGTGGCCGGTGTTGGTGACACCGATGCCGGAGGTGTAGTCGAGGTAGCGCTGCGCCATCCCGGCTGATGAGCCAGGCGCCCTCGCCACGGTCGATGTCCAGGTTCGTGTAGCGCGCCCAGACGGCCGGGACGACAGCGTGGTCGGGCAGGGTCGAACTGGCAGCGGACTGGTGCGTCATCCCGCCAATCTAGCCAGTCGCGTCCACGTGCGTCGTCCCGCTATGCACTCCGAGCGCGGAGGGATGCCCGTAGGTGGTGAACCGGCCGCGGCGCCCCAGACGAACGACCGCGCCGCATCGATCAAGCGTGTAGACGACGCGCATCGCGAGGCGCTTCGAGCGATCCGGTGGCGGCCACGATATCGGCCGTCGTGAACGGCTCGGGCAGGTCTGCAGGGAGCAGGCGCAGCAGGTCGGCAGGCGTGTCGATCCGTCTTGTCTCCACGACGTCAAGGAGGCGGCGGTCGAGGCGCCACCAGTGGCGTCGGTGGCGGTACCGCGCACCCTTGGGGACCGGCCCTCGGACCTCCTCCTCGCGGGTGAGCAGGAGCTCGAGCCGGAAGTCGGGGTGGGCGATGAGGGCCGGGATGTGGACGAGCTCATCGAAGAGGTCGATGGGCTGGCCGCGCCGCGGAGAGCGTCGCCGTCCCAGGACCCTGCCTTCGGCATCGATGCGCACGAGCCACTTCTCGATCGGGACCGGGTGGACCAGGACGACGCGGTGGCAGGTCACGAGCCGCTCGAGCTTGTGGCCGGCCGACGCGAAGCTCGCGGTCTGGATCTCGACGAGCTCGTCCGGGCCCGCGACATCGACGACGAACCCGTCCACGGCGGCCTCGACGCGAGCCCCGGGGATGGCGGCAGCGTAGTACGCCTTGAGGGCAGCATGGAGCGAGCCCTCGCGCAGCGTCGTGAACTCAGTCACGAGCGTTCGACCGGCCACGCCTGCGAGAGCTGAACCTGCTCACGAGGCCAGCCTATCGGACGCCACGGTCGACTGCCCATCCCGCGACAACAGCGTCGGGACCAGCGCGCTCGCCGCGAGCGGTCGTTCGTCGCTTGCGGCGCGTCGAGGACCGGCGCATCATCCGGGCACAGGGCGACTGACTCGATGGCGCAGGGGCGTGCTGTGTGCGATGTGACCCTTCTCCGACGTTGGTGCCGCGGTGGTCGTGTCACAAGGCCGGGTGCGGCCATGGCGCTCGGCGCGCTCGTCGCGTGGTGTGTCACACCGATCAGCCCGAGCCTCGGCAGCGACCATCCTGAGTCCCCCGGCGTGACGTACCACGTGCGGGTGGACGGCGGCGACCCGACTCGATGCACCGGACTCGTCGATGCGCCCGACCCGGGAGACGGGACGGTGCAGCCCTGCGCCTGGGATCATCCGTTCCGAGCGCTGCCGCCCGGCGACGACCCGCGCCTCAGTGGCGGCGACACACTCGTCGTCCATGCCGGCTCGTACCAGATGGGCTACGGGGCGCCGGGTACGGAACTGTGCGACCAGGCAGGAGCGTTCGACTGCGTGATGTCCGCCATCCCGAGCGGGTCCGACGCCGACCACCCTACGCGCATCCTTGGTGCCGGCTGGGACGCTGGCTGCGACGAGCGGCCTGAGCTCTGGGGCAGCGAACGCGCCTGGTCCATCGTGAACCTGACCGACTCGAGCCACGTGGAGCTGGCGTGCTTCGAGATCACCGATCACTCGAGCTGCGTCGAGTTCCACAGCGGCGACATCGCCTGTGAACGCGACCGCCCGCCCTACGGTGACTGGGCTGCGATCGGCATCCACGCCGAGGACTCGGTCGACGTCCATCTCCACGACCTCGACATCCACGGCCTGGCCTCAGCAGGCATCCACGCCGGGCGCCTGAACGACTGGACGGTGGAGGACGTGCGCATCGCCGGCAACGGCCTGGTCGGCTGGGATGGCGACCTCTGGGACGACGGCGGCGACGCGAACTCCGGCACGATGCGCTTCCGCCGCTGGACGGTCGAGTGGAACGGTTGCGGCGAGACGTATCCGGGTGGCCAGCCGACGGGGTGCTGGGCGCAGGAGGCCGGGGGCTACGGAGACGGCGTCGGGACGGGCACCACCGGCGGCGACTGGATCATCGAGGACTCCGCCTTCCTGCACAATACGTCCGACGGCCTCGATCTCCTCTACCACAGCCTCGGAGGTCGGATCATCCTCTCGCGGGTGCACGCCGAGGGCAACGCCGGGAACCAGATCAAGCTGGCAGGGGCGGTCGAGCTGGTCAACGTGGTCGCGGTCGGTAACTGCGCGTTCTTCGAGGACCAGCCCTTCACGTACCTGGTGGACCACTGCCGTGCCAACGGCAACACGCTCTCGTTCTCCTTCACCGGCGGTGAGACCGTCTCCCTGAGCCATGTCACGGTCTTCGGGCAGGGCGATGGCCTCATCGAGGCCAGCGCGCGCGAGGGCTGGTCGTGCGACGGCACTGAGCGTCTGGTCGTCCGCAACAGCGTCTTCGTCGGCGACCGCGACTACCTCGACCCCACCGACGTGACGTTCCTCTTCTACCAGGAGGACTGCGATGGGCTCCAGCTCGACTCGAACTTCGACCTGCTTGAGCGCGTGAAGAACGTCACGTGCGGAGCCAGCGGCGCCTTGGTCAGGTCCGGACCTCACGACGCATGCGAAGGCGCGCGCCTCACTGGGCCGATGTCGGGGCTGATGTTCGGGATGACGCCGGGGCCACGCAGCCCCGCCGTCGATTCCGCTGATGACAGCAGCTGCCCGCCGGTCGATATCGCGGGGCGGGACCGGCCGAGGGACGGGAACGCCGATGGCCGCGCGGCGTGCGATCGTGGTGCATTCGAGTTGCCCGAGCGCGGATGACCGGCTGAAGGCTCAGCGGCTGACCGAGCCGGAGCAGCGTATCCACGTGTGTCCCGGCCGGTGGTCGTCTGCTCGATCGCCGACGCAGGAGGGCCTCGGGCAGGATGCCATCACAAGGCGCCCGCCACAGCACTGATACTTGCGCGCGCAACTATCATGGCGGCATGAACGAACTGAACGCGTTGGGATCGGACGCGGCCGAGACGACCCCGAGCCCACTTCCCTCCCTGTACCTCGGTCACGGTGCCCCGCCACTCCTCGAGGATGAGGGCTGGATGGCGGAGCTCAGGAGCTGGGCTGAGCAGCTCCCGCGACCGAAGCAGATCCTCATCGTGTCGGCGCACTGGCAGAGCGCCCCGGTCACCCTCAGCTCGACCCGTGGTGTCCCACTCGTCTACGACTTCCACGGGTTCCCCGAGCACTACTACCGCATGACGTACGAGGCCCCCGGCGCGCCCGACCTGGCCGCTGACGTCCGGGCGCTCCTGTCCGGCGATGAGCCGGTGCTGGAACTCGAGAGCCGCGGCCTCGATCACGGCGCCTGGGTCCCCCTCAAGGCGATGTATCCCGATGCCGACATCCCCGTGCTGCAGATGTCCATGCCGGACCTCGATCCGGCCCGCCTCCTGGGACTGGGACGTCGGTTGGCACCGCTCCGGGACGACGGCACGCTCATCATCGGCTCGGGCTTCATGACCCATGGCCTGCCCTTCATCCACGAGTACATGGGCCACACGCATGACGCGCCGGGTTGGTCGGTGGAGTTCGACCGCTGGGCGGCCGAGGCACTCGAGCGCGGTGATCTCGATGCGTTGCTCGCCTTCAAGGAGCGTGCGCCCGGCATGCCGTACGCGCATCCGACGGTCGAGCACTTCGCGCCGCTGTTCATCACGCTCGGCGCCTCGACGAAGCTCGACGATGGTCCCACGACCATCATCGAGGGCTTCTGGTGGGGTCTCTCCAAGCGAGCCTTCCAGACCCGGTGACCGAGATACAGGCCCTCGGCTTGCCCACCCAGGGGCAGGCGGTTCACCAGGCAGACGATGCCGAGTAGCGAGGGCACCGCTCCGACCGGCCACGCCTGTCAGGCCTGATCCTGCGTACGAAGCCAGCCTGTCGGACGTCACCAGCCGAGGCACCGGACCCTGCGTCACGGCACGACGACCGACATGCTTCTTGCTGCGGTCGTCCGTCTCTGTGGCGCTCTTGGCGACGGGTGGATGCTACCTGCATCTCGACCGCGGCCACCGGCTGGCCACGGTCGATCCTCGGCAGCAGGACCGAGGTGCAGGACGCCGCCCACGATGCCTTCGTGACGGCCTGGCGCAAGTTCGAATCGCTGCGGGACCCGACGCGCTTCGCAGCCTTGCCCTTGGACTCACGCCGAACCGGGCGCGTCACAGGGCACCAACTGCTCCCCAGACTGGTCCCCATCAGCCATTGAGAAGGCCCCCGGAGAACGCTCCGAGGGCCATGTCACGCTCAGAAGCAGTGGTCGGGGCGACTGGATTTGAACCAGCGACCTCTTGACCCCCAGTCAAGTGCGCTACCAGGCTGCGCCACGCCCCGACGGCGAACCCTGAGTCTATCAGGCCCGGCCGGTCCAGCTCGTCGTTCGATTGCGGGCTCCAGCAGGTCGACGACCGAGGTGCGCACGTCCGTGCCCGCGTAGAGCACGGCCTGCACCTCGCGGGCGATGGGCATACGCCTTGTCGTTCCGCCAGCGACACGCCGTCAGGAACCCCTGCGCGCGGACTTCCTTGTGCTGCGGCTGCTGGACGGCCGGCTCGTCGCCTGCCGCGTGCCTGGTCGGGCGCTTGCCCCTGGCGGTCGAGGGCTTGCGCTTGCGCGGTTCCAGCTCCACCCGCGACCGCTCACGGAAGATGAGTCGCAGCGGCGTGCCCTCGAAGGCGAAGGCCTCGCGGATGCGGTTCTCGAGGAAACGTTGGTAGCTGAAGTGGACCGACTTCGACTCGCCCGCGAAGAGCACGAAGGTGGGCGGCTCGATGGCTGCCTGTGTGGCGTAGTAGAAGCGCGGCCGGCGCCCCTTCACGGCCGCGGGCTGATGCCGCGCCACCGCGTCCGAGAGCACCTTGTTGAGCCGTGCCGTGGGCACCCGCCGCCGCCGTTCGGCGGCGATCTTGACCGCCTCATCGAGGATGCGGCCGACCCGCTGTCCGGTGAGCGCGCTGATGGCCACGACCGGCGCGAAGTGCAGGAACGGCGCCTGGCGGCGGATGCGCGCCACGTACTCCTCGAAGGTCTTGGGATCCTTCTCGACCAGGTCCCACTTGTTGATGGCCAGCACCAGGCCCACGCCATCGTCGATGACGTAGCCGGCGACGTGCGCATCCTGGGAGGTCAGCCCGTCCTGGGCATCGAGGACGAGCACGCAGACGTCCGCGCGGCCGATGGCCTTGAGGGCCCGCAGGGCCGAGTACCGCTCCGCCGCCGGGCCAGAGGCGACCTTGCCGCGCCGGCGCAGCCCCGCCGTGTCTACGAGGCGCAGCTCCCGACCCTGCCACTGCAGGGTGGTATCGATGGCATCGCGAGTGGTGCCGGGGATGTCGCTGACGATGGCCCGCTCCTCCCCCAGGAGCTGGTTGAGCAGCGACGACTTGCCGACGTTGGGGCGGCCCACGATGGCGATGCGGGGCGTCGGCGCGCTGCCGTCTTCGATGACGATCTCGCCCGTGTCGCCCACGCGCTCCAGGTCCTCGGTGTCGCCCTCCTCGAGGAGCAGCTCCTGCTCGACATGCTCGATGACGTCACCCGCCCGGGCCTGGCGCTCCTTGCGCTCCAGCTCCTCCGGCGACTCCTCCGGCAGCGCTTCCACGATGGCATCGAGCAGGTCGCCGCTGCCACGCCCATGCAGCGCACTCACCGCATACGCATCGTCCCAGCCCAGGCGCAGGAACTCGGCGCCCTGCAGCTCGAGCTTCTCGTTGTCGGCCTTGTTGACGGCCATGACCACCGGTGGGGATGCCAGTCGCAGCGTCTCCGCCACCTCCTGGTCGGCCGGGGTCTCGCCGGTCGACGCGTCGACCACGAAGACGATGACGTCGGCTTCCTCGATGGCCAGCCGGGCCTGGTCCTGGACGCGCTCCTCGATGGCATCGGCCGGTTCGACCTCCATGCCGCCGGTATCGATGATCACGAAGCGGCGATCGTTCCACTCGGCCACGCCGTAGAGGCGGTCCCGGGTGGTCCGGGCGCGGTCCTCGACGATGGCCCGGCGCTGCCCGACGATGCGGTTGAAGAGCGTGGACTTGCCCACGTTGGGCCGGCCCACGATGGCCACCACTGGCAATCCGCCGGCCGGGGTGTCCTGGTCCAGGCGACGGGAGCGGCGACGCGACGAGCGGCGGCTCGGCACGTCAGGCGGCGCTGAGCGAGGAACCGGCGCCGACCGAGGAGTGGGTGCTGGGCGAGGAGCTGGTGCCAGACGAGGAGCTGGTGCCGATCGAGGAGCTGCGGTAGGCCGGTTCAGCCACCGCCGTCACGGCCGCCTCGGCGAGCGCCGTGGCCTGCGGCCGCAGCTCAGCGGTCCCGGCCAGTTCGTAGATCCGCTCCGCCACGGCGGCCAGGTCCTCGATGGGCGTGGAGGTGCCGCCGGTGACGCCGACGAGGGAGTAGCCTTCGAAGACCGCGGCATCGTCCAGGTCGGCGGCGCGCTCGATCTGGATGGCCGGCTTGCCCACGATGCTGACGAGGCGCGTGAGCTCCCTGGTGTTGGCGCTGTTGCGTCCGCCGACCACGACCACCAGGTCCACCGCCTCCGCCAGATCGGTGGTGTCCTGCTGGCGGCGGATGGTCACGGGGCAGACGGTGTTGACGATCTTGAGCTCGTGCGCCCGGTGCACCAGGAAGGCCGCCAGCCGTTCGAACTTCCAGGGCGGCTGGGTCGACTGTGTCAGCAGCGCCATGCGCTTGCGGCGCGGGATCCTGTCCCAGTCCTCTTCCTCGTCGACAAGGATGGCATCCGGCGCGAAGCCGAGCAGGCCCACGACCTCGGGGTGGTTGGGCGTGCCCAGCAGCACGACCGTGTAGCCATCCTCCACGAGCCTGGCCAGCTCCTTCTGCTCCTGGGTCACCCAGCTGCAGGTGCCGTCGATGACCTCGAGGCCCCTGGACTCCGCTCGGGCCATGACCTCCGGCGTCACGCCGTGGGCACGGATGACGACGGCGGCACCCTCCTCCACCTCGTCGAGCTCCCTGACGCTGCGGATACCCTGCTCGCGGAGCTGGGCGATGACGCCTTCGTTGTGGACGACCTGGCCAAGCGTGTGGGTGGGCTTGCCCCCGGCGGCACTGATGCGTGCGGCATCGATGGCCTCGCGCACGCCGTAGCAGAAGCCGGTGCGGCGGGCGATGCGGACTGCGGTGACGGTACCCATGGCTCGCAAAGTATCGCACCAGCACTTGACGATGGCATGAAGGCGCCGGTGGCCGCTGCCGGCCGCGCTGGGGCGCGGCGGCCCGGCGGTCCGGTCGACCCACACATGCGGTCCATGCCGTGGGCGACTGACTCGACACAGGCGATCGACACTCCAGGCCCCTGGGGCATCGGATGCGCGAGGGGCTGCCACTTCAGGCCCGGTGGGCATCCCGTGACCAGCAGCGCTGTCGATCCAGTCGCGGCGGGCATCGATGCGCCACGAGCTGCGCCGGGTGAGTCGCCCAGGGCATGGCGCGTCGTGGCGCGCTCTGGAACGGTGGACCAACGGTCGGGCGCGAGCCGTTCCGGAGGATGACACCAGGGGCGGGTCGCCGCCCGCCGGAGCCTCGAGCGCGAGTCGCCGCCCGCCCGTCGGAGCGCAGCTCAGACTCCCGACCAGGGCTCCCAGTCGCCGCGATGACGGGGCTCGAGCAGTGCCGCGATGCGGCGCATCAGCTCCGTGTCCGCATCGGCCAGGGCCGCCCGGGCGGCCTTCCGGTCGGCACCCTCGGGGATGCGCAGGTGGAAGGGCTCGCCGGCGCGGAGCGTGATCCGGGTGCCGATGTTGGGAACGCGCTGCCCGCGGCCGATGAGCCTGTCGGTGCCCGAGATGCCCACCGGCAGCACCGCGGCCCCGGTGCGCGTGGCCAGCAGCGACACGCCGGGCTTGGGCCGCGCCAGGACCCCATCGAAGCTGCGCGTGCCCTCGGGCATGATGGCCACGACGCCGCCGCGGTCGAGGATGGCCCTGGCGGCCCGATAGGCCGCCATGTCGCTTCCGCCAGCCTTCACCGGCTCGGCGCCCAGCGAGCGGAAGAAGAGGCCGAGCGGGCCGACGAAGAGAGCCTCCTTGGCCAGGAACGTGGGGCGCCGCTGCAGGGCTGGAGCCAGCCAGCCGCCCACGAAGGGGGGATCGGCGTTGCTCATGTGGTTGGCGGCCACGATGAGCGGCCCGCTGGTGGGCAGACCCTCCAGGCCCTCCACGTGGACGCGCGCGACGGCGCGGAGGCCCAGGCGGCACACCGCGGCGATGAAGCGTGGGTACAGGCCCAGGTCGATCGCTGATCGGCTCATCGGTCGCGTCTCGCCTGCCTTTCCCGTGCCCGGATGATGCGCACGACCTCCGCCACGGTCTCCTCGAACTGGCGGCCCTCCGAGCTGATGATCACGGCGTCGTCCGGGATGCGCAGGGGTGCCACCTCGCGGCTGCTGTCGATGTGGTCCCGCCGCTGCAGGTCCGCCAGGATGGTGGCGGCCTCGGTCGAATCAGGCGGCAGATCGCGTTCGGCAGCGCGGCGGCGCGCTCGCTCCTCGATGCTGACATCGAGGTACAGCTTGAGCTCGGCGTCGGGCAGCACGACGGTGCCGATGTCGCGCCCGGCCAGGATGATGCGACCGGCTGCTGCGAGCCGCGCGCTGTGTCCCCAGGAGGGCTGCCCGCACCTGCGGCTGCCGCGAGACGGCGCTGACGCGCCGATCCACCTCGGGGGCATGGAGCTGGTCGGTGACATCGACGCCCCCGACCTTGATGCGGCGCATGCGGCCCTCCACATCGGGCACCAGTTCCAGCTCCGGCACGAGGGCCACCAGGCCCTCCTGGTCGTCGGGGTCGACGTCACGCTGGACGGACAGCCAGGTGATGGCCCGGTAGAGCACGCCGGTGTCCAGGAAGCGGTAGCCCAGTCGCGTGGCGGCTGCGGCACCCACCGACGACTTGCCGACTGGAGCCGGGGCCGTCCAGGGCGACGCGCAGGCCGCTCATCCGTGGCCTCGCGCCGGAGCCAGGCGATCGCGCTCCGCGGCGGTCAGGCGGCGCACGCTGCCGGGGGCCATGTCGTCGAGGCGGAGCGTGCCGATGCGAACGCGGACCAGCCGCTCCACGGGCGCACCGATGGCCGCGAACATGCGCCGCAGCTGGCGGCGCCAGCCCTGCGTCAGCACGGCGCGATACCAGGTCAGTCCTGCCGGGCGGCCTGGGTCACGTTCCAGCCGGGCGGTCTCGGTCCGGGTGGCCAGGCGCAGGCTCACCAGGGTGGCCAGGCCCTCGTCGAGCGCGATGCCCTCGCGCAGGGCGCGAGCCTCCGAGGGTTCGAGCGGACGGCGCAACCCCACCGCGTATTCGCGCTCCACGCCGTAGCTGGGGTGCAGGAGTCGCTGCGTCCAGTCACCATCGTCGGTGAGCAGGATGAGTCCTTCCGAATCCCTGTCCAGCCGCCCGACCGGATAGAGCCGCGTCCCTCGCCTGCGGAGGTCCGGCGGCACCAGGTCGAGCACGGTCCGCTCGGCATGGCGATCGCTGACCGTGCTGGTCACACCCGGCCGGCTTGTGCAGCACCAGGTAGGTGCGTTGCCCGGCGGGCAGCACCGGCCGCCCGTCGACCGTCAGGACGTCCACGCCCGGATCGATGCGCTGGCCCGTCAGCGCCGGCTGCCCGTTCACGGTGACGCGTCCGGCGGCGACGAGTGCGTCGGCGGCCCGACGTGAGGCCACGCCGGCATCGGCCAGCGCCTTCTGGATGCGCACCGACTCAGCCATCCGCGGGCGCTGTCTCCTCGGGCTCCTCGTCCGCCGACACCCTGGCAGCGGCGTCAGCCTCGGCCTGGGCCAGCTGGGCGGCGATATCCGCCTCCAGCGGCGGCAGGTCGTCGAGCGAGGTGAGGCCGAAGCGCTCCATGAACTCCATGGTCGTGGCGTAGAGGATGGGCCGGCCCGGGGAGTCGGCCCGGCCCTGCTCGTGGATGAGGCGCCGATGGAGCAGACCGCGCACGACGTGACCGGAATCCACGCCGCGGATGCGCTCGATGACGCCGCGGGTCACCGGCTGGCGATAGGCGACGATGGCGAGCGTCTCCAGGGCGGCCGGCGAGAGGCGCACCGCATCCGCCCCCAGGTAGCGGGCGATGAGCGGGCCGCTCTCGGGCGAGGTGCCCAGCATGACGCGGTCGCCGGAGCTGACCAGGCGGATGCCTCGATCGCGGAGCTGCATCTCCAGGTCGCCCAGGTGCTCGTCCACCTCTTCGGCGCTGAGACGCCCCAGGCTGCGCAGCTCGGTCCGGGACAGCGGCCGCTCGGCGACGAAGAGCAGCGCCTCGATGTCCGCCACGCTGGCACCGCTCGACGTCTCGGCTTCGTCCGGATCGCGGCCCGGCCCCACGGGGACCAGCTCCACGTCGCTCACGGGGCGCCCAGCGAGCGGCAGACGATGGGCCCGAACGGCTGCTCCTGCGAGATGCTCAACTCATGGCCCTTGACCAGCTCGAGCATGGCCAGGAAGGTGATGGCCACCACGACCTTGTCGGTCAGGTCTTCCAGCAGGTCCTGCAGCACGATGACGGGCGTGTCTCGGAGCGCGGCGCGGATGACGGCGGCTCGCTCCTCGAGCGTGACCAGGCGGGGCACGACCTCCGTGGGGGCCGGGGGCGGCGGCACCAGCCGCAGGGCTGCGTCCAGGGCGTCCAGCAGCACCCGCGGATCGAGTGGTGGGCCCTCGTCCGGCCGGGAGCCCGCCTTGGCCGAGGCCACCGCTGCGGCCGGCTCTCGCCGGAAGACCTCCCAGCCGCTCTCCAGGCGGCCTCGCAGATCGCGGCCGGCATCGCGGTACAGGCGGTACAGGATGAGCCGTTCCCGCAGCATGGCTTCGGGGTCCGGACCCTCCTCGACGCTGATGGCGACCACGGGCGGTCGCGGCAGGATGGCCCGGCTCTTGATGAGGATGAGCTGGCTGGCCACGGCCACGAACGAGCTGATGTGCGACATCTGCTCCTGGTCGAGCGCGGCCAGGGCCTCGAGGTACGCGCCCGCGAGGTCACCGAGCGGCACCTCGAGGATGTCCAGCTCGCGTTGCTCGATGAGTCCCAGCAGCAGCGCCAGGGGTCCGTCGTAGCCCTGCAGGCGGACGTGCGCGGCGCGATCGGGATGCGCCGTCTCGGTGATGCGCACGGCCATGTCCCCATGCTGCGGCCGCTGCACGGACGGCAGCGCGGTGACGCCGATCTCGCGAGCCGGCGCTGGCTGGGCGAGCAGGTCGGTCATCGGTCCCTGCCTCCGGTGCCGTGCTCAAGAGGCTTCGTCAGCCAGCTGCAGGGCCCGCCCGGCTTCCGGGTCCAGCGGGTCGGCCTGATGGCGGATGAGCTCGGCGGTCCGCTCGCTGCACCCCGCCGCGAGCGCCAGCCGGGCCGAGTCCTCGGCATGGTGGCGCAGCCGCTCGAAGGCGGCCGCGAACCCGGGCAGCGGAGAGAGGACGCGCAGCACCCGCTCACCGTAGCGCTCTCCGAGCGACCACGCCACGCGATGTGGCAGCCGCACGCCGGGACCCTTGGAGCAGTCGTGCAGCAAGGCCGCCAGCAGCAGCTCCCGGTCGCTGTGCCCGTCGGCGCGGAGGACGGCCACCACGTCCAGCCCATGGCGCTGGTCGGCGCGGTGCATCGAGTCGAAGAGCGCCAGTTGCGGGGTCGTCAGCCAGGCCTCGAGCCCGGCTCGTTCGCTCGGACTGACCCTGCCGCCCAGGTGACGCCACACCTGTCGACTCTTGGTCGCCCACCAGCTGGCCATGCTCAGATCCCCAGCAGCAGGTCGCGGATCCCGTAGATGAGCTCCCCGAGGATGGAACCGCCGGTGACGAAGATGATGAGGATGAAGCCGAAGAAGAGCGTCGGGATGATGTGGGCATACTGCCGCTCCAGCTCCTCCAGCCGGTAGGCGGTCCGGCTGGGCACGATGCCCTTCAGCACGCTCCAGCCGTCCAGCGGAGGGACGGGGATGAGGTTGAAGATGAAGAGCAGGATGTTGAGCGTCAGCAGCAGCAGGCCGACGTTGAGGGCCAGGTCCAGCAGCGGGGTCGTGCGCACGAAGGCCCACCAGTCCGGGTCGCTCAGGGCCAGGCGGATGGGCAACGCCGCGACCAGCGCGACCACGAGATTGCTGGCCGGACCGGCGAACGCGACGAGCGCGTGACCCTGGCGGCCATGGCGCATGTTCAGCGGGTTGACCGGGGTCGGCTTGGCGTAGCCGAAGAGCAGGCCGAAGACCCCCAGCGCGTTGAGGAGGGCCGTGCCCGCCAGCATGAGCCCGCCCATCTGGTCCAGGTGGACACGTGGGTCCAGCGTCACGCGACCCATCCAGCGGGCCGTGTTGTCGCCCAGCTTCATGGCCGTCCAGGCATGCATGAACTCATGGACCGGAAAGCCCACCAGCAGCATGACGGCGACGACGATGAAGGCCGAGAACAGGGCCTGGGTGGTGGCGGGATCCATCAGCGCCTAGACCCCGCGCTCACAGCCGCTCAAGGAGCTCCTGCTTCTTGATCTCGTACTCGCCGCTGGAGATGTGGCCCTCGTCGCGCAGCCTGGCTGAGCTGCTCGAGCACAGCGGCCACCTCTTCGGGCGTGTCAGCCTTGAGCGGGTCGGCCCCGCCGGAGAGGTCGATCGCCGTCGCACTCGCGGCGCTGGCGACGTGAGCGGCCGGGCGCGGTGCCGGGCGGTGAGCGGCTGCGGGGTGGCGGGCGGGTGCGCTGATAGTCCTCGCCGTCGCCTTGCTCGCCCGACTGCAGTTCGTGCTTGGCGGTCATCATGGCCTTCTTGAAGGCCTTGGCATGGTTCAGGCGATCGAGGTAGTCGGCACCCGCCAACGGGGCCGCGGTCATGACCTTGAGGGTGCCGTAGTCGAGCAGCCGGCCCAGCACGCTGATCTCGAGCTGGGCATCGTTGATCTTCTCCAGCGAGCTGTCCGAGGCCGACTTGTTGAGGATGCCCCAGGACAGCACGAGGCGGCGGTTGGTGACCAGGAACTCCTGCGTCCGCCACCACCACCAGCGCAGCACCACCACGATGATGCCGCCCAGCAGGGTCAGGAAGGTCAGCACCATGCCAGCCTCGCCGATGAGCGATCCGGTGCCCATGTAGAGGGTGAAGAAGCCGAAGAAGTCGATCTCCTCGGGCAGGATGAACTGCGCCACGATGAGGAAGATGGTGGCGCCCCAGAGGATGATGGCCAGCCAGCTGTCCAGGATGAGGACCAGCCAGTGCTGGCGCTGACGCATCAGCACCTTCTCATCGGGTGTGAGCAGTGATTCGGCGTAGGAACCCATGGACCGTTGACCTCCCTGGCCGTCAGGCGCGCGGGTGAGCCCGTGCATACACCTGGCGGATGCGCTCTCCGGTGACGTGCGTGTATAGCTGCGTGGTGGTGATACTGGCATGCCCCAGCAGTTCCTGGACGACGCGCAGGTCGGCCCCACCCTCCAGCAGGTGTGTGGCGAAACTATGCCGCAACGTGTGCGGTGTCACACGCCCCGAGAGACCGGCCCGCAGTGCTGCGGCGCGCATGACCCTCCAGGCTGCCATGCGATCGAGGCGCCGGCCGCGGCTGGAGCGGAACAACGGCTCCTGGCCGGGGTCCACCTCCTGCCGCCGTGCGCTGTTCCGGGCACCGGACTCCGTCGCCGTCTGCGCCAGTCGGTCGCGCTCGTCGAGATAGGCACCGATCGCGGCCAGGGCCACGTCGCCGACCGGCACGAGACGCTCCTTGTCACCCTTGCCGATGACGCGCACGAAGCCACCTGAGAGCGAGAGGTCCCCGCGATCAAGGCCGACCGCCTCGCTGACGCGCAGGCCCGCCGCGTAGAGCAGCTCGAGGAGGGCGCGGTCGCGCAACCCGATGAGGTCCGGCCCGCCGGTCGCGTCGAGGAGGTCGGCCACCTCCCGGGCGTCGAGCGTGTCCGGCAGGCGCTGCATCTGGCGAGGCAGGTCGATGAGTGCCGCGACATCCGTATCGATGAGCTCCTCCGCGTAGCAGAAGCGGTAGAAGGCGCGGATCGAAGCCGCCTTGCGCCGCAGGCTGGTGGGCCGCAGCACGCGTGGTGGCCGCGTCATGGCGCCGAGGTACTGCCGCGCCGGCTCGGGCGACGCGGCCCAGTGGGCGATGTCCGGGGCGTCCCGGCCGAAGAGCCGCAGGTCCGTGTCGTAGGCGCGGATGGTGGCCGCAGCCAGACCGCGCTCCACACGCAGGTAGTCGGCATAGGCGCCGATGGCGGCGACCAGGTCGGCCGGTGTCTCACGGGCCACTCGAGCGGCGGGGCGGGCAGGCTCGACCACCGGGTCAGCCCGGCAGCAGCGCGGCCTTCTGGCGCAACAGGTCCCAGAAGGGCAGTGTGCCGCGCGGCTGGATGAAGTCGATCGGCTTCTCGGCGTGCCCGGACCTCGACCCGGTCCCCCACCTGGAGCGGGATATCCTCCCGTCCATCGATGCTCACCAGCGAGTCATGGGCGGCTTCGACCTTGACGCGGACGACGTGTTGCGGACCGACCACGCTTGAGCGCAACGCCGTCAGGTAGGCCGCGATGGGCGTGACCACGAGGTTGCGGCTCGTGGGCTCGAGGATCGGCCCGCCGGCGCTGAAGCTGTAGCCCGTGGAGCCGGTCGGCGAGGCCACCACCACACCATCGCAGACATAGCTGGCGACACGCGAGTCCCCCACGTCCACGACCACGCGCATGACACGGGCGAGCGCACCGCGGACGATGGCGGCCTCGTTGAGCGCGATGTGGACCTCGCCCCCGGGGCCGCCGTCGGCGGGGAAGACGCGCGCCTCCAGCATGAGGCGAGGCTCCAGTTCGTAGTCACCGGCCTTGAGCTGCCCCAGCACCGCTTCGAGGTCCTGGTGCTCGGCCTTGGAGAGGAAGCCGATCTTGCCGACGTTGACGCCCAGGATGGGGATGTCCAGGTCGGCGATGGCTCGCGCGGCGCGGAGGAAGGTGCCGTCTCCGCCGAGCACCACGATGGCGTCCGTCTCGGCCAGCAGGCGCGGATCCCCGGGTGGCTCGCCGGCCGGCACCGCCCAGGCCTCGATGCCATGGCCGCGGCACCACTCGAGCGCGCGTTCGCGCAGCGATCGGGCGTCCGCCTGGGTGGGGTTGAAGGCGAAGCCGACGCGCTTCACGCGGGCTCCTCGCCACCGTCGATCGCGCTCGGCCGCCGCAAGTGCAGGAAGACCTCGTGGTTGCCCGAGGGTCCCACGAGGACCGACTCGGACTCGCCGAGGACGTCCAGGCCGAGGCCGGTGGCGCATTCGATGACGCGATCGACCGCCTCGCGACGAGCGGCGGGATCGCGTACGACGCCACGCGGTACCTGGCGCGGGCTGAGCTCGAACTGGGGCTTCACCATGGGCAGGATGTCACCTCCGGGCGCCACCTGCGCGGCGATGCCCGGGAGCAACCGCGTCAGGGAGATGAAGGAGACATCCGCCACCGCGAGGCTCACCGCTTCGGGCAGTCGCAGGGCATCTTCGGCGTCGGGGGCGAGGCGCACGGCGTGGGTGCGCTCCAGGCTCACCACCCGGGGATCCGCACGCAGGGAGTCGGCCAGCTGTCCTCGACCCACGTCGAGAGCATAGACACGGCTGGCGCCATGCTGCAACAGACAGTCCGTGAAGCCGCCCGTGGAAGCTCCCACGTCCAGGCAGACCCGACCGGCGGGATCGACGTCCGAAGGCGTCGAGCGCCCCCGCCAGCTTGTCACCACCGCGCGAGACATAGCGAGGCTGGCTCTCCACGTCGATCTCGATGGCGCGTATCGACCTGGTCCCCGGGGCGCAGGTCACGCCGGGCGGCATCGCCTGGTCCGACCTTGACCCGGCCGGACAGGAGCATGGCCTGGGCGCGGCTGCGGGTGGGTGCCAGTCCGCGCTCCACGAGGAGCTGGTCCAGTCGCTGCTTGCGCGGAGCCGCCACGCTCAGCCTGGTCGAGCCCTCGCCGGGGCCAGGCCCATGGCCGCGATGGCCTCCTGCACCTGCGCCCGGATGCCGGCATCGTCCAGCCGGATGACGCGACGGAGATCGGACACCGAGCCATGATCGACGAAGCTGCCTGCCGGGATGCCGATGCGCCGGACCGCCGGCCTGGCGGCGGGCGGTGAGGCGTCCGCCAGGAGCTCCAGCACCGCCGCCCCGAAGCCACCCGGCAGGGCGCTCTCCTCGAGCGTCACCAGCAGCTGCGTGCCCGCTGGCACTGCCGCGAGGATGAGCTCGCGATCGAGCGGCTGTGCGAAGCGGGCGTCGATGACGCCGACGGACCAGCCCTCAGCCTCGAGCGTCTCGGCTACCCGGAGCGCGCGGGCGACGATGGGGCCGAAGCCGATCGATGAGGATGTCCGCGCCGTGGCGAAGGGTCTCGCCGCGCCCGACCTCCACGGGCACCGGGTCGACCGGCGGCAGGTCGAAGCCGGCGTCCCGCGGGTACTGGATGGCGAACGGATGGTCCTGGGCGAAGGCCGTCCGCAGCAGGCGCCGCAGCTCCTGCTCATCGCGCGGCGCCGCCAGGATGAGGTTGGGCACCTGGCGCAGCGCTGAGAGCGTGAACATGCCCTGGTGACTGGTGCCGTCCTCGCCCACCAGACCGGCCCGATCGATGCCGATGACCACGGGCGCGTCGTTCTGGCAGACGTCGTGGACGACCTGGTCGAAGGCCCGCTGCAGGAAGGTCGAGTAGAGCGCCACGAAGGGCCGCTGTCCGGCCAGCGCCAGGCCGGTCGCCAGCGTCATGGCGTGCTGCTCGGCGATGCCGACATCGAAGGTCCGCTCCGGGAAGTGCTCCCCGAAGGTGGCCACCCCGGTACCGGTGGGCATGCCGGCGGTGATGGCCACGACCCGGGCGTCCTCGCTGGCGATGCGCACCAGCTCGGCGGCCATGACCGCGGTGTAGTTGGGGGCCTTGTGGCTCGAGCTGGCGCGCTCATCCGCGGAGGGGGCAGCGTCCCCGTCGGACGGGCCGGCCTGGACCGGGACCGCGGTCACGTCGATCGAGGACAGGTCGTCGGATACGACGGCCTGCGGAGCGGGGATCGCGGCCGTGGGCGGGTCTGCTCCGTTGGCGCTCACTCGCGTCAGTCTGCGCGCCGTTCATGGGCGGCAGCGCAGCGCCGTGATAGCTGACCTTGTCGGCTTCGGCCGGGTGGTAGCCATAGCCCTTGCGGGTGCGCACATGGACGATGATGGGCGCCTCCTCCTCGAGCAGCGCCAGGCGGATGCGTGCGATCGAGAGCCACGAGGTCATGCCCGGGCACCGGGCCCACGTAGGTGACGCCCAGGTCCTCGAAGAGGCGCCCCGGCTGCGAGAGATCGACCACGGCATGGCGGACACGCCGTGACCACTCGAGCAGCAGCGGACCGAACCGGGGGATCTGGGCCGTGGCCTCATCCCAGGTCCGCTTCGACCCGCGCCAGCGCTGTGACAGCTTGATGCGGCTGAGGTACTGGCTGACCGCGCCGACCGTGGGCGAGATGCTCATCTCGTTGTCGTTGAGCAGGATGATCATGCGGGTCTTGCGCTGGCCGATGTCGTTGAGCGCTTCCAGCGAGAGGCCGCTCATGAGCGCCGCGTCACCGACGACGACAGCGATGTGCTCGTGGCCGCCACGCAGGTCACGCGCCAGGGCGAGGCCTTCGGCGATGGAGATGCCCGTGCCGGCATGGCCACCGTCCATGACATCGTGGACGCTCTCGGAGCGGCGCGGGAAGCCGCCGATCCCGCCCAGCTGCCGCAGCGTGCCGAAGCGATCGAACCGGCCGGTGAGCAGCTTGTGGGCATAGGCCTGGTGCCCGGTATCCCAGACGATGCGGTCGGTCGGGCTGGAGAGCACCCGATGCAGCGCCACGGTGAGCTCCACCACGCCCAGCGAGCTGCCCAGGTGGCCGCCGGTCTGGGCGACGGTGTCGATGATGCACTCGCGCAGCTCCGTACACAGCGCCCGCGCCTCGGCGTGGCTGATGCCCTTCAGGTCCTCCGGTCCCCGGAGGTCACGCAGCCTGATCATGGCTCAGCCTTCATCGCCGTCGTCGGGACGCAGGTCCAGCAGCCGTGGCCGGCCGCCGCTGTCATCGACGAGGCGCTGCACACGCGCCTCGGCCGAATCGAGCAGTCGCGCACAGTGCTCGTGGAGCGCCGTGCCGCGCTCGTAGAGCGCGATCGATTCCTCGAGCGGCATGCCGCCCTCTTCGAGCCGTGCCACCACGGCGCGCAGCTCCTCGAGGGCCTGGTCGAACTGCAGCGACGCCAGGTCGCTTGCCTGGCGCTGCTCGCGTCGAGGCGCTGTCCGGCGCGGTGGCCTGCACTCCCTGGGTCCGCTCGCCGGCAGCTTCGATGTGTCCGTCACGACGTGGAGTCTCGCACGCTGTCCACCGACACGTCCAACAGGCCCCGTGCCAGGCGGACCTCGAGCCGCTCACCACGGCGTCGCCCGGCAGCATCCACGACGACGCGGCCGCCGGGAGTGCGCACGATGGCGTAGCCACGCTCGAGGGTGGCGAAGGGATCGAGGGCGGCGAGCCCGGCGGCGCTGTGGGTGAGTGCAGTGCGCGCCTCCGCCGTGCGTGCCTGCAGGAGCGCCGGCAAGCGGTCACCGCGGCGCGCCAGCAGTGCCCGACTGCCGGCCAGCTGGCCCGCCAGGGCCCGGGTGGCCGCGGTCCAGCAGCAGGCCGACGCGTTCGCGCTCGGCCGCCAGGTAGGCACCGGGTCGGAACGTCTCCAGGCTGCGCCGCTCGGACTCCAGGCTGGCGCGGGTGCTCGCGAGGCGGCGCCGAGCCGAGATGCCCAGCCCGGCACGCAGGGCCTCGAGGTGCTGGCGTTGCTCGGCACGATCGGGCACCACCAGCTCCGCAGCCACGGACGGCGTGGCGGCACGCACATCGGCGGCGAACTCGGCGAGGGTGACATCGGTCTCATGGCCCACGCCGACCACGACCGGGCGAGGGTGGGCAGCGATGGCCCGAACGACGCTCTCCTCGTTGAAGGCCCAGAGGTCCTCGAGCGATCCACCGCCGCGGGCGACGATGACCACATCCACGGCCCGGCCGCTGGCCGGGTCCGTCCAGCGCCCGATGCGACGCAGGGCCTGGACGATCGATGCCTCCGCCCCGGCTCCCTGCACCTGGCAGGCGCTCACGACGATGCGCGCCAGTGGCCAGCGCCGCGCGATGACGCGGCGGATGTCGTGCAGGACCGCGCCGGACAGCGAGGTCACGACGCCGACGCTGCGCGGCCAGGCAGGCAGGGGACGCTTGCGGGACGCCTCGAAGAGTCCCTCGGCGGTAAGGCGGGCCTTGGTGGCCTCGAAGCGCAGCGCCAGGTCACCCACCCCGGCTGGCTGCAGACCCTCCACGTAGAGCTGGTACGCACCCTGTGGCTCGAAGACGTCGACGCGGCCCTGCGCGATGACCTGGATGCCGGTGCGCGGCTCCAGCGGCAGGCCCAGCCGATCGTCGCGGAAGATCATGCAGCGCAGCTGCGCACGCTCGTCCTTCAGCGTGAAGTAGCAGTGCCCCGCCGAGCTGACGGTGACCTGGCCGACCTCACCCTCGACCCAGACGCGGCTGAGTCGCGGCACTCCGCGGATGGTGTCGCGGACGATGCGCGTGAGATCCCCGACCGAGAGCACCGTCGGTCCGGGCGAGGCGAGCGGCGGCACCTCAGCCGCCACGGGGCCATCGGGCGACTCGGACGGCTCATCCCACAGTCCGGGCATCATTCAGGGCCTGGCCTGCGGCAGAGCGCGCCAGGTCGGGGCGAGCGGCAGCGGCGCTCGACTAGACGCGGGTCAGGTACTCCCCGGTGCGCGTGTCCACCTTGATGGTGTCCCCTTCGTCCACGAAGATGGGTACCTGGACGACGAGACCAGATTCCGTCGTCGCCGGCTTCTTGGCACCTGACTGGGTGTCACCCGCGAAACCCGGTTCCGTCTCCACCACCCGCAGTTCCACCGAGAGCGGCAGCTCCACCCCGATGGTCTCGCCCTCGTAGGTGGTGCGATCGAGGCTCATGCCCTCCACGAGATAGTCGGTCACCTCCCCGAGCTGCTCGGCGGTGAGGTGGAACTGCTCGTACGAGTCGTTCTCCATGAAGTGGAAGTCGTTGCCGTCCCGGTAGAGGAACTGCACAGGGCGCTTCTCGAGGATGGCACGCGGCCATTTCTCGCCGGCCTGGAAGGTGCGCTCCACGGTCTGCCCACGCTTGACGTTGCGCAGCTTGATGCGGACCTGTGCGGAGCCTCGGCCCATCTTGATGTGGTGGTAGTCGAGGATCTGCCAGAGCTCGCCGTCGAGCTCGATGGCGATGCCCTTGCGCAGGTCTCCGGTCGAGATCATGAGTGCTGTGGTTCTCCGTTGGGCTGGGCTGGCGGCGGGTCGGCGCGGAGCGCGCGGTGGTGGGCCGGAAGGAGCCGGATTGTACTGGAGCGAGCGCTACGTCCCGACGACCGTGACGTCGCGGGGGAAGCGCGGTCAGCAGTCTCCACGGTGCCGCGGGCCGCGTCGATGCTGACGAGGTCCTCGATGCGGACGCCGGTCTCGCCGTCGAGATAGACACCCGGCTCCACCGAGAAGACCGTCGGCGAGGGCAGCTCCGCTTCCGGGGCGCTGCGCCCGACGGAGGGCAGCTCATGGGTGGCCAGACCGATGCCGTGGCCGGTGCCGTGGCCGAAGTGCCGGCCGTGGCCAGCCGCCGCGATGACGTCGCGGGCGGCGGCATCGACCTCCCGGTTCGTCGGTCGTCGCCCGTTCGCCAGCGCCTCGCGCAGCAGCTCGATGGCGGCGGCCTGTGCCGCGTGCCACGAGCCGGTAGACCTCGAGGTCCCGCGTCGTCGGCTCGCCCACGAAGAACGTCCGGGTCATGTCCGAGCGATAGCCATCGACCCTGGCCCCGAAGTCGAAGAGGAGCACCTCGCCGGCTCGCAGCGGACGCGGGCCGGGCGACCCATGCGGCAGGGCGGCGCGTGGTCCCGACAGGCAGGCGATGTCGAAGGCCAGGCCCTCGGCACCGCCGGTGCGCATGCGCCACTCCAGCGCCATGGCCAGCTCGTGCTCGCTGACACCGTGCACGGATGTCCGGCAGCGTCTCCGTCAGCGCGGCGTCGGCCACGGCACAGGCAGCCCGGATGCGCTCCAGCTCGGCCGGCTCCTTGACCTGGCGCTGTGCTTCGATGAGGCCCTCGACGGGCACGAGCTCGATCGCCGGGCTGGCCTCGGCCAGCTGCAGCCAGCCTGCGTGGCTGATGGCGGCAGCCTCCACGCCGATGCGCCGGATGACACCGCTGCCCGAGGGGTCGATCGGGCGCAGGCTGGCGAGCATCGCGGGCCAGGCCTCCTCGAAGCTGCCCGCCAGGTCGACGATGCGGCTGTCGGGACACTCCTCGAGGGCCTGGAGTCGATAGCGCGAGTCGGCCACGACGACGGTCTCGTCGGCCGAGACGAAGAAGCGCCCCGAGGCGCCGCAGACCTTCTCCTCGCCATCGCCGAGCACGAAGCCGGTCAGGTAGCGGCCGTTCTCCGAGCGCAGGCCGAAGTAGGCATCCAGCCCCGCATCGGCCAACCGGGCCCGCAGCTGCTCCGAACGGCGCGGCCGTGCCTCGCGGTCTGCCTGCCTCCAGCGCTCCCGGTCGACCTGGGTCGGTGCCGCGTCGTCGGCTACTGGCACTTGGCGATGTTGCGGCTGTGCTGCGCAGCTGTCTTGGCGAAGGTGTGCGTGTCGGAGCCGGGGCAGGCGTAGAAGAAGAGGAGTCCCTTCTTGGTGTTGGGCTCGAGCGCGGCCTCGATGGAAGCCCGGGTCGGCGTGGCGATGGGCCAGTCAGGCAGGCCCGGGTTCTGGTAGGTCTGGTGCGACTGCAGCTCAGGGCTCACGTTGACGGTGGCGAGGTCGGCTACGCCCAGGGTGTCCCAGAAGAGGTAGCCGGGCCACTTGCCGATGGCGAGGTCGTCGAGCGCCATGGTGTCGCTGGCGTACACGACGGTAGGGTCGGCCTGCATCAACCCGCCGGTCTCGCCGTTGAGCTTGGGATCGAGGCGGTTCCAGTAGACGCCCGCGATGCGGGCGCGATCGGCATCCACCTTGGCTTCGCGCTCCACGAGGCTGGCGATGGTCAGCGCGTCATAGAAGTCGATGCCCTTCTTGCGCGCCTGGACGACGAGGTCTCCGGAGTCCTCCTCCCACTGCTGCAGGAGCAGGTGCAGGAACTCGTCGGCGCTGATGTCGATGGGGACTGGATAGACGCCACCTGCCAGGAAGCCCTCCAGGCTGTTGCCCTCGGGGAGCCTGGCGCAGGAAGCGGTACTCATCGAAGAGCTCGGGTCGCGGGTCCAGGGCCAGGTCACGGAACTCCCTCGGATCGATGGCCAGCTCCGTTTCCTCGGTCTGCTGCTGCAGGTAGGCCACGATCTGCTCGATGCGCAAGCCCGGCCGCAAGGCCAGGTTCACGACCGGTGTGGGCGGATCGGGATCGCCGGCCAGGCGCGTGACCACGTCGCTCGGGCTCATGCGCGTGTTCATCGTGTAGGTGCCGGCCTGGATGAGCTGGTCGACGCGGTCGTTCACGACGAGGTACGTGAACGCCAGCGTGTCCGTCAGCAGTCCGGCATCGACGAGATTCTCCTGGATGACTCGATCGATGCCCTGGCCCGTACTCGATGACGAAGCTCGACCTCCTTGCTCGTCGCTGCTGGCAGGCTTCCCGAGTCGGTCACCCAGCTCCGCCCGAAGCAGGTCCGCCACGACGGGCATGCGGATGACGCCGGGGTTGTCCTCGAACAGGCCCGTCAGCGCCGGACCAAGGACGGGTCGCGCGGCGAACCAGCCGCCGATGCCGAGCACGAGGAGGGCGATGACGACGAAGGCGAGGCCCTTCCAGGCGCCGGAGTTGGCATCGCGCTGCCTGGCTCGCCGCAGCTCCCAGCCTTCGACGATGCCGACGCGTTGGCCGCTGCCCGGCTGCGGCATGCTGGGGCCGCTCATGGGCTGGTCTCCAGCGTGCTCGCGGCCCTGGCGTCGAGCTCAGCCTGGACGATGAGGGCAGCGGCCTCGCGGTCGATGCGCGCCCGGCGGGCACGGCGAGCCGACGAGGAGGGCGGTCCGCCCGAGCGGCCACGCGGCGTCCGGCCCAGGCGGACCTCCGCAGCGTGGCTGGTGAGGCGCTCATCGCGGAACGTCAGCGGGATCCGAGCAGTCGATCCACCGCGGCGGCCCACTCGCGTGTACGGAGTGCCTGCGCGCCTTCGCTGCCGTCCAGGTGCAGCGGCAGCCCCACCACCAGGGCGTCGGCGTGCTGCTCCTGGCTGATGCGCGCGATGGCCGCAGCGTCCTCGCCGGGGGTGCCCCGGCGAAGCGTCAGCAGTGGTGTCACCGCGCCGGTGACGCTGTCTCCGCGGGCGATGCCGATGCGGCGGTCGCCCAGGTCGATGCCCAGCAGCACGCTCACCGGCACCACTGGACGCGCGGGGGCAGGCCGACGACAGCGATCATGGTCACGTGTGTCACTCCGTGGTCGAGGGCTCTTGGAACTTCGAGCCTGATGCGGTTGTGGTCCCCTGGCAGGACACCGAGGAACTCGGGCCAGACGCTCACGGACGCCTCCCGAGCCCCTCCAGTATGGCCTGAGCCTCGGAAACCGGCAGGCCAGCGATCTGGGAGAGGAGCGCATCGACGTCCACCAGCTGATAGGCCTGCGCTTCCGCCGTGCCCTCGAAGCGGATACCGTCGCCTTCCGCCACGCCCGGGCCGATGTCGATCGACGGCGTGTCAGGCAGGAGCGCCATGTCCTCGGGGACCGCGGCCAGCAGCGCGCCCCGGGCGACCTGTGCGGCGAGTCGCTCATCCACCGCCAGCACTCGTGCCGCGATCGCTCCACTGAGTCGGAAGTCGGGGGCCTCGGTGCCCACCAGCTCCTCGGCCGGCGGATCGATGCGTCACCGCACCGGGCTGGGCCGTCTCCTCGAACACCGTCAGGCCCGCGGGGACATTGGCCGGGTCCCGCAGGTGTGCGTCCAGGGCACCCGCACAGGCGGTTCTGGAGATCGACGATCGCGGCGTCGTAGTCCTGTCGCGTCACCACCGGTATCTCCTCGAGACGCCCGCCACTGGTCGGCTCGGGGTTGGTGACGGCGATGCCCTGGGATTCCAGCGAGGGCACCCTGTCGATCGTGCCGGCCGCGACGTTGCCCTCCGGGCCTGGTCGCGCGGCTTCGATGTCGGCAGCCACCTGCGCTGGCACGCTCGGCACCATCGAGGGGCGCAGCGTGGCGGTCTCGGTGGTGCGGAACTCGATGCCGTCCGCGGTGAAGACGCGGGTCAGCGCCTGGATGACGACCTCCTGGTCCAGCGTCCCGCCGGATGCGGAGAAGACGACGCTTCCACGGGCGCGCTCCTCCACCGTCTCGCTGCCGCTGGCTTCGAAGTCACCGTCGACCCGCAGCGGGATGGACAGCTCCACGGCAGGGATCTGGTCCGGCCTCCACGTTCGGCTCACTGACCGAGGTCAGGGCCATGATGGTCAGCTGCATCGGTCCCACGCCGGCTGTGCGCGGTGCCAGGGTGATCTCCGCGGTCGGCAGGATCTGCAGCGAGGCGACGACCGCGAAGACGGCCACGGCCATGACGACGACGACCGTCATGGCCAGGCGCCGTCCACGCCAGCGGGATGCGTGCCCCGACCGGCGTCCGTGACTGCGTCGGCGTGACGCTGCCCTCGTCGCCTTCGGGGACTGGCGCCGGCCCCGGTCTCGTCCGCCTGGGGTGGGGCGTCGCCACGCTTCGAGCGCTGCCTCGGCCTCGTTGGCGGTGGGCAGCGCCAGCACGCCGGCTGAGGCTCGCCAGGGCACGCACCTGGGCGTCCGGGCTGGCGATGGCCATGGCCAGGCCGCGCGAGGCCGCCTCGCGGGTCAGCAGCTTGAAGTTGAGGCGACCCGTGGCGATGCGCGACCCGGGCGGGACGACGAAGACGATGTGCTCATCGGTCGTGTTGCGCAGCGCGCCACGGCATCGGTGATCTCGTCGTCGCTGTCCAGGTACCACACGGCCATCGCTGGCAGTCTGCCCTATTCGCTGACGACTGTCCGATCGGCCGGCCGACCGGTCGCCGGCGGCTAGACGCGCATCCCTCGCAGCACGCGCTGAGCGCCGCATCGAGCGGCTCCTGCGGCATGGAGGCCTCCAGCGCCTGGAAGGCGAGGGCCATGGGCGTGACGTCCTGCTGGTCGACCAGCAACCCCGTCGTGTCGCTGACCTCGCTGACAGAGGCTGGGTCCATCATCGAGATCTGCGGGCGCCTCGCGAAGGGCAGGCTCGCCCCGAAGTCATCCGCTTCCAGCGAGGCGCGGATCTCCGGCAGGGCGGCACCGCCGCCGCACAGCTCGACGCGACCGGGCAGCAGGCCGCCCTTCCCGAATTCCTCGAGCACCAGCTCGATGCCGGCCGCCCACACCGCGACGTCCTCGCCGACGATCTCGGCGACCTCGTCGGCATGCTCGACCGACTCCTGCCGCGGGCGTACTCGATCTTGATGCGCTCGGCCTCGTCGAAGCTCATGTCCAGGCGGTCGGCCAGGGACTTGGTGAAGGCACGGCCGCCGAGGGCGAACATGCGTGTGCCCTCGACACTGCCGGAGCGCACCAGGGCCACGTCCGTGGTGCCGCCGCCGACGTCGATGAAGAGCGCTCCCGACTGGCCTACCTGTTCCCCCGCGATGGAGCGTGCCACCGCGTACGGCTCGGCCACGACCTTGATGAGCTGCAGGCCCAGCTGCTCGACGACCGATTCGAGCGCCCCGAGGTGGACCAGTGGCGCATAGGCGTTGAAGACCGAGACGCGCAGGTGGCGACCCTGGAAACCCACCGGGTTGGTGACCGCGTAGCCATCGATGCCGGCGCCGGCCACAGCCGCGTGCACGAGACGGACGTCCACGTTGGGCAGCCCTGTCTCCCAGGTGATGGTGCGCTGGGCCTCGGCGAAGGCGTCGGCTTCGACCTCTTCCAGCAGGCGCTCCAGCTCGGAATGCGTGACGGCGCTGTCCGGGCGTTTGCGCTCCAGGCTGCGGGTGGTGGTGAAGCCCTTGACCAGTTCGCCGGCGATGCCGATGACCACCTTGCTGACGTCGCGCCCGGCCATGGCTTCGGCCTCATCGAGCGCCTTGCGGCAGTTGGCGACCACGGCGGGGATGTCAGCCACCGTGCCCGACTGCATGTGTGAGAGCCCCTGGCGCTGGCGGCCGACGCCGGTGACCACGGCGCCCTGCCCCCTCCTGGGTCTCGAAGACGAGCGCCTTGGCGAACTCGGTGCCGATGTCCAGGGCCAGCAGGGCGCTGCTCGGAGCGACCGACGGGACCCGCCGCACGAGTCGCCGAAGCAGGCTCACGTCAGGGCCCCTGCCCTACCCCGCGAGTCGGTCACGCAGCTTCTGCAGGGCCGCCTGGAGGGCGCTCCGTCTCAGGCAGCTTGCCCTGGGCCATGGCGGGTCGACCGCCGCCCTTGCCACCTTGCGTGGACACGGCATCGCGCACCAGGTCCGCGGCGTCGACGCCCTGCTCGACGAGGTCGTCGCTCACGGTCACGAAGAGCTGGGGGTTGTCAGGATCGTCCAGCCCGGCGGCGATGACGCCGCTGCGCAGGGAGCCGCGCACGTCCTTGGCCCAGGCCTTGAGCTCATCCATCGAGCGGAAGCCGCCGCTGTAGGAGACGAGCGCGCCCTTGTGCAGCAGCTCCGCGGTGCGTGCCGCCGCCTGCGCGGTGGGGATGAGCCCGGTCGCGGCCTTGCCGGCCGCCTTGCTCCTGGCTCTTGAGGTCCTCGATGCGCGGGACCAGCTGCTCCACCGACTGGGCGCCGGCCGCGGCCATGGCCGCCTCGAGCAGCCGGAAGCGCTCTTCGGTGAGCGCCTCGGCGGCCTCCCCGGTGACGGCCTCGATGCGCCGCATGCCCGACCCGATGGAGCGCTCGCCGGTGATGATGAAGCCGCCGATCTGGCCGGTGGCGCGGCAGTGCGTGCCGCCGCAGAGCTCGTGGCTGTAGCCCTCGACACGGATGGTGCGCACGGTCTCGCCGTACTTCTCGTCGAAGAAGGCATCGGCGCCCGCGTCGATGGCCTCGCTCATGCTCATGTGGGCAGCCGAGACGGGGCGATCCTCGCGGATGACGCGGCGCACCTCGTGCTCGATGGCGTGTCGCTCTTCTGGCGTCAGGCCGCGATCGAAGGGGTAGTCGAAGCGCAGGTAGTCAGGCGTCACCAGCGAGCCGGCCTGGCGAGCCGATTCGCCCAGCGTGTTGCGCAGCGCGCGGTGCAGCACATGGGTGCCGGTGTGGTTGCGCATGGTGCGCGCGCGGCGATCAGCATCGACCTCGGCGAGCAGTTCCTGGCCCAGGCCGACCCGGCCATGCAGCCTGCCGTGGTGGACGATGAGTCCAGCCACCGGACGCTGCGTGTCCTCGACGGTGAAGATGACCGTGCCGCGGTCGTCGCGCAAGACGCCTCGATCCCCGATCTGTCCGCCGCCCTCGGCGTAGAACGGCGTCTGGTCAAGCACGATCTGGGCTTCGGCGCTGGCTTCGGTGCGCAGCTCCACCTCGCCGCGGGCCTCGAGCTCCTGGTACTCGGTGCCATCACGCACGATGGCCTGGACACGACCGCGGGCGCTGCGTCGTCTCGTAGCCCAGGAAAGCGCTGTCCCCGACGCGGCGGGCGATGCCATCGAAGAGGGCCGTCTGCTCCGCCTGGCGCACGAGGTCGCGGCGAGTACCCGAGCGACTGCGCTCGCGCTGCTGCTGCAACGCGACCTCGAAGCCCTGGCGGTCGACCCTGACGCCGTACTCGGCCGCCAGCTCGACGGTCAGGTCGATGGGGAAGCCGTAGGTGTCATGGAGGCGGAAGGCCGTGTCGCCGTCAAGCGTGGGCGCGTCAGCCGGGACGTCCTCGGGTCGACGCCCCACGACACGCTCTGCGCTGGTCAGCGGGATGAGCGCCTCCTCGAGCTGGATGGTGCCGGCATCGAGCGTGCGCGCGAAGGCGGTCTCCTCCCGGGCGATGGTCCCCAGGATGACCTCGTGGCGTTCCGGCAGGATGGGGTAGGCCTCGCCCATCAGCTCGATGACGACCCTGGCCGTCTCCGCCAGGAATGGTTCACGGCGACCCAGCAGGCGGCCGTGGCGGACGGCGCGACGCACGATGCGACGGAGCACGTAGCCGCGCCCTTCGTTGGATGGCGTGACGCCGTCGGCGATGAGGAAGGTGATGGCGCGCGAGTGGTCGGCGATGACCTGGTAGCTGAAGCGCTCGCTCTCGAAGGCCTCGGGATCATGGCCGAGCAGCTCGCGCATCCGGGCGTGGATGGGCACGAAGAGGTCGGTGTCGTAGTTGGTGGGCACGTCCTGCAGCACCGAGGCCAGGCGCTCCAGGCCCATGCCCGTGTCGACCGACTTGAACGGCAGCTCGACACGCGGGCCCGTCGGGCCGCTGGTCGAACTCCATGAAGACGAGGTTCCAGATCTCCAGCCAGCGCGGACAGCTCTCGCTGTGGTCGGGGACGCAGTGCGGACCCTCCGACAGATGGGCCCCGCGGTCGTAGTGGATCTCGCTGCACGGTCCGCACGGGCCCGTGTCGGCCATGCGCCAGAAGTTGTGGTCGTCGCCGGCATCGATATCACCCCAGCGCGCCATGCGCTCCGGCGGCAGGCCGATCTCGTCCCGCCAGATGGCCCACGCCTCCTCATCGTCGGTGTAGGTCGTGGCGGCCAGTCGATCGGCCGGGATGCCCAGGTCCTCGGTCAGCAACTCCCAGGCCCAGTGGATGGCCTCGCGCTTGAAGTAGTCCCCGAAGGACCAGTTGCCGAGCATCTCGAAGAAGGTGTGGTGCCGGGGCGTGCGGCCCACCTCCTCGAAGTCGTTGTGCTTGCCGGCCACGCGCAGGCAGCGCTGCGAATCCACGGCGCGGCGATACGAGCGCGTCTCGACCCCGCGAAAGACATCCTTGAACTGGACCATGCCGCTGTTGGTGAAGAGCAGCGTCTGGTCACCGCCGGGCACCAGGCTGGCGCTGGGGACCACCTCGTGGCCGCGCGCGGCGAAGAAGCCGATGAAGCGAGCGCGGATCTCATCGGCGGACAGGGCTTGCATCCGGGCCTCCGGGAGTGGCCCGGTCAGCGGTGTTCAGGCATGCACCGCGAGTGTAGCGAACGGCGCGCATGCGACATGGATGGACCCGCGAAAGGAGACCTCCCGCGGGTCCGATCCGGGACCGGGTCGTCTACTCGGCAGCGTCGGCCATGACGAGGTCGGTTCCCTCGAAGGTCGAGACCATGGCCACCATGTACTGGCCGTCGGTCACATAGGCATCCGAGCCGCGGTAGGGCTCGGCCAGGAAGTCGGCTTCGGCGACCCACTGGACGTTCTCGGTGCCACCGACCTCGAGTCGCGACTCCTCGGTGAAGGTGATGCCGCACAGGCCACCGTCTGCCGAGGGCAGGACGAAGCCGGCGAACAGATCACCGATGGCCTCACGGCCCCTGACCACCGTACCTCCCGACAGATGGACCTCAGCCTCGTCCGGGTACTGCGCCATCAGCGCCACCCAGTCGCAGGCGTTGAGCGCGCGGATGTGCTCGGCGTAGACGTCGTAGGCACTGGCCTGGGGGACGAGCAGATCCGAGATCTCTCCTGTGTTCGGGTTGGTCACGGGAGTGGTCGGCTCGCCCTCCTGGGCTGTGGTCAGGACACTTGCCGAGAGGACCACTACCAGTGCCAGCACTCCGGCTGTCGCAACGGATGACCGAGACATGTTCCCTCCTCCGTTCCTGCCTGACGATCGGTGGACCCAATCATCGATTATCGATGGTCCCAGACTGATAGGGTCGCGTCAAGGCCCAGTCTCTGCGGGAGTGACGTAGCGCTCGTCTCGTGCCGACCGGCCGGGGCGTCGTACGGGCGCGGCGAACGCAGAAGCGCCTAGGGCCGCCCCGCCTTGGGGGGACCTCCTGCCTCGGGCGGCGCTCCGTCCCTGGCCGTCAGCCACCCGACCCCATCACAGAGGATACGACGCTTCCCTTTCGAGCCGTGACCGGCCAGCGGAGTCGTCACTCGGTTGAGGACGACGAGTGTGCTGGACATCAGGTCGCGGTGAAGAATCCGAGATGTCCAGCCACGATCGGGGTGTCGACGGATAGGGTGGCGGGCATCGTGCAGAGACGGGTTTCGACGGGGCACGGCCGGATCGCGCTCCTGCTACTCGCATGCCTCTTCGCGGTGAGCAGCTGCTCGCTGCTTGCGACCGAGCCGCTGGCGCTGATCGCCGACATGGCGCAGCCGTCACCAGGCAGCGCGAACGCTCGTCCCCCGGCGACGGCGGCCGCTCGCGGCACGCGGACACCGGCTGCGACGCCGCGCGTGATCGTGCCGCCTTCGCCTGACGCTCGTGACGACGAACCTGATGCGGAGTCGAAGCGCGACGTCAAGGTGGTCAGGCTCAAGCCGCGGCCCAGGCGCGGACCGTTCGAGATGAACCTCTACACGAAGGGCGATTTCGTGCATCAACAGACCAAGGACTGGTGTGTCGCCGGCTCGACGCAGACGATGATGAACATCATCGACAAGGGCAAGCCCAACCGCTCGGCCGCCTTCCAGAAGCGGCTCTACCTGAAGGGCCGACGGCTGTCGCCGGCCAAGCGCAAGCTCGGTCCCATCGGTGTAGACCTCAAGGGCTGGGCGGGCCTGCTCAACAGCGGTGGCTACGGACCCTACGTCGTGGATGGTGCGGGTACGCGTCGGGCCGCCATCCGCAAGGCCGCCCGGGCGCTACGTCTGACCGGCCGTCCGGTCGGGCTGGTGACCTGGCGCGGTGCTCACTCCTGGGTGATGTCCGGCTTCACGGCCACCGCAGACCCCGCCTTCGCCAGGGACTACGAGGTCACGGCGGTCTACATCCAGGACACCTGGTATCCCTATGTCAGCACCATCTGGGGCGCCTCGCGTCCGCCCAACGCGCTGGTGCCGGTCGCGGCACTGGCAGAGGACTACCTGCCCTACCGGCGTCCGCGCGCCCGCTACCCCGACCGCGACGGCAGGTTCATGCTCATCCTGCCGGCGCTGCCGCCGAACACGGTCGCTCGCTGAGACCGGCCAGCCAGGCCCCTGCCCGGGGTTGGCGCTAGGCTAGATCGCGCCGATGGACCTGCTCACCGAGATCCTCACCTGGGCCACGGGACTCATCGATTCGCTCGCCGAGCTGGTCACCGACTCGCCATTGACGTACCTGCTCATCTTCGTGATGGCCGCCGTCGACGTCCTGGCTCCCATCATCCCCGCCGAGGCCACCGTGACGGCCGCGGCCGTGCTGGCCGGCCAGGGCACGCTGAACATCCTCTGGGTGATGGTCGCCGCTGGCCTGGGTGCCTTCGTCGGCGACAACGTGGCCTACTGGATCGGCCGGGCCGCTGGACGTCCACTGGTCGAACGGGTCCTGCGCGGCAACACCAGGCAACTCGAGGCCGTCCAGGAACAGTTCCACCGGCGCGGTGGCACCTTCATCATCGTCGGCCGGTTCGTCCCCGGTGGGCGGACCGCGGTCGCCATCGGCGCCGGCGTCCTCCATTTCCGCTGGCTCAGGTTCGTCGCCTACGACGCCGTCGCTGCCGTCATCTGGGCCTTCCAGGCGGCGCTCCCGGGCTTCGTCGGCGGCGTCCTCATCCATGACCAGCCCTGGCTGGCCATGGTCTTCGGCTTTGGCCTCTCGGTCCTGCTGGCGGGAAGCATCGCCATCGTCCAGCGTCGCCGCGAGGGCGAGCGGGCCAGGGGGCTGCCGCTCAAGCCGGCGGTCATCGGCATCAGCGGCGTCGACGCGGCCCTGCCGCTCCCCGAGCACACCGAGGCCGGGACGCCATCGGGCGTGGCGACGCCGGACGGCTGACGTGGGGCGCGGTCCGCCCACCGCGCCGCCCACCGCTCACTCCTGGCGCGGACGGACCTGTCCACCGGCCGGTGGCGGTTCCGGCTTGCGCACGACCAGGGCGCTGCTGACGATCGCGATGCCGATGCCCAGCCACGCCAGGGCCGAGGCCCAGAGCAGGCTGTAGTCGCCGATGCGCAGCACGTCGCCGATGCGCGCTCCGATGGCCTGACCTGCCAGCGCGCCGAGGATGGCGCCCGCCAGGACAGCCGGGAGATGCCAGCCCAGCCTGCCGCGGACGAAGACATAGGCGCTCGTGTGGAAGGCGCCGACCAGCAGCGACAGCGCGAAGGCCGGATCGGCGATGAAGGTCGCCAGTCCCTCGTTCATGCTGAGGTTCCCTGCCGACCGGTGTCAGGCGGCGCTGGTCACCGACGCCGCGGGTGAGATGCGCCCGCCGCCGATGACCGCGTCAGCGTGGTCATAGAAGACCGCCGCCTGACCGGGAGCCGGTGCCCAGGCGGGCTGCTCGAGCTCGACCTGCCAGTGACCGCCACCGAGGCTCCTGTCGGGGTCGACCAGGCCGGGGATCGGCTCGGCGCGGTGGCGGATGCGCACGCGCGCCCGGAACGCGCCGGCTGGCACGGTGTCCACGAACGAGGCCTCCGTCACGACGAAGCGTCGGCGGTAGAGGTCCTCCTTGCGACCGAGCGTGACGAGGTTGCTGGTCGTGTCGATGGCGGCCACGTACTGGCGTTCCCCGAGAGCGACGCCCAGCCCGCTGCGCTGGCCCACCGTGTAGGCGGCCGTGCCCGCGTGCTGTCCCACGGCCACGCCGTCGGCGTCGACGAGCGTGCCCGGCCGTGGCCGCCAGTCGGTGCGGCGCTCCAGCTCGGCGCGGTAGTCACCGTCACGGACGAAGCAGATCTCCTGGCTCTCGGCCTTGTCGGCCGTGACGAGGCCGTGGCGACGGGCGACCTCGCGGACCTCGGGCTTGGTCAGCTCGCCGAGTGGGAAGCGCGTATGGGCGAGCTGCTCCTGGCGCAGGCCGTACAGGAAGTAGCTCTGGTCCTTGTCCGCGTCGCGACCGGCCAGCAATCGATAGCGCAGGCCGCCCGCCCGGCTCGGGTCGGCGTACCGCTCGATGCGTGCGTAATGCCCGGTTGCGACAGCGTCGCAGTCGTAGAGGTGCCTGGCCCGGCCCAGCAGCGCTCCGAACTTGACCATCGAGTTGCAGTCCACGCAGGGACTGGGCGTGCGCCCCGCCAGGTAGGCGGCCAGGAACGGCTCCAGGACCCCGGCGGCGAACTCACGCTCGAGGTTGAGGACGAAGAACGGGATCGCCAGCTGCGCGGCCACGCGCCGCGCGTCCTCGGCGGCATCGAGCGAGCAGCACGAGCGGTTCGTGCTGCTGTAGACGTCCGCGGCGTCATGCAGGCGCATCCACACGCCGATCACGTCAGTCCCCTGCTCCACCAGCAGCGCGGCCGCAGCCGAGGAGTCCACGCCACCGGACATGGCCACCAGGACGCGTTCGCGGGTCATGTCGCGCCGGCCTCCGGGTCCGCCGTCCCCGCCAGCCGCACCTGTCCCTCGCGCAGGCGCTGGATGACTCGCGGCACGAGTCGGCGGGCGTTCTCGACGTCAGCGTCGCTGCTGCTGCGGCCCAGTGACAGGCGCACGGCGCCGCGTGCCTCGCGAGGGCGGGTAGCCCATGGCGCTGAGCACGTGGGATGGCTCGGAGGAACCGGTCGTGCAGGCCGACCCGGTCGAGCAGGCGAGGCCCTCCAGGTCGAGCGCCATGACGATGTCGTCGCCGGCGAGACCGCGAACCACCACCGAGAGCGAACCGGGCAGACGCTCGATCGGGTGCCCGGTGAGCTCCACGTCCGTCAGTGCCAGCAGCGCGGCGCGGAGGTGGTCGCGCCGCTCCGCGAGCACGGGTACGACCGTGCGGCGCTCGGCGGCCGCCAGTTCGAAGGCAGCAGCCATGCCCACGGCACCGGCCACGTTCTCCGTGCCGGCACGGCGGTAGCGTTCCTGGCTGCCGCCATGGATCTGCGGCAGGATGGCCGTGCCACGCCGGATCCAGAGGGCGCCGACGCCCTTGGGTCCCTCCACCTTGTGGGCGGCGAAGGAGACCAGGTCCGCGCCCAGCGTCTCGACATCGATGGGCAGGAACGCGGCGGCCTGTACCGCGTCCACGTGGACGAGCGCGGCTGAGCCGGACCGCACCCGGGCGATGAGTTCGGCGATGGGCTGGATGGTCCCGACCTCGTTGTTGGCCAGCTGCAGGCTGACCAGGACGGTCTTGTCGGTCAGCACGCTGGAGAGGTCGTCGGGATCGACCTGGCCGTAGCGGTCCACGCTCAGCTTGCGCACGTCGAAGCCGTACTTCTCCAGGAGGCAGACAGGACTCGAGGACGGCCTTGTGCTCCACGGCCGTGGTGACGATGCGGTGCCCGACGGCGCTGCCGGCCCAGGCCGCGCCCTTGACGGCCAGGTTGATGGCCTCCGTCCCGCCGCTGGTGAAGATGATGCCGCGCGGCTCGGCACCGATGCTCCGGGCGAGGCGCTCGCGGGCCTCATCGAGCGCCATGCGGGCGCGGCGACCTGGCCCGTGCGGAGATGACGGGTTGGCACCCTCGCCGCCCAGATGCGGCAGCATCTGCTCCAGCACCTCGTGGCGCAGTGGCGCCGAGGCGGCGTGATCGAGATAGATGCTCACCGGCCGATCGTAGCGCGCCTCAGCCGCCCCGGCGTCTCACTGCCCGGCGTCTCACTGTCCGGCGCGCCGACGGTCCTCGTCACGGCCCCGCTCACGGCGGCGATCGTGCAGGGACAGCAGTCGCTTGCGCATGCGGATGGCATGCGGAGTGACCTCCACCAGTTCGTCAGCAGCGATGAACTCGATGGCTGTCTCCAGGGTCATCGGTGGCGGCGGCACGAGTCGCAGGGCATCGTCGTGGCTGTGGGTGCGGATGTTGGTGAGCTTCTTCTCCTTGGTGGGGTTCACGTCCATGTCGCCCGGGCGCGAGTTCTCGCCCACGATCATGCCTTCGTAGACCGGCACCCCGGCGCCGATGAAGAGCGTGGCCCGTTCCTGCAGATTGAAGAGCGCGTAGGCGTTGGACGTGCCGGAGCGGTCCGACACCAGTACGCCGCTGGTACGGTGTTCCACCTCGCCGGCCCAGGGCCCGTAGCCCTCGCCGATCTGGTGGAGCAGCCCGGTGCCCCGCGTCTCGGTCAGGAACTGGCCGCGATAGCCGACCAGCCCGCGCGTGGGCATGATGGCCTCGATGCGCGTGCGTCCATCAGCATCGGTGGTCATCTGCTCGAGGCGTGCCCGGCGTGCCGCGAGGGAGGCCGTCACGGTGCCGATGTGCTCGGGCGGGATGTCGATGCTGACGCGCTCGTAGGGCTCGTGGACCTGGCCGTCGAACTCGTGGAGCAGCACTTCGGGACGCGAGACCTGGAGTTCGAAGCCCTCACGGCGCATCTGCTCGATGAGCACGGCCAGCTGCAGCTCCCCCCGGCCGCGGACCTCGAACGTCTCCGCCGAGGCCGTGGGGCGGACCTCGATGCTGACGTTGCCAAGTGTCTCCCGTTCGAGGCGGGCACGGATCTGGCGCGAGGTCAGCAGTCTTGCCATCCCGTCCCGCCATCGGCGAGGTGTTGACCGCGAAGGTCATGCTCAGCGTGGGTTCGTCGACGGTCAGGCGCGGCAGCGGCCGCGGATCGGCTGGGATCGGTGATGGTGTCGCCGATGGTGATCTCCGGCAGCCCGGCCACGGCCACGATGTCACCAGGGCCGGCCTCGTCGATGCCGACCAGCTCGATGCCACGCGCGGTGGTCAGCGACGTGACGGTGCCGCTGAGGGTGACGGTGCGGCCGGGCTCCACGCTGCCGTCCGGCGTCTCCGCCTCCTCGCGCAGGACGGTGATGCGCTGGCCCATGCGCAGCCTGCCGTTGCGGATGCGTCCCACGGCCATGCGCCCGACGTAGTCGTTGGCGGCGAGGTTGGTGACCAGCAGCTGCAAGGGGTGACCCGGCGCGTGACGCGGCGCCGGGGTGTGCTCCACGAGCAGCTCCAGCAGCGGCCGCAGGTCGGACCCCGGTTGCGCCAGGTCGAGCGTGGCGCGTCCCGGCCCGCGCGTTGGTGTAGACGATGGGGAACTCGATCTGGCGCTCGTCCGCTCCGAGGTCCATGAACAGCTCGTAGACCTCGTCGACGACGGCAGCGGGCCGGGCGTCCGAGCGGTCGATCTTGTTGATGGCCACGATGACGGGCAGGTGCTGCGCCATGGCCTTGGAGAGCACGTAGCGCGTCTGCGGCAGCGGGCCCTCGGCGGCGTCGACGAGCAGCAGCACCGAATCGACCATCAGCAGGCTGCGCTCGACCTCACCGCCGAAGTCGGCATGGCCAGGCGTGTCCACGATGTTGAGCCTGATGCCCCGGTAGGTGATGCCGGTCTGCTTGGCCAGGATGGTGATGCCTCGCTCGCGCTCGAGGTCCATCGAGTCCATGACCCGATCGACCACGACCTGGTCGACCCGAAAGGCACCGGACTGTCGCAGCATGGCGTCGACCAGGGTGGTCTTGCCATGATCGACGTGGGCGACGATGGCGATATCGCGGACGTCCGCGCGGATGGCTTCGGGAGGCATGGCGATGGAGGGCGATGCGGTCATGGGGCAGTCGATTGTCGCACGTCGCCGGCACTTGACCGTATGCTGGCGGGGTGAAGGTTCGCGAACCGGTCGCCCGGCCACTCGATGTCGTCTCGTTGGAGCTGCTGCTCTCCGCTTCGCAGGCGTTCCTGGTCGGGGTGCTGATGTATCTGGCCATCGGCATCTGGGATGACCGTGGCGTCGGATTCGGGCCGGTGGCCGTCATCCTGGCCCTGCTCGGGGCGGCCATCGGCGGCTCATGGCTGTACTGGCTGCTCGGCGGGGTCGGCTGGCCACTCGCGGCGGCGAACGTGCCGGCGGCGCTCTTCCTCGGCTTCGCCCTGCTGCTGGGCTGGCAGGGCGACGTGGTGTTCCGCGTCGAGGGTGTGCCTGCATTGCTGGCCCTGGCGGCGTCCGTCTACGGCATCGTCTGCGGAGTGTTCCTCGACTCACCGCGTCGCTGGCGCTGGGATCAGCGGCAGAAGCCGCGCCCAGGGACCAGCGTGCCGCGCGTCTCGCCGGCGACCCGGGCCCTGCTGGCGCAGGTCCCGCGCTCGTTGCCGGGGCGTGCGGGCGCATCCTCTCGGCCGGCCGGTCCGGTGATGCCGTGGCTGGAGCAGGCCGCTCCAGCCAGCGGTGACCTGGGTATGCCCTATCTGGCCGGGACGAGCCCATCGGCTGTCGCCGGCAGGACGGACGAGCCGACGGACCAGGTCACGGCCGGCACCCTGCCTGCCGAGGAGGTCGAGCGGTCGGGTACAGCGCGCACGGGGCCCGGCGAGGATGCCGGTACCGACGCCGGTACCGCGGACCGCGCGCCGGCCGCCATGCCCACCGAGCCGCCTCGGCCGCCCCGCTCGTCCGGGCGAAGCCGGCGGCCCTGCGGCGAGCGCGGACGGCGAGCCCGAGACCGAGGCCGAGCCAGGAGGTGAGCCTGCCGACCATCGAGCTGCCGACGTCGCTGGAGCCCAAGGCACAGCGCTCGCCGTGGGCCTGGGCGGCGCCCCCGGAGTGGAACCGCGAGGAGGACGACACCCCGCCGCGCGGCCGCTCGTCGGGACGATCATGACCGTCGCCGCGGTGGTGCTGCCTGCCGGCGCCGAGGAAGCCCTGGCCGATGCGGCCGGCCGGATCGCGGTGCGCCGCATCGTCGAATCGGCCTGGGCGGGTGGGGCGCTGCCCATCATCGTGGTGCTGGCGGACGGCGCCGGTGATGTCTCAGCGGCGCTCGAGGGTTCACCTGCGCCGGCTGGTCGACCCTCGTGGCGCCAGCGGCCTCGAGATCGCCCGCATCGGCGTCATGGCTGCCCTCGAAGCGGTCAGGGAGACCAGTGCCATCCTGCTGTGGCCAGGACGCATGGCCTGGGTGGATCCGGAGACGGTCACCTCGCTCATCGAGGCGCATGGACGCCGGGGCGATCGGGTGACCCGCCCCGGCGCGCCGGCGAGGTCGGCTGGCCGGTGCTGCTGCCCGCTGCTGATGCGCTGGGGATCCTCGCCGCCGGGGCGGCGTCACTCGGATGAGCTGGTCGCCGCGATCGACGCGGCCACCGTAGAGCTCGGGGATCCGGGCTCGCTGCTCGGCCTCGAGGTGGCCATCGACGAGCTGCCCGACTACGCCGGTCCGCCGGAGCCGGTCGGTGGCCCGCCGCCCGAATGGGGTGCAGCTGCCGCCGAGACACCCGAACCGGAGGTGCCGCCGCGGCCATCCGGGGCCTGACCAGGTCCCCAGGGACCCTGCTGGGCGCCCGAGGGCACCGGTTCCGCTACAGAGCGGCGTCGCGTTGCGGCTTCAGGGCCAGGCCCAGCTCCGCGAGCTGCTCCGGCTCCACCGGCGAGGGCGCGTCGAGCATGAGGTCCGAGCCCGAGGAGCGTCTTGGGGAAGGCCATGACCTCGCGGATGTTGGTCTGGTCGGTCAGCAGCGCGATCCAGCGGTCCACCCCCAGCGCGATGCCGCCGTGGGGCGGGGCGCCGTACTCGAAGGCCTCGAGGATGCCGCTGAACTTGGCCTCCTGCGCCTCCAGCGAGTGGCCCTGCAGCGAGAACGAGCGCGAGAGCATCTCGCGCGTGTGGAAGCGCACCGAGCCACCGCCCAGCTCCCAGCCGTTGAGGGCGATGTCGTACTGCAGGGCGCGCGCGCGGCCGGCCGGGTCGCCATGGCTGGCCAGCAGCGGGTCGCCGGAGGTGGTCACGAGCAGCGACTCGTCCTCCGGGATGCACGGCGCTGAAGGGGTTGTGCGTGGCGTCCCAGCGGGCATGGTCGGCGTCCCACTGGTACATCGGGAAGTGGTGCACCCAGACGTAGGAGAGCAGGGCGCGGTCATAGGCCCCGATGCGGTCGGCCAGCTTGACGCGCAGGGCGCCGAGGGCCTCCTGTGCGGTGATGTCGGCGTCGGCCACGATGAGCACGAGGTCGCCGGGCCCAGCGCCAGCCGCCGCCGCGAGCTTGTGAGACAGCTCCTCGCCGACGGTCTTGACGATGGAGCCGCGGATCGCGCCCTGGCCATCGATGGCCAGCCAGACGAGACCCCTGGCGCCGCCGCGGCGAGCCTGCTCGACGAGCTCGTCGATCTGGGCCCGGCTCGAGGCCGGCCAGGCCCGGCGCCGCCAGACCGACGACGCGACCACCTTCGGCGATGGCCGTCTCGAAGACGGTGAAGCCGGACGCTGCCGCCAGCTCGCCCAGATCGTGCAGCTCCATGCCGTAGCGCACGTCCGGCTTGTCCGAGCCGAAGCGGTCGATGGCCTCGCGATACGTGAACCGCGGGAAGGGGTCGTTGTGGACCGGCCGGTCGGGGACCACGGCGCGCGTCACGGCCAGCGCCATCTGCTCCACCCAGGCCATCACGTCTTCCTCGCCGACGAAGCTCATCTCCAGGTCCAGCTGGGTGAACTCCGGCTGGCGGTCGCCGCGCAGGTCCTCGTCGCGCAGGCAGCGGGCGATCTGGAAGTAGCGGTCGAAGCCGCTGACCATGAGCAGCTGCTTGAGCTGCTGCGGACTCTGTGGCAGCGCGTAGACGTTGCCGGGCTGCAGGCGCGAGGGCACGACGAAGTCGCGCGCCCCCTCCGGCGTGGACTTGATGAGCAGCGGCGTCTCGACCTCCACGAAGCCGGCCGCGTGGTGGACGTCCCGGATGGCCTGCACGAGCCGGCCACGCGCGAGGATGCGCTGCTGCAGCGGCTCACGGCGCAGGTCCAGGTAGCGGTACTTGAGGCGCAGCGGCCTCGTCGATCTCGGCGTCCGGCTCGTTGACGACGAAGGGCGGGTTCTGCGCCTCCGAGAGCACCTCGATGTGCGTGGCCCGCAGCTCCACCTGGCCGGTGGGCATGCGGGGGTTCTCCGTGCCGGCCAGCCGTGGCGTGATGGTGCCGCTGACGCGCGAGCACGTACTCGCTGCGCACCGCTGCTGGCGACGGCGTGGGCCGCGGGCGACTTCGGTCGGCATCGATGACGACCTGGGTGATGCCGTAGCGATCGCGCAGGTCGATGAAGATGAGCTGGCCCAGGTCACGGCGGCGGTTGACCCAGCCGGCGAGCGAGGCTTCGCTGGCCGGCATGGTCGAGCCGGGCATCGGCGCAGGTCAGGGTTCGGTAGGACGTGTCATACATGCGTGGGTACCAGGTAGGGCTGAGCGTGCTTGCCCCCTCAGCGTAGACGATGGCGACGACTGCCGGCATCGGACTCGTGTGCAGCCTTGACAGCCGGCGCAGCATGGGATGGCAGGTCCGGTCGCACGAACCGGACCTTCTCGGCGATGGGCGGGATTGCTCGTGCTGCGGCTGGCGGGGAGCGAGGCCGCATCGAACCGGAGCCGCGTGGGTCAGCGCAGGGAGCCGCGGAAACGCTCGCGCAGGTCGCGGAGGCGATTCCAGCGTGGGTCGATGACGACGTCGAAGGTGCCGGGGTGTCGCAGCGGCGTCCCCAGGAAGCGCCGCTTGAAGAGACTGAAGCCCTCCCACGCCGGGTCCACGCTGGGGTCGTCGGGCTCGCGCACGCCCCACAGGTCCAGTGTCTTCGTGCCGGCCGCCCGAAGCTCCCGCTGCAGGGCCGCCATGGCCGCGTAGGGGCCGCGCTTGGCGGCCAGCCGTGGCTCACGCGTGGAGGCCGCGTAGAGGTAGAAGGCGCGATCCCCGGTCCGCGGCGCGATGGCGCCAGCCAGCGCCTCGCCGTGGTAGGTGGCCAGGGCCAGGAACCAGTCTCCGCTGGCGGCCAGCGGCTCGGCGAGGGCGCCCAGGAATCGTCGCGAGCGGATGCGGAAGCCGCCACGTTGTGACGTCTGGGCCAGGAGCTCATAGAAAGCGATCGATGGACTCCGCGTCGCCGTCCCGATCGATGGTCACCACGGTGCCCTCGCGGTCTGCGCGGCGTGCCTCGGCGCGGGCGTCCTTCGACCAGCCGGCCACGGGGTCGTCGCCGGCCACCAGGTCGATGATGCGAGTGGTCGGCGCCTGCAGGTCGTGGGTGCTCGGGCGGGCACCGCCCGAGAGCAGCGCTCGGCCCAGCGCTGCCGTCGCCGCGACATCATCGGAGGCGCGGGGATCGAGCTTGAGCAGGATGCCGCGCCGTTCGCGCGCGTGGGCTCGCAGTCCGGTGAGCAGGTGGGCCAGCACCTCGGCGGCATCGGGGGCCTCGCGGTCCCACAGCGGACCGTGCGGCACATACAGCACCGTGCGGCGGAACGACGTGGCGCGATCGAGCACCTGGGCGACGCGCGCGGATGTGGCCGCCCGCGTCCGTGACCAGGAGCCGGCTCCAGTGCTCGCCGGGCTCCTCGGCTCCGGCTTCGCCCCAGGCCCAGCTCTGCAGGACGTCACCCTCCGGGCAGGACGCCACGAAGGCCGTCCAGTCACCGCGATCGTCTGGCGTGGCCCTGCGGATCCCCAGTGTCATCGCGGGGCGAACCGGCTCGCTCATCCTTCTTCGCCGTGGCGGTGCTGCGCCTGCGCCCGGGCGAGGTCGCGGGCCAGATCGCCCACTCCGACCTGCCGCTGCGTGCCGGCCTGCAGGTCCTTGACCTGGACATGGCCGGTCTTCCAGCTCATCACCGCAGATGACCGCGAAGTGGGCTCCGGCCCGGGCTGCGCCTTCCAGCTGCTTGCCCAGGCGCCGCGTGGAGAGGTCCGGCCAGCAGGCCAGGCCGGCACCGCGCAGCTCCGTTGCCAGCTGCAGCCGGACGACGGTGTCCCCGGGGTCGGCCCCGACGACCACGACGGCTGGCTTCCACGGCTCGGGTGCCACTGCTGCTGCCCCACCTTCCTGGAGCGCCAGCGCCACCCGGTCCAGGCCGATGCCGAAGCCGATGCCTGGCGTGGGCTGGCCGCCCAGCAGCTCCACGAGGCCGTCATATCGACCGCCGCCACCGAGGGCCTGCTGTTGGCCTTCGGCGCCGGGACGGTAGAACTCGAAGGCCGTGCGCGTGTAGTAGTCGAGCCCGCGGACCAGGCTGGGCGTCAGCCGCGGCTGGATGGCCAGCGCCTCGAGATGCGACAGCAGTCCTTCGAAGTGCGTCGCGGCACGCCTCGCAGAGATGGTCGCTGATGACCGGCGCCGTGGCGATGAGCGGCGCCATGCGCTCGTCCTTGGAGTCGAGCAGGCGCAGCGGATTGGTCTCGAGGCGTGCCAGCTCCAGCTCGGGGAGCTCGGAGGTGAAGGCCCGGAAGTGCCTGGCCAGGGCCTCGATGTAGGCCGGCCGGCAGACGGGATCGCCGATGGAGTTGAGCAACAGCTGCACGTCCGGCAGGCCCACGGCTGCGAAGAAGGCCATGGCCAGCTCGATGATCTCGGCGTCGATGGCGGGACCGGTGTCGCCGATGGCCTCGACATCGAACTGCCAGAACTGGCGATAGCGGCCGGCCTGCGGCCGGTCATAGCGGAACATCGGTCCGGTCAGCGTCAGCTTCACCGGCTGTGGCCAGGTGCGCATGCCGTGCTGGACGTAGGCGCGCACGATGCCGGCCGTCGGTTCCGGCCGCAACGCCCAGCGCTCGGCCTCGTCATCACCGCGCCCGGCCTGGACGCGGAAGAGCTCCTTCTCGACGACGTCTGTGACCTCGCCGACGCCGCGCTCGAAGACGGCCGACAGCTCGAACAGGGGCGTCTCGATGGGCTGGTAGCCGTAGCGGGTGGCGAGCTGGCGCGCGCTGTCTTCGAGGCGCTGGAAGAGAGCGCGCTCGTGGGGCAGCAGATCACGCGTGCCGCGGGGGGCCTGGAATCTGGGCATCGGTCTCCTGAGTCTATCGGGTACGTGACAGGACTGTCCAGCGGGTCCTCCAGCCGATGCCCTTCGGTCCGCGGCGTGTCGGCGCAGATCGGCCGTTCCTGTCACTCGTGCACCGGCGGACCGTTAGACGCAGATGGCGGCGCCCCGGTGCGGCCAGCTGACCGACGGTCGCGCTCGCTGGCGCTCAGCGTGAGCGTGGAGAAGCCCTGCTGGCGCGGTTCACCACGACCCGGAGCCTCGCCGGCGCGGGCAGTGTCCGTCCGATAGTCCCCCCAGGACCACGTGACAGGAACGACCGCGCGAAGCGCGACACCGGAGCCTTGATGCATGCGGTCGACTGGCCCAGGACCAGCAGCCTCGCTCCAGTCGCAGGACGGGTGCGGGCGGCGATCGGTCAGGCGTGGTCGCGTTCGACCGAGTAGACGTCCTTGAGCTGCTCGAGGTGCGCCATCACCCTCGACAGCTGGGCCACCGATGAGACCTCCAGGGTGGCCTGGACCGTGGCGCGGTGATCCTTGTGGACCCGGACGCTGGCGGCCACGATGTTGATCTTGTCATCCGCCACGACGTGGGTGATATCACTCAGCAGGCCGGTGCGATCGTAGGCCTCGATGAGGATGGCGATGGGGTAGGTCTGGGCGGCAGACCGCTCCCACTCCACGTCGATGAGCCGCTCCACGGCACGCTCGTTGATGACCGTGGGGCACGTGGCCAGGTGCACCGTGACGCCCCGACCGCGGGTGATGAAACCGACGACGGGATCGCCCGGGATGGGGTGGCAGCACTCTGCTGAAGCGGACGAGCAGGTCGCCCACGCCGCGGACGCGGACGCCGCCCGTCTGCGGTGGCGGTGGCGCCACCTGGGGCAGCTGCACTTCTTCGGCGTCGTCCACGACGCCGAGGCGCGAGACCACCTGCTGCGCACTGATGGCGCCGTAGCCGATGGCGGCCATGAAGTCGTCCAGCGACTTCATGTTGTACTGCTCGACGAGAGCCTCCAGGTCGTGGTGGTCGATCTTGTCGAGGGACGTACGCGCCAGGCGCCGCAGCTCCCGTTCGAGCACCTGCTTGCCGTGCGCGATGTTCTCGTCGCGCTGCTGGCGCTTGAACCACTGGCGGATCTTCTCGCGGGCATGGCTGGTGGTGACGATGTTGAGCCAGTCGCGCGAAGGGCCGTGGGCGCCCTTGGTGGTGACGACCTCCACGATGTCGCCGTTCTTCAGCCTGTAGTCAAGCGGCACGAGCCGGTTGTTGACCTTGGCGCCGATGCAGGCGTGTCCGACCTCGGTGTGGATGCGGTAGGCGAAGTCGAGCGGCGTGGCGCCCGCGGGCAGGTCCTTGACCTCGCCCTTGGGCGTGAAGACGAAGACCTGGTCCTGGAAGATGTCCAGCTTGACGCCCTCGATGAACTCCGTGGCATCAGAGACGTCGAGCTGCCACTCCATGAGCTGGCGGACCCAGGCCAGCTTGGCGTCATAGGCACGGTCGCGTCCGGGAGCCTTCCTTGTAACGCCAGTGGGCGGCGATGCCGATCTCGGCTGACGCGGTGCATCTCGTGGGTGCGGATCTGGACCTCGAGCGGCTTGCCGTCCAGCGCGACGACGGCGGTGTGCAGGCTCTGGTACATGTTGTCCTTGGGCATCGCGATGTAGTCGTCGAACTGCCCGGGGATGGGCCGCCACAGGGAGTGCACGACGCCCAGGGCGGCGTAGCAGCTCACGCACATCGGCCACGAGCACCGCGCAGGGCGTGGACGTCGTAGATCTCGCCGAGCTCGGCGCCCTTGCGGCGCATCTTCTGGTAGATGCTGTAGATGTGCTTGGGCCGCCCGGACAGCTCGGCCTTGATGCCCGGCTTCGGCGAGCGCCTGACCCCAGCACCTCCATGGCGCGTTGCACGTACGCTTCGCGCGCCCTTGCGATGGCTCTCCAGCTGACCGGCCAGGTCGCGGTAGGCTTCGGGATCCATGGCCGAAGGCCAGGTCCTCCAGCTCCCACTTCATCTGCCAGATGCCCAGCCGCTCGGCCAGGGGGGCATAGATCTCCAGCGTCTCGCTTGGCGATGCGCAGCTGCTTGGCGTGGCGGCAGCGCGCCCAGCGTGCGCATGTTGTGCAGCCGGTCGGCCAGCTTGATGAGGACGACGCGGATGTCCTCGGCCATGGCCAGGAACATCTTGCGGAGGTTCTCGGCCTGTCTGCTGCTCATGGCTCAGGGTGCTGAACTTGGAGAGCTTGGTGACGCCGTCCACGAGGTGCGCGACATCCGGGCCGAAGCGCTCCTCCACGTCGTGGAGCGAGTACTCCGTGTCCTCGGGGATGTCATGCAGAAGCCCGGCCACGACGGCAACGGGGTCGAGCCCCAGCTCGGCGAGGATCCTGGCCACGGCCAGGGGATGGCTGACGTAGGGCTCACCACTGACCCGCGTCTGACCCGCATGGGCCTCATGGGCGAAGGCGAAGGCCGCCGCCAGCGGGGACAGGTCCGCCTGCGGGTAGCGCGCATGGAGCTCCTGCTCGACCTGCCGCAGCGTGCGCTCCATGCCGGTCGGCGAGAAGTCCTCGGTGGCCACCGGGCGCGCACGACGCTTCGGTCGAGCGATGGGCGCGGGCGGCGCCCCATCGATGGCGGGGGTCGTCTGCGTGACGGGCGTGGTCATCCTTGGCTGAGTGTAGCGAAGGCATGGTGCGATGCGACGACAGCCGCCTGGCGAAGACCGGCGCTGCCGCGGTCGGTGGGGGGCAGCGCTGGCCGGATCGGCTCGATCTGGCGATCGTTGTGGCAACTCCACCGCATCGCAACGTACGCTCGGCCGGAGAGGCGGCTCTGCGGTGTACCGTCTTGGTCCGTGATGCCGTGGATCGCCCGCTTCCGGCCCGAGGCCGGCCTGCTGCTGCTGACGCTCTCCATGAGCGTCGTCGTCTCCTGCGTGTCCATCACCCGGAGCGCGGAGCCATCGGGGCCGGCGATCGACGTCCGAGCGGCGGCACCCAGCGCGGCAGCGCCGATGCCCACGCCATCCGCGGTCGCCACTCCATCCGCAGTGGCGACGGCCAGCCCGGTCGCAGCCACGGATCCGGTGGCAGACACGGTCCTTCGGGACGTCACGGTGCCTGCGATCGCCACGCCCAGCCCATCTCCCTCCCCTACGGCACCGCCGACCCTCGGTCCGATCACCGCCGTCGAGGCTACTGCTGTGCCCTCGCCTGCGCTGGTCGACGAGCCTGCCTCGGTGCTCGACCCGGTCGCGCAGCGCAAGCTGCTGAACATCCTTCGTACGGCGACCGGGAAGAAGCGCGTGGCCGGCATCCAGGTGGCCGTACGGCTGGCCGACGGCCAGACCTGGCTGGGGAGTGCCGGGAAGGCCGAGTTCACACCCGAGCGACCCATCGAGGACGATACCGTCTTCTCCATCGCCAGCATCACCAAGACGTTCATCGCGGCCCTCATCCTGCAGCTCGCCGAGGAGGGCCGGATCGATCTCGACGAGCCGTTCGGGCGCTACTTCCGGGATGCACCGCGCAAGGACAGCGCCACCATCCGGCAGTTGCTCAGCCACACCAGCGGCATCTACGACTACTTCGGGAATCCGCGCTACCAGCGGATCTCGCGGGCCTGGCTGCGCCCCGTCTCGGGGCCGGGCCTGCTGTCCCGTGAGCACCGCTGGACGTACGAGGAGATCATGGGTCTCGTCAAGGCCGGCTACTGCAAGCCCGGTGAGTGCTACCGCTACGCCAACACCAACTACGTCATCCTCGGGCGCGTCGCCGAGACGGTGGGCGGAGCCCCGCTGCACGAGCAGCTGCGCGAGCGCTTCTTCGACCCACTGGGCCTGGCAGACACGGTCTACCAGCCTGCCGAGCAGCCACCGGCGGACGCCGCTCATGGTCACTGGGACTACGGCACCGGCTATTCCGACCATACCCGCGACGCCCGGGTCGTGCCGTTCATGGCCGCAGTGAGCGTGGCCGACGCTGCGGGCGCCATCGCCTCCACCGCCCGCGACCTGTCCGTCTGGGCCGATGCGCTCTACGGTGGCAAGCTGCTCTCGGATGCCTCCCTGGCCCAGATGACGACGATCCTGCCTGAGGGTACGTACGGACTGGGGACCGACGTGGCGGTCTTCGCCGGCCATCGTGGCTACGGCCACCGCGGCGGCCTGCGTGGCTTCGAATCCTCGATGTGGTACTTCCCCGAGGAGGGCGTCTCGGTCGTGCTGCTCTCGAACCAGGGCAACTGGCTGACGGATGGTCCCATGGAGAAGATGGTCCGAGCGGTGCTCGGGCAAGGCTGACAGCGCCGCGGCCAGGCCCCGAGCGGGCAGGATCAGCCCGACCGCGAACGCAAGGCGTCCCGTGCCACGGCCGCCTCGTCCCAGGCCACCTCTCCGGTGGCTGTCTCGATGGTCTTCTCATGGCCCTTGCCGGCCAACACGACCGCATCGCCCGGTCGGGCTCGGCCGATGGCCGTGGCGATGGCCTCGGCGCGGTCGGGCACGATGAGCAGGTCAAGGCCGCGCCGCTTGCCGACCGCCTCGGCGCCCTCGGCGATGGCCTCGAGGATGGCCAGGCGGTCCTCGCCGCGGGGATCCTCGTCGGTCACCACGACCAGCCGGCAACGCTCGCCGGCCACCCGCCCCATGACGGAGCGCTTGGTGGTATCCCGTTCACCGGCCGAGCCGAAGACGGCGATGAGCCCGGCGGGCGGGTCGGCCGGGGCCAGCTCGTCGAGGACCTTTCCGAGTGCCTCGGCTGTGTGCGCGTAGTCGATGACGACGCTGAAGTCCTGTCCCTCGTCGATGCGCTGCATGCGCCCGGGCACGCCTGCCACCTCGCCGAGGGCAGCGGCTGCTGCACCAGGGTCCAGGCCGAGCGCCGCGGCCACGCCCATCGCGGCGAGAGCGTTGTGGACGTTGAAGCGGCCGGCCAGGCGCAGGTCGACATGGCCGCTCCACTGCGGCGCACGCACGGCCACGCGCATGGCCGCAGGTGTCTCGATCAGCCCGGTCGCTGCCAGGTCGAGCTCCCGGTCGGGTCCACCGCCGAGCGCGCCGGCCAACCCGTAGCGCAGGACAGCGGCGCCCGCCTGCATGGCGATGGCCGAGACGGCCCCGGCCTGGGCATCGTCGGCGTTCACCACGGCGTGCTTGCCCCAGCCCTTCTCGGGGTTCTCATCGCTGCGCTCGAGACGCGCGAAGAGCGTCCGCTTGGCCTCGCGATAGGCCTCCAGCGTGCCGTGGAACTCGAGGTGCTCGGCGGTGATATTGGTGAGCACCGCGACGTCGTAGGCGACGCCGCCGACGCGCTGCTGGGCCAGCCCGTGGGAGGTCGACTCCACGATGGCCCACTCGTCACCGCCGGCCAGCATCTCCGCGAGATAGCCCTGCAGCTCGGGAGCTTCAGGGGTGCTGGTGCGTGCCGCGTTGCCGCGGCTCCCGCCGGCGACGATGACATCGGTCGTGCCGACGAGGCCGACCTGGTGTCCGGCGCCTTCGAGGATGGCACGCACCAGGTAGGCCGTGGTGGTCTTGCCATCGGTGCCCGTGATGCCGACGATGCCCAGGCGCTGTGATGGATCGCCAGCGCGCCACGCGGCCGCCAGCGCCAGCGATGCCTTGGCGTCACGCACCAGGATCTCAGGCACGCTGATTCCCGGGACGGGTCGCTCGGCGATGACGGCCACGGCGCCGACTGCCACGGCCGAGGCCACGTGATCGTGTCCGTCGGCATGCTGTCCACGCCGCGCCACGAAGAGGTCACCCGGCTGCACCAGCCGCGAGTCATAGCGGATCGCCCCGATGGTCGGATCGGCCTGGCCGCCATGCGCGGGCAGTGGATCGGAGACCAGCTGTCCGCGTCGCTGCAGCAGTGCGGAGAGGGCGGACAGGCGTGCTTCGTTCACGTCGCGGTGGGATCCGGCCCGGCGGTCGGCCGGTCGACAGCGTCCGTGCGCAGGCCACGACGTCGACGGGCCAGCCACACGAAGGTGCGACGAGCGCGCCGATAGAGCGCGTGGACGGCGGGGTTCACGATCAGGTCGAACGTGCCTCCGAACTCGACGACGCGACCCCCGAAGCCCTGCTTGAAGTGGGCGATTCCGCCGGTGGAGCGACCCCACATATCGAACACCTGCGCCCCTGCCGCCCTGCAGCGGATGATGGCCTCCCATTCGAAGAAGTGTCCGGCGCGTGCTTCGCCCCCTGCGTCAGTGAGGCCGCCATAGAGCTGCGAGGCACGACCCCCGCTGACCAGGATGAGCTTGCTGGAGACCGCGGTGCCGTCCGGCAGATAGCCGATGAGGAGGTGCGCCAGGCCTCGCCGCGCGAAGGCACGGTAGACGTCACGGTAGGCCTCGAAGGCGCGCGGGATGAAGCCACTGCGGACGGCCGTCTCGACGAGGATGTCGTAGAAGACCGGCAGGTCAGCCTCACTGCCCTCCTGCACCAGGCAGCCGCGCTTGCGGGCGCCGTTGATATAGCGGCGGCTGGATTTGTAGACATCGGACCAGAGCTCGGTTTCCGTGCGCGAGAGGTCGATGACCTGGGTGCTCGCAAGCTGCAGCGCAGCGGTGGGCCGCCACCCGGCCGCGAGCATGATGGCTGCGTGCGCATCACCCTCCAGTCCGGGATCGGCGGTCACGTGGGTGAGGCGCCGCGACCGCGCGACGTCACGCAGGGCCGCCGTGAAGGCCGCCAGGCTGGCTGCATCGAAGCTGCTGGCGACCGGTCCGCGTGGCAGGTAGCCAAGGGCCCAGGGACCCGGGCCCAGGCGCCGCATCAGCAGCTGACCACCGATCGGACCGGAGCCGGCGTCGGCGAGCACCCGCGTCGCGGTCCAGCCGGTGGCCGCCTTGGCCTCCGCCCAGGCGCTCATCTGCAGCGGGAAGGCTGTGCTCGACGAGGCGACGAAGTCGTCCCAGGCGCTCGCGTCGGTGCGCAGTCTCGCAAGATCTGCTCCCACGCCAAGGCTGGTCACGACGGGGCCATCCTGGGGGCCCGCCGCGCGGTCAGTTCGTCGGACAGCATCGAGCTCATCTTCGCATCTCGCGGACGGCGTCGATGACGCGCCGCCGGCTTCGGGCCAGTCGGTCCGCTCCGGATCGGAGCACGATGCGGCGTGCTGGCGAGCGCTCGACCCACCGCGCCCCGAAGCCACGCTTGTGCTCGTAGAGGCCGCGACCTGGTTCACCCGGTTCGGGCGGCTGACGATGACCGGGCAGATCGACGCCTCCCAGCTCGATGGCTGGGGTGCCCTGACGCAAGGCATCACGGATGGCCGTCCAGCGCACCAGGTGCATGGTGCCGGGCAGGTCGGCCCGCGTCGAGGCCTTGTCGGCCGAGTAGGCCGTGGCGTGGATGCCGCCCTGGCGGTACAGGAACAGACCTCCCACCAACTGGCCCTCGTGCTCGGCCAGCAGGAGCCTGGCCAGCCCCGCCCCCAGCAGGGCCCGCCAGCCACGCAGGTAGTCGCTGCCTTGTCGCAGCGGGATGCCCAGGGCGTCCGCCCGCTCGCGCATCAGCACGACGAAGTCCTCGAGGCGCTCCCCGCCAGGGTCTTCGCGCACGCCGGTACCCTGGCGCTCCGCCGTGCGGATGCGCTGTCGCGTCGACTTGGACAGTCCCCCGAACAGCGCCTCCTCATCCAGGTCAGGCGTGAAGTCCAGGCGCATGACATGGATGGAAGGTTCCAGGCCCTCGACCACGCGGAAGCCGGCTTCGTCCAGGGCTGCTCTCGTAGGCCGGGTCGGCGGGCCGCTCGGGGTCCAGGTACAGGTCCCGGGCACCGTGGCTGGCTGCCCAGGCCGCCAGGCCGACAGCGCGCGCAGTACCCAGCCGCGCCGCTTCTCCGCGGTGGGCCGGTCCGCGCCGCACCACCGCTTCGACCCCGGGAAGCAGCGGCGTGCGCCGCAGCAGTCGCCAGCGTCACGCTGCCATCGGCAAAGGTCAGGAAGTGCGGCTCGAGGCCCTGGCTCTGGCGATACCCGGCCCAGGCGACCGACTGCATGACGTGCCCACCGGGGACCTGCACGGCGAGGGCGTCCCAGCCTGCGGGCGCCTCCCGCTCGTCGCGGTCGACGACGATGGCATCCGGCCCACCGGCTGACACGCCCCGTGGTGATGCGCTCATCCGGGTCGCAGGGCCGCGCGCAGCAGCCCGATCGTTCGGGGAAGCTCAGGCAGTCGCACCAGCCGACTGTAGGCCACGTAGACGGCCAGGGCCGCGGTGCTGGCCAGGACCAGCTCGATCGTCAGGCCCACCAGCCTGCCGGCCCCGGACGCGTCCGGGGTGATGGCGAGCACGACGGCTGCCACCAGTCCCGATGCCATGGCGCCCAGCAGCGAGATGGCTCCACCGCTCACGATGAGCCGGGCTTCGATGGCCTGATGGCGACGGTGCAGGAGGACGGCCAGCGTGATGGCCTCGAACCAGGCGCCCGCGGCGATGCCCAGCGCCAGGCCCTGCAGGCCCAGCCGTTCGACCGTAGCCAGTGAGACGACCACGTTGACGCCGACCGAGATGATGGCCACGGTCACCGGCGTGACGGTGTCCTTGCCGCTGTAGAAGGCGCGCGCCAGGATGATGTTGAGCGCGTGCGCGGGCAGCCCCAGCAGGAAGACCCCGAGTGCCGCGGCGGTGGCCGCCAGGGCCGTCTCATCGAAGCCCCACCCGAAGAGCAGCTCCGTGACCTCCTCCGCGGGTCACGATGCCGACCGCCGCCACCAGCAGCATCGCCCACAGCAGGAGGCGCAGCGAGCTCACCACGGTGCGCCCGAACTCGACCTCCTTCGCCGCCGGCCAGGGCGCGCGACATCGCCGGCAGGAGCACGATGCCGAGCGGCAGGCCGATGACGCCGAGCGGGATCTGGAGCACGTTGAAGGCGACGTTGTAGCTGACCACGGCGCCTACCGCGACCGTGGTGGCCAGGGCCGTGTTGACGAGGAAGGTGATCTGGTTGGCCCCCATGCCGATGGCGCGCGGCAGCATCAGCCAGAACGACTGCCGCGCCGCTTCATCGCTGATGTCGGCCCGGAACGTGTAGTGGAAGCGCCTGCGCAGCGCCGGCACCTGGACCAGCAGGTGCGCGACCGAGCCGATGACGACGCCGATGGCGGCGCCGTAGACCCCCAGCCAGGGTGCCAGCAGCAACGCGCCGATGATGATGCAGGCGTTGTAGCTGACCGGCGCGAGCGACGCGGCGCCGAAGCGGTCCTCGCTGTTGAGGATGGCCGAGGCGATGGCACCGGCGGCCAGGAAGACGGGTGCGATGAGCATCAGGCGGGTGAGCTCGATGGTCATGCTCCGTGGTCGCGGCGTCGAAGCCGGGGACCAGCAGCGGCACGATGGTCGGCGCGAAGATGGCCAGCAGGGCCGAGAGGACGAGCATCACGCCGAGCATGAGGTTGGTGACCGTGGAGGCGACCCGCCAGGCGCGCTCCCGTTCCCCGCCCGTGAGCAGGCCCGACAGCACCGGGATGAGCGAGGAAGCGATGGCCCCCGCGGCCACCAGCTGGAAGACCAGGTCGGGGATGCGGAACGCGGCGTAGTAGGCATCGAGCTCGGCCGTCGCGCCGAACAGGTTGCCGAGCACGACGACCCGGACCCAACCCAGCACACGGGAGACCAGGAAGGCGCCGGTCACCACCAGACCAGCCCGCGCGAGCGCGCCCCTGCTCACGGTCAGGCGGGCTGCTCGTCGTCGGCTGGTCGCGCCGGCTGGGCGGCTCGAGACCGCACGGGGGTGCGCGGCTCGATAGCTGGAACGCAATCGACCGGGGCTGACGTGCGTGTAGACCTGTGTCGTCGACAGGCTGGCGTGGCCGAGCAGTTCCTGGACGACGCGCAGGTCCGCACCCCCTTCGAGCATGTGGGAGGCGAAGGAGTGTCGCAGCGTATGCGGCGTGGTCCGCTCGGGCAGACCGGCCCGACGCACCAGGCGGTCGATGCGCATGCGCACGGCGCGGGTCCCCAGGGCGCGACCGGTGGCGCCCAGGAAGAGGGCGTCGTCAGCACTGCCGGGCAGGGCCAGGAGCGGACGTCCGGCACGGAGGTAGGCGGCCAGGGCGTCCCGAGCCGGTGCTCCCAGCATGCCCATCCGTTCCTTGCGACCCTTGCCCAGGACGCGGATCTCACCGCGGCCGAGGTCGATGTCCGCCAGCCGCGCCGCCGGCGATCTCGCTGATGCGCAGGCCAGCCGCGTAGGCGCACTCGACGATGGCCCGGTCGCGCAGCTCCAGGGCCTCCGGCAGTCCTGCCTGCCAGGGCCCGGCGACGGCGTGACCCCCCGATCCCGGGACGGCGTCCAGCAGCAGCTCCACGTCACCGATGTCCAGGACCCGGGGCAGGCGCGACGCGCGCCGCGGTGTGACCACCGCCGCCCATGGATCACCAGCCACCCAGCCCTGGCGACGCGCGAAGCGGTAGAAGGAGCGCAACGCCGCGATGCGGCTGGCGATGGTCGAGCGGGCCAGGCCACGGGCATCGAGCTCGGCCAGCCAGGCGCGTAGCGTGCGGCGCGGCGGCCGGGTCCAGTCGACTCCGTCCAGTCGCTCCAGCCAGTCGAGGTACTGCCCGATGGCGGTCGCGTAGGCGCGCTTGGTGTGCACGGACGCGTCCCGCGCGTCGAGTGCGGCCATGAAGGTCTGCGCCGCCGATCTTCCGTCGCGATGCTTCCCCCGGTTCGTCATCGAGCAACGTCCGACCGATGGCCCATCAGGCGGAAGAGGATGCGGCCACGGGCGCAGCATCCGCCGGCGCTGCGGGCTCCTCTTCCGAGGCCGTGGCCCGCTTGCGGGCGGCGGCTGACCCGGCTGCTCGCTTGCCGGCCCGGCCGGGACGCCTGGTACCCGCCGCGGCACGGCGCTTGCGGGACGGCAGGAGCGCAGCCGGGTCGGGCGGACCTCCGGGAAGCTTCCGTCCCGGCAGGCCGGCGCGGTCATCCGGGATCTCCACCGGCGCCCCGCAGCGCAGGCAGATGCCGGCGTCCTCCTTGAGCGCCACCGGGCCGGCGTCTGCGTCGTGGACGGCGCCAAGGGGCTCGAAGTTGGTGGTGAAGTCACACTTGGGGTACCGCGAGCAGCCGTAGAAGACGTTGCCGGTGCGTCGCGCACGACGCGCCACGAGCGTGCCCTGCCCGCAGCGGGGGCACTGCCACCTCGAAGGGCAGCGGCGGTGGTGGGGGCGGGCCGGTGCGGTGGATGTAGTCGCAGTCGGGGTAGCGCGAACATCCCGCGAAGACACCGAAGCGCCCGCGACGCGCGACAAGCGTGCCCTCCTGACACTTGGGGCAGGGCTCGCCGACGCCTTCCACTGCCGGCAGCTCCGGCTCCTCGCCGGGGAGGTCGCGCGATTCCTTGTGCTCGGGGTACAGCGAGCAGGCCAGGAAGCGACCGTTGCGACCGAGGCGGATGACCATGGGATGGCCCTCCGAGCAGACCTCGTCCGTGGCCTCGGTGGTCAACTCGCTTCGTCTGAGGGTCTTGCGCTTCTCGTCCACGAGCGCCTTCAGCGGGTCATAGAACTCCCGCAGCAGCGGCACCCACTGGCGCTGACCACGAGCGACCTCATCGAGCTCTTCCTCCATCCGGGCCGTGAAGGCGACGTCGACGTAGTCACCGAAGTGCTCGACGAGCAGATCGGTGACGATGCCGGCCACGACCTCGGGCCGGAGCCGACGGTCCTCGACCTTGACGTAGCCGCGCTCGACGATGGTGGAGATGGTGGCCGCGTACGTGGAAGGCCGGCCGATACCGTGCTCCTCCAGGGCCTTGATGAGCGATGCCTCGGTATAGCGCGGCGGCGGCTCGGTGAAGTGCTGCTCGCCCACGGCGTCTTCGATCGCGGCCGGCTCGCCCTCGACCAGGGCCGGCAGGCGAGCTTCGGCTGCCTCCTCCTCGCCGTCGTCACGGCCTTCGGTGTAGACCTTGGTGAAGCCTTCGAAGGTGGTCCGCGTGGCGCTGGCGCGGAGGCCGAAGCGGCCCGCTGCCAGCTCGGCGCTGGTGGTCTCCATCTGCTTGGCGGCCATCTGCGACGCCAGGGCGCGCTGCCAGATGAGCCGGTACAGGCGGAGCTCATCGTCCTTGATGCGACCGCGCAGCGAGTCGGGATCGCGGCGGAAACTGGTAGGCCGGATGGCCTCGTGCGCCTCCTGGGCACCCTTGGTGCGGTTGCGGTAGCCGCGTCCGCCCTCGACCGCGTAGTCGCGGCCGTAGCGCTCGCCGATGATGTCGTGAGCTTCGAGCTGGGCCGCCTTGGCCAGGTTCACCGAGTCGGTTCGCATGTAGGTGATCAGACCGGTGGGCTGGCCGTCGATCTCGATGCCCTCGTAGAGGCGCTGGGCCACCGACATGGTGCGCTTGGGGCCGTACCCAAGCTTGCGGCTGGCCTCCTGCTGGAGTGTGCTGGTGGTGAAGGGCGGTGCCGGATTGCGCTTGCTGTTGCGCACCTTGAGCGAGGTGACCGTGGCCGTCGCGCCGCGCAGCTCGTCGGCGTAGGCCTGGGCCGTGACCTCGTCAGCGATGACCACCTCGTTGCGGCCGACCTCGGCGCTACGGGCCACCGACGTGCCGTCCACCTTGACCAGGGCCGCCCGGAAGGGCTCACCCCGCTGACTCCGCAGGGACGCCTCCAGGGTCCAGTACTCGCGGGCCTCGAAGGCTTCGATCTCGCGCTCGCGCTCCACCACCAGGCGCACGGCCACGGACTGGACACGTCCGGCCGAGAGGCCGCTGCGAACCTTGCGGGAGATGAGCGGGCTGAGCGTGTAGCCCACGATCCGGTCCATGATGCGTCGTGTCTGCTGGGCATCGACGAGGCCCATGTCGATGTCGCGTGGAGTGGCGAAGGCCGCGTCGATGGCGGACTTGGTGATCTCACTGAAGGTCACCCGGCGCTGCTTGTCATCGGGGATGTCCACGGCCTCCACGATGTGCCAGGCGATGGCTTCGCCCTCGCGGTCGAGGTCCGTGGCGAGGTAGACGAGGTCGGAGCTGGCCGCCGCACGGGCGATGGCGTTGAGCTGCTTGCGACGGTCCTCGTTGACGACGTACTCGGGCGCGAAGTCGTGCTCGACGTCCACGCCCAGCTTGCCCTTGCCGGGGTTCTCGGGCAGGTCCCGGACATGGCCGTAGGAGGCCAGCACCTTGTAGCCCTCACCCAGGTATCGCTCGATCGTCCGCGCCTTGGCGGGCGACTCGACGATCACCAGGTTCTTGGTCATGGCCGGCGAGTGTAGCATCGGTGCGTAGGCGCACCGCTCACTACGGCAGCTGTGCGGGTCATGGCTCCATCCTACGCTGCCGTCGTGTCGGCATCGGTGACCGCCGAGCCGGGTCCTGATACCAGGAGTGGCCCCGAGGGCAGCTGCATGGCGCCCAGGACGCGCGCCCAGCCGCGCAGCTGCAGGAGCGTCAGGGCAGCGGCGACGACGCTCGGCGACTGCTCGCTTGCTCGCGCCAGGCTATCGATGGTCTGGGGTCCCCTGCTCAGCGCCTGCGCCACGGCTCGTTCCGGCGCCCCCAGCAGCGCGAGTGCGGCGCTCGTCGAGAGGTGAGCTGATGCGCCGCTGCCATCGGTTGGAGCTGCCGCATCCAGTCCCAGGTCCACGATCATCTCATCGAGGCCAACCAGGGGTCGGGCGGGCGTCTCGCGCAACAGCCCGAGGTTGCCGGCCACGGCCGGGTCCAGGGGTCGGCCCGGTGCCACCAGCAGGATGCGCCCCTGTTCCAGGGCATGACGTGCCGTGATGAGCGCACCGCTGCGGGCCGGAGCCTCGACCACGACGGTGGCCTGCGCCAGGGCACTGATGATGCGATTGCGGCGCGGGAAGGTCCCTTGCGTGGCCCGAACACCGGGCGCCAGCTCAGAGATGACGGCGCCGCTCCTGCTGATGGCCCGGGCCAGTCGGCGGTGTGCCGCCGGGTAGGGGTCATCAAGGCCGCTGCCGACCACCGCGATGGTCACACCCCCGGCATCCAGGGCAGCGGCGTGGGCGGTCCCATCGATGCCGACGGCCAGGCCGGAGATGACGGTGGCGCCTGCCTCCACGAGACGTGTCGAGATGCGCGCCGCGAGATCTCGCGCCAGCCCTGTCGGCCGGCGCGTCCCGACCACGGCCACGTGTGGCCTGCCCGCAAGGCTGGTGGCTGAGCCGAGCCCGAAGATGATCGCAGGGGGTTCCTCCAGCTCATGCAGACTCGCTGGATAGCCAGCATCGAGTGGCGTCAGGATCCAGCCTCCGAGCGCCGTCATGCGTCGCTCCGTGAGACCTGGGTCGGTGGCTGTCCTGCGCAGTGCCAGCCGAGAGCCCGGGCCGGAGCCGCAGCCCGAGCCGTCGAGCGAGGTGGGCCTCTGTCCGCGCCGGGGGTGTCCTCGCCACCGCTGCCAGCGCGGCCCATGCTCCGCCGAAGGCTGCCAGCAGTCGCTGGAACGTGACAGCACCGACGCCAGGCGTGCTCGCCAGCGCGATCCAGGCCTCTCGCTCCCTGCCCAGCGCCGAGTCCGTCATGTCGCCAGCTCGGTCTCCAGCGAGCGATCCCGGAGGGACGCGGCCGCCAGGATCTCGTCGCTGGCGACCGAGGTGTCGACCTTGCAGGTCGGCGATCGTCCGGGCCACGCGCATCAAGCGGTGGATGCCCCGGGCGGTAAGGTCCAGTCCGTGGGCGACTTCCGTGAGCGTGGCCCTGGCGGCGCGGTCCATGGCGCATGCCCTGAGTAGACGGCGGCCCTGGAGCGACCCATTGGGATGGCCTCCGTTGCGAGACAGGGCCGTGCGCCAGGCGTGCCCGATCCGCTCCGCGACGATCGAGCTGGGCTCCGGGCGGGTGGCCCCCACGAGCGTCTCGGCGTCGATGCGTGGCATGACCACGCGCAGCTCGATGCGGTCCAGGAGCGGCCCACTGACGCGTCGCATGTAGCGTGCCGGCTCCCGCACCGGGCAACGGCACGATCTGGCCGGGTCACCGTGCCAGCCGCAGCGGCAGGGGTTCATGGCCGCGATGAGCTGCAGCCTCGCCGGGTAGCGGACGGAGCCGTGCGCGCGCACGATCTCCACCGAGCCGTCCTCCAGAGGCTGGCGCATCGCGTCCAGTACGTCGCGGTCGAACTCCGCGAGCTCGTCGAGGAAGAGGACGCCGTGGTGAGCCTGCGTCACGAGACCGGGACGAGAGCTGCGGTCCGCCGCCCACCATGGCCGCGTAGGAGGTGGTGTGATGTGGCGCGAGGAAGGGTCGCGACAGCCGCTCCGAACCTCGGTCTGTTCGAGGCCGGCCACACTGCGGATGACCGCGATCTCACGTGCCTCGTTCTCGGTGAGCCGCGGCAGCAGGCCAGGCGTGGCTCGAGCCAGCAACGTCTTGCCGGCGCCGGGCGAGCCGATGAGCAGCAGGTTGTGACGTCCTGCCAGCGCCACCTCCAGCGCCCAGCGCGCGTGTTCCTGACCGCGGACGTCCGAGAGGTCGGTGAGGCTGGCCTCGACGCCGGGGGTGGCCTCCGTGGCGGCATCGGTGGACGTGCGGACTGCCCGATCGCCGGCCATCGTGATGGGGTGACGGCGGCGCGCCCGGCGGCGGCGCGGCCACGCGGCCCGGCGACCAGTCGGGCCACGTCATCCAGCCCAGCGACGCCCACGACCTCGATGCCACTGACCAGCGTGGCCTCACGGTGGTTGCGGACCGGAACGCAGACCCTGCGATGACCGGCTTCCCGTAGGGTCGCCACCATGGGCAGGACACCCGGGACCGGCATGACCCCGCCGTCGAGCGAGAGCTCGCCGAGGAGTGCCCAGGCCCCGCCCGAGGCGCGCAGTTGCTCCGAGGCGAGCAGGATGCCGATGGCGATGGCGACGTCGTAGGCGGCACCGTGCTTGCGGCGCTCGGCCGGGGCCAGATTGATGGTGATCCGTGCGACAGCGGGTAGGAGAACCCGGCGTTGCGTATGGCGCTGCGGACCCGCTCTCGAGCCTCCGAGAGGGCTGTGTCAGGCAGCCCCACGATCTGGCAGCCGGGCAGACCCGGCGCCACGTCCACTTCGACGCGGACCACTTCGCCGTGCAGACCGCTGACCACGGCCGTATCGAGGATCGGCGAGCATGCCCCGAGTGTGACCGTCGATCCTTCACCGGCACTTGGCGCCCGCTCATCGCCGGCTTTCGCCCAGCCGACCGAGCCGGCAGGGATCCGCTCGATCAGGCTCCGGCCGACCCGCCCGCGGACACGAGACGCTCGAAGAGCCGGCTGAGCTCCTGGCGAGGGTCCTCGCAGAGGCCAGAGTGCACCGGCGAGACCTGGATGACCGTGCTCCGCGGCGCTACGAGCCAGTGGAAGCGCTGTGACGGATCCAACCGGCCGATGGGTCCCGAGCCGGCCGCCCCCGCAGCGATGCGCGCGAGCGACGCGAGGTGGGCGCGGACGGCGGTCACGTCACACGTCGGCGCCAAGGCTGCCAGGCGTTCCTCGTCGAGCTCGACCCGGGCCGCCAGGAAGTCCCGCGTTCGGGCGAAGAGGATGACCCCGGCATTGAGGAACTCGCCCCGTTCGACGTCGGGAACGACCCGGACCACCGCGTAGTCATACGAGCTGAGCTCGGGCACGAGCGGCCTCCTCTACGAACGCGTCTGCCGCCTTCAACCTGGCGAGCAGGTACCGAAGGTACGTCGAGCGCACCTCCTCCGGCGTCAGGTCCCCGTAGCGGTCGGACAGCCAGGCGTCCGGGATCGACGCCAGGATCGACTGCAGGCGCCGGCTCGTCAGCCGCGGCCGAAGCCGTGCGTCGGCCTCCTCCATCGGCCCGGCGAACGAGAGCAGCACATGCTCCCCGACCCGACCGAAGGCGTCGGCGACCCTGCTCAGGGGATTCGCGCCAGTCGTGATGGAAGTACAGCGCCGCCCCGTGGTCGATGAGCCAGACGTTTCCGTGCCAGCTCAGCAGATTGGTGTTGCGGGCCGTGCGGTCGACGTTGCTGATGAAGGCATCGAACCAGACCACGTCCGCCGCGAAGTCCGGGTCGGGTGCCGGCGGCACGAGCGGATCGTAGGTGATCGAGCCGGGCAGGAAGTCGAGGGCCACGTTGAGCCCTTCGCTGGCGCGCAGGAGGTCCTGACTCGGGGTCCATCTCGAGGCGGGCGAACGAGGGGTCCAGGTCCACGAGCACGATGTCGGGCACCGGCAGGCCCAGGGCACGGCCGACCTCCCCGGCCAGCAGCTCCGCTACCAGCGCCTTGGGTCCCTGCCCGGCACCCCGGAACTTGACCACGTAGGTGCCGTCGTCATCCGCCTCCATGAGCGCCGGCAGCGAGCCGCCCTCCGGCAGCGGCGTGACATAGCGGAGCGCGCGAACGGTCGGGACCATGTTCGCGCGCTCCCAGGGTGGGGACTGACGCGTTACGGAGCAGCCTTGCCCTTGTCCTCCGGCACCTCCGCGGCCGTCCGCTGCGCTTCGCCGGCGAGGCGGACGCTCTGGCCGGTATCGAGCCCGGCATCGAGGAAGTTGCCCAGGCGCCTGGCCAGGTCGGTCAGCTCCAGCGGGATGACGTACTTGGTGGAGGGGCTGGTGCCGAGCTCCTTGAGCGCCTCGAAGTACTGCAGCGTCATGGTGCGGTCGTCGATGTTCCTGGCGGCCGCGAAGATGCGGTTGAGTGCCTCGCTGAAGCCTTCGGCCTCCAGGATGGCGGCCTGGCGGGCGCCTTCAGCGCGCAGGATGGCGGACTGCTTCTCGCCCTCAGCCACGTTGATGTTGGACTGCCGGGCACCCTCGGACTCGGTGATGACCGCGCGCCGATTGCGCTCGGCGGAGAGCATCCGGTTCATGGCGTCCTGGACGTCGCGCGGCGCGATGATCTCGCGGATCTCGACCGTGGTGACCTTGCCGCCCCAGCGTTCGGTCTGCTCGTCGAGCTTGGTGCGCAGGACCTCGTTGATCTGTTCGCGCTTGGAGAGCACGTCGTCGAGGAGGATGTCGCCGATGACGGCGCGCAGCGTGGTCGTGGAGATACCCTGGAGGGCGCCGGCGAAGTTGGCCACGTTCACGACGCTGCGCATGGGATCGACGATGCGCCAGTAGATCAGGAAGTCGATGTTGATGGGCGCGTTGTCCTTGGTGATGTTGGTCTGGCTGGGGACCTCGATGAACTGCTCGCGCAGGTCCGTCTTCACAGCCCGGTCGATGATGGGGATGAGGAAGACCAGGCCGGGTCCCCTGACGCGTTCGGGACCGGTCTTGCCGAGCCGGAAGACGACCAGGCGTTCGAACTCGTTGACGACCCGGATCGACAGGTAGGCGAGCACGATGAGCACGACCGCGACCAGGATGATGGCGGCGAGATTGACCGGGTTGTCCATGGCCTAGGCCGTCCTTTCCGCTGGGCTGCCGCCTGAGGCTGGCGGCGGGGCATTCTGGCTGGAGGCCGCGCGAGCGGCCATCTCCTGGCGGGTCATGCGTTCGACGATGAGGGTCATACCATCCTGACCGATGACGCGGACGGCCGTGCCGCGTTCCAGCGGCTGGTCATCGCTGGTGCGGGCCGTCCAGTCCTCGCCCATGGCGTAGATGGTGCCCTGCGGTGCCAGCGTTCGCCGCACCGATCCCTCCGTGCCCTCCGGCAGCAGCGGATGCTCCAGGCCACCGGCCCCGATATTGACCGGTGCCAGCCTGCGATTGCGCCAGGCGGCGAAGAGGACGCCGCCCACGAAGAGGGCGGTGAGCAGCGTCATGAGGGCGATGATCTGCCAGTCCACCTGGACCGACGGCGCGACCGGGTCACCCGGTTGCGTGTACAGGGCAGACGCCCCCAGTGCGAAGGCCACCAGCCCGCCGATGGTCAGCAGCCCGCCACTGGTCACGGTCAGTTCCAGCACGAAGAGGATGACCGCCAGGCCGATGAGCAGCAGACCCGCGATGTTGAGCGGCAGGCTGCCGAAGCCGATGAATGCGAGGATGAGCGCGAAGGCGCCCAGGATGCCGGTCACGTAGTTGGGGTTCTGCAGCTCGAAGAAGATGCCGTAGAAGCCCAGCGTGAAGAGGATGAAGGCGATGTTGGGGTCCGAGAGCAGGTGCAGGAAGGACTGGAAGGGGTTCATGCCCAGCTCCTCGACCGTGGCCCCGGCCGTGTCCAGCACGACGGCCTCGCCGGCCACGTCGACGGTGAGCCCATCGGCCTGGACGAGGAGGTCCTCGATGGAGCGGGCCTTGAAGTCGATGGCACCGGCGGCGAGCGCCTCGTCCACCGTGTAGGACTGGGCTTCGACGACCGTGCTGACCGCCCAGTCCACCGGCCGGCCGCGCTCCTCGGCGATGGAGGTGATGGTGGCGATGGTGTCGTTCAGGACCTTCTTGCCCAGGTCGCCCTCGATGTCCTGGCCCTCTCCGCTGATGGGAGTGGCAGCGCCGATGTTGGTGGCCGGCGCCATGGCCGCCACGTGGGCCGCCAGGGTCAGGAAGGTGCCGGCGCTGGCGGCGCGAGCACCAGCGGGTCCGACCCAGACCATCACCGGTACCCCGGCGGAGAGCTGCGCCTGGGTGATCTCGCGGGTGGCCTCCAGCGAGCCACCAGGCGTGTCAAGCTCGATGACGACGGCCTGCGCACCCTGCGCCACCGCGGCATCGATGCCCTCGCGGATGTAATTGGACATGATCTGGTCGACCACGCCGGTGGTGGGCAGCACGACCACGGTGCGCTCGTCCTGCTGCGCCTGCACCGTGCTGGCGAGCAGCGCCAGCAGACCGGCAAGCAGCATCACCATGCGGATGACCATGAGGGGCGATAGGCGACGATGTGGCACGGGGCTACTCCTTGTGTACCCGATTATCCCATCGCCTTCGTGCCAGCCTGTTACGGCCAGATGTCATGATCGGCGCTGCTCGAGCTTGGTGCGCACCCACGTGCAAGAGGCCCGCCCCTTGCGGGACGGACCTCCGACTCCAGCACCCGGATGGATGCAAGCCGCCACCTGCGCGGCTGGGTGCCTCCCGCTCCCTTCCTGTTCGTGGTGGTATCGATGGCCTTCCTGGCCGCGGGGGCCAGCTTCGCGATGACCGTCACGGGCTCTGTCGCGATGCACTCCACCCATACGGAGATGCTCCGCACTGCTGCGTTGCTGTTCTGTGCCCGGACCCTCCACGGCGTGTCGCTGAGCGGTAGCGATCCGTGGGACTCGATATCGTCGGGGAAGAGCGTGTAGAGCCACCGCTCACGGCCACGCCCGACGGGCAGCCCTTGTCATACCCGGCGCTTGGGGCGAGCGGATCGTCTGACTGCGCGGCAGCCCCAGCGGCCGCTCCGATGACCAGGCTGATGGCCAGGATGGAGGCGATGGACCGATGTCCCATCAGGGCGTGTCTCCTTCTCCCCCCGGCGTACGGACTGCCGAGGGCAGCACGATGCCGCCATCGAATGGACCGCGAGTGCGCCTCATGACCCAGCGGTGCAGCCAGGGCAATGCCCTCGTGCACATCAGGCCGCCCCAGAGCGGGCGAGGCCGTCGCGCGCACCTTCCGCGGGGGCCCTCCCGACGACCCCACGGGGCACGCTCGCGGCGCCAGCACCGCCCGGTCAGGTGTCGTGCTGGCGCACGAAGTCGAAGAGCAGCTGGCTCCAGGTCTCGAGGTGCGCGTAGCCGCGCAGCACCTCCCCGGGAGTCACGAACTCGCCGGACAGCTTGTGCGTCTCGCGCACGGTCACCGCCCGCCCGGCCGCCTCGGTCTCGAAGACGACGCCGAGATGGACCTGCCCCACAAGCGTGCTGTCATCGTTGAGCAATCCCAGCAGCCGGGGCTCGGGATCCCACTCGGCCACCAGTTCCTCATGGAACTCGCGGAGTAGTCCCGCCTCGATGCCGTCGTCCGCGGGACCCAGGTGGCCGCCCACCCCGATCGACCAGCGCTCATGCAGCCGGGCATCACCCCCCGCGGCCGTCCGCCGCATCAGGAAGATGCGCCCCTCGTCGCGCAGGAGCAGGTACGGGATGACCTGCTTCCAGGACGGATCCTGTTCCGCCTCCGGACGCGGCCGGAACTGGGCCTCGGCCGAGATGGTGTCCAGGTAGGAGGACACGTCCCCGTCGAGGATGCCCCGCCAGCCGGTCGCGCCGATGATGCGGGCGCGGGGCACCCCCAGCACGAGCTCGTGACCTGGGTCGGTCACCCCTGCGCGCCCAGGGCCGTCGCCGACACGACCAGCCTGTCAGACCGCGGGGATCGTCTCCAGGGCGTGCTGGATGCGCTCCTCGGGCAGCTCGTAGTCCTCCAGCTCGCCGGCCAGGTAGCGAGTGTAGGAGGAGGCATCGAAATGGCCGTGACCGCACATGTTGAAGAGGATGACCGGGCTGGTCCCGTCCTCCGTGGCCTTGTTGGCCTCGTCGATGGCGACGGCGATGGCGTGTGCCGGCTCCGGTGCCGGCAGGATGCCCTCGGCCCGGGTGAAGATGCGGGCAGCGTCGAAGGTGCGGCTCTGGAGCACGGCCCGGGCCTCGATGATGCCCTGGTCCTTGAGCAGGCTGACCTGCGGCGCCATGCCGTGGTAGCGGAGCCCGCCGGCGTGGATGGGGTCGGGCACGAAGTCGTGGCCGAGGGTGTGCATCTTGACGATGGGCGCCATCTTGCCGGTGTCGCCGAAGTCGTAGGCGTAGATGCCGCGCGTCATGCTTGGCGCCGCAGCGGGCTCCGCGGCGATGACGTGATAGTCGGCCTCGCCACGCAGCTTCTGTCCGATGAACGGGAAGGTCAGGCCGGCGAAGTTGGAGCCGCCTCCGGTGCAGGCGATGAGGATGTCCGGCTTCTCACCGGCCATGGCCATCTGCTCCATGGCTTCCTGGCCCACCACCGTCTGGTGCAGCAGGACGTGGTTGAGGACGGAGCCCAGCGAGTAGCGCGAGTCAGCACGCCCCGCGGCGTCCTCGACGGCTTCGCTGATGGCGATCCCCAGCGAGCCCGGCGTATCCGGCGTCTCGGCCAGCACGGCCCTGCCGAAGGCAGTCAGGTCGCTGGGGCTGGACACGACGTCGCCGCCGTACATCTTCATGAGGTTGCGGCGGCCGGGCTTGGCGTCGTAGGAGGCACGCACCATGTAGACCATGACCTCGAGCCCGAACAGAGCCCCGGCCAGGCAAAGGGCCGAACCCCACTGTCCGGCACCGGTCTCCGTGGTCAGGCGGGTGACACCCTCCTCCTTGTTGTAGAAGGCCTGCGGGATGGCGGTATTGGGCTTGTGGCTGCCGGCCGGGCTGACGCCTTCGTACTTGTAGTACATGCGTGCGGTTGTGCCCAGCGCCTTCTCCAGGCGATGGGCCCGGAAGAGCGGCGAGGGCCGATACATGGCGTAGGCCTGGCGTACGGGATCGGGGATCTCGATCTCGCGCTCGGTGCTCATCTCCTGGCCGATGAGGGCCATGGGGAAGAGCGGCAGGAGGTCATCGGGACCGACCGGCTGCAGGGTGCCAGGGTGCAGTGGTGGCGCCAGGGGGACGGGCAGGTCGGCGTTGATGTTGTACCAGGCCCGTGGGATGCGATCCTCGGGCAGGACGAACTTGGTGGGTATCAGCGCCATCGATCGGTTCCTTCCTGGCCTCCCTCGGCCGGCTGCCGCAGCCGGCCACCCGGCTCACTGCTCCCGAGGGTACAACGTGGCCTCGTGAAGTGTCTCGTAGTGCGCCCCGCCGGATCCGAGATGACTGCGCAGCAGGGCCATCTGTTCGACGCTCCAGCTGGCGGCAAGCGGTCCGTCGCGCTGGTCGGTCAGGGCGTCGAGGGTCGCCCGGTCAAGCCTGCGCGCCACGGTCAGATGGGCGGACGGCGTGCGCTTCGGTGGCGCGGCGTCGCTCACCAGCAGGGGGCAATGCGCGACGAGGAACTCGGCGTTGGCCGCGACCTGTTCGGCTCCATCGTGCACGTTGAGCCAACCCACGCCGTCCGAGCCGCGCACCCGGCCACCACCACCACGGACACTGAGGCCGAACCGCGGACACCGACCGGCGGCATCATCCACCAGCCGGACCAGCTCGGGGACCTGCGCCACCGGCACCGCCCCCAGGAACAGCAGCGTGAGGTGCCATGTCCCGGGCTCCAGCCAGCGCACCCTGGGGTGACGCACCCGGTACGGCGCCAGCTGGGACCACAGGGATCGGCACGACTCCGCCGGCACCGGGTGAGCGATGAAGAGCCGCCAGGCAGCTGGCTCGGTTCGGCTGGTCAGGCGCCCGTCCCCAGCAGCTCCGGAGGACGCTGGATCCCCAGCAGGTCCAGCAACCCGCCCAGGTCCGGGATGATGGCGGTGTCCTCCACTGCTGCCCCCGCGCCGATGGGAGGGTGCACCCGACCGTGACGGTCGATGAGGATGGGCTCGATGCCGGCACGCCGGGCGCCCAGGATGTCGGCCGTCGGATCATCGCCCACGTGAACGGCCTGGTCGGGACCGAGGCCCAGCAACTCCAGGGCATGCTCGAAGATGGCCGGGTGCGGCTTCTGGTAGCCCACCCGGGCGCTGATGCTGAGGACCTCGAAATGGCGGGCCAGCTCCAGCGTCTGGAGCAGCTCTGGCGCCGCCCAGCCCCAGTTGCTCACCACCGCCAGGCGCAGGCCTGCCGCCAGCAGGGCGTCGAGCGCGGGGATGACGTCGGGGAAGACGTAGAACGCGGAGCGCTGGCGGAAGGCCCGGTCGACGTCGCGGAAGAAGGACTCGGGCAGGTCGGGGTACCCCAGGCGATCGAAGACGAGGCGATCCAGGACCATGAGGCGCTGGAATGAGGCCTCTTCGGTGGCTTCGAACGGACCCTCATGCTCCCACTCCTGCCAGGCAGCGCGGAAGGCCGCTTCGAACTCCGAGGCGGTGGCCTCGATGCCATGGCCGCCGAAGACGCTGGCGTAGACGTCGCGCCAGGAAGGGTTGGCGCGGACCATCGTGTCGCCGACGTCGAGCAGGACCGCCGAGGGTGTCGTGCGGAGGGTGGGGCGCCCAGTGGGCGGCGGTGTAGCAGGCACGCCCGAAGTCTAGTGCTCCTCTCGGCGACCGGCTGGCAGCGGTACCGATCAGGTCTCCCGACCAGGCCGCCTGCCTGGGGCCTTCGTGCTCGCGACGGCGATCGCCGCCAGTCGGTCGATCTCGACGGGCGGGCGTTCGATGCCGCCGGGGATCACCGCAGGACGGCAACGATCGGCGCTGTCCCAGGCCTGGCGCAGCGGCTCGGCTCGAGCCGCCACTCCCAGGGCGTTCCGGATGCGCTGCCAGGGGGTTCCGGACGCGCTAGCAGGGCGTTCCCGTCGCCGCGCTGGTCGAGATCAGCCGCCACGCGGCGATCGCACTCGGCGACGGCATGGACGGCGCGCACGTCAGTCGTTGTAGAGGCGCTCCTCGATGAGCTTCTCCATGACCGTGCGGCCGTTGGGATCGAAGCAGCTGTACTCGAAGTACTTCTGGTACTCGAGATCCACGGCGTTGGTGCCGCCACGGTTCTTCTCGATGGTGGCCACCACCCAGTCGCGGAAGCGCTGCGCCTGGTAGGGGTTGAACTCGATGTTCACCTTGGCCACGATCTGGTACTTCTCGTTGAGGATGAGGATGATGTCAGCCTCGTAGTTGATGGCCGACGAGCCGCGCAGATGATGGTTGCGCAGGCGCGAGGCCTTGAGGCCCTCCTTGTCCGCGGCCACGATGGAGATGAGCGGCACCTCGTGGTTGAGCGCCAGGTCCTTGAGGCCCTGCACCACATAGGTCACCTTCTCGGTCTCGGTGGGGGGCTCGGGATGGACCGGCACCTTCTGGAGGTAGTCGATGAAGACCACCAGGCGGCGCTCCCCGGCCAGCTGCTTGTAGCGATCCACCAGGGCGCTCATGTTCTCGACCGTGCTGGTGGTCTGTGACCCGCGCAGCAGGTACAGATTGGGACCGTAGCGGTTGACGCGCTCCAGGGCCGGCCGCAGCCGGGGGTTGGAGCCGAGGTCGGCGTTCTGCCCGCCGGTAGCCATCCAGGTGCCCAGGATCTCCTGGCGCACATCGACGAGCTTCACGCCACCGGCGCGATTGGGCAGGCTGGGCAGCACCGACTCCTGCGCGATGATGCGGTTGAGCAGGTACTCCTCATCGTGCTCGAAGCAGATGTAGAGCACGCTGGCCAGGCCACTCATGACGATGTTGCGGGCCATCTGCAGGGCCATGGTCGTCTTGCCGGTGCCCTGGGCACCGCCGATGAGCAGCATCTCGCCGGCGCGGATGCCGCCACCGATGGTCTTGTCGAGGGGAGTGAAGCCGAGCGGCACGGGCTGGTACTGCGTCACGTCACCCTGGGCCACCTTGCCCGCCAGGGTGCCCAGGACCTCGGTCGCGCTGCGCGGCTCCACGACGCCGAGACCCGAGTCGAAGGCCCACTTCTGGCCACCGATGGTCTCGTCCGTGGCGGTGATGGCACTGGGCTGCTGCGGGGCGAGTGTCGGTCGTACCAGGTGCGGCGCCAGTCCGATCTGCTGCGAGGTCGGGATGGCTTGCGCCGGCGCCAGCGGGGCCTGCGGTGGTGTCGGAAGCGTGGCCGCCGTCTGGGGATGCCCACCCGGCGGGATGGGGGCGAGAGCGGGCGGCTGCGGATCGAAGCGCGGCTGCTGGTACCCCGGAGGCGGGGGTGATAGTGGTGGTCCCTGTGGCGCCGACGTCATCGCTGCAGGCGGCGACAGGCGATCGCCCTGGGGGGAGTCGGTGCGGGTGGCCTCCTGGCCGAGATCACTACCGGGCGCGTTGGGGGTGGTCATGATGGCAGGCGAGGCGCAGGCCTCTCAGGCTCCTTGTGACAGGCTTCCACGATGTGATGCTAGCAACGTAGTCGTCCTGTCAAGGGCGACCCATCCCTCCTAGGCGGCCCAGCCCATGGGTACTATCGCTCGGCGAGGGCTTCCCAGTAACGCGCCACCGTTCGGGCGCCGCCTTCGTAGTTCGCCAGCACCAGAGACTCGTTCGGCGAGTGTGCGTGATCATCGGGGTTGGTGAAGCCGAGCAACACGGCCGGCTTGCCGAGCACCTGGTCGAAACTGGCCACGGCGCCGATGGAGCCACCCTCACGGATGTAGTAGGGCTCCTGTCCAAAGACCTCCTGGAGGCAGCGGGCAGCGATGCGCGCAGCCGGATGCTCCACGCTGACCACGAACGGATGCATCGTGTCAGACACGCTGACCTTCACGTCCACGCCGGGCACCTCGATGGCCAGGATGGCATCACGGACCAGCTCGAAGATGCGCTGTGGGTCCATGTCGGGCACCAGGCGTGCTGATAGCTTGGCGTGGGCGTGGGCCGGGATGATGGTCTTGGAACCCTCGCCCTGGAAGCCCGACCACATGCCGCAGATGTCCAGCGTGGGGCGAGCGCCGCGCCGGACGACCGGGATGTAGCCCGGCTCGCCGAAGAGCTCAGGCACGCCGATCTCTGCGGCGAAGGCGGACTCGTCGAAGGGTAGCGCCGCCAGCGCCTCGTGCTCCGCCGGCGTGAGCTCGCGGACGTCAGCGTAGAAGCCGGGCACGGTCACGCGCCCCTCGCCATCGCGCAGCGAGGCCAGGATGCGGACCAGGGCATTGGCGGGATTCTGGACGAGTCCGCCGAAGCTCCCCGAGTGCAGGTCCTGGCTTGGCCCCGTGACATCCACCTGCAGGTACACGTTGCCGCGCAGGCCGACGGTCACGGCGGGGTGATTGCCCTCGTAGAAGCCAGTGTCAGTGATGACCACGAGGTCAGCGTCGAGCCGATGCGTGTTGGCCCTGAGCCAGGCTTCGAAGTTGGGCGAACCCGCCTCCTCCTCACCCTCGATGACGTAGCGGACGTTGACGGGGAGGCGTCCGGCCGTCTCCAGCCAGGCCTTGGCCGCCCAGAGGTGCAGGTGCACCTGACCCTTGTCGTCAGCCACGCCCCGCCCGAAGATGCGCCCGCCTTCGATGCGTGGCTCGAAGGGCGGTCGTACCCACAGCTCGAGTGGATCGACGGGCTGCACGTCGTAGTGCGCATAGACGATGACGGTCGGCGCCCCATCGGCATGCAGCCAGTCGGCGTAGACGACCGGCTGACCCCCGGTGTCCGAGACATCCACGTGCTCCAGTCCGATCTCGCGCATGCGCGCAGCGATCCACTCGGCACCTTGGCGAACGTCAGCCGCATGCTCGCTGAGCGCGCCGATGGTGGGGATGCGCAGGAACTCCTGGAACTCCTCGAGCCGCTCCGCGGCGGTGTCTTCCAGGTAGGCCTCGACAGCCGCGATCGACGTGCTCACTGGGATCCCCCCTTGTCGGACTCGAAGAGCCGGTCGGTCAGGCCGGCTGCGGAGACGGCCCCGGTGCCTGCCGGGGAGCTGCCGCCTTGCGCTCCTCCTCCACGTCTTCGGTGATGCGCCCTGCTCCCAGCGGTGTGGCCAGCTTGGGCGTCGGCGAACCGCCCGGCTCATTCCGCGGATCGGGCAGGTCGGCGAACATGGCCGCGAACTCGTCGGCCTCGATGGTCTCCTTGGCCACGAGCGTCTCGGCCAGCTGCGTGAGGCGGTCCTGGTAGGTGGTCAGGACCTCCGTGGCGCGTGCGTAGGCCTTGTCGACGATGGCGCGGACCTCGTCGTCGATCATGCGCGCCACCTCGTCCGAGTAGTTGCGCTGCTCGCCGATCTCGCGCCCCAGGAAGATCGATCTCCTCGCGCTTCCCGAAGGCGAGCGGGCCCAGCTTGTCACTCATGCCGAACTCGGTGACCATGCGACGGGCCAGGTTGGTGGCCTTCTCGATGTCATTGGAGGCGCCGGTGGTGGTGTCCCCGAACATCAGTCGCTCGGCCACGTTGCCACCGAGCATGCCCGCGATCTTGTCTTCGAACTCGGACTTGGACTGCAGGTAGCGATCCTCGGTGGGCAGCCCCATCGTGTAGCCCAGGGCCATGCCGCGGCTGATGATGCTGACCTTGGCCACCGGATCGCACTTGGGCAGGATGCGCTGCACGAGTGCGTGTCCGCCCTCGTGGTAGGCGATGATGGCCTTCTCTTCGTCGCTGATGATGCGACTCTTGCGCTCGGGGCCGGCGACCACGCGCTCCAGCGCCTCGCTGAACTCCGACGTTCCGATGGTCTTCTTGTTGCGCCGCGCCGCGAGGATGGCGGCCTCGTTCACGAGGTTGGCCAGATCCGCTCCGGAGAAGCCGGGCGACTGCTTCGCCACCGTGGGCAGGTCGATCTCCTTGTCCAGCGGCTTGCCCTTGACGTGGACGTTGAGGATCTCCAGCCGGCCCTTCATGTCCGGCCGGTCGAGGATGACCTGGCGGTCGAAGCGGCCGGGGCGCAGCAGCGCCGGATCCAGCACGTCCGGCCGGTTGGTGGCGGCCACGACGATGACGTTGGTGTTGGTGTCGAAGCCATCCATCTCGACGAGGATCTGGTTGAGCGTCTGCTCACGCTCATCGTGCGAGCCGCCCAGACCGGCACCGCGCTGACGGCCGACCGCGTCGATCTCGTCCACGAAGACGATGCAGGGGCTATTGCGCTTGGCCTGGTCGAAGAGATCGCGCACGCGGCTGGCGCCGACGCCCACGAACATCTCCACGAACTCCGACCCGGAGATGCTGAAGAAGGGCACGCCGGCCTCACCGGCCACGGCACGCGCGAGGAGCGTCTTGCCGGTGCCAGGCGGTCCGACCAGCAGCACACCCCGCGGGATACGAGCGCCCAGCGAGTTGAACTTCTCGGGGTACTTGAGGAACTCGACGACCTCCTGGAGCTCCGTCTTGGCCTCGTCCACGCCGGCCACGTCGGAGAACGTGACCACGGTCTTGTTGCCCAGGAACATGCGCGCGCGGCTCTTGCCGAAGCTCATGGCCTGGTTGTTGCTGCCCTGCGCCTGGCGGAACATGAACCACAGGAAGACGCCGATGAGCAGGATCGGGAAGAGCATCGAGATGAGCAGGCCGAAGAATGCGTTGCCGTCTTCCGCGGGCTCTGCGGTCAGTGCGGGCGGTGCCGTGCAGGCCTCGCTGCTGGCGCAGGCCTCCTGCATGTCCGCGCGGAGCGAGGTCGTGAACTGGCTGGGCACGAAGGACTCGACCACCAGGTTCATGCCCTCGCCGTCCTTCTCCTTGAGCGTCACCTCGAGCTTCTCGCCGCGCATCAGCACCGATTCGACGCGACCGTCTGCGACCGCGGTGATGAAGGCGTCCTCGGTGCCGCTGTAGGGGATGGTCTGGGGCTGCTCCTCGTTGAAGAGGAAGAGATAGAGCAGCGCTGCCGTCCCACGACGAGGACGAGGGTGACGAGCCCGTTGCGCATGAAACGACTGTTCAAGGAGAGACCTGCCTCTAGATTGGACCCGCCCGCATAGCTCGGTCGGGACCTCGATTATAGGGCTGGCCCTTGGGAAGCCCGTGAAGATGGGATGACAGGTCCGGGGGTGGCCGCTACGGCCCAGAGGTCCGGGTGACCATGCCGAACCGGGTGCGTGTGCCGCGAGGCCTCCGATGGAGGCTGGTAGCGGAGGGCGGATTCGAACCACCGACCAAGGGCTTATGAGTCCCCTGCTCTACCACTGAGCTACTCCGCCGCCGATCGAGCCCGCTACAGGAGCCTGAGCGATGGCCTGCCCACTCTGCCAGGACACCATGCCGGCTCCTGGCGTCAGTATCGGCTCCGGTGTGGCCAAGCCGCCGCACATTCTACCGCCGTAGTGAGAACGACGGGGGGCGAGACGTCCGGGTGGCCGAGCCCACGCCGGCGGCCCGGGCGGGGACGGGATCCGGAGCCCGGGTCAACCGAGCGCGTGCTGATCGTCGGGGGATCAGCCCGCGCCCAGGTGTCGCCGAAGGGATCCGCTTCGCCAAGGGCGGATGCGACCGCATCCCAAAGCGAGAGGGCCGCGCCCTCGGCAGTGATGTGCGCGAGCTCGTCCGGCTCGAAGACGTTGCGGACGCCGTGGGGCATGAGCCCGGAGATCCTGGCGTCCCATTCGGCCAGACCGGTGCCGCTCACGCCCTGTGACTGGCGAGCCGCCCCCCAGCGGCGCCCGCCGCGGGCCCGGTCGTCGGTCGCCAGCGCCACCATGGAGAGGACGTCGAGCGCGAGCATGATGCCGCTGACGTCGCCGCCGTCCATGGACATCGCCGTCGCTGAGCTTGTGCATGGAGCGACCACGCTTCCATGGTGCGGTGCCCCGCTGCGCGATGGAGTTCCATGGGGTGCCGGGAAGTTCGCCACGTGCTCACGACGTGGTCGTGGCACACTCCTGACATGCGAACCATCAGGCACCTGGCGATCGTGTTCGCGCAAGACGCCGTCCCGCGCGGGACGATCCTGCGTGCCCGGCTTCGCATCTCGATCGAGACGCTGGTCACGGCCGGCACCGCTGCCCTGGCGGTCGCCCTGGCCGTCGGGTATCAGGTGCTGAGGCTCCGTCACCTGGGCGATCGCTCGGCTCGGTCGTGAGCCAGGTCGGGAGCGCTGCCCGATGAACGGTTCCCCTGACCGGGACACGGCGCCTCTCAGCCCCGGCTCGAAGTCGCCGCCCATGCGCATCGGCATGATCATCGAGATCGCCGTGCGCATCCTCCGACGCCGCTGGGCGACGGTGCTGGTCCTGGCCGTGCTCTTCGCCGGTCCGGGGGCCCTGCTCACCGCGGCCACGGGTGTCCGCTTCAACAGCATCGCGCTCGACATCCTGCCCGGTATCGAGGAGGGCATGCTCGAGGACGTCCCGGTCCTGACGGCAGGCGAGGTGCAACGCCTCGGCGAAGCGTTCCTGGCGTATGCGCTGGCGACCATCGTGGCCGGTCTGCTCGGAAGCATCGGCGCTGTCGGCTTCAGCGCCGTCGTCGCGGCCGACCATCAGGGACGGCGCAGCGACCTCCGCGAGGTGCTGCTGACCTGCCTGCGCCGTGCACCGAGCGTGCTCGTCTTCGTGCTGCTGACCAGCGTCCTGATCGTGGGCCTCGCTGTCGTCGCGCTGCTGGCCATGACGCTGGCGGTGTCGCTGCTCTCGAGTGGGTCGATCCAGCGAGGTGGGCCCGGGGTGTTCATGGCGCTGGTCATCGGTGTCGCGCTGGTCGTGGCGCTGGCCTACCTGACGATGCGCTGGGCGCTGGCCTTCCCGATCATGGCCATCGAGGACGCTGGCTGGCGGGTGGCGTGGCTGCGCAGCTGGCGACTGGCCGGCGACAATGTCTGGCGCATCTTCGTGGTCGTGCTCTTCGGCGCCATGGCCACGGTCTTCGTGGCGGCGCTGATCTCGCAGCTCCTGGCCATCGTCATCGTCGATCTCGTGGCCGTCGGGACCGGGTTCGATACGGCCATCGCCGAGAGCGTCGTCATCGCCCTCGGGACCGTCCTGCTGGCGCCCTTCTCCCCGGTGCTGCTGGCGGTGCTCACGCTGGACCTGCGCCGACGGCGCGAGGGCCTGGTCGGGCGGGTCGTGGAGGACGATCCGGCATCAACGGAGCTGTAGCCGTCGCCTCAGGCGCCGAAGAGGAGCTCCATCCAGGCCTCGAACGGTGACTCGGCGGCAGTACCGTCGGCCCTCGTCCCCGAGGGCGACGAGGGGTGGTGGCGAGGGCGCATCATCGGGCAAGCGGAAGCGAAGTTCGCCCTTCTGGCCGTAGCCTGCGGCACGGGCCTGCTGTTCGATGAAGGCATCGCTCTGCATGAACTCGATCTCTGCCCGCCCCACCTCGACGCGTGCCTCGAGTGCGGCCACGTCAGCCCTGGCCTGGGCCGCCTGCGCTTCCAGCTCGGTCGCGCGGGCCAGCGTGCCCGCGAAGACGAAGACGATGCCGCCGGCCACGAACAAGCCGAACACGATGGCCGCGGCACCCCGCCGCTCCAGGAACCCGCGCCGCTGGATGGACATCGCGGCCGAGCCTACTGACGCGGCAGCGCTGCTGTCAAACGCTCGCTCCGGGCTGCTAGACTGCGCCGACAAACCGAACGGATGTGCGGTTTGGGAGATCGCCGCGATGAGACTCCATCAGCCGCATGCCACCCTCGAGGCGCTGGAGCGCTTCCTGGCAGACCCGGAGGTCGCCGCGGCGCTCGCCGCGCGTCGCGTCCTGCCGGCCCGCCCGCCCGTCGCTGCGACGTGCCCGACTGGCTCGACGGGCGCCTGGTGCGGGCCCTCGAGCGTCGCGGCATCACCGCGCTCTACAGCCACCAGCGCGAGGCGCTCGATGCGCTGCACGACGGCGAGGACATCGCCATCGTCACGCCCACCGCATCGGGCAAGTCGCTCTGCTACAACCTGCCGGTCCTGCAGGCGGTCGCCGACGACCCGGCCGCTCGGGCGCTCTACCTGTTCCCCACCAAGGCCCTGAGCCAGGACCAGCTGGCCGAGTTCCGCGACCTGGCCGCCCTGGCCGAGATGGACCTCTCGGCCGCGGTGTACGACGGGGACACGCCGGCGCCCATCCGCGCCGTGGTGCGCGAGGCCGGCCAGGTCGTGGTCACCAACCCGGACATGCTGAGCACGGCGATCCTGCCCCACCACACCAAGTGGTTCCAGCTCTTCGAGCAGCTGCGCTTCATCGTCATCGACGAGGCGCACACCTACCGGGGCATCTTCGGCAGCCACGTCGCCAACGTGCTGCGCCGCCTGCTGCGCATCTGCGCCCACTACGGCTCCAGCCCGCGCATCGTCTGCTGCTCCGCCACCATCGGCAACCCGGGTGAGCTCGCCGAGACGCTCACCGGTCGGCCCGTCCGTGTCATCGACCGCAGCGGCGCACCGCAGGGCGAGCGGCACGTGGTGGTGCTCGACCCGCCGCCCATCGACACCCGCACCGGCGTGCGTCCTGGTCCGCATGGCCTGTCCTACCGGGCGGCGCTGTCCTTCCTGCGCGCCGGCCGCCAGACCATCGTCTTCGGGCGCGCCCGGGTGGCCGTGGAGCTGCTGCTGACCTCACTGCGGGAGGCCATGCGCGAAGGGCGCGGGCCGCATCGAGCGCATCCGTGGCTACCGCAGCGGCTACCTGCCCAGCGAGCGGCGCGCCATCGAGGCCGGCCTGCGCAGCGGCGAGGTGCTCGGCGTCGTGAGCACCAACGCGCTGGAGCTGGGCATCGACATCGGCCGCCTCGATGTGTCCATCCTGGCCGGCTATCCGGGCACCATCGCCGCCACCTGGCAGCAGATGGGCCGCGCCGGCCGTCGCGGAGAACCCAGCGTCGCGATCCTGGTCGCCGGCGCCGGCGCCCTCGACCGCTACGTGGCCACGCACCCGGAGTACCTCTTCGAGGCCTCGCCGGAGGAAGCCCGGCTCGATCCGGAGAACGTCCACGTGCTGCTGGCGCACCTTCGTGCGGCCGCCTTCGAGCTGCCCTTCGATCCGGGCGAGCGCTTCGGCGCCGGCGCCGGCGGATGACCTGCTCGCCTTCCTCGCCGAGGAGGGGCACGTACGCCTGGCCGATGACGGGCGCTGGTACTGGGCCAGCGAGAACTTCCCGGCCTCGGAGATCAACCTGCGCACGGCCGCGCCGGAGAACGTGCTCATCATCGACACCGGGCCGCAGCGCCCGCGGGTCATCGGTGAGGTCGACCTCTTCGCGGCGCGCGTGCTCGTCCACGAGAAGGCCATCTACCTCCACGACTCGCGCCAGTACCACGTCGATCGAGCTCGACTGGGAGGAGCGCAAGGCCCTCGTGCGACCGGTCGATAGCGACTACTACACGCAGGCGGAGCTGGCGGTCACGCTCAAGCCGCTGGAGGTCTTCGACAGTGCGCCGCGGACCGCCGGCAGCCGCCATCACGGCGAGGTCATGGTCAGCAGCATCGCGACCATCTTCAAGAAGCTGAAGCTGGACACCCACGAGAACCTCGGCTGGGGTCACATCCACCTGCCGGAGATGGAGCTGCACACGACCGCCTGGTGGGTGGCGCTCGAACCGCGCTGCCGTGGTCGCCTGGCGGCGCGATGAGCTGGACGCCGCGCTGGTCGGCGCGGGTCGTGCCCTGCAGACCGTGGCCAGCGTGCTGCTGATGACCGATCCGCACGACCTGGGCATGGTGGCGCAGGTGCAGTCGCCGCACGCCGAACGACCGGTCATCTACCTCTGGGAGGCGGTGCCCGGTGGCGTCGGACTGTCGGCCGCGCCTGTTCGACCGACCGACGAGCTCATCGCGGGTGCGCTGGACCTGGTGAGCGGCTGTGACTGCGAGGTGGGCTGTCCGGCCTGTGTCGGGCCGCGCGGTGAGAGCCGTCTCGACGGCCGCGCGCTGGCGACGCGACTGCTACGCGTGCTTGCGGGCGCGCACCCGTCAGGATCGGCGTCCATCGCGGCAAGCCTGCGGCGTGACAGCCGAGCTGGCACCGGCCGCCGTCAGCCTCCGGTACGTGGATGGCAGCGATGTCGAGCAGGCCCGGCGTTCACGGCTGGATCGGCTGCGGGCCGCACGCGCGGCAGACATCGCACCGCTGCCTGAGCTGCCACCTCCGGTCGAGCCGGCGCCTGACCGTGCCTCCCGGCTGGCGTCGGATGTCGGTGGCGCGGTCGTGTCCACCACGCACCGGCCGATCGTGGTGGTCGAGTCCAGCCAGCCGATGGAGCCGCGGCTGGATGGCCTGCGTGACCTGCCTGAACCGGTCGACCCGAGCCGCCCGCTCATCCTCATCGACACTGAGACCACGGGCCTGGGCACCGGCACCGGGACGCTGCCCTTCCTCGTCGGCGTCGGCACCTGGCGCGGCAGACACTTCGTGACGCGTCAGCTGCTGCTGCCCGAGCAATCGGATGAGGCTGGCTACCTCGAGGCAGTGGCCGGGCTCATCCCCCCGGATGCCTGCCTGGTCACGTACAACGGTCGCAGCTTCGACTGGCCGCTGCTGGTGACCCGCTATCGCCTGCATGGTCAGGCGGCGCCGGCCCACGCCGCCCACCTGGACCTGCTGCCGCTGGCGCGCACCCTGTGGCGGCATCGCCTCCCCGATGCACGGCTGGCCAGCGTGGAAGCGGCCGTCTGCGGTGTGCGGCGCGAGCATGACCTGCCGGGCGGGCTCGTGCCGGCGCGCTACCTGGACTACCTGCGTTCCGGTCACGGCGGCCTGCTCCGTGAGGTGCTGGAGCACAACCGCCAGGACGTCGTCTCCATGGCCCTGCTGCTGCGCGTGCTGGCCGAGGACCTGGCCCCGGTGGGCGCGGACCGGACGGTCATCCCGTTCCGTCCACCCCGGCGACCTGGGAGGACTGGGGAGGGCCTACGCGCGGCGCCGGCGTCACCAGGAAGCGCTGGCCTGCTTCGACTCGGCCCTGGAGCGCCTCGTCGATCCCTGGGAAGTACAGCGCTACGAGCCCATCGCCATCGATCGCGCCCGCCTGCTGACCCGACTGGGACGGCGCATCGAGGCTGAGGGCGCCTGGCACGCCATCGCGCTCGAGGGTGGTCGCTACGCGGCCCTCGCCTGGATCCACGTCGCCAAGCACCGCGAGCACGATGGCCAGGACTTCGTGGCTGCGCTGCACGCCACCGAGAAGGCCCGCGCGCTGGCTGAGCGCGGCAGGCTCTTCGGCCGTCGCGACCGTGTCGTGGAGCGGGACCTCGCGAGGCGTGTGCCGCGGTTGCGCAAGCGCCTCGCGGCCAGGGACGCCTGGGCCAGGCACGCCTGAGCCGGACAGCCGCCAGGGGCAGCCGCCAGGGTCAGCGGCACTGCCATGCGCTAAGGTCGGCGCGATGGGTGAGGAGCGGGCGGCCTCGAGTGGGGTCACCATCGAGTTCGACCACGTCAGCAAGCACTACGACCAGGCGACGCTGAAGGCTGGAGCCGGGGGAGCGGTCGAGGACCTGTCGCTGACGGTGCCCGCCGGGCGCATCTGCGTCCTCGTGGGGCCGTCCGGCTGCGGCAAGACGACGACGCTCAAGATGGTCAACCGGCTCATCGAGCCCAGCGCCGGCCGCATCCTCATCGATGGCCAGGACATCGCCAGCCGGGACGTCACCGACCTGCGGCGGGGCATCGGCTATGTCATCCAGCAGGTCGGACTCTTCCCGCACCAGACCATCGCCGAGAACGTGGCCACCGTGCCGCGGCTGCTGGGCTGGGCCGCGGCCCGGCAGCGCGACCGGTCCGAGGAGCTGCTGGCGCTGGTGGGACTGGAGCCCGGCGACCTACCGTGACCGCTATCCGAGCCAGCTGTCCGGCGGCGAACGCCAGCGCGTGGGCGTGGCTCGGGCACTCGCGGCGGACCCACCCGTGATGCTCATGGACGAGCCGTTCGGTGCGGTCGACCCCATCGTCCGCGAGCGGCTCCAGAACGAGTTCCTGCGCCTCCAGGAGGAGCTGGCCAAGACCATCCTCTTCGTCACCCACGACATCGACGAGGCCATCAAGATGGGCGACCTGGTCGTGGTCATGCAGCAGGGCGGCCGGATCGCCCAGGTCGGTGCCCCGGCTGACCTGCTGGCCCAGCCCGCCTCGGAGTACGTGGCCCGCTTCGTGGGCGCCGACCGTGGCCTGAAGCGGCTCTCGCTCTACCGGGTCGGCGACGTGCAGTTGCGGCCAGCGCCGAGCGTGCAGGTCGGTCAGCCGACGGCCGAGGTGTCCGCGCTGGCGCAGCAGTCCGGCGATCGCTTCGTGCTCCTGCTCTCGGACACTGGTCGACCCCTGGGCTGGGTCGACGCCGACGACCTGCCGCCGGGTGGCCATGTGCGCGAGGCCGACGCCGATCCGACGTCTCCCCTGCTCGACCGGCGCACCACGCTCAAGGACGCGACCTCGCTGCTGCTGGACGAGGAGGTGCGCAGTGGCGTCGTGGTCGATCGCGCCGGCAGGGTGCTGGGCCTGCTCACGCTCGAGGCGGTCATGGACTGGATGCGCGATGACCGCTCGCGGATGTCCCCGACGACATCGCCGAGGCCGTCGCGGAGGCGGTCGACGATCCCCGACCCGACGACCACGATCGGCCGGCACGCGCTGTGATCGAGATCCGCTGGGACTGGATCGCGAGCCACCTCGACGACGTCGCCGAGAAGACCTGGCAGCACCTGCAGCTGCTGGTCATCCCCATGGCTCGCGGGCTTCGCTCATCGCCCTGGCGCTGGCCGTCCTGGCCCTGCGCCGACCGGGCACCATCGGCCCGGTCACGGCCGTCACCGGCCTGCTGTACACCATCCCCAGCCTGGCGGCCTTCGCGGTCCTGCGACCCATCTTCGGGCTGTCGCTGTCCACGGCCGTCATCCCGCTGACCACGTACACGCTGCTCATCCTCTACGTCAACACCGTGGCCGGGCTGCGCTCGGTGCCGCCGGAGGTCAACGAGGCGGCGCGATGCCATGGGCTACACGGCGCGTCACGCCGCTTCTGGCGCGTGCAGCTGCCGCTGGCGGTGCCGCTGATCATGGCCGGCGTCCGCGTGGCCGCGGTGACCACCATCGGCCTGGTCACGGTGGCGTCGATCATCGGCGGTGATCGCTTCGGCGGCTTGGGCCAGTTCATCACCGAGGGGCTGCAGACCTCCTTCGACACCAAGATCTACCTGGGGGCGGTCGGCTCGGTCATGCTGGCGTTCGCGGTCGACGCGCTGCTGGTGGGCGCCCAGCGGGTCCTGACGCCCTGGTCGCGGGCACGGGCCGCCACAGGCTGAATGCGTTCGAGGCGCTCCTGGCGTTCCTGGTCGACAGCGCCAACTGGGCTGGGCCCGCGGGCATCCTCGACCCGGCTCATCGAGCACCTCGTCCTGTCCGCCCTGGCCGTCGCTGCCGCCTGCCTCGTCGCGCTGCCCCTGGGCTTCTACATCGGCCACACCGGCCGGCTGCAGCTTGCTGGGCATCAACCTCGCCAACATCGGCCGCGCCATCCCGTCGTACGCGGTCATGGTCATGGTCTTCCCGGTCGCACTGGCGCCGCGGAACCGCTCGGCTACGACCCGCGCCTGGGTCTGACCTTCCTGCCCATCTTCGTGGCCATGACGCTGCTGGCCATCCCGCCCATCCTGGTGGCCACGTACGCCGGCATCAGCGAGGTGGACCGGGATGTCGTGGAGTCGTCGCGGGGCATGGGTCTCACGGAGCGCCAGATCCTGCGTCGCGTCGAGCTGCCCCTCGCCTCGCCGGTCATCGTCGGCGGCTTCCGCGTGGCCACGCTCCAGGTCATCGCCACGGCCACGCTGGGCGCGATCCTCTCGGGAGGGGGCTTCGGGCGCTACATCATCGACGGCCTGGCGCGCCGCGACGAAGGCATGCTCTACGCCGGTGTCATCCTCGTGGCCGCCCTGGCCATCGGCACGGACCTGCTGCTGTGCTGGCTGCAGCGCCGTCTGACCCCGCGTGGCGTCAGGATCGGCGGCGGGCGACGAACCGGACCCGGGAGGCGGTGGTCGACTCCGCCCGGTGGGCTCGTCCGCCGGCTACCGAGTGAGCGGCGTCACAGCCGGGGCTTGCCTCGCCCGGTAGGGTAGATGCTGACCGCAGCCGTCAGACGTGCGGCCGGTCGCGACAGCGCAAGGAGGTACCCATGCGGCAGCACCGCAGACTCGCCCTCGGGGCGTCGGTCCTGGCATCGCTGGCGATGCTCGCGACGACGGGTGGGGGCGCCATCGTGTCCGCCCAGGACCAGCCCACGGTCCGGATCGGGTCGGACAACTTCTACGAGTCGAAGCTCCTCGGCGGAGATCTACGCCCAGGCGCTCGAGGCGGCCGGCTTCAGCGTCGACCGGCAGCTCGGCCTGGGCTCGCGCTTCGATCGCGCGCCCGCCTTCGAGGAGGGCCAGATCGACCTGGCGCCCGAGTACGTGGGCTCCGGCCTCGGCTACTACGTGGCCGCGGCCCAGGCCGCCGGTGATGCCGGTGTCGCCGAGGTCGCCGCCCTCGAGGTCACCGGAGACGGCGAGACCAATCGCGCCAACCTGCAGGCCGCCTACGACCTGCTCGGCATCGAGGCCACCGTGCTGGGCATCACGCCGGGCGAGGACACCAACGCGGCCATGGTCCGCGCGGACACGGCCGCCGAGCTGGGCCTCGGCACCATGAGCGACCTTGCCGCCCGTCGCCGACCAGCTCGTCTTCGGCTTGCCGCCCGAGTGCGAGACCAACCCGCTGTGCAAGGGTGCGCTCGAGCAGTACGGCATCGACTTCGCCTCGCTGCAGAAGGAATCGCTGGCCGCCTGCGGCGCCGAGATCGCCGACGCCCTGGCCGGCAAGGCGGTCGACTTCGGCTGGCTCTGCTCCACGCAGCCGGCCATCGCCCAGAACGGCTTCGTGGTGCTCGAGGATGACCTCGAGACCCAGCCGGCGGAGAACCTCGCGCCGGTCGTGCGCAACGACTCCTGGCCCAGGTCGAGGGCGGTGCCGACGCCTGGCGCCATCCTCGACCCGGTCTCCGCGGCCATCACGACCGAGCTCCTGACCGAGCTCGGCGTGCCGCGTGGCCGTCGATCAGGAGGACATCGAGGACGTCGCGGCCGAGTTCCTGGCCAGCCTCCCGGGCGAGTAGCCCCGCAGCCCGGCGGTCCTGCCGCCGGCTACGGCCACAGCAGCAACGGCCCCCGGCGGCATGCCGGGGGCCGTTCGGTGATCCACGGCGGCGACGATCAGAAGCCCCGCTCGGCGAGCCACTCCCGATTGCGCGGTGTGGAGCGCCAGCATCGCCTCCGGCGTGTCGGCCGGGCTTCAGGAAGCGGTCCTGCTCGACGACCAGCCAGCCCTCCCAGGCGCGCTGCCTTGAGCGCATCCAGGAAGCCGTCCACGTCGGCCGTGCCCAGGCCCAGCTCGCAGAAGACGCCGCGGTCCCAGGCCTCCATGAGGCCGCCGCCGGAGCGGCACACCTCCTGCGAGCACGCCCAGGTCGCAGTCCTTGACGTGGACGTGGCGCACGCAGTCGCCGTAGTCTCGCAGGAGCTCCACTGGATCCGCGCCACCGAAGAGGGCGTGGCCGGTGTCCAGGCACATGCCCACGAGCGACGGTGTCCAGCGCGTCGAAGACGCGTCGTGATCTCGGCGGCCGACTCGCACGTAGCTGCCGGCGTGGAAGTGCAGCACCGGGTCGAAGCCGCGCTCCCGGCAAGCCTCGCCCGCCCGATGGAGGTTGTCGATGAGCACGCCGAAGCGCTCCGGCGGCAGCGCCGCCTCGGGGTGCTCGGCGATCTGGCCGGCCCAGCGCATGCGCTCCGGCTCCACGGACGCATCCGCGAGGACGGCCTTGGGCTTGACGTCGTCGGGCGCGCCCTCGACCAGCAGATCCAGGACCCCGACATCCATGCGCGGTCCTCCGCGGCGTGCTCCGGCACGGCTGAAGCGCTGCGGCAGGAACGCGCCCACCAGCGACAGACGGCGCGATGCCAGCCGCTGCTTCATCAGCGCGGCCATCGCCGAAGTAGCCGGGCGGGCCCAGCTCCGTGCCGGCGTACCCGGCGGCCGCCATCTGGTCGAGCATGGGCTCCGGAGCCAGCTGCAGCGGGTCGCCCTCGGTCTGCTCGAACACGCCCCACGAGCACGGGGCCGCCGCGACCTTGATGCCACCGGAACCAGATGAGCTGCTCATGGACCCCCTCCTGCTTGTCGGATGTGCGCTACACGAACGAACGCTCGCGGGCCAGGTTCGCCTCGTACTCGCGGCGTGCAGCCTGGACCCGTGGCGATGACGAGACCTCGGCGACCGGGACGTCCCACCAGCTGTCGTAGTCGGGCACCGATGGCTCGGGGTTGACCTCGACCACGATGACCACGGGGCCGCCCTCCATCCCCGCCGGCGTCGGCCAGCGCCTGCTCCAGCCCGGCCGGCGTCGTCGGCGGTCAGGACCTGCGCCCCGAGGCTGGCCGCGTTGGCGGCGAAGTCGATGGGCAGCACCTCGCCGGTGAACGTGCCGGTCGCGGGTCGCGGACGCGGAAGTCGTTGAAGGGGTTGGCGCCGCCACAGCGCCGTCGAGAGGTTGCGGATGCAGCGGAAGCCGTGGTTGTCGAGGAGCACGATGGTCAGCGAGACGCCTTCCTGGTAGGCCGTCAGCGATCTCGTTGGCGAGCATGAGGTAGGAGCCGTCGCCGACCATCACGTAGACCCGCCGCTCGGGCTCAGCCATGGCCACGCCCAGGCCACCGGCGATCTCGTAGCCCATCGTGGAGTAGCCGTACTCCATGTGGTACGTGTCCGGACCGCTGGCGCGCCAGATCTTGTGCAGGTCGCCGGGCAGGCCGCCGGCCGCGCAGACGACCACGCCGTCCTCACCGGCAGCCTCGTTGACGAGGCGGATGACCTCGGGCTGGGAGACGTGCTCGGCCGCCGCCAGGTGGCGGACTCGCTCGACCTCGTCGTTCCACTCGACGCGCAGGCGCTCGATCGACGCCCGGCGTTCCGCGGAGGTGCCCTGCCAGCCGCGTGCCTCGAGGGCCTCCTGCAGCTCCGCCAGGGTGACCCTGGCGTCCCCGTGCAGCGGCAGGGCAGCGGCCTTGCCGGCATCCATCTCGGCCACGTTGATGGCCACGAAGCGTACACTCCCGGATGCTGCCACGACGACCAGCTCATGGTCGGGAAGTCCGACAGGCGCGTGCCGATGGCGATGACCAGGTCAGCGTCGCGTGCCACGGCGTTGCCGGCGCTGCCGCCGGCCGATCCGAGGGCGCCCAGCTGGAAGGGATGATCCCAGGCGAGCGCACCCTTGCCGGCCTGGGTCTCGGTGACCGGGATGCCGAAGCGGCGCACGAAGGCATCGAGCGCGTCACTGGCGTCGCTGTAGATGACGCCGCCGCCGACCACGATCATGGGCCGCTCCGAGGCCGCGATCAGCTCGGCCGCCCGCTGCAGCAGGTCTGCGTCGGGGCGCGCCCGCGGGATCGTCCAGGTGCGCGGCGCGAGCAGCTCGGCCGGCCAGTCGAAGGCCTCTGCCTGCACGTCCTGGGGCAGTGCCAGCGTCACCGCGCCGGTCTCGGCGGGCGAGGTGAGCACGCGCATGGCCGCGGGCAGCGCGTCGATGAGCATCTCCGGGCGCTCGATGCGGTCGAAGTAGCGGCGAGACCGGCCGAAGCGCGTCGTTGACCGAGAGGTCTCCCGCCTCCGGTCGCTCGAGCTGCTGGAGGACCGGCTTGACGCGCCGCGTGGCGAAGCGGTCACCCGGCAGCAGCAGCACCGGCAGGCGGTTGACGGTGGCGTTGGCGGCGCCCGTCACGAGGTTGGTGGCGCCTGGTCCGATCGAGGTGGTGCAGGCGAACGTGCGCAGCCGCCGGCTCTGCTTGGCGAAGGCGGCCGCCGTGTGCACCATGGCCTGCTCGTTGCGCGTCTGGTAGTAGCGCACGCTGTCCTGGGCCGCCTCCAGGGCCTCGCCCATGCCAGCCACGATGCCGTGGCCGAAGATGCCGAAGACGCCCTCGAAGAAGCGCTGGCGTGCTGCCGTCGCGCTCGACGTGCTGGTTGGCCAGCCAGGTCACGACGGCCTGGGCCACGGTGGCTCGCGGCATGACGTCCCTCCTCCCGCTTGCGTGCTGCTTGCGATGGCCCCGGTGTCAGGCCTTGACGTCAGGGTTGGGGATGAGCAGGTCGTCGATGGTCCCCACCAGCTCCCAGTAGGAGGAGATGAAGGCTCGCAGCGTGCGCATGGTGGCGCCGTAGCTATCGAACTCGGGGAGGCTCAGGCCATCAGGCTCGAAGGCCTTGACGAACTCCGGCACGTGCTGCTGCAGCTCCTCGACGTAGGCTGCGGGGACCGGATCGTTCCAGCGGTCCCTGACCTCCACCGGCGAGGAGTTGAAGAGGCGCTGCCAGTTGGCCGGGATGGTCATCGACACGTCGCCACCGATGAGCTCTGACCAGTGCAGGTGGTGGCGGTAGGCGGCGGCCAGGAGTCGGGCGCGGTAGCCCCGTTCCTTGTAGATGGCCGCGGCGCGCTTGAAGACGGCGATGCCGGCCCAATCCGCGGCGGCCGGGTGGATGGTGATGCCGTCACGCTCGCAGGACTTCTTGACCCAGTCGTCGGTGCGCCCGATCATGATGGTGCAGATCGGCGACATCCACGAGGTGTCATGGCCCTCCGCTTCGCGGCGCGCCAGGGCGCGGTCGACCGCGGCGCCCACCGCGAGCGCCTGGGGCACCGTGAACGAGACGGTGGCGTTGATGTTCATGCCCTCGTAGGTGGCCTGCTCGATGGCCTCCAGGCCCGCCGCCGTGGCCGGGAACTTGATCTGCACGTTGGGCGCCAGCGTGTCGAAATGGCGCGCCTGCTCCAGCATCTTCTCGACCGAGCGGTTGAACGTCGGGTTGATCTGGATGGAGAGCCGGCCCTTCTGGCCGTGGTGCTTCTGGTAGATGGGCTCCAGCATCTTCCAGCCCCGGATGGCCATCTCCTCGATGATCTGCCAGGTGACCTCCTGGTCTGTCCAGTCGGGATGCTGGGCGGCGACCTCGCGCACGCGTGGCGCCCAGATCTCGTACTCCTGCTTCATCACGGTGCCCACGATGGTGGGGTTGGTCGTCGCCCCCACGGCACCGTTCTCGATGGCGTACTCGAGCTCGGCGGCGTTGCAGGAGTCGTTCCAGTAGTCGGTGGGGTACTCCGTCGCCGTGCGCAGCAGCGGTGTTGCCAGCCTGGTCGCCATCGAGTCGCTCCTTGTCATCGGTCCTGGTGCTGCGGTCTAGCGCGGGGTCGCGGATCCCAGTCCATCAGCCAGGCATGGTCCGGGTCGAGGGTGAAATGCCATGCTCGATGGGGGCCAGCCATCACATTGAGGTAGTAGGCATCGTAGCCCGCCGGTGCGCCCACGGGGTGGTAGCCCCTGGGCACGAGGACGACGTCGCGGTCGCGCGGTGCGAACGACTCGTCGAGGGAGCGGTCGGCGGTGTAGACGCGGGCGAACGCCCAGCCTTCCGGGCGGGCGAAGCGGTAGTAGTAGAGCTCCTCGAGGTAGGCCTCGCGGGGAGGATCCTCGGTGTCGTGCTTGTGTGGCGGGTAGCTGGACCAGTTGCCACCGGGCGTGAAGACCTCGAAGAGGATGAGCCGGCCTGCCTCTGCCGTGGGCGGCAGCAGATGGTGGATGCGCCGCTCGGTGACGCCGTGGCCGCGGTGTCTCCACGAAGATATCGTCGGGCCGGATGAGCCGCGTGTGGCGCGCGTCGGCGCCCGGCGCGTCCGCGACGATGACCGTGGCCTCCGTCTCGGCCACGAGCGAGATCGCGGTGCCCGGGCGAGAGCAGCAGCACGGGAGGCGGCGGGACCATCGAAGACGGTCTCGCGGCTGCCCAGCGAGGTGTAGCGCTGGCCGCCGGCTTCGATGCTCGTGGCGCCCTCCATGACGATGACGGCGACCTCGTGGTCGTCCGCCGGCCGCAGCAGCGTCGCCCCGGCGCCGAGCCGATGCTCGGCGAAGCCCACGTACTGCCAGCCGGCATCACCGCGTCGGATGTCATGTGCCGGGCCGTCCCCGGGGCGAGGAGCGGCGAGGCGGTGCAAGCCCTCGTGAGCCGTCACGTATCTGCCCTCCTTCGCCTGCTGCGGTTTGACGATCGTCCGCTCTATTCGGTCGCGATGATCGCGAGTTGACACGCGCACCTGCGGGTCCTCATGATACGCGGGAGTCATCGAGATCAGCAGGCTGAGCGGCATGACCCAGCCGCCGGACGAGCCGGCGCCGGGTGGACGGAGGAGGACTGCTCGTGAGGATCGGGCTGCTGGGTGCCGGCCGCATCGGGAAGATGCACGCCGAGGTGCTGGCCTCGCTCGACGGCGTCGACGAGATCGTCATCGGCGATCCGGATGAAGCCGCCGCAGCCGCGCTGGCGGAACGGATCGGCGCACGGACGGCCTCCGTGGATGACGTCGTGGCCGAGTCCGAGGCCATCGTCATCGCTGCCGCGTCGGACGCCCACGCACCGCTCACCCGTGCCGGTCTCGAGCGCGGCATCCCGGTCTTCTGCGAGAAGCCGCTGGCGGCCGACCTTGCCGACGCGATCGTGCTCGCGCAGGGACGTCGAGACTGCTGGCAGCCCGTTCCAGCTGGGCTTCCAGCGCCGCTTCGATCCGGCCTACCAGGAGGCCAAGCGCCTGCTCGACAGCGGCGAGCTGGGCATCCTGTACTGCGTGCGCCTGGCCGGCCATGACCCGGCGCCACCACACGAGTCCTACATCCCGGTCTCGGGCGGACTGTTCCGTGACTTCTCGGGTCACGACTTCGATGTCCTGCGCTGGCTGACGGGTGACGAGGTCGTGGAGGTGTACGCGGATGGCTCGGTGCGCGGCTTCCCCGTCTTCGAGAAGTACGGGGACGTCGACACGGCGGTAGCGATGCTGCGCATGACCTCGGGCGTGCTCGCGGTCATGACCATCTCGCGTCACGACCCACTCGGCTATGACATCCGCACCGAACTCTTCGGCAGCAAGGACAGTATCGCCGTGGGCATGGGGCCGCACCAGCCTATCCGCTCGGTCGAGCCGGGGGTGCCGCCGCCGGCCGGACCGGCCTGGCCGAACTTCCAGGTCCGCTTCGCAGCGGCCTATCGAGCCGAGCTGGAGGGCTTCCTGTGCCTCGCCCGCGGCGAGGTCGAGACGCCCTGCAGGCCCGCGACGGCGTCGAGTCGGCGCGCATCGCCGAGGCAGCGACCATCTCCCGGCTCCGAGCATCGACCGGTCAGGCTCGACGGAGATCGCCGCCTAGCCGAAGTATCCAGACCCACATGCCAGATCGAAGGAGGTGCAGCCCGGGAGCGGCCAGAAGTCGTCATCGATCAACCAGGAAGCGAGGCGACCGACCTCCGGTCGTCAAGGAAGGAGTGGTCCCAGACATGCGCATCAAGAAGGGCCTGGCAGGCATCGTCTCCATCGCACTGCTCAGCGGAGCCCTCGTCGTACCCGCCTCGGTCGCTGCCCAGGATGACCTCCGCATCGAGGTCGTCAGCCACGGCCAGGCGTCTGACCCCTTCTGGTCGGTCGTCCAGAACGGCGTCCTCGCGGCTGCCGAAGACATGGGCGTGACCGTCAACTACACGGCTCCCGGAACCTTCGACATGGTGGCCATGGGCCAGCTCATCGACACGGCAGTCGCCTCCGAGCCGGACGGCCTGGTGGTCTCGCTGCCGGACGCTGACGCCCTCGGACCGTCCATCCAGGCTGCGGTCGCGGCAGGCATCCCGGTCATCTCCATGAACTCGGGTTCCGACACCTACAAGGACCTCGGCATCCTCGTGCACGTCGGTCAGACCGAGTATGAAGCCGGCTTCGGCGGCGGCGAGCGCATGGCCGCCGCGGGCGTGACCAACGCGCTCTGCATCAACCAGGAGGTCGGCAACGCTGCCCTCGACCTGCGCTGTGGCGGCTTTGCCGATGCCATGGCCGCGGCTGGTGGTGTGGTCGAGGTCGTCGGCGTCGACCTGGCCGACCCGGCTGGATCGCAGGCGACGATCGAAGGTGCCCTGGCCAACAACCCGGACGTCAACGGCATCCTGACGCTCGGCCCCACCGGCTCGGCGCCGGCACTGGCCGCCCTGGAGGCCAGCGGTCAGCTCGGGACCATCCCGCTGGCCACCTTCGACCTCTCGCCTGAGGTCCTGCAGGCCATCGTCGATGGCGACATGCTCTTCGCCATCGATCAGCAGCAGTATCTGCAGGGCTACCTGCCGGTCGTGATGCTGAGCCTGTACAACCGCTATGGCGGGCTGCTGCCTGGCGGTGGCGGCGTTGTCATGACGGGGCCCGGCTTCGTCACCGCCGAGAACGCTGCAGCGGTCATCGAGCTCTCCGCGCAGGGCATCCGCTAGGCAGTGATCCAAAGGGAGGGGCAGGCTGAGTCCTGCCCCTCCCTTCACGCATCGCCACGCCGAGGGAGGAGTCGGAGACGGTGAGCCGAACGGATCGAGGCGACGAGCGCGTCCGCACGCGCAGCGTCTGGCAGCGGGCCCTGAGCCGCCCCGAGGCCGGGGCGGTGCTGACCACGCTGATCGCCCTCCTGGTCTTCTCGTGGCCGTTGTGGGAGTGTGCGCCGGCCATCGGCGGGGACCTTCAGGCATGCTTCGCCAAGGGCTTCCTGGGGGCCCGCGGCGTGGTCAACTGGTTCGATGTGGCCGCCCAGGTCGGCATCCTCGCAGCCGCGGTCAGCCTGCTCATGATCGCCGGCGAGTTCGACCTGTCGGTGGGATCGATCATCGGTGCTGCCGGCATGGTGCTGGCGCTGGGCATGGACCAGTACGGCCTGCCGCCCGTGGCTGCCGCAGGGCTGGCCTTGGGCGTGGCCCTCGCCATCGGTTTCCTGAACGGCTGGCTGGTGACGCGCACCGGTCTCCCCTCCTTCATCGTGACCCTGGGTATGCTCTTCCTCCTGCGAGGAGCGACCATCGGCCTGACCAGGCTCATCACCGGACGGACGCAGGTCGGTGGCCTGAAGCAGTACACCGCTGATGACCCCTTCGTGCAGCTGTTCGCCGGCAAGCTGACGATCGGGGACTTCGAGATCGCGGCTGGTGTCATCTGGTGGGTACTGCTCACGGTCATCGCCGCCTGGGTGCTGTTCCGAACGACGTTCGGCAACTGGATCCTGGGGACCGGCGGCAACACCACCGCGGCCCGCAACGTGGGTGTGCCTGTCAGGGGCGTCAAGATCAGCCTCTTCATGGCCACGGCCGGTTCGGCCGCTCTGCTGGCCATCGATCCAGGTCTTCTCGGTCAGTTCCGCAGATGTCCTCCGCGGTGAGCAGAAGGAGCTGGAGGCCATCGCGGCGTCGGTCATCGGGGGCACCCTCCTGACGGGCGGCTACGGGTCGCCCATCGGGGCCTTCTTCGGGGCACTCACCCTGGGCATGACCAAGGTGGGCATCCCCCAGGCCGGCCTGGCCAACGACTGGTACCTCGCGGTCCTTGGGGTCGTGCTCCTCGTGGCCGTGCTGCTCTCCAACGAGGTCCGCCGCCGAGGCACTGGAGTCCGCTCATGACGACCGACATCGCGCCGCCCACGACGCTCGCAACACCGCTCATCGAAGCCCGTGAGCTGAACAAGTACTTCGGGAGCGTCATCGCCATCCAGGACGTGTCGCTCAGCGTCCGAGCGGGCGAGGTGGTCTGCCTGCTGGGTGACAACGGCGCCGGCAAGTCCACGCTCATCAAGTGCCTCTCCGGTGTCCATCCGCCGGACAGCGGACAGATCCTCCTGGACGGGGAGGCGGTAAGCCTGGCCTCACCGCGGGACGCGCTCCACCGCGGCATCGCCACCGTCTACCAGGACCTGGCGATGTGCCCGCTCATGAGCGTCTCGCGCAACTTCTTCCTGGGCAGTGAGCCCACGAGGGGTTGGGGGCCCTTCAAGCGCTTCGACACCGCCGCCGCCGACCGCATCAGCCGCGACGAGCTGCGCCGCATGGGCATCGATCTTCGGGACACGACCCAGGCCGTGGGAACGCTCTCCGGCGGCGAGCGTCAGTCCGTCGCCATCGCCCGAGCGGTCCACTTCGGTGCCAAGATCGTCATCCTCGACGAGCCCACCTCCGCCCTGGGGGTGAAGGAAGCTGCCATCGTGCTGCGCTACATCGTGGCGGCCCAGGCGCGGGGCCTCGGCATCATCCTCATCACCCACAACGTCAACCACGCCTACCCGGTCGGCGAGCGCTTCGTGGTCCTCGATCGTGGTCGCATGGTGGGGACGTTCGAGAAGGAGGAGTTGCCGCGCGACGAGCTGCTCAAGCTGATGGGTGGCGGCGAGGAGCTGGACCGACTCAGCCACGAGCTGGAGGAGTACGCCGCTGAGGTCGAGGGAATAGGTCCGGCCCTCGACTCCGAGGCTGAGCCCCCGACGGGCTAGCCCATGTGCGCCGCAGCGGCCTCGGTGCGGCAGCCGACGGTCCGGGACGTGGCGGCGCGAGCGGGCGTGTCCATCGCGACCGTCAGTCGTGCCCTGCGAGGACACGGGAACGTCGACCCGCGCACGCGCCAACGGGTGGAAGGGGCGGCGCGCCAGCTCAACTACCGACCGTCCGGCGTGGCTCGGTCACTGCGCCTGCGTGCGACCCGCACCATCGGACTCATCGTCACTGACATCGAGAACCCCTACTTCCCGCAGATCGTGCGCGCCGTCGAGGATGCCGCACGAGAGCGCGGCTACTCCGTCCTCCTGGCCGACGGTCGACGCGACCCCGAGCGCGAGATCGAATCGCTGGAAGTCCTCGCCGAGCGCCAGGTGGACGGGCTCATCATCGCCAGCACGGCGCTGACCCTGCGCCACAAGGCACGCATCCGCGACGTGCCCTGCCCCGTGGTCATCGTCAACGGTGTCTCCTCGGTCGCGGCCGTGCCGGCCGTGCTCTCCGACAATGAGGCCGGCGGTCGCCTGGCTGCGGAGCACGTCCTGGCGCTGGGCCACCGCCGCCTGGCGTACCTCGCCGCACCCTCGGCTGAGGACTGGGCGGTGCGCGAGCGGGTCGCCGGCGTCCGCGCCGCCATGGCGGTCCACGGCCTGGTGCCCGAGTCGCTGAGCGTGATCCCGGCGAACGAGGGCGTGGAGGGGGGTGATGCGGCCGCACGCCAGGCCCTGGCTTCAGTGCCCGGGACGACGGCACTGCTCTGCTACAACGACATGACCGCCATCGGGGCCATCCGCGGGTCGCTCGAGCTGGATCTCGAGGTGCCCGGGGGCGTCAGCGTGGTCGGCTTCGATGACATCGAGATGGCTGCCCACGTGGACCCTCCCCTGACGACCATCCGGCAGGACACCGAGGAGATGGGCCAGTGGGCCCTGGCAAGCCTGTGTCAGCGCATCGCTCATGGTCGGGAGGCGACGGCAGGGCAGGTCGGCGGCACAGCCCGGCGTGACCATCCGCCTGCCCGTGACGCTGGTGCCACGGTCATCGACCGCGGCCGTCGGCGTAGTCGCCACGCTGACCGGCTGACCCTCGTCCCCGGCGATCACGCTCTGCCGCGAGCCAGTCGCTGGCGTAGTTGCAGGAGGGTCGGCGCTGAGTCCATGCCAGGGCCTTCCACCAGCAGGCTGGCGGCGAGAGCGCCCAGGTAGAGGTCGCGACCCCGGGAGCAAGCGTCACCGCCCGCAGCTACGCGGGCGGCCACGAGACCGGCCAGCATGGTGTCGCCGGCGCCGGTGGCGTCGATCTCGATGGGGGACGGGACGCTGGGGTAGGCGCGGGCTGCCACCAGCCGATGATCGCTCGAACCGGAGAGCAGGCCGCCGAGCAGCCCGGCCGTCAGCAGCAGTTCTCCCGACGGTGGCAGCCACTGCCCGATGTCGCGGAGCGGCAGGTCGCCCGGGATGTCGTGCCGGCTGACCGCCACGAGGTCCGCCCGCCCGACCAGCGCGGATGGCCCTGGGGCCAGCGGCCGGACGCGGACTCCCGGTTCGAGGTGGCGCAGGACGCCCTGCCAGGCGAAGGCGACCCAGGCGTCGGGGGCTGATGCCTCCGCCCATTCCTCCTGGATCTCGGACGCCACCGGAGCCAACACCCAGGTGCGCACGTCGCGCCATCGCTCGGGAAGCGCCGCGACCGGCACCGGATCGCTCGGTCCCTCGCAGGTCTGGATCCGGCCGGCGAGGGTCTCCACGTTGCGGAAGACCGGGCCCTTGCGCAGGCGGACCGGCGACGATCTCGGCCCCGGCGTCGCGGATGAGGTCCAGCTCGCTCGGCGGTGCCGGCCTCGTCATCGAGGCCCAGCAGGACGCCCACGCGAAGACCCAGCCGGGCCAGCGCCAGCGCACCGTAGGTGACGCCACCCCCCAGCAGCCAGCCGCGGGGAGCATCGTCGTTCAGGTCACGAGTCGCGGCACCGACGATGACGACATCCGGGGTCCGCATCCAGCCTCTCTCCGCTGAGCCCGGCGGCACTCCTGGCCGCCAGCGTGCCCGGGAAGCCTATACTCACGCCCGTGGCCGTGCGCGACGGGGATGTGCCCCTCTTCTTCTACGAGCTCCATGAGAGCGACAGCGATCTCTTCGCCGACATCCTGCTGGCGCACGACGACCGAGTTCGACGAGGCCGAGTTCCTGGAGCTGGTCCTCGAATCCCGGGCGCGGGTCCTCGATACCTTCCGCGAGGATGCGCTCATCGAGGCGGTCGCGGCCGACCTCGCGGAGCGTGCCGGCTTCATCGTCATCGACGACTCGCAGCTGCGCGTGGCCGTCAACGTGTCATCCGAGGAGGACGGCACGTTCGTCTCCGACATCGAGGTGGGCAGTCGCGTCGAGCGCAGGCGTGGAGGACTTCCGGACGCTGCTCGTGGATGTCGAGCCGGATGATGCGGTCTGGGGCGACGACCGGCTCCCCTGAGCAGTGACCAGGACCGCCGGTCATACCCCATCGGCGCGGATCAGACGTTGAAGAGGACCTCGATGACGTCGCCGTCCTGCACCTGGTAGGTCTTGCCCTCCGAGCGCAGCTTGCCGTGCGCTTGGCCTCGGCCATGGAGCCCAGCTCGAGCAGGTCCTGCCAGCCGATGACCTCGGCACGGATGAAGCCGCGGGCCAGGTCGGAGTGGATGGCGGCCGGCGCGTCCACCGCCGTGGCACCCCGGGCGACCGTCCAGGCGCGGGTCTCGTCCGGGCCGACGGTGAAGAAGCTGATGAGGCCGAGCAGCGAGTAGCTGGCGCGGATGACGCGTTCCAGGCTGGAGCCCTCGAGCCCGAGGTCCTCGCGGAAGACGTCGGCCTCCTCTTCGTCGAGCTGGCCGATCTCCATCTCGATGCGGGCCGAGAGCGGCACCACGCTCGTCCTGGCATGCACGATCGAGGCAGCCAGCTCGGCTGCCATCTCATCGGCCCGGCCGAGGTCGTGCTCGCCGATGTTGAGCAGGACCAGCACCGGCTTCTCGGTCAGGAACCGGAACCCCCGGATCCGTCAGCGCGTCATCCGCCGACAGCCCCAGGTCCCGGATGGGTCGACCCTCGGTCAACGCCGGCAGGATGCGCTCCAGCACGACCTGCTCGCGCTCGTTGGCCTCGCGCTCTGCGGGCGTGCCATGTCGGCCGGAGGTGTGCAGCTTCTCGAGGCGCTTCTCGACCACGCCGCAGGTCCGCCAGCGTGAACTCGAGCTCCAGCTGCTCCAGGTCGCGCCGCGCATCGATGCTGAGCAGTGGATGGGGGACGGTGTCGTCCTCGAAGGCCCGCACGACGTGCAGGAGGGCGTCGACGTTGCGCAGTCGAGCCAGCTGGTCGGCGGGGATGTCGCCCCGAGGCGCGCCCTCGGCGGTCATGGCCGGCGCCGGCAGGTCGACGTAGGTGACATCGGCGGGGACCTCGCGCTTGGGCTTGAAGACCTCGGTCAGCCGGGTGAGGCGTGCGTCAGGCACCTTGACGACGCCGGTGTGCACGGTGACACCGCCGAAGCCACCGGTCTCCGCGGCGCCCCTGGTCAACGAGTTGAAGACGGTCGTCTTGCCCGAGCGAGACAGTCCGACGATGGCGATCTGCATGCTAGTAGCCTGCCTCCGGGTCGACGACGTTGAGCAGCTCTCGGCCCGCCCGATAGCGCACCAGGTTGTCGCAGAACAGCTCGATGCTGCGGTCCAGCACCCGGCCGCTGGACCACGACGTGTGTGGCGTGATGATGAGGCCGGGCGCATCCCAGAGTGGCGAGCTCGGGGGCAGGGGCTCTTCCCAGCAGCGTATCGAGCACGGCACCGCCGAGCTGGCCGTTGCGCAGGGCGCGCAGCAGCGCACGCCTGGTCCACGAGGCGACCGCGGGCGATGTTGATGAGCCAGGCGTCCGGTCTCATCAGCGCCAGCCGCCGGGCATCCATGAGCTTGTCCGTGTCGGCCGTGAGTGGCAGGGCCAGCACCACGAAGTCCGAGGCTGCCAGGAGCTCGGGCAGCCGGTCATGGGACAGGATGCTCGACGTCACCAGGGATGGGCTCGCCGGCAGGCGCACCTCGATCGGGGTCGCGCCGGGTGGCGATGACGCGAGCGCCGAATGTCGTCGCCAGCCGGGCCACCGTCCGCCCGATGGACCCGAGGCCGATGATGCCGATGGTCACCTGGCGCAGCTCTCGCGCCGGCAGGGGCTGCCAGGTGCGCTCGCGCTGCAGCTCCAGCAGCTCTGGCAGCCGCCGCACGAGCGCCAGGATCATCATCATGGTGTACTCGGCGATCGGCTCGCTGAAGACGCCGCGTGCGTTGGTGATGGTGAGGTGGCGCTCGGCTGCCTGTGCGGTGAGCAGGCGCTCGACGCCGGCCGTCGCCGAGTGCACCCAGCCAGTCGGGGGCAGCGAGCCAGGAGCCGGTCGAAGCTGGCCGTGGGCATCGGCCCGCGCAGCAGCACCTCGACGTCATCGAGCGGGCTGTCGGAGAGGCCCTCGAGCGACACGTTCACCAGTCGGGCCCCCGGGGCCGCCGCCCGGATCCGCGCCAGGTCCTGCCTCCGGTAGCGCGCCGACAGGATGGGCGTCAGCGCGATGGCTGCCGGCTCTCGACCGCTACGCCTGCTTCGCGTCATCGCCTCCCCCTGGGTCCAGCCTGTCCGGTCGCTCCAGGAGACCCGGCAGGACACGCCGAACCCAGGCCGCCGGATCGTCGAGCTCCCGCTCACTGGGAAGTGTCTCAGGTCCGTCCCAGAGATGATCGATGGCGGTGGGGCCGCCCGCCCGGTACACGCCGGCCACGAAGCGCTCGCCCCGGCGGTACTGCTCGAGCTTGAGGTCCATGCCGGTCAGGCGCGCCACGATGCGATCGATGGGTCGGCGGCGCTGGCTCCGGCGTGCCTCGAAACGTCGCCGGATGGACGCCACGTCGGGCAGGACCTCGGCCCCGACCTCGTCCATGACCCAGTCGCTGAACCCCTCCATCAGGCTCATCACGACCTGGATCTCACCGAAGAGGGCCCGCTGCTCCGGGCTGAGGAAGCCGCGCAGCGAACCCTCGGTGGCGGCCAGTCGCAAGCGGCGCACCAGGTGGCGCAGGCCCTGGCGCTGCAGGCGACGAGCCTCCTCGGCGAAGAGGGCCACCTGTCGCTCCATGCGCTCGCGGATGTAGGGCCGCAGCCAGGGGTGTGCCTCCATCTCGAAGGCATGCGTGGTCTCGTGAAGGCAGACCCACAGGCGGAACGGCTCGACGGGGACACCGACCGCCCTGGCCGTGGCGCGGATGTTCTCTTCCACGTACAGCAGTCGCCCTGGGGCCTGTTCAGCCGAGAGCAGCGCCACGTCGTACTGGCCCAGGACCCGCGAGCCCAGGTAGCCCAGCAGGAACCCGACCTGGCTGGTCGTGAGCATCCGGTTGGTGGCAGCAGCCATGTCCCCCCGGACCGTACCCCGGCGAGCACGGGGCAAGAGACTCGGCTCGAGATGCGCGAGGAGCGTCTTGAAGGTCCCCATGTTCGCGGCCGCCCATTCGGAACGGCTGGCCACGGAGTGGCGCTCGACGACCCCGGGCAGCTCGGCACCGAGTCGCCGCTCGAGCAGCGGCACCACGCGCGCCATGTGCCGTGCGTAGGCCGGCGCGGTGGCAGCGAGCTGGGCCGCGGTGAGGTGACCGGGTGCCCGGGCGAGGCGGCGATCGGCGATCCGCTGTGCCCGCTCCCAGTCCACGAGACCGTGGGGAGCTCGTGCTGCGGTGCGACCGACGATGGCGGCGCACCATGAGACCGATGCCGATGACGAGCCCGAACCGGAGTGACCGGCTGGCTCGAATGCGGCTGGCGGTGCCGGCCACGGTCATGGCCCCGTCGCCGCGCCGACCACCGTGGTGATGGGATGCGCCTGCAGGCTCCTCGTGGAAGCGACGTCTACCGCTTCGACGTCTCCGAACGCCGGCCCGAAGAGACGGCCGGCCGTCCGGCGGAAGGCATCGACGTCACCGGTCGTGAGCATGGTGTGGCGTCCCCGTGTTCGCTCTGGTGTCCCCAGGGCATGGATCTCCAGGAGGCTGGCCAGGGCGCTCGCCGTGGCTGAGGCGGAGTCGATGACGGCGATGCTCACTCCGACGACATCGCGGATGATCGGGCCCAGCAAGGGATAGTGCGTGCACCCGAGCAGCAGCGTGTCGATGCTGACCTCGCTCGGCATCGGGAAGACGAACGACTCGTCTTCCTCGCCTGGCTGCCGGCCGTCCGCCACAGCCACCGAACCCAGCAGGGGCGCCAGGGCGCGACGAACGGCCGCCTCTGCCAGTGGGCCGGTCAGGTGTCCGGCCTCCACGAGAGGCACGAGCTCCGGCGTGGCATGCTCGTAGACCTCGACGAAGGGATCCTCCTCCTTGATGGCCTCGAAGTAGGCATGGGAGCGCACGGTGGCCTGGGTGGCGATGACGCCGACCGCGCGGGTGCGCGTGGCCAGCGCGGCCGCCGTAGCACCCGGCCGGACCACGCCCAGGATGGGCAGCGCATAGCGGCGGCGGAGCGCCGGCAGGGCGATGGCCGTCGAGGTGTTGCAGGCCACGACGATGGCCTTGACATCGCGACTGGCCAGCTCATCGAGGCACTCGGTGCTGAAGCGGATGACCTCTTCGTCGGGGCGCGGGCCATAGGGCGTGCGGGCATTGTCGCCCAGGTACAGCGTGTCCTCGCGTGGGCACCCGGCGCAGCACCTCGACGCAGGACGGTCAGACCGCCGACCCCCGAGTCGAAGAAACCGATGGGTCGCAGGTCACCCATCCCGGTCAGGTCAGCGACTGTGCCAGGGCCGGCGCGGGGCGGTCAGCGGCCGCGTCGGGCGGCGCTGTCAGGCGCTGCGCGATCTCCATGATCTGCTGGCTCGCCTTGGCCTTTGGCTGCGCGAGCACGAAGGGCACACCCTCCGCCGTGGTCGCCTTCACCAGCGGCTGGTCGTCGGGGATGGCGACATCGGGCAGCCGTCCAAGCTCGGCGGCCATCTGCTCAGGCTTGATGCCCGGGCTGCCGGCGCGGTTCATGACCAGCATCATCTTGTGCGGGGACATGCCCGCGGCGACGAAGGCCTGGCCTGCCAGGCGGGCGTTGCGGACCGAGTTGCGATCGGGGGTGACGATGCTGAGGATGCTGTCGGCGTCGTCAAGATAGGCCAGCGTCGTGTCGTTGATGGCGGGCGGCGAGTCGATGACGATGATGTTGTAGATGCGCCGCAACAGTGAGACCACCTTCTCGACATCGCGCGCCGTGACCATCTCTGACTGCTCCACCCGCGGCGGCGCGAGCAGCAGGTCGATGCCCGAGGGGTCTCGCCACAGGACGGAGGCAAGGTCGCTCTCCGCGATGCGGTCGGTGGGGAGCTGCAGGATCGACGGGGCGGTGTCCGGGACGCGCAGCAGGCCGCGCAAGTCGCTGAATTGCAGGTCGCCATCCACGAGGACGACGCGCACGCCGGGCATCTGCCCGAAGGCGACAGCGAGGTTGAAGGCGATGGTGGTCCGTCCGACGCCGCCCTTGCCCGAGTACACCACGTATGACCGCGACATGGCGCTGGGTGCCGTGGCCCGATAGCGCGCATTGGAGTGGCTGAGGGCGTTCATGAGCTCATAGCCCGAGAACGGCATCGACAGCACTTCGACGATGCCCATGCCCTCGCCGACCTTGATCGGCTTCTGGGGCACGGTGATGATGATGATGGGGATGCGCAAGCCAGCCTGGCGGACCTGCTCGGCGACCTCGAGGCCGTTGACCTTGCCCTGCAGCAGGGCGTCGACCATGAGCACGTCGGGCCGCAGTTCGCGGACATGGTCCATCACGACACGTCCATCGGTGATGGTGTCCAGGAGGCGCACCTGCTTCTGGTGTTGCAGCAGGTTGCGCACGTACTGCGAGACCTGTGCGACGTCCTCGACCAGCAGCAGGCGGATCTGTTCTGAGGTAGCCACGTCGGGACTATACCAACCGCGCTTCGAGGATGGCTCGATGACTTCCAGGACCATAGGGGGTGAGCCGATGGTCACCCCACAGCTGGACCTGCCCGAAGCCCGCCTGCCTGGCGAGCCTGGCCAGTCTGCTCCGCCGGAAGCAGGTGGAGGATGTCCGATCTGGATACCCGCGCCAGCGGCCCGCCGAGCTGCGGGGTCCACTCGAAGATCTGGCTGAGGGCGACGGTCGCGGACTCGGGCTCGTGTCGCGCGCTGACCAGCTTGGCGACCTCGTCGCCGGTCTCGGGATCGTGGCGCAGCCACTCGAGCTGGACGCGCCCGTCGAAGCTGGCCAGCTCCGCCTCGTCGGGGGTGCTGACCTCGATCGCCGCCACACCGCCCGGCTGCAGGTGCACGCGCATCGTCTCCAGCACCGCCAGCCGCGCCACATCATCCTCGGCGAGGAGGAAGGTGTTCACTGCGAGGAACGTCAGGTCGAACCGTTCGTTCGAGCGGAAGGCGAAGAGGTCACCTTCGCGAACGACTGAAGCGGTCGCGCTCGACCGACCCCCGGGCACGCTCCCACTCCGTACGGGCACGCGCGAGCATGGCGGGATCGTTGTCGATGCCGACGACACGGTGGCCCGCCAGCGCGATGGGGATACCCAGGCGGCCACTGCCCACGGCCAGCTCCAGCACGGCTCCCCCGGCCTGGTGTGCGAGCTGCTGGTAGAGCTCCGCGTCATAGGACACGTCCATGACATCGAGGTCATAGAAGCGCGCCAGTACCGCGGCGCGCTGGGCCGCGCTCAGACCGGCAGGCTCGCTCATCGATCCATTCTGACCGGTCCGCCCGAGCGGTATGAGGCCAGCGGTCATCGGCGCAGGGTGAAGGCCACCTCAACGAGTACCGCGCCGATGACCAGGAACAGCACGACCGGAAGGACGACCGCGTCCAGTGCCCGGAGCACGACGAGGATGCTGACCACGAGCCCGGCCAGCCCGCTGCGGCGGCCGGATGCCGTGAGTCCACCGAGAGCACCTCGGCTCGCCCACCACAGCAACGGCCACAGCGTGAGCCAGACGGCGGCCCCGAGCACGAGGGCACCCAGTAGTTGCGCTCCAGCGTCACCCACCGGCGACACCGTGGTGAGGACGAGCGCCACGGTGATCCAGGCCACGAGCGCCGCTGCCATGAGGATGAGGGCGATGCTGCGATCACGGGCGGACACCGCCGCGGAGTGTAGCCGCGGGGCTCATGCTGCAGCCGGGCAGATGCGCCGATAGGGGCACCACTCGCAGGCGGGGTAACCTGGCGTGGCGTCGAACTCGGCAGCCTTGATGCCCTGGGCGGCCGACGACACCTTGTGGCGGGCGCGCTCCAGCTGCTTCTCCGTGGGCGTGACCCGCCCGACGACATCGCCCTCCAGGAAGTGGAGCTCGACGGCGTCTGGCCGGCTGCCGTGCTCCGCCTCCCAGGCCAGGGCGTAGATGTGGAGCTGCAGGGCATTGCGTGCGCGCTCGCGGGCACGGATCGGATCACGGACGTCACCAGACTTGTAGTCGGTGATGATGACTTCGCCACTCGACATCCCGGACGGCGTCGTAGCGACCACGCACCCGGTCGGTCCCGATACGCACCGAGAACGGCCGCTCCACAGCCAGGATGTTCGCGTCAGGTTCTCTCCGGCTCCGCTCGACGAACCGCCGCAAGGCAGCCTCTCCAGCCGCGAAGCGAGCCTCCTCGTGCTCCGCCGACAGGAACCCTTCGCTGGCCCAGTGGGCGCGGAGTGCGGCCTGCACAGGGTCGTCAGCGATGGTCCTGCCCTGCATCCGGGTGATGTTGGCCACAGCTACTGCCTGGTGCATGGCGTTGCCGAATACCAGGGCATGGTGCGCGGGTGTGGGCACGCGGACGACGTGACGAAGGTGGTACTTGCGCGGGCACGTCAGGTAGTCGTCGATCTGTGTGAAGCTCAGGACCGATGGTGCGCCTGGTGCCCTCCGACCCGGTGTCTGGGCATCCGCACGAGCGGCGTGGACCGGTCCTGCGAGCACGTCAGCCGGGGTCATACGCAGGAGGATCCTCGACGGCGCTTCCGAGAGCTTCAGCCAGGAAGCTGGAGGGGCGTCGCTGTCGGCCACCCCGGACGCCGGCCGCTGCATGGCTCAGGATCAGCTCATCCCGGGCGCGCGTCATGGCCACGTAGAAGAGCCGACGTTCCTCGGCGCGGTGTCGGTCCGGGTCGTGCGACGGGGCTCCAGCGAGCAGGGCAGACGGCAGGGCCAGCACGCCCTGCCGGGCCTGGACCGGGAACCTGCCCTCCGCCACGCCGATGACGAAGACCGTCTCGAACTCCAGGCCCTTGGCCTGATGCACCGTCAGCACCGCGACGGCATCGGCTGGCTCTTCGTCATCGGGCGCGGCGGGGTCATGCCCAGCGTCGATGAGCGCCTGCAGTGCCGGTACCAGGACTGCCATCCTCGGGTCCGAGAGCAGGTCCGCCTGGGTCCGGCTGATCTCGAAGAGGCGCGCCAGCCGTCGCAGGGGGCCATCATCGCCACGCTCTGCCCTCGCGACCAGGGCCTTCAGCCAGCCGCTCTCCCGCAGGTGGTCGTAGAGCACCGCAGGCCCGGAGCGATCGTGGGCTCCGGCGATGGATCCGCGAAGCTGTCCCACGCAGCGCTCCAGGCGTACCCGCGTGTCTTCGGAGAGGCGCAGCACCCCCGGCTGCTCCACGAGCTCGGTGACGACCGACCAGAGGCTCCGACGCCGGCGGCCGGCCAGGTCGCAGATGGCGGTCAGGTCCACACCCCCGAGTCCGTATGCATCCGAGGCCATGACCGCGTAGAGATCCTCCGAAGAGGAGGGTGCCGCGATGACGCGCATGAGGCTGAGAGCATCACGGACGTCACGATGGGCGAACAGCCCGGCTGCACCGGAGAAACGCCGCGGGATGCCGCGCACGTCGAGGCTGGCCAGGATCGGCTCCGCATCGCGGTTGGTGCGCACGAGCACGGCCATGGAACCCGGGGGCCGGCCCTGCGCCAGCCGTTGCTGGATGGCAGCAGCCACCGCGTCCGCCTCATCGCTGGCGGTGAGATAGGCATGGTGGCGGACCAGCGCGGGCCGTCGTGCTCGCCGCACTGCCGTAAGCGCCTTGTCAACGCCGCGCTGGACCTCGAGACGATCAGGGTCGTTGTTCCGGATGAGGCGCCGTGCTGCTTCCAGGATGGGTCTTCGCGAGCGGTAGTTGCGGCGCAGCACGACGTCACGCAGCGAGGGGTATGTCTCCTGCAAGCCGGCCAGCCCCTGACCCACCGCCCCACGGAAGGCGTAGATGGCCTGGTCATCATCCCCCACGAAGGTCACGTTGCCGGCAGCACCGACGAGATGGCGGACCAGCGCGAGCTGCTGGGGGTTGGCATCCTGTGCTTCGTCGACCACGACATAGCGAAAGCGACGCCGCAGGGCCATCCGCACGGCGGGGCGTTGCTGGAGCAGCCGAACGGCCTCCGCGACCTGGTCACCGTGGTCGATCAGGGAGCGCTCCATGAGCAGCGCCTGGTAGGCCCGATAGGCCCTGGCCAGCTCGCCTTGCGCGGCGGCCTCATCGAGCAGGCCGGCCACGGCCTCGCGTACCGCGTCATCCTCGCCTCCAGGCACCGCCGCCCGCGCCCCTGCCTCAAGCTCCAGCGCATAGGCGGCGAGGTCATCAGGGCTGATGCCCTCCTCCTTCGCCCGCGAGAAGAAGTCGACCAGGGCAGCCACGAAACGGGTGGGGTCACCCAGCGGCCGGTAGCGCTCCAGTCCCAGCTCGAAGATGCGGTCGCGCAGGAGCACGATGGCCTCCGAGCGACCGATGACGCGCGGGTCGGTGGCTCTCCCGATGGCGACCCCATGCTCTCGCAGGAGCCAGTCCCCGAACGCGTGGAACGTATGGATCGCCGTATCCGCCTGGCCGTACGGGAGCAGCAGGTCCACGCGTCCCTGCATCTCATCTGCGGCCCGCTCCGTGAAGGTCAGGGCCAGGATCCTCCGATGATCTGCGCACGCCGGCTGGCGATGAGCCAGGCCACGCGCCTGGTGATGACCTCTGTCTTGCCTGTGCCCGGGCCGGCGATGACCAGCAGGGGCCCATCACCATGAGTGACAGCCTGGTGCTGCCGACGGTCAAGACCGGCGAGGAGGCTGCGAACCCCATCGATGGAGACCGGAGCACGGGGCTCAGGGGCTGGTGGCGGTGCTGTCGCGAGCGGCTGGGGCGTGCGCATGGCTGTCATCGGGCCCGATGTTGAGGGGCCGGCGTGACAGCTCTGCTGTCACACGGTCGGGGCGATGCCGGCGTTCTTCATGGCCCGCACTTCCTCGCCGGAGAGCGGCGCATCAGCCACGCCCCGGCGGATGCTCTTGACGTAGAGGCGCGTCGTCTGTCGTGAGTGCAGGCTGCTGAGGACGATGCCATCACCGTCGTCATCGATGAGTGCCAAGGCGAAGGACTGCGCACCACCGGTATCGTCGAAGGCGTCGAAGCGGACCAGGCCGATGTGGGAGATGGCCACGCCAGCGGTTCGAAAGGTACTGCTGGCCTGATGGGCCGCGCCGTCTCCGCTGCGCTGCGCATCGACATCCGCCTCCACGACCTCCAGTCTCTGGCCCAGCTGCAGCAGATGCCGTTCCAGCTCGGCTGTCCGCGCGCCGCCCGGGATCAGCTCCACGGTGGAGCGGTCCCGGCGGATGACGAGTGCCATGGTCAGGACGGCGATGACCAGAGCCACCACAGCGAGCGCGATGCCGAGCAGGCCCCCGATGTCCTCCATCGCCCGATGCTAGCAGCGCGAACAGGGGTGCCGCGGACCGTCAGGGCGACGGGGCGCCCGGTGGTGCTATCCTTCCGCCCGAGCCGATCCCGGTACCCCGAGTCGAACCAACGCATCCGAGGAGTCCAACGTGTCCAAGCGCACACGTGGCAGCCGCTCCGCCCACCGACCTGGTGGCCACGGACCGGTCCGCACCAGGAGGACCGCCGAGGCATCGCCGATCCCCGGGGCGGAGGTCACGTCGCCCGCCTGGGATGCCGACATCGACGAAGCCATCGATCTGGCGGTACTGGAGACGACGGAGATCACCTCGAAGAGGCGGCGCCGATCGTCCAGCCAGCACGCCGTCAGCGCAGGGTCGCCAGGGTCAAGGCAGACAGCCTGCAGGCTCGCGTCGCTGCCGAGAACGTCTATGTCCTGGAGGACCTGCGCCGCATCGGGTTCGTCACCGCCGTCATGCTCATCGGACTCCTGATCGGCCTGGATCCTGTTCGTGCCGCTGGACCTGCTCGGCCTGTACTAGGCCTGGACCGGCCGTCCCGGGGCACGGCCGAGGGGGCCGGAGAGCAGCTCCGGGGCCTCGAGAGCAGCGCCGGGTCAGCGAAGAGGTCGCCCGGTCAGATCCTGCCCTTCAGGGGTCCCATGCGCAGCCAGCCCCACACGGCGAGCACGATGATGGCGCCGATGACGGAGCCGATGAGGCCACTGATCGAGACATCAAGGTCGCCCTCGAAGATCAGGTTGAGGAGGGTGCCGCCCACGAACGAGCCGATGATGCCGGCCACGAACATCTCCCACTGCTGGAAGCCCTTGCCCTTGCCGACGAGATAGTTGGCGACATAGCCGGCCACGAGGGCGATGACCACGAAGCCGAGGATGAATAGCCCGATGCCCATGCGCTTCCGTCCAGCTGCGAGTTCCTGAGGATCAGAGTCTACGGCGTGCGCGACGGCATGAGGCCCGGATCGGTCGCGGGACTCCTGGAGTGCCGACCTGGGCTGTCCCAGCCATGCCCACGGACCCCGAGGTCGTGACCTCCGGCTCTTGAGCGCGGCCGCGCTCCCTGCCGTCATGGGCAGACGCGGGAGGCGATGAGGTGCGGCCCGATGATGTTGGCTGCCTGGACCGCGCTGAGCCAGTGGCGGACCCGCCCCGCTCAGCTCGATGGGGGATGCCCGGATGCTGGAGCACGTAGGCAGACGAACGGCGCAGGCCAGCGCCGTCATCGCGGTCTCGGTCCTGGTCGCAGTCCAGGCACGGCTGATACCTTCGCTGCCGCAGGGCAAGCCCTGCCCGCAGGCGAGTTCCGCCCGGCCGGGATGCTGGCAGAAGGTCGCAACGACCATGACCGCCACGGTCCTGCCCGATGGCAGCGTCCTCGGCATCGGTGGCGTCGGTGTCGCTGGCGTGCTGGCCTCGGCCGAGACGTGGAAGCCGGAGACCGGGGCATTCGCTCCTGCAGGTACGCTCAGGAAAGCGCGCTGGGCGCACACCAGCCCACTCGTCCCCGACGGTCGTGTCCTCGTCATCGGGGGGCTTCGGTCCGGAGCTGACAGAGCTCGCGTCCGCTGAGGTCTGGGACCCGGTCAGCGTCTCGTTCGGCCGCATGGGCCGGCTCGGTGAGGCGCGCGGCTTCCATACCGCCACGACATTGCCGGATGGTCGTGTCCTTGTCATCGGCGGCTTCCGCGGCGAAGGCATCGTCGTCGCCTTGGCAGAGACCTGGGACCCGTTGACCGACACGTTCACCCGGACGGGCTCCCTCGCAGCACCTCGGATGGGTCACACGGCCACGCTCCTCGAGGATGGCCGTGTGCTCGTGGCCGGTGGCTTCGGCGCAGGCGCCGAGTACCTCGCGACAGCCGAGATGTGGAATCACGCCAGTGGCGAGTTCGAGCCCGCGTCCCGATGGCCCAGCCGCGCTGGGAACACACGGCCACGAACGTCGGCGACGGTGCGGTCCTCGTGGCCGGTGGGTACGACGGTGAGAACGGACTGTCGTCAGCGGAGCTGTGGGACCCCGGGACCGGGAGGTTCCATCCGACAGGCTCCCTTGCCGAGGCTCGGAGCGGCCACGTCGCCAGCCCGCTCCCCGACGGATGGGTCCTCGTGAGCGGCGGGACGCTCGGCGAGGAACGGCTCGCCTCGGCGGAGGTCTGGGGGCCGGCGGGTGCCGCTACGGACCCGGAAGACACCGGGGAGTTCGTCGTCATCAGCCCGGATGATCCATCGTGGCCGGCCCTGACGGTCATCGCCGACGCGGAGATTCTGCGAGTTCATCAGTGACGATGTCGGCGACATGCGAGACCAACCTCGTGACGCTGCTGGCCGCAGGCCTGGTGCCCGAGTCCCTGGCCGGCCTGGTGCGGGATGTGGCCAACGTCGAACCACAGGCGGCAGCCTCCCTGGCCCCTGACGTGACCGGCGACGCGTCCGTCGGCGAGACCCTCTCACGCTCCGATGTCGCCATCACCGTCCTCGAGGTGGACTGGGAGCCGGACACCTCCGACGCGCTCTTCCAACCTGCCGAGGGCAACGCGCACGTGGCCATCCTGGTGCGCTACGAGGCGCCTCGGAGATGGCGTCACCTTCAACTCGTTCTACTGGAGTGCACGCGATGAGGAGGGCTTCGCCTACGACGACGTTCCCTTCAGCCCCGTCGAGCCGATGCTCTCGTCCGGTGAGCTGGGCATGGGCAGGAAGACCCGGGGTTGGATCACCTTCGAGGTACCAGAGGACATCGATCGGCTGGAGCTGCAGGAGTCACAGTTCTCCGGTGAGGTCCTCTACTGGACGGTCGAGCGGTAGGGCTCTGCCTGCGGGGGCGCAGCGCCGGCGTGAGGATGGGAGGAGATCGCACATGAACGTCCGCCACGACCGCATCGCCCGGGTCCAGGCGAGGATGCGCGAGGAGAGCCTCGTCGCGATCGTGGTCATGAACCACGACGACTACCGCTATCTGTTCGGCACCGAGCGATCCCAGCCACGCGCGCTCATCCCCGCCGAGGGACCACCGGAGCTGATCGCCTTTGCCGCCGAGGAGCCGGAGCTGCGCGCCAGCCTCGAGGACGGCGACGTACGGGTGTTCACGTCGGTCGGCGGCCAGATCCACGATGTGGTGAGTCGCCTGCACGAGATCGTGGCCGGATCCGGCATCGAGCCCGGCGTCCGTCCGAAGGTGGGCATGCAGCTCTGGTTCGACACACCGGCCTTCCTGGTGGACATGTTCCGCAAGGTCAACCCCAGCCTGGAGCTGGTCTCCTCCGATCCGGTCATGGACCCGCTGAGGGCGGTGAAGGATGCGGACGAGCTGGCGCTGATGACCGAGGCCCAGCGTATCGCCGGCCTGGGCATGGACCGCGCCCGCGAGCTGCTTCGCGAAGGCATCACCGCGCACGAGATCGCCACCGAGTCGCTCTACGTGATGATGAGGGCAGGTGCCGAGAAGACGAGCACCCCGGTCTGGGTCAACGTCGGCATCGAGACCTGCATGCTGCACGGGCGCCAGAGCCCCAAGCCGCTGGAACACGGAGACCTCGTCATCATCGACCTGACCCCGCAGGTCGAGGGCTACTGCGCCAACCTGGCGCGGACCTTCGTCCTGGGCGAGCCGGATGGCAGGCAGCGCGAGCTCATCGATGCCTATCTCGAAGCGGTAGAGGCAGCCCGGGATGTCATGCGGCCCGGAGCCACCGTGGCCGACCTCGATGCTCGTGCCGGCGAGCTCTATGCCCGCCGTGGCCTGGCGGAGTACCACATCCATGGCATCGGCCACGGTCTCGGGTTGCGCTTCGAGGAGACCCCCGCGCCCACCATCATCCCGCCGCACAGGAGTGTGCCCTTGCGCGAGGGCATGACCGTCACCATCGGCCACCCGGTGCTCGCCATCCCGGGCTTCGGCGGTGTCCGTTTCGAGGACGTCTACCGCGTGACATCGTCCGGGGGTGAGCTCCTGCGGCCCTATCCCGTCGAGCCGGTCATCGAAGCCTGATCGAGTCGGAAAGGAGGAGTGTGATGGGTATCGAGATCGCCCACGCGACCGACCGACGGCAACGCCGTGGCGGCCACACGGTGGCCAGCATCATCGTGGCCGCGGCGCTGCTGGGCGTGGCGGCTCCGGCGAGCGCGGACGATGTCTCCAGGCTCGAGGGTGCCTGGACCTGCGAAGAGGATGGGTCGCGGTCCGAGCTGGAGTTCCTCTCGAGCACGGAGCTCAGCTACGGCGGCGTCCGGAGCACCTACCAGGTGGTGGGTGACACCATCGTAGTCGAGGAGGAGGACGGTGCGGTCCCCTACTTCTACGGGTTCGACGGAAACGCGCTGGTCATCGTCTCGCCCGACGGCTGGGTCACCTGGTGCAACCGGTCGGCGTCAGCCGGAGCCACAAGCGACCCCGGCCGGCCATGAGTCAGCCACCGACGGGACGATCACGGGGACGCTCGTGCCTGGCCCTGACTGGCCGGCGTACGCGGCTCCGGCGGAGCCGGTGTCCGAGGATGCCCCCAGCGCACAGGCGTTGCTCTACAAGTTCGCCGGTCGCTGGGATCACGTCACCCCGAACACGGTGACCAACCTCTATCTCCACCCCGATGGCACCTACGAGAGCAGCTACGAGGCCGGCTACAGCGGTCAGTTCGAGGACCAGGGCGGAGATCAGACCGGAAGCTGGGGCGCCACGGGCACAGAGGAGGATCGCGGACAGTGGCTGATCGAGGGGTCACTCCGGGAGGGCACCCTGACCCTCATCGACCCGACTGGCGACCGTTCTGAGTACCGGTACCAGGTGCATATCGAGGACGGCGAGGTCTACTGGGGCGAATACCTGTTCGACGGCGAGCTCTACCAGGTCGAGTACATCTACCGCTAACAGACCGCGCACGACACACCCGTGCCGCCGCTCCCTGATGCGGACGGTGAGGTCGCCCTCCGAGATGATGCCCTTGCGACCGAGCTGGTTGGCATCCAGAGCCGCCGCACAGCCGGCCGCGAGGGTGAACCCGTGACGCTTCCTGCCGATTCCAGCAGAGGGTACCGGCTGTCCACTCCCGCTCAGGACCCGGCGCGCACGAGCTTGACGCTCACGTTGTCGAAGAAGACGTCGCAGCTGGTCTCCGCCGTCCCCGTGCCCTTGAGGATGACCATGAGGGCACGCGTGCCCGCTGGGATGCGCCCGGAGGCCTTGACCCGGGGCATCGAGCCACCGGTCGCCTGGACGGTCTCTGTCTGCAGCGTGCCGACCTTGCCACCGCCGGCCTTCAGGTAGCGGACGATCATCCGGCCCGCGTCGCCATCGGTACTGTTGGAGCCGATACGCACCGTGACGTTGAGGGCAAGGGCACCCCTGTCGATGAGGCTGTTGCGGCCCTGGATCCTGACCCGCTGGCGGGCCGTCGATCCGGCCGTGTTCTCGCCGCAGTAGAAGAAGTTGACCTCACCCTTGCTGGCCCTGGCCACGGCCTTGCTCGGGAACCCGGGGGTGCCGTATTTGACGGCCGTCATCGTGGAGGTGGTCTTCCAGAGGGGGATGGGGACGACCTGACCCCTGCCACCCTTGGCTGCCTCGGCGCCGGAGTTCATCGTGAAGTTGAACCCGAGCGGTGTGCTGGCTGCGGCGTCGACGACCCCCCCGAGCGCCACGCAGAGCACGATGGTCGCGCCGATGGCCCATGTCCTGCGCATGTGCCTTCTCCCTTCCTTCGGCGGGCCGGGTCCGCCAGTGGCTCAGCACGGTCCGGGCGGCCAGGGCATGGGCCGTGCGTCGATGCCTCCCGCTCGGCATATGGAGCCACGGGGCTACCACCAGGTTCAAGAGGCGGAGGTCACGAAGTCATCGCTCCGCCATCGGACTGGGCGCCCGCGTCAGCGACGACGGCCGCACCGAAAGCGGCTCGAGCG
>CAVONF010000006.1:0-159077 GCA_963697275.1 uncultured Chloroflexia bacterium | reverse complement strand
ATGGAGGCGACGAGCGGATTCGAACCGCTGAATAGAGGTTTTGCAGACCTCCGCCTTAGACCACTTGGCTACGTCGCCCCGGGCACGGCCGGTCCCCCCGGCCGCAGCGTTTGGCTGCCCCTCGAGGATTCGAACCTCGGTTCACGGATCCAAAGTCCGGCGTCCTACCACTAGACGAAGGGGCATCCGAACCCGCACCAGTCTACGAGGTGGGACGAGAGGGAGTGGAGCGGAAGACGGGACTCGAACCCGCGACCCTCACCTTGGCAAGGTGATGCTCTACCAACTGAGCCACTTCCGCCCGATCCTGACGAGCAGCCGACCGGCGCCATGTTGTGGTGCCGAGAGCCAGATTCGAACTGGCGACACCGCGATTTTCAGTCGCGTGCTCTACCAACTGAGCTATCTCGGCCCGCCGGTGCGGTCGAGATATTAGACCACATCCGGGCCATCCCGCACAACGGCCACCAGGACCCTCGTTCGCCCGGGTCCGTAACGGAATCTTCATGGCGGCCGCCTTCCGGCACACCGCTGCCCCTGCTACAGTTGGGGACAGGCCGAACTCCCGGGGATCCCGGGGGACGGGGGACCCACATCCCACGTCGTTGGGGCGAATCGCGGACCGTCCGCGCAGGCCACGCAAGTGGCCGAGCCCGTCAGCTCACCTCGCAGGCCGAGCCGTGACCTGCTCGAGGTGTTCCTTGACCTGGCGCCCCATACCACCGCTCGCGTTCGGCGGGCTCTCCCATGCCGTGATGCCACGGCCGACGGCCCTGCAGCGCAACCTGCTGCTGGACCTGTCGGCAGCCACCGGCATCGGCGCGAGCGTGGCCGTCGTCGGCTCCCTGCTGCCCGCCGTGGCCCGGCAGGGTGGCATGGGCTCGATGGGCCTCGCGGCGCTGGCTGCCCTCCCCTTCCTGGCCAGCCTCATCGGCCTGCTGGCCGGCCGCATCGGCCCGCAGACGCCGGCGCGCCTGTCGATCTTCCGGGCGGCGGCCTCAGCGGGCCTGCTGCTCGTCATCGTGGCACCACACCCGATCCTCATCGGCCTGGCGGTGTTCGGCTTCTGGACGGCGATGTCGCTGGGTGCCCCCATGCAGCAGCGACTCTGGTCGAGCATGTACCCCTCGTCTGAGCGTGGGCGTCTGCTCGGCATCGTCGGCTCTGGGCGCTCTGCCGCCGCCATGATCGCCCTGCTGGCGTTCACCTTCGCAGCCGGCGACCGTGGCTGGCTGGGCATCGTCGCCCTGGTCGCGGTCGTGGGCGTGGTCGCGGCCATGGCCACCAGCCAGCTCTCGCTGCCTCCCGGACTGGCGACCCCCCGGCTACAGCCCGACCGAGTCGATCGCCACCGTCCTGCGGCGGCCGATGCTTCGGCGCATCACCTTCGCCCAGCTCATCTTCGGCAGCGGCATGGTCGCAGCACCCGCGCTCATCGCCATGGTGCAGGTGGACCGGCTGGGCCTGGGCATCGAGGACATCGCCCTGGCCGGCCTGGTTGGCTACGCGGCCACCACGGTCATGTTCGGTATCTGGGGCCGTATCGCCAGCCGCACCGGGGCCCTCATCACGATGACCTCGGGCACGCTCATCGGCGTCCTCGCCATCGGCCTCTTCGCCATCGCACCCGACTTCACGGTCATCCTTGCCGCCAGCATCCTGCTGGGCATCACCGGCGCGGCCATCGACGTCTCCTGGCCTCTGCTCATCGCCGACCACGCTGCGCCGGACGAACAGGCGGCAGCGGCCGCCGGCCTGGGCGCGATCATGGGCCTGCGCGGCCTGATCATGCCCTTCGTCATCGTCGCCCCCATCCAGCTCGGCCTGCTGGACGAGACCGGCGGGCTCCTGCTCTGCGTGGTGGCGACCGCGTCCGGCGCGGCGCTCTACCTGCGCCTCATCGGCGTGCGCGTGTCAGACCTGCGGGACCTCCCGGGCCTGCGGGACCTCCCGGGCCTGCGGGACCTCCCGGGCCTGCGTCAGCTCTCGCGCCTGGGCCACCCGGTCGCTCGGCGTGCGCTGAGCGCCCTTCAGTCCAGCCCGGCAAGGGCCCTGATGCCCGCGTCGTCCAGTTCCGGCTGGCCGGTCATCCTGCGCAGCCGGTTGATGCGGTCGACGATGGCGGGATGGGTGCTGAAGAGACCCCGGGCGCTCCTGTCGAGCTTCTTGACGGGGTTGACCACGTAGAGGTGCTGGGTCGCCCGGTTGGCGACCTCCAGGGGCTCCTGGTCCGCGGCCAGCTTGGCCAGCGCCCGCTCCAGGCCGTAGGGGTTGCGCGTCAGCTGCACGCTCGTGGCGTCGGCCAGGTACTCGCGCTGGCGGTTCACGGCCATCTGCACGAGGCTCGCGAAGATGGGAGCCAGGATGGCCACCAGCAGGCCCAGGAAGAAGATGAACACGGCCGCGCCACCACCGCTGCTCCCTCCCCCACGCCGTGAGCTGCGGCCCATGCTGCCCCAGAAGGCCATGCGCGCCAGCATGTCCGCCAGCAGCGCGATGGAGCCCACCAGCACGCCGACCAGCAGGCTGAAGCGGATGTCGTAGTTGGCCACGTGCGCGAGCTCATGGCCGATGACGCCCTGGAGCTCCTCGCGGTCGAGCTTCTGGAGCAGGCCGGTGGTGACGGCCACGCTGGCGTGCTCGGGGTCGCGCCCGGTGGCGAAGGCGTTGGGAGCGCTGTCGTCGATGAGGTAGACCTTGGGCTCGGGGACGTTGGCCGCCAGGCTCATCTCGCGCACCACGTTGTAGAGCTGCGGCTGCTCCTGCTCGGTGACGCCGGCGCGCGCGGGACACGCCCAGGACGAGGCTGTCGCCGCTGAAGAAGGCACCCGCGCTGAGCAGCCCCGCGAGGCCCATGGCGAAGGGCACGAAGAAGATGCCGCTCGGCCGGGTCGCCGCTGAAGAAGAAGCCCATGAAGTAGCCGAGGGCGCCGAGGATGACCACGATGACCGCCACCAGCAGGATCGAACGGATCTTGTTCTGGCGAATCTGCTGGTAGAAGGTCTCGCGAACGACGGTCATGGGCGTGCTGTTTGTGTCATCGGGCGGTCGCTGGTGTCATCGCGCCCGGGCGAGGCCAGGGCGCGATGGTCGGTCGCCTAGCGCTGCTGCGGTGGCGGGGGCGGAGGCTGATAGCCGGGTGGCGGACCCTGGGGTTGCTGGTAGCCGGGTGGCGGACCCTGGGGCGGCATCCCCTGGGGCGGGTAGCCGGGCGGCGGGCCCTGGGGCGGGTAGCCCTGCGGCGGCGGAGGCGGGGGCGGCGCCTGGCGCTGTGGGGGCGGGGCCGCGGGCTTGTCATCGTCATCGTCCTTGCCGAAGCCCAGATCCACGTCGGGCACCTGGGAGGCCTCGGGCTCGGCATCGAAGAACTCGCGCTTGCTGAAGCCGAAGGGGCCGGCGATGAGGACGTTCGGGAAGGTCGCGATGGAGGTGTTGTAGTCGAGCACCGTGGCGTTGTAGTGCTGCCGGGCGAAGCTGATCTGGTTCTCCGTGGTGGTCAGCTGCTCCTGGAGTTCGAGCACGTTCTGGTTGGCCTTGAGCTCGGGATAGTTCTCGACGGTCGCGAACAGCGAGCGCAGCGTCGAGGTCAGGGCGTTCTCAGCCATGGCCGATTCGTGCGGACCCTTGGCTCCGGCAGCAACCGCATTGGCACGGGCCTCGGTGACCTGGGTGAGCACCTGCTGCTCGAAGCCCATGTAGCCCTTCACCGCGTCGACGAGGTTGGGGATGAGGTCCCAGCGGCGCTTCAGCTGGACCTCGATCTGGGCGAACGCCTCGTCGATGCGCAGGCGCCGTTGCACCAGTCCGTTGTAGATGAGGATCGCCGCCGCCACGATGACGATGGCGATGATCCCGACGATCAACGCGATTTCCATAGGGCCCTCCAGGTCAGCGTCACGGATGCGTCCACCCCGGCGCCGGCCCTGGCCGGTCGGTCGGTCGGTGATGGATCCATCAACATGCGTAAGGGTACTCGTTCACGGGCGATACCAACACCCGGCTGCAGCGGTCCTTGCTGGGGCTGATCGGGCATGCGCGCACGTGATGGCACCGCTATCCTGCGGCGACCGAGCGCACGATCGACACAGGGTGCCGCCTCCAGGCACCGAGGGGGGAACATGAGTAGGCTCCTGGCTATCACCGCGCTGCTGATGCTGCTCAGCACCACGCCGGCACTCGCGGTCAAGAACGGCGAGCTCGACCTAGACGGCCATCCGTACGTCGGGTTGATGGTCGCCCAGGACAGTGATGGGAACCCGATGTGGCGCTGCAGCGGCACACTCATCTCATCCACCCTGTTCCTGACCGCCGGCCACTGCACCGAGTCACCGGCGGCTCACGTCGAGATCTGGTTCGATGCCGATGTGGAGTCGGGCAGGCCTGACAACGGTTACCCGTTCGCCGGAGACGTGGGCGGGACACCCCACACGCACCCGCAGTACAACCGCAACGCCTTCTACCTCTACGACCTGGGCATGGTCGTCCTCGACACACCCATGCCCATGAGTGAGTACGGGGTGCTTCCGGGCCTGAACGTGCTTGACGGCTACAAGACCAAGCGCGGTCTCGACAAGGCCCGCTTCGATGCCGTCGGATACGGACTGCAAAAGGCATTCCCGTCTGCTGCAGCGTGGAAGGAACAAGAGGAGCGGGTCCGGATGATCGCGCACCCGCGACTCATCCAGATCAACGGCGGCATCGTCGGTGATTCGTCACTCATGCTGTCGAACAATACGAACACCGGCGGCACCTGCTTCGGCGACTCTGGTGGTCCCAACTTCATCAAGAACTCCAACGTCATCGGCGGTGTCACCTCGTTCGGCATGAACGGCAACTGCGCCGGCACCGGCGGCGTCTACCGCGTCGACCGTGCCGACGACCTCGACTGGATCAACGAGACCTTCGGCGACCGACTCCCGTAGTCGCGAGCTCGCACGGACTCCAACGTCGCATCGACCCCCGGCGGCCCCGCTCACGGGTGCCCCTGGGACCTTCTTGTGCCCATCGGGCCGATGACCTGCGTTCGCACGCGGAAGGTGACACGACGCACCCCGACGACATCAGCCGCCCGCCCCCGGGTACGTGCTCCGGCCCTGGCCGGGCCATCAGCAGGCACTCCCTACGCCACAGGTCAGTAGCGACCGTCGAGCCGCCCGGAAGCGATGGCGGCGGCCGTGATGCGCGCGCCCGCCGGTCGTCTCTGACACCAGAGATGGCGTGCGGCCACTGAGGGACCAGCCAACGGCGGCCCGGGTCGTCCCGGACGCGCCCGGCGGTCACTACTGACCTCAGAGGTGGATCCCGGCGAGGCAGAGGTGGATCTCCGCTACACGGCAGCTCAAGACCCTCGCGGCAGCCCGCTCGGCCGGGGCGCCCAGACCGGCCGGCCGGAGCGACCGGCACCCATCAGCCGTGAGCCGATGGTATTGTAGTATGGCCATAGTATGGCGACCATCAAGATGACCTTCAGCCTTGACGAGGCCACCGCGGCACGCCTCGAGGACGCTGCCGCTTCCCTGCACAAGCCCAAGAGTGAGATCGTGCGCGAGGCCATCCTCGACTACGCCGATCGGGCCGGTCGGTTGTCGGAGGCGGAACGGCGGCGGCTGCTCGATGTGTTCGACGAGGTCATACCGGCCATCCCGGCGCGGCCGGCGAGCGAGGTCGATGAGGAGCTGGAGGAGCTTCGCCGGGCACGCCGCTTCGCAGGTCGAGAGCGCACGCAGCGATGATCATCGTCGACACCTCGGCGCTCATCGACAGCCTCGTCGGTCCAAGGCGCTCGGCGCCGAAGCTGCGGGCGCTCATCGAGGCCGGGGAGCGACTGGCACTCCCCACCCTCGTGCTCTACGAGTGGTGGCGTGGCCCGCGGCGGATCGAGGAGCTGGCAGCCCAGGAGGCGCTGTTCCCCAACGAGACGGCACTGCCATACGGGATCGAGCAGGCAGAGGTCGCCTCAAGGCTCTACCGGCTGGTGAGCCGGCCGCGTGGGCGCGAGCTGGACCTGGCCATCGCCGCGCATGCCATCAGCCGTGACGCAGGGCTGTGGACCCTGAACACCGAGGACTTCGACGACATCCCAGGCCTGGCGCTGGTGCCGCAGGGCTGAGGCTTCGGCTCGCGGGCATCACCCCGAACCGTTGGGGCATGACCTGGCCGCCGAGCCCCCGCGCGGACAGAGGCCGGACCGTCCTCCCTGGTCAGTCCGTGGCGCTCCCAGGGGCCTCCGATGCTGGAGCCGGGCAGGGTGTGCGCAGCTGCAAGGACAGTGCGTCCATGGCGTTGCCGATGTCGGTGATGGCCTCGCCGATGCTCGCGATGCGCGAGCCGGTCGTCTCCAGATCCCCGAGCTCGTCGACGGTCACGCGCAATCCCTCAAGCGAGGCGATGAGGTCGTCGAACAGCGGCCGGTACGTCTCGCCCAGTGAATTGGCCAATCGTCGCGCCTCGCTGAGCGCAGCGACCGTGCCGACCAGGACAGGCAGCCATCCATCCTCCGATACGTCGGTGTCACGCAGGAATCCGACGATGAGGCGGAGGTCGGTGACACTGTCGCAGACTGCCTGTGACGACGTGGAGTCCAGGTTCGGCGACACGGCGGACTCCGGAACGGCGCTGGGGTCAGCGGCGATGAGCCTCGAGGGCAGCGCGACCGAGAACGCTGTCACGAGCACCATGGCGAGGACGATCAACGGGCGCCTCGGGGCGCTGGACATGACCCGAATGGGTGTGTGCATGGCCGCCATTATGCACCCACAGGGTCAGGACACGACCCCGCCGCGCGAACGCGGATTCGTGGTGGGCGGTGAGGGACTCGAACCCCCGACTTCCTCGGTGTAAGCGAGGCGCTCTAGCCGACTGAGCTAACCGCCCGTGGGGGCCGATGGTAGCGCGGCGGGACATCTGTGAGCGACGCCCGCCGGACGCGCGAGTTCATTGACGCGACGACGCGACGATCAGTCGCAGGGATGCTCCAGCGGTGGTGCCCAGGCCGGGACTTGAACCCGGATGAGTTGCCTCATACGCCCCTCAAACGTACGCGTATACCAATTCCGCCACCTGGGCCCGATGCGCTGCTGTGATCGACAAGGGTGGTACCGCGGGAGGGACTTGAACCCACACGACCGTAATGGTCACTAGGTCCTGAACCTAGCGCGTCTGCCTATTCCGCCACCGCGGCACGTCTGCGATCACGACGCTCCATGAGCGAAGGAACGATGGTAGCACGTGGGCCGGCGAGGGCCCGGCCGCTGCTACAGAGACGCGATGTAGACGATCATGCTGATGACCACGAAGGCCACCGCGAGCGCGATGGTGAACTGGTAGAGGCGCGCCTCCACGCCCCGCCGGCTGCGGTAGACCGAGCTGTCCCCGCCACCGAAGGTGGCACCCAGGCCTGAGCCACGGGACTGCATCAGGACGGCCGCGATGAGGCCGATGGCGGAGAGCACGAGCGCGAAGAAGAGGATGAAATCGGCCACGGTCGGGCGTCGTCTCCTGTTGATGACTGGTGCCGGCGAAGGATAGCACGGGCGCCGCTCCCGGCCGCCGGCCCTGGATGGGCCCCGGGCACCTGGGTCTCTAGTCCTCGAGCAGCGAGTGGCCGCTCATGCCGTCGGCCGGCGTCACGTCCGCGACGGCCATCAGCGTGGGGGTCACGTCGGCCAGCACGCCATCGGCCAGCCTTCGGCCCTTCGCCGCCGAGCCGGCCAGCAGGAACGGGACCGGGCTCAGCGAGTGCTTCGTGACCGGCTCGCCCCTGGCATCCTTCATGACGTCGGCATTGCCGTGGTCGGCGGTCACCGCCAGCAGCGCGCCGACCCCGCCCGACGCGATCGAGGCTGCGTCGACCGCCAGCACGGCATCAGCCACCTGTCCGAGGCAACCGTCGAGGAAGGTGCAGGCCTCCACGGTGGCGTCCCAGACGCCGGTGTGGCCGACCATGTCCGGGTTGGCGAAGTTGGCCACGATGAGGTCGTACTCGCCCGAGCGGATGGCCGCGACGAGCGCGTCGGTCACCCCCGCGGCGCTCATCTCCGGCTTGAGGTCGTAGGTGGCCACCTTGGGGCTGGGCACCAGCTTGCGCTCCTCGCCGGGCCAGGCGCGCTCCACGCCGCCGTTGAAGAAGTAGGTCACGTGGGCGTACTTCTCGGTCTCGGCGACGTGGAACTGCTTCCAGCCCGAGCTTCGAAACCACCTCGGACGAGGCTGGCCACGACCATGGGCGGGTAGGCCACCTCGACGGGCAGCCCGCTCTCGTACTCGGTCAGCGTGACCACGGTGGGGAACGGCGCCCCGGCACCGCGGTCGAAGCCGATCGAAGTCGTGGTCCACCAGCGCGTGGGTCAGCTGGCGGGCCCGGTCGGCGCGGAAGTTGAAGTGGATGACCACGTCGTCATCGCGGACGCGCCCGTCCACGCCCTCGATGAGGGTCGGCTTGACGAACTCGTCGTTCTCGCCGCGCTGATAGGCGGCTGCCAGCGCACTGCTGGCGTCGGGCGCGGGCGCCGTCCCGAAGCCGCGGCCGTGGACCATGGCCTCGTACCAGGCCTGCGTGCGCTCCCAGCGATTGTCACGGTCCATGCCGTAGTAGCGGCCGCCGATCATGGCCATGCGGGCGTCGGGGTGAGCGGCGATCAGGCGCGCCTCGAAGTCGGGGATGAAGCGGTCTGCCGAGCGCGGCGGCGTGTCACGACCATCGAGCAGGCCATGGACCACCAGGTCCGCCACACCGGCCTCGTAGGCCAGCTGCGCGATAGCCACCGCGTGGCGGTCCACGGAATGGACGCCACCGGGCCCGATGAGCCCCACCAGGTGCAGGCGCGAGCCCCTCGAGGCGACCCTGCGCACCGCGGCGAGCAGCACCGGGTTGCGCTTGAAGGAGCCGTCGGCGATCTCGGCGTCGATGCGCGGCAGGTCCTGCAGCACCGGCCGGCCGGCGCCCAGGTTGAGATGCCCGACCTCGCTGTTGCCCATCTGGCCTTCGGGCAGGCCGACCGCAGTGCCGGAGGCCTCCAGCCGGGAGTGCGGCCACTCCGCGAGCAGGGCGCGCCAGCGCGGCATGTCCGCGGCGGCGATGGCGTCCACCGCCGGGTCCGGGCCGATGCCGAAGCCGTCGACGATGACGAGTACGAGCGGGCAGGGGCGTTCGGCCCTGGTGGTCACGACTGGTTTCCCCCTCTCAGCGGTCAGGATACGGTCAGGTTCGTCAGCCGCGGTCGAGCCGGCGGTTCAAGCGCGGTCGAGCCGGCGGTTCAGTGGCGGCGGCGCGGGCAGCGGCGGTGATGCCGGCGCGGGCGACGATGCCGGCCATCTCGTCGGGCTTCAGGCTGGCGCCACCCACGAGCGCACCGTCGATGGCAGCTTCGTCCAGGAACTCGCCGATCGACGCGCTGGTGACCGAGCCGCCGTACAGCACCGGCGTGGCTTCCGCCTGGGCGGCGCTGGTGAGCTCGGCGAGCGTGGCGCGGATCGCGTCGGCCATCTCGGCGGCGTCAGCTCCGCTGGCCGTCTTGCCGGTGCCGATGGCCCAGACCGGCTCGTAGGCGATGACGAGATCCGCCGGCACGGCATGGCCCTCTGCGATCACGACCTCCAGGGCGCCGCGAAGCTGGTCCTGGACGGTCCTGACGGCCACGCCCGCCTCGCGCTCCGTCAAGCTGCTCGCCGACGCACAGCATGGGCCGGATCCCGGCCTCCATGAGACGCACGATCTTGCGGCCGATGAGGTCGTCCGATTCGAACTGGTCCCGACGACGCTCCGAGTGCCCGATGATCGACCAGGTCACGAGGTCGGCGATCATGGCGGCCGAGATCTCGCCGGTGTAGGCACCCTTCGATTCGGCGTGCACGTTCTGGGCACCGACGGCCACGTCCGTGCCGGCCAGCGCCTCCTTCACCGCGGCCAAGGCGACGTAGGGTGGGCAGATGATGCGGACGACGTCGGGGACGTCCGTGGCATCCGCGATGGCTTTCGCCAGCGGGCCGGCATCGGCTGGGGTGGTGTTCATCTTCCAGTTGGCAGTGATGATGACGGGTCTCATGCAGCCATCATAGGTCGCCGGTCGGGAGCGTGGCGGTAGCCGCCGCTTCGAGCCGCTGGAAGGCCCGCTGCACGCGCGCCCGGCTGATGCCGAGGCGGATGGCCAGCTCGCTGAAGCTGGCCTCGGGCGCGGCCTGGCGCTCGCTGGCGACCGCCCGGTCGATGGGCGGCAGCTCGGCCAGGCGGCCGTCGGCCTCGAGCTGCTCGATGATGGCCAACTGGCGCGCGCTCGTGGCCACCGTGCGCTCCAGGTTGGCCGTCTCGGCATTGAGCACGCGGTTGAGATGGCCCTGCAGCTGACGCATCACCAGCAGTGATTCGACCTCGAGGACGCTGGCGCTGGCGCCGCACAGGCGCAGGAAGGCCAGGATCGTCTCGGTACGCTTCCAGGTCAGGACCGCGCGGCCTCGGCGCAGTCGCTGCGTCGCGGGCAGTTGGCTCTCGGCGAGACGCTTCGCCAGGGAGTGGCCGTCCGCGATCGGCCCCACGAACTCGAGATGCGCGCCGCGCGCGCCGAGGCTGAGCGACGCGGCGGACAGGAAACGGCCCCGCAGCCACGCCGCCCGGCAGTGCGATCGGGCCTCGTCCCAGTCGAAGACGGCCTCGGGAGCCACGTTACTTCCTGGCTCGAGCTGCCGGTCCGGACCATCCGCGATCCTGACAGCCAGCCTCGCGACCACCGGCGAACGGGCACGCCCGTGTGCGGCCGCTCCCAGACCGTCCCGCTCGGCAGCACGGCAGCAGGCACGCGGCGGGTCGATGGCGGCCAGCTCGGCCCGCACCGCCTGGGCCAGGTCCCGGTCCCGAGCCTGGGTCACGCCTTCGCCGCCGGATCGCGCCGTGCCGCCGTCGCTCGGCCGCGCCTAGGCGCTGCGGACGGGCGCCATCGGGCGCGCCTCCGGGCGCGTCTCGAGGATGTGCACGAGGGCATCCGCCAAACGCCGTGGATCGTGTCGGTGAGCGTTGGACGGATCGACCACCCCGGCCAGGACCAGCCGTGGCCGCGAGCCACCTTCGGGCAGGTCGATGCGGACCGGCTCCGCGGGGTAGTCCGCGGGGACACGGGCGGTGTCGTCATCGTTGGCGAGCACGACGTCCACGAGATGCCCCACATCGTGGGCGAGCAGTGCCGCGAGGTGCTCCGACAGCGTGTAGCCCTCGCGTCTCGCCCGGCTGGGTGGCCACGTTGGCAACGTACACGCGCAGTCCACGGGCGGCCTCGATGGCAGAGCGGATGCCCGGCACCAGCAGGCTCGGCAGCAGGCTGGTGTACAACGACCCGGGGCCCAGCACGATGAGGTCGGCGGCGCGGATGGCCTCGGCAGCCTCCGCGCTGGCCTCGACTCGCGCTGGGCTCAGCCAGACGCGGCGGATGCCCCGCGAGCGCATGATCCGCGACTGGCCTACCAGGACGCTGCCATCGGCCAGCTCGGCGTTGAGGTTCAGGGCTTCGGGGGCAGCGGGCACCACCTGGCCGCGCACGGCCAGGACGCGGTTGGCCTGGCGCACGCCCTCCTCGAAGTCACCGGTGATGTCCGCCATGGCCGCGATAAGCAGGTTGCCGAAGGCGTGCCCGGCCAGGCCGGGCTCCGATTCACCGACCGGGAAGCGGTACTGCAGCAGGCTCGCCATCGTCGGCTCGGCATCGGCCAGGGCGGCGATGCAGTTGCGGATGTCCCCCACCGGGGGCACGCCCAGCTCGTCGCGCAGCTTGCCCGACGAGCCGCCATCGTCGGCGACGGTGACGACGGCCGTGATGTTGCTGCTCACCTCCTTGAGGCCGCGCAGCAGCGTGGACAGGCCGGTGCCGCCACCGATGGCCACGATACGTGGACCACGCGCCAGGGAGCGCTTCTGGTAGACCAGCTCCACGAGCGGCTCGCGGCGGGCCGGGAACGGCTCCAGCAGCACGCTGAGGAGCTGCCACAGGCCCACGCTGAAGACCGCCACGCCGATGCCGATGGCCACCAGCGGACGGAGTGGATCGGGCAGGAAGTTGAGGCTGATGAGCTCGAAGAGCTGGCCGGCCGGACTGTCCGCGGGCACCTCGCGGAAGAGGATGCGCAGCATCAGTGCGCCGGCCGTGGCCAGGATGGTGAGACCCAGGAACATCACCAGCAGCCAGCGCTTGATACCGATGCCCGGCCGCAGCCAGCGGCGCAGGCGGGCCCAGCGACCCTGTCCCCCCCGCTGTGTCATCGACGCCGCTCCAGCTCACGGTGCCACACCATCACCGGGCCCATCTGCAGGGCCTCCAGCTGCGCCGCCAGGGCTTCGCCGATGGCGACCGAGCGGTGGAAGCCGCCGGTGCAGCCGATGGCGATGGTGAGACGGGTCTTGCCCTCGGCCAGGTAGGCCGGGATGAGGGTCGCGAAGAAGTGGTCGAGGTGCTCCAGGAACCGCTGCGTGATGGGCTGGCCAAGGACGAACTCGCGGACCGGCTCCGTGAGCCCGGACGACTCGCGCAGCTCGGGACGGTAGAAGGGGTTCTCCATGAAGCGCACGTCGAAGACCAGGTCCGCCTCCAGCGGCACGCCGTACTTGAAGCCGAAGCTGATGACCTGCAGGGACAGCTGGTCAGGCCCGGGCTGGGCGCCCAGCGCCGCGATGATGCGCTCACGCAGCTGCTTGAAGGCCAGGTCCGTGGTGTCGATGGTGGTCTGGGCCATGTCGCGGATCTCGTCGAGCAGCTGGCGTTCGCGGGCGATGGCGGACTGGACGCCGTCGTTCTCGGTGTCCAGCGGATGGCGGTGCCGGGTCTCCGAGTAGCGCCGCACGAGCACCTCGTCGCTGGCCTCCAGGAACACGATCTGCGGCTCGATATCGCGCCCGTGCAGGGCCCCCAGCGCCGCGCCCAGTGCCAGGGGCGCGTTGCCCTGGCGCACGTCGAGGACGATGGCCACGCGGTCGTAGCGGGCCGGATCGTTGGCCACCAGCTCTGCCAGGTCGCGCAGCAGCGGGCTGGGCACGTTGTCGACGACGGTGTAGCCCGAGGTCCTCGAAGATCTTGCTGGTGGCCGTCTTCCCGGCCCCGGAGAGGCCGGTGATGATGGCCACGTGCTGGTTCCGTGTCGCCTGCGGCTCAGGCATCAGGGCTGCTCCGTTGCGGGCGCCGGCGGGCCATCAGGAAGATGGTGAACTCGTACAGGGCGTACATCGTGCCCGCCAGCACCAGCGGGCTGATGGGATCACCACCGGGTGTGATGACCACGGCGAAGACGGTCACGCCCAGGAGCACGTAGCGCCGCATCGCGCGCAGCTGCTCGATGTTCAGGATGCCCAGCCGGTCCAGGAAGACAAGCACGATGGGGAACTGCATGACCAGCCCGAAGATGAGGAAGATGAACGTCACGAAGCTGAAGTAGGCCTCCGCGCTGGGCATCGCGACCAGCGAACCCTCGATCTCGAAGCTCAACAGGAACCCCACCGCGTACGGCAGCGTCACCCAGGCCACCAGCGTTCCCAGCAGGAAGAAGACCACGCTCATGGGGATCCAGGGCAGGGCGGCGCGGCGTTCGTGCATGGTCAACCCGGGTGCCACGAACGCCCAGGCCTGGTAGAGGATGATCGGCAGCGCCATCAGGACGCCCACGATGATGGCGATGCGCAGGTAGACCATGAAGCCGCCTGAGAGCGTCAGGAAGACGACCTCGCCGTTGGGCAGTGGCGAGAGCAGCAGCTCGATGACGGCCGGTGCCAGGACGAAGCCGACGGCGGAGAACAGCAGCACCGCCAGGATGCTGATGGCGATCCGTTTGCGCAGCTCCGAGAGGTGCTCCACGAGCGTCATCGTGGCCGGTTCGAGCACGGCGGGCTCCGTGGCCGGCTGGGGATCGCGCAGGGCTGAGGCGCCGGGTTCGATGAGCTCGCTCATGGCTGTCGGTCAGGCTCCCGAGCCCGGACGGCGCTCAGGCCTGGCGGGGTGCGTCGTCGCTGCTATCCGGGCTGGATCCGGCTGCCGTGTCCGGCTCCACCTTGGGCATGGCGTTGGGGACGGCCTGACCACTGAGCGTGTTGGGCTGTGGCGGTGTGGACGCCTTGGCCTCCGGGGTCACGGTCGCCGCATCGGTGATCTCCGATGAGGCCTTGCGGAACTCGCGGATGGTGCGACCGACCGCGGATCCCATCTCCGGCAGCCGGCGCGGGCCGACGATCAGCAGGGCGATGGCCAGGATGATGATGAGCTCGAGGGGCCCGATGTTCGGGAGTCCCATGCGATCCTCCGACGACGTGGCTCGACGCTGCGCATGCTAGCACCATGCCTGTGCCGGCCGGCCCGGAGGCTAGGAACCAGGCGGTGGTGGGACCCCATCGGCCGGAGCGGTCTCCTCCGCGACGACCGTCTCCGACGACCCCCCGGTCGCACTGTCGTCATCCCCATCACTCGGCGTGGCTGGGCGCGAGGTGAGCTGGTCCGCCGGGATGAACCACTCTGGTGGCGACTCGCCGTCGATGTTGCCATCGTCGGTCACCGGCCGATCCTCCACGAGCGTGATCTTGCCGGCGTCATCGATGTCCAGGGTCATGACGCGCACGTCGATGTCGATGCCATCGCGGTGCAGGTAGGCGATCTGGTCGCCGTCCGGGGAGACGACCGGGCTGAAGCTGTCCCCATCGTTGGTGAGCACGACACGCACGTCCCCGCGACTCGGGTCGATGATGACGATGTCACGGCCGCTGCCGCGGGTCGCCTCCACGGCCAGCCAGGTGGCATCCGGCGACCAGGATGGATGGCCGTAGCCCTGCCGCAACAGCCTCGTCGGGCCGACGGTGCAGTTGCCTCGCGTCTTGCAGCTGTGGATGGCGATGCGCGGCACGCCATCGGTGCCCTTGGCGCTGTTGTACGTGAAGGCGATCTTGCGGCCGTCCGGGCTGAAGTCGGGATCGTTGTGACCGAGCTCCCCTTCGCTTGGCGCGGCCACCTTGGAGAGACGCCCGCTCTTGCTGTTGAGGATATGGAGTTCCACCGGCCCCTCGCCATCCGGCCCATCGCTCACGACCGCCACGGTGCTGCCGTCGGGGCTGACATCGGGCTGCAGCACATGGCTGAACCAGGTCCCGCTGGCGTCCTTGATGAGCGCGTCGTAGACCTTCTTGCGATCCGAGCCATCCGCCTTCATGCGCCACACGTCGGTGACGTAGAGCGTGTACAGCCCACCGCGCCGGGAGTTGCTGGTCGGTCGCTTCGTGGTTCGGATGAAGTAGATGTGCTTGCCGTCCGGCGACCAGGTGGGCCCGGAATCAGCCTTCGTGGAGTCGCTGTTGGTGAGCCGGCGCAGGTCCTGTCCGGAGGCCGCCCAGATGTCGCCGGCGCGGCTGAAGAGGATGGTGCCCTTCACGTTGGCTCGCTGGTCCGGCGGCGGCTCGACGATGTCCGGGGGCTCGGTGGGCTCAGGTTCGATGGTCTGCGGGGTCGCGAGCGGGGCCTGGTCCGGCGCCCCGGTCGCCTCCGCCACCTGCCCGCTGACCGGTGTGGGGCTGGCCTGGGCGCCCGCCTCGTCGCTGAGATCGAGGCCCACGAGGGTCGCCCCCCAGAGGCTGGCACCGCCCACGAACAGCAGTCCGACAAGGGCCAGCATCGGCGCGATGACCGGCGAGCTGCGCGTCTGCCGGCGCCGCGGTGGCAGCGGCGGCTGGCCAGGCGGATAGAGCGGCGGGTAGCCGGGTTGGCGCCGGATCGCCGGTAGGGCGCCACCGGCACCGGGGGGTGGGTTCGGGGGCAGCCTCGTCATCGGGCTCCTGCTCCGGTCAACCGGTCCGCGGGGTCCGTCTCCGTGGGAGCCGTCTCGGCGCGGAGCCGCCGCAGCGAGCCGGCTGGTGCCACATCCCGCACCTCCAGCTGGAGCGTCTCCAGGCCAGCGAAGGTACGGCTGATCAGGTGCGCTACGACGTCGATCTCAAGACCCTCCGTGAGCTGCTCGGCCAGGTCTGCCCGACCGAAGCTGATGCCATCGACCACGTCCCGTCCTCTTCGCAGCGTGAGCTGTGTGTGGCCACCATTCGCGACGCGGGCACGAACCACGACGAGGCCCGCGAAGCCGACGAGCGGAGGTGCTTCAGCAGCGTTCTCCAATGGTGCCAACTCGCGCAAGAGTACGTAATCGGCGTCATCTGCGCTCTGGACGAGGTCGAGCGACAGCGTGGGGCGCAGGTCTGCCGGCGGATGGCTTCGGGCGAAGGCATCGAGGCGAGCCGCAGCTCCGCCACGCGATCGGCCTCGACGTGACAGCCTGCCGCTGCGGGATGCCCGCCATGGCGCTCGAACAGGTCGGCACAGGCTGCGAAGGCCGCCGCCAGGTCGACACCGCCGGCGCTGCGGGCGGACCCGCGCCACGGGGTCACGCTGCTCGACAGCACCAGCGCGGGGCGGCCCAGCTCCTCGGCCAGGCGGCCGGCCACGAGGCCGATGATGCCGACCGGCCAGTCGCCCGCGAGCACGACGAAGGGCCCGTCGGGCGCTCGACCATCGCCTCACGAGCCTCCGACATGGCCGGCGTGGTGAGGTCCCGGCGCTGCCGATTGGCGGTCTCCAGCTCCGCGGCGAGGCGCTGCGCGGTGCCCTCATCGGCTGCCAGCAGCAGCGCCGCCGCGACGGAGGGGTCGCCCACGCGACCCATGGCGTTGATGCGCGGTGCCAGCGCGAAGGCGATGTCGTCGCTCGAGACGCGCTCACCGTTGACCCGCGCCGAGGCCAGCAGTGCGGCCAGGCCCGGCCGTGGGTCCCGCTCCAGCCGCCGCAGGCCGAGCCGCACGATGGCGCGGTTCTCCCCGGCGATGGGCACCACGTCGGCGATCGAGCCGATGGCGGCCAGGTCGGCCAGCTGCAGGGCTGCCGCCGCCCCGCCGGGCTCGCTGCCCATGAGCAGCTGGGCCACCTTGAAGGCCACGCCGGCACCCGAGAGACGCCGGTCGGGATAGTCGCTGTCCGGGCGCTGCAGGTTCACCAGCGCGAGGGCACCGGGCAGCTCGTCGCCGAGCACGTGGTGGTCGGTGACGATGACGTCGATCCCGGCCTCGCGGGCAGCGGCGATCTCGGCGATGCTCGTGGAGCCGGTATCCGCGGTGATGATCAGGCGCCGACCGGCCCGACGCGCCTGCTCCACGGCCGCCATCGAGAGCCCGTGACCCTCCTCGGTGCGGTGGGGCACGTAGGGCTCCGCGGTGACGCCCAGCCAGCGCAGCGCCTCGACCAGGATGGCCAGACCGGTCAGCCCGTCGGCATCGAAGTCACCCAGCACCAGCACGGACTCGCCGGCCGCCTGCGCCTGGGCGATGCGGTCGCGCACCAGGGCAGCGTCCGGCAACAGCGCCGGGTCATGCAGCCCGGCGTCCGGCTCGTCGAAGCGCGACGCCAGCTCCGTCGGGTCCACCGGTCCGCGGCGGGAGAGCACGCGCAGCGCACGCGCGGACAGGCCGCGGCGCCTGGCATCGTCGATGGTGGCCGGCGTCAGCGGGTGCGGCGCCGGGAGGACCCAGTGGTAGTGGGGTGTCAGCTCGGGCATGAGCCGACAGTCTGCGGCGCCGACTTCACTCCGGCTTACGCGGGACTTGGCCTGGCTGCCTGCTGCTGGCTGGTCTTGCGCCGCTCATCCCAGAGATGCCAGTCGAGGAAGAGGGGCACGGCCACGAAGATCGACGAGTAGGTCCCCGCGGTGACGCCGACGAGCAGCGCCAGCGTGAAGGGTCGGATGGCCTCGCCGCCGAAGACGAACAGCGCCAGGAGCGTCACGATGAGCGTCAGCGACGTGGTGATGCTGCGCCCCAGCGTCTGCACGATGCTGTGGTTGACGACGAGCTCCAGCGGGTCACCGACGTAGCGGGCGCGGTTCTCGCGGACACGGTCGAAGACGACGATGGTGTCGTGCACGGAGAAGCCGATGACGGTGAGCATGGCGGTCACGAAGAGGGCGTCGACCTGCAGGTCGATGAAGGTGCCCAGGATCGCGAACGCGCCCACCGTGATGATGACGTCGTGGACGAGCGCCACGACCGCGGTGACACCCATGCGCACATCACGGAAGCGGTAGGTGATCCAGGCCATGATGGCCAGCGAGGCGAAGAGGATGAGCAGGAAGGTCTGCTGGATGAGCTCCGCGCTGACGACGGCGCCGACCGAGTTCTGCTGACGCACCTCGTCGATGCGCCCGAACTCCTCCTGCAGGGCGGTCGCCAGCGCCCCGAAGTCGCCCTCGGTGGGCACGCCGGCCACGGGGCCACCGTCGGCCCCGGCTGCCACGGGCGGAGCGGAGGCCTCCACGTCGGGTGAGGCCTCGGGTGATGCCTCCGGCCCCGCTGACGTCCCGGGCTCGACCGTGACGGCTGGGGCGCTGGTCTCGGCCGCCGTAGTCTGTGCCGGCGAAGGGCTCGCACCGACCGCCGGGCTGGCCTCCACCGCCGGGCTGGCCTCCACCGCCGGGCTGGCCTCCACCGCCGGGCTGGCCTCCACCGCCGGCGGCCAGGGCCGCCACGACAGCTGCGGCCGAGCCCTCGGCCAACTCGGGCTCCACCAGCGTCAGCGCCTCGGTGCGGATGAGCACGTACTCGCGGTCTTCCGAGCCGGTGATGGCGACATCGCCAGTCAGGCCCTGCTCCTCCAGCACAGCACGGACGTCGGCCGGCGTAGGCGCGCCGTCCTCGAAGTGGACCTCCCAGACGGTGCCGCCGGTGTAGGCGATGGAGAACTGCAGGCCGATGTTCCCGTTGGGGATGAGCGTGGCCAGGATGAAGAGCAAGCTCGTGGTGACGAGGATGGCGCTCAGCAGGTAGCCGTACCGTCGCCTGCCGACGAAGTCAAACACGCGCCGGTGCCTCGCTCTTGCGGTTCCGCAGGTCTGCCGGGGCCTCTCCCTCCGCGATGCCGAAGAGGTGCGCCTGGCGAGCCCACGGTCGCTGCACGACCCAGCGCAGCATCATGCGGCTCAGGGTGATGGCCGTGAACATCGAGATCAGCACGCCGATGATGAGCACGAGTGCGAAGCCCTTCACGACCGAGGTCCCGAAGTAGTACAGGATGAGCGCCGTGATGAGCGTCGAAACGTTGGAGTCGAGGATCGAGTTCCAGGCCCGGTTGAAGCCGGCCTCGATGGCCGCGGTCAGGTTCTTGCCCGCGCGCAGCTCCTCCTTGGTGCGCTCGAAGATGAGGATGTTGGCGTCGACCGCCATGCCCACCGACAGGATGAAGGCAGCGATGCCGGCCAGCGTCAGGGTGACCCCGAAGAGCCGGAAGAGGGCGTACACGAAGACGCTGTAGAAGATGAGCGCGACGCACGCCACCAGGCCGGGCACGCGGTAGTAGACCAGCATGAAGGTGAACACCAGGGCGATGCCCACGACGCCGGCCAGGATGGTCTGGTTGAGGAAGTCGAGGCCGAGCGTCGCGGAGATGCTGCTGAAGCCGACCTCGCGGATCTCCAGGGGCAGCGAGCCGAACTTGAGCACCGTGACCAGGTTGGTGGCCTCGTCGGGCGTGAAGTTGCCGCTGATCTGGGCCCGCCCGCCGAAGCGCGTGGCGTTGATGGTCGGGGCCGACTGCACGATGCCGTCGAGGACGATGGCGAACTGCTCGCCGTAGTGGGCCGCGGCGTGCTCGTCGAAGAGGCGCGCGCCGGTCTCCTTGAGTTCCATGTCGACGACGATCTCGCGGGTGGTGGGGTCCTGGCCGATGCGCGTGTTGGCGATCTCCACGCCGGTGAAGAGCGGCTCGGTGTCAGCCATGCCCTCCGGCAGCGGCACGCCCTGGCCGACCTGGCCGAAGTACGCCGGCGGGACGGGCACGAACTCGAGCACGCCGGTGGTGCCGATGAGGTTGCGGATCTCACCCTCGTCATCGACGCCGGGCAGTTCGACCGAGATGCGGTCCTGCCCCTGCGTGACCACGATGGGCTCGGAGACACCCGTCGCGTTGACGCGGTTCTCGATGATGATGCGGGTCTGCTCGAGGATGTCCGGCGTGACCGGTTGCTCGTCGGTCGCCACGACCTGGTACTCGCCACGCAGGCCACCGATGAGGTCGAGACCGAGGCGCGTCTCCAGCGTCTCCCCTGGCTCTCCGGCCGGTCGGGGGAGCGGGAAGATGGCCGCCAGGAGGGCGACCACGAATACGGCGAGCACGACGAAGGGAAGAGCGCGTTGCATCGGACGGGACGTTAGCAGAGAGTGCCGAGCCGTGCGCTCCCCGTGGACGCCTCAGGCGTCGAGGTGCGCGCGGATGCGCTCCGCCAGGTTGCGGCTGATGCCCGGCACGGCGGCGATCTCGTCGACCGTCGCGCCTTTCAGGGCCCGGCTCGAGCCGAAGACGCGCAGCAGGGCGCGCTTGCGCGCGGGGCCGACGCCGGCCAGATCGTCGAGTGCCGAGCGCGTGGCCGCCCGGGCGCGCACCTGGCGGTGGTAGGTGATGGCGAAGCGGTGCGCCTCGTCGCGCAGCCGCTGCAGCAGGTACAGCGCGCCCGACGTGGCGGGCAGCACGATGGCATCACGACGCTCGGGCAGGAACAGCTCCTCGCGCTCCTTGGCCAGGCCGGCCAGGGGCAGGTCATGGAGGCCCAGCTCGTCGAGCACCTCGCGGGCGGCGCTGACCTGGCCCTTGCCGCCGTCGATGATGACCAGGTCGGGCAGACGCCAGCGCAGCTGCTCGGCAGCTCCTTCCTCGGCATCGAGGGCCCGCCGGAAGCGTCGCCGCAGCACTTCCTGGTGGCTGGCGAAGTCGTCCTGGCCCGGGACGTCCCGGATGCGGAAGCGACGATACTCCCCGGTCCGCGGCTGCCCGTCCTCGAAGACGACCATGCTGCCCACGGTCGAGGTGCCCTGGATGGTGGAGATGTCGTAGCACTCGATACGCTCCGGCGGAGCCGGCAGCGCCAGCGCATCGGCCAGCTCCGTGAGGGCCCGTTCCGTCTTGCCCTGGTCGGCGAGCCAGCGCACCTGCTCGCGTTCGAGGGTCTCGGCCGCGTTGCGCCCCGCCAGCGCCATCAGCTTGCGGCCCTCCCCACGCTGCGGCACCACCAGGCTGACCCGGCGGCCGGCGCGCGCGGCCAGGAACTCCTCCAGCTCGGCGGCTTCGGGCAGGACGAAGGGCACCAGGATGCGCGGCGGCACCGAGCCGGCTCGTGCGTAGAACTGCTTCACGAACGAGCCCAGTGCCACCTCGTCAGTGTCGTCGGCGACGTTCTCGAGCATGAAGATGTCCCGGTTCGTCGTCTTCCCGTCACGGATGGCGAAGAGCTGCACCGCGGCCTCCTTGCCGGCTCGGGCGTAGCCCAGCACGTCCAGCACCCGCTTCGCGAAGCCGGCCATCTTCTGGCTCTCCATGGTCCGTTCGATGGCCCGCACCTTGTCGCGCAGCGCCGCGGCGCGCTCGAACTGCAGGGCCTCGGCCGCGGCCTCCATGTCGCGCCGCAGCGCGCGGCTGACCTGCTCCTGGTGACCCTCCAGGAAGAGCATGACCTGCTCGATGTCGGCCGCGTAGTCGGCCTTGCTGATGGCTTCGATGCAGGGGCCCTGGCAGCGCTTGATGTGGTACAGCAGGCAGGGTCGCTCGAGCGCCCGCTCCCCTTCCCGGATCTCGATGGTGCAGGTACGGAAGGGGAAGATGCGCCGGATGAGGTTCATCGATTCATCCACGCTGCTGGCCGAGGCATACGGGCCGAAGTAGCGGCTGCCGTCGGCGGGCAGCTTGCGCGTGCGCTCGATGCGCGGGAAGTCGTCCGCGAGGGTGATCTTGATGAAGGGGTAGGACTTGTCGTCCTTGAGCCGGACGTTGAAGCGCGGCTGGTAGCGCTTGATGAGGTTGGCCTCGAGGAGGAGCGCCTCGCTGACCGTATCGGTGAGGGTGGTCTCGACATCGGCCACCTGGTCGATGGCCGATTCGATGCGCAGCGGGCCCCCTGAGCGTCCGGCCTGCCAGTACTGGCGCACGCGGTTGCGCAGGCTTTGCGCCTTGCCCACGTAGAGGACGCGGCCGGTGGCGTCCTTGAGGAGGTAGACGCCGGGCTTGTCAGGCAGGTGCTTCAGGGTCGCCGCGATCTTCGGGGTCACCACGCGATGCTATCGCGGGCCGCAGTATGGGGCGCTCAGCCGGGTTCAGCCGACCCCGCCGTCACGTGTCGCCGGAAGCACGGCTCCAGATGGGATCGTCAGCGGTGACCCAGTCCCACGTCGGATCGTCACCGGTCGCACGGCTCCAGATGGGATCGTCGCCGGTGGCCATGCCGGGCTGTCGATCGCTGCCGCGCATCACATGTCGGGCATAGATGAGGGCAGCGGCGACGCTCGCGACGAGGAGCGTGAGCACGAGCACCACGATGATGTCGCTGGTGCTCACGCCCGCACCCTCGGCGCCAGATGAGACGGCCGCGGCACGGGTGCGGGCCGAGTCGATGGTTCCTTCTCGCGCATGGACCCCAGCGTACGCGTCGACCGAGCCCGCGTCATCGACCGCCGATACCAGCATCCACTGCGCGATGGTCACCGCGGGCGGGCGCTGCGGGCTACGGCCCCGTGGACCATCGGCCGGGTCCTCGTGGCACCACACATGGCTGACGCTCGCCCAAGGCCGCCGCGAGGGGCGTACGAAGCCGGCGCCAAGTGAGGACCATGTCGGCGACAAGGGCGTGCGAAGCCGGCGCCAAGTGAACGAAGAGCCGGCGCCAAGCGGTGGGCGTCATGCTGGCGGGATGGACGCCCCCATGCGCTCATTCGAGGTCCTGCCGGAACCGCTGAGGGAACGCCTGGCACGATTGGCGCCAGACCAGCGCGCCGCTGCGACCGCAGACCCGGGTCCGGTGCTCTGTGTGGCACCGGCAGGCTCCGGCAAGACGACGACAGTGGTGGCACGCCTGGCCTGGCGAGTGGCGTCGGGCGTCGAACCGTCAGCCATCTGCGCCCTGACCTTCAACCGGCGTGCCGCGGAGGAGCTCCAGGAGCGGGCTGACGCGGCCCTCGCAGAGATCGGCTACCCGCTTGGAAGTGTGCGCGTCAGCACGTTCCACGCACTTGGCCGCGCCATCCTCGCCGAGGCCGGCACTGATGTCGGCAACATCATCGACCGCCACGACGCACTCACCGAGCTGGCCGGCGGGCCCCTTCCCCAGTCCGCTCTTCGCTGGCTCGATGATGCCTTCACGCGGCTGAAACTGGACCCGGAGCGTGGTCCACCCGCCGAGGATCGGGACACTCACCTGGCCTTCGCGGAGTACCAGGCCTACCTGGCCGAGCAGAGTGCCATCGACCTGGATGACCTTGTGGCCCTGGCCGCGCCCCTCTTGCGCGCTGACCCCGCTCTGCTGGCCCGATGGCGGGCCAGAACGGCGGTGCTGTTCGTGGACGAGGCCCAGGACCTCGATCGCGCCCAACTGGACCTGGCGGTGCTGCTCGCCGGGGAGAAGCGCGACATCTTCCTTGTCGGTGACGACGACCAGACCATCTATGCGTGGCGCCTGGCCGACGTGCGGCGTGTACTGGGACTCGCGGCCCGGTTACCCGGCCTGCGTCGCGTGGACCTGGAGACCAACCATCGCTGCGCCCCGGAGATCGTGCGCCGGGCCGCCCGGCTGGTCGCGCACAACCAGGAGCGCTTCGAGAAGCTCATCCGCTCCTCGCCCAGAGCCGAGGGCGCCGTGATGCTCCTGCCGGACAGCGGCGACGAGGTCGCGCGAGCCCGCTGGCTGCTCACGAACTGGGCACAGCCGGCGCTTGTTCCTGGCCGCAGGGAGCCCGACCAGCCCCGCGACCGGCGGGCCATCCTGGCGCGTACCAACCGCGAGCTGGCACCGTACGCGGCGGTGGCGCTGGAGCTTGGCCTTCCCTATCGCATCGAGGCAGACGGATCGCTCCTCGACGAGCCGGGCCTCCTCCAGACGATCGACCTGGCGGCCGGGAAGCACGCGCATCAGCCTCCGCTCCTGGCCCTCAGGGCCGCGGCCGCCGAGTGCGGCCTTGCGGCCGACCTGACCACCGCGCTGCTGGGCTGGGCGGCACCCCACCGGGATGTGTCGGAGTTCCGTCAGCAGCTGATAGCGCGGAGGGAGGCACGCGCAGCCCGCAGTGTTGACGACACCGCGCTCACGCTGGCGACCATCCATGGCACCAAGGGTCTGGAGTGGGACCACGTGGCCTGCATCGGACACGACGAGGGCACCTTCCCGTCCGGACGAGCCCTCGGGGAGGCGACGGACCCGGTGCGCGTGCTGGAGGAGGAACGCCGCCTCGCCTACGTGGCCTGGACCCGTGCACGCCGCACGCTGACGATCGTCTTCGACCCAGGTGCCCCGTCGGTCTTCCTGCGCGAGGCCTTCGACCCCGCGGAGCTGACGTGAGCTAGCGCTCCTTGCGCAGGTCGATGGAGTAGTCGACGATGGCGCGGAGCTGCGTCAGGCCGGCGGCCCAGATGGCGATGGCCCGGGCGTATTCGTCGAGGACGGCCTCCACGTCAGTGTCGTAGGGTCCATCCGTCAGCGTGACCACGGAACCCCAGCCCTTCGACCGGATGCTGACCGTGACCTCGGTGGTGAGACCCAGGTCCCCCTGGTGCAGCCAGCGCAGCTTGAAGTGCGAGTCGGGCTCGGCCTCCAGCACGTCGACCTCGATCTGGTGCCGCGGGAACACGAGCACGCTGCGGGCCCCGGGCAGCAGGGAGCCCCGGACCTGGTAGGACAGCCACTGCGTGACGCTGTCCGGATCGGACCACATGCGGTAGACGCGGTCGGGCGGAGCATCCACGAGGCGCTCCAGCTCGATCATGCGCTCGCTCACAGGCCCAGCTCTCCTCTCACGGTCTTGAGACCCTCGATGACGTTCATGACGTGCTCCTCGAACGGCAGGCCGAGCTCCTCGGCGCCCCTGGTGAGCTGGTCGCGCGGCACCTGCCTGGCGAAGCCCTTGTCCTTCATCTTCTTCTGTCACGGCCGCCACGTCCACCTCGTCGAGGCTGCGGTTGGGCCGCACCAGGGCGACCGCGATGACGAAGCCGCACATCTCGTCACAAGCGTAGACGGTGTGAGCGAGATCGCTCGTGCGCGGGATGCCGGTGTGGTCGCCGTGACCCAGGACGGCCTCCACGACATCCTCCGGGTAGCCCAGCCGGCGCAGTTCCTCGGCACCCTGCAGCGGGTGCGTCTCGGGGTAGCGCTCGTAGTCGAAGTCGTGCAGCAGACCGGCCACGCGCCAGCGCTCCAGGTCGGGTCCGGACAGGCCGAAGCGGTGCTCGGCATACCAGCCCACGGCAGCCTCCACCGCGAGGCCGTGGCGGCGCAGGTTCTCGCTCGGCGTCCACTCGCAGAGCAGCTTCCAGGCATCTTCCCGTGTCGGCGTCATGAGGCTCATCTTGCAGCAGTCGCGGAACGCGTGCGCGCCCCCTTGACCCTGGTGCCGCTGATCGGCGCCGTCCCGGCGGCACGGCGCCCGTTGCGGGCTGACGCGAAGTCCACGTCCGACAGGGGCACCACCGGCTCGCCCTTGAGCACGTGGGCGAGGTACTCGCCGGTGGCCGATGCGGGTACCTGGGCGACCTGCTCCGGCGTGCCCTCGGCCACGATGCGGCCCCCGCGGGCCCCGCCCTCCGGGCCGAGGTCGATGATCCAGTCGGCGGTCTTGATGACGTCGAGGTTGTGCTCGATGACGATGACGGTGTTGCCGGTCTCGACCAGCCGATGGAGCACGTGGAGCAGCTTCTCCACGTCCGCGAAGTGCAGGCCGGTGGTGGGCTCGTCGAGGATGTAGACGGTCCGCCCGGTGGCGCGCCGGGACAGCTCCGTGGCCAGCTTGACGCGCTGCGCCTCGCCGCCGGACAGGGTGGTGGCCGGCTGCCCCAGGCGGATGTAGCCAAGACCGACATCGACCAGCGTGGCCAGCTTGCCGCGTACCTTCGGCACAGCGTGGAAGACCTCCAGGGCCTCCTCGGCCGTCATCTCCAGCACCTCGGCGATGGAGTGGCCGCGATAGTGGATCTCCAGGGCCTCGCGGTTGTAGCGCTTGCCGTGGCAGACCTCGCAGGGCACGTAGACGTCGGGCAGGAACTGCATCTCGATCTTGAGGATGCCGTCACCCTTGCAGTTCTCGCAGCGGCCGCCCTTGACGTTGAAGCTGAACCGGCCCGGGCCGTAGCCACGCACGCGAGCCTCGGGCACGCCGGCGAAGAGCTCGCGGATGGGTCCGAAAAGGCCGGTGTAGGTGGCCGGGTTGGAGCGCGGCGTGCGCCCGATCGGGCTCTGGTCGATGTCGATGACCTTGTCGATGGCCTCCGTGCCCTCGAGGGCATCGTGAGCCCCCGGCTCCACGCGGGTGCCGCTGACGTTGCGGGCCAGGGCCCGGAAGAGCACGTCGGTGATGAGCGTGGACTTGCCGGAGCCGGAGACGCCGGTGACGGCGGTGAACGTGCCCAGCGGGAAGCGCACGTCGAGCGCCTTGAGGTTGTGTTCGCGGGCGCCTCTGACGATGAGCGCCTTGCCGTTGCCGACGCGCCGTTCGGCCGGGACCGGCACGGTACGCTCGCCGCGCAGGAAGGCTCCGGTGATCGATCGAGGCTCATTCAGGACGGCTTCCAGGGGCCCACTGGCGATGACCTCGCCGCCGTGCTCGCCGGCCGCCGGGCCGATGTCGACGACCCAGTCGGCTACCCGGATGGTCTCCTCGTCGTGCTCCACCACGAGCAGGGTGTTGCCGATGTCACGCAGTCGCACCAGCGTGGCGATGAGCTTGGCGTTGTCCTTCTGGTGCAACCCGATGGTGGGCTCGTCGAGGATGTAGAGCACGCCCACCAGGCTGGAGCCGATCTGGGTGGCCAGACGGATGCGCTGCGCCTCCCCGCCGGAGAGCGTGGAGCTGGTGCGGTCGATGGTCAGGTAGTCCAGGCCGACGTCGGCGAGGAAGCCGAGGCGATCGCCGATCTCCTTCCTGATCATGCGGGCGATGGTCAGCTCGCGCTCGCTGAGGATCCCCGGTAGACCGTCCACCCAGGCGAGGGCCTCGCTGACCGACATGGCCGCGACGTCCGCGATGTTGCGCTCCGCGATGGTCACGCCGAGCGCCTCAGGCTTGAGGCGGCGGCCGGCGCAGGTGGGGCAGGGCCGCTCCACCATGTACTTCTCGAGCTCGGTGCGGATGTACTCCGATTCGGTCTCCCGGTAGCGCCGCTCGAGGTTGGTGACGACGCCCTCGAAGGTGGCGACATACGAGTTCTCGCCCCGCTCATGCCGGTAGCGCACCTCGACCTTCTCGCCCCGCCTGGCGAAGAGGAGGTACTCGAGGGCATCGGGCGGGAGCGCCTCGATGGGGGCGTGGTAGTCCCAGCCGTGGGCATCCATGATGGCCTTGGTCGTCTTGAGCCGCCACGACAGCTCCGTGGGCACCGTCCGCCACGGCACCATGGCACCGTCGGGGATGGAGCGCGTGCGATCGGGGATGATCCGGTCCACCGTCGAACTCGAGGCGGATACCCAGGCCCGTGCAGGCGGGACAGGCACCGTGGGGCGAGTTGAAGGAGAAGGAGCGAGGCTCCAGCTCGTCGATGGTGGTGCCGTCGTAGGCGCAGCTGTACTTCTCGCTGTAGCGCTGCTCCTCGAACGCGCCTTCGTCCGCGGGCGCCACGAGCATGACCCCCTCCCCGAGCCGCAGCGCGGTCTCGACCGAGTCGGCCAGGCGGGCGGCGTCAGGGTCGGGGTTGTCAGGGCCGAAGGGCCGGCCGTCGGCGTCGCTGTGGCGCACCACGAGGCGGTCGACCACGACCTCGATGCTGTGGCGCTTGTACTTGTCCAGGCTGGGTGCCTCGTCCAGGTCCATGAGCTCGCCGTCCACGCGGACACGCACGAAACCCTGGCGACGCGCGGCGGCGAAGACCCGCTCGCCCTCCGTCTTGCGGTCCTTGATGAGCGGACCGAGCACGAGGATGCGCGTGCCGTCCGGCAGCTGACGGATGCGGTCGGCGATCTGCTGCACGCTCATGCGCGCGATCTCCCGGCCGCAGGCGGGGCAGTGGGGGTGGCCGACGCGCGCGAAGAGCAGGCGCAGATGGTCGTAGATCTCGGTGACCGTGCCGACGGTGGATCGCGGGTTGCGGCTGGCGCCCTTCTGGTCGATGGAGATGGCCGGCGAAAGGCCGTCGATCTGGTCGACATCCGGTTTCTCCATCTGGCCCAGGAACTGGCGGGCGTACGCGGACAGCGACTCCACGTAGCGGCGCTGGCCCTCGGCGTAGATGGTGTCGAAGGCCAGGCTGGACTTGCCACTGCCGGAGAGCCCGGTGATGACGATGAGCCGGTCGCGCGGCAGCTCGACGGTGATGTTCTTGAGGTTGTGCTCGCGGGCGCCGCGAACGACAAGAAGTTCCTGGGGCACGTGCGCAGTGTACGGCAGCCGCGATCGTTAGACCAGACGTTCTATTCGTCCTGGCCGGCCGGCCCCCCGCGCTAACTCCGCCTCGCAGGCGACGAATCGCTCACCGGCAGCGACTACGGGCACGGCCGATGTCGCAAGCCACGGCGGTCGCCGCTGCGCGCCACGGTCGGCCGGTACCATCTGGGGCATGCGCCGCCTGCAGCTCCCCGCGTTCATCCATGAGGTCATCGACGATCCCCGTCAGCGCGGGATCCTCGTAGCCGGCGCCCTGGCGCTCCTGACCGTCGGCCTCATCCCACGGTACCTCTCGCCCGGGCTGCCCACCGCACAGGAGGCCATCCGCAGTGAGCCCGAAGTCCAGACCCTCTTCCTGCTGCTCGCCTTCGCCTCCACCGCGACCGTCATCCTCGGCGGCCTGGTCAGCGACATCGTGCGGCGCCGCAGCCTGCTCGTGGGAGGGTTGGCCACGATGCTCCTCGCCTCACTCCTGGCGGTCGTGTTCCCCCAGGGGCCGCTGTTCTATGCGGCCAACTTCACATCGGTCGCGGCATCGGGCGTGGTCCTTGCCTACGGCGTCGGCTCGGTAGCCATCGCCTACGAAGGGATCCCGCGCGCGACCGCCCTGGGGGCCGTGTACGCGGCGTTCGGGGCCGGCGCCGCTGCGTCGCCAGCGCTGCTGACCGCCTTCCCGCGTCTCATCCCCAGCCAGGTCCCCGGCGGGCTCTCGTCCTTCACCTTCGACACCTGGCTGGCGTACCTCCTCACCGCCCTCGCGGCCGGTGTCGCCCTGTGGGCCGCGATCCGGTGGGTGCCGCCCATCCCGGGCAGCCTTCCGGCCAGCCCCAGGCTCATCGTCGGACTGGCCGCCTGGTCGATCGCCATCCTCGCCATCGTGAGTGGCTTCCTTGGCCTGGTAGGTCCGGCCGGCAACGTCGTGCCCCTGGCACTGATCATCGGGGGCGCCTTGGCGGTGAGCAGCTCCTGACGGTCGGGTTCCGCCGCACCGCAGAAGCCATGGCCCGGCTGCGATTGGAGAAGCGTGGACTGGGTGCCGCACTCGCGGTCGGCGTCGCCGTCGGCTTCGCGCAGGCCATCCCGTTGATGCTGCTGCCGGTGGTCTTCGAGTATCCGCTGCGCTACGGCACGCTCTTCGCCATCCTGGCCATCGCCCCGTTCGCGGTCGCCCTCTTCGCTGGCCGGCCCGTTGTCCGGCCTGCTCATCCGACGGTTCGGTCCCCGAGGGATGATGACCGTCGGCACGCTGTTCCTGGGGCTTGCCAACCTCGTCGTCGCCGCTGTCCTGGCTGTATCGCAGCAGAGGTCCGAACGCGCTTCGCGGCCGACCCCGTCGGTGCGAGCCTGAGCCTTGATCCGAGCCACTACCTGCTCTTCATCCTGCCCCTCGTCCTCATCGGCGGCGGCTTCGTCATCGCGACGACGGTGCGCACGGCCATCGTCTTCGCCAGCACGCCCCGCGGTCTGCCCGCTTCCGCCGCCGCCATCAACGAGGCCTCCGTGGGCCTCGGCTCGCGGCTGGGCATCGTCATCGCGACGACCGCCCTGACCATGACGGCGCTCGGGTCGGCCCGGGACATGGTCGTCGGCCGGCCCGACCGGGAGACCCTGATCGACGAGTTCCGCGTCGCCCTCATCTCGCTGGGGACCCCCCGCTTCAAGGAGGTCTACCAGGCCTCGATCGAGGGAGCAGAGCCCATCAAGCGAGCCGCCTACGGCGTGGCCTACATGGACGGGGTGGTCACGGCGCTGATCATCAGCGGCCTCGTCGGGGTGATCGGTGCCCTGCTGGCCTGGGTCCTTATCGGCCGGCAGAGACCCGCTGCACACCGTCTTCGACATGCAGGACGAGCGTGTCCCGGGTGACCGCTCGGCGGCTGCCGATGGGCCGGCGCTGACCTAGGGCCCGGCTGGCGCACCGCCGGAGCCGAGCTGGCCGGGCTCGGCCAGAGACCCTGTCACCGGCACCAGCACCTGGTCCTCAGCCACAGCCTTGTCGAAGAGCAGCCGGAAGAGGTCGCGCACGATGGATGCCAATGGCAGTGCCACGATGGCCCCGATGATGCCGCCCAGCGCGAAGCCGATGGCGATGAGCGCCAGGACCGTGGCGCCGGTGAAGTTGATCATCTTGCCCTGGAAGGTGGGCACCAGGATGGAGCCCTCGATGTTGAAGGCGATGAAGTAGTAGACACTCACCGCGACGATGGCGGCGGGCCCGGAGGCCAGGGCCAGGATGAGCGCCGGGATGTAGCTGATGATCGGCCCGATCTGGGGGACAAGCTCCATGACGAAGGCCACCAGGCCAAGCAGGATGGCGAAGTCGATGAGCAGCTGCGAGTCGGTCACCATGCCGATGACGATCATGCCCACGGTGATGATGCCAAACATCATCGAGCCGACCAGGAATTCGGCCTTGAAGTACTGGGCCACGTTGCCGACGGTGATGGTCAGGATGCGGCTGACGTCATCCCTCCACGGCTCCGGGACGCGCTCGTAGAAGGTCGTGGACATGCGCGGCTGGTCCTTCAGCAGATAGAAGAGGAAGAAGGGCAGCAGGAACCAGGCGAAGAGCCCGCCGAGGACGCCGAGGGCGCCGCCGAGGACGCCGCTGGCGACGGTCGCCTCGTCCACGGCCGCGGCATCGTCCTGGGCGGAGGCGATGATGGCGTCGATGGCCGAGCGGATCTCGGCCGGCAGGTCCAGGCTCGCGTACCAGGCACCGAGGTCCTCCAGGTACGTCGGCAGGTTCTCCATGAAGGCGATGCCCTGCTCGACGACGATGATGACCACGGTGAGGATCGCGATGAGCGCACCGAAGAGAGATACGGCCACGACCGCGATGGCGGCCAGCCAGCGGGGCCAGCCGTGGCGGACCAGCCAGTTGACCACGGGCACAAGGAAGAAGGCGAGGGCCACGCCGACCCCGAAGACGAAGAGGGCACCGGCCGACAGCACGAAGACGAGGATCGACAGGATGCCCAGCAGCAGGGCGATGAGGAAGGGCCTGCTCGGTGCCTGTGAGGGTCGGAAGGCTGCGCGCATGCCGCGTGGCGGAGCCATGGCCGCGGTGGCCACGCCGGGCTCCGTCCCTTCGGCGGTGGGCCCGGTCGATACGGCCCCGATCGACCCGGCCTCGGTCGACGTGGCCTCGGTCGACTGAGGCGGCTCCGGGGCCTGCTGCTCCTCCATCGGCCGAGGCTAGGTGTTGTTCCCTGGTGAAGATGAGACAGTCACAGGAGGACCGGGATCAGCTCGTTGAGGAGCGGAGCGGCTCCGGCCAGCAGGGGGATGTGGTCGAGGTCACGATCGAGGAACAGCGTCCCGTCGAAACGCTCTGCCGGGGTGTGCCAGCCCAAGCTGCCGTGGAGGCGGTGGAGGTTGTAGTAGCCAGCGTAGGTCTGCACCGCGGCCTCGGCTGCCATGAGATCCTCCAGCCGCTGTCGGTCGAGCACCTCGGCCTGCAGGATCCTCCAGAACGCCTCGATCCTGCCGTTGGTCCAGGGCGTGTCGATCTGGGTCCGGATGTGGCGGATGGCCAGCTCCTCGAGGGTGCGCTGGAAGCGGGACAGCATGCTGCGCACGATGGCCACGAAGGGGGTGCCGTTGTCGCTCATCAGCTCGAGCGGCACGCCGCACAGCTCGACCGCCTCGCCGAGCAGGTCGAGGATGGGCTGCGCCTCGCGGCTCGGCAGGGCGCGGATGCCGAGCAGGTAGCGGGAGTGGTCGTCGACCAGCCCGGCGAAGTGACAGCTGCCGCGGCGGTGGGTGCCGGCGAAGTAGAACGGCCCCTTGAGGTCGATGTGCCACAGCTCGTTGGGCGCGCTGCGCTCGTAGCGTGGGCCCGGCTGACGCCTCACGCTGGGGCGGTGCGTCCCGGCCCGGTCCAGGATGCGGTCGACCTGGCCGTGGTGCAGCGGCCAGATCCCGCGGCGGCCGAACTCGGCGGCCAGGCGTCGGCTGTTCCAGTAGGTCAGCAGGCGCACCGTGATCACGAGACGCTCGATGACCGGCGGTACCTCGCTGGCCCGGCCCCGCCGCGGGGCATCCGTGAGTCCAGCGAGACCCCCGGCACGGTAGCGCTCACGCCAGCGGTACAGGCTGGCCCGGCTGCAGCCGACCTCGGCGCAGATCGCGCTCGCCGGTTCGCCGACCTCCAGTCGACGCAATGCACGGCGGCGGCGACGGACCACGCTGGCGATCCCGGCGCGTCGTCCTGCCCCCGGCGGACGACCGCCCTCGGTGGCGACGAACAGGAAGTCAGGCCCCTCCTGATAGTGGTTGCGCCTCGGCAGACGATGCGGGTCCCACGGTCTCGGCATGCCAGCCCTCCTCGGACGTGACGATACCGAGGTGTCTCATCTTCACCAGGGAACATCAGCTAGCACAGGGCCCTCGCGCGGCGGAGCCACTCCCGGCCAGCCGACGGACCGGCGCGGCCGATGCCATGTCAGCGTCGGATGTCACCGAGACTCCCGGAGAGGCCGCCGGCTCGCTGGCCGGAGCGCAGGTCGATGACATCGAGCCGGCGGCCGGTGGCCTCTCCGGATCCGGCGGCCTCTCCCGATAGGGATGAGGTGATGGGGCTGCCCCGAATGATCGATGCATCGATCATTTGGGCCCGATGGCAGGCTGCTGGAGCCTGCGCCACGGCGTGGCCCGCCCCGGATGATGGATGCATCGATCATCGGGGCTTGATAGCGGCCCTGACGGGGTCAGCGGCGAACATAACCGTCGCGGATCATCGATACATCGATCACCTGGGCCCCGATGGCGATCGTTGTCGTGCCTTGCCGCCTTGTAACCACCGCGGATGATCGATACATCGATCATCCAGGCACGGTGGCGGGCACTTCGGCCCCGCGTCGCCGCCCCGACCGAGGGGACACCTGCTGACCGCAGGGCGCAGCGACACGTGCCGACAAGGCCATGCCGGCATCCGCCGCTTCAGCGACGTCGCTTGGGCCGGGTACCGCTGCGCTTGATGACGTTGGGCGTGACGCGCCGATCCCAGGTGGGCCGATCCAGCCAACGTGCCATCCAGCCCTCGTCGAGGTCCTCGTGTGAGTCCTTGAGCCCCGGGAAGACGTCCGCTGCGGTGCCCTCATCGATATCGACGAGGTCCTCCCCGGCCGGCAGCACGCGCACCTCTGTCACCTCCAGGCTGGACTCCTCAGTGCCCTCTCGACGACCCCGCCGCTGGCCGGCCTTGCGCGCGGCCGCTCGCTCGGAGGGCTTGGCGGTCGCCGCCTGCCTGCGGCTGTCGCCAGCTCCAGCAGGCCGGCCGGCTGCCGCGGGCCTGCCGTCCCCTCCCCCGGATGCCGCCCGTTCGGCCGCGCGCAACACCGCCACCGAGGCATCCTGCTCAAGCACCCGGATGCGGATGTCCTGGATCTCGTCGCGCAGGGCCGCCGCACGCTCGAACTCGAGCTGCCTGGCGGCTGACTTCATCTCCGCTCTCCAGCTGCGCGATCATCTTCTCGACCTGGGCCTGGCTCAGCTCGCTCAGCTCGCGACCATCGGCGCCGTAGGCGCCTGGCGCCTCCGCCACCGCCGCCAGGCGGTCGTTGATGTCGCGGATCTCCTTGACGATGGTGGTGGGTGTGATGCCGTGCTCGCCGTTGTACGCCACCTGGATGGCGCGGCGGCGGTTGGTCTCATCGATCGCCACCTGCATCGACTCGGTCACCCGGTCCGCGTACATGATGACCTCGCCCGCCGATGTTGCGGGCGGCCCGGCCGATGACCTGGATGAGCGACCAGGCGCTGCGCAGGAAGCCCTCCTTGTCCGCGTCCAGGATGGCCACCAGCGTGACCTCGGGCAGGTCGATGCCCTCGCGCAGCAGGTTGATGCCGACGAGCACGTCGTAGACGCCAAGGCGCAGGTCGCGCAGGATCTGGACGCGCTCCAGCGTGTCCACCTCGCTGTGCAGGTACGAGACGCGCACGCCCATCTCGTGGAGGTAGTCGGCGAGGTCCTCGGCCATGCGCTTGGTGAGCGTGGTCACCAGCACGCGCTCGCGGCGGTCCACGCGCTCCTTGATGCGGTCGATGAGGTCGTCGATCTGGCCCTCGGTGGGCCGCACCTCGATGACCGGATCCACGATGCCGGTGGGCCGGATGAGCTGCTCCACGACCGACTCCGCTCGCTGCAGCTCCCACGGCCCGGGCGTGGCGCTCATGTGCACGACCTGGTCGAGGTGCTCCTCGAACTCCTCGAACGTGAGCGGCCGATTGTCCAGCGCCGAGGGCAGCCGGAAGCCGAAATCGACCAGGATCTCCTTGCGCGTGCGGTCGTTCTTGTACATGCCCGCGACCTGCGGGATGGTCATGTGGCTCTCGTCGATGACCAGCAGCCAGTCCGGCGGGAAGTAGTCCAGCAGCGTCCACGGACGCGAGCCGGCCTCGCGGCGGGCGAGGTGCCGCGAGTAGTTCTCGATGCCCGAGCAGAAGCCCAGCTCGCGCATCATCTCGAGGTCGAAGGTGGTGCGCTGTCGAAGCCGCTCGGCTTCCAGCACCATGCCCTTCTGCTCCAGCTCCGCGACGCGAACCTCCATCTCCGCCTGGATGTCCTCGATGGCAGCGACCAGCTTCTCCTGCGGCGTCACGTAGTGCGAGGCCGGGTAGACGTTGAGCTCCTTGCGCTCCGCCAGCACCTCACCGGTGAGCGGGTCGACCTCGGTGACACGCTCCACCTCGTCGCCGAAGAACTCCACGCGGGCGATGAAGTCGTCGTAGGCCGGCTGCAGCTCCAGCGTGTCTCCGCGGACCCGGAAACGGGCCCGGGAGAGCGCCTGGTCATTGCGCGAGTACTGCAGGTCCACCAGCTGGCGCAGCACGCCATCCCGCCGGTAGCGGCCACCCACGCGCAGCCGCAGGACGGTGGCACCGTAGTCGACCGGCGCACCGAGGCCGTAGATGCACGAGACGCTGGCCACGATGATGACGTCGCGGCGCTCGAAGAGCGACCGCGTGGCCGCGTGGCGCAGCTTGTCGATCTCGTCGTTGCGCGACGAGTCCTTCTCGATGTAGGTGTCGCTGCGCGGGAGGTAGGCCTCCGGCTGGTAGTAGTCGAAGTAGCTGACGAAGTACTCGACGGCGTTGTTGGGGAAGAAGTCCCGGAACTCGCTGTAGAGCTGCGCCGCCAGCGTCTTGTTGTGCGCCAGCACGAGCGTGGGCTTCCGGACCTTGGCGATGACCTCGGAGATGGTGTACGTGTTGTGGACGATGAGTCCCCCGAAGCCCGCCAGGAACGTCTCCGTGCCTTCGACGGACAGGTCGTAGACGTGCTCCCCCCGGGGCGCCTCAGGTGTGACGCTGCGAACCGTCGCCCAGCGGCACGAGAGGACCCGACCGAGGCCGTCCATCGCTTCGAAGTACAGTCCGGGTGACTCGACATCGCGCTCGCAGGCCAGTTCCTGGAGCGCACGGAACGCCGCCATGGCCGTGTGACGCCGCAGAGAGCGCCGCCCGTTCTCGATCAAGTCGAGCGCTGCGCGAGTGACGCCCATCCTCGCCGCGACCTCGCGCTCGAACGCTCCGACGCCGATGCGCGCGCGCCGCAGCCAGGGACCGAGCCAGGCCGGCAGGGAATCAGCGTTACCTCCAGCGGCGTGCGAGGCGACCGAGCTTGCCAGCCGCTGCTTCCGCTCGCCCAGAAAACCGATGTGTGAGACGAAGGCACGGATGTCCTCAGCACCCTTGATCCAGATCTGCCAGTACCAGTCGCCACCACGTGACGTGCCGGTCGCTCGTTTCCACGTCCGGTTCAGGCGGGCGACGATCCCGAACCGCAGCATCGCGTAGCCGAGTTCAGAGGCGAGTCGCTCGCTCTTGGTAGTGGCGCAGATGGCCGCACCCCGCCGCTCGACCCAACCATCGCCTTCGAAGTATCCGGCCAGGAGGTCGCCCAGCTCACGGTCACCGAGGTTGGGCCAGAGGCCAGGTAGATGCTTGTCGCCAGCGCGCGATCCACACAGCTCGCGAAGCGTCTCTGTGACGACGCGCGAGCCGATCACGTACTCGCTGGGGCTGCGTTCCCGGTGGCGGATCCCGCAGTCTGACATCACCCTCGTAGCCAGGTCCATGCCCTCTGGACCGGGCGTGATGGTGGCATAGTCTTCGGCCACGTGGCCCTCCGCGATGAACAGCCCGAGGAAGCGCAGCCACCCGCGACGGAGGGGTGTGGGTGCATCCAGACCCGCGGGGCCCTTCACGGTGACCACGCGAGCATCCGGACGCTCCAGCAGGGCAAGGCTCGCCTGGTCCAGCGAAGCCCGGCCATCGACACGGCCGCGCCTGATATCCGCCGGGGTCCGCGGAGCGGTCACGAACAGACGGCGCCCCCGGACCAGTCCTGCGACATCGACGTCCGTTGTCGGCTCAGCCGGTGCCGGCGTCCGGGCAGGCAGCGGCAGCAGATCCCCGGGGCGAGGTCGGTGGTCGCCACGACCTCCAGCCGAAGATCGCGCCCGAGCCTCACGAAGTTGTGGTCCCCGGTGACGCTGACGGTCCGCCCATCGGCCGCTCGGACTCGCCACATCCGATCCGGCGAGCGATGGCGCGAGAACGCAGTGATGGGCCGAACCAGGGTTCGATGGGTTCGTGGGTCGACGGTGCACACGAAGCGCCTGGGGCGTCGTCGGTCTGCTGGTACGTACTCGGTCCCCGCTGGAGCCGATCGCGGCTCGCAGCCGCACATCTGCGCGTCCACCAAGGGGCCGATCGCCTCGATGGTCCAGGAGATGTCTCCGCTCGGTTGCTCGACGCCAACCAACACCGGCTCGTCGCCCTCGAGGCTCTTGCCAGTTCCGGTCGCGCCCAGGAGGACCTGGTGCTTCTGGCCGGCCGCAAGCCCGGAGACCAGCTTCTCGATGGCCTGGGGTTGGTCTCCGGTGGGCCTGAACGGTGCCACCAGCTCGAAGTCAGCCATCTCCCGATGATACACGTCGCAGGCCCGGAAACCGAACACCTGTTCACGCACGCCAGCCCGCCGGGCGTGTCCCCGAGGAGTGGTCTGGTGCGGTCCGCTGGGCCCTGGTCGGGCGCGGGGTAGAAAAGAGTCCTATCGGCCGTTACCCGATGGGTCCATGGCAGCAGGCACCGTGCGCACGGATGCTGACCACTGCACGGTCGGGTGCAGTACGCCGGCGAGTCCCATCGACGGCGACTGTTCCCGTCGCCCGCGACTTGCGCACAGGAGCCTGCCACCATGGAGATGGAGTTCAAGGACAGCAGCCGACGACGGACGTTGGTGCTGGTCATCGGAGTGTTGCTGGCCATCGCGGCCGGCGCTGCTGCCTTCATGCTGAGCAGCCAGGGCACCGACGAGCCGGAGGTGGTCTTCCCGACCCGGGACGTCGTGGTCGCCGCCGACCTGATCCCGGCCCGCAGCACCATCGACGGGCTGCAGCTCGCCATCCGCCCCATCGCCATCGACGAATCGAACGCCTCGGCCTTCACCGACCGTGATGAGGTCCAGGGCCAGATCGCGGCCATCGACATCCTGCCCTTCCAGCCCATCACGCCGAACATGCTGGCTTCCGGCACCGGCGTCGGCCAGGTCCAGATCCTCAAGGCCAGCGAGACCGTGGCACCCGATTCGCCGGTGCTGCGCGCCGTGAGCCTGACCGTCCCGGCCGAGCGCGCCGTGGGCGGCCTCATCGCCGCCGGTCAGCGAGTCGATCTCATCGCCACGTTCCCCATCGCGGTCAGCCTGCCCATCGATCCCGAGACCGGCGAGGTCGCAGCCACCGATCCCGAGACCGGCGAGCCCTTCACGTTCGCCGAGGGCTCCTCCACCAAGCTGATGTGGCTGGACGTCGAGATCCTCGTCCGCAACCCCGAGTCCGATCTGTACGTCCTGCGCATGGACCTGCAGACGGCCGAGGAAGTGGCGCACGCCCAGAACCAGGGTGCGCAGTTCACGATGGTGCTCCGCCCACCGACGGATACCCGCGACATCGACCGCAGCTCCTACGGCGAGACCACTGACACCCTGGTGACGCGCTACAACTTCCGCATCCCCGAGTCCATCGATGGTGTGACCTACGAGCAGCCCATCGCCTTCCCCTCGCCCTTCCCGGCCGAGCCCTACCTCTCGCCCGCACCGTCGCCGTCGCCGAGCCCCGAGAGTGCCCTCATCGAGGTCCCGGAGGAGTCGCCCGCGCCCTAACGGCGCTCCACCCGCCCCCATGGGAGCCCGGCGAACCTGGGCGCAAGCAGATCCGCGAGTGCGTCCTCGACGCACTCGCGGACTGATTCCCGGGTGCCGGAGGTGTCGATGCGACGCTGTGCAGCCGACGACAGGCGCTCGGCCAGGTCGTCCCCCTGGGTCGCCAGACGCCGCTCGACATCTGCCTCGGCCATGCCCCGCGCGGCCAGTCGGTCGCGCTGCACATCTGCCGAGCATTCGATGAGCCAGACCTCGTCGCAGCGTTGTGCCAGGCCGCCCTCGACGAGCTTGATGGCCTCGATGACCACGAACGGGTCGCCGTCGCGCCGGGCCTGCTCCAGCCGATGGTCGATGAGCGCACGCACGCCCGGGTGGATGATCTCCTCGAGGTCTCGCAGGGCCGCGGCGTCGCTGAAGACGAGCGCGGCCAGTGCGCCCCGGTCAAGGGCCCCCGAGGACAGGAAGACACCGTCGCCGAAACGCTCACGAATGGCCCGCAGAGCCGGTTGACCGGGGGCCGTGACCTCGCGCACGAGCGCATCGGCGTCGATGAAGACGCCGCCCAGGTCGGCCAGCATGCTGCCTACGGTCGACTTGCCGCAGCCGATCGGCCCGGTCAGCCCGATGACGACCGTTCCGCTCCCCTCGTCATTCATGTCGGCGCTCGCTCCTCCAGCGTCAGCCAGGCGTCCTCGGCCTGACTCAGGGCAGCATCCACATCGGCCAGCTCGCTGCCCAGCCGACGCAGCTCCACGAAGTTGGCCTGGACATCGGGGTCGCCGAGGCCGGCCTCGAGCACCATCTTGCGCTCCTGGAGGCTGGACAGGTCAGCCTCGATGCGCTCGCGCTCACGCCGGTAGGCGTCCTTCGAGAGGCGCGGGCGCGGTGCGCGCCTCCGCGGGCATCACGGCGGCGCTCGGCTCATCGCTCGTCGACGACGTCGCGGAACGCTTCGGTGGCACGGCACGCTGTGCCAGGTCTCGGCCCAACGGGCCCGCTGCCATGGCGTGCACCCGGACGCCGCGCCAGCTCGCCCTCGGCCGTCCAGCCCTCGGAGACAGCCGCACGCCACTCCCGGTAGCCGCCATCGAAGGGCGCCACGATCGCCAGGTGACCTGGCCCGCCTGGCTGCACCACCCAGAGCCGCTCGCACACGGACTCCAGGAGCCGACGGTCGTGCGAGACGAGGATGACCGTGGCCGGCGACTCGCGCAGGAACGCTTCGAGAGCCTCGCGGGCGGGGATGTCGAGGTGGTTGGTGGGCTCGTCGAGCAGCAGCAGGTTCACCGCACCCACGCCCAGCAGCGCCAGCTCCAGTCGTGAGCGCTCGCCGCCGGAGAGCTCGCTCACCGGTTTCTGCACGTCATCGCCCCGGAACAGGAAGCGCGCCAGGTAGGAGCGGGCGGCACCTGGAGTGACCGGCGCCACGCTGATCAGGGCATCGAGCACGGTCACGCCCCCGAGCGGCCGGTCGCGCAGCTGCGAGAGATAGCCGGGCATGACATTGCGCCCGACGCGCACGAAGCCTTCCAGCGTCGGCAGCTGACCGGCGATGGAGCGCAGGAGCGTGGACTTGCCGGCACCGTTGGGGCCGACCAGCCCGATGCGTTCGCCGCGGCGCGCCTCCAGCCGCTCGATCCGGGCGATGGGCAGCGCCGCTCCGCCGTCGGCCCCGGCCGGGTAGCCGCAGACCACCCGCTCCAGTGAGACCACGATCTCTGCCGAGCGACCGGCTGCACTGCCGCCGAGGCTGGTCCCGGGCAGGGCCAGGCGCGGTGTCCTGCGCGGCGTGGCCACCTGGGTGCCGCGCAGCTGCTCCAGGCGCCGCTCGTGCTCGTGCATCTTGACGTGCTTGCGCTGGCTGCGATAGCGCTGCACCAGCTCCTCTTCACGGGTGATGGCAGCGGCCACGGAACCGGCCTCGCTGCGCGCCCTCGCATCGGCCGCCTGCCGCTGCATCAGATACGCGGAGTAGGCACCCCTGAACGTGGCCAGTCGTCGGTCGCGCAGCTCCCAGACGCGCTCCACGACGTTGTCGAGGAAGGCGCGGTCGTGCGAGGCCACCACCAGGGCGCCCTGGCGTCGGACGAGCGTCGTCTCCAGCCACTCGAGCGCGGCGATGTCCAGGTGATTGGTCGGTTCGTCGAGCATGAGCAGGTCCGGGTCCGCGGTGAGCAGGCGCGCCAGTGCCACGCGGGTCTGCTCGCCCCCGGACAGCTCCGAGGGACGACTGTCCCAGCGCTGACGCGGGATGCCCAGGCCCGCCAATGCTTCCTGGACACGCTGGTCGAGGTGATAGCCATCGGCGACCTCGAAGCGGTCCCGCAGGGCGGCGTAGGCGGCGGACTGCACGGCGGCTGCGCCCTGGGCCTCCATCTTCGCCAGCTCGCGCTCCATGCGCTCGACCTCGACGGCACCGCTGCGCACGATGGCCCGCACCGACGGAGCGCTGCTGAAGTGATGGTCGAGATTGGCCTCCTGCGTGAGCAGGCCGACCCGAACCGCGCGTGCCAGCTGGACGCGACCGCCGTCGGGCTCCTCGCGACCGGCCACGATCTCGAGCAGCGTCGTCTTGCCGGCACCGTTGGCACCGACCAGGCCGACGCGCTCGCCACGCGCCAGCGCAGCACTGACCGAATCGAGGATGACGAAGTCGCCGATCTCGCGGCGCACGCCTTCGAGGCGCAGGATGGACATGCGTCTAGTGTGCCTTCAGTCGGCCGGCTCTGGCCCGCCGAGCTCCGACCAGTTGCGACCGCGCCGGGCCGTACGCCTGGCGCTCGCGGCCAGCGCGGCGTTCGTGCCGCGGCGATCGACGCCCGGCAGCCGCTGGCACCACGAGCAGAAGTGCGTACCCCGCTGCGCCAGCACGAGGCGCCGGATCGGCCGCCCGCAGCGACGGCAGGGCGACCCGGTGCGCTGGTAGACATCGAGGTGCTCCTGCATCTCGCCATCACCGTTCGGGCGCGGTGTAGTCGTCGACCGAGGAGCCGCGCCGCTCGACGGCCTCGCGGAGCACGCCACGCAGGGCCTCGTAGAGGCGTCGCTCGTGGGCTCGGCGCAACGTCTGCACCGAGCGGAGCGGATGGAGCCGCGCCCGCCAGAGGGCCTCATCGGCGTAGATGTTGCCGACGCCGGCGACGAATGACTGATCCATGAGCGTCGTCTTCAGACGGCCACGTCGTCGTCGCAGCCGGTCGCGAAAGCGAGCCAGCGTGAAGGCCTCGTCCAGCGGTTCGGGACCATGCTCCCCGAACAGGGCGCCCTCGTCGCCGGCGCCAAGGATGTCGCCCGCGTCACTGCGACGGTACAGCCCGACCCGCCCGAACTTGCGCACGTCGCGGAAGAGCAGCCAGCGCGGACCGTCGGCAGCGGTCGCCACCCGCCAGCGGTCCCGGATCGAGCGTCAGGCGCAGGTGCACGTGCCGGTCGTGCGGGGTGCCGGCCGGCAGCACGAAGAGCTGTCCGGTCATCTTGACCTGGATGGCCAGCACACCGCCATCATCCAGGTCGATGACCAGCCACTTGGCCCGCCGCCCCACACGCACGATCCGACGGCCCTGCCACGGCCTCGCGGAAGGCTGCCGGAGCGGGGTGCCGGATGACCGGGTCCCAGTCCCACCAGGCCCCGGTGATGGTGGCAGCGCTGACCAGGGCGGCCAGGTCTCGAGCCATGGTCTCGACCTCGGGCAACTCGGGCATGTCGCAGTCTGATCGGGGGATCGCGGCTACGCGGACGCGGACCCGGACTCCAGCGGCGTCATCGACTCCCAGTCGGTGCCGACCTTGACATCGACATCGAGGGGCACCTCGAGCTTGAGGGCCCCCTCCATGACCTCGCGCACGATGGGCGCCAGATCCGCCACCTCGCCGCGCGGCACCTCCAGGAGCACCTCGTCGTGGACCGAGAGCAGCATCCGCGCCGTGGACCCCATCGTGCGCAGGCGGTCGTGCAGGCGGATGAGCGCGATCTTCATGATGTCCGCCGCGCTGCCCTGGATGGGCATGTTGATGGCCATGCGCTCGCCGGCCGAGCGCAGCTGCGCGTTGCGCGACTGCAGCTCGGGGATCCAGCGCCGCCGCCCCAGCAGCGTCTCCACGTAGCCCTGCTCGCGCGCGACCTCCTTGATGTGGAGCATGTAGTAGGCGATGCCGCTGTAGGCCCCGAAGTACGAATCGATGAACTCGCGGGCCTCCTCGCGAGGGATGCCGGCGCGCGTGGCCAGGCCGTAGTCGCTCATGCCGTAGGCCAGTCCGAAGTTCACCATCTTGGCCATGGAGCGCTCGTCCGCGGTGATGGCTGCCGGGTCCTTCTTGAGCACCCGGGCGGCCGTCTGCCGGTGGATGTCGGCATGCTGCTCGAAGGCCTCGCGCAGGTGGACGTCTCCCGAGACGTGGGCCAGGACGCGCAACTCGATCTGGCTGTAGTCGGCGGCCAGCAGCACCAGGCCCTTTCCCCCCGCCACGAAGGCACTGCGGATCTTGCGGCCCAGCTCGGTGCGGATGGGGATGTTCTGGAGATTCGGATCGGCCGACGAGAGTCGCCCGGTGGAGGCCACGGCCTGCTGGAAGGTCGTGTGCAACCGTCCCGTCTGTGGGTCGATGAGGGCGGGCAGCGCCTCCACGTAGGTGGACCTGAGCTTGGTGTAGATGCGCCAGTCAAGGAGCAGCGGCACCATGGGATGGACGTCGCGCAGCTCCTCGAGCACCTGGGCGTTCGTCGAGTAGCCGGTCTTGGTGCGCTTGCCCCGGGGCAGGTCGAGCTCATGGAAGAGGACCTGCTCAAGCTGCTTGGGGCTGCCCAGGTTGAACTCGTGGCCGACCGACGCGTAGATGTCCTCCGCCAGCCGGCCGATGGCTTCGCCGAACGTCTCGGCCAGGCCCGCCAGGGCCTCCCGGTCGAGCGAGACGCCGGTGGCCTCCATGTCTGCGAGCACGGGCTCCAGCGGTAGCTCCAGCTCATCGAAGATGCGCCTGAGGCCAGGCTCGGCCTCGAACACGTTCGCCAGCGCTTCCTGTGCCGCTCCGACCGCTGCCGCCTGGACGGCTGCCGCGGTCAGGTCGTCGAACTGCCCGGCTTCCGGAATGGCGACATCGAGGCGGTCGGCGCAGATATCCGCGAGTGACTGGCTGCGCAGGGCCGCGTTGAGGATGTAGGCCGCGACCTGCGTGTCGAAGGCGACCGTCGGCATGATCTGGCCGGAGGCGCTGAGCGAGTCCACTGGCCGGCGGATCGCGCCGGGCCAGCTCCCATACCAGCAGCGGCTTGACCTCGTGGCCGACGAGGGGGCGACCCGAGCGCAGCACGGCTTCCCCGAACCGACCGGCCGCCTCGCCGCCCGCCGCCACCAGGCGGCCATCCCGGCCAGCGACCGCGAGGCCCGTCAGCCGACCGCGTCGGGGCCGAAGGTCGTCGAAGGTCATGCCGATGACCAGCTCCGGCTGCGCTGCCAGCCAGGCGTCCATGTCGCCATCGCCCGTGGAGGCCTCGACCACCGAGGGATCGGCCAGCACCGCCCGCAGCCGGGCCAGCGGGTCCAGGCCGACGGTACCCGCGCGATCGCCTGGCGAGCGTGGCGTGGCCTCCGCCGCGGATCCGGCGACGGCGCCGAAATCGAGCGTCAGCTGCAGGCCGCTGCCCTCCCCCGCAGGCTTCGCGCCTGCTCGCTGCCGGACGCGGCCCGGCACCACGGCAGCGGGTACCGGTCCGTGCCGGTCGGCCTCGCGGAGGAGATCCCCAGGGTCGGGTTCGGCCTCGCCCTCCACGCCGGGCAGCCGCTCCACGAGGGAACGGAACTCGTATTCGCGGAAGAGCCGGATGACCTCGGCGCGGTCGTAGTCGCCGAGGCGTGCGCTGGAGAGATCGAGCTCGATGGGCGCCAGGCGATCGATGGTCACCAGCTCCCGCCACAGCAGCACGTCCTCGCGATGCTCCTTGAGCTTGTCGCGCAGCTTGTCCGGCTTGACCTCGTTGATGCGAGCGAAGACCCCCTCCAGGGACCCGAACTCGACCAGGAGCCTGGCGGCAGTCTTGTCGCCGACCCCCGGGACACCCGGGATGTTGTCGGTCGAATCGCCCTTCAGGGCCTTGAAGTCGATCATCTGTCCCGGGTCCAGGCCGTAGCGCTCGTGGATGCGCTCCGGGTCATAGATGACCGTGGACTGCACGCCGAGACGCGTGGTCATCAGCTTCGTCTGCTCGCTGACCAGCTGCAGCATGTCCAGGTCGCCGGAGACGATGATGGTCTCCAGACCCTGGAGCTCGGCTTGCCGCGAGAGCGAACCGATGAGGTCGTCGGCCTCGTAGCCCTCCATCTCGAAGATGGGGATGCCGAAGGCGGTCAGCGTCTGGCGCACGATGGGGAACTGCTCGCGCAGGTCGTCCGGCGTGGGACGGCGGGTGGCCTTGTAGCCCTCGTAACGATCGGCGCGGAAGGAGCGGCCCACGTCGAAGCAGCACATCACGTGGTCCGGCTTCATGTCGGCGAAGCCGCGCAGCACGATGGACCAGAAGCCGAAGGCGGCGTTGACGAGCTGCCCCTTGCTGGTGGTCAGCGGCGTCTCGAGCAAGGCGAAATAGGCCCGATAGATGAGGCTGTGAGCATCGAGCAGCATGAGCCGTTCCACTGCCCGCGAGTGTAGCCCTGCCATTGCGCCGCGATGGCCCGCACGTCGATGCGGTCGCGGGTGGGTGCGGTCGCGCTTCCCGCCCTGCCCGGCCGTTCACCCGTGCTGCCCCCAGCCGTTCGCCCGTGCTGCCCCCAGCCGTTCACCCGTGCTGCCCCCAGGTCGTCCGGTCGCAGCGAACGAATCGTGGAGTTGGCGCCAGCCGATGTGGTGCCAGCAGCGCTGTGACCCTCCTTGGGGCAGGATCGTTCGCTGATGGCGGACGAATGGACCGGTAGGAGGGTCGCGCCCGGGCTCGAATGCACCGGGGTCGGCGTGGGATGCGATTTCGTTCGCCCGAGGCGAACGATCTAGCGCACCAACGGGTCGGCGGTGCGGCGAGCCAGCCAGGTGAGCAGGAGCAGCAACGCTCCGGCGATGGCAAGCACGGTCCCCACGACGAGGAGCACCGCTCCGATGGCCAGTCCTTCGGCCTGCGCGCCTTCATCGGCGACCTCTTCGGCGACAGCAGGCGACCTCTTCGGCGACAGCAGGGACCTCTTCGGCGGTAGCCTCGAGGGCAGCGGCAGGCTCAAGGGCACCCGCCGCCTCGTTCTCTGTCCCCTGGCCCACCGCTTCCTCGATCGCGTCCAGCGCGAACGCCTCCGGTTCCGTGCCCTCGGGCGCCCCGGCTTCGCCGGCCGGTTCCACCCCGGCTGCCCGCGCGGCTGCCTTGACGCCATCCCCGGCTCCAGCGTCTTCGGCTTCCGCCGCCTTGCCAGCCATCTCCGCCGCCTGCATCTCGAGCGCGGGAGCCTCGTCAGCGAGGCCATCCGTGTCCGCGTACGTGTCGGACCCTGCGGCCGCGTCCGCCTCGCTCGAACTCGTGTCATCAGCCGGTCGATCGAGGGTGGGGGCGAGGCTGTCCACAAGCGGCCCCGGTGCAAGCGACCCAGGCGCCAGGGGTTCCGCCGCGAGTGGTGCCCCCTCGTCAGGCGCCTCCGCCGCAGGCGCGACGACCACCGGGGCCCCGCTCAGGCCGAGATCGGCCGCGGGCCACACGGTGCCGGCAACAACGAAGAGCAGGCCGATGGACATGACCCCGACGGCAGCGGGGGCAAGAGCCCTGGCCTGCGGCAGCGACAGACGGCGCAGGAAACGGGTGAGGCGAGAGCCGCGCAGGCGCTCAGCCGTGGGAGCATCGATGCGGAAGTCCCGTCGTCGCGGCGGCACGGGCTCCCAGGCCACGGCCGTGGTGATGGCGCGCAGATCGGCCGCCAGCTCGGCGCAGTCGCCACAGCTCGAGACCAGCGCCGCCGCCGCGCGCTGCCGGTCGTCATCCAGCGGATCGCCGGCCGCGTACTGGGCCACCAGCAGCACGTCATGCTGCTGGTGATCGGGGCTCGGGGACGGCACAGGCCGAGGACGTGGCATGTCGTTCACGTGACGCTCCTAGCCACGAAACAGTTCCATCGCCGGGCCCAGCTGCTCACGGAGGGCCATGCGTCCACGGTGGATGCGGGACTTGACGGTGCCCAAGCTGACATCGGTCATGGCCGCGATCTCGGCGTAGTCGTAGCCGTGGACATCGAAGAGGATGATGGCCGTCCGCTGGTCAGCGGTGATCTCGGCCATGGCACGCGCCAGCTCGGCACGCTGCTGGCCGACGAGGGTGACCTGCTCCGGGCGCTCGGCTTCGGGAGCGGGTGGCTGCCACGCCTCATCCTCCCATTCGGGATAGGGCTCGCTGGGGCGACGCTTGCGCTTGCGCAGGATGTCGCGGGCGGCGTTGAGCGCGATGCGCGTCAGCCAGGCGCGGAACGAGGGCCCGTTGAAGCGCTCCAGGTTCCGATAGGCGCTGAAGAAGGCGTCCTGCACGGCGTCCTCGGCGATATCGCGGTCCCGCACCATGCGCGCGGTCATGGCATAGAGGTAGTCCTGGTACAGCTCCACGAGGCGGTTGAAGGCGTCGAGTTCGCCTGCCAGTGCCTGTTCCACGAGCGCCCGGTCACGGGCATTCTCAGGCGCCCGCGCTGCGTCCCCGTCCAGAGCCAGCCGCCCCGCTCAGAGCCAGCCGCGGTGTCGGAAGAAGGCCATCATGCCCACAAGCAGGAGAGCCATGGCGAACATGATGACCCAGAACGCCTCGGGCGAGCCCTCCCCCGGGAAGAGGACGTTCATGCCGAAGAGGCTGGCCAGGAGCGTCAGCGGCAGGACGATGACGCTGAAGGACGTCAGCACACGCAGGATGTCGTTGACGTTGTGCGAAAGCACGGACTCGTTGGTGGACTCGAGGCCCTCGATGACCTCCTTGTAGTTCTCCAGCGTGTCCCAGATGCGCTCCGAGGCGTCGATGACGTCATCGAAGTAGACGTCCAGCTCTTCGGGCGTGGTCATGTCCATGGCCCGTTCGAGGTCGCGGAAGGCGACGCGCTGTGGGCGCACGATGCGTCGGAAGTTGATCGATCTCCTGCTTGACGTTGGAGATGTCGCGCACCACGGCCCGCGAGCGGCCCTCGAAGATCTCATCCTCGATGCGCTCCAGCTTCTGGCCCATCTTGCGCAGCATCGGGAAGGACGCGTCCACGGCGTGGTCCACGATCTTGTAGAGCAGGAAGGCGGCGCCCTTCTCGAAATAGCCTTCGCGCACCTCCTCGCTCTCCTGGCAGCGGGCGAAGAGCGAGTCGATCGGCTCCAGCTCGGCGTTGGGCATGGAGATGACGTAGTCGGGGCCGACGAAGAGGTCCAGCTCGACCACGTTGAGGCGCTCGCGGTCGCGATCGAAACGCGGGAACTGCAGCACCACGAAGATGTAGTCGTCGTAGCGGTCCACCTTGGGACGCTGATTGCGCGAGTAGATGTCTTCGTAGTCAAGGGGGTGGAATTCGAAGCGCTGCTCCAGCCAGTCCTGGACCGCCTGCCGCGGCTTGGGGATGTGGATCCAGCGGACGCCATTGCTGGTGATGGTGGCCGGATCTGCGAACGGCTCCTCCTGCATCACCGGGACGGCCGGGCCGCGGCGCACCGGGCGCACCGGCAGCCGGGGCGGTCGGATGGCGGGCACGTCAGGCTGCTCCCGAGCGGCGACGGGAGTCAGCGGCTGTATCTCGCTCGTGCCTGCGGTCGCCCACGACGACGTCCTCCGCGACGATTTGCTCCCGGGGCCCTGCCAGGGGGTGGCGCTGGCGAGTCTACACCGGCGTGCGCGGCGTTCTCAGCATGCCTAGGCCATGCCGGTGGGATGGCCCACCCAGCGGCCCGGGAGCTCAGCGCTTCGGGCCGATGAACTCGTCCAGGATGGCGACGCTGCGGCGCCTGGCGACGGAGATGGTGCAGGGGCCATCGGGGCGGCACTCCACGCCGATCAGGTCGCAGGCGCGGACGAAGATACCCTGGATGTCGGCCGAGTGGTTCAGGAAGAAGTAGCGCGGGTATTCGTACCACTTGCCGGCCGCGCTGCGAACGCGATCGATCGCCCGGCAGCCGTCGGAATGGATGAGGCCCTTGACGAGCTCCCTGGGGTGGCGCTCCACGATGTGCCACTGCCAGTCTTCGAGTCTGATACTGCGGAGGTGCTTCCGGCCGGGACCGACCTGCGGGAAGATGCAGGGCCAGTGCTTCCAGTACCAGGCGATCTCCGGCAGCCGACCCGCCCCGTCGATGCCTGGGCTGGCCACCGGACACTTCTGCCATGGCCGACTTGCAGGCCTCGATGAGCAGCGGGTACTTGTTGTCCTGGGGGATCCTGAGGGCCCAGACGCCGCGGGGGTGCCGGGACACGACACCGCCCCCGAGGTACAGGCCAAGCAGGTACACGTAGGCCGGGCCGATGCCATGGTCGTCGACGCAGGCGATCGGGTCAGGGGCGTCGCCCGGCAGACCGGGCGCGGATCGGATTCGAATGGTGCGGCGGGTGGGATTCGAACCCACACGTCCTTTCGGACAATGGTGTTTGAGACCATCGCGTCAGCCAGTTCCGCCACCGCCGCCCAGCCTCCACTATAGCCACTGTCAGGGAACCACATGATGGAACATCTGTTCTACTCATGCAAGCAAGCGCTGCGAACCTGTGCGCCCGAAGCCACGGCGAGCGCATACTGTGCCCGGTCCACGTCGACCCCCGAGGTGGGCCGCGGAACGGAGGCTGACCCATGACGCGAGTGCTCGTCGTCCACCACGACATCGACCTGGCCGACCAGGAGGTCGATTCGCTGAGGCGGCTCGGCTATGAGCCCGTCGAATGTTCGGGCCCGTCCGGCTACTCCTGCCCCGTCCTGCGCGGCGCGCACTGCCCCTACGTCCATGACGCCGACGTCCTCGTGTACGACGTCTGGTCGACGATGGAATCGGGCAGCGGGCGCACCCTCATCGAGGGCCTCCGCGAGATGCACCCGGAGATCCCCATCGTGCTCACCGCGCCGGGCATGGAGCTGGACTGGGTCGAGACCGAGGGCGTCCACAAGGTCGTGCCGCTCGTGGGAGCGCCCACCGCGGAGAAGCTTGACGCTGCCATCAAGGAGGCGCTCACCAAGTAGGCGCCGCACTGGCCGGCGAGTGGGTCAGTCGAAGAGCCTCGCCAGCCAGGGCCAGCGGTCGCGTGCAGGGCGCCGAGCGTCGGTCTCCACGTTCAGCTCTGGGAGCGCCGCGTTCACGATACCCGCGTAGCGATCGGTGAGCGCGTGCGCCTTCGGCCGCGATGCACGAGCGAAGGGATCCGTATCCGCCTCTCCGGTCTCGATGTGGTCGAGGAACCGGATACCGAACGACGAACCGCGCACGATGTGATGCGTCCCCGCGATGACCACCGGGATGACGGGTGCGCCGGCGCGGCGGGCGAGGTAGGCGAAGCCGGGTGAGATGGCACGGGTGCGCTCGGGCGGGGACGGCGCGCCCTTCTCGGGGAAGACGACCAGTGCGGCACCGGCCGCGAGGACCCTGGCGGCGGCATCCGCGTAGGCCCCGGGATCGCCGACGGTGTGCCCGACGGGGATGACACCGACCCTGGGCAGCACACGACGTCGCCACCAGGAGCGCGTCACCGTCCGCTCATCGGCGAGCCACACCAGCCGCTCGGCATCGGCCGGCCACGCTGCGACGAGCAGGAACGGTTCGATCCAGGCGCGGTGCGGCGCTGCGGCGATGACGCACCCGGCACCTGCGCGCCGACCGGGCCTGCGTCGAGGATCGGCGGCGAAGGAGACATCGACATGGAAGGCGAAGACCCGGCACCCGACCCGGATGGCGAGACGCAGGAGCCGCTCGAAGCGGCCCTGTCGGACGGAGAGCCGCGCGAGTGCATCGTGGAAGCGCGCCAGCTCAGCCGGGTCGGCGACGGACCCGAGCCCCTGGCCAGCAGGCACGGCGTCCCCGTCGGCGCACCTGTCCCTCGCGGTGGCCTTGTCCCTCCCGGTGCGCTTGTCCCTCACGGCGGGGGCAGGTAGCGCTCGATCGTGGCCAGCTCCTCCTCGAGCCGCGCGGTGTCCGCGCCGATGCGTCGGTACTCGCCCAGCGCGGCGCGCCGCTCCCTGATCTCGCGCAGCACGATGCGCATGATCTCGTCGGGTGCGAGCTCGCGTCTCGGTGCCTCCGCGCTGCCCTCGACGACCCTGTACGGGCCGGGTGCCACGGGGACCGCTTCGGCGTTCGAGACCGCGGCCAGCAGGGACCCGATCGCCGCGCCTGCGACCAGACGGCGATCGCGCCGCGCGGCCAGCAGATCGGCGCGCAGGCGTTCCGTCAACTCCCGGGCGGAGCCGAGATACCGCCTCCCGTCCAGGTGCTCCAGCATCCAGGCGACCCCGTAGTCGACAAGGTCCGCAGCATCGATGAGCTGGCTCGATGCCGCGCCGACCGTGCCTTCACGGGCCCGGCCGGCCGCGAGATAGTCGCGCAGCAGGTCCTCGAAGTAGTCGCGTCCGGCCGGGTAGGCGACGATGCCCTCGCTGTCGTCGAGCGTGTCCACCACGCGGATCGCCGGGCCGTCTGGCGTCCCGACCAGGCGGTGACGGCGCACCCGACGCTTCGGTTCGATGGGAACCAGGTACTCGGCGTAGTGCAGCAGCGTCGTGGTGTCCATGTCCGCCCCCAGCCGCAGGACCCTGCCGCGTGCCTGCACCAGCCGTTCTAGCGGTGAGCCAGCCCCGAAGTAGTCATCCCAGGGCACCTCGGAGAGCAGCGCCTCGGCCAGCGGGCCGGCAGCGCCGAAGCGGCCCTCGGGATGGTCGCTGACCCGCGTACCGGGCCTCCGCCGGAAGACCTCGGCCAGCGTGCCCACCTCGGGATCCGCCGGCGTGGATCGAGCGTCGAACGGCTCGGCATCAGCCAGCAGTGCCGGACGCTCCGCCTCCGGTCGGTCATTGACCCAGGCCCAGTCGTCGCGCGCACCGAGCACCACGAGCATCGTGCCCCCGGGACCGATGGCCTCCTGGATGGCGTCGAGGACGCCAGCAGCGCCACCTTCGACCGGACCCATCGCGCGCAGCGAGGCGTGGACCATCAGCACGTCGCCAGGCCTGACCCCCAGGGCCCGGAGGTCCGCGTTGATCTGCTGGCGTGGCACCGCTTCGGCCGACATCGCCAGACGATACCCCGTGTCACCCGGTCGACGGCAGGACTGGCGGCCCGGTCGCAGCCGTGGTCGTGTGCGGGCGTTCGCTCCCGGCTAGTCTTGCCGCGTGCAGCGACCCTACGTCCTCGTGAACATGGCGGTCAGCGCCGACGGCAAGATCGACACCGTCGAGCGGCGTGGCGCGCGCATCTCCGGCCCCGCTGACACGGCACGCGTCGACCGGCTCCGCGCCGCCGCCGATGCCGTCATGGTCGGGGGCCACACGCTGCTCCGCGAAGACCCGCGCCTGACCGTCCGCGACACCGCGCTGATCGAGCAGCGCACCGGCCTGGGTCAGCCGGCCCAGCCCATCAAGGTCGGTGTCGCCTCGCGCATCGGCGTACCCGGTGAAGCCGACGCCTTCCCACCGGACAGCCGCTTCCTGGCCGACGGCGGCGGCAGGATCATCCTCGTCACGACGACCCGGGCCGACGCCGCAGCGATCGACCAGCTCCGGGCACAGGGTGTCGAGGTCATCGTCCACGATGCCGAGCGCGCGGACCTGCCCGCCGCGCTTGACCACCTGGCAGGGATCGGCGTGGCGCACCTCATGGTGGAGGGCGGCGGCACCCTGGTGGCAGCCTTGCTCGCGGACGGGCCTGGTGGACGAGCTCCAGCTGGCCATCGCCCCGCTGGTCTTCGGCGGGGAAGGTGCGCCCAGCCCGGTCGGCGGGCCAGGCTGGCGACGTGACAGAGGCCATCCGACTGTCACTCGCGGGCGTCGAGCAGGATGCTGATGGCGACGTCGATCCTGCGCTACCTGCTAGGCGAGCCGACGCGTGAGCACGAACGTCGCCGCCGAGGCGCTGCCGGACACTCCGTCGACCGGCCTGACCGACGCCGAGGCTGCCGAGCGACGCGCCCAGGGGCTCGGCAACTCCGCGCCGCCGCCGACGACCCGCACGTACTCGGCCATCGTCCGCGAGAACGTCTTCACCTTCGTCAACAACGTCCTCTTCCTGCTCGGTCTGGCGCTGGTGCTCGTGGGCCGCCCCTTCGACGCCTTCGTCTCGCTGGGCGTCATCAGCACCAACATCGTGGTCGGCATCTACCAGGAGGTGCGCGCCAAGCAGACGCTCGACCGCATCGCCCTGCTGACACGGCCCACCGCGACGGTCGTGCGCGACGGGCAGGTGCGCCATGTCGGCCCGGAGGAACTGGTCGTGGGCGACCTCATCGAGGTCGAGGCGGGCGACCAGATCGTCGTTGACGGCCGGCTCTCCGACGGCCGCCTCGAGGTGGACGAGTCGCAGCTGACCGGCGAATCGGACCTCGTGCCCAAGCGAGCCGGAGACAAGGTCTACTCCGGCAGCTATCCCGACCTCCGGGCGAGGCCGCTACGTGGCCGAGACGGTCGGCGAGGCCAGCCTGGCCGGGCGCATCACCGCCGGTGCGCGGACCTTCCGGCGCACGCTGACGCCGCTGCAGCGCGAGATCCAGGCGGTCATCCGCGTGACGCTGGCCATCGTCCTCTACCTGCAGCTGCTGCTCATCGTCAAGAACGTCCTCCTCGACGTCCCGCTCGACGAGGCGGTCATCGAGGCCACCGTGCTGGTGGGGCTCATCCCCAACGGCCTCTTCGTCTCCATCGCCATCGCCTACGCCCTCGCGGCGGTGCGCATGTCCCGCTACGGGGCGCTCGTGCAGCAGGCCAACGCGGTCGAATCGCTCAGCCACGTGGACATGCTCTGCGTGGACAAGACGGGCACCCTGACGGCCAATCAGCTGGAGCTGGAGCAGATCCTGCCGCTGGAGGGTGACGAAGCCCATGCCCGAGCCTCGGTGGCCCTCATGGTCGCCTGCAGCGCGGCGCTGAACAAGACCAGCGAAGCGATCGCCGCGGCCACCAGTGCGCCGGCGCGCACCCCCATCGAGGAGGCGCCGTTCTCATCCGCGCGCAAGTGGAGCGCCGTGAGCCTGCCTCCGGGCGACGACCCGGGTGCTGCTCCGGCAGGCACCTACTCCATGGGCGCGCCGACCTTCCTGAGGCCCTACCTCAAGGTGACCGAGGCCGAGTGGCGCAACATCGAGTCCATCGTGGCCCATCACGCCTCCCGGGGCATGCGCGTGCTGCTGACGGCCTACAGCCCCGATACGGCCACGCTGACCGATGACGGTGACGCCACCGTCCTGCCGAAGGACTCGCGGCCCTACGCCATCGTCGTGCTGCGCGACCTGCTGCGGCAGGACGCAGCGGAAACGCTGGAGCGCTTCCGCGAGATGGGCGTGGATGTGCGCGTCATCTCCGGGGACGACCCGGACACGGTGGCGGTGCTGGCGCGCCAGGCCGGCCTGGACGTCAGTCGCGGGGTCGTCTCCGGCCCCGACCTCGAGGCCATGGACGAGGACAAGTTCCGCTTCGGTCGCCGAGCGGACGGCGGTCTTCGGGCGCATCACGCCGGAGCTCAAGGAGCGCCTCGTGGGCACCTTCCGGGAGCAGGGGCACTACGTGGCCATGACCGGCGACGGCGTCAACGACGTGCTCTCGCTGAAGCGCTCCAACCTGGCCATCGCCATGGGCAGCGGCACCCAGGCCACGCGCGGCGTGGCCGATCTCATCCTCATCAACGACGGCTTCTCCGCGCTGGCCTCGGCCATCGGCGAGGGGCAGCGCATCCTCAACGGCATGCAGGACATCCTGCGCGTGTTCCTGGCCCGGATCCTCACGCTGGGGATGCTCATCGTCTCCGCCCTGGTCATCGGCTTCTTCCCCGTCGACCTCCGCAACGCGTCTGCCATCACCCTCTTCACGGTGGGCATCCCCACGGCGCTGCTGGCCGTGTGGGCACGAACGGGGCGGCAGCCGCGCGAGACGCTGCAGCAGACGCTCGCACGCTTCGTGGTCCCGCCCGCGGCCGTGGCCTCGTTCCTGGGCCTGCTGGTGACGACCATCGTGCTGCTGCTGGCCGATGCCGACTACGAGGCCGGCCTCATCCCGCTCGAGAGCGTCGAGCCCATCGCCCGGACGGCGGTCACGGCGTTCCTGGTCTACGTGGGCCTCCTGCTGCTCGTCTTCGTGGAGCCCCCGAACCGGTTCCTTGCGGTCATCGAGCCCATCTCACCCGATCGTCGACCGACCTGGCTGGCCATCGGCCTGGGCGTGGCATTCCTGGCGGTGCTGGTGGTGCCGCCTCTGCGCGAGTTCTTCAACCTCCATCCCCTGGGCGTGCGCGACTTCGCCATCGTGCTCCTCGCCCTGGCAGGCTGGACGGCGCTGGTGTGGATCTTCTGGCGGGGCCGCTTCGTCGACCGCTTCCTGGGCCTCATGGCCTCCAGGGCGGTGACGAAGGCGAACGGGGCCTCGGGAACCGGCACGCCGTAGACTGCGTCAAACGGCGTGATCACACACGGCGTGAGCGCCTGCCCACTCCCGGGCGGCGCTGCGCACACTACGGAGGAGTCGGCACATGACCTGGACCCGGACCGCGACCACCGCCCTGGCTGCGTGCGCGCTGCTGGCGGCGATGACCACGTCAGCCCTCGCGCAGGGTGACGAACCGATGGCCATGCCCATCGAGGGGGCGGAGGACATCAGGTGGCAGCTCGTCGAGCAGTCCATCGATGGCGAGATGACCGCCGTGCCGGGCGATGTCGTGGTGACGCTCATCCTCGAGGACGGCCAGGCCGGCGGCAACGGCGGCTGTAACAACTACTTCGGCGCCTACGAATCTGGATGGCACCAGCCTCACCTTCGGCGAGATCGGTGCCACGATGATGTTCTGCGAGGGGCCCGCCGGCGAGGTCGAGGCTGCCTACTTCGCCAACCTGGCCAACGTGGCCATGTGGGCCAACACCGGCGGTTCGCTCGTCCTGCAGGATGCGACCGGCGAGCCCATCCTCAACTACCTGGCGGCGGTGGATGAGGAGCCCATCCCCGCGGAGGCCCTCGAAGGCCCCACGTGGCTGCTCGCCGAACAGGCCACCGAGGGTGGGATGGTGACCGTGCCCGAGGGCATCCTGGTCACGCTGACCCTGCTAGGACGGCCAGGCCGGCGGCAACGGCGGCTGCAACAACTACTTCGCGGGCTACGCGCTCGACGGCACCAGCCTCACCTTCAGCGCAGGTCGGCTCCACGATGATGGCCTGCCCCGAGCCGGCCATGGGCATCGAGAGCGCCTATCTCGCCAACCTGGCGCTGGTCGCCAGCTGGATGCACGATGGCGCCAGGCTGACCCTCAGCGACGCAGAAGGCAACGCCCTCCTGGTCTACACGCTGGCACCGGAGACGGGCATCGTCGGCGGCTGGGTGGCGAGCGGCATCAACAACGGCGCTGAGGCGGTGGTCACCTCTGACATCACGCCCCTCATCACCGCGGTCTTCGACGGCTGAGGGGCGCCTGACCGGCTTCGATGGCTGCAATGACTACTTCACGGACTACACGGTCGACGGTGACCGCATCAGCATCTCCGACGCCATCGGTTCGACCCTCATGGCCTGCGAATCCGAGGCCCTGTCAGAGCAGTCACAGCAGTACTACGCGGCGCTGATCGCTGCCACGACCTGGTCCGTGAGCCCGGGCGGCATGCTTGAGCTCCGCGACGATGGCGGGGCCCTGCAGGTGAGCTTCACGGCCGCCATGGGCTGACCGCGATAGTGATCGACCTGGTCGGGGCGCTTCCTGGTGGAGGCGCCCCGATCGCGTTCCAGGGGCGCGACACTACAATCTGCCTGCAGCAGGGGCTGCAGCCGGGGGCGTCGTCACAGTGGCGCAGTCCAGCAGGAGGAAGTGGCGATGACGTCAGCCGAACCAGACCGCACGACGATGCCGCCTGAGATCACGGCGCCGTCCGAGATGCCGGCTGCGGTTCCGTCTGGGGAGCAGGATCCCCTGGCATCGTCGTCGCGCCGGGACCTGCTCCGCGCTGGTGGGACGGCACTCCTCTCCAGCCTCCTGGGCGTGTTCGGCCTGGCCGCCGTCGTCTCGGCCAAGAACGGCGACCCTGTCCGCGCCGGAGAGAAGACCGCTGCCACCCGGGCCACACTCCTCGAATCCTCCAAGGGCCCGGCGCTGCAAGCGAAGATCGTGGGCAAGGGCGAGGGCGTCGGGCTGAAGGGCTCGGCCAGCTCACCCAAGGGCATCGGCGTACAGGGAGAGGCCACCTCGGAGAAGGGCGCCTCGGTGGGCGTCAAGGGCCTGTCCGGATCCCCTGACGGCATCGCCGGCCAGTTCACCGCCACGCGGGGCGGCACAGCCGTCGAAGCGACCGCCTCGGACAAGCAGGGAGTGGCCCTGCGGACCAGGGGCCGCCTGGAGCTCAGGGAGCGATCGGGGATCTCGTCCGTGTCGGGCGGCGCGGAGTTCGTCATCCCCGTGGCCGGCGGGCTGAGCGACAAGTCCCTGATCGTGGCCACATTGCAGGATCACTTCCCGGGCGTCCACGTCGAATCGGCCAGCGTCCTGGACGCGGATGAGGGTCTCATCGTGGTGCGCCTCAGCCAGGCCGTGCCCGAGCCGGCCAGGGTGGGCTGGATCGTCCTCGACTAGGTCCAGGGCCCGTTCGCGGCTGACCGGCAGATGGCTGCAGCCGGGCCACGGACGGCAGCGGCCGCTGCCTCGCCTCGCTTGCCGCCACGCGGTCGATCTCGACCAGCCAGCAGCCCAAGGAGCCGAAGGCTGCCGTGGGACGGTAACGATTGCCGCGGGCCGGCAAGGATCGCCAATGCCCGGCTGAAGCTGGACAGCGTGCCCTCCACGCGCATCGGATCAGGCCGGTGAGGCTGCCTCCCCGGCGATTCCGACGTCCAGGTGGTCGAGATCGACCGCGTGGCGGCAAGCGGAGCCCCAGCGTGGCCGGCGACTCCGAGGCTACTCGCGGCCGAACCGCGGGGCCGGGCTACGCGAGCTGCAGCTGCAGCAGGCTCCCGAACCGTCGGCTGATCTCGGCCAGCAGCTCGGCGTCGTAGGCGATGCCCACGCCGAGGCGCATCTCCTGGGTGCGCGCCGCTCCGGCCGGGATGTGCAGCACGACGGGAGTGGGACCGGGCCGGGCCTTGATGACGGAGCGCAACTCACCGAAGGCGGCCACGATGCGCTCGTCGGGAGCGCTCGCGAAGCGGATGTGCAGGGTCTGCTCCGGGCCAGCCTCGACCGGGGTGGTGGTGGCCACGGCAGCGGTGGCCACGGCGGTCCGCACCTCATCCGGCAGCGGCGGGTCGCTGTCGCGGTCGGGGGCGAGCGCATCGAAGGCGGGCGGTTCGTCCGGGCCGCTGAGCGGCTCGTCGGCGCGAGCGGTTCGTCAGGCGTCGGCGCGGCTGGACCGCCGGGTGGCGCGTCAGGGATGCGCGGGCTGACTGGTGGAGCCCCTCGTGTGGCCCCGATGGTGACGACCATGGTGCCTTCCGGCTGACTGCCCCGGAGCGGTGAGACCCGCGGGATGGTGATGGTCTCCAGTGGCGCAGGGGCGGCCGCCGGACCGGCGGTGTCGCCTGCCTCGACCGGGACCGCGACCACGGGGCGCTCAACGATGGCCATGCCGCCGGCCCGTCCGTTGCCGTTGCGGCGAGGTCCACGCCTGCCGCGATCGCCGGCTGCGATCTCGCGGGCGAAGGCTTCGGGCCCCTTGGCCAGCACTTCTTCCCAGGTCCACACCGTGTCCGCCAGCACGACGGTCTCATCACCCTTGTGGTCGACGCGCCCGGCGAAGAGGAGCACCGCGTCGTCGGTCAGCTTGTGTCCGACCTCGGCATAGGTGCGCGGGAAGACCACCACATCGACGGAGCCCTGGAGGTCCTCCAGGGTCACCACGGCCATCGATTCGCGGTTGCGCGTGATGACCCGGCGGATGCCCACGGCCATGCCGCCGACGACCACGCGCTGCTGGTCGAGCGGCTCACCGACCTCGACCGACCAGGCGTTGACGTACCTGGCCATCTCGGCCGAGAGCTCGCCCAGGGGGTGGTCCGAGAGATAGAGGCCCAGCAGCTCCTTCTCCCAGCGCAGCCGTTCGCGCGAGGGAACTTCCGTGCGCACCGGCAGCGGGTGCTCCAGCGTGGTGTCCTCGGTCCCCAGCATCTCGAACAGCGAGCCCTGGCCAGTCTCGCGGTCGCGCGCCCTGGTCTGCCCGAAGGCCATGGCATCGTCGAGGCCATCGAGCAGCGCGGCGGGATGACCCAGCGAGCGGAGGGCGTCCACCTTGATGAGCGATTCGAGGACGCGCTTGTTGGCCAGGCGCAGGTCGATACGCGCACAGAAGTCCGCCAGCGAGGTGAAGGGGCCGCCCTCATCGCGCGCCTCGATGATGGACCTGATGGCGCCCTCACCGACGTTCTTGATGGCCAGCAGGCCGAAGCGGATCGAATCCCCCTCGACCGTGAAGTCGACATGGCTGTGGTGGGTGTCGGGACCGAGGACCTCGATGCCGAGGCGGCGGCACTCAGCGATGGCCCCGGCGACCTTGTCAGTGTTGTCGCGGAAGGCGGACAGCACGCTGGTCATGTACTCGACCGGGTAGTTGGCCTTGAGGTAGGCCGTCTGATAGGCGATGAGTCCGTAGCAGGTGGCGTGAGCCTTGTTGAAGCCGTAGCGCTCGAAGGGCTCGAAGGCCTTGAAGACGGCATCGATGACGCGTGCGTCCACGCCGCGTTCGGCGGCCTGGCGGACGAACCTGTCCTTCTGGGCACGCAACACGGACGACTTCTTCTTGCGGATGGCGTAGCCGAGGGTGTCCGCCTCCGGTCCCGTGAAGCCGCCCAGGGCGATGGCCGCGGCCATGATGTCCTCCTGGTAGACGAAGATGCCGTAGGTCTTCTCCAGGTAGGGCTTGAGGAGCGGGTGCAGGTAGGTGACCTGCTCCTGACCGTGCTTGCGGCGGATGTAGGCAGGGATGTTGTCCATGGGCCCGGGGCGGAAGAGCGCCACCATGGCGGCCAGGTCGTAGACGGAGGTGGGGCGCAGCTCCTTGATGTAACGACGCATGCCCGCCGACTCCAGCTGGAAGACGCCGGTGGTCTCGCCGCTGGAGAGGAGCTCGAAGGTGCGCGCGTCGTCGAGGGGGATGGTCTCGAGGTCGATGCGGGTGCCGCGCTGCTGCTCGATGAGGTCGACGGCCTGGCGCAGGATGGTCAGGTTGGAGAGGCCCAGGAAGTCGAACTTGAGCAGGCCCAGCGCCTCGACCCCGTGCATCTCGTACTGGGTCATGAGCGCGTCGGAGTTGGTGGCGCGTTGCAGGGGCATGAGCTCGGTCAGGGGGTCGCGGCTGATGACGACACCGGCGGCGTGGGTGGAGGCGTTGCGGGCCACGCCTTCCAGCTGGCGGGCGATATCGATGAGCTTGTGGATGCCCTGGTCGGACTCGTACATCTCGCGGAAGGGCGGGGCCACCTGGAGAGCCTCGTCGAGCTTGATGCCGAGCTGCGTGGGGATGGCCTTGGCGATGCGATCGACCTCGCTGTAGCCGTAGCCCATGACGCGGCCGACGTCCCGGACGGCGGCACGGGCGAGCATCGTGCCGAAGGTGATGATCTGGGCCACGTGGTCCTGGCCGTACTTGCGCGTGACGTAGTTGATGACCTCGTCCCGGCGAGCGTCCTCGAAGTCCACGTCGATGTCCGGCATGGTCACGCGGTCGGGGTTGAGGAAGCGCTCGAAGGGCAGCTCGTAGGCGATGGGGTCCACCGGCGTGATGCCCAGCGTGTAGGTGACGATGGAGCCGGGGGCGGAGCCGCGGCAGGTGGTGGCGATGCCCTGCTCGCGCGCGAAGCGGGTGAAGTCCGCCACGATGAGGAAGTAGGCCGCGTAGCCCATGGAGATGATGACGCCCAGCTCGTAGTCGAGGCGCTGGCGCAGCTGGTCCGTGATGGTGCCGTAGCGGCGCGCCAGGCCGCGCTCGCATTCGGCCCGCAGCCAGGTCTCCACGGTGTGGCCCTCCGGCACGGGGAAGTGCGGCAGGCGCAGCTCGCCGAAGGGCATCTGCAGGTCCGTCATCTCGGCCACGCGCTTGGTGTTGGTGAGCGCTCGCGGGACGTCCCTGAAGAGGGCCTCCATCTCCGCGGCCGTCTTGAGGTAGAACTCAGCGGTCTCGAAGCGCAGCCGGTTGGGCGTGTCCAGGTTGGCGCCGGTGCCCACGCAGAGCAGCACGTCGTGGGCCTCGTACTGGTCCCTGCGCACGTAGTGAAGATCGTTGGTGGCGACGACGTCCGCGCCGGTCTCCTCGGACAGGCGCAGCAGCTTGGGGTTGAGGGCGCGCTGCTCGGGCAGGCCGTGGTCCATCAGCTCCAGCCAGAAGCCGTCCTTGCCGAGGATGTCGCGGTACTCGCCGGTGATGCGTCGGGCGTTCTGCCAGTCATCCACCTCGAGAGCCTTGGCGATCTCGCCGCCGAGGCAGGCGGACATGCCGATGATGCCCTCGCTGTGCTTGCTGAGGAGCTCGCGGTCCAGGCGCGGCTTGTAGTAGTAGCCGTCGAGGTGGGCCGCGGTGATGATGCGGCAGAGGTTCTGGTAGCCGGTCCAGTCCCGGGCCAGCAGCGTGACGTGGTACGGCTGCGCGTCCGCCTTGCCCTCGCGGTCGTACATGCTGCGGCGCGCCACGTACGCCTCCACGCCGATGATGGGCTTGATGCCCTTGGCCTTGCAGGCCTGGTAGAAGGCGACGGCGCCGTAGAGGGCGCCGTGGTCGGTGATGGCGAGGGCGTCGAAGCCGTGCGCGGAGGCCTCGCTGACCAGCTCGTTGATGCGCCCGAGGCCGTCGAGGAGGCTGAACTCCGAGTGCAGGTGGAGGTGGACGAAGTCGTTCGGAGCGATCGGCACGGGACAACCATGGTAGCGGCCCGGGGCTGGGCGTGGCTGGGGGCCGGGCGGGCGCGTGGGGCGGTGCCCGGTGCGGGATCTCTCCCGCGCCTCACCTCACAGGTCAGTAGTGACCGAGAGGAAGCGCAGGGAGCCCGTCGGGCGGCCATCTCGGGACCTTCATCGGCCGTTCGCTACTCACGGGGTCAGAAACGACCGAGGAGCAGGCCCAAGCGCCGGCCACAGGGCGCCTCGCCGGTCACTACTGACCTCAGAGGTAGAAACCGCACCATGACTCTGAATGTCGGGGCAACAGCGCCGGACGATGCCTGATGACAGGCCCCGGTCACCATGGAGCGATGCCACCACAGCAACGGCGCGTGCTCCATGCCCGCCTGTTCGCGGTGCTGGGGATGCGGCTCAGTGCACGGCCGTACCCGGAAGGGACACCGATCCGTGATGCGGCGCATACCAGGCTGTTGACGCGGTTCGGCTCGGAACTGCCGCCAGCGGTGAAGCTGCGCACGGAAGTCCGGCTCCGCCACGTGCAGGATCTGCGCGCCCGGGACGGCGAGCTGGAGGCAACCGGCGACACCTGCAGGCTGGAGGCAGAGACAGTGCTGTACGACCTGCAAGCACAGGAGCGGCGGATCGCGCTGAAGATGGCTGACGATCACATCGACCGCGTCATCCTGCTGGTGGCGGGGACGCACCGCAACCGGCGGGTGCTGCGCGAGTTCAGGGAGCTCATCGCGGGGCGCTTCCCGCTGGACACGCGAACGGTCATGCGGCACCTCAGAGCCGGGGAGCTGCCGCCGGCCAGTGGCGTGGCATTGCGCTGACACGTCCTCCGGCGGCGGATGGCCGGTGCCTTGCGACAACGGTATCGAGCGGGCCCTCCTGGCCGTTCCGGGGGCGATTTGCGGCTGGCACGTAGAATCAGGGGCACTGCCCAGCCGTGACCGAGGGGCTGGACCCAAGGGAGGGCATGCCTGTGCCGACGCACGCCGCGCGAGAGCCACAGCCAGATCGAGTGGGCCCAGAGGTGCCGTCGACCGAGACGATGCCGGCAGCTGCGTGGGCGCCGCCGGTGGCCCCGGTTCCGCGCGCGTCGGATGTGATGCTCGCCCGCGAGGCTGAGTCCGTGCGGGGGGTTCGTGGCGAGCGGCGCGGTCGTGGCGAGCCGCGGGGCCACCGTGGCGCACCTCGCGACATCGCCAGGCGCTGGCGCGCGACGGCCGCGGTGCTGGTCACCATGGTGATGCTGCTGGGCAGCATCGGTGTGGCCGCGCCGGCGATCGCGCAGGACACGGTCCCGGTGCCGAACGTCGTCGGGTTGCCGGAGGCCGAGGCGGTGGCGGCGATCGGAGGCGCGGGGCTCGTGGCCGTCAACGCCGGCAGTACCTACGACCTGAACATCCCCCTGGGCGCCATCCTCAGCTCAGACCCGCCCGCCGGCACCGCGGTCGCTCTCGGCACGCCCGTCAACTACGTGGTCAGCGCCGGGCCGCCGCCGCAGTCACAGCAGCCCACGCCGCCGCCGACGCCAACGCCCACACCCAAGCCGCCCCCGACCCCCAAGCCGCCCCCGACCCCCAAGCCGCCCCCGACCCCCAAGCCGACACCGTGGCCGACGCCGGCCGGCGTGAAGGGCGTCGACGTCAGCCACTGGAACGGCGCCCCCAACTTCCAGGCGCTGCGGGGATACGGCATGGAGTTCGTGTTCTCGAAGGCCTCCCAGGGCACGACGCTGCAGGACGAGACCTATCTGCGCAACACCCAGGAGGCCCGCGCAGCCGGCCTGCACGCCGGCGCCTACCACTTCTTCGACTACCGCAAGGGCGGCAGGGCCCAGGCCCGCCACTTCATCGCCACCCTGCAGGCCACCACAGGGGTGGACGGACTGCTCCCGCTCGTCGTGGACGTCGAGACGCTGAAGTCCCTTGGCATCCCCAACAAGACGCTGGCCAAGAAGCGCCTCCACGATCTGCTGGACGAGCTGTACCGCCAGACCGGCCGTTATCCCATGATCTATACCAGCCGCGAGATGTGGAGGCGAGTCGTCGGCGAGCCGGACGACTTCGGCGGCTACCGACTCTGGGTGGCCTGCTGGAAGTGCGACAACGTCCATATGCCCCGTGGCTGGTCGAACTGGCACTTCTGGCAGGTCGGTCAGTTCCGCTTCACGGACGGCGTGCGGCTGGATGGCAACACGTACAAGTCGAGCCGAAGCGCCCTCCGCAAGGAGGTCCAGCGCCCCATGCGCCTTGAGAAGGGCAAGGAGTGGGCCTCCAGCGCCGTGGTCAGTGCGGACCTTCGCGGCTACGACGGCACGGAGGTGCGGGTCGCCCTCGACGGCGGCGGGTTCGGCCCGTGGGCACCCTACCAGCCGACCTTCCCGGTCCAGCTGGGCAACCAGCAGGGCCCGCGCGCCGTGCAGCTGCAGCTGCGCAGCTTCCGGGGCGTCGAGTCGCCCGTCATCGGCGATGACATCCTGCTCGACTCCGTCCCACCGAAGGTCAAGGGGCCCAGGATCAGCCTGGTCGCGGACAAGAACCTGCGCAGGAAGGCCTCGCGCATCCCCATCACGGCGTCGATGTCGGCCACCGACAAGACCTCCGGGCTCGCCAGCTCGAAGCTCCAGGCCACCTGCAAGGGCTCCAAGCGCGCCGGCAGAAAGGGGGCCGAAGCGATCACAGACGTCCGCGCGCTCATCAACCGTTCCGGCTGCCAGATCCTTGGGACGGCCACCGACAACCTCGGGCTGGTGGGGACCAGGGCGCTCAGCCCCAAGGTCTCGCTCGCGGACGCACGCTCGCGCTCGGGGCAGGTTTCGCTCAAGGGCGCCTGGAAGACGAAGAAGGTGAAGGCCGCGCTCGGAAAGACGCTGGCGCAAGCTTCGGGCAAGGGCGCACGGGCCAGGCTGAAGTTCAAGGGCGAGCAGTTCGCCGTCGTAGCCAGCCGCGGACCGTCCGGCGGCCAGTTCGACGTCATCGTCGACGGCAAGCGTGTTGACACGGTCAGCCTGTACGCCAAGAAGACCGGGCATCGCCGCATCGTCTACGTCGGCAGCGTCAAGAAGGGCAAGCACACCGTGCAGCTGCGCAGCACCGGCACGGCCGCACCCGCCGCATCGGGGGTCAACGTGTGGCTGGACGCCTTCCTGGTGCTCGACCGGCGCAAGTAGGCCGCGCGGCGAGCAGGCCCCGGTCCGCGGGGTGGTTCAGCCCTCGAAGAGGACGACCCGCCTGGCCCCGTCGCGGCGCCGCATGGCCTCCAGAGCGTTGACGACCCCATCGAGCGTGATGGTCTCTGTGATGAGTCGCTCCAGCGGCAGCCGTCCCGCCACCACATCCGCGGCGAGGCACGGGAAGTCGCGCGCGGGCACGGACGAGCCGTAGTTGGAGCCCAGCAGCCGCTTGCCGTCCTCGACGAAGCGGTAGACATCCACCCCGGCCATGACGCCCATGGCGGTCATGCCCACCAGCGTGACGGTGCCGCCCGGCCGGACCATCCGCAGGGCCAGCTCGGCCGTCTGCGCGAGACCGATGCACTCGAGCACGTGGTCCGGCCCGCCCGACGGCAGCCGGGACGCCAGCTCGGGAAGCGACCTCCGGAGTGGCGGTCGCCGTCGCCCCCAGCTCCCGGGCCAGCTCCAGCTTGGCGGGCTCGACATCGACCGCGATGACGGTCCCGGCCCCCGCCTCCACGGCCGCCATGAGCGCAGCCAGCCCCACCCCGCCGAGACCGAGGACGACGACCGACTCCCCTGCCCCGACACTCGCTGTGTTGTCGCACGGCCCCGACGCCGGTGGTCGCCGCACAGCCGATGAGGGCCGCGACGGCGTACGGCGTGCGCGGGTCCACGGGGATGACCGCCTGGGCCGCCACGACCTGCCCAGTGCAGAAGGTCCCGATGCCCGAGTAGACCCCGACAGCCGAACCGTCCGCCCGATGCAGGCGCACCGAACCAGGATCGAGACGATGTCCCGAGCCCATGGGAGCCGAGCACAGCCAGGCCTCGCCCCGCGAGCAGGAAGGACACGCGCCGCACGGCGCGGTCCAGGCCAGCACGACCAGGTCGCCGACGCGAAGGCCGCCCAGTTCGGGCGGGTCGCCGGGGGCCCGCTCCTGCACGCCCGGCCCGAGCTCCTCGATGACCCCCGCACCCTCGTGGCCGAGCACGACGTCGACGGGCCGCTCCCAGTCCCCGTCCACCACGTGCAGGTCCGAGTGACAGACGCCGGAGCCCACCATGCGCACGCGCACCTCGCCGTGGTCCGGGTGGATCAAGCCACAGGTCCTCGATCGTCGGCGGACGGCCGGGGCCGTGGTGGACCAGGCCTCGGACCGCGGTGCGCTCAACGGGCGGTCAGGCTTCATCGGCTTCGTCCAGCCAGGGTCGGTCGTTGAAGGCCTCGGAGAGGGTTCGGCCGAACCAGCCGGGCGGCTCGCGGTCCTCGACGCCCTCGAGGAGGGCCTGAAGCCGGCCTTCGACCTCATCGGTCATGTCCCGTGCCCCCGCCTTGCCGTGGGCGAAGTCGTCCGGATGGACCGGCTCGCCGATGCGGATGTCCACGCGGCTGCGGAAGTGGACCCAGCGCGTGCCGATGATGGCGGTGGGCACGATGGGCGCCCTGGCCATGCGCGCGAAGTGCGCCAGGCCCGTCTCCAGCGGCAGGATCTCGCCCTCGTGGTCGCTGAGACGCCCCTCGCCGGCGATGGCCAGGCAGGCCCCGCTGCGCAGCACCGCGACGGCGCGGCGCGTGGTGTCCACGACGTCCTGGGCACGCGGCTTGAAGGGCACCGCCCGGCGGGTCCAGGTGATGAGGTGGTTGCGGACGCCCGTGCGCATGTCCTGCTCGCGCGGCCCGAAGATGAAGAGGCGACGCTGGCGGTCCGGCCAGTGGGCGGCGAGGACGATGGGGTCCAGCCAGGAGGGGTGGTTGAAGCAGATGATGTACGGACCGGTCGAAGGCAGGCGCTCGGCTCCGGACAGGCTGGTACGCACGTAGGCGCCGACGAGCACCTTGAGAAAGAGCCGCACCACGTGATAGCGGAGCGGGCCCGGGGCGACGACCTTGGCGGTCACGGCCCTCGACTCCGCGCTCATGAGTGCGGGCGGCTCAGATGTCGCGTGCGCCCACCGCGGTGACGATGGGAGGATCGCTGCCCAGCAGCGCCACCCGCGGCAGCTCCACGCTGGGAGCGACGCCCGAATCGAGCCGGTCCGCCTCCTCGATGAAGAGCGGCACGAGACCTGGGTCGAACTGCTTGCCGGCGTGCCTGCGCAGCTCGTCGAAGGCCTCGTCCACGGTGCGCGCAGCGCGGTAGGGGCGGCCGCGGACGATGGCATCGAAGGCATCGGCCAGGGCCACGATCCGTGCGCCCAGGGGGATCTGCTCGCCCTTGAGGCCATCCGGATAGCCGCTGCCATCCCAGCGCTCGTGGTGGTGGCGGATGATGGGCGTGAAGTCGCGCGACATGCGCAACGGGTCGCAGATGCGCTCGCCGATCTCGGGGTGCTCGCGCATGATGCGGAACTCGTCCTCGGTCAGCGGACCGGGCTTGTGGAGCACGTGCTCGGCGATGCCGATCTTGCCGATGTCGTGGAGCAGCGCGCCGTAGGCCACGCCCTCGAGCTCGCCGTCACGGAGGCCCACGTAGGCGGCCAGGCGGGCGGAGCGGTAGGCCAGGTAGCGGCAGTGGTCCTTGAGCCCGAGGTCCTTGGCCTCGACCGCGTTGGCGAGGGCGACGACGATGTCGTGCGCCTGCTCCATGCGCCGGATGACCTCGCGGGTTCGATACGAGCTGCGCAGGCGCGCCAGCAGCTCCACCTGCTGGAAGGGCTTGGTGACGAAGTCATCCGCGCCGGCGTCCAGGGCCGCGACCATGTCCGAGGTGGAGGTGTGCGCCGTGAGCACGATGATGGGCAGCGTCACGGTGCGATGGTCGGCACGGAGGCGACGGCAGATCTCGAGGCCGTCCATGCGCGGCAGGGTCAGGTCCAGGATGAGCATGTCCGGCTGGTGCTCGGCCACCGCGCGCAGGCCGGTCTCGCCATCGGCGATGGCGATGACGCTGTAGCCGGCGTCCTCGAGGATGCGGGTCAGGATGCGCCGGACGGCAGCGTCATCCTCGATGACTGCCACGCGGGGCAGGTGCAGGCCCCGATCGGCAGTGTGCTGCAACGCTCTCCCTCCGCTGCGCCACGACGACTTGACGCGGGTCGGCGGTGAGTATAGCGGGTGGTGCGTCCTGTCACCACGCGTGCGCTGTACAGCGATGGTGCCGGGCCCGGCATGATCGAGTCGTTGCCCGCGATCCTGAGCCGTGGTTGGGGCCTCCCGTCCCCGGCCCTGGAAGTGGACCAGGCCGGTGCAAGGATCATCGTCGGTCGGGGCCAGCTGGATGTCGGCCGAACCGCCCTCGAGAGCGACGGCACCCAGGAGCCCGATGTCGCTCGCTCCCTCGCGAGATAGGCGGAGGGCGGTGACCCGGACGGCCTGCCACGACTGCACCTCACGGCACCACACCGCCCGGCAGCGGTCGCAGTAGTTGACCGCTGGCAACAGTTGTCCACTTCCCACGCGGAGCGATCGAGAGGCGACTTCCGCATCAGGTGGTAGCGTGTGGCCATGGCCGATCTCCCTCCGCACCGGCGCGTGCGCGACCGGGCTCGCCGAACCGCCAGGGCTGTTCTGTCGCTGCTGCCAGCTCTCGCGCTGGCCCTGTCACTGACCACGCTGGCAAGGCTCGGTGAGAGCGCTCCCCTCGCCTCCCCGGTCGCTGCTGCTGCCGAGGGCAAGCCACCGCTGGACAAGCCGGGCATCCCCGTGCGCATCCGCGTGCCGGACCTGGGCATCGACCTGCCGGTCGTCTCCAGCGAGCGCAACGTGCCCGGCAACCGGCGCGACTACCCGCTCTGCGACGTGGCCCAGTACTGGACCATCTACGACCTGCCTGGAGCGCCCGGGACGGCGTGGATCTACGCCCATGCCCAGCCGGGCATGTTCCTGCCGCTCTTCCTCACCGCGGACGCGACCGATGGCGCTGGACTCCTGGGCAAGCTCGATCACCCTCCAGCTGGACGATGGACGCCTGCTGCGCTACCGCATCGACGAGGTCAAGCAGAGCGCCTACAACCGCCGCATCGCGGTTCGCGACCGGCCCGGCCAGCACCGCCTGGTGCTCCAGACGAGCGAGGGTCCGCCGGGCACGATCCCCAAGCTCCAGGTGGCAGCTCGGCTGGTGGGCGCAGGCTGGACCGAGGAGCCGGCGCCCAGGGCCAGGCCTCGCGCCTGCTGGCAACCGCGGACGGCCACCAGCGGGTCCCAGGGCGGCAACCGCAACCGACCGAACGCCACGGAGGTGCCTGCCGCTGTGGCCGGAGGCGAAGGCGGGGCCGGTGGCGCGATGGACGCGGTCTCCCTGGCCGTCGGTGGCGGGGCCGTGCTGCTGGGCTCCACGCTGTTCGCCATCTACCTGGTGCGGCGACCCCCCGCCAGGCAGCGCCGGCCCCCTCTGCCACAGGGCGGGCCAGCTGCAGGTCAGCGCCCACCGCCCGTGGCACAGCGCCGCCGACCGTAGCTCGCGGTCACAGAACACAGCTCCCGGGTCCCGGCCACCATCCGCCAGAAGGTTCGAGCGCTCGGCCAGCGCTCGGACACGGAGCCACGGGACGTCTTCGACCTCGACCTGCTGTTCTCCGCTTACCCCGACACCGTCCAGCCCGGGGACATCGACGGACGCCAACTCGAAGCCGCCATCGATGCGGCATTCAGGCTCCCCTATGCCGCCTTCCAGGATCTCGTGATCACGTACGTCGAGGACGAGTTCGTGTCGATCTACGACCGACCCGAGGTGTGGGACGACATGGTGCTCTCCGTGACCTCACGTCTGGAGGCTCTAGGGTGAGCCGGCTGGCGACCTACACGGTGCTGGCGAACATCGGCCCCGTGGTGACGACAGGCGAGGCGGCTGCCGCGCTGCGCACGAGCCTGAGTGCGGCCAGTCGAGCGCTGACGCGACTGGAGGACGAGGGGCAGGCGCAACGCATCCGTCACGGCCTTTGGGCCATCGGCGCTCAGCGCCCTGATCCGTTCAGCATCGTGAGCGACATCACGCGCCCGTACCCCTCGTACGTCTCCTTCGTGTCGGCGCTTCATCATCACGGCATCATCGACCAGGTGCCACGAGACATCTTCGTGGCCTCCCTGGACCGAGCTCGGCGATCCTGACGAGTGTCGGGACCTACGCCGTGCACCACCTGCCACCTCCCCTCTTCGACGGCTGGGTGATGACATCGCGCGGACCGATCGCCACACCTGAGAAGGCGATCTTCGACATCTGCTACATCAGTGCGGCGCATGCCGGGGTTCGTCGGTACGTCCCTGAGCTGGACCTGCCGCTCGACTTCGATGCCGGACGGTTCGAGGCGTGGCTCGAGAGGATCAGGGGCGCTCGAGCGCGAACGTTGACGCGTCGAGGCCTCGATTACGCACTGGGGCGTGCTGTCGCCTGAGGTCCACGCCCCCGATGGCTTGGCCAGGCTGGCGGCTGCGACGTTTGCGGCGCCGGGGCTCGAGTCGATAGGTCCGGATCAGGAACTGGTCAAAGAACGGGACCGCGAGATTCGCCAGCCCCAAGGCAGGCGAGTGGAACAGGCCCTTCTCGATCCAGCCGTGCCAGGAGCCGATCGAACCCAGCCTCAAGATCCTCGCGCCCGACCATGACAGTGGGCCGTCGACCGGCCTGGGGAGTGTAAGGGTCCCGAAGAGGATAGACCCTCACGTAGCCGTGCTCGGAGCCCGTAATGGGAATACGAACACCGATGCCGAGCGGTCGTGCAACGTGGGGTCTCTTCCCCAGACAGAGGCCGACGGCCGGGCCCCTGGCAGGACCCGGCCGTCGTGTGTGGTCGCGATGGATGGGTGGCTAGATCTGCCCGAGGCGCTGCCTCCGGATGACCCAGGCGCCACTGACGATGACGGTGGCCGCGACCAGGACCCACAAGGCCCAGCCGAGGGACCCGCCGAGAATCCCGGCGCCACTGGCTGCTGACAGGGAGTCGGTCGGCGCAAGCATGTCCGTCGGGGGCTGTTCGCCACCGCCGGCGCCGGCTGCCTCTGCCTTCACGAAGGTCACGGTGGCGCTCGCGGTGGCCGTCACGGTGTTGACGGCTGCCGGCTGGACATCCGCGGCCGCGGGCTGGACCGGGTCATCGTCCGCGGCGGTGACGGTGACCGTATTGACGTGCTCGTCCCCGGGCTCGCCCTCCAGGCGCGCCGTGAAGGTGCAGCTGGCGGTGGCGCCGACCGGGATGGCGAAGCCGCCAGCCTTGGCGCAGGTGTTGTCGCTGACCTGGCGGTTGCCCGGGTCGGCCAGGTCGCCCAGCTTGTCATCCTCGATGGCGACGACGGTCAGGGGCTCCTCGACGAGGTTGGCGATGGTGACCGTGTAGGTCACGTCGCCGCCGGGTGCATCGAGCTGGCTCGGGTCGGCGGTCTTGGTGACCGCGATGCGGGGCAGGACATCGGTGATCGTCACCGTGGCGTCGTCGCCGGCCGTCAGCGCATTGCCGCGGGCATCGCTGCCCGGTGGCCGTCACGACGTCCTTCTCGACGTAGCCAGCATTCCCCGAGACGACGGCCGTGAAGGAGCAGCTGTAGCTCGCTCCCACGGCGATGGCCTGGGGCACGGCGCAGTTGCCCTTGCCGGCCAGGTTGCCGTGGACGCTGTCGGTCAAGCTGGTGATGGTGACGGCTGACGCCGGGCTGGTGTTCTCGATGAGGACCGAGAAGGTCACCGTGCCGCCCGGCTCGGGGAGCGAGGTCGGGGTGGCGGTCTTGGTGACCCTGATGGCCGCGTTGCCGCGGATCCGGAACGTCGCGGTCGAGCTGTTGTCCGTCTGGTCGGGATCGGGGGTCTCCGACGAGACCGAGGCGGTGTTGGCCACGGGCGTGAGGTCGGCGTAGCTGCCGGGCACGACGGTGGCGCTCACGGTGATGGTGGCATTCACGCCCACCGGGTGGCTGGCGATGGTGCAGCTGAGGACGTTGCCGACGAGGCCGCAGGTGTAGGGGCCGTCATCGACGATGGTGACGTTCTGGAGCGTGGCCGGGAAGGTGTCGGACAGGGTCGCGTCGGCCGCGTCGCGAGGACCGGCGTTGGAGACGAGGAGGGTGTAGGTCACCGTGCCGCCGGAGAACGTCTCGGCGGGGGTCACCGACTTGCTGACCGAGAGGTCGGCGCTGGTGACGACGGTGTTCGTGTCGGTGGCGGTGTTGTTCGGTCGCGTCCGGGTCGTCGACGCCGCTGGTCACGACGGCCTCGTTCGTCTGGGGCCCGGCCGGGGTGGAGGCGGGCACGGTGTAGTCGATGGTGACGGTCGCGTCGCTCCCGGCCGCGATGGTGCCGAGGTTGCAGCTCGACGACAGTCGGATGCGGGGACGTGGACGCTGGCAGGTCCCCTGGGAAGGCGTGACTGTGCCGAGCGCGTAGCCGGAGGGCCAGGTGTCGAACAGCTGGACGCCGGTCGCATCGCTGGGTCCCGCGTTGGCGACGGTGATGGTGAAGGTGCGGGTCACCCCGTCGCCGGCGGTGACGGTGGTCGACGCCGTCGCTCTTGGTGACGCTGAGGTCGGCGCTGGTAGCCACCGTGGTGGTCGGCGGTGGCCGATGTTGTTGCCGGGCGTCGGGTCGGTCGTCGTGCTGGTGACGGTGGCGGTGTTGCTGATGGTCGGCCCCATCCGGCGGTGGCCGGGTCGACCTGGGCCTGGTCACGCTGATGGTCGCGCGAGGCACCCGCGGCGAGGGTGGCGAGGGTCAGCGGGACTGGTGCCAGGCGGCGCCGCCTGCGGGGTCGCAGGCCGTCACCGCGTGCAGTAGGTCGCGTCGAGGAGACCTGGCCGGGCAGGCTGTCGGCTGAGGCTCGCCGCCTGGGCCGTCGGAGGGACCGTTGTTGGTGACGACGAGCGTGTAGGTCAGCGTCATCGCCAGCGTTCACCGGATCGGGGCTGTCGGTCTTGGTGACGCTGAGGTCGGCGCTGGTGGCCACCGTGGTGGTCGCGGTGGCCGCTGTTGTTGCCGGGCGTCGGGTCGGTCGTCGTGGAGGAGACGGTGGCGGTGTTGCTGATGGTCGGCCCCATCCGGCGTGCTCGGATCGACCTGGGCCTGGTCACGCTGATGGTCGCGTCGAGGCACCCGCGGCGAGGGTGCCGAGGGACAGCTGGGGCTGGTCCAGGCGGCGCCGCCTGCGGGTGTCGCAGGCCGCATCGGTGCAGTAGGTCGCGTCGAGGAGACCGGCCGGCAGGCTGTCGGCTGAGGCTCACGGCCTGGGCGTCGGAGGGACCGTTGTTGGTGACGACGAGCGTGTAGGTCAGCGTCATCGCCAGCGTTGACCGGATCGGGGCTGTCGCTCTTGGTGACGCTGAGGTCGGCGCTGGTGGCCACCGTGGTGGTCGCGGTGGCCTGTTGTTGCCGGGTGTCGGGTCGGTCGTCGCTGGTGGTGACGGTGGCGGTGTTGCTGATGGTCGGCCCCATCGGCGGTGGCTCGGGTCGACGGTGGCGGTCACGCTGATGGTGGCGTCGAGGCACCCGCGGCGAGGGTGGCGAGGGACAGCGGGCGGTGCCGACGACGCCGCCGGGGGTCGCGGCCGCACCGCGTGCAGTAGGTCGCGTCGAGGAGCGGGCCGGGAAGGTGTCGCGAGGCTCACGGCCTGGGCGCGGAGGGACCGTTGTTGGTGACGACGAGCGTGTAGGTCAGCGTCATCGCCAGCGTTCACCGGATCGGGGCTGTCGCTCTTGGTGACGCTGAGGTCGGCGCTGCGTAGCCACCGTGGTGGTCGCGGTGGCGCTGTTGTTGCCGGGTGTCGGGTCGGTCGTCGCTGGAGGAGACGGTGGCGGTGTTGCTGATGGTGGCCCCATCGGCGGTGGCCGGGTCGACGGTGGCGGTCACGCTGATGGTGGCGTCGAGGCACCCGCCGGGTGGCTGGCGATGGGCAGTCAGGGCGTTGCCGACGACGCCGCCGAGGGTCGGGGCCGTCATCGACGATCGGTCGCGTCGGGAGCGTGGCCGGGAAGGTGTCGCTGAGGCTCGCCGACTGGGCGTCGTAGGGACCGGCGTTGGAGACGACGAGCGTGTAGGTCAGCGTCACCGCCGGCGTTGACCGGATCGGGGCTGTCGCTCTTGGTGACGCTGAGGTCGGCGCTGGGAGGCGCGGTCACCGTGATGGTGGGGTCGTTGCCTCGTGAGTTGATGAACGTGTATGTCTGAGGCAAGGTGCCCGGCGTGGGCGCCGTGGCTTGGCGGTATTGGAGTGTGAACGTCTCATTGTTGTCACAGCCACCCCCACCGCCCTGGCTGATGATGACCGAGTCACCGATGATCGCGAAGAGCGATGCCGGACACGTTCCGGCCGTGACGAGGACCTGCCCAGGACCAGCCGACGTGGTCGGGTCCGTCCACGCGGCAGGGATCGTGAAGATGAGCCCCGCCGCATTGGCGGAGTTGGTCGCCCTGAACGTCCACGTGAAGTCGTTCGTGCTGCCGGCGACCACGGACTGAGATGCTGGCGTCACGCTGAAGTTGTTGGCTGCAGGTTCGATCGGCGCAAGCGGCTCGGCAACAACCGGAGGCTCATCCGCCGTCGGCTGGGCGACAGCGGCGGCGTCGTCCGGAACCGCGGGATCGGGTGCCTCGGCGAGAGGATCTGTGGCCGAATGCTCGTCTGTTGTGGCTTCCTCAGCAGCTTGCTCAGCGGCGACGGGCTCATCGCCGGTGGACTCGGTCGCGGCGGATTCCTCGGCGGACGCATCCGAATCGCCGTCGCCGACGGTCTCGTCAAGGGGACGATCTACTGCCGCAGGCTCGTCGGACGTGGAGTCCTCGGGCTTCGGCACCCGGTTCGTGCGCTCCCTGGACGTCGCATCGCCACGAACCGGGTCCGGAGCCTCGGGCTGAGCCTCCTCATCACCGAGGACTGCGGGCGCCTCGGCGGCATCGTTCTCAGGCTGGGGCTCCTCGGCAGGAGTCTCCTTGGCCTTGGACTCCTCGGTCCGCGGCTGAGGGCCGGCCTTGATCGCCAGCTCGGCCCTGGCGGTGAGCTCATCCAGCCTGACAAGGATCTTGGTACCAGCCGTCGGGCGCATCGGCCAGGAGGCGAGCCTTGTTGCCCTCGGTCGAGTCGAACGAGGCGACCCCGTCCTCCTTGACAGACCATGTGACGCCCGAGCGCGGGCGCGCACGAGTCATCGCTCGTCCCGGGCTCCCGGTCGGGTCCACGCGAGGGACCGTCCTCGGCCGTGTCGCAGATCCACGCTGCCAGTTGGACACTGTCGCCTACGGTGAGATCCGCGCCATCGGGATGGATGAAGAGCCTCGGCTCAGCCTTGGGTTCGGACCTGGGCTCGGGTTCCTGCTCCGGCTCGGGTTGGGGCTTTGGCTCGGTCCTCTGCTCGGCTCGGGTTCGGGCTGCCTCTGAGGCTCGGCTTCAGGCTCCGGCTTGGGCTCCGATCTCGCCTCGGGTTGTTGCTCAGGCTCGGGCTCGGCCTTGGGCTCGGGCTTCCGGCCCGGGCTCGGAGTTCGCCTCGGGCTGCTTCTCGGCCTTGGGCTCGGGTTCCTTCTCGGCCTTCGGTTCGGACTGCTGCTCCGGCTCGGACCTGGGTTCCGCCTTCGGCTCGGGCTCGGCCTGCTTCTCGGCCTTGGGCTCGGGTTCGGTCTTGGGCTCGGGTTCGGCTTCGGACTTCTGCTCGGCTCGGCCTTGGGCTCGGGCTCGGGCTTCTCGGGCTCGGTGTTCGGCTCGGGCTCAGGCGCGGGCTCGTCGACAGCGGCTTGGGGTTCGGCGGCGGGTTGGCCGGCGGGCGCCTGGGTGTCCTCAGGGGACGCCTGGGTGTCGGCGGCGGCTTCCGAGTCTGAAGCGACTTGCGTCTCGGCAACGGGGGCTGACGGATCGGGCTCCTCCTGGGCTGCCACGGAGGCTGGCGCGAAGGCCAGCGTCGAGGTCAGGACGAGGACCTGAAAGACGGTGAGCAGCACCAGCAGCGACCGGTGGCGCGACAGGCTCGGTGAGCGCACAGAGAACCTCCCCCGATGAGGTGACGACGACTGGTCCAGCGCGGGCTCGTACGTCCGACGAGCACGCGCAAACGCGATGGGACGTTGAGAGGATACACGTGGGCGATGCCCCCGTTGGGCCCCAATGGGGGCAGGCCTGTGGGCTGTCGACGCCGGGTGAAGACTGAACACTCCCCGCCGGCCGAAACCTGGACACCCCACCGGGTTTCGCAGGCACCCTCGGGCCGACAAGACGACGCCGGCACCGAGGGAGAGAGGAGTGTATCGAGTGGAGGACTGGGCCGAGGTCCAGCGACTGTTCCATCGCGAGGGCCTGACCAAGCGCGCCATCGCCCGACGGCTCGGCATGAGCCGCACGACCGTCATCCGGTTGCTCGGGCTGGGCGAGCCACCGAGGTACGTGCGAGGCCTGAAGGGCTCGCTCGTCGACCCCTTCGCTGACGAGATCGCAGCCATGCTCGACGAGGACGCGGAAGCCCCCGCCACGGTCATCCTCGACCATCTGCGCCGCTCGGGCTACGGCGGTGGCATCAGCATCCTGAAGGCGCACCTCGCCCGGGTCCGCCCGGGCTTCCTCGCCGCCCGTGCCTTCCAGCGCACGAGCTACCTGCCCGGCGAGATCGGCCAGCTCGACTGGTGGCACACCGGCGTCATGGTGCCGGTCGGCACTGGCGTCGAGCGAGAGGCCTTCGGCCTCGTGCTCACGCTGCCCCACTCGGGCGCCCACGCGACGGTCTTCACCCTCGGGCGCACGGTGGCCGACCTCCGGGTCGCCCTCGTGGCCTGCCTGGGACGACTGGGCGGCGTACCGGAGAAGCTGGTGCACGACAACGACGCGAGCATCGTGGCCGAAGGAGCCGGCAAGCGGGCCCGGCTTCACCCCGAGGTGACGGCGCTGCTCGGGGCCTTGCACACGACGGCGGTGCCCCTCGCGCCACGACGACCGACGTCGAAGGGCCAGGTCGAGCGCACCATCGGCTATCTCGAGACGAGCTTCCTGCCGCTGCGCTCGTTCGCCTCGCTGACCGACCTGCAGGCCCAGCACGACGCCTGGGCCGCCGAGGTGGCCTTCGCCCGCACGCTCCGGCGGACCGGGGCCCGGGTCCGTGACCGTTTCCTCGTCGAGCGCGGCTTCCTCCATCGGTTGCCCGAGCCGGTGCCCGACACCGACCTGCACCTCGAGGCCCGGGCCGGCAAGGACGCCTTCGTGCGCGTCCTTTCCGCCGACTACTCGGTGCCCCCGGCCTTCGTCGGCCGACGCATCGGCATCAGGGTCACACCCGAGCGCGTGCACCTGACCTGCGAGGGCGCGCCCATCGCCGAGCACCGGCGCAGCTTCGTGCCCGCGGACGTCGTGCTCGATCCGGCGCACGGTCGCGCCATCCGCCTCGCGCGCGAGGCCCGAGACCGGCTCGCCGAGGGTGAGCCCGAGGCCCCGGTCGTCGACCTCACCCGCTATGACCGACTCTTCGAGGTGCCGGCATGAGCGCGAGCACCGCCTCGGAGCTGGCCTATCTATCCCGGGCGCTCAAGGCCCCGCGCATCCGCGCCGTCGCCGGACGCCTCGCCGAGACCGCCCGCACCGAGGGCTGGGACCACGAGACGTACCTCGCCGCGGTCCTGGCCGAAGAGGTCAGCGCCCGCGACGGTCACGGTGGCGAGGCCCGCGTCAAGGCCGCCCGCTTCCCGGCGGTCAAGACCATCGACGACTTCGACTTCAAGGCCCAGCCCAGCGTCAAGCGGGCCACCATCGCCCACCTCGCCCAGCTCGACTTCCTCGCCGAGGCCACCAACGTCGTCTTCCTCGGACCACCCGGCACCGGCAAGACGCACCTGAGTATCGCGTTGGCGGTCCAGGCCGCCCGACGGGGCCATCGGGTGGCCTTCGCCACCGCCCACGAGTGGGTCAACCGTCTCGGCGAGGCCAAGCGGGCGGGCCGGCTCGACGAGGAGCTCGAGCGTCTCGGACGGGTCCCACTGCTCGTCGTCGACGAGGTCGGCTACATCCCCTTCGACCCCGAAGCCGCCGCCCTGCTTCTTCGCCCTCATCAGCTCCCGCTACGAGCGGCGCTCGATGATCGTGTCATCCAACAAGACGTTCAGTGCCTGGGCCGAGATCTTCGGCGACCCGGTGGCCGTGGCGGCCATGGTCGACCGCCTCGTCCACCACGCCGAGGTCATCGTGCTCAAGGGCGACAGCTACCGCCTGCGGGGCAAGGGAGAGGAGGTGCTGACCGGCTCGACGCAGCGCTAGAAGTGTCCAGGTTTCGGCCGGCGATACCTGTTCAGGTTTGGACCGGCGTTGACATGGGGTACGAAGGTCCGCAGCCCAGCTGCATGGGGCGGGACGGGGCGCGCTGCAGTGGCGGGCCGCCGTAGTGTGGGCGCGCTGCAGTTGGGGGCGCGCTGCAGTGGCAGTGTCATAGCTGACGGGTTCTTACGCAGGGCGGCAATCCACTGCAGTGGCAGTGTCAGTCAGCGACGAGATGCGCCGTCCCTGTGACTCCCAGTGCCAGTTTCGGGCAGGTGACCGGCCCTTCGGTCGGATACGTCAGTGGCACTGCAGTCGGGCGATCCCCAGCGTGGCGGAGCATGCCTGCGTCGGTTGGTCGATCGGATACGTCAGTGGCACGCAGTCGGGCGACTCCCGGTGTCGCGGGGCATGCGCCCGGTCGTGGCCGTGCCGACCCGGACACAGAGCGACGGCCGGGCCCCTGGTGGGGCCCGGCCGTCGAGAGGCTGCGATGGATGGAGGCTAGATCTCCGCGTAGCGGGCGCGGCGGACGACCCAGGCACCGCTCACGATGAGCGCTGCCGTGAGCAGGACCCAGAGGGCCCAGCTCACTGGACCGTCGAGGGGGCTGCCTTCGCCGCCGTGGCCGCGACCGAGTCGGTCGGGGCCAGCATGTCCGTGGGACGCTGCTCCTTGCCGACGCCACCAGCCTGACCGCCACCGGTCGGCACCGGGGCGCAAGCGTCGTCCTGGATGGTGCCGCCGCTGTAGATGGCGGTGGCCGTGTTCAGGGTGCCGGTGCCGGTCTCGCCGTTGACGAGCTGGCAGTCTCGGTCGGCAGCTGGCCGTGGTGCTGTCCACGGTGAACGTCGACGGTCACCGTGTAGGTGTGCGTGACGCTCGGAGTCGATCGACTTGTTGGTGACGATCGGCTGGCCCGCCGTGTAGGGATCGATGGTGCGCAGCGGCCCGAGACGGCGATGTTGGTGACCGTCACGTTCGCCCCGAAGGTCGGCATGTCGGTCAGGTCGTAGGTCGTCGTGACGGGGCCGACGTTGGTGACGTCGACCTCGTAGGCTGACGCTTCCGAGGGTGCCTTCCGCGAGGCCGAGGCCTTGGTGACCGTCTTCTCGATGGTCAGCCTTCGGGCACCGGGGCACAGGCGTCGTCCTTGATGGTGTCGCCGTTCCAGGTGACGGTGGCCGTGTTCAGGGTGCCGGTGCCGGACTCGCCCGTGACGAGCTGGCAGTCGAGATCGGCCGAGGTCGCCTCGCCGGCCACACTGAAGATGACCGTCACCGCATAGGTGTGGGTGACACCGACGCCGATGGCCTGGTTCGTGACGATGGGCGAGCCCGCCGTGTAGGGGTTCTTGCTCACCGACGGCGTGGCCGCCACGACGGCGATGTTGGTGACCGTCACGCTAGGCCCGAAGGTCGGGCTGTCGGTCAGGTCATAGGTGGTCTCGATGGGACCGACGTTCTTGACGTCGACCTTGTAGACGACGGTCCAGACGCCGGCCGCGAAGGTCGGGGCGCTGGTGACCGTCTTGTCGATGGTCAGGTTGGGCAGCGGCTCGCAGGCGATGTCCTTGATGCTGCCGCCCTTCCAGGTAGCGGTGGCCGTGTTCAGCGTGCCGGTGCCGGACTCGCTGCTGACGAGCTGGCAGTCGAGCGCCGCCGAGGTGGCCGAGCCAGCGATGGTGAACTCGACGGTCACCGCTGTAGGTGTCGGTGACACCCGCAGCGATGGACTGGCCCGTCGACGAGCTGCAGCCCGCGAATGGTGCGGCTCGTTGCCACCGGAGGGCTGCCCGACGGACATCTTCGTCACCGTCACGCCGCGTCCCGAAGGTCGGGGTATCGATCAGGTCATAGGTGGTGGCGATAGCGCCGGTGTTCTTGACGTCGACCTTGTAGGTCACGGTCCAGACGCCGGCCGCGAAGGCCGGGGCCCTGGTGACCGTCTTGTCGATGGTCAGGTTGGGCAGCGGCTCGCAGGCCTCGTCCTCGAGCGTGCCGCCCTCCCAGGTGGCGGTGGCCGTGTTCAGGGTGCCCGTGCCGTTCTCGCCCGTGCCGAGCTCGCAGTCGAGCGCGACCGAGGTGGCCGAGCCGGCGATGGTGAACTTGACGGTCACCGTGAAGGTGTGGGTGACACCCGCAGCGATGGACTCGTCGTCGACGATGAGGCTGCCCGGCGGTGTAGGGATCGATGGGTGCGACCGAGCTGGGCGCTCTCGACCGAGACGGCGACGCTGACGATCGTCACGCCGGCCCCGAAGGTCGGGATGTCGGTCAGGTCGTAGGTGGGTCCCGGCGGCACCGGTGTTCTCGACCTCGACGTCGTACTCGATGGTCCACTCGCCGGTGCCCGAGTTGTAGGTCGGGGCCGGCCTTGACCGTCTTGTCGATGGTCAGGTTGGGCAGCGGCTCGCAGGCCTCGTCCTCGAGCGTGCCGCCCTCCCAGGTGGCGGTGGCCGTGTTCAGGGTGCCCGTGCCGTTCTCGCCCGTGCCGAGCTCGCAGTCGAGCGCGACCGAGGTGGCCGAGCCGGCGATGGTGAACTTGACGGTCACCGTGAAGGTGTGGGTGACACCCGCAGCGATGGACTCGTCGTCGACGATGAGGTTGCCCGGCGGTGTAGGGATCGAGGGTTGCGCCGAGCTGACGGCGCCTCGGACCGAGACGGCGATGTTGGCGATCGTCACGCCCGCCCCGAAGGTCGGGATGTCGGTCAGGTCGTAGGTGGGTCCCGATAGCACCGGTGTTCTCGACCTCGACGTCGTACTGATGCTCCAGTCGCCGGTGCCGCGAAGGTCGGGGCCGCTCGTGACCGTCTTGTCGATGGTCAGGTTCGGCAGCGGCTCGCAGGCCTCGTCCTCGAGCGTGCCGCCCTCCCAGGTGGCGGTGGCCGTGTTCAGGGTGCCCGTGCCGTTCTCGCCCGTGCCGAGCTCGCAGTCGAGCGCGACCGAGGTGGCCGAGCCGGCGATGGTGAACCTGACGGTCACCGTGAAGGTGTGGGTGACACCCGCAGCGATCGACTCGTCGTCGACGATGAGGCTGCCCGGCGGTGTAGGAATCGAGGGTGCGCCGAGCGACGGCGCTCTCGACCTTGATGGCGCCGCTGACGATGGTCACGCCGGCCCCGAAGGTCGGGACGTCGGAGAGGTCGTAGGTGGTCCCGGCGGCACCGGTGTTCTCGACCTCGATGTCGTACTTGATGGTCCACTCGCCGGTGCCCGAGTTAGGTCGGGAAGCCGGCCTTGACCGTCTTGTCGATGGTCAGGTTCGGCAGCGGCTCGCAGGCCTTGTCCTCGAGCGTGCCGCCCTCCCAGGTGGCGGTGGCCGTGTTCAGGGTGCCCGTGCCGTTCTCGCCCGTGCCGAGCTCGCAGTCGAGCGCGACGGAGGTGGCCGAGCCGGCGATGGTGAACCTGACGGTCACCGTGTAGGTATGGGTGACACCCGCAGCGATCGACTCGTCGTCGACGATGAGGTTGCCCGGGGTGTAGGAATCGATGGGTGCGCCGAGCTGGGCGCTCTCGACCTTGATGCCGCCGCTGACGATGGTCACGCCGGCCCCGAAGGTCGGGACGTCGGAGAGGTCGTAGGTGGTCCCGGCGGCACCGGTGTTCTCGACCTCGATGTCGTACTTGATGGTCCACTCGCCGGTGCCCGAGTTGTAGGTCGGGAAGCCGGCCTTGACCGTCTTGTCGATGGTCAGGTTCGGCAGCGGCTCGCAGGCCTTGTCCTGGATGGTCTTGCCGTTGTAGATCACGGTGGCCGTGTTCAGGGTGCCCGTGCCGTTCTCGCCCGTGCCGAGCTCGCAGTCGAGCGCGACGGAGGTGGCCGAGCCGGCGATGGTGAACCTGACGGTCACCGTGTAGGTATGGGTGACACCCGCAGCGATCGACTCGTCGTCGACGATGAGGTTGCCCGGGGTGTAGGGATCGATGGGTGCGCCGAGCTGGGCGCTCTCGACCTTGATGCCGCCGCTGACGATGGTCACGCCGGCCCCGAAGGTCGGGACGTCGGAGAGGTCGTAGGTGGTCCCGGCGGCACCGGTGTTCTCGACCTCGATGTCGTACTTGATGGTCCACTCGCCGGTGCCCGAGTTGTAGGTCGGGAAGCCGGCCTTGACCGTCTTGTCGATGGTCAGCTCGATCAGCTTGTTGGTGATGACGCAGACGATGTCGGAGCCGCTGGTGACGGTGACGTTCAGCGGGCCGGCACCCTGCGACGGGCCGGCGACGACGGAACCCGTGCCGTTGGCGTCCTTGCACTCGATGGACTTGGTGTAGTTCGCCAGGTCCGTGCCGGTGCCGGCCGTCTCACCGACGGTGTGGGTACCGGTGTTGAGGGTCTGCTCGCCGGTCGTGCCGCCGTCACCGACGTTGGCCCCGGTGCCGGCGGTGGCACCGTCGATCTGGAGGTTGAACTTGCCCGGATCGCTGTCAGGGATGAGGTCCTTGACGACCTCGAGCTTGCCGGTCTGGCGGGTGTTGGTGATGACGCAGACGATGTCGGAGCCGCTGGTGACGGTGACGTTCAGCGGGCCGGCACCCTGCGACGGGCCGGCGACGACGGAACCCGTGCCGTTGGCGTCCTTGCACTCGATGGACTTGGTGTAGTCGCCCAGGTCCGTGCCGGTGCCGGCCGTCTCACCGACGGTGTGGGTACCGGTGTTGAGGGTCTGCTCGCCGGTCGTGCCGCCGTCACCGACGTTGGCCCCGGTGCCGGCGGTGGCACCGTCGATCTGGAGGTTGAACTTGCCCGGATCGCTGTCGGGGATGAGGTCCTTGACGACCTCGAGCTTGCCGGTCTGGCGGGTGTTGGTGATGACGCAGACGATGTCGGAGCCGCTGGTGACGGTGACGTTCAGCGGGCCGGCACCCTGCGACGGGCCGGCGACGACGGAACCCGTGCCGTTGGCGTCCTTGCACTCGATGGACTTGGTGTAGTTCGCCAGGTCCGTGCCGGTGCCGGCCGTCTCACCGACGGTGTGGGTACCGGTGTTGAGGGTCTGCTCGCCGGTCGTGCCGCCGTCACCGACGTTGGCCCCGGTGCCGGCGGTGGCACCGTCGATCTGGAGGTTGAACTTGCCCGGATCGCTGTCAGGGATGAGGTCCTTGACGACCTCGAGCTTGCCGGTCTGGCGGGTGTTGGTGATGACGCAGACGATGTCGGAGCCGCTGGTGACGGTGACGTTCAGCGGGCCGGCACCCTGCGACGGGCCGGCGACGACGGAACCCGTGCCGTTGGCGTCCTTGCACTCGATGGACTTGGTGTAGTTCGCCAGGTCCGTGCCGGTGCCGGCCGTCTCACCGACGGTGTGGGTACCGGTGTTGAGGGTCTGCTCGCCGGTCGTGCCGCCGTCACCGACGTTGGCCCCGGTGCCGGCGGTGGCACCGTCGATCTGGAGGTTGAAGTGGCCCGGATCGCTGTCAGGGATGAGGTCCTTGACGACCTCGAGCTTGCCGGTCTGGCGGGTGTTGGTGATGATGCAGACGATGTCGGAGCCGCTGGTGACGGTGACGTTCAGCGGGCCGGCACCCTGCGACGGGCCGGCGACGACGGAACCCGTGCCGTTGGCGTCCTTGCACTCGATGGACTTGGTGTAGTTCGCCAGGTCCGTGCCGGTGCCGGCCGTCTCACCGACGGTGTGGGTACCGGTGTTGAGGGTCTGCTCGCCGGTCGTGCCGCCGTCACCGACGTTGGCCCCGGTGCCGGCGGTGGCACCGTCGATCTGGAGGTTGAACTTGCCCGGATCGCTGTCAGGGATGAGGTCCTTGACGACCTCGAGCTTGCCGGTGGCCGGCTGGTTCCGGAACGTGCATGTCGCGATGTCGGTCTCGCCGAGTGTGAAGGAGACGCCGTTCGCGGTGTTGCTCACCGAGACGGGAGTGTCGCCAATCTTGCAGACGGCGTTCTTGCCGCTCTGCTGCACGAGCTGGAAACCGCTCTTGACGGTCTCCGTGATCGTGGCCGTCACGTCGTTCAGGTTGTTGAAGTCGAAGTTGACGACACCATTGACGTTGGTCTGACCGCTCTGCGGCGTGGGCGCGGGGCCACTCGACGCGGCAGAGAATGTCCAGTTCTCAGCCGGCTGCCAGCCGCCCTGGCCATCAGGGACCTCCTTCAATACCGTGACCGTGCCACCGCAAAGCTTGGTGGCAATCTCGAACAAGGTGCTTCCGAGAGTCTCGAAGCCGGAGACGTAGTAGTCGTCGTTGACGTTGGGACCCGACACGAGCTGAAGGTTCAGCGGAGAGAGAGCGGTGCCGATCCCTACCGCGATGACCTTCGGCTGCGCACTCGCGAGCTTCGCCAGGTTGGCCGAGGCCACACCGTTCTCGATGTCGACGACGTCAACGGTGGTCGCGGTTCCCGTTGCCGGGACGCTATTGACCGTCGGGTTTCCGTCCGTCAGCAGGATGATGACGTCGGCGCCATCGCCTTGGACTGCACGGAATGCAGCATCCCAGTTGGTGCCTCCGGAAGTCGGCGGCAGGGCGTCGATGGCGTTCTTCACGTCTTGGGCATCCTGGCCGGTTCCCGGGCCTGCGCTGGCGACGCTCGTGAACGCGAGGTTCTGGGTGGCGCTTTCGGAGAAGCTGTAGATGCCGATCTGGGACGGTGTGCCAGTCAGGGCATCTACGAAGAGCTTGCCGGCGGCCTTCATCTGCACGTACTCAGTATCATCGTCGATCGAGCCTGAGCGGTCGAATACCAGCGCGACCTTGAGGCCGCACACATCCGGGAAACTGTTGTTGTCGCGGCGATTGACGAATTGCCTCGTCTGGGTCGTCTGCCCACTGTTGAGGTCGTAACGCTCCGCGTAGGGCACGGTCGTACCGGCCGCATTATTGTTGCCCACCGCCACCTGGGTGATGACGTTCCAGCCCGCAGTAGAGATTGAGGCCTCCTGGACCCAGAAGTCGTCATCGCCGGAGGCGATGGTCAGCACGACGTCCACATATCCGGACGCGTTCGTCGGCCCGTAGTTTCCCTCTAGCGAATCACCGGTACCGGGCTCGAAGTTGCCGTCGCCGTCGTCCCGGTAGACGTTGAAGTAGGCGCCAGCCAGCGGTTGGATGGCGTTACCCGCGCCACGGTCTCCGCCCTTGCGGATGCGGAGCGTCCCGGTTGCGGCTGGCTCGATGACGGGCTCCTCAGCGAGTGGCGCCACGGCCTGCTGGACCACGGGGGCACAGGCATCGCCGATGCCGTCGGCGTCCGCGTCGGCCTGATCGGGGTTGGCGATGGCGGGACAGTTGTCGGCCTCGTCGGCCACGCCATCGCCATCAGCGTCGGCAATGGGTTGATCGACAATGAGTGCCTCAGGTAGTGCCTCGGGGGCAAGGAACTCCTCGACGACGGGCTCCTGCTCCTCGACGACGGGCTCCTGCTCCTCGACGACGGGCTCCTGCTCCTCGACGACGGGCTCCTGCTCCTCGACGACGGGCTCCTGCTCCTCGACGACGGGCTCCTGCTCCTCGACGACGGGCTCCTGCTCCTCGACGACGGGCTCCTGCTCCTCGACGACGGGCTCCTGCTCCTCGACGACGGGCTCCTGCTCCTCGACGACGGGCTCCTGCTCCTCGACGACGGGCTCCTGCTCCTCGACGACGGGCTCCTGCTCCTCGACGACGGGCTCCTGCTCCTCGACGACGGGCTCCTGCTCCTCGACGACGGGCTCCTGCTCCTCGACGACGGGCTCCTGCTCCTCGACGACGGGCTCCTGCTCCTCGACGACGGGCTCCTGCTCCTCGACGACGGGCTCCTGCTCCTCGACGACGGGCTCGGCCTTCTTGGCCTCGGCGGCAGCGGCGGCCTCTTCCTCGGCCTTCTTGGCCTCGGCGGCAGCGGCGGCCTCTTCCTCGGCCTTCTTGGCCTCGGCGGCAGCGGCGGCCTCTTCCTCGGCCTTCTTGGCCTCGGCGGCAGCGGCGGCCTCTTCCTCGGCCTTCTTGGCCTCGGCGGCAGCGGCGGCCTCTTCCTCGGCCTTCTTGGCCTCGGCGGCAGCGGCGGCCTCTTCCTCGGCCTTCTTGGCCTCGGCGGCAGCGGCGGCCTCTTCCTCGGCCTTCTTGGCCTCGGCGGCAGCGGCGGCCTCTTCCTCGGCCTTCTTGGCCTCGGCGGCAGCGGCGGCCTCTTCCTCGGCCTTCTTGGCCTCGGCGGCAACCTTGGCGGCAGCCTCTGCGGCAGCCGCTTCCTCGGCGGCCTTCTTGGCCTGGCGCTCGGCCTTGGCGGCAGCCTCGGCCTCTTCGGCGGCCTTGGCGGCAGCCGCTTCCTCGGCGGCCTTCTTGGCCTGGCGCTCCGCCTTGGCGGCAGCCTCGGCCTCTTCGGCGGCCTTGGCGGCAGCCGCTTCCTCGGCGGCCTTCTTGGCCTGGCGCTCGGCCTTGGCGGCAGCCTCGGCCTCTTCGGCGGCCTTGGCGGCAGCCGCTTCCTCGGCGGCCTTCTTGGCCTGGCGCTCGGCCTTGGCGGCAGCCTCGGCCTCTTCGGCGGCCTTGGCGGCAGCCGCTTCCTCGGCGGCCTTCTTGGCCTGGCGCTCGGCCTTGGCGGCAGCCTCGGCCTCTTCGGCGGCCTTGGCGGCAGCCTCGCTTCCTCGGCGGCCTTGGCGGCAGCCGCTTCCTCGGCGGCGGCCTGCTCGGCGGCAGGATCGGGCTGGATGATCAGGTCGGCCCGGGTGGGCTCGAAGCCCTCCGCCTTGGCGATGATCTTGGCATCGGCCTCAGGGCCGATGACACCCTTGGCGATGACGCGGGTGCGCTTGCCGGTCTCGTCTTCCTCGATGGCGAGTTCCGCGCTGCTCGCGCCTGCCTCATTAAGGCTCCACTCGACCGGGACGGCGAGGCAGCCCAGGCTGTTCGGATCCTGGTCGGCCTTGAGAGGCGAGGTGACCACGGCCGGGTCGCAGGTCCAGGCGGTGACTGGCTTGGCCTCACCGACGGTGAGCTTCAACGGGTTGGGATGGATGAAGAGCGAGAGTGCCGGCGCAGGCTGCTGGGCAGACTCCGCCCCTGAACCTTCCTCCTGGGCGATGACCAGCGCGGGCGTCAGCACCAGCGATGACATCAGCAGGAAGGCCTGAAGCACAGCGATCAACGTGAGATGACCGCGTGCACGGCGGTTACCGGGTGAGTGCATGATTGCCTCTCCTTTGCGGACCGGGGCCAGTCCTGACTGCCAACCCCCTGGACCGGATGAGTTCGCTCCTTGTCTTCTCCTCGAAGGAGCCGTCCGCGATCCGTACTGTCATGGCTCGGCACAGGCCGATCGCGAACGTCAAGTCTGGTCCAGTACCCAGGACCTCCGCAAGGGGAACCCAGTACTTCGGGTCAGACGTGGTGACCTAGGGCAACAAATCCTTAGTGACTCCCAGCACTTTACTGCACGTCTGCGCAACGGACCTCACCGGGCCCCACACATGTCCGCTGCTGCCATCGAGAGGCGACAACTCGGCACACCTGCTCGGTCAGGAGCGGTACATGCCTGTCCGGGGCGGAGCGGTCAGCGAAGCCGGTCGCACAGGCGTGCGAGTCGGGCGACACTCGCGCCCGCCCAGGCCCTAGCATCCGGGACCATGCGACACGTCGCCGCCCTCCTGATGGCCCTCGTATCGGCGGTCGCCCCGGTAGGTGGTGCGCGGGCCGCTGACTCGCGCGCGGCCGGCTATCCGCCCAGGGACGCCGGCTATCACTCGTACGCCGAGATGGTGGCGTACGTGAGGGGCGTCGCGGCGGCGTATCCCCACATCGTCCGCGTCTTCTCCATCGGCAAGAGCCACGAGGGCCGCGAGCTACTCGTGGCAGAGGTCAGCGACAACCCGGGCCTGGACGAGGGCGAGCCGGAGGTCCTCTTCGATGGGCTGCACCACGCGCGCGAGCACCTCAGCGCGGAGATGGCCATCTCGATCCTGACCCTGCTGGCGGGTCGCTACGGCCAGGACTCCCGGGTCGGCCGGCAGGTCACCCGACTCGTCAACGAGCGTCGCACCTGGATCATCTTCATGGTCAACCCCGACGGGCTCGAGTACGACCTGGGCGGGTCACCCTACCGCTCCTGGCGCAAGAACCGCCAGCCGCTGCCGGGCCCGGGATCGGGGTCGGGGTCGGGGTCGGGGCCCAGCGAATTCGGCGTCGACCTCAACCGCAACTACGGCTACCGGTTCGGGTGCTGCGGGGGCTCGTCAGGGGATCCGGCCAGCCCGTACTACCACGGCCCGCGGCCCTGGTCGGCCCGGGAGGTCCGGGCCATCCGCGACTTCGTCAACAGCCGGGTCGTGGACGGGCGGCAGCGCATCCGCACGCACATCACCTTCCACACGGCGGGCGAGCTGGTGCTCTGGCCCTACGGCTACACCCTCGAGGACCTGGGGCCCGGGATGAGCAGGCTCGACCAGCGCACCTTCCAGGCCATGGGCCGGGCGATGGCAGCCACGAACGGCTACCGGGCCATGCAGTCGAGCTCGCTGTACCGGACCGACGGAGACATGATCGACTGGATGTACGCCCGACACGGCGTCTTCTCGTTCACCTTCGAGCTCTACCCGCGGGGCGGGAGCCTGCGGGAGCGGCACTATCCGCCCGACGAGATCATCGGCCGCGAGACCAGGCGCAACTACCGGGCCGTGCTGTACCTGATGGAGATGGCGGCGTGCCCGTATTCGGCACTGGGGAAGGCCGCCGCGCGCGAGCACTGCTGAACGGCGCGATGCGGGGAGGTGCGGCGCGGGGCACCGCGACGGGGCCTTCGGCGGTCGGTACTGACGCTGGAGGTCAGAAGCGGCGACGGGGCGCGGCCCGGGGCACCGCGACGGGGCCGGACCCGGACGTGGGTCCGGTGCGGCGCGAGCGGTCAGCGCGTGCCTTCCTGATGAACGCTCGCCACAGGGCGCCGGTCTCCTGGTAGTCACGGCGCCGGGTGAGAGCCAGGATGCGCTGCGCGACCTCACCGTCGGGGTCCCGACGCACCCGTGCCAGCACCGGTCGCCAGTCCGCGAGGGTGCCGTTCTCGAGCAGATCATCCAGCGCCGCGAGCGTCAGTCGCCGGTGCGTGAGATGGCGGTGAATCATCGGGCGGGACCCACGTCGGTCCAGCCTTGCCGACGGTTGGCGACCGCCTCCGCTAGCTCGACTCCCAGCGCCTGGCATCGCTTGACGACGGCCGACCAGGAGCGCCAGCGAGGCGCGATGCCCTTGTAGTCGGCCATGCGAGGTTGGACGTCATCGAGGTCGAAGGGGCGAGGCTTGGCCAGCTGCCGCATGAGCTGCTGACGCACAGCGCCGCTGTCGCCCCCCTGCGGGTAGAGCTCGTCGAGCGGCGCAAGCGCCCTGGCGGACTGCTCGAGGCCGAGCACCTCCGAGATCGCCGCCACATCGAGGAAGTCACGCGTCGCATTCCGGTCCACGATGAGCCATGCCTTGATGCGCAGGATCTCGGCAGCAGTGGGTAGGCGCAAGGGTCCAGCCACCGTATCGATCTCGCGGGTCTCCAGCGGCGCGGACCGTCGCTGCTGGCGGACCGTCGTCATGATCCCGTCGAGCCGGCCGCTGATGACGACCGGCCGCTGTCGACGACCGGTCTGCCAGCCGGCAGCGGCTTCCAGCTGCGCGAGCACATCGTCGAAGCGGCCAGCCAGCCCAGGAAGTACGTGATCCGCATCGGCCGAACGCCGGTGGCCGGCTTCGAGCGCCGCCGCAGTACCGCCGACGAGCGTCGCGTCGGGAAGGATGCGCTGCAACCGCGCGGCAGCACGGAGCAGGAGCTCCCATTCCGGTAGATCGTCGCGTCCGTTCACCGTCGTCCTCTGCTTGTCCAGCCCCCGGCCTGTCCTCGCTTGATGATAGCCACGGCCGAGGGGCACCCAGGGGTCCGGTGGGGTGTTCGGGGCCGTCGTGCCGACGTTCCCCTTGCGCAGCTGCTAGCCGAGGGGACGCCGCTCTCCTTGCCTCGTGTCGGCTGCTCCGGTGGCCTCGGCGTACGGGGGCCGGAGGTTCGGGAGCATCGGGTAGTGGCGCACGTTGCTGGTCGCCAGCTCCGCCCCGAACTCGATGGCCGTCGAGCCGATGACCAGGTCGGCGAGGCTCAGGGAACGGTGGCTCCGTCGCCACCGCCGTCCAAGCTCCCCAGCGCGCCTGGCGATCGACTCGTCCACAGCGATCCACCGGAGTGCCGCGAAGGCGCGCTCCGCGGCCCCGCGCTCGTGACTCCGTAGGCCCTGCAGGACCTCGATCCGGGTGACCTCCGAGGCGACGAATCGCCGCTCGATCGATTCGACCCACTCGATGGCCGGCTGGAAGCCCCGCAGGATATCGATGATCACCGTCGTGTCGACGACCGTCAGCGGCCGCGCCATCGAGACTCCAGCTCCTCCGCCCTCGTGGCTTCGTCGCGGCGGGCTTGCTCGACGAACGTCCTCCCATCCGGAAGCTGGGGTAGCACGCCGAACGCCTCACGCAGCAAGGCCCGCTGGCGAGCCAGTTCGGTCGTCTCATCGTCCGGGCCGGCGAGGTATTGCTCGACAGCTTCCCTGATGAGGTTGGACGCCGTCACGCCCCGGGCCTGAGAGCGTCGCGTCAGCTCGTTGGCCTGCTCCTCGTGGAGGTAGATCTGTGTCCGCTTCACGATGTATGGATCATACATCGTCGGCAGGTCGCGTGACGCACACCCATGGTGGCGCTCACGGCATGAATGTGAGACGATCGTCTCACATGGCAATGGAGCAGAGAGCGGAGCTACGATGACGGTAACCGTCCGAGATCTGGCACACCGGACTGGAGAGGTGCTGCGCGAGGTCGAGCGCGATCGGCGCAAGATCCTTGTGACGTCCAATGGTCGGCCCGTCGCCGCGCTGGTTCCCATCGACGAGGAGGAGTTGCTCGACCTGGCGCTGGGGGCTCTGGTGCCGTCCGATACCGACGTCGCGCGGGAGGTCATGGAGGAACGCACGAGCGACCTCGCCGACGTTGCCAGGGAGCTTGGACTCTGAGCCAACCGGCGCTCTCGCCCCGCGCGGTCGCGGACCTCAGACGTCTCGCCCGGGCTGACGCCAGGCGTGCCAGTGCCATCGTCCGATCACTCGAGGCCATCGGGAGGACACCTCCTACGCCTGACCTTGACGTGAAGGCGCTCGCCAGTCGCTCGCCGTGGCTTCGGTTGCGCGTCGGCGAGTGGCGCGTGCTGTACCGCCCGCTTGACGCTGCAGAGGTGCGGCAGCTGGCACGAGTCCGCGGTGAGCCGGTCGATCGAGGGACCGTCTTCGTGGAACGCGTCGTCAACCGACGTGACCTGGAAAGGATCATCGCCGCACTGCCGTGAGTGGGCACCCCGCCGCGGTGGCGTGTCAGCGGGGCGACGCCATGTCGAGTTGGCGGTGGCGTTCGGCTTCCGCGGGTCGAGCGAACCCGCTACGATGCGTGCAGTGCCCGTCCACGGAGTGGCACTGGACGGTTGTATCCGACCGGGCGGGGGCCCTTGCGCCGGCCCGGCGCAGAGGAGGAATGCATGCGCAGGTTCACCACCGCATCGCTGGCGCTGACCATCGCCGCGACCGGGCTCTTCACCGGGGCCGTCGCGGTCGCGGCCCAGGATGGAGCCGATATCAAGATCGGCCTGGTCACCGACGTCGGCACCATCGATGACCGCAACTTCAACCAGTACTCCTGGGAAGGCACGCTCGCAGGGGCCGAGGCCATCGGCGCACCGGCCCCGCAGTTCGCCATCAGCCAGACCTCGGCCGACATCGGGCCCAACATCCAGGCCTTCGTGGACCAGCAGTACGACGTCATCGTGACCGTCGGCTTCGCGGCCGGTGGTGACACCATCGTCGCCGCCAAGGCCAACCCGGACATCAGGTTCATCGGCGTCGACCAGGCCCCCTGCATCAACGAGGAGGGCGACCCGGACGACACGTTCGCCTGCGCCGGCAACCCGGCGGAGCTGCTGCCGAACCTGCAGGGTCTGAACTGGCGCGAGCAGCAGCCCGGCTACCTGGCCGGCATCGTGGCCGCATCCATCAGCGAGACCGGCCACATCGCGGCCGTCGGTGGCACGAACGTCGTCCCGGCGGTCCCCAACTACATCGAGGGCTACGCCAACGGCGCCTGGTCGGTGAACCCTGACGCGACGGTCGTGGTGACCTACGTGTCCGGCGCCCCTGACACTGCGGCCTTCAACGACCCGGCCGGTGGCCAGGCCATCGCGCAGCAGCTGCTGGCCCAGGACCCCGAGATCGACGTCATGTTCCAGGTCGCCGGCAAGACCGGCAACGGCGTGCTCCAGGCCGCCTGCGACGCGGGCATCTACGCCATCGGCGTAGACGTGGACCAGTACCTCTCCGCCCCGGAAACCGCCGCCTGCACCGTCACCAGCGCCGAGAAGAAGCTGGAGACCACCGTCGCCAATGCCATCCAGCGCATCGCCGATGGCAGCGACGAGGGTGGCATCCTGTACTTCGACATCAGTGATGGTTCGGTGGGCATCTCCCCGTTCTACGAGTTCGAGGAGCTCATCACCGACGAGACCCGCGAGGCGCTTGCTGCCGCCGAGGCCGGCCTGGCCGACGGCTCCATCCAGCCCTGCGAGGCCGTGGAGCCCACCGGTTTCTGCAAGGTGATCCTGCCGTAGGCGGCACACGCGCTGTCTGCAGCTGAGTCCATGTCGAACGGGCCGGCCCTGAGGGCCGGCCCGTTCGCTATCATTCGGCCCACGAGCGAGGGGGTCGTGTGGACATGACCGCACCGGGCGCCAGCATCCAGGGCGAGCGCATCGCCGCCCCTGCCCTCGAGATGCGCGGCATCACCAAGACCTACCCGGGCGTCGTCGCCAACGACAGCATCGACCTGGAGGTCAAGCCCGGCGAGATCCATGCGCTCCTGGGCGAGAACGGCGCTGGCAAGACGACGCTCATGAACGTCCTCTACGGCCTGGCCGTGCCGGACGCGGGAGAGATCCTGCTCGACGGCGAGGTCATCGACATCGCCGGGCCCTCCGACGCCATCGATCGTGGCATCAGCATGGTCCACCAGCACTTCATGCTGGTACCGGTGCTGACGGTGGCCGACAACATCCTCCTGGGCAAGGAGGTGATGCGCGACCGTCTCTTCCTTGACCGCGTTGAGGCCCGCAGGCGGATCCGCGAGCTCGGCGAGCGCTTCGGCTTCGAACTCGATCCCGACCAGAAGGTGGGCGAACTCTCGGTGGGCTGGCAGCAGCGCGTCGAGATCCTCAAGGCGCTCTATCGGGAGGCCCGCATCCTCGTGCTCGACGAGCCGACGGCCGTCCTGACGCCCCAGGAGACCGTCGAGATCTTCGGGGTCCTGCGTCGGCTGGCGGCCGAGGGCCACAGCATCATCTTCATCAGCCACAAGCTCTACGAGGTCCTCGAGATCGCCGATCGCATCACGGTCATCCGTCGGGGCAAGGTGGTGGGCAGCCGCATCCCCAGCGAGACGAACGAAGAGGACCTGGCCGAGCTGATGGTCGGTCGCGAGGTCCAGCTGACCGTGGATCGCGGCGAGAGCCACCCGACCGAGGTCATGCTCGAGGTCAGCGATCTGACCGTGTCCAACGACCGCGGCCGGCAGACCGTCAACGGCGTCAGCTTCGAGGTGCGCAGGGGCGAGATCCTGGGCATCGCCGGCGTGGCCGGCAACGGGCAGGATGAGCTGGTGGAGGCGATCACGGGCCTGCGCCAGCCGAGCGGTGGAGCGATCGTCCTCGACGGTGAGGACGTCACCGCGCTCGGCACTCGGGCGATGCACGAGAAGGACATCTCGCTCGTGCCCGCCGACCGGCACCGCTTCGGCCTGGTGCTCTCCTTCCCCTTTCGGACAACCTCATCCTCACCGACTACTACGCGGAGCCGTTCTCGCGGGGCATCGTGCGCGACGAGACCGCCATCATGCAGCGCGCCACGGAGGCCATCGAGCAGTTCGACGTGCGCACGCCGTCCGCCACCGTGACCGCCGGGACGCTGTCCGGCGGCAACCAGCAGAAGCTCATCGTGGCCCGTGAGTTCGGCCGCGAGCTCAAGCTGCTCGTCCTCGACCAGCCCACCCGCGGCCTCGACGTGGGCAGCATCGAGTTCATCCACAACGAGATCATCAAGAAGCGCGACGCCGGCACGGCCGTGCTGCTCGTCTCGGCGGAACTCGACGAGATCCTCGAGCTCTCCGATCGCATCGGGGTGATGTATCGCGGACGCATCGTCCAGATCGTGGATGGCCGCAGCGCCAACAAGGAGGCCATCGGCCTGCTCATGGCCACCGGCGGCCGCGGCCGAGTGGCGGCGGAGACCGACGGAGGGTGCGGCATGATCAACCAGCTCATGAGCCGCTCCTTCCGGGGCCAGCTGGCCATCACCGGCGGAGCCATCCTCCTGGCGCTCGTCGTCGGTGCCGTGCTCATGACCGTCACCAGCCCCATCATCACGGGCAGCCTGGACCTGTGGCTCTGGGCGGAGGCGTACCTGGCGCTCATCGAGGGTGCCCTGCTGAGTGTGAACGGGATCATCGACACGCTGGTCCGCGCCACGCCCTACATCCTGGGCGGCCTCTCAGTGGGCCTCTGCTTCAAGGCCGGCCTCTTCAATATCGGCGCGCAGGGCCAGTTCCTCATCGGTGCCCTGGGGGCCGTGACAGCCGGCATCGTCCTGGCCGATGCGCCCTCGTTCATCGCCATCCCGGTGGCGCTCCTGGCCGGTCTCGCCGCGGGCGCCGCCTACGGCTTCATCCCGGGCTGGCTGAAGGCCTACACCGGCGCGCACGAGGTGGTGGTCACCATCATGCTCAACTACATCGCCCTCCAGATCATCTCCTGGGCGGTCAGCGAGCCGCTGCGGGCAGCCGGCGCGACCTTCGCGCGCACGCCCTCCGTGGGCGAGGCCGGCATCCCGGTGCTCTTCGGGACCACCGGCCACGAGCTGCATGCCGGCGTGCTCATCGCCTTCGCTGCCGTGCCCATCGTGTGGTGGATCCTGTACCGCTCCACCATCGGCTTCGAGATCCGCACCGTGGGTGCCAACCCGGACGCTGCACGCTACGCGGGCATGCGGCCGCGCATGATCATCATCCTGACGCTGAGTGCGGGCGGCCTGCTGGCCGGCCTCGCCGGCGCCATCGAGATCCTCGGGGTGCAGGACTACCTGCCCGCCGCGTATGCCACCAACGTGGGCTGCGACGCCATCACCGTGGCGCTCCTGGGTCGCGCCAACCCCTGGGGCATCCTGTTCGGCGGCCTGCTGCTGGGTGCCCTGCGCGCCGGCGCACCGCTGATGCAGATCAAGGCCGGCGTGCCCGTCCAGATGATCGACATCCTGCAGGGCGTCATCCTCTTCTTCCTCGCCGCGGACCTCATCGTGCGCTGGGTCTTCCGCATCAAGGCGGCTCGCGGCGCCGGGGTCGACGAGCTCAAGACCGTGACCAGCAGCTACGGCGGCTCGACCGCCTCGCAGGCGTGAGGGCGTAGCTGTGGACTTCCAGTTCCTCTTCGATATCCCCGTCGCCGGACTCTTCTTCGAGCTGATCGACTACATGATCCGGGTGCTGACGATCAACGGCGCCGTCATCCTGGCCCTGGCCGCCCCCATCGCCCTGGGATCGTTCTGCGGCCTCATGAACGAGCGCTCCGGCATCGTCAACATCGGCATCGAGGGCATGATGATCGCGGCCGCCTTCAGCGGCTGGCTCGTGGCCTCCATGGTCGTGCAGTGGTTCCCCGAGCAGCCCAAGGCCGACTTCTTCTTCGGCGTCACCCCGGCCCTGCTCGTCGGGCTCGTGGTGGCCATCCTCACGGGCATGCTGGTGTCCGCGGTCCACGCCTGGCTCTCCATCACCGTGCGGGCCGACCAGATCATCAGCGGCACGATCGTGAACATCGTGGCCCTGGGCATCACCGGCTATCTCGTCATCATCATCAGCCGCAGCGCTCCGCCCTCGGCCGGCAAGTTCGCGCCCTTCATCCCGCCCGAGTGGCTCACCGACCTGCCCTTCGTGGGCTGGCTCTTCAACATGTTCCTCAACCAGGGCCCGGTCACGATGTCGGTCATCGTCCTGGCGATCGTGCTGCAGGTCCTGCTCTTCCGCTCCCGCTGGGGACTGCGCACGCGTTCGGTGGGTGAGCACCCCAAGGCCGCCGAGACCGTGGGCATCGACGTCATCCGGCTGCGCTACCGCAACGTCATCCTGGGCGGCATCTTCGCGGGCCTCGCGGGCGCCTGGTTCACCCTGGACTTCGGCACCACCTTCCAGTCGGGCATGACCAACGGCCGCGGCTTCATCGCCCTGGCCGCGCTCATCTTCGGGCGCTGGACGCCACTGGGCTCATTCGGGGCGGCGCTGCTCTTCGCGGCCGCCTCCTCGCTCAACATCGCCATCCGCACCGTGCCTCCGACCGGGCAGCTGGGCGAGATCATGACGGCCATCCCCGACCAGTTCTGGTCCGCCCTGCCTTACCTCGTCACCATCATCGTGCTCGCCGGGGTGGTGGGGCGCAGCGTGGCTCCGGCCGCCGTCGGCAAGCCATACGAACGCGAGAGTGCCACCTAGGCACGCACGCTCGAACACCCGTCTGTGGACGCCTCTGTCCCGATCCTGGATGCCGCCGAGGCCCGGGAGGTGCTGCGCGTCGCTCGGCGGATCGCCATCGTGGGTGCGTCGCCGAACCCCTGGCGGGCGTCGAACTCGGTCATGGCGTACCTGCTGAGGCAGGGCTACGAGTGCGTGCCGGTGAACCCGACCGCTGACAGCGTGCTGGGCCAGACCTGCCATCCCTCGCTCGAGGCGGCGGCGGCCGCGAGCGAGGGGGGGCCCTTCGACATCGTGGACGTCTTCCGGCGGCCCGAGCATGCCCCGGAGATCGCTCGATCGGCAGTGGCGACCGGCTGCGGGACGCTCTGGCTGCAGCTCGGCGTCGTCAGCCGGGAGGCGGCCCGCATCGCCCACGAGGGCGGTCTCAAGGTGGTCATGGACCGCTGCACGGCCATCGACCACCGCGCGCTGCGGTAGGGGGTGCGCATCGGGGGCGAACATCGGGGCGGGGGGGAGGGCCCTCAGGGCGGGGTGGTCGAACATCGACCATGTTCGGCTCGTAGCTCGTCGCGGTGGCGGTTCACGGGCCATAGCGGCCCGGGATGATCGATGCATCGCACGGTTGGGGCACGAAGAGACGCCCTGGCGTCCCTCGACCTCGGCTTCGGCCTCGGAATGATCGATACATCGGTCATCGGGGTGCGAAGGGTTCGTCGGAGGTGGCTGACCGGGCGTAGCGCGGCTGGATGATCGATGCATCGCACATCGGCGGCCGATGGCGGGGCGAGGGCCGATCGGGTGGTCGAGGGCGGGCAGGGGCCGCCGGGAAGCGGTATCGGCGGCCTGATGGGTGCCTCCGCGGGTGTTCCTGCCGCTGCGCCGATGGTCCTGCAGCGCGTTGTGCGTCAGGGCACGTACCATGCGTGCGTCGTCGACGAGCCTGCCGAGGAAGGGACCCGATGCGCGGAATACCCATGATCAAGGTCATCAGCCTGGCCGCAGCGTTCGCGCTGCTTGGTGGCGGCGCGGTCTCCGCGCAGATCGGCGAGCCGGTCGCCACGCCGCCTCCGAATCAGGTCGAGGGTGTGACCACGGGACTCGTCCGCAACGACGTCACCGAGCCCGCCATCAACGCCATCGTGGAGAGGGCCGCTGCGTTCGCTCACGAGGAGATCGGCGGGAGGCCTGAGGGCAAGAAGGCCGGGTTCCTGTCGGTGACGCTGCCCGCCACCTCCAACGTCGTCCTTGCCGCTCGCGACCTGGCCGAGGAGAACCGCAACGTGGTCGTCATCAGTGGAGGGGACAGCCAGGGCACCGTCGGCTTCGCAGCCGCCTACCCCAACACGGTCTTCCTGGACATCGATCAGGCGCTGCCTTGCGTCACCCGCGATGGTCGGGCCGACCCTTCAGGGACCTGCGAGGGAGGACTTGACGCCATCCCATTCAACTACTCGGCGGTAGGCTTCGAGGTCGACCAGGCCGCCTACCTCGCGGGAGTGATCGCTGCCGCAGCCAGTCGCGACGACAGCCTGGGCATCATCAGCGGCATGCTGGACTGCGCGGAGTGCAACCGCTACATCCAGGGGTTCCTGCTGGGAGCCCGTAGCGTCAAGCCGGACATCGATGTCGAGGTGGCCTACCTGGCCGACGAGGGTGAGGCGGTCGCCTTCGATGACCCGACCTCGGCCAAGACGTTCGCCAAGGCCTTCATCGATGTCTACGATCCAGACGTGCTCCTGCCGCTGGCCGGGAGTGGCTCGCGGGGCATCATCGAGGCAGCCTGCGAGGCCGGCATCTACGCGGTGGGGACGGACGTCGACGTCTCCACCACCTACCCGGAGCTCGCCGAATGCATCCTTGCCAGCATCACCAAGGATTTCGAGTACGCCGTACGCGAGTCGATCTTCCAGTTCGCCAACCAGACGCTCGCACCGGAATGGCGGCTGGGACTGTGCCGACGGTCACGTCGGGGTCACTGACGAATGGACGCGGCTGCCCGGCCTCCCCGTGGACCTGGCCGAGCGCTACGAGCAGGCCGAGACAGGCCATCCTCACGGGCCAGGTGGAGACGTGCTCGGCCGATTGCGGAGCGCCGCTCGGCCTGGATGCCCCGGATGGGGCGGCGACGCCTGACGAGCCCGCGGGCGAGGGGGGCACCGGGGGCACCGACGCGGGCGCGGACGCCGCGGAGGAGTCACCGGCACCGTAAAGGGGGCCGCGTAACGAGAGCCGCTGTGGGAGGGCGGATGGGCGACTGGAGCCCTGGTCGTTCCTGTCGTTCAGTCCCCGGGGGACTGGTAGACGGACACCGCCCTCTCCGCCGGGCGTCCGGGGTCTCGAGCGACCGTGCCCGGGAGGTCCTCCCACGCTCGTGCTGAGCTCCACCAGGCGCTGCCGTCGGTCAGCTGGCAGCGCCGGACCGCCGTCCTTCGGTCCAGTAGTCCGCTGGTGCATAGGTGACGGGAAGGCCCGCGCGCCGCGGACGTCGGCGACGCTACCGGACGAGCAGGCCCACCACGATGGCGATCACGCCGGCCCCGATGAGGCCGCCCCAGAGGATGGCGCGTTGGCGCATCAGCGCTCGCATCGTGTCGGCGCCGGTGGGGCCATCCACCTCCACCCCGGTGCGCTTGCCGCGCCAGGTCTCGTAGCGCGCCAGGTTGGCTTCGGTCGCATCGAGGTGGCGGATGGTCGCCAAGGGCCCACGGATGCGCAGCGCGCCGAGGGCGATGGCGGCCAGGCCGCCGATGATGAGCGCGAGGCCCACGAGCTCCATCGCTAGTCCGCCTCGCTCGCGCGTGCGCTCGAGCGCAGCGCGCAGCAGCTCCTGCACGACCGCAGCGTTGGCCTGGCCGCGCGTCTTCCGCATGACCTGGCCGACGAGGAAGCCGATGGCCTTGTCGGCGCCGGCGCGGACATCGGCCACGGCCGCCGGGTTCGCCACGATGACCTCATCCACGGCGGCCTGCAGCGCGCCCTCATCGCTGATCTGGCGGAGGCCGGCCTCGGCCACGATGTCCGCCACCGGGCGGCCCGTCGCCGCGTGACGCACGAAGACCTCCTTGGCGTTGGTGCCGGAGATTGCGCCATCCTCGACCAGCCGCACGAGGGCCGCCAGCTGCTCGCCGCTGACGCGCTCCACGGCGGCAGCGCCGCTCTCCCCCTTGGCCAGGCGGAGGTACTCGCCGGTCACCCAGTTGGCCAGCCTCTTGGCGGGGAGTGCCGGGTCCGCCGCGCGCGCCGCCTCGAAGAGGCCCGTGGCCGCCGCATCGGCGACCAGCACGCCCGCGTCGTACGCGGAGAGGCCCAGCTCATCGCGGTAGCGGGACCGCCGGGCCGCGGGCAGCTCCGGCAGCGCGTCGCGGATCTTGGCCAGCCAGGCGGGGTCCAGGCGCAGCGGCGGCAGGTCGGGGTCGGGGAAGTAGCGGTAGTCCTCCGAGGTCTCCTTGGTGCGCATGTGGTACGTCAGGCCGCGGTCATCGTCCCAGCCGCGCGTCTCCTGGGTGAGCGGCTCGCCGGCACGCAGGGCGGCGGCCTGGCGCTCGATCTCGAAGTCGATGGCCCGTTCGACCGAGCGGAACGAGTTCATGTTCTTGACCTCGACGCGGGTCCCGAAGGCCTCCGTGCCGACGGGTCGCAGCGAGACGTTGGCCTCCACGCGCATCTGGCCGCTCTCCATGGCCGCGTCCGAGGCCCCGATGGTGACCAGCAGCAGGCGCAGCTCCTCGGCATAGCGACGGGCCGTCTCGGCATCGTGGATGACCGGCTCGGTGACGATCTCCATGAGCGGCGCGCCGGAGCGGTCGTAGTCGAGCAGGCTGACCGGCCGGCCATCGATGCGGGTGTGGATGAGGCGCGCGGTGTCCTCCTCGAGGTGTGCGCGCGTGATGCCGACCTCGACGGTGCCGTGGGATGTCTCCACGGCCAGTCGGCCGGCCGACGCCAGGGGCAGCTCGTACTGGCTGATCTGGTAGCCCTTGGGCAGGTCCGGGTAGAAGTAGTTCTTGCGGTCCCAGCGCGTGACCTCGGGGATGCGCGCCTCGATGGCCAGGCCGGTGGCGAGCACGTGGCAGACGGCCTCGCGGTTGATGACCGGCAGCGCGCCGGGCATGCCCAGGCACACCGGACAGGTGCGCGAGTTGGGGGTCGCCTCGACGAGATCGTTGGAGCAGCTGCAGAACATCTTGGAGGCCGTGCGCAGCTGGACGTGGATCTCGATGCCGATGACGGCCTCGTAGCCGACGTCGGCCGGGGCGGCCAGGGTCATCGGGTCGCGGCAGCCTTCGTCACGGAGCGGGCCAGTGCCGGGGGTCACAGCGTGGCCGGGGGTCACAGCGTGGCCAGGAAGCGCTCGATGCGCACGAGCGCCTCCTCCAGCTTCTCGTAGGAGGTCGCCAGCGAGGCCCGCACGTAGCCCTCGCCGCCGGGGCCGAAGGCGCTTCCGGGGATGACCGCGACCTGCTGCTCGTACAGCAGGCGCTCGCAGAACTCGTCGCTGGACAGGCCCGAGTTCGCGACGCGCGGGAAGGCGTAGAAGGCACCGCGGGGCTCGGCGGTCGGGAGGCCGATGCGTTCCAGGCCGGGCACGAACATGCGCCGGCGGCGGTCGTACTCCGCGACCATGCGCTGCACGTCAGCCTCTGCTTCGGCCAGTCCCACCAGCGCAGCATCCTGCGCCACCGTGGGCGCGGACATGATGATGTACTGGTGCACCTTCACGATGCCCTCGATGAGGTCCGCGGGGGCGCAGACGATAGCCGATACGCCAGCCGGTCATGGCGTAGGCCTTGGAGAAGCCGCCCAGCAGGATGGTCCGGTCGCGCATGCCGGGCATGGCGCTGAAGGCCTCGTGCCGGTGGCCGCCGTAGACGAGCCGGTCGTAGATCTCGTCGCTGATGACCAGCAGGTCGTGGCGCTCGGCGATGGCGGCCAGGGCGCGCAGGCGCTCGGGATCGAGCACCGCCCCGGTGGGGTTGTTGGGGAAGCCGATGAAGAGTGCCCGCGTGCGGGGGGTGATGGCGGCCTCCACGGCATCCGGGTCCAGCTGCCAGCCGTCCTCCGGGTGGCAGGGTACGAAGACGGGAGTGCCGCCAGCGAAGACGACATCCGGCACGTAGGCCACGTAGGTGGGTTCCGCCAACACGACCTCGTCGCCGGGGTCGACCACGGCAGCCAGGCTCGCCGCCAGGCCCTCCGAGGCACCGACGGTGATGATCGATCTCGCGCTCCGGGTCATAGCTGACGCCGTAGAGGCGCTGCAGGTGGACGGCCAGCGCCCGACGCAGCTCGATGGTCCCGTAGTTGCTGGTGTAGTGGGTCCGGCCCTCGCGCAGGGCCTTGACGCCGGCCTCGACGATGACGGCAGGCGTATCGAAGTCCGGCTCGCCCACGCCCAGGCTGATGACGTCGGGCATGGAGTTGAGGACGTCGAAGAACTTGCGGATGCCCGAGGGCGGCACGTCGTTCACACGCTGCGACAGGCGAGTGCGGGTGGCTGGGGGTGATGGCTGACGTGGTCATCTGGGCCTCGGTTGGGTAGTGCGCGTCGCTCGGCGTTCGGAGTATAGGACGCGACAGCCGGGCCTTCCGGTGTGGGACACTACGGCTCTACACAACGACGATGACCGGAAGGATGGTTGGCACCGTGGTCGAGACCTATGTCAAGGGGCTCCTCTCCAGCGGCGAGGTTGTCCTGATCGAGACGCGACAGCACTGGATCGCGGCCGTGCGCTTCGTGCTGCGGCCGATCCTGCTACTCGGTGCCGCGGTCCTGCTCTGGCTGCTCAACAACTGGCTCGACTTCAACGACGAGGGCCTCCTCGACATCATCAACCAGCTCGTCGGCTGGATCGTCATCATCATGATCGTCGTGGCCGTCGTCTGGCTACCCATCGACCTGGTGCGCTGGTGGAGCCGGCGCTACATCCTGACCAGCCGGCGCGCGATGTTCCTGCAGGGTGTGCTGCGCAAGAGCAGCTTCGACGCCTCGCTCGAGCAGATCAACGACATCGGCATGAACCAGTCGTTCCTGGGGCGCACCCTGGGCTACGCCGACCTGACGCTGTTCACCGCGTCGGACACCGCCAATCCGACGTACGACCAGTTGGTGGACGGTCTGCAGTTCAAGAAGGCCGTCCTCGATGCCAAGGAGGCCATCCGCGCCGGTGCGCCGTTGCAGGCACTGCCGGACGGCTTCATCGTCAAGGGCGGCACCAACGAGGCCTCGATGCGCGCGGATGGCAAGATCCGCGAAGCCGCGGAGAAGGTGGCGGAGGGTGATCTCGAGCCCCCGCCGAGTGCTGCCGTGGTGGCTGGCGCGGCCGGGGCAGCCGGGTCTGCAGCGGCGATCGCGGCCGAACCCCAGCCCGCAGAGGCGCCCGAGCCGATCACCGCGGAGCCGGAGCCCCAGTTCGAGCCCGTCGTGGAGGCCACGCCAGCGCCTGCCCTCGTGGTCGAGTCTGAGCCGGTGGCTGAGCCCGAGCGGGAGCCGGCGGCTGAGCCGGAGCCGGCGAGCCGGCGGCCTGAGCCGGAGCCGGAGCCGGTGGCTGAGCCGGAGCCGGAAGCTGTCTCGTGGCCGGCCACGGACGTCGCGCCTGCGACTGAGCCGGAGCCCGAGCCGGAGCCGGAGCCCGAGCCGGAGCCCGAGCCGGAGCCGGAGCCGGAGCCCGAGCCGGAGCGCCGAGCCGGAGCCGGAGCCCGAGCCGGAGCCGGAACCCGAGCCAGTGGCTGAGGCGGCTGTGTGGCAGGCCGAACCCACGCCGGTGGTCGAGCCCGAACCGGAGCCCGAAGCCGAGCCTGAGCTCGAGGCAACCGAGGGAGACAAACCGGACTGACGCCGGTGGGCCCCTCGGGGCAGGCAGCTCGAGGATCGGAGGCCAGCGGCTGAGTAGCGCCAGTGCTGGCTGCCACCAGGCGGTCGATCTCGACGCGCGGGACAAGCCCCCATGTCCATCCTTGCTGCCGGGCGGCAGGAATCGCCGGTACGACCCGCGTGACGCCACGATTTGGCCCGTCTGGAGCGCGATCCGGTCCCGATCGACCCTGATGCCGGGCCCTTCTGGTCGCCAGGCGGTCGAGATCGGCCGCCTGGCGGCGATCGGGCTGGGACCGTGATGTCAGGCACGGGGCCGAACGAGCCCAGTGTCCCGCCAGCGATGCCGATCGTCCGCCGGGCAGCGATCTCTGGGCAGCGGTGGCGCAGGCCAGCCGCGGCCGGTGGCCGTTCGGCCACGGACAGGAGACAGATGGACGATGAGGACCTCAGCCAGCGGCGACCGGGCCGGCCTGTGGGCCGGTTTCGTCTGGCTACCGGTCGCTTGGCCTCCTGGGTGGGACGACCGGGCGAGGAGGTGCGGTCGAGGGCTACGCGATGCTGCTCGGGAGTGATGGGGCCGGGGTCGACGAATCCGAGGCTCGGGCCAGGTCCATGGGCTCCAGGCCTCGCCAGTCGGCCGAAGCGGTGATGGCCTCGTAGCCGCGCGCGATCCCGAACAGGCGCAGCTCATCCCAGGGCTTGCCGATGAGCTGCAGCCCCACCGGCAGTCCCTCGGAGAGCCCGCACGGGATCGAGATCCCCGGCAATCCGGCGACGTTGGCGGGCAGGGTGCAGGCATCGGCCAGGTACATCGCCACCGGATCGTCGAGGCGGGCGCCGAGCGGGAAGGCCACCAGCGGCGACGTGGGCGCCACCAGCGCATCGACCGTCTCGAAGGCCCGGTCGAAGTCGGCCTTGATGAGCGTGCGCACCTTCTGCGCCTTGAGGTAGTAGGCGTCGTAGTAGCCGGCAGACAGCGCGTACGTGCCGAGCATGATGCGGCGCTTGACCTCCGCCCCGAAGCCACGGTCGCGCGTGGCCAGGTAGTTGGCCAGCACATCGCCCTCCCGGACCGCAGCCCCGTAGCGGATGCCGTCGTAGCGGGCCAGGTTCGCCGATGCCTCGGCCGGCGCCACGATGTAGTAGGTGGCCAGGCCGTAGTCGGTGTGGGGCATGTCCACGTCCACGATCTCGGCCCCAGCCTGCTGAAGCGCGGCTACGGCCTCACGCACCCGGGCCTCCACGCCCGGCTCCATGCCGTCCACGAAGTACTGGCGCGGCAGGCCCAGGCGCACGCCGCGCAACGTGGCAGCAGCCTCGTCGTCGTCGGCCGGCAGTGTCCCGAAGTCCGGCACGGCCAGCGGGGCCGAGGTCGAATCGCGCTCGTCCCGGCCGGCCACGGTGCCGAGCAGCATGGCGGCGTCACGGACGTCGCGCCCAAAGGGTCCCACCTGGTCCAGAGAAGACGCGAAGGCGATGATGCCGTAGCGGCTGACGCGGCCGTACGTGGGCCGGGCACCCACGATGCCGGTCAGCGATGCTGGCTGGCGGATGGAGCCGCCGGTGTCCGTGCCGATGGCCAGGGGCACGTGAAAGGCGGCGACCGCGGCCGCCGAACCACCGGACGAGCCTCCCGGCACGCGGCCCAGGTCCCACGGGTTGGCAGTCGGCCCGTAGCCCGAGTGCTCCGTGGACGAGCCCATGGCGAACTCGTCCATGTTGGTCTTGCCGACGATGACAGCGCCAGCGGCATCGAGACGCTCCACGATGTGGGCGTCGTAGGGGGCGATGAACCCCTCCAGGATGCGGCTGCCGGCCGTGGCCTGGCGACCCCTGGCGAGGACGAGGTCCTTGAGGCCGAGCGGGATGCCGAGCAGCGCGGGCAACGCCGCGACCGCGGACGCGCCCTCGCGGCGGGCAACTGCCAGGCGCTCGTCTGCCGCGCGAGCGTGCGGCGCGGGCGCCGGCCTCGTCCACGGCCAGCCAGGCGTGGAGGGCGTGGTCCTGCTCGCCGATGGCATCCAGGTGAGCCTCCAGCAGCTCCACGCTGCTGAACTCACCCGCCCGCAGGCGAGCGGCCATCTCGTGCGCGAAGAGCCGCGTCAGCGCGCGAGCGGGAGTCACGCGCGTCGGTCAGCGATCACTCGGCTCAGCCATCGTCCTCGCTGCCACCCAGCACAGCAGGCACGAGGAAGTGCTCGCCCGACCGCTCGGGCGCGTTGGCGAGCGCGGTGTCCACGTCGAAGCCGGGGCGCACGACATCGTCGCGCAGGATGTTCTCCAGCTCGATGGTCTGGGCGGTGGGCGGGATGGCCTCGGTGTCCAGCTCCGACAGCACGGCGTACTGCTCGAGGATGTGGTTGAGCTGGCCCTCGAGGAGCGTCGATCTCAGCGTCGCTGAGACCGAGGCGTGCGAGGTGGGCGACATGCTCGACGTCGCGCCGGGAGAGTGTGGCCACGGCCCAAGGATAGCGGGGCGGAGGGCGGCCCGGGGTGGTCAGCCGGCGCGCGGGTCAGCCGGCGCGCGAGCGTTGCGCCGCGGTCGAACCGTCCGCCGCGGCCGAGCCTTCCGGCGGTGCGAAGACGACGATGATGCGCAACTCCTCGGAGATGTCGTGGAAGTGGTGGGGCACGCCGGCAGCCACGAAGAGGACGTCTCCCGCACGAATCTCCCGGGTCTCCTCCCCTGCCGTGAACAGCGAACCGCCCGCGATCACGACGTAGACCTCGTCCTCCGTGTGCGGCTGCTGCTCGTCGATGCCGCCAGCCGGCAGCACGTACAGCCCGGTGCTCAGCGTGCCGCTGCGGATGAACTCCACGTAGGGCCGTCCCGCGCTTCGGTGCAGCTCCAGCAGGCGCGCCCAGGTGAAGCCGGCCTGCGGCCGGTCGCGATCGAAGTCGTCCATCGCGGCATCGTAGCCGGGGTCAGGCTCCGGCAGCGTCACCGAGCAGCTCCACGAAGGCCGCCTCGTCCAGCACCTCCACCCCGAGCTCCTGCGCCCTGGCCAGCTTGGAGCCGGCGTTCTCCCCGGCCACCAGGTAGTCGGTCTTGCGGCTCACCGAGCCTGCCGTCTTGCCGCCCGCGGCCCGGATGGCCGCCTCGGCCGATTGGCGATCGAAGCCTTCGAGCGTGCCGGTGACGACGACCGTCTTGCCCGCCAGCGGGCCTGCCGCATCCCCGGGAGACGGCACCTGTGGCAGGCTGGCGACCACCCCGACGTCCGCCAGCTCGCGGAGGAGCCCGGCCGTGCTGGGGTCCTGGAAGAAGCGCCCCAGGCTGGCCGCGACCACGCCGCCGATGCCGGGCACCTCCTCGAAGCGCGCCGGCTCCGTCGCCGCCAGCGCGTCGGCGATGCGTCGGGTCCACTCGGCCTCGGATCCACCGGGCGCCACGGGCCACGTTGTCGCCACCCAGCCGGCCAGGTCGATGGCGGTCTGCTCTCCGACGTGGCGGATGCCCAGCGCCGCCAGGATGCGCGCCAGGGGCCGTCGGCGCGAGCGCTCGATGGCCGCCACGAGATTCTCCGCGCTCTTCTGCGCGAAGCGGTCGAGGCCGATGAGATCGTCCACCCCGAGTCGGTAGAAGTCAGCCGGCCCCTTGCACGAGCCCGCGGGCCAGCAGCTGCTCGAGGACGGCGAAGCCGGCCCCCTCGATGTCCATGCCGCCGCGGCCGACGAAGTGCGAGAGGCCCTGGATGACCTGCGCCGGGCAGAAGGGGTTGCTGCAGCGATGTCGCACCTCGCCCTCGTCCTGCACCACGGGCGCCCCGCACACCGGGCAGCGTCCGGGCATCTCGAACTCGCGCTCGGAGCCGTCGCGGGCCTCGGGGATGACGCGGATGACCTCGGGGATGACGTCCCCGGCCTTGTGCAGCAGGACGCGGTCACCGATGCGCACGTCCTTGCGACGGACCTCGTCGAGGTTGTGCAGCGTGGCCCGGGCCACGGTCGAACCGGCGACGAGGACCGGCGTCAGGTGCGCCACCGGCGTGAGCGTCCCGGTGCGACCGACATAGGGCACGATGTCCTCGACCGTGGTCTCCACCTGCTCGGGCGGGAACTTGTAGGCGATGGCCCAGCGCGGGGCGCGGCTGACCATGCCCAGGCGGGCCTGCAGGTCGGTCCGGTCGACCTTGACGACGACGCCGTCGGTCTCGTACGGCAGCTCGTGGCGGGGCTCTCGCCAGCGCTCCGCGAAGGCGATGACGGCATCGATGTCCAGGTCGGTGGCGTGGTTCGGTTCGACCGGGAAGCCGAGACGCTCGAGCCGGTCGAGGGCCGCCGACTGGGTCTCCTCGGCCGGCGCGCCGTCCTCGAGCAGCGTGTAGAACCAGGCCGAGAGGTTGCGGCTGGCGGTGACCCGGGGGTCGATCTGGCGCAGTGAGCCGGCGCCGCTGTTGCGGGGATTGGCGTACAGCGGCAGGCCCTGCTCCTCGCGCTCGGCGTTGATGCGCGCGAACTCCGCCTTGGGCATGTAGACCTCGCCGCGGACCTCCAGGCCCAGCGGCTCCGGCAGCCGCTGGGGGATGGCGCTGATGGTGCGCAGGTTGGCGCTGACGTCCTCGCCGGTGCGGCCATCGCCTCGCGTGGCGCCCAGCACGAAGCGGCCCTCCTCGTAGCGCAGGCTGATGGCCAGGCCGTCGATCTTGAGCTCGGCTCACGTAGAGCGGAGGGGCATCGTCGGCGCTCAGGCCCAGGCCCTTGCGCACGCGGGCATCGAAGGCGCGCAGCTCGGCGTCATCGAAGGCGTTGGCCAGCGAGAGCATGGGCACGCGGTGCTCGACATCGCCCAGCGGGCCGCCGGCGCGGGCGCCCACGCGGAGGGTGGGCGAATCGGGCGTCTGCAGCTCCGGGTGCGCGGCCTCGAGGTCGCTGAGCTCGCGGAAGAGCCGGTCGTACTCGGCATCGGTCAGCTCCGGCGCGTCCTGCTCGTGGTAGAGGCGGTTGGCGCGCTCGAGGACCTCGCGCAGCTCCGCTGCCCGCTCCGCGCCCGTGCCTGGGCCTCGCCGTGCCTGGGCCTGCTCGTCCATGGAGGCGAGGATAGGCCCATCCCGCGCTCACGTGCTACGTTGCCACCAGCCGTGGGACCCCTGTCGCGCTTGCCCCTGCATCCGCTCCTGCTCGCCGCGTACGCGGTGCTCTTCGTCTATGCCGCCAACATCAGCGAGGTGCTTCCGGGTGAGCTGGTCCAGCCACTGCTGACGGCGCTGCTCGCGGCCGCCGTCGTGCTGGCGGTCTGTGCCCTGCTCTTCCGGGACCTGCGACGGGGGGCCGTGCTGGCCACGGCCATCGTCGTCGCCTTCGCCTTCTTCGGGCATCTCGGCTCTCAGCTGGACGAGGCCATCATCACCGACGCCGTGCAGCTTGGTGCCTGGGCGGTGTTCGTGGTCCTGGTCGGGGTCTACGCCTGGCGCGCCGGAGCGCTCACTGGCCAACGTGACGCTGGCGCTCAACGCCTTCGGCCTGTCCCTGCTCGTCATCACGCTCGTGACCATCGTGCCGGCCGAAACCTCGCGCGCAGCTCGAGCGTCAGAGGGTGAGCCCATCAGCGACGACGTCATCGCCGAGGCCACCCGCTGGCCGGATCGGGACATCTACTACCTGGTCTTCGACCGCTACGGATCGGACTGGTCCATCAGGGAGCGCTTCGGCATCGAGAACGACCTCTACCCGGACCTGGAGGCGGCCGGTTTCCAGGTCGTCCCCGGGGCTCGCGCCAACTACCGCGCCACGGACTTCAGCCTGGCATCGACGCTGAGCCTGGACCTGCTCGACGACCTGAGCACGTCGGTCGGGCGGGTGTCATCCGATCGCACACCAGCTCGCGAGCGCCTGGGCCGTCACGAGGTGGGCAAGTTCCTGCGTGCCAACGGCTACCGCTACTACCACCTCGGGGCCTGGTACGGACCGACGCTCAGCAACCCCATCGCCGACGAGGTGCTGCGCTGGGGCAAGACGACCGAGTTGGAGGCGGTGCTGCGCGAGGCCACCATGCTGCCGGCGCTGGAGCGGCTCATCGGCCTGGCCCCCGAAGACGACGAGTTCCGGGACCGCCATCGCAATGAGGCGCTGTTCGCCTTCCGCCAGCTCCAGCGCCTGGCCGACGTGGACGAGCGCAAGTTCGTCTTCGCCCACATCCTCCTGCCACACCCGCCCTACGGCTTCGATGCCCAGGGCGGGGTCGTGCTCAAGGAGATCGAGAAGGCCACGCCGGAGGGTGAGCTCTTCGAGGCGCAGCTGCAGTACACCAACCAGCGCATCCGCGAGACCGTGGCGGCATTGCTGGACCGGCCGGAGGAGGAGCGGCCCATCATCGTCATCAGCGGGGATGAGGGGCCCTTCCTCTGCTTCAACGACGACTGCATCGACGGCAGCCCCGAGACGTACGGCATCCGTTTCGGCACGCTGCGCGCCTACTACCTGCCCGACCTCGACTACGAGGTGCCGGCCGACGACAGCGGCGTGAACATCTTCCGCATGCTCTTCCGGGAGTACTTCGGCGCGGACCTGCCGGACCTGCCCAACCGCTCCTACAGCTGGCCCGACAACGACCACCTCTACGATTTCCGAGGACGTCACCGACCAGTTGCCGCTGCCGGGCGGCTGAGGGAGTGGGCCGGTGGGGTGCCGCGAACCCAGGGTGGCGCCGTGAACCCCGGGGTGCGCCACCCCAGCTCCTGACGCCACCCCGGCTCCTCACGCCACAGGTCAGTAGTGACCCTCGGCGAGGCTCCAGGAGCGCGGAGAGGGTCCACGCACGGACTTCGACGGCCAGATCCCACCTCCCCGGTGAGGGACGGCGCCGCAAGCAACGAAACGAAGGATGAGCGTGCTCCCGCCGGTCACTACTGACCTCACAGGTAGGAGAGGCGGAGCAGGAGAGGCGGAGGTAGGAACGGCGGAGGTAGGACGGCGGGGCAGGCCATGGCCATGAGCATGCTGCTGGCGTCGGGGACTCCCCTATCCGAGTCCAGTGCAAAGAGCCGGTGCCGCAGGCGGCCGAATCCCTGGCCGAGGCGACTCGATCCGGGCGCCGGACCCAGTCCCCGGACGCTGACCTTGAACGTCAGGCGCGGGTGAGGGAGCGGCGCAGGCCCCAGGTCCCGAGCGCCACCAGCCCCACGGCGTAGGCCGCCAGCACGCCCAGCTGGACCAGGATGTCGGTGATCGCGGCGTCCTCGAAGACCAGGCCGCGCATGGCGTCGATGGCCCAGGCATGTGGCGTCAACCGGGCCAGCGTAGCCATCGGCTCCTGGAACAGCTCCAGCGGCACCATGGCCCCGCCGACCGCGCCCAGGACCATGCCCAGCACGACCCCGATGGCGCCGGCCTGGTCGGCGTTGCGCGCGAAGACGCCCACGGTCAGGGCCGCACCGGTCCCCACGAGCGCGAAGATGACGATGACCGCGGAGGCGCCCACCAGGTCACCCCAGCTGACGCCGAAGACCAGCGACGAGACGATGACGATGAAGACCCCCTGCACCATGGCGATGCCGAAGCGCCCGCCGAGTTCGCCGAGGAGGATGGAGCGCATGGGCGTGGGAGTCGCCACCATGCGCCTCGAGACACCCAGCTGACGCGTCAGGATGAGCTGCGCCGCGGCCGACATCGAGGTCAGGAACATGAACAGGATGGTCTGGGCCTGGGCACCGAGGGCGAAGACGTTGGTGATGACGGGGAAGGTGGCCGCGCCGATGGTCGTGCTGCGCACCCCGATGCCGGTCAGGGCATCCTGCCTCGCCCCTGCCTCCTCGAGCGCCTCATCGAAGGGGATGTCCGCGAACTCCGCGGCCACCCGGGCCGCCCGCAGCCGGGCCGACTGTTCGGCCACGGCCGTCTCCACGCTCTGACCGAGGGCTGCGAAGACCGATTCCGGTCTGGCCACGAGGACGAGCTCCTGCGGTTGCCCGGATCGGAGGGCCTCGTCGTAGCCGGGCGGGATGAGCAGACCGAACTCGAGCGCGCCCCGCCCGACATCGCCACGCAGCTCGTCGGCGGAGCCGCGCTCACGGATCTCGACGTCCACCTCGCCGGCCTCGATGGTCGCGACGAGCTCGTCCCCGAGCGGGCCGGCGTCACTGCGGACCACGCCCAGACGGCTGGTGCCGGCGCCACCGAAGACCGCGCCCAGGGCCACGATGATGATGAGCGGCAGCAGGAAGACGAAGAAGAGGTTGGTGCGGTCGCGCACGACGCGCAGGAGGTTGACGCGGACGATCTCCAATACGGCCATCAGGACACCACCAGGCGGCGAGAGCGGAGCAGCCCCAACCCGCCGACGACGAGGCCGATGGCCAGCAGGACAGCCACGGGGCCGGCCGCCGACGTGATGTCACCGCCGGAGGCGACATCCTGGACGCCGCGCAGGAACCAGGCATGGGGCGTCACGAGGCTGACCTGCGCCAGGAGCTCCGGGCCCTGGTTGGCCGGGAAGAACGAGCCACCCAGCACCGCCAGGAGCATGGTCAGGACGGCGATGGCGGAGCCGGCCTGCTCCTCGGTCCGGGTGAAGCCGACCGCGAACAGGGCCAGGCCGGTCGCGGCGATGGCAGCCGCGCCCACGAGGGCCACCACGGCGACCGGATCGCCCCAGCTGGCGCCCAGGAGCAGCGCCGTGCCGACCACGATGACGGTCATCGAGACGGTGCCCATCACCAGCGAGACGACGATCTTGCCGGCGATGACCGACCACCAGTGCAGGGGCGCGGCCAGCATGCGCGCGAGCGTCCGCCCGCGCCGCTCCGCGTGCAGGCTGGTGAGACCGAACTGCGAGGAGAGGAAGACGAAGAGGATGGCCATGGCCGCGGCGTAGTAGGTCGAGTTGGAGGCCCGGCGGTCCTCGGCCGCGGCGTTGCGGATGACGATGGGGTCGGGCAGGGTGCGGGCCTGCTCGGCCAGTGCCTCGGTCGTGGCGGGGTCGGGGAGCCGCCGGGCCGTCGAGAGCGCCGTCGCCACCGAGAGTTGCACGGCATCGATCTGGTGCGCGAAGCCGGCCAGGACCGAGCGCGCCACCTGGGCGGAGATGACGGCATCGGGGTCCACGATGAGCTCGACCTCGCTGCCGCTGCCGGCCAGCGTGGCCGAGGAGAAGCCCTCCGGGACGATGATGGCGGTCTCGACGCGGCCCTCCTCGACGGCGGCCCGGGCAGCCTCGGCTGATGCCAGGCGCTCCACGGTGAGGATGCCGGCCGTCTCCATGCCGCCGATGGGGCCCTCCTGCAAGGCTGTCGCGACGGCACCGCCGTCGAGATCGACGAAGGCCCAGTGCGCCTGGAAGTCCTCCTCCAGGCCACCCAGGATGGCCGAGAAGAGTGCGGCCAGCGTGAACGGGGCCACGATGCCGACGAGAATCGCGGAGCGATCACGGAGCTTCTGACGGAGGTCCTTGAGGGCGATGTCGAGGGCCGCGCGCATCGATGCTGGTCCTCCTGGCCGTCGCTAGTCCCGCAGGGCCCGACCGGTGAGCTTCAGGAAGACCGCCTCCAGGTCCGGCTCCGTGACCTCGACGCTGTTGACCACCGCACCCGCACCAGCAGCGGTGGTGATGATGGCAGGCAGGAGCGTCCGGGCACCCTGGACCGTGATCTCGATGGCGCCGTCCGCGGTGCTGGTGCTCTCGACGCGCTCGAGGGCGGCCAGCGCGGTGGCGGCCGCCTGCAGCGATCCGGTCGCGGTGAGCGTCACACGGTCCAGCTGCCCGACCGTGGCCACCAGCTCGCGGCGCGTGCCCTCGGCCAGGATCCGGCCCGCGTCGATGATGCCGATGCGGTCGCACAGGCGCTCGGCCTCTTCCATGTAGTGGGTCGTGTAGAGGATGGACATGCCTCCCTGGCGCAGTTCATCGACGGCCTCGAGGATGGCATTGCGGCTCTGCGGATCGACACCCACGGTGGGCTCGTCGAGGACGAGCAGCTGCGGCTCATGCAGCAGGCCGATGCCGATGTTGAGCCGCCGCTTCATGCCGCCCGAGTAGGTCTCCGTGCGATCGTCCGCGCGGTCCGTGAGGCCGGTCAGCTCCAGGATGGCCTTGACACCCTCGTCCAGGGCCGCGCCCCGCAGCCGCTGCAGCCGGCCGAAGAAGCGCAGGTTCTCGCGGGCCGAGAGATCGGGGTAGATGGCCAGGTCCTGGGGCACGTAGCCGATGAGCGCCTTGGTCTCCGTGGCCTCGATGTCCATGGGCCGGCCGGCCACGGTGACGGTACCGCCGTCGCGCTCCAGCAGACCGCAGACCATGGAGATGGTGGTGGTCTTGCCGGCGCCGTTGGGACCGAGCAGGCCGTACGTCTCGCCGCGGGCGATGTGGAAGCTCACGCCATCGACAGCGGTGATGCTCTTGTAGCGCTTGCGCAGGTCCGTGCACGTCAGCAGTGGCTGAAGCGTATCCCCGGCCATGTACCCCTCCGACGGCTGGCTAGGAGTGGTCCAGCTGCATCATAGTGTCTGTCAGCCAGCGACTTCGAGGCCGGCGAGGCTGGCCATGAGCTTCTTGACGCCCTGTCCCGGGAACGCGACCGTGACCTCCTCGTCGCTGCGGGTCAGCCTCGAGGAGACGACCTGGCCTTCCCCGAAGACCTTGTGGCGGACCTTCTGGCCATCGTGGTAGCGGCGCTCGCCGGGCACGCTCGAGGCGGCCGGCAGCGACCAGCGGTCCGGGGGGGCCTCAGGCGCGGCGTCGAGATCGGGTGGCGCTGCGGCCCGGGCAGCCGGCGAGCGATCGCGGCCGGGCCACCGACGCGCCCGTAGTAGGCCTCGCGGCGCGCGGCGAGGTCACGCGAGGTGCGGAACGGCTGGCCCGCACGCGGTGCTCCCGGTGGGGGGTTGAAACCGCCGCCCGGGGGCAGTCGACGTGCGCCGGCAGGGCCGATGGGGCGGCGACCCACGAGGCGTGTCTCCGAGGGGCGCCGGCCGATGATGGCCCCCAGGTCGTAGCCCTCGAGGCGCTCGTCGTCGGGCCGCTGGTCATCGTCGTCGGCGAGGGAGACCAGTCTCGGCCCGTGCATCAGCCCCTCCGGGATCTCCAGCAGGAAGCGGCTGGGGACGGAGAAGCCGGAGCGACCCCACGTGGCGCGCTGGGCGGCGTGGGTCAGGTAGAGCCGCTTGCGGGCACGGGTCAGGCCCACGTACGCGAGGCGGCGCTCCTCCTCCATCTGGCGCGGATCCTCGAGCGCGCGGGCGTGCGGGAAGACGCCCTCCTCGAGCCCGCTGATGAAGACGACCTCGAACTCGAGGCCCTTGGCAGCATGGAGCGTGATGAGCGTGACCTTGTCCGTGTCGCCGGCGTAGGCGTCCTGGTCGGCCACCAGGGCTGTCTCCTCGAGCAGGCGGTCCAGCGCATCGGCCGGGTCCAGATCGCCGTAGCGGTCCACCACCTCGCGCAGCTCGAGCAGGTTGGCCCAGCGGTCCTCGCCGTCCTGGGAGCCGTCCATGAGCATGGCCCGGTAGCCCGATTCCTCGAGCGTCGTGTCCAGCAGCTCCGGCAGGGCGGCCAGGCCGACCCGCGTGCGCAGACGGGCGATCACGAGCCCGGAAGGCGCGCGAAGGCGTGGCGCGCCCTGGGCGTCAGCTCGCCGGCCCCCTCCGCAGCCGCTCCGAGGGCCGCCCAGACGTCACCACCCCGCTGCCGCCGCCAGCTCGCGCAACTCCTCCAGCGAGCGCTGCCCCAGGCCGCGCGGCGGGACGTTGAGGATGCGCTCGAAGGCGGCCACGTCGTGGTCGTTGCGCAGGACGCGCAGGTAGGCCAGGGCATCCTTGACCTCGCGGCGCTGGTAGAAGCGCGTGCCGCCCACGAGCTGGTAGCGCAGGCCGTAGCGCAGGAACGCCTCCTCCATGGCGCGGCTCTGGGCGTTGGTGCGGTACATCACGGCGATGTCCTGGAGCCGGTAGACGTCGTCGTCGCCGTCGTCGGCACGGCGCGCCAGCACCGAGCCGGCGCTGCCCCGTCCGGCCACGAGGGCCTCGATCTGGCGGGCCACCCACTCGGCCTCCTCGTCCTCGCGATCGGCCTCGAAGCGCTCGATGAGCGTGCCCCGCGGGTTCTGCGTCCACAGCTTCTTGTCCACCCGGCCCTCGTTGCGGGCCACGACCGCGTGGGCGGCATCGAGGATGAGCTGCGTGGAGCGGTAGTTCTGCTCCAGCTTCACGACCGTGGCCTCGGGGTAGTCGCGCTCGAAGTCGAGGATGTTGCGCAGGTCCGCGCCGCGCCAGCTGTAGATGGACTGGTCGTCGTCACCGACGACGGCGAGATTGCGGTGCTCGCCGGCAAGCAGCTTCACCCACAGGTACTGCGCGCGGTTGGTGTCCTGGTACTCATCGACGTGGAGGTAGCGCCAGCGCTGCCGGTAGTGCGCCAGCACGGCGGGGGCGCGCTCGAAGAGACGCACCGCCTCGATGAGCAGGTCGTCGAAGTCGAGCGCACTGGCCTCGCGCAGGCGGCGCGCGTAGCGGGCGTAGGCGCGGGCGTACTGCGATTCAAGGTAGCCCTGCGCTTCCTCGTCCGCCTCCAGGGGACTGACGAGGTCGTTCTTCCAGCGGCTGATGGCCGAGAGCACGGCGGCCGGCCGCAGCTCGCCGGTGCCACTGAGCTCAAGGTCGCGCAGGACCTGCTTCACGAGGCCGGCCTGATCGTCGGTGTCGTAGATGGTGAAGCGCGGGTCGATGCCGATGGCGGCACCGTCACGGCGCAGCACCCGGGCGCACAACGCGTGGAACGTGCCCATGGCCACCTGGCGGCCCTGCTCGCCGACGAGGGCGAGGATGCGCTCGCGCATCTCGGCGGCGGCCTTGTTGGTGAAGGTCACGGCCAGGATCTGCCAGGGCGGCACGCCCTCCACGCCAACCAGGTACGCGATGCGGTGCGCCAGGACCCGGGTCTTGCCAGAACCCGCGCCGGCGAGGATCAGGAGCGGGCCCTGCGTGGTCGTGACGGCCCGGGCCTGTTCCGGGTTGAGGCGTTTGACGATGGCGGCGCCGAGCGCACGCGCGTCTGCCTCGCGGCGCGCCCTGGCTGCGGCATCGGGCGGAGGACGCGCAGGCGCCGCCTCGCCGGCCGTGGCGGCCACCATCGAGAACCACTCGGCATCGTCCGGCGGCTCGGGATCGGGGGCCGGGGAGCCGGAGCGTCGCACCCCGCGGGGATCGAGCGCGTCGTTCGCGGGCCGATCATCGATCTCGGGCGCAGCCGTCTCGGTCGGGAGTGGGGGCGCATCGTCAGGCCTCAGCAGCCCATCGAGCTGCCGCAGGTGGTTCTGAGGCGTCGGCAGCGGACCCGCCGGTGCGCCTTCCCTCGGATCCGGCACAGACCAATTCTATGGCCATGCCGCTTCCATGGCCACGCCGACCACGACGGTCAGCAGGGCCGCACCGCTAGCCGGTGATTCGCGACGATCCCATCGGTCCCGGGCTGGTCGGGGCCTTCGCTCGTGCACGACCGACGGCGGCCGGGACGGACAACTGAGCCCTGGCGCCCGGCCGAGTGAGGTACCACAGGGCGGCGGAGGCTCCGAGCGTCGGTCCTACTGCGGACAGGATATTGGTGGACAGTAGCGACAGCATCACGCTGGCCACGATGAGCGCACCGAAGACGAGGAGGCCGCCGGCCCACGACCAGCCATGACCAGCCCAGAATCCGAAGGCGACGGCACAGGCTGCGATCGTGATGACAAGGAAGATCGACCCCAGCAGCAGGGCCACCCGTGCCTCGACGGACCCTTCCGGCGCGAACGCTGAGCCGGTGACGAGGAGGGCCACGGCAGCGAACTGGCTGTAGAACCCGACCAGGACCGAGCCGACCGCCAGCACGATCGTCGCGTGAGATCGTCCTGCCATGATGTGGTCACCTCCAGGCGCGTCTTCGGGCCTGCGGCAACGGACGTCACTCGGTCAGGGCTGCCGCGCTCGTGGCCACGCTGGCAGCGATGGTGGCGGCCGGCTACTCGCAGGAGGTCATGCCGGTGGTCGCCCCGACGGGCTACTCGTGGGCGGCCGGCAGCGACTCCCAGATGGGGGCACCCACGGTGCCGCGTGCCGGGCTCACGACGTGATGAGCCCGACAGCGCGCCTCGTAGCGATCGTCGTTCATGCCACCGACCACGATGAGCGGATCATCGGCCGCGGCCGGCCGGCCGCCGACCATGCGCTGCGTGCGCGTGGCATCTGCACCGCACACGGTGCAGATGGCGGTGAGCTTGGTGACCTGGTCAGCCAGCGCCAGGAGGGTGGGCATGGGGTTGAAGGGCCGCCCCAGGAAATCCTGGTCCAGCCCGGAGATGAGCACGGAGCGTCCTTCGGCCGCCAGCAGCTCGGCGATCCCGGGCAGGCCGTCGTCGAAGAACTGGGCCTCGTCGATGGCCACCACCGAGGCGCGCGCCGCCGTCACCAGGGGCGGGATCTCGCTGCTGTCACGCACGGTCTGCGCCTTGTAGGCCACGCCGGAGCGGGATTCGACCGAGCCGGCCTCGGTGCGGTCGTCCACGGAGGGGCGCACCAGCAGCACACGGCGACCGGCGATCTCAGCGCGGCGGATGAGCCGCAGCATCTCGTCGGTCTTGCCGCTGAACATGCAGCCCGTGATGATGTGGATCCAGCCGCCTGCCATGGCGCAAGTCTATGACGCAGTCGCGGCGCCTGGGTCGCTCAGGCGTCCGGCGCCGTGTGCGGCGCAGCGCGGTGTGCCGCGGGCGCAGCGCGGTGTGCCGCGACGCAGCGATGCGGCGCGGACGCAAGCCCGGCCGATTGCCGCCAGGCGGTCGATCTTGACGAGTCGGCAGCCGCTACAGCCGCTCCGTCCCGCCAGCATGCCGATCCTTCCCGGCAGGCGGCAAGCGTCGCCGGGTCCAGCCTGGGAGGCGGGACGAATCAGCAAGTCCGGCGACGAATCAGCCGACCACGACCCGCTACGGGCCGCCGAGAGCCTGCAGCCTGGTCAAGATCGACCGCGTGGCGGCAAGCCGGTACTCGGAGTGTTCGAGGATGCGGCTACTGCCGCTCCGGCGCCACGCGGTGCCGCCGCTCAGGCGTCCTCGGGTGCGGGTGTGGCGTCGGGTGCGGGTGTGGCGTCGGGTGCGGGTGTGGCGTCGGGTGCGGGTGTGGCCGCGGTGGCGTCGGGTGCGGCGGTCTCCTCAGCCTCGGACGGGGGTGGCGCGATGAGCGCTGTGGCACAGGCCCCGATGCCATCACCGATGAGCGGGCCGGCGCGACGGGCGGAACGGAAGGGCGGCATGGCCTCGGTCAGGGCATCGGAGGCGCGAGCCAACCAGGCATCCGCGACGTCGTTCCCGGTGGGCTCGAGGTCGATCGCCCGCAGCACGTTGTAGCCACGTCTGGTCAGGCCGAGCTCGAGCGCCAGCTGGGCCTGGCCATCGACCAGCGCAAGCTCCAGCTCCGGCCGGTGCCCGATGACGACACCGTCCTCGAAGAGGTTCACCGTCGATGCCAGGCTGATGCGACCGTCGCCATCCTCGTCCAGGTCCGAGATGAGCGACTCCAGCGCCTGGCGCGGCGCGTCATCGACCGCGAACGAGGCGCCCCCGCGCCAGGAAGCCAGCGCCTCGACGTCGCGCAGTGTCTGCCCGTTCTCGACCAGCCGGCGCACCACGAGCGGTTCCATGGCGACGGAGGCCTCCAGACAGACCGGCCGCAACGGTACCAGGCCGTTCGCGGGGATGGCGCCGGGCCCAAGGGTGAGGCTGTCGTAGCCGCCATCCGCGCCACTCGTGAAGGTGATGACGCGGAACCCGGACCCGAAGCCCTCCGGGCGCACCAGCACATCGAGGACGGTGGGCGAGGCCCAGGCGGCGGCGAAGGCGTCCTTGCCCTTGTACCAGCCGCGCGAGAGGTCGCTGTCCTGGAGGCTGGTCTTGCCGGTGGTGGTCGCGTAGGTCACCGAGTAGATGTCCTCACTGCCGGCGAAGGGCTGCTCGCGGTTGCGGACGCCGGCAGGTGCGTTGTTGCTGCGTGAATCGTCGATGTCCGTGGCCACGTGGACGCCGCTGTGGCCGGCCTCGATCTGGTCGAGGGGCGAATCGAGCACGATCCGTACGAGCACGTTGTCGCCGGGCCGGACAGCCTGCTTGGCCTTGCCGGTCTTGAGCAGCCCCTCGGCATCACGCACGGCCCTGGGGTCCGCGATGTTCACGCTGCCGATCCCCACGGCCAGGATGTCCAGCCCGGCGTCCGGCGCGTCGCCAGCGGCATCCTCCAGCCAGACCGTGCCGGTGACCTCCCCGAAGAGGCTCGGCGCATCACGCTGCGCATCCTCCGGCCAGGCCGGCAGCCGGCACTCCGAAGCGGTCGCGCGGTCGCCGCAGGGCGGCAGGTCCTGCGCGCTGGTCACGACGACCGAGGTCAGAGCAAGCAGGCCAGCCACGACCGTCGAGACGGCCAGGCGACGGACGCCTGCGTGCGGGGGGACGATGACGACGCTCATCGCCGCGGAGTCTAGAACGGACCCGCCGAACCTGCCGCGGAATCGGAGAGCCCGGGCCAGTCCCGGCCCGGGCTTTCCGCTATCAGATGACCGACCGCGAAGGTCGGTGTCGACTAGTAGTCGTGGCTGTGCCCGCCGGCAGCGGCCGGCTTCTCCTTCTCCGGCTCGTCGGTGACCAGCGTCTCCGTGGTCAGGACCATGCCGGCGATGGAGGCCGCGTTCTGGAGCGCGGAGCGCGTCACCTTGGCGGCGTCGACGATGCCCTTGTCGAACATGTCGCCGTACTCACCCTTGAGCGCGTCATAGCCCTGGCCGAGCGGCAGGTCGCGGACGGCGGCCACGATGACCGAGCCTTCCTTGCCGGCGTTCTCCGCGATCTGGCGGATGGGCGCTTCAAGGGCCCGGCGCAGGATGTTCACGCCGACCGCGGCGTCACCCTCGAGCTTCAGCTGGTCAAGCGCGGGGATGGCCTGCAACAGCGCGGTGCCACCACCGGCCACGAGGCCCTCCTCGACCGCGGCGCGGGTCGTGGAGAGGGCGTCCTCGATGCGGTGCTTCTTCTCCTTGAGCTCGACCTCCGTGGCCGCGCCGACCTTGATGACGGCCACGCCGCCGGCCAGCTTGGCGAGCCGCTCCTGGAGCTTCTCGCGATCGTAATCCGAGGTGGTCTCCTCGATCTGGGCCTTGATCTGGGTCATGCGGCCCTTGATCTTCTCCGGATCGCCAGTGCCGTCCACGATGGTCGTGTCGTCCTTGGTGGAGACGATGCGACGGGCGCCACCGAAGTCCTCGGGCGTGACGGAGTCGAGCTTGCGGCCGAGCTCCTCGCTGATGACGTTGGCGCCGGTCAGCACGGCGATGTCGCGCAGCATCTCCTTGCGGCGGTCGCCGAAGCCGGGAGCCTTGACGGCGAGCACGTTGACCGTGCCGCGCAGCTTGTTGACGACCAGCGTGGCGAGGGCCTCGCCGTCGACATCCTCGGCCACGAGGAAGACCGGCTTGCCCAGCTGCACGCCCTTCTCCAGGGCCGGCAGCAGCTCGTTGATGCTGGAGATCTTCTTGTCCGTGATGAGCACGGCGACGTTCTCCAGGACCGCCTCCATGCGGTCCGGGTTGGTCACGAAGTAGGGGCTGATGTAGCCGCGGTCGAACTGCATGCCCTCGGTGTATTCCTTGTCGAGGCCGATCGACTGACCTTCCTCGACGGTGATGACACCGTCCTTGCCGACCTTGTCCATGACCTCGGCGATGAGCTCGCCGACGGCGGGGTCGGCGGCGCTGATGGCGGCCACGGCGGCGATCTGCTCGCTGGTCTCCACGGCACGGGCGTTGGCCTTGAGCCGCTCGACGATGGCGTCGACGCCCTTGTCCAGGCCGCGCTTGACGATCATCGGGTTGGCGCCCGCGGTGACGTTCTTGAGGCCCTCGGTGACGAGCGCCTGGCCGAGCACGACGGCGGTGGTGGTGCCGTCGCCGGCGACGTCATCGGTCTTGGTCGCGACCTCCTTGAGGAGCTGCGCGCCCATGTTCTCGAAGGGCTCCTCCAGCTGCACCTCACGGGCGATGGTGACGCCGTCGTTGGTGATGGTGGGAGCCCCGTACTTCTTGTCGAGGACGACGTTGCGGCCCTTGGGACCGAGCGTCACCCTGACGGCATCAGCGAGACCGTCGACGCCCCTCTTGAGCGAGCGACGAGCGGTCTCGTCGAAGATCAGCTGCTTGGCCACGGTGTGGTGGAACCTCCTCGGGATGATGCGACGGCCGAACCCACGGGGGTCCGGCCGAGCGGCGATCGGGCTGGAGCGGGCCTAGCCCTCGACGACGGCCAGGATGTCCTTCTGGCTGACGATGAGGTACTCCTCGTCATCGATCTTGAACTCGGTACCGGCGTACTTGGCGTAGAGGACCTTGTCCCCGACCTTGACGTCCATGGGCTCGCGCTCGCCCTCATCGTTGAGGCGGCCGGGGCCGGCGGCGATGATCTGGCCTTCCTGCGGCTTCTCCTTGGCCGTGTCGGGCAGGACGATGCCGCTCTTGGTCATCTCTTCACGGGCAGTGGGCTTGACGACGACGCGATCGCCGAGGGGGCGAAGCTTGGTCGCAGTGGCAGTCGCCAACGCGGTTCCCTCCTAAGGTTGTGCATCTCGCGGCGGGGAGCCAGCTCCCGGGGGTGGTTGGGGGGCCGACCCGCTTCGCGGCTTGGTTAGCACTCTCAGTGTCGAGAGTGCCAGAACTGTACGGGATGTGGGCGCGCCGTTGTCAAGCACTCGTCGCAGCCTTGCGCGCTGCTCCGCCCTCCGCTGGAGCCTCACCGTGGTGCAAGGGCGTCTCCGGCACAGGGTCCCAGGAGTGGGTGCAGGCCGATCTCCGCGCACAGCCCGGCGGCCCGGCGCTCGGCATCCGATGGAGTCCGCGCGCTCGCCGCCAGGAACGCTGCATCCGCCCATGCCTCGGCTGCGGGTGTGCGGTAGTCGATCTCCTCGAGCATGGCAGCCGCGTGCTCGACCGCGTGCTGGTCACCGGCCGCCAGCCCATCCACCCACTGGTCCTTGGCCAGGAAGAGGGCAGCCTCGGTGTTCACGCGGCTCGCGCGGTGCAGCTCCACGGCGCGGGACAGGGTCACCCGCTCTCCCAGCCGCAAGGCCATCCGGGCGACCTCATGGGCGACAGCCGGTCGCGGCCCGAGCCCGGTCGCGTGCTCCCACAGCCAGGTCGCCAGCGTGTCCAGCGCGCCGCGAGGATCGTCCGGCCAGCGTGCCCACGCCTGGCTGAGCGGCCGCACCCCGGCGAGCTGCGGCTCGGAGATCTCGCCCAGGCGCTCGGCCTCGGCCAGGTCACGAGCCGCGGCCTCCGGCTCACCGCGCATGCGGTGCAGGACGGACCGATGCCAGAGTGAGCTGGGGAGGTGAGCGTGCCCGACGGCACGCGCGGCCGTGACGGCTTCGTCCATGTAGGCGAGGGCCTCATCCAGTCTGCCGGTGTCGACCATGAACTCCGTCAGGTTGGAGGCGAGCCACGCGATGGTCTGACTCGCCGCAGAGCGCCGCGCCAGCCCCAGACCCTCGACGATCATGGCGATAAGAGGCTCCGGCGGGTCGCCACGCCCCACTCTCACAGCCGGCAGGTTGATGTAGCAGCGCATCAGCAGGTTGCGGTCGTCGGCCTCGCGTGCCCGCTGGAACGAATCCTCGAGCAGCGCCACGGCCTCGTCCCGCCTCCCGAGGAACGAGAGGGCGACACCGAGGTCGTGCATGGCCCAGCGCAGCGTCGCTGCATCGGCGCTGGCGCGAGCCTCCTCGATGGCGCGCTCCAGGATGGCCACCGAGTCTTCCACCGGGCCCCCTCGCCAGTAGGTCCAGCCCAGCCGCGTGAGCAGCAGCGCTCGGCCAGGTGTCGGAGGACCGGGTTCGAGGGCCGCGATGCCCGGTGCGGGCGAGTCCCCGTGCCCCCTCGAGGTCCCCGGATTCGAACAGCGCCTGGGCGCGACCGTCACGCAAGCGCGCGATGAGCTGCTCATCGGCGGCCGACCGGTCGTCCAGCGCGAGCATCCTGTCGATGGCATCCGCGAGCACGGCATCCCGCTCCGCCGGCTCGACGTTCTCCCAGGCCACCAGCGCGTACTCGACGGCCAGCTCGGCGATCTCCCGGGGCGGCAGCTCGAGCTTCCGGGCCAGGTCCACGGCGAGCTTCAGCCAGCGACCTGCCGCGGCGAGCTGGCTCATGGCCGACGCACGCCTGGCGGCACGCAGGGCCGCGTCCTTGGCCAGCTGACGGCACCTCGCGCAGGTTCCCGTCCGTGTCGACCGAGAACTCCTCCTCGTACGCCAGCGCGGCCGCCAGGTGGCTGGCGATGAGCTCGCTGAACTCCTCGATGCGATCGGTCAGCTCCGCCTCCGCCCACAGGGCGATGTCCCGGTGCAAGCGGGACCGGTCCCGCTTGGGCAGTGAGTCGTACGCGACGTCCCGGATCAGCACGTGGCGGAAGCCGTACTCGCTGGCGTCCGCGAGCGACGATGGCTTGCGCTGGACCACGAGGTCCTTGACCCGAAGCCGGCGGATGAGCTCCTGTGTCGAGCTTCGCTCGGTCCGGGCCAGGTGAGCCACGACGATGTCCCAGAAGATGCGACCCACGACCGCAGCGTCCTGGGCGACGCGTTTCTCCTCGCTCGGCAGGGTGTCCAGGCGTGCTGCGAGCACTGCCTGCACGGAGCCCGGGATCTCGAGGCTCTCGATGTCCCGCGCGACCTCCCAGCGCCCGTTGGCGAAGCGCAGCACACCGTGGTCGACGAGCATGCGCACCATCTCCTCGGCGAAGAGCGGATTGCCGTCCGAGAGGGCCACGATGCGGTCACGGAGCGAATCCGGGACGCCTCCCGTCAGGAGTCCGTCCATCAGCCGGGCGGTGGCGGATGCAGGCAATGGTTCCAGGAAGACGGTCAACGCGTTGGGCAGGCCACCGCCCCAGCTCGGCCGAGCCTCCAGCAGCTCGTGCCGGGCCAGGCACATCACGACCATGGGACCTTCGGCCCAGCGGGCCAGGAAGTCGACGAAAGCGAGCATCCCATCATCCGCCCAGTGGATGTCCTCCACGATCAGCACGAGCGGGCCGACCGCTGCGATGGCGCCGAGGTAGCGGCGCCAGGCCTCGAAGAGCTCATCTCGCGGTCGCTCGCGTCGCTCACCGATGGCCAGGACGGCCTCGAGGGCATCCTGGATGGCCGGTCGGTCGGCGACGGGGATGGGCAGCTCGGAGAGGCGGCTGGCCAGGTTCTCCCGGGCCAGCTCGGGGGTCTCGTCATCATGGATGCGCGCATCGGCCTTGACGACATCGGCGATCGGCCCGAACGACTGGCCTGAGTAGGCAAGGCAGCGGCCCTTGCACCAGTGGTAGGTCTCGGGTAGTCCGTCGACGTACTTCTCCAGCTCCCAGGCAAGCCGGCTCTTGCCCACACCGGCAGATCCGATGATGGTGACCAGGTGCGGCCGCCCGTCCTCGACGGCGCGTCGGACCGTGTCCTTGAGCAGGGTCAGCTCGTTATCGCGGCCCACAAGCGGCGATTCGATTCCCAGCGGGGTCCGGCGGCCTCCCCGGCGGGCCTTGACCGAGATGGCCTGCCAGGCGGCGACCGGCGCCGCCTTGCCACGAAGCTGAAGCGCCGTCAGCTCGCGATACTCGACGATGTCGCGCGAGGCCGCGTAGGTCGATGCCCCGACCACGACGGTGCCGGGTTCGGCGGCGGCCTGCAGGCGCGCCGCGGTATTGACGGCATCGCCGGTGACGAAGAGGTCACGCTCGTCGCGGGCTCGGGCCAGGTCCACGAGCACCTCGCCGGTCTCGATACCGATGCGCAGGCGCAGGTCGGGTCGGCCAGCCGAGGATGTGGCGATCTCCGACATGGCGGCCTGCATCTCGAGCGCCGCCCGCACCGCCCGCTCGGGGTCATCCTCGTGGATGGCGGGTACGCCGAAGACGGCCAGCAGGGCGTCGCCCGCGAACTTCTCGATGGTGCCCTCGTAGCGCACGACCTCGCGGGAGAGCCGCTCGAAGGTCGGGGCCACGAGCGAGGACACGATCTCCGGATCGTGTGCCTCGTTCAGGCTGGTGAAGCCCACGATGTCCGCGAAGAGCAGCGTGGCGACCTTGCGCTCGCGGAGCGCCGAAGCCGGCGCGGTCAGGGTGGTCGGCGCGGTCAGGGTGGTCGGAGCGGTCAGGGTGGTCGGAGCGCTCCCGGTGGCCGGGGCGGTCCCGGTGACCGGAGCGGTCCCGGTCGCGTCAGCAGTCTCGACGGCATGGCCGCAGCGCTTGCAGAAGCGGGCATCCGCCTCGAGCGCAGCACCACAGCCGGCGCAGCGCATGTCCACGGCCGTGCCACAGCCGGGGCAGAAGCGGGTCTCCGCATCCAGGGCGCGGCCGCAACTCCGGCACCTCATGCCGCGCATGCTACGCGACGTCGTGTGCCGTGGCTATCGACTGCCTGACCATCCGGCCGCCAGGCGACTGGCCATACACTGGGCGACGTGACCGTCTCCCGGATCCTCGAGGCCGAGTACCGTGTCCGGTTCGACGAGGCCGACGCAGCTGGCCTGCTGCGCCCCTCGGGATTCCTGCGCTACGCCCAGGACATGGCCTGGCGGCACAGCGAGGTGGCCGGCTTCGGGCGAGAGTGGTACGCGGAACGGTCGATGCAGTGGCTGGTGCGCAACGTGGCCCTGCGCATCACGGCCCCGGTCACCTACGGCGACACGGTCACCGTCCGAACCGAGGTCACCGGCTGGCGGCACGTCTGGGCACGGCGCCATGCCGAGATGTGGCGCACTGAGGCCGCCGATGGGCCGGTCGATGGTGCGCTGGTGGCGGTGGTGGACACCGACTGGGTCCTGCTCACGGTCGATGGGCAGCCGGCTCGCGTCCCAGGGGAGATCGCGGCCTACTTCTCGCCGGGTCGGACGTTCACGCGCAGCCGCGTGACGCTGCCCGCGACACCGCCTGATGCCACGCGGCTGACGACATGGGTACGACCCCCGGACGTGGACCCCATGGGTCACATGAACAACGCCGCCTACCTCGACGTCGTCGGCGATGCCATGGCGCGGATGCCCGCTGGCCCTGCCCTCATGCCGGACTGCTATCGGGTCGGCTATCTGCGGCCGGCACAGCCCGGCGCAACCCTCATCGTGACCTGCTGGCAGACCGATGACGGCTCGGTGGCCTGCCGCATCCTCGATGCCGCGCCCGATAGTCACGGCGAGGGGGCAGAGCTGACGCGCGTGCTGCTTACTCGGGCGAAGGACTGAGGCGGGTCGGGTCGGCGCCCACGAAACGGTCGAAGGTCTCGACCAGCGCCTGGCCGAAGAGCTCCGGATCGTCGCCGCGAAGCCGGCGCAGCCACGTCGCGGTGACCGCCACGTTGAGGGGCTGATTGCGGCTGCCGCGGACTCCCCTGGGCTTGAGATAGGGCGAGTCCGTCTCGACGAGCAGCTGCTCGAGCGGCACGATGCGCGCGACGTCGGCACTGGCCTCCTCGCCGCTTCGGAAGACCAGCCCGCCGAAGGCGATGAGGAAGCCCATCTCGAGGGCCTGCTCGGCGTAGTCGACCGGTCCGCTGAAGGAGTGCAGCACGCCCGGCGGTCGGCCGGCGAAACGATCGCGCCAGTCCTGCTCTCCGACGCCGGCGGTTCGCAGCTCGGCGATGAGGTCGTCCTGTGCGTCGCGCTGGTCGGGCTTGGAGCGGCAGTGCAGGATGAGCGGCTTGCCGACCTCTCGTGCCAGCGCGATGTGGCGGCGCAGGTTGACCAGCTGGTCCTCGCGGGGCGAGAAGCCGCGGTCGTAGTCAAGGCCGGTCTCGCCGATGCCGATCACGTCCGTCTCGGTGGCCAGCTGCCGCAACCGCCTCCCACATCGCGTCATCCACCGTGGCCGCGATGTGCGGGTGGATGCCCGTCGTCGTCCGCAGGCCGTGCCAGCGCACGAACTCGAGCCCGCTCGGCGTGGAGGGCACGTCCCAGGCCGGGATCAGCAGACGCTCCACGCCGGCGTCGTAGGCGGCCAGCAGCACCGCGTCACGATCGCGGTCGAACGCGTCGGCCTGCAGGTGGGCGTGGGAATCGACGAGCCGCAGCCCGTCGGGGTTCAGGTCAGGCAGGCGCTCCCCTACCCTTCTTCCTTCTCGTCCACCTCGAGTCTCGGGAACAGCGGGGCCGGCGCGCCGATCGCCCCGCCGGACGGGAGCGCGCCCCAGGCGACCAGCTCGGCCAGCGGCGGTCCACCGTTGCCGTCGGCGCCATAGGTGTACTCGACGCCGAGCTGCCCAGCTGCGCGGGCAGCCGTTCCGGGCATGAACGGCGCGGCAGCGAAGGAGATGACCCGACAGGCCTCGAGCAGGTCGCCGAGCACCTCGGAGAGGCGAGCGGAGGCCGACTCGTCACCGCCCTTGGCGGCCTTGGCCAGCATCCAGGGCTGCTGCGCATCGACGTATCGGTTGGCCTCGCCGACGAACCCCCAGAGCGACCTCGAGCGCCTCGTGGAGCAGGTAGGCCTCCAGCTTCTCGGCGTAGCGCCCGAAGGTCGTCGACCAGCTGGCCGCCAGGTCCCCCCGGGTCGGCCCAGGACGCTGCCCGGCCAGGTAGCGGCCGGTCATCGACAGCGTGCGGTTGAGCAGGTTGCCGTAGTCATTGGCCAGATCGGCGTTGTAGCGGCGCACGAAGCTGTCCCAGGAGACGTCGCTGTCCCGGTCGAAGGCGACCTCGCGCAGCATCGTGTAGCGCGCGCCGTCGGGGCCAAGCGCTGCGACCACGTCCACCGGGTCGAGGAAGTTGCCGCGGCTCTTGCTCATGCGCTCGCCCTGGGCCAGCAGCCAGCCGTGGACCCAGACCTGCCGGGGCAACGGCAGCCCGCCGCTCATCAGCATCGCCGGCCAGTAGATGGTGTGGAGGCGGTTGATGTCCTTGCCGATGACATGCAGGTCGGCCGGCCACCAGTGGCTGAAGGCCGCAGGGTCGCCCGGGAAGCCGGCCCCGGTGATGTAGTTGATGAGCGCGTCGTACCAGACGTAGACCGTGCCGGCGGCCGGGTCCCAGCTGCCGTCCTCGCGGCGGGCGGAGGAGCCGTCCGGCAGGAGCGGGAAGGGGATGCCCCAGGTGGCGCCTTCCCGGCTCACCGAGAAGTCCTCGAGGCCCTGGCGGATGAAGCCGAGCATCTCGTTCTTGCGGTACTCCGGCTGCACCCAGTCGGGGTGGTCGGCGTAGTACCGCTCCAGGCGCTCCTGGTAGGCCGAGAGCCGGAAGAACCAGTTGCGCTCGGAGAGCCACTGCAGGTCCACGTCGGGGTGGTTGGGGCAGTGGAACCCCCGCTCGTCCTCGATGAGGTCGCTGGTGTTGCGGAAGCCCTCGTTGGGGCAGTACCAGCCCTGGTATTCGCCGAGATAGATGTCGCCGTTCTCGTAGGCCCGCCGGATCATCTCGTGGACGGCCTCGGTGTGGTCCGGGTCGGTGGTGCGGATGAAGCGATCGGGGCTGATGCCCAGGGCATCCTCGGCGCTGCGGAAGAGCGCCACCATCTCGTCCACGAAGGCCTTCGGCGCGAGGCCGCGCTGGGCTGCCGTGGTGGCGATGTTGACCGAGTACTCGTCGGTGCCGGTCAGGAAGCGGGTGTCATCCCCGCTCATGCGGTGCCAGCGGGCGATGACGTCGGCCCCCACGACCTCGTAGAGGGTGTGCAGGCCGGGCCGATTGTTGGCGTAGGCGATGGCGGTGGTCAGGTAGAAGCGGCGTCGTGCGGTCATGGGCGACCCGATGCTACACGTGCGACGGCGCTGACGGATGGCGGGACCGCGCCCCCTGCCTGTGCGAGGGCGGCTGGACACAGAGAGGCGACGGGGCCTGCCTGCGTCCAGGACCCCGCCGCCGGAGAACCGCTCGGTTCAGGGAGCGGTGGGTAGGTGAGCGTCGTGTGGCTGGCGCCGGCCCGGCTACCCGCCCCGGCTACCCGCCGTGTGATGGGCGATGACCGTCGGCCGTGCCTTCTTGCGGAACAGGGCCGGGCGGCGGCGGACGTGGCGCCCTGCTGTCCTCCTGATGTCGGCCTGGCGGATGTCGGCCTGGCGGACGTCGTCCTGTCGGGCTGCCCTGGCCATGGCTTCGAGCCGCGCTTCATGAGCGCGCGCCTCGGCCTCCTGGCGGTGCTGTGCCGCCACTTCGAGGTATCCGCTGTGCTGGAGCATCCCGTTCATCGTTGACCTCGCGCTGCGTAGCATCAGCCTACGCACCGTGAGCGGCGATGCCTGTCAGGTGGCCGACAGGCGGGCTGTCAAACGGCGCCGGACCTGCGGTGGTGGAGCGCGGCCACTGCGAGGATCTCGCCGACGAGCCCGGGGTCTGCCCGGGACGATCCCTGCAGGCCCGCCACCGCATCGACCAGCTTCCAGAACGGCGCAGCGGCATCCCGATCCAGTTCACTCGCGACCTCGCCGACGAGCGCGTCCAACGCCGCGTCTTCGAGCGTTCCGGCAGCGACAGCGGCGATGGCGTCGCGCAGCAGGCGTTCCGGATCGCGTCCGACGCGCGCGGCCTGGATGGCTGCGGCCGCCTGCCGCGCGAAGACGCACAGCAGCTCCATGTCCCGCAGCGAGAAGGCGTCCGCGGAGCGCTTGTCGAGGATCTGCAGCACCCCGACCGAGACACCGGCATCGATGAGCGGCACGGCAGCGATGCTGCGCGGCTGATAGCCGGTCCGTCGTGCCGTGTCCCGGTCGAAACGGGGATCGGACGCCACGTCGGAGAGCGCGACGGCCTCTCCGCTGCTGAAGACATGGCCGACGATGCCCTGGCCCGGAGGCACCGCGAGGCCGATGACGCCGTCGCCCCTGGCCCCCGCGGCGACGCGGAAGACGAGCCGGTCGGGGTCGCGCTCGAACAGCGCGATGGAAGCTGCCTCAGCCTCGAAGAGGGCGGCCGCGGCATCGACGACCGACTGCAGCAGCTCCGTCTCGACGTCGCCCTGCAGGCGCCGCGCCGTGGCCGTCTCGCGAGCCACGCGGAGGAGGATCGCGCGCGCGCGCTCGAGCGAACCCGTGGAGGATGTCAGCTCGCTCATCGGTCAGCCTCGCGCAGCAGCGCGTCCACGTCCGGGATGGTCAGGGTCTCGGGCTCGATGACCACGAGGCCGCGCTCGACGAGACCGGAGAGCAGTCTGTTGACCGACTGACGGGTGCCGCCGATCATGGAGGCCAGGTCCGATTGCGTGTACGGCCAGTCGAGGCGCACCTCGACGGCGGCCGGGTCAGCCTCACGGGCCAGCCGGGCGAGGCGCATCGCCAGGCGGCCAGCCAGGTCCAGGAAGTGCAGCTCCTCCACCTGTCCGGTGAGACGGCGCAGCTCGCGCGCCAGGCCCGCCAGCAGCGAATCGCGCAGCCTGGGGTCGCGGTCGAGGAGATCGTGGAAGAGCTCGCGCGAGAGCGTCCACGTCTCGGTCGCTTCCAGCGCCACGGCCGTCGCCGAGCGCGGCGCGCCGTCGAGCAGGGCCAGCTCTCCGAAGAAGTCGCTGCTGCGCAGGGTCGCGATGATGGCTTCCTCGCCCTCGGTGCTGGGCAGCACGATCTTCACGGCACCCGAGCTCACCAGGTGCAGCGCGTCGCCCGGATCGCCCTGGTGGAAGATCGTCTCGCCGCGCCGGAAGCGGCGATGGCGCAGCTGGCGGGCGATGTCGGCGAGCGAGGACTCGTCGGCGCGCTCGAACAGACACGACGTGCGCAGGATGCCGATGGCGACGTCGAGGTCCACGCGCCAACGATGGCGGCAGGCGTGGCCCCGCGTCAAGCCTCGGCGCCTTGCCGGCGGCCATGGCCGGGGGTGCCTCGCCGGCAGGCATGGCCGGGGGAGCGCCGAACCCCGGGTCCGCATCGAGTTCTCGGCGCAGCCGACAGCATCGCTCGCGGCACCCGGCGTCGAGCCGCTGCTGGTCGCGGCGTCGGGCCACTGCTGGTCGTTCCTGTCAGCCAGTCCCGGGGGGACTGTTGGGCGGGAACTGTCCGGGCCGACGCGCCTCCGGGTCACGCCGGACGGCACCGCGAGGTCCTCGCCACGCTCAGGCCGAGCGCGAGCAGGCCCGGCCGCCGGTAGGTTGGCCGCGCCGGGGTGCCACCGTCCGGTCTACCAGTCCCCCGGTGCATAGGTGGCGGGAACCGGCTGGGTCGGGGCATCAGGGTAGCCCAGTCGGGCCGTCGCGGCAGCCCCGTCGCGGCACCCCGGTCGGGGCGCCAGGAACCGGCCTAGATCGAGCGGGGACCAGGAAACGGCCGGGGTCAGGCCACAGCCCCCGGGCCAGCGTGGTCCGTGCGCCTCTCGATGTACCGACCGACTCCCAGGTTCCCTAGTGACGGAAGTGGCGTCGGCCGGTGAAGACCATCGCCGCATCGGCCGCATCGACGGCAGCGGTGACCTCGGCGTCGCGCTTCGAGCCGCCTGGCTGGACGACGGCTGAGACGCCAGCGGAGAGGCACACTTGCACGCCGTCCGCGAAGGGGAAGAAGGCGTCCGAAGCCGCGACCGCGCCGGCAGCGCGCGCCCCTGCGCCGGCGACCGCGAGCCGAGCGGACTCGACGCGACTCATCTGGCCCGCGCCGACGCCCACCACGGCGCCATCGCGGACGAGCACGATGGCGTTCGACTTGACGTGGCGCACGACGCGCCAGGCGAAGTCCAGGTCAGCCCATTCACGAGCATCCGGCTGGCGGGCACTCACGACCGACCACTCGTCCGGATCATCCGGCCCCACATCCGTCTCGGCCAGCAGCAGGCCACCGCCGGCGCTGCGGACGTCGAGCGACACTCGCTGTCGGGAGCTCGAGGGTGCGGTCCTCGAGCAGGCGCAGGTCGGGCTTCGCAGCCAGGATGGCGGTGGCAGCCGCGTCGAAGCCCACGGCCACCACGACCTCCAGGAAGATGCTTGTGAGGGCCCCCGCCAGGACCGCGTCGACGCTGCCGCGCACCGCCACCACGCCGCCGAAGGCGCTCACCGGGTCGCCGGCGAGGGCCCGTTGCCAGGCCGTCATCAGGTCGCCGGCTTCGGCCGCGCCACAGGGGTTGCCGTGCTTGACGATGACCACGGCTGCGCCGTGGAGGTCCCGGGCAAGTGCGGCCGCCGCAGAGGCGTCGAGCAGGTTGTTGAAGGACAGCGGCTTGCCCGACAGCAGCGTGACTCCGGTGGCGAATAGACCGCTGTCTCGATCAGCGCCTGCCAGCGTGTACAGCGCGGCGGCCTGGTGCGGGTTCTCGCCGTAGCGCAGAGGCTGCGATCGGGTCAGCCCCAGGCTGAGGCGCTCAGGGAAGCGATCGGCAGGCGCCCAGCGCGCTGCCAGGGCCGCGCCGATGGCGGCGTCGTAGTGCGCCGTGAGCCGGAAGGCCTTCAGTGCCAGGGCCTTCCGCGCATCGTCCGACAGCGCGCCCTGTTGCTCGAGCTCGGCCAGCACCGCCGTGTAGTCGTCCGGATCGCAGACGATGCCCACCGAGGCATGGTTCTTGGCCGCCGCTCGAACCAGCGTCGGGCCTCCGATGTCGATCTCCTCGATGAGCTCGGCATCGCCGATGCCCGGTCGTGCGGCCGCCTCCTCGAAACGGTAGAGGTTGACGACCACGAGGTCGAAGGGCTCGATACCCTGTTCGGCCAGCTGCTGCCGGTGCGAGGCGTCGTGCCTGTCCGCCAGCACGCCCGCCGCGATGCGCGGGTGCAGCGTCTTGACCCGTCCGTCGAGCATCTCGGGAGCGCCGGTCACCTCGGCCACCTCGGTCACCGCCAGGCCGGCCTCGCGGAGGGTGCGCGCGGTGCCACCGGTCGAGACAAGCTCGAAGCCCAGTGCTGCGAGACCCCTGGCCAGTTCCACCAGGCCACGCTTGTCGGAGACCGAGAGGAGCGCGCGTCGCGTCGGGCGTTCGCTCATCGGTCCAGCGAACCCAGTCGGTCGATGACCTCGGAGACATGACCGAGCCAGGCACGGTCGTCGAAGCAGTGCTCGAGCGCCTGGGCGGAGAGCGTGGCCGCCACGTCGGTATCGGCCTCGACCAGGGCGCGGAACGAGGTCCGTTCATCGCCGGCCCGCAGGGCGTTGCGCTGTACCACGGCATACGCAGCCTGCCGCGACATGCCGTGCTCGACGAGGGTGCTGAGCAGCCGGGAGGAGGCATGCAGCCCCTGGCCCGACGCGAGGTTCTCGGCCATGCGCTCGGGATGGACGACGAGGTCGGCCACGAGGCCCCGGAAGCGCTCCAGCATGTAGTGCAGCAGCGTCGTGGCGCCGGGCAGGACGATGCGCTCCACCGAGGAGTGGCTGATATCGCGCTCGTGCCACAGCGCCTGGTCCTCCATGCCCGCGAGGGCATAGCCGCGCAGCAGCCGGGCCAGGCCCGTGAGGCGCTCGGACAGGATGGGGTTGCGCTTGTGCGGCATCGCCGAGGACCCGGCCTGGCCCCGGCGGAAGGGCTCCTGCCAGCTCCCCGATCTCGGTGTGCTGGAGGTTGCGGATCTCCACGGCGAAGCGCTCGATGGAACCGCCGGTCACGGCGATGGCGGCCAGGAACGCGGCATGGCGGTCGCGCTGCACGATCTGCGTGCTGGCCCGGTCGATCGCCAGCCCCAGCGCGGCCAGCGCCGCCGCCTCCACCTCCGGCGGCAGCAGCGAGTAGGTCCCCACCGGGCCGGAGATCTTGCCCGTGGCCAGGTCGGCCGCGGCAGCCCGGAGCCGCGTGCGGTCGCGGTCCAGCTCGAAGGCCCACGAGGCGAGCTTGAGCCCGAAGGTCATGGGCTCCGCGTGGATGCCGTGGGTGCGGCCCATCATCAGCGTGTCACGGTGTTCGCGGGCACGGGCCACGACCGTGTCGATGGTCGTGTCCAGGCTGGCCAGGATGAGGTCGGCAGCGGCGCGGCACTGCAGCGCGAGGCCGGTGTCCACGACATCACTGCTGGTCAGGCCGAAGTGGAGGTAGCGGCCCTCCTCCCCCACCGCTTCCGCGACCTGGGTCACGAAGGCGACGACGTCGTGGTCGGTGGTGCGCTCCAGCTCCGCGATGCGGTCGACGTCCACGCGCGCCCGGGAGGCGATGGCGTCCACGGCAGCCCAGGGGACATCGCCATGATCCGCCAGGGCGCGCAGGACCGCCAGCTCGACCGCGAGCATGTGCTCGAAGTGGCTCTCGTCGGACCACAGCTGCGCCATCTCGGGCAGCGTGTAGCGCCCGATCATAGGCTGCCGCGGGTCACGCGAGGACCCCGGTCATCACGCCCGCCGGCGCCCCGTGATCATCTCGGCGCGCATGATCGTCTGCGTCCGCTCAGGGCCGACGCTGACGATGGCGACGGACACGCCCGCCAGGTCCTCGATGGCCTGGACGTAGGCCACCGCTTCGGCGGGAAGATCGGCCATGGTGCGCGCCCCGGCGATGTCCTCGGCCCAGCCGGGCAGCACTTCGTAGACCGGCTCGGCGCGCTCGAGCTCCTCGAGCGTGAGCGGCCAGCGCACCGTCGAACCATCGACGCGATAGGACGTCGCCACCTTGAGCTCGTCGAGACCAGAGAGGATGTCCAGCTTGTTGAGCATCAGGCTGCTGGCACTGTTGATGGCGACCGCGTAGCGCAATGGCACCGCGTCGAACCAGCCGCAACGACGCCGGCGGCCGGTCGTGGTCCCGAACTCGCGGCCCTTCTCCAGCAGGTAGCGGCCGGTGGCATCGTCCAGCTCGGTGGGGAACGGCCCGGAGCCGACGCGCGTGGAGTAGGCCTTGATGATGCCCAGCACCTGCTCGATCTGGAGTGGGCCCACGCCGCCGCCGGTGCAGGCGCCGCCGGCGACCGGGTTGGAGCTGGTGACGTACGGGTAGGTGCCGTGGTCGAGGTCCAGCAGCGTGCCCTGGGCACCTTCGAGGATGACGTGCTTGCCCACCGCCAGGGCATCCTGGATGAGCATCGTCGTGTCGGTGATGTAGGGACGCAGGCGCTCACCCCAGCCCACGGCCTCCTCCAGGAGCTGCTCGAGGTCGAAGCCGGGCTGTCCGTAGGACTCGTGGAGGATGGCGTTGCGCTCCGGGAGCACGCGCGACAGGCGGGCGCGCAGCACGCGGGCATCGAGCAGGTCGCCCATGCGCACGCCGGCCCGCCAGGCGCGATCGGCATAGGCGGGGCCGATGCCGCGTCGGGTCGTGCCGATCTCCGATCCGGAGAGGCGGGCTTCCGCGGCCCCGTCCAGGGCCACGTGGTAGGGCATGATCACGTGGGCGGCGCGACTGACGCGAAGCCGCCCGGGGTCGATGCCGCGCTCGGCGAGCATGGCCATCTCGCTGATGAGCGTGCGCGGGTTGACCACGACGCCGCTGCCGATGACCGGGGTGATGTGCTCGTGGAGCACACCGCTGGGCACGAGGTGCAGCTTGAAGACCTCGTCACCCAGCACCACGGTGTGGCCGGCGTTGTCGCCGCCCTGGTAGCGGACCACCATGTCGACCGATTCGGACAGCAGGTCGACGGCTTTGCCCTTGCCTTCGTCGCCCCATTGCAGGCCGACGATGACGCTGGCCGGCATCAGCGGGTCACCGTGGCGATGCTGGAACCTGTCAGCGGCCGCCCATCCGGGCAGGCCATCCCGATGTCGCTGATGTCCCTCTCCCCTGCAGCGGACCGGAGCACTCGCGGCCGGTGAGTCGCGGGCCAGTCACCCGCGGATGATAGCGGGCCACTGGAACAGGACGGTCGGCTCAGGCCGCGAGCGGGTCGATCCTCGGTCAACTCACCGCTGGCGCCGGCCGCAGCTTCCCCGAGCGATGGATGCGAGGGAACGCAGCGATAGCCACGGTGGCTCGTCGCCCTCGTTCCAGCACGTGGACGATGCCCTCCGGTGCGGGCTGTCTTCGCGGCCTCCGCCCCAAGAATCCTGGTGGCGCTGCCCGGTCGCCGCATCGAGCCGCGACGGCCGATCGCCTGCTTGCCGCTCTCGAGCCAGTCGAACGAGAGCATGGGCACCTCATCAGGCCCGAGCACGAGCTGCGCGCCTGTCTCCCGGTCGCCCGTTGGTACGAGACCTCGATGGGCGCGCTGAACCAGGCATCGACGGTCTCCTGGGGTGGGAAGATGTAGTCGAGGTGACGCCACTCCACACCGGGGACGAGCTGGGCTCGACCGCGGGGTCATGGCTGTTGCCAGCCCCGAGGAAGAACGAGACGTACTCCTCGGGCCCCGCGTTCTCCCACTCCTCGGCGGCACCGCCGTTCCATGAGAGGACCGTGTCACCCGCTCGCAGCGTCATCGGGCGTCGCCTGCACGGAGCTTCCTCCTCCTGGCCATCGGCGCGCCAGAAGACCCGGTCCGTCTCCGCGGTCGCCACGAGCGACCCGCTGGAGACATATTCGAGGTTCGACCCCGACTGCGGGGCGTTGCCGGGTCCTCCGCCGGGACCCGGGCTCGACGGAGATGCGGCCATACGTCACATGGTCGGCATCGTCGGGGATGGCCTCCAGCATGACACCCAGTCGCTGGGCACCGAGATCGTGACGCCTCCGTCATGCCGTTGGCTCCTCATCCGCCGTCTCGCGGCGCGTCCGACAGCCGCGATGATCGCGGTACTCGGGCGGGACGCCGGGCACGATGACGCCCTCGTAAGCGTCGCCCTCCGCGACCCAGCGGAGCACCGCGGTCAGGCCCTCGTAGGCCCCTTCACCGTCGAGGCGGTAGAACTCGCGCCCGCCGTTGTCGCCGCCGTAGCCATCGATGCCCCCCTGCACCAGGCGCCAGCTTCGTTCTCGATGCGCGCGACCCCCGTCCAGACGAGGGCCCACGGTCCGGCCCGGGTCGATGGGGAAGCTGCGCACGTGCAGGACCTGCGTCCAGGTGCCGCTGATGCGCGGCGTCACTCGCTCTCGAAGATGGCGAGCGCTTCGTTGTCACGTGACTCGTAGTAACCGGGTCCGGGGCTCCACTCGAACTGATCGAGGCCTGCCCCGGAGAGCCGCTCGCTCCAGGTCCCGGTGAACTGGCTCGCCACCACCGAGGCGAGCGCCTGCTCCACTTCCGTCTCGGTCGCCTCCTCGGTCGAGTCCTCCTCGATCGAGGCTGCCTCGACCGACTCCTGCGCCACCTCACCCTCGGACACGGTCGCGATCGGCGATGCGGGAGCCGGAGGCACGACGCCCTCGTAGATGAGACCCGAAGCCATCGGGCTGGCCGAGCGTGCCCGTCCCGTGCCAGATGAACGTGAGGCCCTCGTAGGCACCGCTCCCGGTCATGATCTTCAGGCTCGTATGGACATCCCCATACTGAAGGGTGCCCCGCCAGGCGCCGCTCCAGGTGCCGTCGGGACCGTCCGACCTGCTCGCTGCCCCAGGTCACGCAGGGCTTCGCCATGGCGCCGCCCCAGCAGTCATCGTTGTCGATGCCCGTCCTGGTGCCGCTGACTCGTGGGTCGCTCAGCGTGTCCACGCAGCGGTAGTTCCAGTCCCGGAACCAGCTGAAGCCATCGGCTTCGCCGCCATTAGGCTGCTGGTCGGGGTCCGTGCATTCGGTACTGACGAACGTCACCCATTCGTATCCCGGACCGCGGCGACCTGCGGCTCGTGCTGGGCCAGTGCCGCCGACCCGCCCGCCCACGCGAGCAGCCCGATGATGACCGTCCCAACGAGAGACAAGCGCAACCCACGCATGGCACCCCCCCATCGATGCGCGGGCCGGGTCCGCCAGTGGCTCCACGCGGTCCAGGCGGCCAGTGCGCAGGCCGCGTGTTCTCATCGCCTCCCGCTCACGAGGCATGACGCCACAGGGGCAGCGCCTGGTTCAAGAGTCGGAAGTCACCTTCCCGACAGCATGCATGGGGATTCCGAGGTCCCGCCAGGTTCCATCTTCGTGTTCGAGGAGTCAGATGGGCCGGGTGAAGTTCAGGATGTCTCCGGCACGCTCGCGGAGGACGAAGTGGCTGTTCCCGGTGACGAGCGGCAGCGTGGCGTCCGGGTCAGACCGTGCTCGACCCATACCGAGAGCACGCCGGACGGCTTGCAGGGACCCGTTCGAAGTCTCCGTGAGCACGCCGGCCTTGTCCGCGATGCTCGCGATGGCGTCGTCAGTGGAGGACGACATCGACGCTCGCGGGGGCGAGGCCCGTGTCGCGCCCGGACGCGACGGTGATGACGTTGGCGACCCCCGCCGCTCGAGCGCGCTCGCGGACCATGTCGGCGGCTGCCGGCTGGATATCCACCGCGTGGACGTGGCCGTCCGGACCGACGATGCGAGCTGCCGGGATGGTGTAGTGGCCGGTCCGCAGCCGTAGTCGAGGACCACCTGTCCTGGCGCTACGCCCGGGCCCGCAGGCGCTGTTCGAGCTGTGGACCGCGGCGGCTCACCGCCAGCGTCCATGACATCAGCCGGAAGCCGATGCGCGAGGCCAGCCCCGGCCCCGCAGTCCCTGCCGTCGACACCCGCGTCACTCCTCTCCTCTGCTTGAAGGTGAGCGCACCTCCATAGTCATCGACGCATCGATCATCGACGCGGCGCCGCGTCTCATCGACGTGTCCAGACCTGCGCTTCCCCGACGCGTCGGTCCCTGCCGAGCGACCATCGCGCCGGGTCACTCGGCTGACCCGCCCGGGTACGACGGGATGGCGCCCACCTCCCCACAGTGACGGGGACGGCTTCCGGTCGCCTGGCGCAGTGCACGAAGCGCTGCTTCCCGACGACCCGCCAGGAGAGGTTGGCAAGACGGTCATCACCGGTCGGCCAGGCATGGAGATCTCGACGTCCGTGAAGCCGGCCTCCTCGACCATGCGTCGGACGTGGGCTCGTCCCACACCCAGTGGCCCTCGACGCGAGACCGATGGGGCTTCGTTCCGTCCGGGACCTGCCACCCGATGTTGAGCACGGCCCGGCCGCCTGGACGGAGGACGCGATACATCTCGGCCAGGGAGAGCTCGGGTCCGGGAAGAAACCGAACGAGCCCATGCAGGTGACAGCGCTGAAACGCCTGTCCTCCCAGGGCAGCGACCCGGCGTCGCCCTTGACGATCTCGGCGCTGCCGGCCGCGATGCGCCTCGCGAGGTTGCGCCTGGCGTGCTCGACCTGGACGTCTGACGCGTCGAGACCGGCCACGAAGCGGACGTGCGCAGCATGCTCGGCCAGGAAGGCCCCTGACCCGCAGGCGACGTCCAGCAGATCGTCATCCGACCGAAGCCCGAGCATCCCCGCCACGAGGACGTGCTCGGAACGGTGACCCCAGTCAGTGAGCCGGCTCTCGGCCTCCTCGATGGCTCGGGCACCCTGCGGGCTCCTGGCCCAGGCGGCGACCGCTGCAGCGGTGGCGACCAGGGCGCCTGTCACGACGATCCTGCGCATCTCCCTCCCCCTTCTGCCTGTGCGAGCCTGCGCCTGTGCGTGCGCCGACCCGCCCGATCGGACCGCGCGGCGCGCCGAAGAACCGGGATCCGAATGACACGCACAGGAGCAGCGCCCTGCCTCCCGCACACACGGGTCGGGTCCGCCAGTGGCTCGGCGCGGTCCCGGCGGCCAGGGTTTGGGCCGTGCCTCGATGCCTCCCGTTCAGCAGGTATGACGCCACGCGGTAGCACCGGGCGCAAGGGGCGGAGGTCACGAAGGTCAACGCACCGCCCATGCCGGCTCCCTCAGGGGAGCACCCGGTCGGCGCCTCGCCAGGCTATGCGCTCGACTCACCCGGCGAAGGCAGCTCCGCCTGGTCGGGCGACGTCGCCGGGGGATGCTGCAGGAAGACGAGGGTAGGCAGCATGGACGCAGCGGCGGACAGGCCCACCGCGACCGCCGTGACGTGGAGCGCCGCCTCCTGGTCGGGCAAGAGGCCGAGCACGACGACGATGAGCGCGACCACCAGGACGAGCACGAAGGGCCAGAACATGACGGCGGCCCCCGCGCAGTCCGCCCGCGTGGCGGTCCGGAGCAGCTCCCGGTTCGCCCGGTAGTTCAGGACCATGACGCCCCCGAACATCACGAGACCCACGAGACCGCAGACCAGCCACAACTCATGGCCGCTGATGTCGTAGCTGCCGATGACGACCGGGGCGAGGCCGGTGACGACGACCCAGATGGCGAACGACACGACGCCGCGGATGCCGGAGACCTCCTCCGCGTCGCTCATGCCGCCGCTGCGGACGCTGATGAGCGCCTCGAAGCCCACGAAGACACCGGCGATCTCCGCCAGATGGGCCGGCCACGCTGCCCTCCAGAGGTCGGGTCGCTCCGCGAGCGGTGCATGCCTGGCTGGGGTACCGCATCGAAGCGGACCGCCAGTCGTCACCGATGGGTAGGAACGGCTCTAGACAGCCACTCCGAGATGCGTTGTGCTGGTTGGATGGCTGAGCCCGGGCCTCGCTCCGTCGTCCGGGCGCTGGAGGATGGACGGGGGGACTCCGATGAAGCAGCCCATTGCACTCTGCCTAACCGTGGCGTTGCTGGTTGCCGTGGCCGCGCCCGCGGTCGCCGGTTCCGACGAGAGCGTCGAGTACGCGCCGTCCCCCACCATCGACCCGTCGCTCGTCCCCGATGCCGATGGCTTCATCTTCGAGGAGGTGGCACCCGGTGTGCGCCGACTCGTCACCGACGGCGCCGGGCACTTCCCCTCCGCCACCTACATCCGCGAGGCGCGGGACATGGACGACCCTCGCGGTCGACGAACGACGGCCGGGTCCTGGTGTGGTCCACGACCCACGGCATCGACAACTCAGCTGGCCGGTGACGCACTGCTCTGGATCCTGGGCGTGGAGGGCGTCCTCGACCCTAGCGAGGGTCGGCCGCGGCCACTGGACGATGCGGGGACCCCGGGCCCGAGCCACGAGCCACCTCGCCCCGATGGCAGCACCTGGTCGCTGGGGACAGTGGCCACGCGGCGGAGGGGTCATCCGCACCGAGGGCGAGACGGCCGAGCGCTTCCTGGCGGACGCGACACGGTCAGCCTCGCCATCACGCCCGACGGTCGGGTGTGGGTGGCGGTCGGGCATGACGGCGGTGAGGCCGGGGGCATCTACGTCATCGAGCCTGGGGCCGAGGGTGAGCCGGTCGGACGCCGCGATGGTACGGGAGCCAGGTACGAGCTCGCCCGGAGCGTCCGGCTCGCCGCTGATCGCAGTCTCGGAGGTGAACCTCGTGGGCGAAGCCTTCTTCGAGCGTGCCACCGACGAGACTGACGTCCGCCGTTGCTCGGGCGTCATCGTCGAGCCCGCGACCGTGGCCGACGGGCGCTTCCTCAGCGAGTCGCAGTGCTGGGACGAGGGAGCCGTCTGGTGGGAGGACGCGACTCGCCTTCACGAGCGGCGAGATGAGTGCCACCCCGGACCGCTGGGTCGAGCTCCAGCTCGGGGGCTGGTACCGGCTCGACGAGGCCATCGTGCAGGCCGACGACAACGACGCCTACTCCTCTCCTATCGCGACCCCGAGACGGGCTCGTGGCTGCCGCTGTGGACGGTACCGCCGGCCTGCTCCTTCGGGATGGCCACGCGGCCGGTCCCGGGGGACACGTCGGCACGTCAAGTCCTGCCCATCATCGTGACCACCGATGCGCTCAGGTTCGAGGCCGAGTTCGGCGATGGCATGTACTCGGTCTCGGAGATCCAGCTCTTCGGGGAGCCTGTCGTGGACGACGCGATGCCGCCAGATGAGGCGTCAGTGTCGACCGAGACGGGCCCTCCGTCCCCTGGACCGACCGAAACGGCAGCTGCCACGACGTCCACGACCTCCGCCGCCGCCGTCTCGCCCGGCGCTCCACCGGTGTCCGTGGCCGGGGCGCAGGGGCTGGCCTGGTCGAAGGTATTCGAGGTGCCCGCCCCGTTCGTCGTCGAGTCGATCGTGGCGGCCCACGACCGGTTCTACGCCCTCGCCAACGACCACGACGCCGGTTACTACTCGCCTTCGGTGATGTGGACGTCGGAGGACGGGACCGACTGGGTCGAACTCGACGTCGCCGAACTCTTCTCCGACGGTGCCTCCCTGCACAGCATCGTCGCCTCGGAACGCGGACTGCTGGCCCTCGGCTTCCGGCCCGCCCCGGAGGGCCATGCGGCCACCGCCTGGTTCTCGTCCGACGGGGTCACCTGGGACGCGAGCGACCTCGGCTACGTGGTCGAGCCCGCCACCCAGCCCTACACCACCAGTCTCCTCAGCTTCTCCGCGGCCGCCCTGGGATCGAGCGGGGCTCGTGGTGACCGCCACCGCGTTCCCCGGCTTCGACTGGACGGCCGCCCAGCAGGCCGCCGCAGCGGTCCTGCCCGCCGACCTGGCCGGGATCGACCCCGGCCGGGTCGGGACCACCTGGGAGTCGGTGCAGGTGACCGTCGGGCCGTTCGTCGTCTATCGCGAATCGCTCGAGGCGCTGGGCCTCGGCGAGGTGGCTGAGGCGCAGCGGCTCACCAACTCGCCGTATGCCGCCAGCCCCGAGCGTTCGATGACGTTCCGCACCGACGACCTCGAGGACTGGACCGTGACCGACGGCAACCCGACAGGAGGCCGAGTACGTCATGGCCATCCTCGCCCTGGGCGGCGACTACGTGGCCGCCGCCTCGGGTCGGTCCGGTGGGGGCGGGGTGTATGTGTCTGCCGACGGGCAGACCTGGGAGCTGACCGGCGAGAGCATGGAAGGGATGGGCGGGCTGTTCCTCATGGGCGACCGGCTTCTCACTGACGGGTGGCAGGGATCACAGCGGGTGACGCTGGTCTCCGACGATGCCGGGCGCACCTGGGACGAGGTCGGGCATGCCCGACCTGGGCGGCTCGTGGATCGCCGCCGCCGGGCCGGCCGGGATCCTGGCCACCGGCACCGAAGGCGAGATCGGCTGGGGAGCCAGCCCCCGCACCCGGCGTCATCGAACGGGACGGCTACACCGTGACGTTCGACTCGGCCCGCCAGGAGTTCACCGTGGCCGACCCGAGCGGTGCCCTGCTGGTCTCGAGCGACCTGCAGATGGACGACCCGATGTGGGGCTGGGGCTACACCGCCCCCGACGAGCTGGTCTTCGACTTCGACGCCGAGACCGCGGCGGTGCAGGACCCGTCGACCGGCGAGACGCTGGTCACGCTGACGTTCGCCGACCTCGACCGGCTGGGAGCTTCCATGGTCTCCTACGGAGGCGAAGTGCTGCTCTTCTCACCCGACGCCGTGCACTGGACGGTGACCACGCTGCACGAGGCGTTCGGTCCGGAGTCGGTGTTGGGTGCCTCCGTCGTCGGGCACCGATCGGGTGGTGGCGGTCGTGGGGAGCGGATACCCCGACCCGTACGGCAACCAGTCGATCTGGGTGGGCCTCCCCGTGGCCGGCGCTGCGGTGCCCAGCGCTGACGTCAGCGAAGGACCGCCCGAGGTGGTCATGGGTGGTCCGGCCCCGGCGTGGGAGCGGGTCCTCGATCTCGAGGACCGGCGGGTTCACCACGATGCTCGCCACGGATCTCCGGGATGTGGGCGATCGAGGGGGACCGGTACCAGCCGAGCGCACTGTGGCATTCGACCGACGGCACCGCCTGGACGCGGCTCGACACCGCCGCCCTGCTCGGCGACGGGGCGATCGTGAGCGAGCTGGTGGAGGGCGGTCCCGGGCTGGTGGCGGTCGGCTCCGTGCCTTCCGGTGCCGCCCGGGAGGCGGTGGCGTGGACGTCGGCCGATGGGCAGGAGTGGACGGTGTCGCCGCTCGGGTACGTGCTCCCCGAGCCGGAGCGATCCCTTCGACGTGTCCGAGCTGACGATCCGAGGCGGTCGCCGCCGGCCCGCGAGGGGCGGTGATCGCCGCCTCGCCATGGGTGGGCATCGACTTCGGCCTGCTGGAGCCGAATGTGGCGGCTGCACTACCGATCGGATTGCGTGACTACGCGTCCGGCACCGGCGTGATGATCGACCCGTGGCAATGTCAGCGTGTCGGTCGGGCCCTTCGAGGTGTTCTCAGGGGCGGTGCCGGATCTCGACGTCGACCAGGATCTGTTCGACGCCTACGGGCGGGCCGTCAGCGGGGGGACGGAGGATCTCCTCCTCTTCGCGACCGACGACTACGTCAGCTGGCAGCAGGTCGACGGATGGGCGGGTGGGGACGATCCGCTGTCGGCCATGACCGCCACCCGGAACGGATACCTGGCGGCGACCTGGGCGTGGGGCGGCAGCCCCGGCCTGTTCGCTTCGGCCGACGGGCTCGCCTGGGAGGAGACCGGACTGCCGGGCGATGCCGGGATGGTCCGGTGGTTCGGGACCGAAGGCGGGCGACTGCTGATGGCCGGCGAGCTGGGCGGGCGGTCCGTCGTCTGGGAATCGGATGACGACGGCGAGACGTGGACGGCGTGGGCCGGATTGCCGGGCGATGCCTGGGATATTCGGGCGGGAGCGTTCGGGCTGGTCGCTAGCGGTGAGCACCCCTCCGAGTGGTGGGATCGCTCGCGATGGACAACGACCGTCATCGAACACGACGGGATGACCTTGTCGATCGACGAGGGGCCGGGTGGGTGCACGGTGACCGGGCCCGACGGCGAGGTGCTGCTCTCCGCCGACTGTTCCGGCGCGGGTGATGGGCCGGAGGGTCTGGCCCTGCCGCCGTTCATCACGGCCGACCACGACCGCGCCGTCTTCACGGTGGTGGATCCGGAGAGCGGCGATCTGTTGATGACCGTCACCTACCGGGAGATGCAGGACGCGTTCGAGCGTGCCCAGGAGCCGGCCGGTCTCGGACCAGACTCGTTCGTCGCCTACTCTGCGGACGGGCGAGTGTGGTCCGAGCAGCCGATCGCGGAACTGGCGGGGGCGCCAGGTTCGATCGGCTCCGTGGCGGTCGGCGACGACTTCGCGGTGATGGTGGTCAGCGAGCTGGACGGTCCTGCCTCGCTGTGGCGGGCGACTACCCACTGAGATCGGCCAGACCCTTGACGCTGATCGGGTCGCCAGGTGAGGTTGGCGAGACGGTCATCACCGGTCGGCCAGGCGCAGGGTGTCTCCACGTCGGTGAAGCCAGTCCCCTGGATCATGCACGGCCTTCCCGGCGGAGGGCCGCGCGATGCGGGGCTGGCTGTCGCGGCCGCAGGGCCGGATCTCCGCCCTGTCCTTCTGGTCAGATGTCACGCCAGGTGGCGCTAGACAGATGAGAGGCGCCGTTCGCCGGGTCCGCGTCCCGGCCGACGCTGGGTCGCGACCGCCTCCCGGGTAGGCCCGAGCGTGGGCGCAGCTCCCGGCAGGCTCGAGGACGGTCACGGACCAGCGGCGGGCACCAGCCATGGGGCAGCGCACCTGGCTTACGCCACCCCAGGCACCATTCGACCAGTTGCGGGGCCTGCAACCGGCTGATCGGAGCCCGATGCTCCAGGAGAGCCCGTCGGGCAGGCCGGGACGCGGGCGATACGAACCTTGTTCCCGTCAGGCAGGCCGCGTGATGCTCAATACCCCGGCGTGTACTGGAACGCGACCAAGGCCTGGGTGGCCAGGCGCTGTCGCCCATCCGAGGGCCGGTTGGCGACGGTGAAGCGACCTGTTCTCGGAGACCGCCTGGCCATCACCGTCGAGCCGCCGCCATCGAGGTTGATGGCGCTGACCGCGCCCAGCGAACGCATCAGCGTGCCCATCTCGGCCAGCCGCACCCCGCTGCTGTAGCCGGGCTGGCGACCATCCACGGTGACCATGAGCACGCGACCGTCAGCCGTGACGCCCACGTTGGTGCGGGGATCGCGCCTGCCCGACCCGGGGTAGACATCCTTGCGGGGGGACGCCAGCGCGCCGTTGCGGAGCGTGAAGTAGTTGCCCCCGATGGCCTCGACAGTGTCGCCCCAGCCCGGGGCGGCCTCGATCGTGCCGCCGCACCTCTTGTCGACCCTGTGCACGATCCTCGTCCTGAGGCGTAGCCGCTGGCCCGGCTGCAGCTTCCAGACCCATTGGTTCGCGGGACCTCGCGCTGACAGCACGGCCATGCCGGGACCCAGCGGCGTATCGCCGGCACCCGGTCGGACCTCCAGTACCTGCACCTCCTGCACCCCGTTGGGTCGGAGGATGTCGGGCAGGGAGATGACCACCTCGATGCCGCCGGGCGCGGTCTGGGTGCTGGGGGCGAAGCGGGAGGTGAAGAGGACCAGCGCCTGGTCATCGCGGTGCGTGTTGACGCGGTGGACCTTCTTGCTGACCTTGCGGCTGGGGTCGCCGGGCATGGTCTGTGAGCTGGGAGCCGGGCGCACGGTGACGTGCACCCGGACGTCGTCGATGCGGGCGCCCCCGGCGCTGTCGATGCCGAGCGTGGGATGGGTACACGCGTGCGCCACCTGCAGCTCGCCGCCCGAGACCGCCATCGACCGCGGTGCCGCGTAGGCATCGACCCGATCCTTCGTCGACATGTCCCCGTTGGTGGCCACGATGGCCACCATCCCGGGACCGCTCAGGCGCCGCGCCAGCTGGGTGGGGCGCTCGCGACCGACGACGAGGTCGTTGGAGAGGAGGGAGCGCAGCCGGACCGCGGGATGGGCCGGCCAGACCGTGGCCACGCGCACTGACTGGACGAGGTAGCGCCAGCCGGTTCGCATGGTGCCCTTGCTGTAGGTGATGCCTGGGGACAGCTCGATGGTCGAGGTCGGCGTGTATGGCGTCCGGATGCGCGCCCCGACCGCCGGGGCGAGGGCCATGGAGATGACAGCCAGACCGAGCACGACCGAGGCGATCCGGAGGGCCAGCCGCGGAACGAAGGATGGCGCGCGCACGCCTTCGTGGTGTCGAGGATCGACGGCCTGCCCAGGCCGCCGATGATCCACTCCGGGACCCGCGATCGGCCTGGCGGGAACCTCGACGGTCCGGTCGAGCGAGCGCGGTTCGGTCCTCACCACCGCAGCGTTCCCTGCCTCCAGCACAGCGTGTCGACGACTGCGGTGAGTGCGACGCACATCCATCATGGTCTCCGCTTGATCTGGCCGTGTAGGGCGACCGTCCAACGGCATCGTCCCCCAGATGTCAAGCGACGAGCGATGGGCAGTATCACCCGCGCCGGTCGGAGCGGCCCAAGAGCACGCAGTGGCGTCTGCCTCTCCCTTCCTGACCGTATCGCGTCTGCCGCCGGGAGTGGTCGTCGCCTCGCCTGGAACCCCTGCTTGAGCTCGCCGCCTCCCGGCGCGGTGCAACCGTCATGCTGCATGCCAGGTCAGGCTGAGGAGGGCCTGGATTCGGCCGCAGAGCGGGCCTACTCGCCGAGCAGTGGCGCCAGCACCAGCTCCAGGCTCTCGGCACTCTTGAGGCCGTACGGCAGGCCGAGGACGTTGCCGTCCCGGTCGATGATCAGCATCGGCGAGACCGGCGGGTTCAGGTATTGCGCGCTGTAGAGGTTGCCCAGTGCACGCGCCACCAGCAGCGGGGCCACGGCGAAGTGCCAGTCATAGCCCAGCGTCTCGGCGTACTGCTTCAGCATCTCGGCGTCCTCGCCCATGTCCACGTCGAGACTGACCGAGACCAGGTCGGCAGGATCCCCGAGGAGCTCGTGCAGCCGACGAACCTCGTCTCCCTGGCTTCGGCACGTGGGGCACCAGATAGCCATGGTCTCGAGGAGGACGACCTTGCCGTCGAAGTCGTTCATGGTGAAGGGCTCACCGGTGAGGACGTCGGTCAGCTCCAGGCCGAACCACTCCGGTCGCTCGGGCACGGTGGCGTCGACCACGGGGCTGCTGGAGGGAGCAGCCGTGGCCGGGGCCTCGCTCGCGGCTGGGACCTCGCTCGCGCCGGGCTCTCGGACTGCGCCGCCGCTGACCCCCAGCCGGCGAGGACGAGGGTGACCGCCAACGTCGCGCTCACACATCGCCAGGACCCGGCGCGGCATGCACGGGCCGCACCGTCTCGGTCGTTGGCCGTGGCACCGAAGCGATGGTCTGGCAGGGTCATGACCTCAACCTCCCGTCAGTCTCGGTGAGGTCGATGGCGTGGCTGACGTAGTTCTTCTGCTGCTTGGACTCCACGCCGGGCAGCGCGAACAGTCCCTCGACGTCGGCCGGAACGGCGACGCTGGTGGTCCACTCGGCCGAGTCGTTGGCCAGGGTGATGGGCGTGTCGACCAGGTGCGGAGCTGTGTAGCGACCGTAGAGGATGCCGTCCGAGCCGATGACCGACGGATTGCCGATGTGGACGTAGGCCTGGTACTTCGTCGGGTTCTCCGTGCGCCAGGTGAACTGGATCTCATCGTCGGTTCGTTCGACCTCGACGAGCGTGAGCGCGATCTTGTTGATGGCCTCGATCGGCTCGCCCACCTTCGGTGACGGCCAGATCCGTCTCCGTGCCGATGGGATAGGCGAGGTCCGTCGATGGGCGCGTCGAGGTCGACCTCGAGCGTGCCCCGCTGCGCCGGGTCGGGCCGGTAGAAGTTGAACTCGCCGGTGGTGAACGAGTAGGGGATCCGGAGCTTCGAGCCCGGCGGCCTGATCGGCCCCTTCGCACTCGACGTGGAGAAGCTCGACCTGCGGGTTCGACCCTCGTCCCGCCGGTGAAGCCTCGCATGATGAACCCGGGCGGGATGTTCGTGCCACCGGTCTCGACGACAGCCACGCCACACGCTCTGCTGCTGCCGCTGGCATCGACCAGCGAGACGAACCCGCCTTCGGCGATCTCCATCGCGCTCCAGTCGCCGGTGTCGTTGCGGATGGCCAGGTCCACGCGCAGGCCATCCTGTGTCTCCTCGACGTTGGTGGCCACGGCGGTCCAGACGCCCTCGGCCTCCGCTGGCGGTGGTGTCGACTTCTGCTCGGGGATGACGATGTAGTCGCAGCCGGCCAGGACGGCGCCGAGCGCCAACGCGCCGAGGCCGATCATCCCGCGGGTCATCAGGCGCATCACGGAGCTCCGTTCGATTCGGGCAGGATGGCGGAGATGCCGACTCGTCGCCAGCCAGTACTTGGCCGGCGCGTCCGTCCCGCCATCGACCGCGCCGATGGTCTTGGTCTCGTCCCCGGAGGTGACGGTGACGGAGTAGGTGTAGCACTCGCCGCAGGGGTGGTGCCAGGTCGTGTACATGTCGTCGGTGAACCACCCCAGCCCCTCGAGGTTGGCCACCAGCGCGGTCACGACCTCCGGCTCCACCTGGGCCTCGAGCTGCTGCGTGCCGTCGTCGCCGACGACGCGGCCGTCCGGATAGACGCCGAAGAGCTGGTCCACGCAGCTGGAGCCGCCGGCCTTCTCGAAGACGATGACCGCGCCGTCGGCCTCGCAGAGCCGCGGCCTCCTCCTCGCGGGACTCGCCCAGCTCGCAGCCCCCGAGGTCACCACGCCGTTCCCGTCGACGGACGCGTCAGGCGACGGTGCGCGAGCGGGCCGACGAGCTGGATGCCGATGACGGCCGCGACCACCACCGCCGCTCCCGCGAGGAACCGGCGGTCCCGCCACGGCGCCCTGCGCCTCACCGCCAGACGCCGCTCTCGCGAGCCCGCGCGCGTTGAGGGTGGCGAGCACGCTCTGGACGCCGATGAAGAGGAGCATCAGCAGGCCGATGAAGATGCTCGTCCACCAGGAGCTGAGCTGGCCGTGGTAGAGGATCAGGCTCTGGATGAGGGAGAGGATGAGGACGCCGAAGAAGGCGCCCAGCACGTAGCCCTCACCGCCGGTCAGGGCCACGCCGCCGATGACCACCGCCGCGATGACCGTCAGCTCCATGGTCATCGCATGCGACCCGTGACCAGATCCGACGTAGATGCTGTAGACGAGGCCGGCCAGGGCCGAGCAGAACCCGTTGACCATGTAGACCTGCATCTTGGTGCGGTCCACGGGCAGGCCCATCAGGCGCGCGGACTGCTCGTTGCGCCCGCTGTTCCCGCCCATCGCGTACAACGTGCGGCCGAAGCGGGTGAGGTGCGCCAGGAAGAGGCCGGCCACGAGGACGACCAGCGCGATGACCACGAGGACGGTGATGTAGCTGCCCGTCTTGGCGACGGGATCGGCCAGTCCCGGGATGAGGACCTTGATGCCGGCCAGCGTCTTCCAGGTGTCATCGTAGATGCGGATCTCGGCGTCACTGATGAGGTAGCACATCCCGCGCGCGAACCACATGCCGGCCAGCGTCGCGATGAACGGCTGCACCTTCATGTAGGTGATGAAGAAGCCCATCACCCCGCCGATGGTGACCCCCATCAGGAGCATCAGCACGATCACGACCGCGGGATCCCAGCCGGTCTCGAGCAGGGCGGCGGCGGCCACGGTCGTGAGGGCGATGACGCCGCCGACCGAGAGGTCGATGCCACCCGAGATGATGACGAGCGCCTGGCCGACCACGGCGATCAACAGGAACGGTGCCGTGTTGAGCAGGTTGAACAGCGGCTGGGTGTCCTGCATGGCCGAGAAGGACAGGACGCCGAAGGCATAGACCAGGCCGAACATGACGATCGTCGCGGCCAGCGGCAGGAACCGCCTGCTGTTCGAGAGCCGTTGGCTCAGTGCCTGCGTCACGCTGACACGCCCTGCATGCGCGTCCGCGTCCGACCGACGGCCCGCCGGATGAAGGCCTGTGCCTGCTCCGAGTAGAGGACGATGACGACGATGACGACGATGGCCTTGACCACGGTGATCGCGCTCGCGGGCACGCCGACGTGGTACATCGAGGTCATCGTGGCCTGGATCACGAGCGCACCGAGGACGCTACCCAGCAACGAGAACCGGCCGCCGGCGCCAAGGAGCGTGCCGCCGATGACCACCGCGAGGATGGCATCGAGCTCGGTGTACAGGCCGATGACGTTGGCGTCGGACGTCCTGATGCTCGACACGGCGATGAGCCCGGCGATCCCGGCGCAGAGCGCGCAGAACACGTAGGCGAACAGCTTGATGCGCTTCTCGTTGATGCCGGCATAGAGGCTCGCGCGCGAGCTGACGCCGACCGACTCCACGAACAGGCCGAGGGCGGTCCGGCGCAGGAGCAGCCACGAACCCAGGAAGACCGCCAGGACGACGAAGAGCGAGAACGGCAGCAGGAGGATGAAGCCGTTCCCGAGGAACGCGAAGGCGTCGTTGAAGATGTTGATCTTGATGGAGTTGGTGCTCAGCTGGGCGATCCCCCGGCCCGCGATCATGAGGATGAGCGTCGCCACCATGGGCTGGATGCGCACGTAGGCCACGAGGGCGCCGTTCCAGATCCCGCACAGCAGGGCCGCCAGCAATGCCACCGCGATCACGACCGGCAGCGGCATGAAGCTGTACGTCGGATCGCCCACGACCGTGGTGATGTCACCCGAGAGCGTGAAGCCGACCTTCCTGGGATCGATGAGGATGGCCGCCACCGAGGCCGAGATGGCCATGACCGCGCCGACCGAGAGATCGACCCCGCCGGTGGCGATCACGACGGTCATGCCGATGGCGAGCAGGATGATCGGGCGCGCTGTTGCGCAGGATGTCGATGAGGCTGCCGTAGAGGTGGCCCTGCCTGATCTCCATGTCGAAGAAGCCGGGGATGAAGATGAGGTCGAAGAGGAAGATCAGGCCCAGGACAGCCAGGGGCAGGAGCAACCGGCTGTCGCGCGCCGGCGGCCCTGAGCGAGCGACCGACGGCGCTCACGTGCCGACCCCGGCGATGGCGTTCATGAGCTCCTTCTCGTCGACCTCACCGGTCGATCTCGGCGGCCTTGCCCCGGTCGCGCAGCACCACGATGCGATGGCTCGTGCGCAGCACCTCGTCCAGCTCCGACGAGATGAAGACGCACGACTTGCCCTCGCGCGGCGAGGTCGAGCACGAGCTTCTGGATGTCGGCCTTGGTGCCCACGTCGATGCCGCGCGTGGGCTCGTCGAGGATGAGCAGCTGCGGGTCCGTGGCCAGCCAGCGAGCGAGGATGACCTTCTGCTGATTGCCGCCGCTGAGGTTCCTGACCGGCTGGTCCGCCGATGGGGTCGCGATGTGCAGCAGCTCGATGAAGCGGTCGGCGATCTCCTCCGCTTCCCGGGCACCCAGGTGCCTCAGCCAGCCGCGGTTGGCCTGCACGGCCAGGATGATGTTCTCGCGGACGGTCAGGTCGGCGACGATGCCTTCTGCCGCGCGGTCCTCGGGCGCGAGCCCGACACCGCGCTGGATCGATGCGGCGGGCGAGTAGTCCCGCACCTCCGTGCCGCCGACCTCGAGAGAGCCGGCGTCCGGCCGGTCGAGGCCGAAGATGAGTCGCGCCAGCTCGGTCCTGCCCGATCCCAGCAGACCGGCGAGGCCCACGACCTCGCCCTTGTGCAGGTCCAGGTCGAACGGCTCGATGGCGCCGGTGAGGCCGAGCCCCTTCGCCCGCAGGAAGGCCTCGGCGCTGATGTGCTCACGCGACTCCATCTTGTGCGCGGCCATGTCATCGAGGGCGGTCAGCGACCGGCCGAGCATGAGCGAGACCAGCTCGAGTCGCGGCAGAGATGCCGGATCGTACGTACCGACCACCTCCCCGTTGCGCAGGATCGTGACCCGGTCGCTCACCTCGTAGACCTGGTCGAGGAAGTGCGTGATGAAGACGATGGCGATGCCATCGCTCCTCAGCTTGTGCATGACCTCGAAGAGCTGCGTCGTCTCGCGCAGGGTCAGGCTGGAGGTCGGCTCGTCGAGGATGAGGACCCTGGCCGACGAGATGTCGAGCGCCCGGGCGATGGCCGCCATCTGCTGGATCGCGACCGAGTACGAACCCAGCGGCCGGGTCACGTCGATGTCGATGTCCAGGCCGGCCAGGATCTCCCTGGCCCGCTTGTTCATCGTCTTCCAGTCGATGGTGACGCCCCACCGCATCGGGGCCCGGCCGATGAGCACGTTCTCGGCGACCGTGAGGTTGGGGCAGAGGTTGACTTCCTGGTAGACGGTGCTGATGCCCATCTGCTGGGCGTGCTGCGGTGAGTGGACCTCGTAGTGCTCGCCTGCGAAGGTCATCTCGCCGGCATCAGGGCGCTCCACGCCGGTGAGGATCTTGATGAGGGTCGACTTGCCTGCGCCGTTCTCGCCGACGACCGCGTGGATCTCGCCCGCGTTGAGGTCGAAGTCCACGCTCGGTGAGCGCCTGCACACCCGGAAAGGCCTTGGAGATGCCGCGCATGGAGAGCAGCGGCGCCTGGTCGGACACGGTCGACATCCCTCGAGCGAAGTCACGCCGGCGCCCGGGACACGGGAAGCGGCGGGATGCCGCTCCCCGTGATTGTCCGGACGCCTAGCCGACTGTAGACGCCTGGCCGACTAGTACTTGCGGGTCTCGAGGATCGCGTTCAGTTCCTCGGGCCCTGGGCGGCGAAGAACTCACCTTCCTGGGAGGGAACCCACTTGGGCAGCGTCTCACCGTTCATCGCCGCCAGCGCTGCCTCGTAGACCTGGGGTGCGAGCAGCGGGTTGCACTCGATGAGGGCGTTGATCTTGCCCGGGATGAGGTACTCGAAGCCGTGGGCCGTGGCGTCGACGCCGATGACCTTGATGTCCTCGCCCGGGACCAGGCCTGCCTCCTCGATCGCCTGGACGGCGCCGATGGCCTCCTCGTCGTTGTGACCGAAGACGCCGTCGATCTGACCCTCGTAGTTCTTGAGGAACGCCTCCATCACGGCCTTCGACTCGGCCACGCCCCAGTTGCCGGTCTGGCTGTCGAGGATGTTGATGCCACACTCGCCCATGGCCTCGCGGAAGCCCGCGGCGCGGTCGATGGCGGCCGAAGCGCCGACCGCTCCGGTGATCTCCACGACGTTCTTGGTCTCGCTGTCCGCGAGCAGGTCGCACATGGCCATGGCGACCTTCTGGCCCTCGAGGTTGAAGTCGGAGCCGATGTAGGTGGCGTAGAGCTCGGGATCGGCGTCGATGCGGCGATCCTCGAGGACGACGATCTTGCCGTTGTCCTTGGCCTCCTGCAGGACCTCGTCATAACCGGTCACGTCGAGCGCGGCCAGGATGATGACGTCGACCTCCGGATCCTGGTTGAACTGGTGGAAGGCCGTGACCTGGTTCTCGAGCCTGTTCTGGGCGTCATAGAACCTGAGGTCGATGCCCAGCTGCTCCGCAGTCTCCTTGAAAGACTGGGTGTTGGCCGCCCGCCAGCCGCTCTCGGAGCCGGTCTGGATGAAGCCGACGGTCATGTCCTCGTAGGTGAAGTCGTCCTGGGCCACGGTGGGAACTGCCCCCATGGCAGCCAGCGCGACCGCGCCCACCAGCGCCATCCCCGTACGAACGTGAGTGCGCGTCGTCATCGTGTGGTTTCCTCCCTGAACGCTGCTGTAGGCCGGGAATCCGGGCCATAGGCGTACTCGATGCCGGTAGTGCGCCAGCTTCGGCCCTACCGGCCGGACTCGTCGCCCGCTGCCAGCCTGCGCTGGGCTGCCAAGCGGTTCACGACACCATCGGCTCCTCCTCGTCCGCGACGCTGCTGTGGCGTACCTCCTCGATCCCACGCAGTGGTGATACTCGCCTCCAACGAGCACACCGGACAGTTCCGGCGTCCCACTCCGTCAGGACCGTGGTCCTCCACACACTGCTACCGTTACCGCTAACGGGAACGCTAACAAACGTAGCATCACGAGAGCACAGCCGTCAACCTCCCAGTCGCCGGAAGCATCCCATTGCGTCCCCGGGATGCTCTCTGGTAGAGTCTCTGTTACCGCTAACGGGAACGCTAACATCTGGGCTCGTCTGGGAACCACGACAGGCCCTCACGGGGAGCCCGGTCCATCGGTCGGAGCGTCGTTGGGTCGCGCGACTCTCCACACCAGAACGATCATGGTGCGACGCTGGCAGGTCCGATACGGGCACGCCGCCGGGCCCTTCGGTTCGGCCGAGTTGCCGTGGAGCGCCCACCCGTCGACCAAGGAGGGCTCTTGTCGCAACATGGGCGCCGACGCCTGACGATCCGAGAGGTCGCCGAGGCGGCCGGCGTATCGACGCAGACCGTCTCGCGAGTCCTCAACAACCGCCCCGATGTCGCGCCGGACACGTACGACCGGGTGCAGCGCATCATCGCCGAGGTCGGCTACTCGCCCAACATGCTGGCGCGTGGTCTGACGCAGGGCCGCAGTCACGTCCTCGGTGTGGTCGCGTTCGGGCTCGACTACTACGGACCATCGAAGGTGCTGACGGGCATCGACCAGCAGGCTGCCGCGATGGGCTACGCGATCTCGCTGAACCTCATCCACGAACCCGAGACCGACGACCCCAACTGCGTCCTGAGCGGCCTTGTCGCTCGCCAGGTCGACGGCGTCATCTGGGCCATCCCGCAGGTCGGCGGCAACCTGGACTGGTCACACCAGCGCGGACAGCACCTGCCCGTGCCTGTCGTGCTCGTCGGCGGCATGGACGGCGAGGCCTCACTGCCCTCGATCGGCATCGACAACCGGGCGATCGGCCGGCTCGCCACCGAGCATCTGCTGGCCGGGGGCGCCAGGCGCATCGGCCACATCACCGGCCCACAGAGCTGGTGGGAGGCACGAGAGCGAGCCGAGGGGTGGCGCCAGACGATCGCCGCGAGCGACTTCCCGGATGCAGCCGGACCCGTCTTCGAGGGTGACTGGACGGCGGCCAGTGGCGAAGAAGGTCTCCATCACCTGGTTGCCGCGGATCCAGGGGATCGACGCTGTGTTCGCCAGCAACGACCAGATGGCCCTGGGGGTGCTCCATGCTGCCCATACGCTGGGACGCCAGGTTCCGGCCGACCTCTCGGTGGTCGGCGTCGACGACATCCCCGAGGGCTCCCACTTCTGGCCGCCGCTGACGACCATCCACCAGCCCCTCAGGGATGCTGGTGAGCTGGCGGTCACAGACCTCGTCGAGGACATCCGCCGGCTCAGCCAGCGGCGAGGCACGCCCACGATCCGGGAGCGACGCACCATCAGGCTCCAGCCGGAGCTCATCGTGCGCGAGACCAGCCGGCTCCTACGATAGGCCGAGCAGCACCGACGCTGGACAACCATGGTGGATGAGCTCGTGGTCGCCTTCGGGGCAGGGCTCGCCTCGGCGGCCAGTCCCTGCCTGCTGCCCCTCTACCCTGCGTTCCTGGCCTATCTGACCAGTGCCGCCGGAGCGGAGGCCGGCAGTGGTGAGGCCCGGCGCATCTCCGGTCTCCTGGGCCTGGCCGTGTTGCTGGGCCTGCTGACGGCGATGACCCTCATCGGCCTCGCGGTCTACGCCGTCGCGGTCCCGATGGGCAGGATCCTCGGCTACGCCATCCCCTTCGTCGATCTGCTCCTGGTCGCGCTTGGAGTCATGCTCCTCGCCGGCATCAACCCCTTCATGCGGGTCCGCACCGTGCGTGTGCCCGGCACCAGGGGCCCCCTGTCCCAGGCGTTCGTCTACGGCATGTTCCTTGGCCCGGTGGCACTGCCATGTGCCGGTCCATTCCTGGTCGCGCTGCTGGCCATCTCGGTGAGTGCGGCCGAGACGGTCGGGGCGCTGGCCACATTCTTCGCCTTCGGCCTCGGCTTCGGCCTGCCACTGGTCTTGCTGTCGCTGTTGGCCCGCGCCGGCCAGGACCAGGTCGTTCGCTTCCTGGCACGCCACCATCGCCAGATCGAGGTCATCTCCGGCATCCTGCTCGTCCTGGCCGGGCTGTGGGACCTCTCAACGAACTGGGAATCGGTCCTGCTCACCTTCGGCGCCTGAGGCAGACGCACTGACACACCCGACTTGATGGCGAGGGGCGGCACTGGCGCCTCAGGGACGGTCGACGGCCTCATCGACGTCGCCGCGGTCTTCGTCCCTGCTGGCTGCCTGCGCGTCAAGCGGGTCCGCGACCGGCTGGCCATGCTCGTGACGAACGGCCCTCCCGATCCGGCTCTTCCCGGTGGTCGGGTGCTATCCCTCGACGACTTGTCGCACCGGGATCGATCGCTGACGAACCGCGAGTCGGCGGTCAGAAGTCCCGTCGCTCCGCCATCGCGGGCTGACGCGCCGATGAGCGCATCGGCGATGTGTCGGGCGGAGAGCTCGCGCACACCTCGCAGCGCGGCGCTGGCGAGGTCGGCGTCGAGCCCGATGAGAACGATGTTCTCGTGGGCGAGCAGGGCGACCAACGCATCGGCGACGTCAGGGTTGGTCCGACCGTATGGCCTGCCGCGCAGGACATGCGCGGTCTCGAGCAGGACGAGGGCGGGGATACCCGACGGGCTCCTGTCCCTCGATGACCCGGGCCACCAGCGTGGCCGCCTCGGCATCATCATCGAGCAGGTAGCGCAGCAGGGCACTCGTATCGAGAGCGATCACGCGTCAGTCTCGTCCTCAGCCGCCTCGGCCGCGAGCGCGTCCGACAGGAGGCCGGCATCCCGATAGGCGGCGAAGTCGTTGACGCGGCCGTCTCCGGCGAGGACCCCGCGGAGCGAGCGGCGGTGACGGGCAGGGACGAAGGTCACGATCAGCCTGTCACCTTCGATGACCTCGACCGCCCGATCGCCGGGCCGGATCCCGAGCCGCCGCCGGACATCACGCTCGATGACAAGCTGGAATCGCTCACCTACGGTCGCCATGGCCAGAGTATGTGGCAGAACAGAAAGTACGTCAAAAGACCTTGTGGAATACCCATGGGCGCTGCCTCGGAGGGCAACTCAGGCAGCCGATGAAGTGATACTGGCGAACACGGAGAGCGAGCGGCAGGCACGGGAGAGGGCACCATGCCTGCCGCCCGGGTGGGGAGGATCAGGGTGGTCGCGGCGGACGTGAGGCTAGGCCGCTACGGGCTCGAGCTCCTCCGACTCGTCGTCGTCCGGATCATCCGCGAGGGCGTCGTAGTCGTCGGCAACGACCGGGTCGAGACCCATCATCTCCGCCTGGGTCTCGAGGGCCTGGGCCGCCGTCTCGGCGGCATAGTCCTTCTTGCGCCGGCCCGAGAGCATCTCCACGCTGCTGGCCACGATCTCGGTGCGGTAGTGCTTGATCTTGCGGTCATCCTCCCAGCGGCGCGTCTGCAGCCGCCCTTCCAGCGAGACCAGCTGGCCCTTGCCCAAGTACTGGCCGCAGATCTCGGCGAGACGCTCCCAGGTGACCACGGAGTGGTACTCCGTGCGCTCCTCGCCGCCGCGGTACTCGTTGGTGGCCACGCTGAAGTTGGTGACGGCCTTACCGCTGGGCAAGGAGCGCATCTCCGGGTCGCGCGTGAGACGCCCGGTCAACAGGACACGGTTCATGGGACCTCCCTGCCGGACGATCAGAGGAAGCGTCCGGCCATCGACACGGTTCGACGGGTATCGACGTTCGGCGGGAGCCGCTGCGGTGATGGGAGGACGGTAGCGGGCGGCACTTACGCGCGGATGACCACGCGCTTCACGACGACTGCCCACGCGCTTGACCAGCGCTGCGCCGGAGTGACCGCGGACGAACGAGCAGTCGCCCCGGGGTGATCAGTCGAACGCCGGCAGCCAGTCCCCGTGAGCTTCGATGAGCTCGTCCACCATGCTCCAGATCTGATCGAGGTCCAGCTCTGCCGCGGTGTGCGGATCGAGCATGGCGGCGTGGTAGATGTGCTCTCGCTTGCCGGTCAGGGCTGCCTCCACCGTCAGTGCCTGGACATTGATGTTGGTCTGCAGCAGGGCCGCCAGGTGGGGCGGCAGCGTTCCGATGCGGATGGGGCGCACGCCGTTGCGGTCAGTCACGCAGGGCACCTCGACGGCACACCCAGCGGGCAGGTTGTCGATGAGGCCATGATTGGCGACGTTGCCGTAGGTGATCCGCGGCTTGCCTGTCTCCATGCTGTGGATCATCAGCGGCACGTACTCACCACTGGGCTTCAGCTCGAAGATCTCCTCCACCAGCTCCGGCGGCATGACCGTGGTCTGCAGCATCTTCTGGGCAGCCGCCACCATCTCGGGCCGCTTCTCCTGCAGCGAGGCATCGGGGTCCTCCATCCACGCCCGAAGCACGTTCCACATCTCGATTGACCTTCGCAGCGGCGCAGGTACTCGTCGATGGGGATGTTGAAGCGCTCGACGAGGTCCGGACGGTCGCGCTTGATGAACCAGGGCACGTACTCGGAGAAGTGCTCGCTCAATTCGGTCACGAAGTAGCCCAGCCGACCGAGCATGTCGTAGCGCACCCGGTTCCAGTCGGGCACGCGGCCTGCCTCGACGACCTGGCGGATGCGTGGATAGAGGTCCTCCAGCCCAT
>CAVONF010000005.1:0-551082 GCA_963697275.1 uncultured Chloroflexia bacterium | reverse complement strand
ACACGACCGACATAGAGTCTAGACAAACTCTAGACACACGGGCAAGGCCGACCGGCTCACGCTCGCACACGGATGAACCCGTCACAGAACCACCCGAACCGGCTCGCGCCATCGGGTGGCCGGAAAGGAAATGCACGCATGCTCCGCGACAAGCGCATCGCGGCCCTCGCCCCGACCGGGGTCCTGCTCGCCGCACTCATCGCCATCGGCCCCGGCCAGGGTGTCCTCGCCAATGAGGCCCGCCCCTTCGACGAACGCAAGGCGCTGCTGGCCAACGAGCGCAACACCATCGACGTCATCGACCGCTACGGCCCGAGCGTCGTGGCCGTGAGCGTGGCCGTCCGCGGTCAGCTCATGTCGCCCTTCGGGGACACGCCGGAGATGCTCCCCTTCGGCGAGGACGAGGCCATCCGTCAGTCGTCAGGGAGTGGCTTCCTCATCGAGTTCGAGGGCGATCCCTTCCTGGTCACCAACTATCACGTGGTCGAGGGCGCCCTGGAGCCGGACACGGCCGACCTGCAGGACGGTGCCGAGGTCAGCGTGACCTTCCCGGCCGATCCGGACGAGGACGTCGTCGTCGACGTGGTCGGCGTCAACCCGTCCTTCGACCTGGCCCTGCTGCGCCTCCAGGACGAGATGGAGCTTCCGGATGCTGAGCCATTGCGGATCGCCGATGCCGACAGGCTGAGCGTGGGCCAGAAGACCATCGCCATCGGCAATCCCTTCGGCCTCGCGTCCACGGTGACCAGCGGCATCGTCTCCGCGCTGGGTCGCTTCGTGCCCACCATCGGCCAGCTGCCGGTGCCCATGATCCAGACCGATGCGGCCATCAACCCCGGCAACTCGGGCGGCCCGCTGCTCGATTCGCGCGGCCAGCTCATCGGCATCAACACCGCCATCATCAACCCGCAGGGTCGTTCCTTCGCGGGCCTCGGCTTCGCCGTGCCCAGCGACCTGCTGCTGGAGTCACTCACCGCGCTGGAGCTTGGCGGCGTCACTGACGTCAGCGACATCCGCCCTCGCCTCGGCATCGCGGCGCAGAGCCTGGAGCTCTACCCGGCGCAGCTGCGCGAGGAGCTGGGTCTGCCGGACGAAGGCGTGGCGGTCATCGGGGTCCAGGAGGGCAGCGTTGCTGCCAAGGCCGGACTGCTGGGCAGCACGGACACGATCAGCCTCGACGGCGGCGTCGAGGTGCCGGCGCCTGGTGATGCCATCGTGGCCATCGACGGCGAGCCGGTCGACTCGGTCGAGGACATCACCCTCAAGGTGACCTTCGAGTCCTCCGCCGGTGACCAGCTCGAGTTCACGGTCATCCGGGCCGGGCAGCGCCTCAGCGTGCCCGTGACGCTGGAGATCTCTGCCGCCAACAGCTTCGAAGCACCCCTCGGCTAGCTGATCCGGCTTCACGCGCGGTAGCGGCGCGGAGACGCCGGTTCAGCCCTCGGGCGTCTGCCTCCGCGGATGACTTCGGCTCGCGACGTCGCGGCGGAAGAAGAGCTGCCACTCCAGGTCGCCGCTGTCCTCCACCGAGACGACGACCGGTGCCGTGGGCATGGTGATGCCGAAGGACGTGAAGTCGACCGGCAGTGTCCCGACCACGACGACGACGTCGCCGGCACGCTGACCGGTCAGCTCGAGGTCGACGTCCTGCGTGACACCGTGGATGGTCAACGTCGCGGGTACCGACGCGGTGAAGGGCTCGCCGTCGACGGGCACGGCGCCGAGCTCCACCGGCTCGCGGGTCGCCAGGGTGGCCGTCGGGAACGTGACGGTGTCGAGAGCGCGCTGGATGGCCGGGTCACGGCGGGGCTGGTCGCTGGTGATGGTGGTGAGATCCACCTCGATGACGGCGCTCTCGATGATCGTGCCGTTGGCGACGAGGGTGCCGCTCACGGCCGGCGTGCGTCCCACCGCGTCGACATCGCCCAGGCCCTGGAGCACCTCAGCGACGCGGAAGCCCACCCACGAGCTGCTGTAGTCGGCGAAGTCGCCGACCTCCGTATCGATCGTCCAGGTGCCGTCGATGCCGGGGGCCGCGGTCTCGATGTCGGTCGCCGGCGATTCGGCAGCAGTCTCGGCTTCCTGCGCGAAGGTGGCGCCACCACTGCCGGCCACGGCACCGGCCAGCACCAGGCTGCCGATGAGCAGCGCACGGAGGCGCCGGGGCTGGTCGAGGAGCGGCGTCGCAGGTCGGTCACGGTGTCACCTCCGGGAACATCAAGGGGTCTGGGGAGCGCAGCATATCCGCCCTCCCCGGAACCGTCCGCCAGGCGCGTCACAACCGCGACCACGCAGCTACGAGATGACTGGCACACCCTCCGCCCGAGCCGCCCTTGCCAGTGCCCGGTCATTGGTCGCGATCTCTCCGTCGACGTCCAGAGCGAGCGAGGGATAGGCCGCGTCGTACACGGTTCACTGGTGCTCAGCGGCCAGACGCAGTGCGTCGATCGTCCCAGGCAGTCCACGGTCGGCGATGTCCAACCCAGCCGCGAAGAGCAGGTGCAGTCGCGAGACGATCGCCTCAGCGCCGAATCCGACACTGAGCAGGAGCGCGTCGGCCACCTCAGCGCGGAAGTGGGGCGGCACCAGGATCAGGGCATTGCCCGAAGTGCTTGCGAACGTCGAGCGCGCTCACGGTCTTCATGACGACCATGAAAGGACTATCAGAGCGCTATGACTGTGAGACTGGACGAGCCACTTGGGCGGCCTGACTCTCGCTACGACTGACCGTTGGTGTCCTGGCTGTTGATCTGTCGGCTGATCGGGTGGCCGACCATCGGCGCGCTGGCCGAGCGGGCAGTGACCGCATAGGAGCCTGAGATACCCCAGGTCCCATCACAGTCCTGTCCGCCCGCCCGGTCCGCGTGCTGCCAGCCAGCGAAAGGACCGACAGCCATGGACAGCATCGCGCAGCAGTCTCCCGTCCGCAGGGTCGCGGTCGGCATCGATACCCACAAGCACAGCCATGTCGCGGTCGCCCTCGATGAGCTGGGCGGCCGGCTCGATGAGCTGACCGTGCCGGCCGACAGAAGCGGGCACGAGCGAGTGGCACGTTGGGCCGGGGGCCACGGCCGGGTCCTCGCCTTCGGCATCGAGGGCACGGGCTCGTACGGAGCCGGTGTCGCGAGCTACCTGCGGCGTCAAGGTCACCGGGTCATCGAGGTCAATCGACCCGACCGTCGCGAGCGTCGGCTCAACGGCAAGAACGATGTCCTCGACGCCGAGAACGCCGCCCGGGTGGTCCTCTCCGGTCGGGCCACGGCCACACCGAAGACCGCCGATGGCGAGGTCGAGATGATCCGACAGCATCAAGATCGCCAAGGACACCGCGGTGAAGGCACGGACCCAGGCGATGGTCACGCTCAAGACGCTCGTGGTCACCGCACCGCCGGAGTTGCGGGAGCGACTCGAGTGCTTGGCGAAGATGGCCCTCATCGAGCGCTGCGCCGGTTTGCGGCCTGGGCCGATGATGACCCCGCTCGCGGCGGCCAAGCATGCCCTCCGCGGTCTGGCCCGCCGCTGGCAGCAGCTCAGGGCGAGGTCAGGGAGCACGAGCGGCACCTCGCGGTCCTCACCGGCTCGGTCGCACCGGAGATGGTCGCGGCCTTCGGCATCGGCGCGGACACGGCCGCCGAGATGCTCATCGTCGCGGGCGACAACCCCGACCGCGTCCGCTCCGAACCTGCCTGGGCCAAGCTGTGCGGCGTCTGTCCGGTCCCCGCCAGCAGCGGTCGGACGAGTCGCTACCGACTCAACCGTGGTGGCCACCGCCAGGCCAACTCGGCGCTCTACCGGACCGTCATCGTCCGGCTGCGCTTCCACCAGCCGACCATCGACTACGTCGCCCGGAGGACAGCCGAGGGCAAGACGAAGGCGGAGATCATCCGCTGCCTGAAGCGCTACGTGGCTCGAGAGGTCTTCGGCTATCTCCACCCCGAGCGCCACCCGGTGGCGGCGCCGGAACTGGCCGCTTGACGACCATAGGAGCTTCAACGCTCGACGGTCAGTCGTCCAGCAGACCCTGGTCCAGCGCGATGCGAGCAGCCTCGGTTCGGGTCGAGACACCGAGCTTGCCGAGGATGTTGGAGACGTGGACGCCGGCCGTGGACTCGCTGATGAACAGCGCCTCGGCGATCTCGCGGTTGGTGCGTCCTGTGGCGACCAGCCCCAGCACCTCGTGCTCCCGGCGGGTGAGGCCGTAGGCGGCCGGCCGGACGGAGCCACGGACCGCGCTCGGTGGAGCAGACTCCGTTCCCGTCGTCTCAAGTCGCACGCGCATGCGCCGGGCCATGGCCGCCAGGTGCGCCAGCAGCGGCGCAGCACCAAGCGCCGAGGCGACAGCGATGCGAGGCGCGGAGGGCCGTGACCGCAGCCTCACGATCGGCAGCGGCCTCGGCCGCCTCGGCTTCGCGCCAGCGGGCCATGGCAGAACGGAAGGGGCGTCCCAGGGTCGCCCAGCCGTCGGCCAGCGCTGCCCACTGCGCGGCGCTGTCGGTGCGCTCCATGCGCGCCGATTCCGCGAGCACCTGTTCACCATTCAACTCCAGCAGCTGGCCCAGGCGACCTCCCGGTGCGGTGATCTCATCCCGCCACAGCGCGCTCAGTGAGATCAGCTCTGCCATTCGTTCCCGGGCGGTGGCCCAGGCCGCGGCGTCGCCGTCGAGGCCGACCGCCCGACCCGTCTCGGCTGTAGGCCAGGCGGCGAGCCGGGCCAGCTCGGCCAGGCGGATGCTCGAATCGAGACCACGGATGGCGTCGATACCCTCCCAGGCGGCTGCGACCGCCTCGGCGTAGCGGCCCGCGAATGCCGCGTGCTGGATGCCACCCTGGTAGATGAGCCCGTGATTGTCGCTGGGAGGACTCTCCACGATGAGCGACCGGGTCCGTTCCCACAGCGATGTGAAGCGCTCATCACCGCGGCAGGCCAGCAGCTCGAGGGAGTACGAGGCAGCGTAGGTGACAGCGCGATCGGGACCGGCATCGCGGTCGGCCTGCTCCATGAACCGTACAGCCTCGTCCCAACGCCCAGCCTCGAAGGCGTAGCTCACGGCCTGGTCGGCGAGGTACACGCCGTAGCTGTTGGCAACGCCCCACTCGGCAGCCGCGCGCATGCCCTCGTAGACGGTCTCCAGCGCCTGTTCAGGGTGACCGAGCCAGTTCTCGATCTCGGCGCGGTTGACGTAGGCGCGCCCGATGTCGTCGGGGATCTCGAGCTCCAGGGCGATGTGGAGCGCCTCGGCGATCGAGGCTCGCGCTGCCTCCCCCTCCCCGAGACCGGCCAGCACGACGGCGAGCGTGTTTCGGCCGTGACCTTCGAGGTCACGAGCGCCGATGGCCATGGCGCCTTCGATCGCCGCCTCGCACAGTGGGCGAGCCTCGCGCAGGCGGGCGTGCAGCATGTAGACCTGGCCGAGCCCGCTGAGGGCGCGGATGCGCACGACCGGTGGCTCCTGGGGCGCGGTCCGCAGACGCCTCCTCGTAGGCGGAGATGCTGGCGGCCCAGTCGCCCGAGACCCACAGCGTTCGCCCGAGGAGGATGAGCAGACCCGACAGGCGACCGGCGTCGCTGTCACCGAGCTCCTCGATGGCAGCACGACAGGACGCCACGGCCTGGCGGTGGCGCGACGACAGGTACTGCGCGCGGGCCGATCGCTCCAGCAGCTCCACGTGGTCGATGCCGACATCGGCCGCACTGGCCGGACCCCACTGCAGCAGCGCCTCCTCGTACTCCCTGGCCGCGATATCGAAGGAGAAGGCGTCGATGGCGGCATCGCCGGCCGCGATCGATGCCGCCAGCCCGCGAGGATCGCGTGCCTGGCGCCAGTGATGCGCCAGCTGCACCAGATGGGCGGCGCTGGCGTTGGCGTCCGGTCCGTGCTCGGTCAGGAACTCTGCCCAGCGTCCGTGCAGGCGTCGTCGTTCGGTCGGGAGCGTGGCCTCGTAGACAGCCTCCTGGAGCAGCGCGTGCCTGAAGCTGTAGGCGTCATCCGTGTCGAACGCCTGGACCGGCAGGAGCAACCCCTGGTCGACGAGCAGGCGAAGGTCGCCCGCGGCTGCCACCTCGTCGCTGCCCGACACCGCGACAAGCACGTCGTGCTCCACCTCGCGGCCACCGACCGCGGCCACCGCGAGGATCCGCTGCGTGGGGTCGGGGAGTGCCTCGACGCGCGTCAGGAGCACCTCCTTGAGGGAGTCCGGCAGTGCGGATGTCGGTCCGGTACGACAGCACAGCAGCTCCTCGGCGAAGAAGGCGTTGCCATCAGATCGCCGGTGGATCTCGACGAGCTCGGGCGTGGGCAGGTCCTGGCCGAGGATGTTGCGGACCAGTGCGCCCAGCTCATCGAGGCTGAACGGCTCCAGGTCGATGCGCTCCACGCTGGCATCGCGGGCGATCTCCGCCAGCCACGGCCGCAAGGGGTGCTTGCGCATGATCTCGTCGCTGCGGAAGGTGGCCACGAAGGTGACCGGATCCTCCTCCATGGCCCGCATCAGGTACGACGTAGCTGCGAGCGTGCCTGTGTCGGCCCAGTGCAGATCCTCCAGCTGCACCACGAGGGGCGTCCGCTGGGCGAGTCGCCGCAGCAGGTCGAGCAGCCCTTCGTAGAGGCGTGTCTGGGCCCAGATCTCCTGTGTCTGAGGCTGGGCGTCCGGGCTCAGGGCCGGGACCAGCCGTGACAGGTCGGCCGCGGCGCGGCCGGCCAGTGCCGCGATCGTCGCGGCGCCATCCTGCGCGACCAGCGAACGCAGGATCTCCGTGAACGGCGCGAACGGCAGACCGGACTCACCCAGCGACACGCAGGCCCCCATGAGCACGCGACTGCCCTGGGCCTCGGCCAGCTCCCGCACCTTGAGGAGGAGCCGCGTCTTGCCCACGCCGGCTTCGCCAGCGAGGACCGCGTGCCGCGGCTCCCCCGCCCTGGCCGCCTCGAGCGCAGCCTCGAGCTGCCCCACCACCTCGGCGCGGCCGACCAGCACCGGGCTGGTCATCCTGCGAGCCATGGCGACGATCATACGGCTGTGTCCAGCGCAGTGACCGAAGGTGGCATCGTGCTGCTAGGCCAGTGACTCGGCGCAACAGCAGTCCGAGGTCGAGGCGACGCCCTGCGCGGAGTCCGCTCCGGCCTGGCCGGTCGATGCTGCCGCGCGGCATTCGCGAGGCGCTGCTGCTGGGCCTCGACCAGGAACTTGTGGCTTCGGTCGGCCGCCAGGTGGATCATCGTGTAGTCGTTCATCGTTCCGACCTTTCTCTCTACCGCGGCCTGGGGACGGCCGCGTCTGATCGGAACGATGGGTCTAAAGGGTGGGTCGGGACATCAGGAGGATGCGGTAGTCCGTGATGGGCCCGACCATTCATTTCGAGCGCCACGGCAGGCCAGCCGAGCGCTGCGCGCCTAAAGACCGGACCGCTCGCCGAAGCTGTGCACCTCAGGTCGGCCGGATGGGCTCCGCGGGCGGGGGCGCAGCCCCGGTCATGATGGCGACCGCCTCCGACATGGAGTGCGACTGTGGTGTGACGACCGCCACACGACGGCCCAGGCGCTGGATGTGGATGCGGTCGGACACCTCGAACACATGCGGCATGTTGTGGCTGATGAGGATGACCGGGAGCCCCTGGTCGCGGACGTCCCGGATGAGCTTCAGGACCTTCTGCGACTCCTTCACGCCGAGGGCCGCCGTCGGCTCGTCCATGATCACCACACGCTGACCGAAGGCGGCCGCTCGAGCGACCGCGACGCCCTGACGCTGGCCACCCGACAGCGTCTCCACCGCCTGGGACATGTCCTGGATGGTGAGCAGGCCGAGGTCGCCCATCTGCTTTCTGGCCGCCTCGCGCATGCCCCTCATGTCGAGCATCCGCAGGAGCGATCCGCGCCAATCCTGCATGCGTTGCTCACGACCGAGGAAGAGGTTCGTGGCGATATCGAGCGCCGGGCAGACCGCCAGGTTCTGGTAGACGGTCTCGATGCCGGCCGCCTGCGCGTCGTTGGGCGCAGTGAAGTGGACCCGCTGCCCGTCGAGACGGATCTCACCCCGGTCGGGGATGACGGCCCCGGAGAAACACTTGATGAGCGTGGATTTGCCGGCGCCGTTGTCTCCGATCACGCCCAGCACCTCGCCCGGGTAGAGCTCGAAGTCGGCGCGGTCGAGCGCCACGACGCGGCCGTACGACTTGACCAGCCCTCGCGCCTCGAGGACCGGCTGTGGCGTGGTCTCGGTCACTTGCCGACCCTCCGGATCCACTGGTCGAGCGCCACCGCAACGATGACCAGTACGCCGATGGTGAAGCGCTGCCAGAGCGGATCGAAGCCCGCGATGGTCAGCCCGTTGATAGCCGTCTGGACGATGATGGCCCCGATGATCGTCCCCAGGACTCCGCCCCGACCCCCGAACAGGCTCGTGCCACCGATGACCACGGCAGTGATCGTCTCCAGGTTGGCCGTCTGGAGCGCCTGGGGGACGGCGGCGTTGACTCGCCCTACCAGGAACCATGCGCCGATGGCGTACACGAGACCCGCCACGGCATAGACGCTGAGGAGCACGCGGTCGATCCGGATACCGGTGAGGCGGGCCGACTCGGGATCGTCGCCCGTGGCGTAGATGTGCCGGCCCCAGCTGGTGAGTCGCAGCACGTACATGAACAGGGCGTACAGCAGCAGCATGCCGATCGCACCGAGGGTGAGGTTCGCGCCGCCGATGTCGAAATGATCTCGCCTGGCAAGCGTCAGCAGCTCATCCATGTTCGCTGCCGAGGACGGTGGCACTGCCCGAGACGTAGAGGTTGAGGGCGAAGAAGATGCTCAGCGTCCCGAGCGTGACGATGAATGGTGGCATCTGCAGGCGCGTGATGAGCAGGCCGTTGAGGAGACCGCATCCGGTCCCGAAGGCGAACCCGACGAGGAGCGCGACGATGCCGGGCACGCCGAACTGGGCCGACAGGTTGGCCATGATGAGCGACGTGAAGACGGCGATGGCACCAACCGAAAGGTCCACCCCGGCGGTCAGGATGATGAGTGTCTGCCCGATCGCCAGCGTGCCGATGACGGCCACCTGCTGGATGATGAGCGAGGCGTTCCCCGCCGTGAGGAACCTCTCCGGCGAGTTCAGCCCGAAGATGGTCGCCATCACGGCCAGCACGAACAACGGGCCCAGCGCGGGATAGCGATGGAGGAGGCGCTGGAGGCGCTGGAGAGGTGACGGAGCCTGTCGCTCCTCCTCGTCGATCGTGCCCGTGACGGCAGCCGCGGTCGCCTCCATCCGGGCCACATCCTGACTGCGCTGCTCAGCGATCGCTCATCCAGGCCACCCCTTCGATCCGTCGTGCTGATCACCGGCCTGCCGTTGATGATAGGACTCGAACGGGGTGGCCGCACGGCCACCCCGTTCGAGGTCTGACTGCGTATCTGCTAGGAGGGCGCGCCCCAGCAGTTCTCCATACCCCAAGTGGTGTCCTCGGACGCGACACCCTCCTGGGGATCGTCCGTGATAAGGGTCACGCCTGTGTTGGTGAAGTTCAGGCCCTCGGTGGGCTCCGGCAGGACCATTCCTCCGCTGGTGACGTAGTCCGCGACCGCCTGGACGCCCATCTCCGCCATCTTCAGCGGGAACTGCATGGAGGTCGCGCCGATGATGCCTTCCTTGACGTACTCGACGCCGGGGCTGCAGCCGCCGTCGACGGAGACGATGGTGACCTCACCCTCCTTGCCGGCCGCCTTGATGGCCTCGTAGGCACCGGCCGCGGCGGGCTCGTTGATGGTGTACACGAGGTTGATGTCCGGGTGAGCCGCCAGGAGGTTCTCCATGGCCGTCTGGCCCATGGCCTGGTCACCCTGGGACTCGCCGAAGCCGGCGATGCGCGGATCGTCCTCGTCACCGATGAAGGTATTGTCCTTCACGTCGATGCCGAAGCCCTCCATGAAGCCCTGGTTGCGCTGCACCTCGGTGGAGATCTGGAGCCCGGCGGAGGCATCCAGGAAGGCGATGACCGCATCCTCGGCGGCATCCCCAAACTTGGCCTTGGCCCACTGGCCGATGAGCAGCCCGGCCGTGTAGTTGTCCGTGGCAAGCGTGGCATCCGCCGCATCGGGCGGGTCCGTCTGCGTGTCGAGCGCGATCACCAGCATGCCGGCATCCTTGGCGCGCTCAAGGGTCGGGACGATGGCCTGTGGGACGCTGGGCACGATGAGCAGACCCTTGGCGCCGGCCGCGATGAGGTTGTCGATGCAGACGATCTGGCCCTCGTTATCCGTGTCGTAGGCGCCGGCGCACGAGATGAGCTGCATGCCCAGTTCGTTGGCCTTGGCCTCAGCGCCCTGCCGCTGCTTGACGAAGAACGGGTTCGTCTCCGTCTTGGTCACGAGACCGACGACCGTCCCCTCGGCGGTTGCGGGGGGCTCATCCTGGGCGACGGTCACCGATACGCTCCCGACCGCCAGGACGAGGCTGGCGCCGAGTGCGGTAAGCCGTGTAAGGCGAGTCATGACGTTCCTGCTCCTCCTCTGCTCACGCTGCCACTCTGACAACGTTGTCCGCTCAGACTAGGTCCGAGCCACAGCCCCTGTCAATATTGTTCTCCACTGCGCGAAGGCGTATCGTGCGCGGGATGGACACGAGTCCGGAGACAACCTTGTCAGTGACTGGTGCAAGTGGCGCGCGACCGCGCCCGACCATGCGCGACGTGGCTGCCCTGGCCGGGGTGAGCATCAAGACGGTGTCAAGGGTCGTGAACGGCGAGCCAGGCGTGTCGCCGGAACTCGTGCGCCGCGTCGATCGGGCGGCCCTCCAGCTGGACTACCACCACAACCTGACGGCCTCGAGCCTCCGACGAGCTGACCGCAAGTCCGGCATCGTCGGCCTGCTGCTCGAGGATGTCGCCAACCCGTTTTCGTCGGGCATCCACCGTGCCATCGGCGACGCGGCCGCCCAGCGTGGCGTGGCCGTCCTGGCCATGAGCCTCGACGAGGACCCCGTCCGTGAACGTGACTTCGTACGCGCGATGCTGCTGCGACGCGTCGACGGCCTGGTCATCATGCCCTCAGGCATCGACCACGGGTACTTGCGCAAGGAGATCAGGCCGGTCTCGCCGTCGTCTTCATCGACAGGCCACCTGGCTTCCTGGACGCGGACACTGTCCGGGCCACCGATCGCGATGGTGCACGGGAGGCTGTCGATCACCTCGTGGCGCACGGTCACCGCCGCATCGCCTTCCTGGGCGACCTGCGCACGATCGCCACGGCACGTGACCGCTGTCGTGGCTACCAGGACGCGCTGGCGAGAGCCGGCCTGATGACGGATGACGCGGCTGGTGCGGATGGACCTGCATACGCGCGAGGCAGCTGAGGTAGCCGCAACCGAGATCCTGGACCTACCGCTCGGGGTCGCCCCCACGGCCTGCTTCGCCAGTCAAAACCTGGTGGCCATCGGGACTCTGCGCGCTCTGAGGGCACGCGACCGGACGCGGGACATCGCCATGGTCGGGTTCGACGACATCGAGCTGGCCGACCTGCTCGACCCGGGCATCACGGTCGTGCAGTCGGACCCGTATGCCATCGGCAGGGTGGCCGCGGAGCTGCTCTTCGATCGGCTCGACGGGTATCGCGGGCCAAGCCGGCACCGCATGGTGACGACTAGGCTCGTTCCCGGGGCTCAGGCGAAGTCCCGCCTCCCGCCAGACCGGTGTGTCGGGCACGTCGGACCTGAGCGGGCCTCAGGATGTCGCCGATGCGGGCCCGGTCGCACCCTCGAACGCCGCCAGCAACGTCGGGTAGAGCGCCGGCGAGCCGGCCGATGATCGGCGCACCGGCCGATAGCCCGTCGCTGGCCAGAAAGTCGTTCGTCTGGCCTCCTGCGGCCTGGACCACTGCCAGCGCGCCCAGGGCATCCCACGAGTTGAGGTGCGGCTCGATGTAGCCGATGAGCCGCCCGGCGGCCACGTAGCAGAGGCCGAGGGCCCCGGATCCCTCGCGGTAGTACACCGCTCCCTGGCGCAGGACGCGATCGAAGATGGGGACGACGTCGTCGGCACCGATGCGAGGTGAGTACCCCGTGTAGAGGGACTCCTCCGTCCAGCCGAGTCGCCGCGCGAACGCTGATGGGCCGGTCATTCAGGGTTCCCCGCCCGCCCCGACGACCCACGAAGAGCTCGTCCCGTGCCGGAGCCGATACGAAACCCATCTCCAGCTCTCCTCGCGACACCAGCGCGATCGAGACACACCAGGGCGTCATGCCGTAGATGAAGGGCTGCGTCCCGTCGATGGGATCGACGACCCAGATGCTGTCGCTGCCGAGGACGTCCGTACGGCCTGTCTCCTCACCCAGGAAGGCGTCCCCCGGGAAGCGCTCCGCCAGGCGCCCGCGGATGAGCCGCTCGACCTCGGAGTCGACCTCGGTGGCCATGTCCTGCCGGCCCTTGTCGGTGATGGTCGGCGAATCCAGGTCGCGGTAGTGCTCGAGTGCAAGCGCTGCCGCATCGCGGATGAGGCCGGAGGCGAATTCGAAGCGCGCCTCGAGCTGACGCTCGTCTTCAACCGAGGCAGCCATGAGATCTGCTCCGCCCAGAGCCAGGCTGCGCCGCGCACGCCACTCGAGTCGCCGTGCAGTGCCTTGCGGATGGGCGTCTGGAATACCGTCGAGAACGTGTAGTGCCGCACGGCGCCCGGAAGCTCAGTGTAGAGTTCCGCGACGTTGGAGATGCCACCGCCGACGACGATGACGTCCGGGTCGAGTGTGTTGACGACGACCGAGAGGCCGCGCGCGACACGATCGACGTAATCGCTCCACAGCAGACGCGCGAGACGATCGCCCTGGCGCACGCGCTGCATGATTCTCCGCGGCCTTCAGTTCGTCGCCGCTGTGCCGGGCGTCTAGGCTGCCTCGAACGCCCGGCCGGAGCCCCACGTTTCCAGGCAACCGACCTTGCCGCAGTAGCAGGGACGCCCGGGCACCTCGCTGAGCCGCGGCATGGGCAGCGGGCTGTGACCCCACTCCCCCGGCACTGTTGTTCGGCCCGTGGTGAGCACGGCCACCGACCGCCACCCCGCCGCCGATGCCGCTCCCGAGGATGACGGCGAAGACCACGTTGAAGCCGGCGCCAGCCCCGTCGCGGGCCTCGGAGGCCGCCAGACAGTCGGCGTCGTTCTCGACGCGGATGGGACGCCCAAGCGCATCGAGCAGATCCTTCTCCACCGGTCGACCAAGGAGCCAGGTGGAGCTGGCGCCCTTGCCCGGCGGGAACGCGGTTCGAGAGAACCCGGATCCCGATGCCGAGGCTGCCCGCTTCGACCGTCTCCCGCTCCAGGCGGGCCACGATGTCGACGATGACCCGGATGCAGCCATCGTACTCGCCGCGTGGCGTGTCCTCCCGGAGCCGGAGGAGCTCCTCGCCTTGAGTGGACATCGCGATGCCCTCGATCTTCGTGCCGCCCCAATCGATACCGATGAGCATTGCCTGTCCCTCTCTCACTCCATTGCTGCCGCAACAAAGCCTGGCGCATGTGCCTCTGGAAGCCTACTCACGTCACAGCCTGGCGTCACACGCATCGGGCCTGCGATCGCAGCAGCCGCGCCCCACCCGGCACCGTGGCGCGGGGAACACCCCTGGTCCAGGATTCGATGGGTGGTCAGCGGGACCTGCAACACGGGGCTGCCGCTCCGCGATGCGCGTCTGCCGTCGCCATCGCGGGCGTCGAACAGGAGCACCCAGGCCGGCCCGGGTGCCGGCGCGGTCACCTCGATCGTCAGGGTGGCGGTCTCGCCCGGCTCCAGGCGCGGGATGCGACGCTCCCCCACCGCTTCCGGGCTGCGCGGACGACCGACATACGGCCGTTCGGCTGGAACGGCCCCGACGACCAGGTCCCAGCCCTTCATCGGTTCAGTGCCCTGGTTGCGCACGTCGACGACGAAGAGGACACGCTCCCCGGCGGTCGCCCGATCGGGACCGGACCGAAGCTGATAGCCGACGTGGCTGCCCCGCCGCGCCAGGTACCTGGCGATGGCGTCGTAGTAGGCCACGGCCAAGGCTTGCCGCACGCGGGGCGCCTTGAGCAGGCGCAGCTCTCGCGGCGTTCGAGAGGAAGAGCCCTTCGCTGAGCACGCCCGGCATCTGCGTCGGCCGGAGCAGCCGCGGCGGGTCGTAGTCGCGCAGCACGTAGTAGGGATAGGTGAGCGCCTCGCGCTCGTAGGGTCGCCATCCGTCTGCCGCGACGCCGCGCAGGGCGGTCAGCACCTCGTGCCTGGACGATGCGGGCCAGGCGAGCCGACCGGTCGCTGAAGGTGCGCGCATCGGAGTAGAGGGTCGCGGGGCCACCGACCGACCGGTTCACGGCGGTGTTGTTGTGGATGGAGATGAAGACATCGGCGCGCGCCTGGTTGGCGATGTCGGGGCGCGCCGCGAGCTCATCGGTATCGTCGATGACGTCCGTCCCCGGTGAGGTCCAGCGGCGGATCGTTGACCTCCCTGTCGCCATCGCGCGTGAGCACCACGTTGACGCCGGCGCCTTCGAGCATGCGGGCAAGGCGCAGGCCGATGTCCAGGTCGAGGTCCGCCTCGCGGGTCCCATCGCTGGCGACAGCACCATCGAGCGAGCCGCCATGGCCGGGATCGATGGCGATGGTGATGAGGCCCGGGCGCGGGCGGGTAGACCGGCCGACTGGCGAGGGCGACCCAGGCCTCGGCCCGCTCCGCGCTGCTGTCGAGCGCCGCCCTCGACGGGGCCGTCTCAGCCACGATCCGATAGGGACCCTCGGGCACGCCGCCTCCCGCTTCATCCACTCCACGCCAGGTCCGCACCAGCGTGCCGGCCTGGTGACGGCCATCGAAGAGCTGGCGCACCCGGCGCCCGTCGAAGTCGGCAACCCAGAGGCGGACATGGGCCGGGTCGGGGAGCGTGACGCGAGCGATGACACCGGCCCCCACAGCGTCGACCAGCAGCGGTGCACCCCTCACGGTCAGCCCGATGCCTCGCGCGTCGGCCCCCTGCCCTATGGTGCCGGCCGCTGCCAGGGCGAGAAGCAAGAGCAGACTGGTCGAGGTCAGCCGAAAGGGACGCCGCATCGACCCCAGCATGCCACCACTGGCCGCTCGGTCGATTCGGCAGTCCCGATCGCGACCGTTCGGACCGGCGACGGTGCCGGTTGGCCCTAGCGGGGCACGCTCGCCTGGCCCTATGGTCGATGTCCGGTCTGGTTGTTAGATTCGCTTCAGGAACACCGACTCGAAGGAGGCATCGATGACCGACACCGCGAGGAAGGGCGACCTCATCAGCGTCGATTCGCCGAAGGCCGGCGAGCCACCTCGCCAGGGCACCATCCTGGAGATCATCGAGCACGAGTACGGCACCAGCTACCGCGTAGCGTGGGACGACGGCCACGAGTCCACCTTCCGGCCGACGGCCGGCACCGTCCACACGGTCCACCCCGCGAAGTCCAAGAGCTGACTCGGGCTGACCGACCCGCGTGGTCGGGCCAGCAGCCCAGCAGCGAGACCCGCTCGACGCGCACCGGCGGCGCCTGCGCTCACCCGAGGGCTGATCCAGACGATACGATCGGGTCACGCATCTTCGAGGAGGAGCAGCTGTGAAGCAGCACAACGTGACCATGCTCGGCACCGGGCTCATCGGTGACTTCTACACCATGACCCTGCATGGGCAGCGCGGGCGGGATCGCGTGCGCGTCGTCTACTCGCGGTCAGCCAGCCGAGGGGACGCCTTCCGTGAGCGCCATGGCGTCCCGGAGTCCACGACGGACATGCTGGCCGCCATCAGCCATCCCGAGACCGACGTGGTCGTGGTGGCGCTGCCCAACTTCCTCCACGAGGAGGCCGTGGTCGCAGTGGCCGAGGCGGGCAAGGCCGTGCTCGTCACCAAGCCCCTGGGCCGCAACGCCGGCGAGGCCAGGCGCATGCTCGACGCGGTCGAGAAGGCCGGCGTCTTCGCCGGCTACCTGGAGGACCTCGTCTACACGCCCAAGTCGCTCAAGTCCATGCGGGCCATCCAGGACGGCGCCATCGGTGACGTCACCTGGGTCCGCGCCCGGGAGACGCACCCCGGTCCCCATTCGGCCTGGTTCTGGGATCACCGCCTGACCGGTGGCGGCGCCATCATCGACCTGGGCTGCCACTGCATCGAGATCGCGCGCTGCTTCATCGGCAAGGGCAATCGTCCCGTCGAGGTGATGTGCTACACGGACACGCTGGTGCACCCCATCGAGGCCGAGGACAACGCCATCGCGCTGGTGCGCTACGAGTCGGGCGCCATCGGCCAGTTCGAGGTGAGCTGGACCTTCCGCGGTGGCATGGACCTGCGTGACGAGGTCGCCGGCACCCACGGCACCATCTGGGTCAACCACTTCCTGCGCACCGGTCTCGAGATGTTCACGGCCGGCGGCGGCGAGGGTGGCTACGTGGCCGAGAAGGCCGAGACCAGCGCGGGCTGGCTCTTCCCCGTCGGCGACGAGGTCTCCGAGCTGGGCTACACGGACATGTTCACCGACATGTTCGATGCCATGGACGAAGGGCGGCAGCCCATGGAGACGCTCTACGACGGCTACGTCGTCAATGCCATCATGGACGCCTGCTACCGCTCCGCGAAGACGCGGGCCTGGGAACCGGTCGAGCTCTTCGAGTGGCGCGGCGGGAGCACACCGCGCATCGGCAAGACACCCGAGATGCACGAAGGCCAGGTGGTCATCAAGCGCGAGCTGCTGCCGGACGGCCGCTCCAAGGTCATCCTCAAGGACCCCGCCACGGGCGACTTCAGCGACCGCATCATCTCAGCCCCAGCGCCCACCTCGTGGGCCAGCGTCTACCTCGTGGGGTCGAGCCAGGCGACCTCGCGGAAGCGCGCGAAGTCGGTGTCGGTGGAACAGACCGTCAGACCGTGCTCGATGGCCAGCGCCGCCAGCTCGGCATCGGAGACCAGGTTGCCGCGCAGCTGGTAGTCGCGGATGAGGCCGGCAAGGATCGGCGGCGTGCTGCTCGGTGGGCATCGGGACCCAGGCGACCTCGGCGTCAAGCCAGTCAGCCACATACGACCACGCTTCATCGGGCGTGAGTGGCTGCCGGGAGGCCCGCGGGTGGGTCGCGATGCGCAGGAAGGCCACCAGGCTCTGCCAGGGCAGGCCCACTCGGCGGCTGCCCGTGAGCTGCTCGGTCAGCCACTGCGCCGCCCGGCCATGCTGCGGGCTGGCGGTGTCGACAGCGTAGAGCAGGATGTTGGCGTCGATGAGCATCAGCGCGAGGCCGGCCCATCCAGCTGCTCGAGAGCCTCGGCGACGTTGGAGACATCGACCAGCAGTCCCAGGGCCTGCGAGCGCTGCCGGAAGGTCCGGCGTGGCTGGCGGCTGTGCAGACCCCCGCGAATCAGCTGGTTGACCGCCTCGCTGAGACCGAGCGACCGTTCGCGCCGAAGCCGCTGGACCGCAGCAGCCACGTCGTCATCAAGGTTGACCGTCGTGCGCATGACAGCAGTCTAGCATCACGATGCGTCCTGCCCCACATCATGATGCTGGCTAGACCTAGGGCAGGGAGCTGACGACCCCCTCGAGGCTGCCCTCGTCGGCGATGAGGAACCACACGATGTCGCCGCTCGTGACCGCATAGGCGACCTGGTCGGGGTTGCTCTCGGGTGCCAGCGCGATGCGCTTGACATCCCGTCCGGCGATCTGCTCGTCGGTGATGGTGGACTCCTCGACAAGCCCGAGGATGAAGCTGGCCATGGGCTCCAGCACATCGGCCCCCGGCACGCCCTCGATGGACGCGGCCAGCACGGTGGCGAACGTCTCGCCGCCACCGCCGGCGGCTCGCGCGATCGAGAAGCGCTCCAGGTCGGTGCCGTTGGCGTCGGCGACAGCGGCCAGATCGGCCAGTGACTCGGGCGGGACCTGCTGGGCGATCTGGTCGGAGCTGAAGCTGGCCCGGTCGACGAGCTCGATGCCCGCGACCTCGGCGGGAAGCTGCGCGGCGAGCGCATCGGCGGCGATCTGCGCGGCGGTGGGTGGGGCCGGCGTGGGCTCGGGTGGCAACGTCACCTGCTCGACGGTCGCCGACTGGATGCGCACCGGGTCCTCGATCTGGTCGGAGGCGGGGCCGCGCTCCACGATGGCATCGACCACGTCCATGCCCTCCACCACCCGGCCGAAGATGGTGTACGTGCCCGCAGCGTCCAGTGAGCCGCGTGCTGCGTCATCGAGCACGATGAAGAACTGGCTGCCCTGCGAGTTCGGTTCGGGTGTTCGGGCCATGGCCACGATGCCTCGCCCGTACTCGCCCACGACCTCCTCGTCGGCGATGGTGTAGCCAGGGCCACCCGCTCCGGTCCCTTCCGGGTCACCGCCCTGGATGACGAAACCAGGCGCCACGCGATGGAAGCCGATGCCGTCGTAGTAGCCGGCCTCGACGAGGTTCTGGAAGTTCTCCGCGGCGACCGGGGCCGACTCGCTGAAGAGACCGATGACGATGTCGCCGAGGTCCGTCACCAGGCGCACGCCCGGTGCCGTCGCCGGCCGGGGTCTCCAGGGCCACCGGGTTGGGCGTGGCCTCGGGTGGACCGAGCGGGCGTTCCTCGTCCTGGGCCGTGACGGGAGCGGCCAGCGTGAGGGCAAGCAGCGCGGCGACCGCTGGGACGGCCAGCATCGGGGAGCGGTTCATGCGGGGATCTCCTTGCACCATCGGGGCGACGAGGGACGCGACCGACCCTCGGAGAGTGCTCGAGAAGGATAGGTCACCCGGCGCGAAGTCGGTCAGTCCGCCCTTGGCCGATGAAACGGACGTCCACCCCCAGGGCGTCGTACGTGGGCCGGGCACGCTGGTCGCGGGAGAGCAGCGGCAGGCCATGCGCCCGCGCGGCCGCCCCCACGAGGGCATCGTAGACGGCTCCGCCGGCGACACCGATGCGGGTCAGTTCGAGCGCGAGGTCGGACAACGCTTCGGGGCCGGGATGGCAGGTGCCCGGGAAGTCGTGCTCGAGGAGAGCCTGCACGTCACGAGGTGAGCGACGCAGGCCCGGAGGCAGCCGCGTCAGCACGGAGTACGTCTCGAACCAGGCGTGTCCCGATAGGCCCAGCCGAAGTCCATCGACCGCGTCGATGGTCTCACTGTGCCCCTCGTGGTCGGCCAGGAGGATGGCCACCGCCACGCTCGTATCGACGAGCGCGTCCGGGCGGGCGGATCGTTGCGTCGGCTCGCTAGCGCTGGTCGCCAAGGCGAAGCTCGCGAACGGCATCGTCATCGACGGCCGGACCACCGTGGGAGATGACCAGGAAGCGGCCCTCCTTCTGGAGGTCCGCACCGGCCACCGGCTCGATGAGGATGGCTGCGCCGTGCACGGAGATGTCCACCTCTCCTCCCTCGGCCAGGCCGACCTGCGATCGCATGCCACGCGGGATGACCAGGCGCCCGGCCTTGTCGATGGTCGTCTTCATGCCATGAGACTACCACTAGAATGGCATGCTGATGGTAGCGGGGACGTGCCTAGTCGTCGTCCGAGGCGGGCGGCGTGGTCTGCGGGTCGGGTGGCCAAGGTGCCATGAAGAAGGCGATGAGGTCAGCCATGCCGCCGATGGCCTCGGGGCCGAACTCCTCGCGCACGCCCGGGGCGAAGACGTACTTGCCCGTGGCCGCAGGGTCCGTGGCGTAGACGGCGACCCAGTAGCTGCCCGTCTCGGGTGCCTCCATGCGAAGGGTGCCGTACTGGATGAAGCCGAGGCCACCATGGACCTCGCGCCGTGGTTCGGTGGCCGGCTCGAAGACGACGGCACCCGCCACGCCGGCAGCCTCGGCGAAGGCAGCAGCCGATGGGCCGCTCTCCTCGGCCGGCGGCAGCCCCGGGCCGAGCAGCGCGAAGGTCGCGGCCAGGGCTCCCTCGGCGTCCGGCGCCGTCATGCCCAGGACGAGCGGGTCGCCCGCTTGCAGGTCCAGGCGATACCAGTCCACCTCGCCGGGACGGCTGATGGTGGCGCCGATGGCGCGCGAGAGCGTGGCGTCGTCGAGCACGAGGGCGTCCTGCGGCGATGCGCCACCCGCCTCGGACACGGACGGCGAGTGCGCTGCGGCAGCCATGGGCAGGAGGACCGACCGCCAACAGGCCGGCGCTGAGGGGTAGGTGTCGCAAGGGTCGCGCTCCATGTGCTGGGTACTGACGGCGACAAGCGTACGGTGCTGTTGTGTCAGTCCGATATCAGGTCCGCGCCGTCGACTGCGCAGACACGAGCGCCGATCCGTTTGACCCCGCGTGTGCACCTCGGTACATTGTGGCGGCAGCCGTCTAGCCGTCTAGATGGCCTCGTCGTTCCTGGGGAGGAGGAGCATGGAGCGCTTCAGCGACATCGGCGCGGCTGTCATCGGCAGCGGCTTCATCGGCACCGTCCACATCGAGAACCTGCGCCGCCTGGGCGTCCAGGTCCGCGGCGTGCTCGATGTCAGCCCCGAGCTCGGCGAGCAGGCCGCCAGGCGGCTCGGTCTCGCCAGGGCCTACGCGACGCTGGAGGCGCTGCTGGAGGACCCCGAGGTGGACGCCGTCCACGTCACCTCGCCCAACCAGTTCCACTACCCGCAGGTGAAGCAGATCCTCGCCGCGGGCCGTCACGTCATCTGTGAGAAGCCGCTGGCGGTGACGTCCGCTGAGTCACGGGAGCTCGTGCAGCTGGCCGCCGCATCGAACCGCATCACCGCGGTCAACTTCAACATCCGCTTCTATCCGCTCAACCAGCACGCCCACCAGATGGTCCAGGACGGTGCGCTGGGTGAGCCTCGTCTCATCACTGGTCACTACTTCCAGGACTGGCTGCTGCTGGACACGGACTGGAACTGGCGCCTGGAGCCGGACAAGGGCGGCAGCCTGCGCGCCGTGGGCGACATCGGCTCCCACTGGGTCGACCTCACCAACTTCATCACCGGCCTCAAGGTGCAGTCGGTGATGGCTGACCTGTCCACCTTCGTGAAGGTGCGCCAGAAGCCGGTGGGCGAGGTCGAGACCTTCAGCCAGGAGCGCGCCAAGGACACGGTACCGGTGGAGATGAGCACCGATGACGCGGCGCTGGTGCTGCTGCGCTACGCCAACGGCGCCCGGGGGTCGGTGGCCATCAGCCAGGTCAGCGCCGGGCGCAAGAACTCCGTGCAGTGGGAGGTCGACGGTGCCACTGCCGGCCGCCGCATGGGATTCGGAGACGCCCGACCATCTCTGGATCGGCCATCGTGGTCGGCCCAACGAGATCCTGCAGCGCGGCGCCGAGCTGATGAACGAGACGGGCATCGCCGCGGCGATCCTGCCGGGTGGACACGTCGAGGGCTTCAACGACACGTTCTACGCGCACTTCCGCGAGGTCTACCGGGCCATCCTGGCCGGCCGGGCGCCTGCGGCTCCGCTCTACGCCACCTTCGAGGCGGGCCATCACGAGATGGTCGTGGGTGACGCCATCGCGCAGAGTGCTCGCGAGGGCCGCTGGGTCGACGTCTCGGAGTGAGCGACCGCATCCGGCACGCATGACGAGCCAGACTGCAGGAGGGGGACGTGAGACTCGGCTTCCTGACCGCACCGTTCTCGGAGACACCGTTGCTGGACGTGGCTGACTGGGCGGCGTCCGTCGGCTTCGAGGCGCTCGAGGTCGCCTGCTGGCCGGAGGGAAGCGGCGCGGACCGCCGCTACGCAGGCACCTGCCATGTCGATGTCGTGAACCTGTCCGACGGGCAGGCCCGTGACATCGTGGGCGCGCTCGAGGCGAAGGGCATCGCCATCTCCGGTCTCGGCTACTACCCCAATCCGCTGCACCCCGACCCGGCCCACCGGGAACAGGTCATCGGCCACCTCCGCCACGTCATCAGCGCGGCTCGGCAGGATGGGCGTCCCGCTGGTGAACACGTTCATGGGCGCCGACGCCGCCAGGAACCCCGACCAGAACTGGGAAGAAGCGCTCAGGGTCTGGCCGGACATCGTGCGCTTCGCCCAGGACAGCGGCGTCAGGATCACCATCGAGCACTGCGCCATGCTCTTCACCTACGACGAGTGGCCGGGCGGGCACAACCTCGCCTACTCGCCCCGCCAGTGGCGGCGCATCCTGGAGCAGTGGGGTGGCACGGTGGGGATGAACTTCGATCCCTCGCACCTCGTCTGGCAGATGCTCGACGCCGAGCGCTTCATCCGCGAGTTCGGGGCGCATATCTACCACTTCCAGGCCCAGGACCTGCACATCGATCACGACGCCTTCTATGAGGCTGGCGGCAGCATCTCCCAGGGCATGGGCTGGCAGGTGCGGCGGCTCCCGGGCCTCGGCTCCGTCGACTGGGGCCTGGTCTTCTCGGCTCTCTATCGAGCGGGCTACGAGGGCGACTGCATCATCGAGCACGAGGACCGCGGCTTCGAGGGCACCGATGAGCTCCTCAAGCGTGGCTTCGTCATCGCTCGCGACGTCCTGCGACCGTACTGCCACTGAACATATCGTGAGCAACACTAACGACATGAGGAGGAGGACGTGAAGCTCGGCTTCCTGACGGCCCCGTTCCCGGAGACACCCCTGCATGGAGGTCGCCGACTGGGCGGCATCCTCCGGCTTCGAGGTCCTGGAGATCGCCTGCTGGCCGCGGGCAGCGGACCGACGCGCAAGTACGCCGGCACCTCCCACATCGACGTCGACGACCTGTCCGACGCGCGGCCAGCGAGATCAAGGCCGAGATCGCGGCCAAGGGACTCGACATCTCCGGCCTCGGCTTCTACCCCAACCCCCTGCACCCCGACCCCGTCAAGCGGGCCGCGGCCATCGACCACCTCAAGAAGGTCATCGTGGCCACCGGCAGGATGGGCCTGCCCGTCACCAACACCTTCTGCGGCGGAGACGCCTCGAAGCACGTCGACGCCAACTGGGAAGAGGCGCTGCGGGTCTGGCCGGACATCGTGCGCTTCGCCCAGGACCACGGCGTCAAGGTCACCTTCGAGAACTGCCCCATGATCTTCAGCTACGACGAGTGGCCGGCGGGGCACAACATCGCCTACTCGCCCTACATCTGGCGGCGCATCCTGGAGCAGTGGGGCGGCACGGTCGGCCTCAACTTCGATCCCAGCCACCTGGTCTGGCTGATGATCGAGCAGGGCCGCTTCATCCGCGAGTTCGGCCCGCACATCCTGCACTTCCAGGCCAAGGACGTGCAGATCGACCGCGACGGCCTCTACACGCGTGGTTCGATCTCGGCCGGCATGGGCTGGCAGGTGCCGCGTATCCCGGGGCTCGGTGACGCGCCCTGGGCGGAGATCTTCTCCGCGCTCTACCGCACCGGCTACGATGGCCCCATCATCATCGAGCACGAGGACAAGGTCTTCGAAGGCACGGACGAGAAGGTCAAGCGCGGCTTCCTGGTGGCGCGCGACGTGCTGCGCCCCTTCGTCAAGTAGGCATCGCTAGCGGGACGTGAAAGCGTGACTGGATTCGACGGTATCGCTGCCTGGATCGGGGAAGCGGAGGCTCTCCTTGAGCGCATCGGCACCAGCCAGGCGGAGGCGCTGGAGGAAGGGGCGCAGCTGTGTGCCGCCGCCATCGCCGCGGACGGCCTCGTGCACCTCTTCGGCACGGGTCACTCCCGCATCCCCGTGGAGGAGATGTTCCCGCGCTACGGAAGCTTCCCGGGCTTCCATCCCATCGTGGAACTCTCGATGACCTACCACACCGACGTGGTCGGCTCCAATGGCCAGCGCCAGGCCATGTTCATCGAGCGGGTACCCGGCCTCGCGGAGGTCATCCTCGACAACTTCAGCTTCGGCCCGCACGACGTCATGATGATCTTCAGCGCCAACGGCCTGACCGCCGTGCCCGTGGAGATGGCGCGCGGCGCGCGCCGACGGGGCATGAAGGTCATCGCCGTCACCGGCGTCCAGCAGTCGCTGGGCGGCGAGCCTGATCCGGCCGTGGGCGGTCGGCTGCTCGACGAGGCCGACCTGGTCATCGACCTGTGCACGCCGGAGGCGGACGCCATGGTCCTGGTGCCCGGCCTGGACACGCCGGTGGGCCCCGGCTCGACGCTGGCCTACGTGGCCATCGTCAACTCCCTGAAGGTGCGCATCGCCCAGCTCCTCACCGAGCAGGGCATGAAGCCACCTGTCATCACGCGTGCGTCCGTGGTGGGCGCCGAGCGCTCGCGAGCGCTCTTCGACAGCGCCTATCGGGAACACGCGCGACGTGTGGCACGGACGATCGTCCGTGAGCCCGATGACGAACCACGCTCCAGCACGATAGGAGGAGGTGCACAGCGACGACGACCAGACACCGGTCACCCCGACCTCGATCGGACGCCGCCGGCGCCGCGAGGCAGCCACGTCATCTTCATGTGAGGAGAAGAAGGAGTCACATGGATCGCAAGTACGCGAAGCTGTTCGCAGGCGCCGCCGCGGTAGCGCTCGCCGTCTCGAGCGTCGGCACGGCCGTCGCCCAGGATGACGGCTACGTCATCGGCGTCACCAACACCGTCCAGGGCAACGGCTGGCGCGAGGAGATCGATCTGCTCCATCAAGGCGCAGGCGCTCGCCTCCGGTGAGGTCGCCTCGCTCAACATCGCCCACCGCAACACCGACCCGGCCGGCCAGCTCGAGGACCTCCGCAACCTCATCGCGGCCGGGTGTCGACGCCATCATCATGAACCCGGCCGATCCGGAGGCCCTCAACTCCGCGGTCAAGGAGGCCACGGACGCAGGCATCCCCGTCATCACGATCGATGCCACGGTCACCGAGCCGTCCTCGTACATCATGACCAACGACCAGGAGACCTACGGCTACCTGGGCGCCAAGTGGCTGTTCGAGCAGATGGGCGGCACGGGCGCCTTCTTCTACATGCGCGGCCTGGCCGGCCACCCGGCTGACGATGCCCGCGACGTGGGCATCAAGCGCGCCATGGAGGAGTACCCGGACATCACCATCGCCAACGAGGTCTTCACCGGCTGGCAGCAGGATCGAGGGCACCAGCAGATGCTCGACATGATCGCCAGCGGCATCCCGTTCGACGGCGTGTGGACCTCCGGCATCGACAACGTCATCGTCGACGCCATGGTCGATGAGGGCGTCCTCGAAGCCCATCGTCGGCGCTGACAACTCCCAGTTCGTGCAGTACCTCGGCACCGTCGAGGGCCTCGAGGGTGCCGCGGTCACGAACCCCGGCTCCGTGGGTGGCGCCGGCGTGACGCTGGCGCTCCAGATCCTGAACGGCGAGCTGCCGGTCACGCCCGCGGACGAGGCGTCCCGCATGGTGACGGTCGACCCGGTCGTCTGGGAGAACGTCACGCCCGAAGGGCCTCGAGCAAGTCCGCGCGGCGGCTGATCCGGACCTCGACAACGAGTGGCCGGTCCTCATCTCCATCCCCGACTGGACCACGTACACCAAGGACCAGATCCTCGCCTGCAAGGGCCCGGGCGAGTAGCCCGAACCCCAGCGAGCGATGACAGTCGAGGGTGTGGGTCCGATCCCGCACCCTCTCGCACATCGACACGACCCAGGACCGGAAGTTGGACCGACTGAGCAGCGGCGAGGACCCAGGCGAGCCTCATCCTGGAGGCCACGCGGCGTCGTCAAGACGTACGGTGCCGTCAAGGCGCTGCGCGGCGCCTCGCTGTCCGTCCGCCCCGGCGAGGTCCACGCGCCTGCTGGGCGCCAACGGCGCCGGCAAGTCCACCCTCGTCAAGGTCCTCACCGGCGCGGTCACGCCCGATGCGGGGCAGCATCGTGGTCAAGCGGCCAGCCGCGCACCGTGCACTCACCGGCCGAGGCCCGCCAGACCGGCCTGGTCTCCGTCTACCAGGAGCCGGCACTCATCCCCGACCTCGACGTCGACCTCCAACCTGCGCCTGACAGGCGACCCCCTGTCGAGGCCGTTCATGGGCTGGGTCGACCGAGCTCGGCGTACTCGGACCTGGACCGCCACGCGATGGTGCGCGACCTGCCGCTGGCGGTCACTGCGCGTCCTCGACCTGGCCCGGGCACTGGCCATCGAGCCCGACGTGCTGCTCCTCGACGAGATGACCGCTGCACTGCCCGCCGACCTCGCCGAGCGAGTCCTCGAGGTCGTGGGCCACCAGCGTGAGACCGGTCGCTCGGTCATCTTCATCTCCCATCGGCTGCTCGAGGTCGGCGCACTCTGCGACCGTGCCACGGTGCTTCGCGACGGCGAGACCGTGGGCGTGGTCGACATGGAGGCCGGGCGCGGAGGAGCGCATCGTCGAGCTCATGCTGGGCGCGTCGAGCGAGGCCGAGGCGGCCATCCACGAGCGTGTCGTGCGCCTCACCGGCAGGCGCGGCAACGGACGGCCAGGCGCCCGCGCGACGTCAGCCGCGCTCACGCCGCCCGCCTCGAGCTGCACGACCTGAGCGCTCGGGCACGCGGCTCACGAGCGTCACCTTCGAGCTCCATCCGGCGAGGTGCTGGGCCTCGTGGCGCTGGAGGGCCAGGGCCAGGACGAGCTCTTCGGCATCCTCTCCGGAGCTACGCAGGCCGACGGGCGGGACGCTGCACGTGGACGGCAGCGAGGTCCGCTTCCGACACCCGGCGGACGCCATCGCGGCCGGCCTCGTCTATGTCCCCGGCGACCGAGCCGAAGCCCTGCTCATGCAGCGCTCGGTCCGCGAGAACATCGCGCTGCCGACCTCGGCGCGACCGCGCCGCTGGGGTCGTCATCGAATGGCCGCCGAGAAGCGAGCGTCGAGATGCGCCATCGAGCAAGCTCCAGATCGACACGCGAGCCCAGGGCGAGGTGCGACGCCTCTCCGGCGGCAACCAGCAGAAGGTGACCATCGCCCGCTGGATCGCCGAGCGGCGTGCGGACGCTCCTCTGCTTCGACCCCACGCGAGGCATCGACATCCGCACCAAGCGCCAGATCTACCACCTGCTGCGCGAGCTGGCCGCGGCAGGCACGGCAGTCCTCCTCTACACCTCGGAGCTCGAGGAGGTGCAGCTCGTCTGCGACCGCGCCGTGGTCATCTTCAACGGCCGGGTCGTGGCGGAGATGCCCGCCGAGACGCCGATGAGCCCGCGCTCATGCGTGCCGCCTACGGCCTGCCGGCCATGGACAGCGAGGCTGGCAGCAGTCCTCGGCCTGGCGGATCGGGGACCACCGACATGAGCGCCGCAGCGCCGGCCGCCGGGCCCCTCGGTCGAGAGCTCGTGGAACGGCGCCTCGCGCGCTTCGTGCGCCGCAACTCGTGGGCGCTCGCGCTCTGGGGCCTGCTCGGAGCCATGCTCGCTGTTCACGGTCGCCATCCAGCCCGGTTGGGGCGCACCGCAGCTGGTGATCCTGGCCATCGCGGCGCTGCCCTATGCGTTCGCGACGGCCGCCCAGACGATGGCCGTCCTGGTCGGTGGCATCGACCTCTCGGTGGCCGCCATGATGACCCTCACGAGCGTCGGCGCCGCGGTCCTCATGGAGGGCCAGGGCGAGGAGTTCGGCATCGTCGCGGTGGCGCTCATCCTGCTGCTGGGGCTCGGGCTGGGCACCGTCAACGGTCTCTCCATCGTGCTCACGCGCGTGCCGGACATCGTGGTCACGCTGGCCTTCTTCTTCATCTGGGAGGGCGCCGCGCTGCATGGTGCTGGATGCGCCGGGCGGCTCGTCGGCGCAGCTGGCTCCGCGACCTCATCATCGGCCCGGTCGGCGGCTTCATCGTGCCGGCCGAGATCGGGAACTGGCTCCCCAAGGCGCTGCTCCTGCTGGTCGTGAGCCTCGGCGTGGTCTGGATCCCGCTCAGGCGCTCGCGCCTGGGGCTGTCGATGTACGCGGTCGGGTCGGACAGGCTGGCGGCCTTTCGCAGCGGCGTCCCCGTGGATCGGACCAAGGTCGCGGCCTACGCCCTGATGCGGCCTCTTCGCGGCCATGGGCGGGCTCGTCCTGACCATGAACACCGGCGTGGGCACGCCCATCCAGGGACCCTACCTGCTGGCCAGCGTGGCCGCGGTCGTGCTCGGCGGCGTGAGCCTGGCGGGCGGCAAGGGCGGGCTGGTGGGCCCCATCGTGGCCGTCTTCATCCTGCGCCTGGCGCGCCAGGACCTCACGCTCCTGTCGATCGACCCCAACGTGGCCCAGGTCATCGAGGGTCTCATCATGGTCGCCGTGGTCCTCGTCGGCGCCGTGGTGGCCCTGCGGAGCCGGCGATCATGAGCGGCACGACTGAGGCGACCTGGGCGAAGGCGACCCGGGGCGCCGCGCGATCGACGTGCGGAGCCGTCTGTCCGCGACCGGCCCATCATCCCGCTCATCCTCCTGCTGCTCGTGCTGGTCGCTCGTCGCTCGAGCTCCTCCAGCCCGGCATCGTGAATGAGCGCTGGATCAGCAACATCGTCCGGTTCGCGGTCCCGCTGGCCATCCTGGCCGCCGCCCAGACGCTGACGATGCTCACCGGCGGCATCGACCTCTCGGTCGGCGTCGTGGCCACGATGACGGCCTTCGTCATGGCCACGCAGGTGGCCTTCATGGACACGGCCCTGGCCATCCCGCTGGCCCTGGGCTGCGCGGCACTCGCCGGGCCTGGCCAGCGGCATCGGGGTCGGGGTCTTCCGCGTCCACCCGCTGATCATGACCCTGGCCGTGGGCCTCGTCGTGGAGGGCCTCCTGCTGGTCTACCAGCGCCAGGTGCTGGGCAGCAGCGTCGACCTCCCGGAGGTCATCACCTGGCTCGGCTCGGGACGCTCGTTCGGCAACATCCCCAACTCGCTGCTCGTCTTCATCCCCCTCGCGGTCCTCATCTGGCTGCTGCTGAAGCGCACCGGCTTCGGGCGACTGCTCTACGCCATCGGCGACAACGAGGGCGCCACGCGCCTGGCCGGCGTGCGCTACTGGCAGGTCATCATCGTCCTCTACATCCTGAGCGCGCTGCTGGCCGGCATCGGCGGGCTCATCTACGTCGGCCTCATCAAGGCCAACTCGCTCTCGCTGGCGGTGCCGCTCGTGCTGCCCTCGGTGGCCGCGGCGGTCATCGGCGGCACCTCCATCTTCGGCGGGCGGGGCGGCTACTCCGGGCACCATCGTGGGCGCCCTCATCCTGCAGGTCATCGCCACCCTCCTGCTGGTGCTCGCAGGTCCCGGAAGGCACGCGCCGCATCGTCTTCGGCCTCATCATCCTGGGCGTGACCGCGGCCTACACCCGCATCACCGAGGAGCGCTGAGCGCACGGTCCCATGAGCGACGCCACGCGCCACATCGGCCTCGATCTGGGCGGCACGAACATCAAGTGGGCCGTGGTGGAGGAGGCCGGCGACGACTGGCGCACGCTCGACCAGGGCCAGGTGCCCACGGACATCTCCGACGGCGAGCGGACGGTGGTGCCGCAGCTGGCCGAGCTGGCCGTCCAGGTGCGCGATGGCGTTGACGGCCCGGTCCATTCGCTCGGCGTCGCGGTGCCCGGCCTGTACATCCCTGAGACCGGCGTGGTCACGTTCCTCACCAATGTCCCCGGCGACTGGTCGGCCACACCGGTGGGCGAACCCGTCGCCCAGGCCACCGGTCTGCCCACCGCGCTCATCAACGATGCCCGCGCCTTCGGCCTGGCGGAGCTCCGCTTCGGCGCCGGCCGTGACGTGGAGTCCTTCATCGGCTTCACCCTGGGTACCGGCGTGGGGGGCGTCTTCGCCATCGGCAACCACGTCATCCAGGGCTATCGCGGTCAGGCCGGCGAGCTGGGCCACCAGACCATCGACCCTGATGGTCCCTGGTGCGGCTGCGGCAACCGCGGCTGCGTGGAGGCCTACGCGCGCGCCGACCAGGTCGCGCTCGTCTGCGGCACGGCGGATCCGCGCGAGGCCATCGAACGGGCGCGGGCGGGCGACGAGCGGGCCCGGGCCGGCCTGGCCGAGATCGGGCGCTACCTGGGCATCGGCATCTCCAACGCCATCACCGTGCTGACGCCGGAGCGCGTCATCCTTGGCGGCGGCTGGGCCAGCGCGGGCGACCTCATCATCGAGCCCATCAAGGCAGAGATGCGACGCCGCGTCATCACCACCCCGGTGGAGCGCATCGAGGTGGTGCTGGCAGAGCTGGGCACCTGGGCTGGCGCCATCGGCGCCGCGGTGCACGGCGCCGAGAGGGCGGCAGGAGGCCGCCGCCTGCGCCGGAACGGACCGGCAGCGGACGCGGGACAGACCGGCGGAGCGCCACCAGCATGACCGCGTCCACGTTCGGCCCCCGCTACCGCGAGATCGAAATCCGCGCTGCGCGTACGCATCGCCACCCTGCGCCCGGGACAGCGGCTGCCCTCCGACGCCGATCTCTGTGCCGAGTTCGGGGTCAGCCGCATGACCGCCCGGCATGCCATGGGCCAGCTGGCCGAGGAGGGCCTCGTGCGGCGCGACCCGGGGCGCGGCACCTTCGTGGCCGAGCCACCCACGCATCGCCGGGCCAACTTCCTGATGACCTTCTCGCACGAGATGCGCCGCCAGGGCCGTGTGCCCACGTCGCGCATCGTGCGGCGGATCGTGCGCCCGCCGACCGAGCCTGAGCGCGGCGGACCTGCGCGTCGGCCCGTGGCGACGAGGTCGTGGAGCTGCGGCGCGTGCGCCTTGCCGACGGCGATCCGGTGGCCCTGGAGACGGCCGTCCTGGCTGCCCGCTGCGCCGCCCACGGTGATGGCCGCCGACCTCGAGACGGGCTCGCTTCACGAGGCCCTCATCGGCGCCGGCATGGTGCCCTCGCGAGGCAGGGCCTCCATCGGCGCAGAGGCGGCCAGTCCCGATGACGCCAGACTGCTGGGCGTGCCCGCCGGGTGCACCCGATGCTCGTCGAGCGCCGGCTCATCCTCGACCAGCGTGGACGGCCCCTCGAGCGGACCGAATCGCGGTACGCCGCCACGCGCTATGGATTGGACGTAGGCTTCTCGGTGGAGGATAGCGGTGCCATCACCGTTGCCTCGAGGGCCTGAGCCGCCGGCCGACCACGGGGGAACCATGGAATCACGAGAACGCGTGCTCACCGCGCTGGACCACAGGGAGGCGGACCGGGTCCCGCGTGACCTGGCGGGGACGCGCTACAGCAGCATCCATGCGGAGGCCTACGCGCGGCTGCGGCCGGCCCTCGGCCTGCCGGAGGCCGAGATCCGCATCGTCGACACCACCCAGGGCCTGGCCCACGTCCACGACGACGTGCTCGATCGCTTCGGCGCCGACGTCGCGCTGGTCAGCTCTGGCTCGCCCTCCGACGTACCGGCGCGAGGTCACCAACGACGGCGAGTTCGAGCGTTTCGTCGACGAATGGGGCGTGGTCCGCGCGCGCCCGATCGGCGGCCTCTACTACGAGTCCAGCACCGCGCCGCTGAAGGGCGTCATCAGCGCGACGGACATCGCGCGCCTACCCCTGGCCGGACCCGCAGGACCCGGGCCGCTTCGCGGGCATGAAGGAACGGGCACAGCACATCCACGAGGTGGAGCACCGCGCCGTCTTCGTGGGCTCCCTCTGCGCGGGCGTCACCGAGATGCACTTCCGGCTGCGCGGCTACGAGGACGGCTACATGGACATGGCCGCCGACCCGACCCTGGCGCGACAGTTGATGGAGAAGATCACCGAGCTCAAGCTGGCCTACTGGGAGAAGGTCCTCGACGAGATCGGCGACTGACATCGACATCGCCGCCGAGGCCGATGACCTGGGCGCCCAGCACGCCCCGCTCTTCTCGCCGCAGGACCTACCGCGAGATCGTCAAGCCGCTGCACGCCGAGATCGTCAGCCTCATCAAGCGCCGCTCGAAGGCCCGCTTCTTCCTGCACTCGTGCGGGGCCATCCGCGATCTCATCCCCGACCTCATCGACATCGGCGTGGACGCGCTCAACCCGGTGCAGGTCTCTGCTGACGGCATGGACACGGCGACGCTGAAGGCAGAGTTCGGCCGGGACATCACGCTTCTGGGGTGGCGCCGTCGACCCGCAGCGCGTGCTTGCGCGCGGGACGCCCGACGAGGTCCGGGCGGAGGTTCGACAGCGCATCCGGCGACCTGAAGCCCGGCGGCGGCTTCGTCTTCGCCAGCGTCCACAACATCCAGGCACACGTGCCCATCGAGAACATCCTGGCCATGTGGGAGGCACTCGACGAGGAGGGCGGCTATGACTGAGCCCGACATGCCTTCGTCCGTCTCCGGCCGGCTGGTCCTGGGCGACGGGGTCATCCTGGGCCACCTGCTCATCGAGGATGGCCGCATCGCTGCCATCGAGCCGGATCCGACGGCCCCCGCCGACGTCACCATCGTGCCCGGCTTCATCGACGTCCACGTCCACGGCTGGGGCGGCCACGACGCCATGGGCGGACCGGCTGCCCTCGACGGCATGGCGCGCGCGCTTGCCGCGCGCGGCGTGACCTCGTTCCTGCCCACGTCGGTGACCGCCTCCTTCGAGAAGCTGACGGTCTTCGCCGAGAGCGTGCGGGAGTGGCTGCCCGGCGCTCCGCGGTGACGGCGCCGAGCCACTCGGCTTCAACATGGAGGGGCCCTTCCTGGCCGAGTCCAAGCGGGGCGCTCATCCCGCGGACCTGCTGCGCCATCCGGCCGAGCTCGACGAGGCCCGCCTGGAGACGTTCCTCGAGGGCCTGCGTGTCATCACCATCGCCCCCGAGCTGCGCGGCGCGCCCGAGCTCATCCGCCGTCTCGCCGCTCGCGGCGTGCGCGTCTCGCTGGGACACTCGGCCGCCACGCGTGCTCGAGGCACGCGCTGGCTACGCCGCCGGCGCCGTGACCACCACGCACCTCTTCAACGCCATGATCGGGGTCGTCCATCGTGAGCCCGGCCTGGCGCTGGAGGCACTGCTCGACGATGCCGTCTGGGTCGAGCTCATCGCCGACACCCTGCACGTGGACCCCGTGCTGTGGCCACTCATCTGGCGACTCAAGCCGGCCGAGCGGGTGCTGCTCGTGAGCGACGCCATCATGCTCGCCGGGTCCGGCCGGACGCGGGGCATGCTGGGCGAGCTGGAGGTCCGCGTCGACGGCGACATGGCCACGCTCGTCGAGGGCGGCAACCTGGCCGGTTCGGTCACGGCCCTGGACCTGGAGCTGCGCAACGTGGTCCGGGCCGGCGTCTCCCTGCCCGACGCCGTGCGGGCGGCCAGCACCAACCCGGCCGGAGCTGCTGGGCCTGACCGACCGGGGGCGTCTCGAGCGCCGGCCTGCGGGCGGACCTCGTGGAACTGGACGGCGAGCTGCGAGTGCGGCGCGTCATGCGCGCCGGGGAGTGGATCACCAAGGCCTGAGGCCGACGCCCAGGGAGGGATTCGCCTGACCTAGGCCGGGGGCGGTGGGGGCACTGACGCGGCCACCGGTTCCACGGCTGCATCGAGCCGCCCGGCCCGCGCCCGGAACGTCGGCCCCGCGAGCGCCACGTAGACGATGACACCACCGCTGACGAGCGCCCCCGTGGCGGACATGAACAGCGCGGCAGCACCGAGGACCTCGTAGATGAGACCCCCGACGATGTCCCCCACGATCGGCGCGACCCCGGCGTAGACGAACCAGGCCACGGATTGGCCCATGGCGTGGAGGTGTCGCGGCAGCAGCACGCCCACGATCATGACCATGGCCATGTAGCGCAGCGCGTACGCCGATCCCTCCAGGGTGCGCAGCGCCGTCACCATCCATGGCTCCGGGGCGAGCGCCACCAGCAGCGTCAGAGCGGCCGCCAGGAATGCTCCCACCACGAACAGCAGGCGCAGGCCCAGCCGTCCGGCCAGCCGTCGGGAGCTCACGAAGACCGGGATCTCGACGATGGCCGGCAGCGCCGCAGCCAGGCCGACGAGGAGGACCCCACCGCCCTGGTCCAGGATGCGCAGGCTGATGTAGCGCCACGAAGCGTGCTCGCCGATGGACGTCACCAGCAGTCCCAGCAGGAAGCCGAGCAGCACCGGGGCCAGGAACAGCGGCAGCCAGCTGCGCAGCGAGGGGCGCCCTGGTACAGGCGTGTCGGCCGTTTCCGGCCTGGCACTCCCCTCTCGCCTCGATGCAGCTGCCGGCAGCAGCACCACCAGGGCCACGAGCAGGGAGCCGAGCACGAATGCGGCGAGCACCGGACCGGCACCCGCCGCCATCCACACGACCCCCGCACAGATCGCCGAGACGGTCCAGCCGACCGAAGCCCAGACCCGGACGCGCCCGTAGTCATCCGAGCGCTCCCCCAGCTCGCCCAGTGCGAGCGCATCGATGAGCGGACCCCATGCCAGCGCCCCGACCAACGCCGTCGACAGGGCCAGCGTCAGGCTGACCGCATCGCTGCCCGCCAGCAGGATCCAGATGCCGCCCACCGCGGCCGTGACGCCGGTCAGCGCGATCGTTCGATGTCGTCCCAGGAGACCGTCGGCGATGGCACCCCAGACCGGGTAGGCGACGAGGGAAGCGACGCCAGCGACTCCCAGCACCAGCCCGATCTCGGCCGCTCCCAGGCCGCGTTCGACGAGGAGCGGTACTGTGAACGGCATCAACAGTCCGAAGGCCATGCCCTGGGCGGCGTAGACGACCCGGAGTCGTCGATCGTTCACGCCACCGAGTATGGGTGAGCGGTCCTGCCTCGAGGCGGCCGATGGTCCACCTTGCCGGGTTCCCGGATCTCGGGGTAGGGTCCGGACCACACTGAACCGCACCAACGATCTGTCGTTCGAACACGAGGAACGTCCCATGTCGTCTGGGGCCTGCCGCGCCCTCGTCGCTGTACTGCTCACGCTCGTCGCCACGACGATGCTGACGCTGCCTGCCGTCGCCCGCACCGAGCGCCTGCGCGAGCAATCGACCGTCATCTACAAGGTCGACCCCGCCACGGGCAGCATCGATGTGAACATCGTGGTCAAGCTGACCAACAACGATGACAGTGCCTTCAACCTGGGCACCTGGGGACCGATCGTGGTCGAAGAGCGCTCGACGCCCCGCGTCTCCCGCGGCTTCGCCGTCGGCGCCAGCAGCGATCTGCCCGGTCTGTGGCGGGCCATCGAGGTGGAGAGTCCTGTCATCCCCGGTGGTGGCGAGAGCCAGAACCTCCAGATCGCCTACACCATCGACGCCCGCATCGACCAGAGCAACCGGGCAGCGCAGACGCCCGCGCGCGTCGGCGAAGGCTACATCTACTTCTGTCTCGTCGGCCAGGACACCGACATCGGCCTGGTGCGCGTGGAGATCGCGGGCAAGGACCGCTACAAGCTGACCCAGTCCGGGACCGTCATGGAGCCCACCAGCAAGGGCCTCAAGAGCACGCGCTCGACCACGCCCGGGGAGCACTTCACCTGCATCGAGGGTACGGTGGACGGCAACCTCGCGACGACCACGTTCATCGGCCCCGGGGACCGGGAGATCATGCTGCAGGCCTGGCCGGAAGCGGACAACTGGCTGGACGCGGCCGAGGCCAACGCCGAGCCGGCCCTTGATGCCATCCAGCTCTTCCTCGGCCACGACATCCCCGGCGAGGGCCCCGTCGATCATCCGCCAGGCGCCGCCCCGCTCGCTGGGCGGCTACGCCAGTGCACACGACACGCCCGGCATCGTCCAGCTCGACGAGTCCGCCGGCGTTGGCGATCCCAACCACGAGCTGGCCCACGCCTGGTTCGGGACGGACAACTTCATCGAGCTCTGGCTGCGCGAAGGCATGGCCGAGTGGACCGCCACCTCCATGGCCGGCGAGGCCTGTGCGCCGGTGATCGGCGGCGAGTCGATGCTGGACCTATCCGACTGGCAGGTCGTGCGGCCCACCGCAGACGCCGAGAACGTCGACCGTGTCATCGAGGAGCAGGAAGCGGCCGCCTGCGGCATCGTCAGCGCCGTCGCGCCTCGCGGATGAGTGAGGCGCAGTGGCGCGAGGTCATCGGCTCGCTCCTCAACGGCGAGACCAAGTACATCGGCAGCAGCGGACCGGCCGCTGCACCCACCACGCGCGTCGACTTCCGCGAGTGGCTCGACGCGGTCGACGAGCGCGGACTGGTCCCCGCCGGCAAGGCCGATGCTGCCTACGCAGCCAACCTCGAGGAGCTGGACTTCGCCCAGCAGCTGCTCGCCGACTTCGGCATCCCTACCGACCCACTCGAGCTCATCAAGCGCTCCGAGGCACGAGCGCGGTACCACCAGTTCCTCGCCGACGCAGCACCGCTGGGAGCCCCCCTGTCGGTCCGCGAGGCCATGGACAACTGGCTCTTCGACTGATGCCATGCGCGACCTGGACAAGGCCTACGAGGTCCTTGCGGCCCTCAACGAGGCCAACGCGCTGCTGCCGGACGCGGGCCTCATCCCCTTCGTCCAGCCGGCCTTCGAGAGTGCCCGCAATGCCAGTGCCCTGGACGATGTCCTCACCCAGACGAAGATCCTGCTGGAGTCGGCCACCGAGGTCTTCGAGCCATTGAGCGAGCTGCAGGTGGCCACGCCCGAGGGCTGGGGCCTGCCCGCGGCGGTGCGTGAGGCCATCACCGACCAGCGCTTCGACGACATCATGGCCGCCATCCCGCCAGCGTTGCGAGTGGTCCAGGAAGTCGTCCGCTGCCGATGCCGCGCTGCCCAGCGCAGGGCTCCTGGACAAGTACCGTGTCCGCTACCAGTCCACGACCACGGCCACCAAGCTCGAAGAGCTGGCCGAGCTCGCGGCAGAGGACCGCGCCGATGCGGAGCGCACCAGCATCGCGCTGGGCATCCTGCTCAGCGAGGCCGGTGACTGGCTCATCCCCGACGCGGTCACCGACCCCATCGATGCGGGCCAGCTCACGACCGCGATGACCATCGTCGAGGACGCCCGGGCTGTCGTGTCCGCAGCCCGGGCTGCCGACGCGGCACTGCCGGATGCCAGGCTCGCCGCCGACATCCGCCCCCGCTTCGAGGCGGTCACCGCTGCGGCGGAGATGGCCACCCTGCGCGTCGAATCGGAGGCCAGGCGCGCCCAGGCCGAGGCGGTCGGGGGTGCGCTCAATTCGCTGAGCACGCTCGTGCCCGACTGGGTGATCCCGGCCGTGGTGATGACACCTATCGAGGAACGCGACTTCGAGACCGCGGCACGGGTCGCGACGGCGGCCCAGAAGTGGGTCGTGAACGCCGCCGAGGCCGACCAGAAACTCGGTCGCATGCAGGCCATCGTGCGCGTCAGGCCTCTCTTCGAGAGTGCCGAGACCGTCCAGGACCTCGAGGAAGGCGCCATGCTGGCAGAGTCCTGGAACATCGCTGCGGGCAATGTCCGCGAGGCGGTCGACAAGGCCGAAGCACCGCGTGACCTGCTCGCCCAGCTGGGCCTGATGGGAACCGATGTGCAGCCCTTCGTCGATGCGGCCATCGAGGCGGCCGTGGCCGGCAACGTCGAAGAGGCCTTCAGCAAGTCGGCCACCGCCATCGAGACCCTCAACGGTGCCTCCTCGGCCGGTGGTCTGCGCCTCGCTGGCCTCGTCTTCTTCGGTGTCGCCGTCCTCGGCGTCATCGGCATGTGGATCGTCTTCCGGCGCCAGGCGGGGCCCCCATGGGCCCGCCAGACGAAGCCGCACTGGCTCAAGAAGGAGCGGCCGAGGTTGGGCAGCGGGCGGCAGGACAGCGACGGCAGGAAGGGGTAGGCGGCCCACGCCAGCACCATCGCCGAGCACCCCGCAGACACCACCGCTCCTTCGGCCTGCGCGCCCGGACGAGGCCGCGGCGATCACGGCGCTGTGTCTTCGTTCCAAGCGACTGTGGGGCTACAGCGACGAGTTCATGTCGTTGGTGACCGCGAACATGACGATCACGGCTGCGGACATCGAGCGCGACCTGGTCGAGGTGCTCACGCCCGGCGATCGAGTGCTCGGCTTCTACCGTCTGCAGCGACGCGAGAGCTGCGCCTGGCTGGAGGACCTCTTCATCGATCCCGCGGTCGTCCGGGCTGGTCACGGACGTCGGCTCTTCCAGCGTGCCTGCGCCGTGGCGCAGGAGTGGGGCTACGCGACCATGGAGATGGTGGCCGATCCCCATGCCGAAGCCTTCTACCTGCGGCTCGGGGCGGCCCGCGTGGGCACGGTCCCCTCGGATGTGTTCCCGGACCGAAGGCTGCCGCTGCTGCGCCTCAGCCTGTAGTGCTACGAGCCGGCTGAGAGCAGGGTCACGAAGCCGTCGATGACGACGCGGCTGCCGGACGATGCCGGGTCGCTGGTACCGGTGGGCTCGACGGAGACGATGCGTGGGCTGCCAGGCGCGAGATCGGCCACGTAGACGACCTCCGGACCGCCCGACTCCGGCGCGTAGAGGTCGATGAGGTCCATGGGCTGACCGTCGATGAGCACCGCCGCGCGGCCACCGTCAGGTCCACGCTGCGCGACGATGCCGACCTGGTCACCCTCGACCGTGGCGGACGGCACGGCGCCGGAGTCCGCAGCGGGCGGCCGCACGTCTGTCGTGGTGGCCCCGGCAGCGACGCGGGTGAGGTTGCCAGCGCCATCGCGGCTGGTGACGGTGACCTGGCAACTGACCGACAGGAGGACGGCACTGCCTGCGGACCAGGACGCCAGCTCACCCGGCGCCGCAGAGCCCGGGGCCTCGCTGCGGAGCACGGGACCCTCGTCGCACTCTACCGCCAGGGAAGCGTCGGACAGACCAGCCTCAGTGTCCACGGCCTCCCAGGTCACCTCGATGGGCACGCTCGCCGGGTCGGTGGCGAGTGGGCCTTCGCGCAGCCAGACGAGCGGCGTGGACACCTCCGGGCCTTTCCGGTCAAGGATGATCGTGTCGCTGTAGACCGGCGACTTGAGTCGGGGGCCGTTGCGCAGCTGGACGTAGAGGGTCTGCACCCCCTCGTCCGGACCGAGAGTCGCCCGCGGGGCACTGCGTATGGGGCTCCAGTCAGACCACGTCTCGCCATCCGGGGAGGTGCGCGCGTGGGTAGCCACACGACCGCCCAGGTCGAGCCGGACCTCCGGGCTGGCCGTGGCCGGAGCCCCGGCCTCGATGGTGAGCGGGCGCAAACGCAGGCCGTGGAGATCGTCGACGCTGCCGCTGAAGAAGTTGCCGTCCAGGCGGCCCACGCCCGGGATGCGGTTGATGCCGGTCTGCCAGAACGCCCAGTCCTCCCAGCCGGGCGCGATCGACGGTGGCGCCTCGCAGCCCCAGCAGGCAGCCCAGAGCGGATGATCCTCGAAGCCCTCGGCATTGCCGACGACCTGCTTCCACATGAAGACCGAGGTGTAGACGATAGGCAGGCGCCCGGTGCGCTCATAGACGCGGTCGACGAAATCGCGCAGGCGAGCCGCGGAGACCACGTGGATGGAGGCTCCGATGGGCGCCCAGCACTCCACGTCCACGACCGGGGGCAGCGCATCGTCGATACCGCCGCCCAGCTCCAGTCGATCGACGAAGTGGTCAGCCTGGGCCGTGCCATCCAGCGTGTAGTCGAAGAAGTGGTAGCCGCCCGCCGCCAGCCCGGCCTCCCGCGCCCGGGCCAGGTTGGTGAGGAACATGGGGTCCAGGAACTCATCGTCCTGGGTGGCCTTGATGAAGACGAACTCGTTGCCGGCTTCACGGACCCTGGTGTAGTCGATGTCGCCGTTGTGATGGCTGACATCGATGCCGCTGATGAGGAGGGACTCGCGGGCCTGCCGCTGCAGCTTTTCCGGGGTCTCGACGTCCGGGGCGATGTCGGCATCGTCATCGTCGACGGCGGCGGTCAGCCCGGCGGTGGGCAGCATCAGCGGGATGTCCGCGCTCGCACCCTCAGGCTCGGGCGAGAGCGTCGGCTCGGGCGAGAGCGTCGGCTCGGGCGAGAGCGTCGGCTCGGGCGAGAGCGTCGGCTCGGGCGAGAGCGTCGGCTCGGCCGCCAGGTGGCCAGGGCGGCTCGCCGGGTTCCTTGGGGCCGTTGTACTTGCTGGTCCCCGACAGACACCCGATGCCCTTGCCCGCAGCATCGAAGACGTTGACCGCCGGTGTGGGCTCGGCAGGCCTGACAGCGGCCCGGACCAGCGCAGGAGCGACCGCCTCGGGCCCAGGCGCGAGCAGCATGATCATCGTCAGCGCCTGGGCCAGCGCGACGACACGGCGACGTGTCATGTGGACGGCAGAGCCTACCGGCGGAGGCCCAATTCCCGCAGGCGGCGTCGGCTGCGAGACCACGCGCGTGGCGACAGCCTCGTCCAGGCGCGCGAGCAGCGGAGGCGCCTTGACAGTCTCGAAGCAGGCGCGGGCTTCGTCCACCCAGCCAGCGATGGATGGCTCATCAAGTAGCAGCCGTGGCATCCGCGCCGCGCCAGGTCATGAGGTACTGCCGGATCCCCAGCAGCCGGTCCCGGTCGGCGGCCGAACGGGAGCGTTCCAGCTCCGCGTCCAGCCTGTCCAGCGCGGTGTCCCAGTCGCGCGCCGAGTAGGAAGAGCCGAGCGCATAGGTCCCCACCAGCCGCTGCGTCATCTGCAGGATCCCCACCCGCGTGGCCAGCTCGCAGGCTTCGTGGATGTTCTGGAGACCATTGACCTGGTCCTCGTTGCCGAGCGGCGCGGCGTGGTTGTCATGCGCCCGAAGCTCAAGGGCGACGATGCGATCGAAGCGGCTGCGGCCTCGATCGCCGGGCCGCCACGGAGGGGGAGCGGTGGGCTCAGCCGGGCGTGTCCTCGTCGCGTCCCCTGGGGGGCGTCATCGGCTGACCACCCGGGGCAGGTGGTGGCCTCGTGCCCGGCGGCGGCAACGGCGGCCCTCCCTGCCGCAGTGGCGGTGGCAGGCCGGCGGCATCGGGCCGGGCGGTGGCATGTAGCCGCCATGTGGCGGTCGCACTGGTCCCGGCACCCCAGGCGGCGGACCCGGGGACGTCGGCTGTCGTGCCGGCACGGGTGGCTGCAGCGGCATCGTGCCGGGCGGCAGCATCTGCCCTGGGGCCACGGGTCCGGCGGGAGAGATCGCCGCACCCCCTGGAGGCATGGGCATGCCCGGCGGCGTCGGTGCGCCCGAGGCCATCGGGGCGCCCGGAGGCATAGGGGCACCCTGTGGCGCACCTGGAGGCTGCGGCGGCCCCCCGTGCCTCGCGCTGTCGGAGATGCCCGTGAGCCCCTGGCTCCAATGAAAGCCGCCGGCGGCAGCGAGCCCTCGCTTGGCTGGCTCGCGGAGCGGTGGCGGACGCACCTGTGGCTCAGCGGCGAACCGAGCACTCTCCAGTGGCTCGTCGTCGCTCGCGCCGTAGACCTCGAACGTGCCTCCAGGCGCCTGGGTCTCCTTCGGGTCAGGGGCGGTCAGCTCCCCGATCCTGGAGAGATCGACCGTGATGCCGACGCGCTTGGCACGATCTCCGACCACCCCATACTGGTCATCCAGGAGTGACGGGTTGGCAGGCTTCGGAGTCCGGCACTTGTAGCACTTGTTGGCCGGCAGGTCGTTGAGGCTCCTGCAGTCTCCGCACATCCACCACCGGGCTCGTGACATGGTCACAGGATACCCACCGAGACTCGCTTCTGACCACACCGAAACGGGAACACCGGATGGGACTTTGGTTCGGTCAGGGACAGCCGGCGAGGCTTGCCGTATCCGCCAGTCGAGCGACATCTTCGCGGTCGGTCCAGAGCACGTACGAAGCGGCTGCCCCGCTCTGGGTGTCCGTGACCGTCAGCTCGAGCGGTTCATCGGTCACGGCTGCGGCGACCGTCCAGAGCGAACCGCTGAGGGCGCAGCCATCGATGATCTGCACCTTGGCGGCGTCCGATGAATGCTCCCAGTACTGACCCGCACCGCTGCTCCCCTCGTACGGCGCAGTCAGCGGCAATCGGCTGGACTGCCCGTCGGCCCGGACGAGGTCCACGATGAAGCGCTCCTCTACCAGTCGCGGCGGCTCCAGGGGCGCGCCGCCGTCCCGGATCCAGCCGGCCTGCGCGAGATAGGCATCGGCGCCGAGCGTGTCGAACGCCAGGCTGACGTGATAGACGCAGCCGACGTCTCTTGAGCCCCAGGTCAGCGATGAGGGGCTTGGGGATCTTCCATCCCTTGGCGGCTTCGAAGGCGCGCCGGACACGGGCCTTGGTGACGCCCCGGAGCGCCTTGTCCAGCTTGGCTCGTGCGGGCAACATGCCTTCATCACCGCTGAAGAGGACGCCCTCCACGAGCCTGGGCGTGCGACCCTCCGCGAACAGGTGCAACTCATCCCGCTCCGGAGTGTCATCGACCACGGCGATGGGCAGGTCGCTGATGACCCGGCCGGTCATCGTCCGGTCGCGTTCGAAGGTGCGGTATGCGTCCTCGGCCCCATCGGAGAGCAGCTCGATGGTGGCGCTGTCATCGGGACAGCTCGACGTGACCGAGGTGTAGGTGGCCGTGCCGCCGATCGGCGGAAGCCCGCCGACCGGACCTCCGCGGCAGATCGCCAGTGCCTCGGGGTCGAAGACCACACCGACGGGCTCACCCGGCCGGAAGGCGGGAAGTACCAGGCGGTGACTCCGACCGGTCCGCTCGTCAAAGACCGTCAGTGGCGCAGCCACGCTCCCCAGACCGGCGCCGAGGACCCAGTAGTGGCCATTGACGGCACAGCCATCGATGACCTGCACCGCGAACGGCGCGTTCTCCTCATCGAAGAAGTTCACGGTGCCGGTCTCCAGGCCGAACTCGATGCCCCCCTCCGGCAGCTCCAGCGTCGCGGTCAGGTCCGCATCGTGGGCACGCGAGGCTCGCCGATGGGCAGGGCCAGCAGCGTGGCGAGGACCCCGGCACCGCTGATGGCGAGAAGTCGGCGACGGTGACCGTCCCGAGCGATCATGGCGTCAGGCTAGTCCTCTTCGTCAACCCTCGCCAGCGGCTTCAGCGTCCAGCAGGATGCGCGCACCTGGACAACGGTGGATGAACGTCGCTGGCCAGGACGTGTCGAAGTCCGGCGTATCCAGGATTCCGGGCTGCACTGACGCGCTTCGACGCCCCTGTCAGAACCATGGCCACCGAGCGCGACAGTCGCGCGATGGTGCCCAGGCCCACCGAGACTCCCAGGCGCGGCACGTCGTCAAGCGAGGCGAACTCCGGGAAGGTGGCCATGTTGTCACGGCGCGTCTGCTCAGCCAGATTCAGCACCGCGGTACGACCGTCCGGCGAACCACCCGGAGCCACGAAGGCGAGGTGCCCGTCACCTGCTCCGCTGGCCGTCAGGAAGAGGTCCACGCCGCCGGCCGCTTCGATGCGACGGTCGTAGGCGGCAGGATCGACAGGGTCCGGGCCCCAGACGTGCTCGGGCAGGATGCCGTGACCGCCGGTCACAGCGGCGTTGATGGGACCCACGATCTCGCGCGCTGCGAAGCCGGCGCAGCTGCAGTGGCTTGCCGGATCGATACGCCGCGGACCAGCGGCGGTCTCCACGACATACTCGTCCATCATCACGATGACGAGACGGCGCAGGTCCGGCATCCGCAGGCACGAGGCGGGCCAGGGCCTGGTAGGTGGAGCGCAGGCTGCGGCCACCAGGGCAGCCCAACAGGTAGCGGCGATGGTGCGGCGTGGCAGTGATGCCATCGAGTATTCGCGCGCCAGCGAGTCACCAAGTCGGTCCCGGCATCCCGGAACACGAAGACCGGCGTGCCAGCCACCGACGTCATCGTCATCATCACGGCCTCTACCTCTGCGGATGTGTCACCACTCGATGATGCCGTCCAGTTCGCATCGCGCATGTCCATCATCGCGAGGTCAGCTTCCTCGTCCCGGTTGACCGGGTGCATGCTCCGCACGGTGGCAGGCCATCGCTCACCGTCCGATTGGTCATCCGGATCGCCGAGCAACGGCGCCCGGCGCCGCGAGGGCACCCCAGCGGGTCGACGCGAATGTCCTGGTGGGAACGTCATTACGGCACCCCCACCAGCCGGACAGAGAGCGGAAGGGCGCGTTTCGAGAGCCCCATAAGGCACCGCCTCTCGTGTGGAGCCGGCAGTGGACACGCCCTCCGGGGGCGACGATGGCAGCACTCCTGCCGTGTCAGCCACTCTGCGTGCCCCGACACCGTGGCAGCGTGCTCTGCCAGCTCGCCTGGCACGGGCGGCCGCTCGTCCGCCTTCAGCGGGTTGCCGGCCCGGATGCGCGATGCCGACGGAGCGAGCGGAGCGATCGACTCATCCCGCTGATGGCTGGTGAGGCACCCGTCATCGGCCGCGGGCAACTGCACGCATCGAGCGAGTCATCCCGGTGGTGATCGCGCGCGGAGTTGCTCATCACTGACGGCGACGAGTCGCTGGCCGTTATCCGGATGACGAACTGGTACACGGATGAACTGTCGGCCGGGATACCGGAACATGGTGCGACGTTCTTCGTGAACGGCCTCTCGCGCCTGGTGTTCGATCCAGAGCGCTTCCTCGATGACGCCGCAGAACCAACGTCAGCCTGGGGTCAGGGTGTCGTCTACACCCACGGCCGAGGGACGGCCGTTGCGACAGCCAGACCCGAGCTGCGGGACAGACGGATCGAAGAGCTGTATCGGCCCTATCACGCGGCGTTGGACGCCGTGGTGGCTGAGGCCGTTGCGTCCTTCGGAGCCTGCACGCTCATCGACTGCCACTCATTCCCAACACTCCCCTGCCCAGTGAGGCGGACCAGGCGCCGGATCGGCCGGACTTCTGCATCGGGACCGATGCGTTCACACCCCCCCGGACCTCGCTGCACAGCTGAGGCATCGTCATCGAGAGGGCTATCGAGTCGAACGCGATCGGCCTTCTCGGGTGCATGTTCGTGCCCAGTGGCTACTCACCACACCGACGCGCGCGTGCACTCGGTGATGATCGAGGTCCGCCGCGGCCTCTATATGGACGAGACGAGCGGCCAGCGTAGCGCTCGGTTCGAGGAGGTGGGTCTGGCGATCAGCCGCGCGGTCGAGGCGGCCCTGCAGCGCTAGCTGGTCCCCGGCGTCGGGCCAGCGGTCCTCGCAGATGACGCGGTCGCGCTCGAGGAGAGTCGGAGCCCTTCTCGGCGTCGATTCGGCAGCAGGGCTTCGGGGGTGGGATGGCCGATGGCCACGATGGTGCGGACCGACCGATTGGCGGCAGGCCTCAACAGGTTGCATGGGCTCGCGGACGTCGGCCGGAGCCGGGAGAGACCGCCGCCCAGGCCCAGGAGGTTCGCGGCGATGAGCATGCGCTCGGCGGCTCGACCATCGTCGAAGGCGCGAGGAGCTCGCGCTCGGCTTCGTCCGGAACGATGATGGCGATCGCGGCGTTGGCGGTCGGGAGGCCGCGCGTCTGGGGCAGTCCCAACTCGGCGATGTGCTCGATGGTGGTCTTGTCACGCAGGGCGACGAACCGCAGCGGCTGTTCGTTGCGGCTGCTGCCGGACCACCTGGCGACCTCGGTGATGGCTTCCATCTCGGCCTTGGTCACGCGCTTGCCCGTGAACTCGCGAATCTGGCGGACTCGAATGAGTGGACCGACGACATCGAGGGGCGACGGCTCGGACGTGGGGCCCGACCCGACTTCCCCTGTGGTCTGCCGGCATAGCTCCCTTTCGGGAGCGCGGGCAGGGGGCGGCGCGGTCACGAGTCCTGGTGGGGGGAGCCTTAATCCTGACACAGGCGGGCCCATGGTGCCCGGACGGGCCCGCCTCGGGGGGCGGCAGGCGTTCCGTCACGGGGGCATGACCTTCGGGCCCGTGTGTCACAGACACCCACGATGTACTGAGAAGGGCAGTGACCGGCACCGTCGCCGGTCCCGTGCCTGTCCACTGCGAGGAGTGACATCATGAACCCCAACGTCGTATCCGGTGGCGTCTCGACCGTGAACGACCTTGGTAAGGACGAGACCTGGCTGCAAGAGTGGCTCAAGGAGCAGCCCGCGCGCCTGGGTCTGGGCGACCTCAACGTCAGCGACGGCGCGCCCGTCCAGGACGACGACGGCAATCCCGCCTTCCTCGCGAGTGACGACGACCGCTACTTCAGCGTCGATGTCCGGCTCGGCGAGATGGAGGCTGCGCGCGGCTTCGCAGCTGCTCGACAACTGGGCCCGCAACCGCGTGCGCCATCCCGACAAGAACCACGTCGCGGTCCTGGTGACGGAGCACTCGGCGATCGCTATCAGACCACGCTGGAGCGCTCACGGAGCACCTGCCGCTGGTGGTCGTGGAGCTGCAGGTCTGGCGCGGCGAGAACGAAGCCATCCTGGTCCCGTACGTGGCGCTCGCGAGCGCCGACGTGGACCTGGCCGCCCCCGCCGGCGGCCGCGGCCGTCAAGGCGATGGCGACGGACCGGCCGTCGCCGACGAGGCAGATGCCGAGCCCGGACACGACGAGGGTGGCCGAGGTAAGCTGGCCGACACGGTCGACGAGCTGACGGCGGTGCCGATGCACCGCGGACGTCGGCGAGACCCGGGAGCAAGGACGACACCGGTGTCGCCGATCCCTGGGGCCTGCCCCAGGCGGAGCCGGCAGGGACCAGCAACGGCTCCCGTCTCCTGAGCAAGATCGGCAACTAGCCCCGAGCTCGCACTCCTCGCGCACGGCGGAGACCCGGGTGAGCTGCCCCGGGTCTCTTGTTGTGTGTGTCTGCCCCGACCGTACTCGACTGGTGCGCGCTGCTATCGAGAGCGCCTATGCCGCGCCAAGGGCCCCCGATGTCACAGTGATGACAGCATCCTCCGAGGGACTCACGCCCTTCTTTGCTCCCGCCACGGCCTGGCGAGCGGTCAAGGACCATCTGTCGATAGGGCTCAAGCTCGTCGGGCGCCTTCGCTGACAGTACCCCGACCGCTGACTGCAGCGCGATGATCGTCCCGGCGCGGACCTCGTCGAGGTTCGTGGAGAGGCCGAACCCTGTCCCGTGCGTGCTGCCGAGCTCTCGCATCAGTTCCGTGGGCCCGGCCACACGCTGACTCGAGAGGTACTTCGCGAGGGCGCTCGACTCGCCGAAGCTATCCATCAGGCCCGGGTCGGCGACCGAGACGAGCATGCCTGGCCCCGATCGGCCGCCGTTCGAGCGTCCCCGTTCGTCTGCAGTGAAGTCCGCCGACGTCGCCAGCTCGAGCGCCTCACAGATCGAGGTCGATCGTCCAGGTCGACGGCGTGCGCCCTGCCAGTGGTAGCTCGCCGTCGGTGCCGAGGCCTGGGGGGCGATGGCGGCTGCAGCAGACTGCTCCCATCGGTGGCCAGCAGAGCACGGACCAGCGGGGCGTGGCCCGGGTGCTCGGAAGCGTGCGAGCACTGCCGCCATGACGTGGGGAGAGCGACGCCGAGCGCGGGTCGAGGGAGCGGCGGCGAGCCGCGCTGCCGCAGCCCGACTACCGCATCTACGCAACGTGGACCCTGGACCGGCCCGGTCCGGGTCACGGCCCGGCGCGTGACGGTGAGGCGGACGCGGCTATCACCCATCCGGCGAGCATGGCCCTGCTCCGGTGCTCGAGGTGAAGTCGGGCCGAGCCCTCGCGAGACGGCGAGGGCCGCTGGACATGGGTCCCCGGATCGCCGCCAGTGATCGCCGTTCAAGCAGGCCGAGATCAGCAAGCACTTCCTGCGCGCCAAGTTGATCGACCTTCCCGACCGGCCGCCGGGCCTCGACCCCCTGGTCGGACACGCGGTGGCATTTCCCGACATCGACCTCGAGAGCCTACCCCGCGGTCACGCCCTCCTCGGCGTGGACGCGCCGACCGACCTGGTGCTGGACGCGACCGCGCTGGAGACGATCCACCGTATCGAGGGCTGGCCGACCATGTCTTCAGCAGACCGGGTGGGCGACGGCGGCGGCGGCGCGCCCGCTCGGCGACAAGGGCGTGGCCCTGGTCGACGAGCTGTTGCGGCCGACCGTCTCGCTGCACCGGTTGGTGCGCGGTCGGATCGAGGACGACCGCGAGGTGCTGGTCGCGGTCAGTCGGGACAGTTACTCATCGTCAACCGCTGGCGTCGCTCGGCGGGTGGAGGTCATCGGGCCAGCCGGGAGCGGCAAGTCGACGCCGGCGGCGCGGAGACGCGCCAAGCGGCTGGCCGAGCGAGGGCTACCGGACGCTGCTGGTGTGCTTCAACCATGGCGGCTCGGCACCGAGACTGCAGCGCGACGCGGCCGATGGCCATGGGCGCCGGCCTGGATGGACGTACGACCTTCCACCGGCTGTGCGGAGCTCGCTCGGGGCGAAGCGCGGGCACGCCTCCCGCCTCGCCGTCCGCACCCCATCCCGCAGCAGTGGTGGGACGAGACGTTGCCCGATGTGCTGGACGCGGCGATCGACGTCGACCCGCGGATCTGCGCTATCACGCGATCGTCTCACGAGGGTCAGGACCCGCAGCGGGCTGGCTGGAGTCGTTAGCAGTGCTACTGTTCGATCAGGACGACGGGCGTCTTCTGGGTCTTCCACGATCCGCGCAGGCGCTCTTCCGGCCCGATGTCGTGGCAGGGCTGGGGCTTCAGCGGCTGGAGCTGTACCGAGGACCACCGCAACCCGCCTCGACCATCGCGGCGCTGGCCTCGCGCTTCCGCGGGGACGCCATGCGAGCCCACCCGAGGTGACTGCGCCAGGAGGGGCTGCCGGCGGAGATCATTGAGGCGGCGCCGGGTGCTGGGACCGTCGAGCGGCGCTGCGCAAGACGCTGCACCGGCTGTCGTGGAGGAGCAGGTGCCGACGTTCCAGATCGCGGTGCTAGTCGGGCGCGTCGGCGAGCGACAGCGAGGTGTGGCGCGCACCGCGGCTACGGGAACACCGTGCTCTGGAACGAGGCCTTCGACGACGAGGGACGACTCGAGGGGCTGCCGCCGGAGGAGGTGCCCGAGGAGCCGGACGACGTGCGTGCTCTTCGAGACCATCCGCCGCTTCAAGGGCCTGGAGCGCGAGGTCATCGTGCTCGTGCGAGCTGCCGGAGGACAAGCGAGCGCCTCGACGAGCTCTACGTGGGCCTGACGCGGGCGACTACGCACCTGGTGGTCATCGCACCACCGGGTCTCGCGCAGGCGGCTGCGCGGCGGGATCGTACCGGACACCCTCGCCCCCTCTACGCGGCGACGAAGAAATCTACGATCGGCGCGACGACCGTACAGCACGAGGATCAGATGCTCAAGCGTCTCGGCATCTCCCCGCCGTGAGCCTGTTCAGCGGCGTGGCGATGGGCGGCCCTCTGCTGGCCCACGATATGGTGAACAGGAGACTGGCCAGTGAGCCCATCGTCGTTGGCGGCCTGGTTCTAGGTGCCGTCAGCCGGGCGCACGCTGACGGTCCCCGATGGCTGGGTCGCCTTGACCCTTCGGCGGACGACGCCGCGGCCATCACCGACGCCGCGACCGCCGAGATCCACCCTGGTGATGACCCTGGAAGGACGCCCGTCCTGCAAGTGGGGTCTGCTTCTCCTTCCTCGCCTTCCGCGAGAGAGGAACGAGGAAGGCTTCAGAGAACTGCAACGTCATCGACTATCCCACCGAGGGAGCATCACTCAACATGGCCGTCGCCGCGGACATGGCCGCCATGGGCGACACCGGCGAGGCACTGGCGGGCTAGCCCCTGGTTCGTTCCATTCAGCTCCCGGAGTCTGCGCGCATCGACTACGCATCTGGAGCACCCGGTGTCCAGGCCGTCTTCTCGGCGTGCACCACTTCACCGATGGCAAAGTCATCGACCTGCTGACCTGCAGATGGACCGCGCGCCCACGACAGCTGGCGCTCCATCGCCGAGACGTTCGAGTTCCTGCAGCAGGGGAGCCCTCGACGAGCGGCAGGCGATGCCGGCACCCTGAGTCGCCGGCCGATCCGCGGCATATCGAGGCCTGATCCGCGCTGACCCGCCGTGACCTCAGACATCATCGAGCCATTCGATGGCCGCAGCCTCACCCAGCCTGGCTGCCGTGTTCGGCTCGGTGACCACCTGTCCCGGGCTCGGCCAGCGTCTGGAATCGCTGCGCCATGTTGACGTGTCCCCGATGGCCGTGAAGTTGCGGAACTCCTCGCTCCCGATGTTCCCCACCAGGGCCTCCCCGTCGTTGACCCGATGCGGAAGCGCGGCCACGTCGGGTCGATCATCAGCAGCGCAACTCCGGTCCTGAATCTCAAGTGCAGCCCGGGCTGCTCCGCCGGCGTCGCCGGGGGTCTGCCGCGGCGCACCGAAGATGGCCATCACCGCATCACCCGGGAGCTGCACGGGCGTGCCGCCGTGCGCCTGGATGACCGGCAGGGCCATGCCGAAGAGAGCGTTCAGCAGCTCTACCACCTGGTGCGGTGAGCGCTGCTCGGAGAACGCCGTGTAGCCGCCCAGGTCGGCGAAGAGGATGGTGACCTCGGCAATCTCGCCACCGAGCGCCTGACGGTCGGGGTCAGCCAGGATCGCATCGGCGACGTCAGGCGAGAAGTAGTGGCGCAGCGTGCTGCGCAGGGCCGCCAGGGAGCCCTCACGACCCCCGGATGAGGCGTCGACCAGGATCGAGCGTGATGGCCGCCACCACCACCACGTTGAGGACGAAGAGCACGGCGACGATCGTGTCGGAGAGGCTGTTCTGCACTCCCAGCCCCGGCTGGAGCAGCGCACTGATACCGATGCCCGCAGCGAAGGCCACGAACAGGAGGAGCGCCGCGCGCCGGTGCCCCAGGGAGCGCGCCGCGAGCGGCGATAGCCATGCCCACAGTGCCACGACACTGCCGGGCACGAAGCCGCCCAGTGACCACATCAGCAGGAACGGCAGCACCAGGAAGACGACGAAGTGCGTCGATGCGAACCAGCGATACGCGCACGTGATGGCAAAGACCGGAGTGGTGACAGCAGCGATGACCACGTACGTCCAGGGCACGAGTGCGGAGACCGTCTCTCCCGAAGACCCAGTAGACAGCGCCCCAGAAGATGGCCGCGAAGCCGACCATGACGACCGCGGCGAGGACGAGCACCTTGCGCAGACGCAGGTCATCGTCGTCGGCGGGGTGGGCACCGATGCTGAGCAGGCGTGGGAGGAGCCGCTTCATCGCCCCGAGCGTTCGTCGGGCTTGTACCAGCCGAACGCTGCGCAGAGGCCGATCGGCTCTTGGATCCGAGGCTTCGGTGTTCAGACTTGGAGTGGCGCCCACTGGCGACCCATGCCCACTGGCGTCGCGGCTGCTGGCATCGTTGAGGAGCGCCACATGAACATCGACTCCACGCTGCTGCTCCTGCTCGTCCCCATCCTGCTGATCCAGTTGGGGTTGCTCGTGTGGGGGCTTTACGATCTGACCCGCCCCGGACGGAGGGTGAAGGGAGACAGCAAGATCCTCTGGGCCCTCGTCATCATCTTCATCAACATCCTTGGGCCCATCGTGTACATCCTCTTTGGACGTGAGGAGGCATGACGGCTACTCCCGTGACCGGCAGCCCGCCCGAGGCGGGGACCCCGGCCATCGAGATGCGCGGGCTGACCAAGCACTACGGCGACGTCATCGCGCTTGACTCGCTTGACCTGAGCATCCCGACCGGCTCCATCTTCGGCTTCCTGGGCCCCAACGGGGCAGGCAAGACGACCACGTTGCGCCTCCTCACCGGACTGGGACGGCCCACCAGTGGCAGCGCCACGGTATCCGGCATCCCGGTGGCCCAGGGTGGGCTCGATCTCGCCCGCCGCATCGGCTACCTGGGACAGGAACCGCGCTTCTACGGCTGGATGACCGGTCGCGAGCTGCTGGAGCTCTCGGGCCTGGCCTATGGGCTGGCCGGGGCTGTCCTCCAGGCACGTGTCGATGAGGTGCTCGAAGCGATCGGGCTTGCCGACGCAGCGATGCGCCGCATCGGGGGCTACTCCGGGGGCATGCGCCAGCGTCTCGGCGTCGGCCAGGCCATCCTGCCCAGCCCGCCCGTGCTCTTCCTGGACGAACCGGTGAGTGCCCTGGACCCGGCCGGCCGCCGCGACGTCCTCGAGCTCATCGGCAGCCTGCGCGGCACAGCCACCATCTTCATGAGCACCCACATCCTCAACGACGTGGAGCGCATCTGTGACCGGGTCGCCATCCTTGACCGCGGCCGGCTGGTGACCGAGGCCCCCATCGACGAACTGCTGACACGCCATGCCAGGCCCATCCTGGAGCTGGATCCCGAGCCCGGGCAGACGGCGGCGATCGAGGGACTGGTCGCTGCGCTGCGGTCCGCACCATGGGCCCGCGACGTGCTCCTCGAGCACGGTCTGGTCCGGGTCGTCGTCTCCGATGCGGAGCGAGCCGTCGCCGAGGTCCTCCCCATCATCACCGCGGCTGGTATTCGCCTCACCAGGTTCGAGCGGGTGCGCCCGACGCTCGAGGACGTCTTCCTGCAGCTCGTCGGAGCCAACGGAGCAGCCCGGGCTGCCGTGGAAGCGGAGGGTGAGGCATGAGCGGCCTGAAGCTGCTGCTCCGCAAGGAGCTGCGCGAGCAGGTCCGCACGATGCGTCTCCCCGTGGTGGTCGCGGTGTTCGCCATCGTCGGCCTGCTGTCGCCCGTGGTGGCGCGCTACATCCGCGATATCGTGGATGCGGTCGGCGGCACCCAGCTCGAGGGGCTCATCCCGGAACCGGTCGTGGGCGATGCCGTGCTCCAGTTCACCAAGAACGTCGGCCAGTTCGGGGTCATCATCGCCATCCTCGTGACGATGGGCGCGGTCGCATCGGAGAAGGACAGCGGCACGGCCGCCTTCCTGCTGACCAAGCCCATCTCGCGGGGCAGCTTCCTGGCAGCCAAGGTCGTGGCCATCGGGGTCCTGCTGGCCGTCTCCACGTTCGTGGCCGGGGTGCTGTGCTGGGTGTACACGACGATCCTGTTCGAGCCGCTGCCCCTCGGCGGCTACGCCGGGGCCATGCTCCTGGTGTGGCTCTCCCTGGCGGTCTTCGCGGCCCTCACCTTCCTGGCCTCGGTGACGACGCGCTCCCCGATCGTGGCGGGCGGGATCGGCCTGGTGTCGCTGGTCGCCGCCGGCTTCCTGTCAGCCATCCCGGGGCTCGGCTCGTACCTGCCCACGGGCCTGTGGAGCGCGGCCGACCAGCTCGCGGTCGGCACGGTCCCGGACCCACTCCTGCTCCCGATCGTCGTGAACACGGTCGTCATCGTGATGGCGCTCGCCATCGCCGGGTGGAGGTTCAGGCGGCAGGAGCTGTAGCCCGGGGAGCGCCCTCAGCGCATCCGGGATGGGCAGATCGCGCTGTAGTCACACCAGCGGCAGGTGTTGCCGTCCGGCGTGGCGGCGAAGTCCCCCGAGCGCACCCGGGCGACCCAGGCGCCCAGCGTCTCGCGCGCGGCATCCAGCTCCTCATCGGTACGCGTCGCACTCATCCGCATGCCCGTCTCGGTGAAGTACAGCGTCACCCGCTCGGGCGTACCCAGACCGAGCGCATCCCGGCAGGCAAGCGCATAGATGGAGAGCTGAAGGTTCTCCCGGACATCCTTCTGCGAGCCGGGGCGTCCGGTCTTGTAGTCGATGACCTCGATGCCACCTGATGGCAGACGGTCGATGCGGTCGATCATGCCGGTGAAGACGGATGGCTCGCCGCCGGGTGCCGCGATGGGCAGCTCGAAGGGCTGCTCCTCCGCCTCGGCCTGCCCCGGCGAGACGAGCTCACCCTGCCAGAAGCTGTCCAGGAGCGAGGCCACGCGACCACGGTAGTGCTCCTCTGTGACCTGGGCCTCGAACTCGCCGGCTTTCCACTCGGCCTCGAAGAAGCGCTCCAGGTCCTCGCGTGTCGGCGGCGCTTCTCCGCGCGCCAGGCGCTCTCGTCGCTCCCGGGTGAACGCCTCGAAGGCCGCGTGGGCGGTGCTGCCGAACGTGAAGGCGCCCACCTTGCGGCCCGAGGGGATGCGGTAGATGCGCTGGAACGCGTACTGGAGCGGGCAGCGCTCGTACGTGTCGACCTGCGAGTAGCTGAACGTGCGCGGCAGGGGCGCGACATCGAGGAGGCTGGCCCCGGCGGCGCTATCGAGCGCCACCACGCGCAGGGTCAGAGGGTCCAGCCCCTGGGAGCGGGCCTCGTCGGCGGCCGCTGCAGCTCGATCAGCCAGGCAGGCGAACTCCGCGACCAGCCCGGCACGCGCCTCGGCCGACTCCGGGTCATCCGGGTCGATGCCTTCCAGGAGTTGGAGCAGTTCGTTGGCGCGGATCCGCAGCGCCAGGCGGCGCTCACGCGGGGTCGGCGGCGGCATGACACGAGGCACGTCGGCCGGCTCACCGACTCCAGCGGAGCCATCAGCAGTGGTCCCGGACAGGGGCGCGGCCGCGGCCGGACCGCCGATCTCGATGAGCTCAGGGCCGGCTCCCTCACGCAGGTCCGCCAGGAATGGCGAGGGGTCCTTCTCCGTGGCCGGTCCGGCGATCGTGGTGATGACCAACCGTTCCCTGGCCCGGGTCAGTGCCACGTACAGCAGGCGGCGCTCCTCCTCGGTGTGGATGTCACCGGCCGGCACGGCCTCCTTGAGCAGCTCCGTCGGGAACAGGCCCGATCCGGACTCGCCGGCCGGCCACTCACCCTTGAGCAGTTGGGGTACGAAGACATGGTCGAACTCCAGGCCCTTGGCCTGGTAGAGCGTCATGAGCTGGACGCCGATGATGTCCTCGCCGGCCTCCACACTGGTGGGCAGCTCTCCACCGGCGGCCTGGTACGCATCGAGGTAGTCGACGAAGCCGGCCAGGTTGCCCCGGGGGTGCGCTGTCTGCCATTCGTTAGCAAAGCGCATGAAGCTCCCGATATTCGCGACGGCGCGCTTCGCCTCCAGCGAGTCGATGGTCAGCAGGTCCAGGATCAGTCCGGTCGGTGCGACGTACTCCTCGAGGACCGCGAACGGCCCCTCGCGCCAGGTGCGAGCCGAGAGGTCAGCCAGCGTCTCGAGAAGGCGACGCAACCGGGCTCGCGTCGTCGGCGCGACCGACTCCCGGCACGTCTCTCGTACGGCCGACGGGGCCTCCCCTTCAGGCATCTCAGGCGAGTCCGCCCCTGGCGACTCGTCGGCGGGTCGGTCCACCTCGAGGGCTCCGGACGCGACGATCTCACGGATGACCTCGATGAGGGGGCGGTGGTCGTAGCGCGCCGTGCGCGTGATCTGCAGGATCTCCAGGGCATCCAGGCGCCACGGCGCCGCCGACATCATGCGTACGAGAGCCACATCCGCGAGTGGGTCAGCGATCGCTCGCAGGCTCTGCTCGAGGTCGCGGATCTCCGGCATCTCGAACAGCGACAGGCCGCCGATGACCGTGTAGGGGATGCCCTCATCACGCAGCCTCGCCGTGATGGCCTCGCGGTGGCGGTGCTTCCGGTACAGCACCGCGAAACGCGGCCACCCAGCCTGGCTGGCGTGTGGCGCTCCAGGTACACAGCCACTCAGGGCCTTGATGTGATCGACGATCCGGCGCGCCTCGTCCTCGACATCGACAGCCACCACCAGCTCCACCGCCGGCCCGGGACCACGCGTGGGGCGCAGCACCTTCTCCGGCTCGTAGCGCAGGACGTTGCACTCGATGAGGCGGTTGGCCACCACGAGCACCGGCTCCACGGAGCGGAAGTTCTCCTCCAGGCGCAGGCGGGCCGGTGGACCTGGCGAGGGTGCGCCCGGGTCATGCGCCGGCGGTCCTGAGAAGCGCCGATCGAACTCCACGAACGCGGCGTAGCTGGCGCCGCGGAAGCGGTAGATGGACTGGTCGTCATCGCCCACGACCATGACATTGTCGGGGCGGTCCGGCGTGCGGCCCAGCATCTCGATGAGCTCGATCTGGGCGATGTTGGCGTCCTGGAATTCGTCCACCAGCAGGTAGCGGAAGCGGCGCTGATAGCGGCGCAGGACGTTGGGCTTGCGCGCGAAGAGCCGCGTCACGAGGCTGATCTGCTCGCCGAAGTCGATGGCGCCACGTCGCGCCAGCTCCTCCTGGTAGGCGCGGTAGACGAGCGCCAGTTCCGACAGGCGCAGTACCTCCAGTGCGGCGCCGTCGGCGACATACGTGGCTGCCAGGGCATCGATACGGGGCCGCTCCTCCGCTTCGAACTCGTGGCGTGCGTGGGCGTAGCCGTCGCCCCAGATGGTGCGACGGGCCTCGCGGTCGGCTGTCCTGGCGACCCGCTCGAAGTCGGGCTGCGCGGAGGGCTGGTCGGCTTCGGCCGCGGCGTTCGCAGCCCGTTCGGCCCGTCGCGCGCTGGCATAGGCCTGGCGGACATCGCGCAGCGGATCGAGGTTGCCCTGGGCGTCCAGCCGCTCGAACGCCTGCTCATAGCTGCCGAAGCGGGTCTCGAAGGCGTCGCGCTCCCCGTCGACGAAGGCCGCGAAGTCATCCGGGCTGACCAGTTCGTCCTTGGCGCGGTTGATGAAGCCCACGAACTGGCCGAGCCAGAAGTCCGGGTTGCCCCGACCCGAGTGGTAGCGCAGGGGCAGGGCGGGGCGGATGTCCCGGAGGAGCAGCAGCTGGCCGACCCCATCGAGGACATCGGGATGGGGTGGCAGGCCGGCGTCCGCGGCCGATTCGGTCAGGACACGGTGACAGAAGCTGTGATAGTTGCTGACGCTCAGGCGGGCACGGGTGCCAGGCCCGACCGCCTCCTCGATGCGCTCCGCCAGCTCCCGGGCAGCCTTGACGTTGTAGGTCAGCACCAGGATCTGCTCCGGCAGGAGCGGACCGTCGAACGGGTCGCTGGTGGAGGGTGCCGCCGATGGGTACGCGGCCTGGAGTGCGCCGTCCGGCGCGACGGTCACGTCCCCCCTGCTCGACAGCAGGTGCCGGACACGCTCCACGATGACCCGCGTCTTGCCCGTGCCGGCCCCCGCGATGACGACGAGTGGCCCGTCACCCCACTCCACGATGCGCTGCTGCGCCGCAGTGAGGCGGCGCGAGGCTGCGATCCCCGTCCTCATCGCTCGATGCGAACCCCCGTGATCATCCCGGGCCATTGTGCCGACGCCGGGACCGGAGCGTCCGGGCCGTCGGCGCGATGAGCATCACCGCGGGCTGTGCCAGCTCACGTGGCACATGGCAGTGAACCGCCGGGCAAGGGCCCGTGAAGCCCTCGCGTCCTACCGAAGGACCTCGAAGGCCCGCTCGCGGCGCCTGCCGAAGCGGAAGATGGCGAAGTCGTCGTCGAAGGTGGCGGCGCGATGGACACCCAGGCGCAACATCACCGCGAAGCTCGTCCGGTCCACGATGCTGAAGTCCTGGTCGGCGAAGGTCTCGCCCATGGCCCAGGCGGCCTCGAGGTCCGCGACACTCACGGGCTCGACCGTCGCTGCACCCGCACGGATGCCAGCCCAGAAGCGTTCCGCCGCGCGACGTCCGAGGCGATGACGGATGAGCGTCCACGTCTCGACGAGGACATGGTCGCTGGTCACCAGGCCATCCAGCCCGGAGAGCACGTCCTTCGCTCGCCCGTGGCTGGCGTCGCCACGGTCAGCTGCCGCATAGAACGCGGAGGTATCCACGAACGCCGTCACCGGCTGTCCGTGGCCTTGCCCTGCGCCGGCTGGCGACCGGACGCCAGGGCCTCCGCGAGGTACGCATCCTTCAGCGCCGCCACGTCCGACCCAGCCGAGTCGCCAAGGTCGAAGAGGGCGCTGACATCGCCTCCTGGGCTGGGGCCTCCGAGGTCCTCGCGGACCAGACGGCGGATGTACTCCGCCAATGAGATGCCCAGCTCCGCGGCGCGGCGTCGGGCGCGCTGGTGCTCTGCTGGTTCGAGCATGACCTGCGTTCGCTGCATCATGGTGGTGCCATCATGATGTATGACAGGGTCGATGGCAAGGGCTGACCCGGGCGAGGTGCGAGGGTCATGCCGTCATGCAAGCTGGTATGCTCATTGCATGACGACCCAGATCGCGATCCGACTTCCGGATGACCTCGTCAGGCGGATGGATGCGCTGGTGCGGAGATCCACCGGAGCCGATCGGACGCAGTGCGCCGCTCGATAGAGCTGTACCTCTATCGCCTTGCCTGCGAGCAGGATGCGGACCGCTATGACGAGCAGCCCTTTGGCGATGACGAGCTGGCGCTCGCTGATGACCCCGACTCATGGAGCGGGACACCGTCGTGGTGAGGGGAGAGATCTGGTGGGCATCGGCTCCTGGTGGTGACCGGCCAGTGCTGGTGCTCACGCGTGATCCGGTCGCGGATCGATCGCTGCCGTAGTGGTCGTGGCCTGCACGCGGACGGTGCGCGGGCTCACGAGCGAGCTTCCACTGGGTCCCGAGGACGGATTGCCTGAACCGTGTGTCGCGGCGTTCGACAACATCCACACCCTGCGGCGCGGCGCCTTTCGCCGCCGCATCACGCGCCTGAGCGACGCCCGCATGGAGGAGGCCTGCCGGGTGATGAACCTGGCCCTGGGGTGCGTGTAGGCAGCGCGCGACATCGACACCCAGCGCGTCAACCGTTCCAGGTGCTTCTCCCAGCACAGACGACCGGACTTGAGCGTGACTGCAGGGCACAGGCGGAGCAGATCAGGTCGATCGCAGTCGAGAGCATCGGCGCCAGGCTGGGGAGCGTTCGGCGCGTGCTGATGCGCGACATCGACGAGGCCTCGCGCCTGCATCTGGCCCTCTGACGGCCGGCACCGGCGTAGACCGCGGCATGTCAGAGCCGCGCTGGCTCCCCTACCAGTCCTCGATGACCCGGTCGATCTCGCCTTCTCCGAGGCCCGATTCGTCGAAGTCGGCCGATTCATCGCGGTTGCGGACGCACTCCCCGCAGAGCGGCAACCCGTCCGAGCCACCGTCGGGCTCATCGTCGGGATCGTTGCCCAGGGGCTGACCGCAGCGATGGCAGTTCTCCGCCCAGGTGTCAGCCGGGTCGTCCTCATCCATGGCCGTGCTGGACCTCCTGTCTACGACGCTCCGTCCTCGTTAGCATGCGCGATGAGCGTGCCAGCTCTCATGGCACCGGTGGCGACAGGACGCACCACGGACCCACGGACCCCAGCGGAGCTTCCGACATCTACGCTCCACGTTGACATATCATCTATCGATGGGTGACGATAGGTATCTGATATCCAACATCATCCTGGATGCGAGCCCGCTCATCTACCTTGCCAAGCTGGAGGCCCTGGAGGTGCTGTCAGTCGCTGTCAGATCGGCCTGCACCACGCCGGCGGTGGTCGATGAAGCGACCAGACCACAGCTCGCGTATCGCCATCCCGATGCGGTCGAGATCGAGATGGCGCTGGAGCGGGGTGCCATCGCCGTGCTGGACCTGACTGATCAGGAGCGGATGAGGGCGAGGGACATCGCACGCCAGTCCCGGGGTTCCACTCCGGCGAGACAGAGGTGCTGGCAGCCGCCATCGCCCGAGGCATGCCCGCGGTCTTCTTCGAGCGACGAGCGCGCAGAGTCGCCGGAGCGCTCGGCGCGGGACTCGTCGACATGACGGAGCTGATCGTGGCCGGGACACGAGACCCCATCCTGCGCGAGGACCGGATCGTGCGCTTCGCGAGGCTCGTCAACATGCGGATGGACGATGTGGTCGAGCTGCTGGCGCGGATCCGCTCCGACCGGATCACCCATGGGAGGTGAAAGGATGACGATGAACAGGCGCCATCAGGTCAACATCAGGCTTGAACGGGATCTCATCAACGAGATCGACCGGCTGGCCAGCGAAGACGCTGTCGACCGTAGCGAGATGGCGCGCCGCCTCCTCGGCAGTGGTCTGGCCGCGCGGCGGATGCGTCGGGCGCTCGACGAGTACCGCGCCGGCAACGCGACCGGCTGGAGGGCCGCGGAGATCGCCGGTGTCTCGCTCTACGAGATGCTGGACCGCATCCATGAGGAAGGCATCGCATACGAGCTGGATCCGACGGTCCTCGTGGGTATCGGGGCGCGTGCAGGCAGCCGATCTGCGGTCCACGAAGAACGCGCCTCGTACGGGACAGACGAGGCTGCGACGCTGAGCACGCCGTTCAAGCCGACGACCGTGTGGACGCTGTTCGTGGGCGAATCCGCGCCCCTCGCCAGCACACCCTTCTACCGAGCCGATCCCGGTCTGTTCGGTGCGATCCGAGATGCCTTCGCGCTCGCGTTCGGCGAGGCCGATGCGTCCCCTGGTCCCCGGTTCCTGCGTGAGTTCCAGGATCGCGGCTGCTGGCTGGTGGACCTGGTCGACCGACCCGAGGACCTAGGTCGTCTCCACAGCGTTGAGCGAGATGCTCTCGTCGCCGGCGGCGTCAAGGCGTTGGCGGAGTTGGTCAGGGATACCCAGCCCGACCACGTAGTCACCATGAAGGCCACGATCCACCACGACGTTCGGCGCGCCCTCCAGGTCGCAGGTTCCGGGGCGGAACTGCTGGCCCTGCCCCTGCCGGTACGCCAGTGGCGCGCCGTCTTCGTGCGGGAACTGGCTGCGGCCCTGCGCCGCTGGGCCGATGAGCCGAGTCGGGACCAGCGGTGACCGTCGGAGAACCACGCCTCGATCCTGGAATGATGCCGATCACGGCCGCGCACATCGCGTGGTTCGCGCAAAGCGTCACTGGCGTGGGCGATCAGCTCTCGGCCTACAGCGTCTCGAAGAAGGCCGCGCCCGGACCGGATGCGCGAAGCCGCTCCAGGCTCGGGCGCACGCCCACCTCGTCAGCGGCCAGGAGGAGCGCACCGAAGGCCGGCTCGACGGTGGCACAGGCGACGGACCAGCCCGGCAGGCCGGCGGTGATGGCATCCACCAGGTCCGTGCAGTGGTGGCGCAGCAGGCCGCCACCGAGGACGACCGAGCCGGCCTGTCCGTCCAGCCCCACGCGCAGGGCCGCAGCGCGCACGTATCCCGCGAGCATCCTGCCGTGCTCGTGGACGATCGAGCGCGCGATCGGGTCGCCGCCGTGCCCGGCCTCAAGCAGGACCGGGGCCAACCGAGCCAGGCCCTGCTGGGTCGCGACTGTCCACTCGGGACAGCGCGTGGACGAGGTCCTCCACGCTGTCGACCCCGAACGACATCGAGCGCCGCCTGCTGGAAGCCCGGAACAGGACCAGGCCCGTACGTCCCACGGATGAGCCGGTCATGCACCTGGCGACCCAGCTCCATGGCCCCGGCGGACTCGATGCGGAAGCCGGAGAACCATGTCTGGCCGCTCGGGCCTCGAGCGGCGATGGCCGCGCCAGTGCCCAGCACAAGAGCCACGCCGATGCCGTCCGGCGGGCCTGCCCGCAGTGCCGCGAAGGCGTCGTTGAGGACGATCGGCGGAGCGGCCAGGCGCAGCTCCCGGGAGAGTGCGACTCGGTAGTAGTCGTGGTCCTCCGGCCAGTCGGCCCCGCAGAGACAGAAGACCCCGACCGAGACCCTTGCCGGCTCGCGGCCCGCCCGAACCGCTTCCGGCTCGAGGCCCGCCTGCGCCAGCGCCTGGCGCACTGCCTCGGCCACGCGGTGGACGGCCGCCTCCGGTCCGGTGACGCCGTGGATGTCCGACGAGCCGGTGCGCCCAGCCCCCAGGACCGTACCGGCCTCATCGGTGATGAGCGCCACCGTCTTGCTGGCGCCGCCGTCGACGCCGAGCAGCAGCCGCGCGGCGTCGCTCACCGCAGCAGGCGCTCCGGCAGGTACTCGCGGTGGGCATGTGCCATCTCGTCGTAGAGCGCCTCGGCCTTGCGGATCTCGGTCAGCCAGGGGTGGCTGGCGAGCGCACGGATGCCGTCGCTCCGGCTGCCACGCCAGGCCGCCTCGGCGGTCAGCCACTGGTACTCGCCGAGCACCTGGATGAGGCCCCGGACGTGCCGCGGCAGCGCCGGCGAGGCCTCTGGGTGGACGCCCTCGCGGTCGACCCGGGCGAAGATCTCCACGACGAGGTCCTCTTCGAAGCCGCGCAGCGCGCCGCCCACGTTGGGCGTGTTCACGGGCAGCACCAGGCCCAGGTCGTTGTAGTAGCTATCGATCGCGTCGAGGGCCAGCTCCAGCTCGAAGATGCCGCCGCGCGAGCGGGCCGGGTCGAGCTGCGGGTCGTCCTGTTCGGCCTGCTCGACGTAGTGCTCCCAGTAGCCCGGCACCTGGGCCAGGATGTCCTCGGAGCGGGTCGTCGGCTTGGCCTGGAGCTCAGCCAGGACCTCCTCGCGGAAGTAGTAGTAGCGCAGGTACTGGGCCGGGATGGCGCCCATGGTCACGGCCAGCTCGACGAAGCGCCGGTCCGCCGGGTCGACGTCGGCGCGACCCTGCATCTCCGCCCAGACGGCCTCGATGGCCGGCATCGCGTCCGCCCCGTCGTAGTCGGAGGAGACGCTCCAGGTGGTGTGGTTGAGGCCGACCATGCGGGCGCTGATCTTGGTGCGGTCCAGGCCGGCGGCGTCGGCCAGCTCGCGCGGGAAGTCATAGGTGCCCTCGCAGAACGAGGTGAAGGGGATGTCCGTGTGCCGGGTGGCCGCCTGGGCCACGATGTTGACCGGGTTGGTGTAATTGAAGATCCGTGCCCGCGGAGCCACCTGCTCCAGGTCGGCGATGACGCCCTGCAGGACGTGGATGGAGCGCAGGGCCATGAAGAAGCCGCCCGGCCCCTGGGTCTCCTGGCCGATGATGCCGTGGGCCAGCGGGATGCGCTCGTCCAGGCGACGGGCCTCGAAACCACCGGGTCGGTAGCTGCTGAGCACGGCATCCACGTCGGTCAGGCCGGCACGCCGGTCGGTCGTGGTCGTGAAGCGCAGGTCCAGGCCGCGCGCCGTGGTCATCCTCTGGGCCAGGCGCCGGACGATGTCCAGGTGCGCCGCGTCGAGGTCGATGAGCACGACCTCCGTGCCGGCGAAGCGGGCGCCGTGGTTGTGGATGAAGGCCGCCATGGTGCCTGCCGCGCGCGACGATCCGCCTCCGAGGTAGGCCAGCCTGATCGATGCCATCAGCTCACTCCTTCACGGCGCCGGTCAGGGAGGGCGACCGGCCTGTCGAGGCGACAAGATGTCGACGATGATGACGCGGTGACCCGAGCCCGGCCAGACGAGATGGATGCCACATGAAGCGCATCACCATCATCGCCAGCGGCACGCGCGGGGACGTGCAGCCGGCGATCGCCCTGGGCACGGCGCTGCACGCGGCCTGCTACGCGGTCCGATCGCTCGCCGGCAGCGGGTTCCGCGCCTGGAATCGAGGGCCAGTGGTAGCTGAGGCCCGGGTCAGCGGCCCTGCCGGGGCCGTGGTCAGCGGCCCTGCCCGGGAACGCGCCCCTCGGCTGCGGCTGCGATCTGGGCCATGTGGGAGGCCTGGTGCCGGGCGAAGTAGGCGGCCTGCGAGAGCACCGTGACGCGGCCCCACTCGGCGTGGTGACCGGCGCGACGCCAGCCCGACTCTTCACGATCACGAAGCTGCTTCACGGTCGCCCCGCGCAGCTCCCGGTAGCGTTCGAAGAGCACACCCGCGGGTTCACCGGAACGGACGCTGCCTTCGTCAGAGGCTGGAGTCTCCGCCCACACCGCACGACCCGCCAGGTCCGGCTCGTCCTCGGCCAGGAGCCGGCCCACCCGCTCGGCGAAGAGCTGCTCGGCGAAGAGGATATGCTCCAGCGCCTCCCGGACCGACCACTCCCCCGGCGCAGGTGGTCGGCCGAGGTCCGACTCGTCATGGCCGGCGAGGGCCGCGGCGATGGCGTCCGGGCCCGACTCGAGCGCGTCGAGGATCGGGGCCGGCTCCGCAGGTTCGAGGAACCAGATGGGCAGATGCTCGCGGAACGAGAAGGCCGGCGACTCGCAGACCGGACACGCGGCGGCGGGTCGCCCAGGAAGAGCTCCCCGCAGGCGCGACAGGTGTGGGTCGCGGGAGCGGCCTCCAGCGGGACGGTGGTGCCGTGGCGAGCCGCGACCTCGACCGCATCGAGGGCCACACAGACTGCCTCCGCCCCATCACCGCAGAGCTCACGCCGAACCGCCGCGACGGCATCGCCCAGCGCCTCACCACCGACCGGGACGTGCGCGTCCGCATAGCGCAGCAGCTCTCGTTCCAGCGCGGCCCGGACCAGCTTCGGCGCCGTTGTAGACACCCTCGTGCTCCAGACCACGGGCCAGGGCCGCGAGCCGGCCGATGCGCTCCAGCGTGCCGCTCACCTTCCGTCATGACCCGACCATTGTCGACGCCGTGTCAAGTCCCGTACCACCCTGGGCACCAGGCCGTCGCGATCTGCGAGGGATCGGTGGCCGTCATCAGATCAGGGCACCGCCTGGCCAACCCGAAACGAAGCTCAGGCGTCTGGCGTGGAGGTCTGGTATTCGATCCTGCGCGCGTGGTGACGCGTTCCGACGCGTCCAGGATCTCGCGAGACCGCGACCCTTCCTCGTCGTAGTCGAGGATGGTCCCGGCACGCTCCTCGTCGCTCTCTGCCACGGCGACGTCCTCCCGCAGGATGATGGTCAGGACATCGGCCGCCGGGTCGAGCTGACCTTCATGTCTGGTCACTCCAGTGCTTCCGCAGCTGGTCTGGAGCCTACGACCTGGGCAAGGCCGCGGTCGAGCGTGACGATGAGACGGACAAGGAGCGTCATCTGCCGAGCTCAACGCGTGACTGGAAGACATCGCGGCCGGGACCAGCATCAGGCGCTGCTCGGGCTGAGGACGTCTGCGCCACCGGCCTCGTCAGCCCGCGACGCTGCATCTCGAAAGGGCATGCGCTGGAACAGGAGGTGGACTCGCCTCAGCCATGGCGATCAAGCCTGGTCCGGGCGCCTTCACTGACACTGGTTTCAACCTGCAGGCGACTCGAGGCTGCACAGCACCCTGCCTGGCGAAGTGCGCAGGCACATGGACGGCGCAGCAGCGCAGGTAGCGCTGCCCCGGCGCAGCGACCCGGCCGCGGCGAGCGTCGGTCGCTCCATCGCCGAGGCGTCATGTCCAGGCCGAGGTCCTCGGCTCAGCGCTGCCCGACCGCCTCCTGACCTCCAGGTCCGTCGCGTGCCTCGCGGACCGCGATGCAGAAGGCGGACCCTGTCCAGGTCGACGGTGCGCAGCTGGTGGCACGGACCGGCCCTTCGGCTCACCGGCGGTCCGCCGGGAATCGGGCCTGCCCGGATACCTCGCCTCCCTCGCCGAGATCGGGCACACCACCGCCATGCCCGAGCGGTGAAAGGGCTCATAGGAGACGACGACCGCGCCGGTGTCAGCCTGCCGAGTCCACCGTGGGTCCGGAGCCCGGCCTGGTCAGGGCTCGGGCTCTCCCCACAGGCCGCGACCCGCGGCGCGTGCATCGGCCTGGGCGGCCAGGAGGGCGTCCGCGTACTTGACGTCCGGCGGGTAGGTCGAGACATGGGCGAAGCCCTGGACCCCGCGACGGTTGACCGCTCCCAGACTCCGTCGTTCTCGATGCCAGACGTCCCGCAGGAGCCGCCCGTACCGGTCGCGCTCCGAGACGTCCTTCTCGAGCACCACGCGACCGTTGGCCAGGACCGGGCGTTGGCGGCCGTCGCTGCCTCGAGCGTACGGGTCCAGCGTCGTGGCCGAGGCTGACGTTCATCTCCGGCGATCGATGCCGATGTAGCCGACGCGCTCCTCGACCCCGTCGACGATGACCCGGATGGTGTCGCCGTCCACGACCCGCACGAGCGACGCCTCCTGGGTGGGCCCGGTCGGTCCGGTCGGCCGGTCCGGGGCCGCGTCGATGGCGGCCGGCGCCAACGGCGATGGGCGCCGTCGATCGCGGTGGGGGCCTGCGGCGACGTCCCGGTGCAGGCCGAGGCGAAGACGAGCCGCACCAACAAGAGGGCGGCGAGGCCACGCCTGCCCGTGGACATGCGCAGTCGGCGGGAAGGCGGCCAGGATCCAGGAAGGTGACCGTCGAGCCGCCGTGATGCGACCGTTGCATGGTAACCACGCAGATGCCCATTCCCTCGTCGGTCGGCTTCTCGAGTCGCCGCCAGGCGGCCTTCGATGCGATCGCCATGGTCGTCGCGTGGTCCGTGACCACCGTCCGTGGCTGAACGCGACCAGCCTGACGTCGGACTCGCTGGTTCCAGCCGTCGCGTGGCTGAGACCGTCAGCGCCAGTCACGGGCTGGCTCGAACCTGCAGAGTAGGGCGTGCTGAGGCGTCGAGTTCAGCCGCCAGGTGGCTCACGGAGGTGCGACATGACGCTGCGACGCGCTGGACCCACAGATGCGCCATCCGGCCCGGATGGTCGGGCCGTGTGCCATGTGGCCGGAGGGGACGAGGCTCGCGTACGGTCCGGCGAAACGGCCTTCTGACGGCGAGAAGACATGGACATCAGGCGAAGCGAAGACCGCGGCACTGGGCCGAACAGTGCCGCCGACCTTCGGCCTGCAACGTGTGAGCGATGGGCCGCTGACGATGGCCTTCTCGTTCGTCCACACCGGCGACCTGCACCTCGACAGCCCCTTCGTCGGCCTGACCGCGGAGGCGCCGGCAAACGTCGCCGCCCTCCTGCGCGAGTCCACGATCCTGGCCTGGCGCAACGTCGTCGACCTGGCGCTGCAGGAGCAGGTGGACTTCCTGCTCGTGGCCGGCGACGCCTTCGAGCGCGCCAACCGCACGCTGCGCGGTCAGCTCGTCTTCCGGGATGGCCTCGCCCGACTGGCCCAGGCCGGTATCGCCTCCTTCGTCGTCACCGGCAACCACGACCCGCTGGACGGCTGGGAGCCCTCGGTCACCTGGCCGGACCTCGCGTACCGCTTCCCGGCCCATGACGTGACCGCACGGCCGGTCCTTCGCGAGGGCACGGAGATCGCCCGCGTCTACGGCATCAGCTACCACCAGCGGGACATCAGCACCAACCTGTCCAGGCACTTCCACCGCGACACGGACGCGCCCTACGCCATCGGCCTGCTGCACGCCAACGTCGGTGGCCTGGAGGGCCACGCCAACTACGCCCCCTGCACGCTCGTCGGACCTCAAGGCATCCGGGATGGACTACTGGGCGCTCGGGCACATCCACAGGCACGCGGTCCTCTCGAAGAAGCAGCCCGCCGCCGTCTACTGCGGCAACCCCCAGGGCCGTGACCCGGGAGAGACCGACCCACGCGGCTGCTACCTGGTGCGCGTCGACGACGCCGGGCGCGGCCCATCCCGACCTTCCACCCCGTGGACGTGGTGCGCTGGCAGCTGCTCGAGGTACCCATCGCGGAGCTGGACACCGAGGAGGCCCTCGTGGACGCTGTCACCGCGGCCGTGGACGAGGCTCGCAGCGCGGCCAGCCGCTCCATCGTGGCCCGCGTGACGCTCACCGGTCGCGGGTCGATGCACGCCTCGCTGGCCAGGTCCGGCCTCCGCGATGACCTGCGCACGACGGCCCAGGAACGCCTCGGCACCAGCGAGCCTTTCGCCTGGATCGAGGGCCTGCGCGACGTGACACGCCCGGCGCTGGACATCGACGCCCGCCGCCAGACCGAGGACTTCGTGGGTGACCTCCTGCGCCGCCTGGACGGCGCGCGACAGCAGCTCCGAAGTCCGGACGCGGAGTCCGCGGCGGAGTCCGCGGCGATCCGGAGAAGGCCCCACGGTCGAAGGCGTCCCGGCCCTGGCCGACCTGGAGGGGGCCATCGACGACCTCTTCGGGAACCAGCGCGCCCGCCGCGTGCTCGCGCAGACCCGGCCGGACGCCGCACGCATCGCGACGTTCCTCGATGAGGCAGAGGCCATCCTCGTCGATCGGCTCGGGGACGAGGGGTGAGGCCGTGCGCATCGTCGACATCAACGTCGATGGCTTCGGCCAGTTCCACGGCGCCCACCTCGCGCCCGCGCCGGGCCTGACCGTCATCCGTGGCCCCAACGAGGCCGGCAAGACCACCTTCCTGGCCTTCATCCGGGCCATCCTCTTCGGCTTCGAGCGCGATCGATACCCAGCCCTCAACGGCGGCCGACGCGGCGGCTGGCTCAACGTGGAGATGGCGGATAGTCGCCAGGTCCGCATCGAGCGCTACGGCGAGAAGGGCGGCGCCGGCAAGCTCTCCGTCCAGGATGAGCAGCACAAGGAGCTCGGCGAGGGCACCCTGGCCACCCTCCTGCAGGGCGTGGAGAGCGGCGTCTATCGGAACATCTTCGCCTTCGGCCTGGAGGAGCTGACGCAGTTCCGCAGTCTCACCGACGCCGAGGTGGCGGCCCGCATCTACGGTGCCGGCCTGGGCACCGGCAGCGTCTCCGGGCTGGACGTGGAGGGCGCCCTCCGCGGCGAGATGGAGGCCCTCTTTCAAGCCCGGCGGACAGAACCCTCGCATCAATGCGCTCCTGCGCGAGCTTGAGGACCTGGACGCCAGGCTCAAGGACCGTGACCTGCCGACCGAATACGCCGCCGCTGGCGCCCGCCTGACAGACGTCGAGCGCCAGCTCGAGGAGCTGGGTCGGACGATCGCCGACACCTCCGCGCACCGACGGGCACGCCAGCGCATCGTCGAGGGCTGGTCGGCCTGGCTGGAGCTATGCGCAGCCCATGCGGACCGGGACGCCCTGGGGGAGACGAGGGCCTTCCCGCCGGACACGCTGGAGCGCCTCTCGCGTCTCGAGACCTCGCTCGCGGCCGCCGACGATGCCGTCCGCGAGGCCACGGCAGCCAGGGACCAGGCCGCGCAGAAGCTGGATGCAGCCATCCTGGACGAGGCCGCGCTGGCGCGCCGACAGGAACTCGGGGAGCTCGCGGAGGCCACCACGACCGAGGCCGCACGGGCGGGCGAACGGGTCCGCACCGACCAGGAGCTGGCACGGGCCCGGGCGAACGTGGAGGCCGCGGTCGCCAGGCTCGGCGCGGGCTGGACGGTCGAGCGCGTCGAGGCATTCGACGACTCGGTCGGTGTCCACTCGGAGATCAGCGGTCCACTACGCACCATGCTCGACCGCGCGGAGGAGGCGGAGGCCACCGCCCGCCGGGAGCTCAAGGGCAGCGAGGATCGTCTGGTCGAGCTGACCGGCCAGCTCAAGGGGCTGACCGCTCGGACCGCGGAGCTGGAGACCGAACTCGCCGAGCGACCTCCGTTGGCAGTACGGGAGCGTGTCCTGCAGCGGATCGGTGCCCTGGCGGATCGACTCGACGAGGAACGCCGGATCGCCGAGGACCTGCCCGATGCCGACCTGGCGGCCGAGCGCACGACGCTCGAGCAGCGGACGCGCGACGCGCACGACCTGCGGGCCGCCCTGGAGACCCGAGCGACGAGCAGCGGACTGCTCGCCAGCGCCACGGCCACCGCGGAGGCGACCGCCGCCCGGCCCTGGGAGCCTTACCTGCTCCCGGCCGTGGTCGCCGTCGCCGGAATCGTCATCGCCATCGCCCTGCTCCTGGCGGAGGTCTCGCTGCTCGCCGTCCTTCTCGTGGCCGTCGGGGCGGTCGCCCTCGCCGTTGGCATCGCCTGGCTGCGCCGGCCCAGCGGCGTCGCGGACGCCGAGCGCGTACGTGCCCAGCTCCAGGAGCAGATGGACGAGGCGGACTCGACCATCGCGCGTCTCGGGCCCGCCCTGGAGCTCGGCCGCAAGCCCGGCACCGCCGACGTCGACCGACTGCTCGCGACCCTTGACGAAGAGCGGCGCACCCTCGAGCAGGAGGAGGCTCGTCGCGACCGGGCCCTCGCGGCCGCGGGGGAGGTCGAGCGGCTGACCGCCGAGATCGCCACGCACGCGGAGAGCGTGGGCCTTCCCTCAGCGCCGGACGCAGACCAGCTGCAGGCCTTCGCCGAGGCCGTCGATGCGGACCGCACCAGGACCGGCCAGCTCAGCGGCCTGCAGGAGCAGATCTGCGGGGCTGCAGGCGACGCTGGCCGCGGTCACGACCCGCCGCGACGAGCTCACCGCGGGGCTGGCCGAGCGCGAGGCCGAGAGCGACTCGGCCCGTGCCACCTGGCAGGACTGGCTCCGCGAACATGACCTGGACCCCTCGCTACGACCAGGAGACCGCGGTGCGGGTCATCGAGGCCATGACGGCGGCCAAGGTCGCGGTGGCGGCCATGCGCAGCCTGGAGGTCCGGCGAGAGGCGCAGCAGGCGGAGCGCGAGGCCTTCGTGGCCAGGGTGGTGTCTCTCGCCGACCTGCTGCCGGTAGGCGTGGGGGCGGATGCAGACCCGGATGGGGCAGCGCTGCTGCTCGCGCAGCGCCTGGCGACGGCCCTCGAGGGCGAGCGGATGCGGGACGGGCTCGCACGGACCCTGGCCGAACGCGAGGAAGCGCTGTCGCTCGCGGAGCAGGCCCGCACCGCGGCCAAGGACAGCCTGGCTGCTTTCCTCGAGGAGCCCGGTGCGGCCGACGCGGACGAGCTGCGGGCCGAGGTAGACCGCAGCCACCACGTGACCGACCTCGAGGCCACGGCCGAGGCCCGGACGGCGACGCTGGCCGCGCTCTCCGGGCCGGGCGAGGCGCTGGCAGCCTTCCGGTCGGACCTCGACGCGGTCACGGACATCGCCGATGTGCAGGGCGAGGTGGAGGCACTGGACCGGCAGCTGGAGGACCTGGCCACCGCGCGGAACACTCTGCATGAGGAGGCCGGCGCGCTGCACAAGAGCCGCGAGGACATGGAGACCGATGCCGCCGCCACGGAGCTGCGCCAGCGTCGGGCGGACACGCAGGCCCAGATCGAAGCGGCGGCCGAACGTTGGACCGTGCTCGCCCTGGCCCGGCACCTCCTGGTGCGCTCTCGGCACGTCTACGAGGAGGCCCATCGACCAGCCGTCGTCACCGCGGCGGAACGGCACTTCGGTGGCTGGACGGGCGGGCGCTACCCGCGCATCATCGCGCCCCTCGGGCAGCCCATCGAGGGTGTCGAGCGCGTGGACGGCCAGCAGCTGACGCTGGCGGCCCTGTCACGGGGCACGTCCGAGCAGCTATACCTGGCCCTGCGCTTCGGCCTCGTGGAGCACTTCGTGGAGACGTCCGGGGAGCCGCTGCCCATCGTCATGGACGACATCCTCGTCAACTTCGACGACGACCGCGCCGCGCGCGCGGCCCGCTCCATCGAGGCGCTCGCCCAGACCTGCCAGATCATCTACTTCACCTGCCACCCCACGATGCCGTTCGCGGCGGACAAGGAGGAGACGATCAGGGTCGTGGAGGTGGCCTGAGCACGTGGATCGGGGTCGCCAGCTCAGTCAGCCGGGAAGGCGGCCAGGATCTCGTCGGCGGTCACCTGCCGCAGCCGAGAACCGCCGCTCAGCGGGCGTCCACCCGCGCACCACCGGGCTGCTGCGACCTGCTACCGTCGGTCGATCTTGGCGATCGGCGCGAGGGAGGTGATGGAACGGTGCCTGCTCTTCTCGCCAGGATCGCGGGCGGCCCCATCACGTGGGGCGTGACCGGGTCGCCGGAGACCAGCTACCAGATGAGCCGCGGGCGGGTCCTGGACGAGATGAAACAGCTCGGCCTCGCGGCGACCGAGCTCGGGCCCGATGGCTTCCTGCCACGCGATCCACGGGAGCTGCACGACTACGTGCTGGCGCGGGGCCTGCGCATCGCCGGAGGGTTCGTGCCCTCGGTGCTGCATCGCCAGGATCGCTTCGACGCCGGCTCTGGGCGATCTCGAACGCGCCGCGCAGCAGCTCGCCGCGGTCGGGGGCGACGTGCTCGTGCTCGGGCCTGACACGCACCTCGAGGGCCTCGATACGTCGATCGAGCTGGATGAGGGCGAATGGTCGACGCTGCTCCTGAACCTGCGTCGGCTCCAGGATCTCGCCGCGGCGCATGGCCTTCGAACGGCACTGCATCCGCACTGGGGGATGGCCATCGAGCGGGCGGCACAGGTCGATCGGGTGATGGCCTCGTCGGACGTCGATCTCGTCTCGACACCGGCCATCTCTACCTCGGTGGCGCCGACCCCGTCGCGGTCGCACGCCGTGCACCCGAGCGCGTCATCCATGTCCACCTCAAGGATGTCGATGCTGGCCTTGCCGATCAGCTCCGGAGCGGCGCCCTGACCTTCGACCAGGCGGTGCGGCGCGGCCTCTTCACGCCCCTGGGCCGGGGTGCCGTCGATATCGCGGGCGTGGTCGAGGTCCTCGAAGCGAGCGGCTTCGCGGGGTGGTACGTGCTCGAGCAGGACACCGCCCTGGAAGCCGAACCCGCGCCCGCCGAGGGTCCCGTGGCTGATGCCCGCCTGAGCCTCGAGTTCCTGGGGTCCCTGGCCTCGACCTGAGCGGTCCGCCTACTCGAGGCGGAGGCCCATCAGGATGGCGCCAGGCTCGGTGGCCACCTCGCGGAACCCCAGGTGCCGGTAGAAGCCGATGGCATTGCCGTTGTCGATGTCGACACCCAGGTGCACCCCGGCGACGCGTCGCCCTCGCAGGTCCCCGAGCAGCTGCTCGACGAGCGCGCGGCCAAGACCAGCTCCTCGCGCCCGCTGCTGAAGATCGATGTGCAGATGCGCCGGGTACTCGTGCGCGAGCTCCGGGGGCGTTCGCTCCGGCGCGTGGATGAGACGGATGAGCTCTGCATCGCGCGAGCCATCGTCGCGGAGCGGGTACCGCGCGCGGAGCAGGGGCCACCACTCCCGCTCGGCCCAGGCCTCGAAGGCGAGCGTGTCATCGGCCGAGAGCAGGTAGCCGGCTGGTCCCGCTTCGTCGACCACCACGAGCTGGGTGCCGCTCCCCCGGACCAGGTACGGTCCCACGTAGACATGGCCGAGCAGGTCGGGGTCCCGATGGAGTGCCGTGGCATCCTCCCCGGCGTCGCCGGTCAGGAGACACGTGCGATAGGCACCGGGCAGATCAGGAAGACCAGCGGGTTCGATGCGGAACATGCCGGAAGCGTAGCGCGCCGGCGAGACCATGCCGGACTCGGCTCGAGTATCCTGCGGCGCGTGTCCACGGGCGCAGGGATGACCAGGCAGGAGGTGCGCGCTCTCGGCGGCGATCCCGTCACGCAGGACCACCTGCAGCGGTCGGCCGGTCGATGACGACGTCACCCTTCGCGGTACGGGGCGTGATCGAGGGCTTCTACGGTCATCCCTGGACGCACGCACAGCGACTCGAGCTCATCGACTTCCTGGCCGCGCGGGGGATGAACACCTTCGTCTACTCGCCCAAGGACGACCCCATGCTGCGCGAGCGCTGGCGCGAGGCCTACGACGGCGAGGGGCTCGAGCGCCTCGAACAGATCGTGGAGCGCTGCCGGACAGCCGGCATGGAGCTGACCTGGTGTATCTCGCCGGGCCTGTCCATCCGCTACTCCGACCCCCGCGACATCGAGGCGCTGACGACGAAGATCGGCAGCGTCCTGGCCCTGGGCGTCAGGCATGTCGGGCTTCTCGTGGACGACATCCCACGACGGCTGCAGCACCCGCAGGACCAGGCCGCGTTCCCCGGGCTGGAGCAGGCTCACGTCAGCCTGGCCAACGCGGTCCTGGCATCCCTGCCCGCGGGGGTCGAGCTGGTCCTCTGCCCGACCGAATACCGGGGCAGCCGGGACGGAGCCGAGCCTGGCCGAGCTGGGTGCCGGCCTCGATCCCCGCATCGACATCTACTGGACCGGCCGAGCCATCTGCTCTCCCACGCTCGACCTGGCCGACGCCCGCACCTTCACCCGGACCGCGCGCCGCCCGCCCACGTACTGGGACAACTACCCGGTCAACGACGTGAACATGAGCTACGAGCTCCACATCGGTCCCTACCAGGGTCGCGATCGGGAGCTGTGGCGGTCATCGAAGGGCATCGTCGTCAACGGCATGGAGCTGTTCGAGGCCTCCAAGATCCCGTTCGCCACCGCCGCTGACTATCTGCGCGATCCGGCGGGCTACGAGCCCGAGTCCAGCTGGCAGCGTGCCATGCGGGACGTGGTCGGCGAGGCCGACCTGGCCGCCTTCGCGCTCTTCGCCGACAACGTGCGCTCCTCCTGCCTCTCGGCCGCCGATGCCCCCATCGTGGAGGAGGCGCTGGAGACCGCCCTCTTCGAGCTGGCATACGGTGACGCGGTCGCCGGCGCAGCGAGGCTGAGCTCGCTGGCGGATCGCCTGCTGGCAGCGGCGGACCACCTCCTGCGAGGCCCGGTACGCAACCGTCAGCTGATCGAGGAGATCCGCCCCTGGCTGCTGGGGTTCGAGATCGGGGCACACGCCGTCCGCAGGATGGCCGACCTGGCTGCTGCGGGACGACTGGACGAGGACGGGCCAGCCGAGCTGGCGCCGTTCCTGATCAGGCTGCGTCGGGCACGGGTACGCGTGTTCGGCGACGCCATGGAGATGACCTTGTCCGTCCTGTCCGGGACCATGTTCCGGCCGGGCGAGGTCCCATAGCTGGAAGGAGAAGGCTCCATGAGGAGAGGACAGCGCAACGCGATCGCGCTCTCAGCCGCGCTGGCGATCGGCGTGCTCGGCGGTTCGGGCGCCGCCCTGGCCCAGGACACGACGCTTCGGGTCGCCATGGGCTCTCCCGGCGAGGCCGGCATCCGGGTCTGGGACGACATCGCGGCCCAGTTCGAAGCGACGCATCCCGGCGTCGAGGTCGAGATGAACTACCAGGACGACGACCTCTACCAGACCATCGGGCTGCCCAACCTGCTCGCCGGACGCAACGCTCCCGACATCTACTTCGAGTGGACCGGCGACCGCATGGCCACGCGCTACGCAGACGGGTTCGCCGCGGACCTGACCGAGGCGGTGACCGACGGACCGCTCGCAGGCATCTACGACGAGGGCATCTTCCCGGAGGCGTCGGTCGACGGCAAGGTCGTGCTCGTGCCACACACTGCCGATGTCACCAATGTCATCTGGTACAACAGGGAGATCCTCGAGGCCAACGGCCTGACGCCTCCGACCACCTGGGAGGAGCTGCTGGCTGCATGTGACGTCCTGAACGAGGCCGGCGTGATCCCCATCGCCTCGGGCAACAAGGACCTGTGGGCCGCCGGCAACTGGCTCAGCCACATCGCCTCCCGCGTCGTGGGTGAGGATGTCTACGCTGCGACCCTGAGCGGCGAAGGCACGTTCTCGACGCCCGAGTGGGAGCAGGCCTTCGGCTACATCGAGGAGCTGGCTGCACACGGTTGCGTCAACGAGAGCGTCAACGCCGTGGACGACAATGCCGGTGCGCAGCTCTTCTTCCAGGGCCAGGCCGCCATGCATCCGATCGGCTCGTGGCTGGTCAGCTGGGCCATCGACGAGAACCCCGACCTCGACTTCGACTTCGTGAACCTGCCCGCCATGCCCGAGGGCTCGGCTGGCAACCAGGACAGCGTCATCGGGGTCTCGACCGGGCACATGGTCAACGCCAACAGCGAGAACATCGACCTGGCCATCGAGTTCCTGGCGCTGGTCAACAGCCCCGAGAACGTCCAGGCCTTCATCAACGATGCCGAGCTGGCGCCGCTGGCCGAATCAGCTGCGGCAGCCGACATGGACGAGCGATCGGAGCGCCTGACCGACCTGCTCAAGACCGGCGCACCGGTGGTGCTGCCGCCGGACACGGGCTATGACGTCGAGATGGCGCTGCAGCTGTACGAGGCAGAGGCAGCGGTGCTCGGCGGACAGGCCACGCCCGCGGACGCCCTCGCGACACTCGACGAGCGCCTGGGGCGCTAGGTGATGTTCAGCTAGTCCCGCCCAGGGCGTGGTGGCGGGGCGCTCGCGGCGAGCGCCCCGTCGCTGCGACCCGGCCATCCCGGCGATGCCGGCCATCCCGGCGATCCGACACGAGGATTCGTGAAGCCGACCCGACCACTCACGCCGTGGCTGTTCCTGGCACCCGGGCTGGCCGTGTTCGGCGCCGCGGTGCTGCTGCCGATGGCGCTGACCGTCGGCTACAGCTTCACCCAGTGGGATGGCTTCGGGCCGATGTCGTTCGTCGGCCTCGAGAACTACCAGCGCGCCATCGGCGACGACCTGTTCCGGGACTCGTTCGTCCACGTGGTCATCTACATCGCCGCGACGATCGTGCTGGAGGTCGGCGTGGGCCTCGCGCTGGCAGGCCTGATCACCATGCGCCGGGCCGGCATGTGGTTCCGGGTCGCCATCTTCGTGCCCGTGATGCTGCCGCTGGTGGTCGTGGCGGTGCTCTGGTCATTCGTCTACAACCCGGACTTCGGTCTCATCAACGGCGCCCTCGAGGCGCTCGGGCTGGAGGACTTCGAGCGCATCTGGCTGGGGGACCCGGCGACCGCGTTGCTGGCCATCAGCGTCGTCTCGGGATGGGTCTATGCCGGCTTCTACATGGTCATCTTCTATGCCGCGTTCCGCCAGATCCCGGCTGAGATCGAGGAGGCCGGCAAGCTCGACGGTGCCGGTGAGTGGGCCCTGTTCCGCCGCATCAAGGTGCCCATGATCCGTGGTGCCATCGGCGTCGCCGTGCTGCTCTGCGTGACCGGCGGCTTCCAGGGCTTCGACCTGTTCTTCGTGCTCACCAATGGCGGGCCCTACGGCTCCACGGAGATCCCCACGACGCTGCTGGTCAAGACCGTCTTCCGCGCGGGCGATGTCGGCTACGGCTCGGCCATGGCCGTGGTGCTCACCGCCATCGTGGTGGGCGTGGGCCTGCTGTACAGCCAGGCTCGCCGACGAGGTGAGCGGTCCCGATGAGCACACAGCCGCTGCCCCGGCGCCCGCTTGGCCCCCGCCTCGCCCAGTGGCTGTCGGGTGCGGCCATGGTCGTGCTGGCGCTGGCCTTCTTCTTCCCGCTGGTGTGGATGGTGCTGTCGAGCTTCAAGACCAACGGCGCCATCTTCCAGTCGCCGTTCGCGCTCCCGGAATCGATCGACCTCTCCCGCTGGGCCAACGCCTGGGAGGTCGCCAACCTGGGCAAGTACGCCCTCAACAGTGCCATCGTGACGGGCACCTCGGTCTTCCTGATCCTGCTCATCGCGTCGCTGTCGGCCTTCGCCTTCAGTCGCTACCGCTTCCGCGGGCGAAGCCTGGCCCTGGGTCTCTTCGCGCTGGGGCTGCTGCTGCCGCTGCAGTCCTACTTCATCGCCCAGTCCAACCTCTTCACGCAGCTGGAGATCACCGACACGCGCTGGGCGCTGATCATCCCCTACACCGCCATGGGCCTGCCGCTGGCGACGTTCCTGCTCAAGGTCTTCATGGATAGCCTGCCCGAGGAGCTCTTCGATGCCGCACGCATCGATGGCGCCAGCGACCTGCGCACCTACAGCCGCGTCGCGCTTCCGTTGCTGCGCCCCGGACTGGCCACCGTCGCCATCTTCTCGGCCCTGGCGGCCTGGAACGAGTTTCTGCTGGCACTGCTGTACATCCAGGACGACGATCTCAAGACCATCCCCACCGGCCTCCTGGCCTTCTCCAGTCGCTATCAGACCGACTACTCGATGCTGTTCTCGGCGCTGGCCATCGTGACCATCCCGATGGTCGTCATCTACATCGTCTTCAACCGCCACATCGTCGACGGCATCACCGCCGGCAGCGTGAAGTGAGCCAGGGGCTGGAGGAGGGACATGACCCGCACACCGATCGAGGGCCTGCCGCCGATGTTCCCCGGTGGCAACCGCATCGGGGCCGAGGAAGAAGCTGCGGTCCTGGAGGTGCTGCGCGCGAAGCGCCTGTTCCGCTACTACGGCGTGGTCGAGGGGCCGTCCGCGGTCGAGGCCTTCGAACGTGACGTCGCCGAGCGACTGGGGGTGACCCACGCCATCGCGGTCGCATCCGGTACCACGGCACTGACCACGGCCCTCGCGGCAGCCGGTGTCGGCCCTGGCGACCAGGTCATCGTGCCCGCCTACACGTGGGTGTCCACGGCCGCTGCGGTCGTGGCCGTGGGCGCCGTCCCGGTGATCGCCGAGGTGGACGAGACGCTGACCATCGACGTGGCCGATGCCGCGAGCCTGGTCAACGAGCGCACGAAGGCGATCATCCCGGTGCACATGCGCGGCGCTGCCGCCGACATGGCTGCGGTCATGGAGATGGCCCGGAGACACGACCTGGTCGTCATCGAGGATGCCGCCCAGGCGATGGGAGGCAGCTTCGCGGGTCGACGGCTCGGCACTATCGGCGACGTCGGCTGCTTCAGCCTGCAGTACAACAAGATCATCACCTGCGGCGAAGGCGGCATCGTCACGACCAACGACGCCCGGCTCCATGCGCGGGCCCTGATGTACCACGATGTCGCCGCCGGGATGCGTGGCGAAGCTGCCGGTGGTGCCGGCTTCTTCGGCATCACCTGTCGCATGTCCGAGCTGCAGGGGGCTGTCGCCGGTGTCCAGCTCCGCCGACTCGACGACATCATCGCGGCCTGCCGCGCCCATCGGGCACGCATCGTGGAGCTCATCGCCGATCGCCGCTCGCAGCCAGGGCATCCACCTGCGCGGCAGCCACGACGAGGTCGGTGATACCGCCATCGCCCTGGTCCTGCTGTGCCCCGGGCCGCAGCTGGCTGGCGTACTCGCAGGCACGCTCCAGGGGGATGGCATCGCTGCCGAGGTCCTCTACGATCCGAAGGTCGCGGACCTGCACGTGGCCCCCCACTGGCGCCACATCCTCGAGACGCGGACGTGGTCGACGCGCGGGCCGTGGTCAGAGCAGTCCGGCGACTTCGCCTACGGCCCCGAACGCTGGTCCAGAACGGTCGAGCTCCTTGCTTCGGCCGTGCACGTCGATATCAGTCCTGACCTGACGTCCCGACAGGTCGAGCTGGTCGGAGCTGCGCTTCGAGACGCCCTCACGGCGGTCGGGAGCTGAGGCGCCAGGGGCACCGGCACGAGGTTGCCACGCTGGGTCAAAGGACCTCTTGAGCACCGTCATCGGACGCGTGGCCGCGCTTGTCGTGTTCGGAATCCGCCGACGACCGCACCGAGGTAGCGCGCGGCGCCCGTCCGAACTACGGTTGGCTGCTCGCCTGTGCTGGCCATCGCCTTCTCCCCGGACGAGCTGGATACGTGACCCGATGGTAGACGGGTGCCCGCGCTCGTACACTGCCCGTCATGAGGTTCTGGGTTGGCCTGACCGACCGAGACTGGTACGACTACTTGTCGGCGCAGGGGCAGCTCGACGAGGTCGACTTCTGGCAGCCGAGCCCGAGGAAGCCGGTCGACTTCCGGCCGGGCGAGCCCTTCCTCTTCAAGCTCCACGCTCGGCATGGCAGCTGGATCGTCGGTGGCGGGAACTGGGCCCACTTCACGAAGCTGCCCGCGCGGCTGGCCTGGGACGTCTTCGGGACGGCCAACGGCGCAGCCACGTTCGGCGAGATGGCCCAGCGGATCAAGCGCTATCGGGCCGGCTTCGACGTCCACGCCGACTCCATCGGCTGTGTGGCCCTCGCGGCGCCCTTCTTCCTGCCGCAGGACCTGTGGGTCGCCCCGCCCCCGGATTGGGCACCGTCGATCCAGGTCGGCAAGACCTACGACACGAGCACGTCTGCGGGGGCCGACCTCTGGGCGCACGTCGAGCTGGCACGGCGAGCGGCTCAGCCGTTCACACCCGCCCGTGAAGAGGTCCCGGAAGCTGACCGCTACGGTAGCCCGGTGCTCGTCGCTCCACGTCTCGGCCAGGGTGCCTTCCGCGCCCGCGTGCTGGATGCCTACCAGCGCCGCTGCGCGGTCACGAACGAGCGCACGCTGCCCGTCCTGCAGGCTGCCCACATCAAACCCTATAGCGACTCCGGCCCGCACGCGCTGGAGAACGGGCTGCTCCTCCGCGAGGACCTGCACACGCTCTTCGACCGGGGATACGTGACCGTGACGCCGGCCTACCGGTTGCGTGTGAGCCGGAGCATCCGCGACGAGTTCGAAAACGGCCGCGACTACTACGCCCTGGACCGGACCCACATCCGGCTGCCGAGGCCGCCCGATCCGCCCCCGGCCCGCGAGTTCCTGGAGTGGCACGGCGACACGCTGTTCCGAGGCTGACGCCAGCCGACATCAACGAGCTCATGGCCGGTGCTCGTGGGCTGGCCTAGGGATGGTACGGTCCAACCTCTTCTGCAACCCTTCGGAGCGCGGACGGAGACTGCTCGATCCGGCTCCACACGAAGTCGCGCGTCGGGGCATCGAGGAACGTCACGTAGCACGCTCGCAGCCCCCGCGTGAGGAGCACGCGATACGTGTTCTTGACGTACGAGGTGAACTCCTCGCGAGAGACACCGCGCCGTACCACACGGTCCTGCGATTCGTCAGGCTGGCCAAACCAGCCGACTCCCGGGCGGTAGACCAAGTCGGTACCGAAGATAATCCCTACCACATCGAACTCGAACCCTTGTGCCGTGTAGACACACCCGACCTGGTTGATTCCGCTCGGGTCGCTAGCCCAATAGTGCGACTTCGGGATTCCGGGAGCCAGTCTCCCAGCCTCGGGCTTCGCGTTCCACGGCATGGACCAGTCCCCAACGACCACGTCGGGAATCAGCTGACCGTCGATCGTCGGGTCTGACCACGGCCAGCAGAAGCCGGCCACCAACCGGGCGGTCACGCCAGGACGCACCGCTCGACGGATCGTCGCTTCGAGCTCGGCAACGGTCGGAACGATCTGAAAGACGAACGGGTCGTTGGCCTGCCAGAGGATCTGCGGCGTCCGCGAGACATCCAAGGTGTTATCCACCCACTGGATGAATGCATCCGAGCCGTTCGCCCTGAACTGAGCCTCCAACTCGAACTCCCGGACTTCCACACCGCGTTGCCCTGCGGTACGCCGGATGAGCTCTGAGCTCCCTACCTCGCCCGGCCGAACGACCTGGCGGTCATCGATCAGGAAGACCGATACGCGTCCCGCATCCAAGATCTCCTCGACCTGTGGCTTGCCCGTATGGGCGTGAGCGGGCGTGAAACGGTCCGTACTGACCTCGCGGATCCGATGCGCCTCGTCCAAGATCACGACGTCAACGGGCTGGTCGAGCTTGCGCAACTGCTTGAAATAGCTGAAGAGCGCTGATGCTCGGCTGCCCACGCTCCTGCGCAGGTTCTCTGTGAACGCCTTCGAACCCGTCGCATGAACAGCACGCATTCCAATTCGCGACATCTCGGCGACGAGGTTCACAGCGATAACGGATTTGCCGGTGCCCGGACCGCCCTGGATGAGGAACACTACTGGCGTCGACCGACCCGTCGCATCACGCACCTCGTCGAGGATGGCGTTGAACGCGACCTGCTGCTCATCGAGCAGGATGAACGTGGGTTCATTGTCGATCATGCGAGCTACGTGGTCGAGCAGGCGCTTGCTGGGCCTGAACGTGGCGTCGGCGACACGCTCCAGGATCGACCCCTCGTCAGGGCCGTTGACCCGAGTGTCCAGGAAATCTGCCAACTCGCCGGCCTTGCCGCCAGTGAACAGTGGGTGTCGTTCCGTGACGGCACGAAACGGCGGGTCGAAGAGCGGTGAGCCTGGGTCGTCAGGATGGTTGTGCAGATAGGCACATGCGTCCAGCGCGAGGGCCCCGTCGGCGAAGGCTGTGTGCGTGTCGAGGAGATACCGCTGGTAGCTCTCGGCCTGCCTGGACGGGTGGAGCGTGTCCCTTTCGCGCCCACCAAGCTGGGTCGTCACGCAGTCGGTGATGTTGGATCTGCCAGTCTCTGACCACTGCTTCAGTTCGATGATCACGGCGCCTTCGCCCCGGACTTGGTCGGAGCCTGTCACGAGGCAGTCCAGGCGCTTGGAGGTGAGCGGTAGCTGCAGCTCGACAAGGATCCCCTGGTCTCGCAAGTCGGCCAGTTGCAGGACACTCGCCATCGCGCGGAGGGAGTTCTGCCAAGCGCCTACCTCGGAACGGGGTGCCTTGTATCGGAACTCCTCGAAGAAACGGTCGGAGAGGCGGCTGGCCAAGCGGTTGAGGACGGCATCCCGGACAAAGTCGTCCGTCGACCCGCTGTACAGATGCATCGGCCGAAGTGTACGCGCGAGCCAAGCGCGTGACCGTTACTCGATGGTGCTCTGCGTCGATGCAGTCCGGTTCATCCCTCGGAAACGGCAGATGAGCGCGCCGCCCAGGGTCAGCACCACGAAGAGCGCCATCAACCCGACCCAGGGCAGCACGAGCAGGCCGCCGCCCAGGGCGACGATGAGGACCAGGAGTCCGACGAGCGCGCTCATGCGGCCGCTCGCTTGGCGGCTTCGCGGGCGTGACTGCAGTCGCCGCGGTACTCGAAGCCCTTGCAGGTGCAGGTGGCCACGCCGGCGACGATGCGCACGATGTTGACCTCCCCGGGCCGGGAGCGGCTGGGAACCTCGATGACCTGCTCCGCGTTGATGGCACCCAGGCCCCGGCCGGCCCGGGCCAGGAGGTCCAGCACGTCGCCCAGGAGACCCATCGAGCCGCTGTCGGCTGCCGCTGCCACCCGTTCCGCCTGCTCGACGCCGAGCCTGCCCCAGTCGGGCCGCTCGCCGCTGACCGCGGCTTCGACGACGGCCTCCACGATGCGTGGCGCGGTCCGCCGCCTCCGCCTCGAGCACGCCGACGAGGCGGGCCTTCTGCTCGAGCAGCGCCGCCACGTAGTCGTCGAGCGTGCCCTCCGCCACGAGGTAGGTCACGAAGGCCGGCCGCGTCTGGCCGATGCGGTAGATGCGGTCCTCCGCCTGCCAGTGGTTGGCGGGCACCCAGTCGAGGTCGTTGAAGACGACGTGCGTGCCGGCGGTGAGCGTCAGCCCGACGCCCGCGGCCACGAGGTTGCCCAGCAGCACGCGCACGTCGGGGTCCTCCTGGAAGGCGTCGGCTGCGGCCTGGCGCTGCGGCAGCGGAGGTGGCGCCGGTGATGACACGTGCCTGGTCGCCGAGCTCCGTCTTGCAGACGCTCGATGACGCCGCTGTAGCTGCTGAAGACGACGACCTTCTCGCTCGGCCTCGAGTCGTTCCCGCACGGCGTCGAGCGTGGCCTCGGCCTTGGCCAGCGCCAGGGCGTGACGGGCCTCGTTGAGCTTGCCGAGGAACGTGGCCCAGGCAGGGCCGTCGCGCTGGGGGTTGTCGGCGAAGAAGTCGCAGCGCCGTGGCCTCCGCGCGCCGGACCTCCGCCGAGTCGACCTCGACGGGCTGCCAGGTGCGCATCTTGGGCGGCAGGTCGAGCGCCTCGTCCTTGGTCCGCCGCAGCATGACGCCGGCCACGACCTGCGGCCAGCTCCTCCATGTTGCTGCGCACCGCGGCTGTCGAGCCCGTAGCCGTTGTCGAAGGCGGCGCAGTAGCGCTTCGCGTAGCTGTAGAACGAGGTCGCCAGCGGGTGGCGCACGGCCTTGAGCAGGTTGAAGAGGTCGCGCGGCCGGTTCGTCATCGGCGTGCCGGTGAGCAGGTAGACGGCCTCCGGCTCGTGGGCACCGTCGCCCAGGCCGGCGAGGCGCAGGACATGCTTCGTCCGGGCCGAGTCGTTCTTGATGTAGTGGGCCTCGTCGATGGCCAGGCCGGCCCAGCCGATGGCACCCAGGGCCTGGCGGTGCCGGCCCAGCAGGTCGTAGTTGACGACCGTCCAGCGGCGCACCGGCTCGGGGGCCGTCCTTGACCCTGACACGACGTGCGACGTCCGCGTCGGGCTCGACGAGCTGGATCTCGCGCGCCCAGGTGAGCTTCACGCCGGCCGGGCAGACGACGAGGAACGGGCCCGTCGGGCTGGGCCTCGCGCAGCGCGATGATGGCCTGGCGGGTCTTGCCCAGGCCCATGTCGTCGGCGAGGATGGCGCGCCGCCGCGAGAGCAGGAAGGCGACGCCGCTGCGCTGGTGCTCGTACAGCGACGGGTACGCCTCCGCGACGCGGCGGGCGGCCTCGCCGAGGACCTCCTGCGAGGGCGGCGTGGCCATGGTCGTGGCCGTGGGGAAGCTGGGGTCGGACATCGCGCTCCTCTCTATCGCACCCGGCCGGGGCACCGTGCCCGCTCGAGGGCGTCGGTTGCCGCGCCGTCACGGAGCCGGGTCTCTCAGGCGCTCTCGATAGACGTTCGGTTCGCTGCTCGACTGCGAGCTTCGTCCCTTGCGCGCGCGGACATCGTCACGCGCGCTTGTGCCAGCTTGTGTGGCACGACCGGGGGTGGACCTACCCCGGTTTCGTGGACACCTACCATCGCGGCAGCGTCCGCGGGAAGGAGTCCACATGGGGAGGAAGCACACCCACTACAGCACCGAGTTCCGGGCCGAGGCCGTCCGCCTCGCCGAGACGTCGGGCCAGTCGATCCGCCAGGTCGCCCTGGACCTCGGCATCAGCAACGAGAGCCTCGCGAGGTGGATCCGCCTGGCGCGCGAGCGGCCGGCGGGGACGCCGCTCGCCGACGACGAGCGGGCCGAGCTCAGCGAGCTCCGCCGGCGGGTGAAGGTCCTCGAGACCGAGCGCGAGATCCTGCGAAAAGCAGCCGCCTTCTTCGCTCAGGAGACCGAGCGGACCCGGTGACCCGGTTCCGCTTCGTCGAGCAGGAGAAGGCGAGGTATCCGGTGCGGATCCTCTGCTCCGCCCTCGGTGTCTCCCCGAGCGGCTACTACGCCTGGCGCGCCCGCGGCCCGTCGGCCCGCGCGCTCTCCGACGCCGCGCTGGCCGCGGAGATCCGGCGCTCCCACGCCCGCAGCCGCGGGACGTACGGCGTGCCCCGGATCCACGCCGACCTCGCCGAGGCCGGGCACCACGTCTCGCGCAAGCGGGTCGCCCGGCTCATGCGGGCCGACCATCTCGCGGGCGTCCACCGTCGCCGGTTCGTGCGCACGACGATCCGCGACGAGCACGCGGAGCCCTTCCCCGATCTCGTCGACCGCGACTTCACGGCGCACGGTCCCGACCGGCTCTGGGTCGCCGACATCACCGAGCTCCCGACGCGGTCCGGCTCCTGCTACCTCGCCTCGATCGTCGACGCCTTCTCCCGCCGGGTCGTCGGCTGGTGCATGGCCACCCACATGCGGACCGAGCTCGTCACCGCGGCCCTCGACGCGGCGGTCGTCCGCCGTCGGCCGGGCACCGATCTCATCCACCACTCCGACCACGGGTCCCAGTACACGAGCCTGGCGTTCGGCCGGCGCCTGCGCGAGTCCGGGATCGCGGCGTCGATGGGCTCGGTCGGCGACTGCTACGACAACGCCATGGCCGAGAGCTTCTTCGCCACCCTGGAGACCGAGCTCATCGACCGCTCCGACTGGGCGAACCCGGCCGAGGCGAGGGCCGCGGTGTTCGAGTACATCGAGGTCTTCTACAACCGGATCCGCCGCCACAGCAGCCTCGGCAACCTCAGTCCCGAGCAGTTCGAGGAGCGCTATCGTTCGAGTCCGGCCGTCGAGGCCGGTTGACGCATCACCGTCCACGAAACCGGGGCAACTCCAGGGCGAGTCGGCCAAGGTCGCCTCTGTCCGAGGCGGCCAGCGCTACCCGATGAGCGCGAGCAACACGCCGGCAGGGACCGTCAGGACGGGGCGCTCCAGGTCCACATCGCGGCGGGAGACCATGATGCCGCGACCGAAGGCCTTGGTGATGGATTCGTAGTCCTTGCCCGTCGGGCGCGCGCCGTACTTGGATTCGATGGGCAGTGAGGGCTCGGTCACGAGGAAGTCGATCTCCCGGCCGTCCGTGCTACGCCAGTAGAAGAGGTGGTCAGGGTCCGAGAAGCGCTCCAGGGCATCCGGCTCGGCAGCTCGCAAGAGCGCCACGGCGATGACGTTCTCGACGAGCTGGCTGTCGGACGCGGTCGGTCCTCCGGTCGCGGCGGGGATGGCCGCCAGGGCTGGATCACCCAGGTACAACTTCCGAGGTCGGCGCAGCGCCGGCCCTTGCTGCCGCTTGAGGTCTCGCTGGGCGAGCACGACGAGGGCGAACGATGCCGCGAGGGCATCCACGTATGCCACCGCGGTCTGTCGTGCCACATCGAGCTCGTGAGCGATGGCCGTCCAGTCACTGGGGGACGCGAGCGCCGAGACCACGCGCGAGACGAGCTTGCGAAGAGCGACCTCGTTGCGGCCAAGCCTCCGGATATCGGTGGATAGCCCGCGCCACAGTTCGGTCGTCGTGTCAGGCGCGACACGGCCGCCGCTGAGCGTGTCCGCGACCGGGGTCGGAAGACCACCCGACCGTATGTACTCGGCGAGGTACGTGTCCAGCTCGGCTGTCCGCAGGGCTGCTACACGGACCGCGTCACGGCCCTCCGGTCCCAGGAGTGCCCCCGGCGCAAGGCGCGGTGATGGGAGCGCGTGGGGGGCGCGCACCGCCACGTAGTCGCGGAAGCTCATCGGCATATGCAGACGATCGAGACGGCGAGCCGATCGACCCCTTCGGCCATGCAGCAGATCGCCGCTGGCTACCAGGTCGAAGGCCGATGAACCGGTCAGGATGACGGTCGCCGACCGAAATGAGGGCACGTGCTCGCGTAGATAGACGACTGCCCGTGCCCAGTCTGGGACGAACGTGAGCTCATCGAGGACGAAGAGCCAGGGGCCTTCCTGATCGGGCCACAGACGAAGGACGAGCTCGACCGACTCGCGAAGCTCGTCCGCGGTCGTCACCGTCTGGAGGGTGAGGAAGCACGTGCGACGAGCGCGTCCTGAGCCGACCCGGTCGGCGATGAGGCGCTTGGTGAGTGTGGTCTTGCCCGATTGCCGCATCCCGCGCAACGTGAAGACGGCCCCGGAGTGCAGATCGGCTTCATCGAACGGCCTCCGGATCCCAATGGAACGGGACGGAGGCCGCCGCTGCGAGGTGCGGATCATCGGAGGGACGCCAGCTGACGTCCGTCCACCATGGGTTCAGCGCATTGACCTGGTCGAGCGTCAGCACGAGTGGAGTATCTGAAACAGGGGGGCTTCTGACAAGTAGGCTTACCGAAACAGGGGGGCTTTCAACTCAGCGCCCTGGGAGGTCGCGATGCGGGGCGGCGAGTACATCTCAGCGCTGCGCGGGGCGACCTTCGCCACGCCGCCGAATCGTGCCTCGGACTGGGTCGAAGCCACCGGGCGGGAGTTCGCGGGCGACGGCCAACGGGACGGATGAAGCGCTCAGGGAGGGTCAGACCAGCCCGTCGGCGAGGCTGACCAACCGATCCCGGCTCTCCAGACGAGCGAGCCAGGCCTCCGGGACCGCCTCGGCACCGAGGTGGGCACCGCTGATGGCACCGGCCATGGAGGCGATGGTGTCCGTGTCGCCGCCGATGGCGATGGCGAAACGGATGGTGTTCGAGAGCGACCCACCCGCGAGGAGGGCGGCTGCCAGGGCCGCGGGTACCGAGGACAGGGCGTCGATGCCGTGACCGATGCGGGCCGCCACCCCGGCCGGCAGCGCGTGAGCCGTCAGGTCCCCGACGCGCGCAAGCTGGTGCCGCATGGCTTCCTCGGTCACGAAGTCGGCGGCCGCGGCGAGGACCACAGCGCGGTCGAGTGGCTCACCCGGATCAGCCGCGAGGGCCAGCGCTACCACACCGGCCTGGAGCGCAGCGCCGTCGATGCCCAGCGGGTGGGCGTGCGTGACCTGCGCCGAGCGACGCGCCAGGTCCAGGGCCAGGCTGATGTCCCCGGCCGCGCGGATCGCCACCGGGGCGACGCGCATGGCCGCCCCATTGCCGTGTGAGCCGCCGTCGAACTGGGCCGGGGCGAGTTCCCGCCACGAGCCACCGCCGTGGATGGCCCGCAGCAGGGCCGCGGTCCCCCGCCCATAGCCCCGCCATGGCTCGGCGTGCCAGTGGTGCGCGAACGTCGCTGCCAGATGGTTCTCGTCCAGGTCGCCCACGGCTACCATCGATTCGGCCAGGGCGATGGTCATGGCCGTGTCGTCCGTGTGATGCAGGGTTGCGTGCGAACGCATGACATCGCTGATGTCGGACGCGGACGGAGTGGGGTCCCCCTCGAACCTGGATCCGCAGGGCATCCCCGAGCGCCGCGCCCAGGAGCGCCCCTCGAGCCTTCGACCGCAGGTCCATGGTCAGTCGGCCTCGCCGGGACACCGGCCAGCGTTCGTCCACCGCTGCGTACGCACAGCCTACGGGCCGATCGCGTGGTCGATGGCCGCGACAAGGGCCGGCACGTCGTCATCCAGCGTGGCCTCGAGGACGTCCAGGTCGAGCCGCAGGTAGTCATGCGCGAGGACGTCTCGGATGCCCTTGGCCACCTTCCAGGGGATCTCCGGCATGGCGGACTGCTGAGCAGGGCTCACACGCCTGAGGTGCTCGCTGGCCTCCTCGACACGCTTGGCGATCGCGTCGATCGTCTTCTGTCGTTCCGCCAGTCGAGGACCGACTGCCTGTAATCGAGGGCCATCCGCGCGCTCGTGCGCGCGAGGTCCAGATGCCGGCGGTCACGCGGGTCCATAGAGCATCACTCGCTCACCCATGACGCGCTCGCGGATGCCTGGGTCCAATGCCCCCAGCCGGACGAGATCGACGTCCCGGTCGAACAGCGTCTCCAGCTCCGACCTGAGATCCACGAGAGATCCGCGGCCCGGATCCTGGTGCCGGGCGCCAGCTCCACGAGGATGTCGACGTCAGAGTCGGGACGGAAGTCGGATCGCACGGCCGACCCGAAGGCGGCAAGGCTGGCCAGGTGGTGCCGCTGGGCCACTCTGGCCAACGCCGCTGACGGGGCCCGGAGCGAGGGGTGGAGTCGGCCCAGCCGAGGGGCGTCGGACGAGCCGTGGGCGAACGGGTCACGGAACGTGCGATCGGCCCGGCCCTTCGCTGCGTGGAGCGCGAGGCCACGCGTCCGGAGGCCCGGCTCATCGAGGAGCCGGGCGTGGAGCTCCGCCCGCTCCAGGATCTCGACGCCGAGCCCGTCCCTGCGGTCGGCGTTGACCAGCTCGAGGGTCGCCTGCAACCGGGCGACATCGGCCGGATCGGCGAACGGCGACAACACGACGAGGAGACCGAGCTCATCCTGTCCGGCGAACTCCACGGCCCGACTGGCACGGCACACGATGGCCACGGCCCGGGCGGCTGGCAGCCGTCGCAGGGCGAACTGGCTGAACGCCGTCGCTGCCGGATGGTCGGCGCGGAGCCGAATCAGACGACTCGTGCGGGACGCCTCTGCAAGGCCCTGGTCGATGAGCGAGCCGGCCGCTCGCTGGGCGCTCGTCAAGGGTGCCGCAATCGCGGCCGCAAGGTCGACGAGCGCCATGCCCTCGGGCCGCTGCGTCAGCGCGACCGTCGCCTCGATGGGTCGCTCTCCGTATCCCGCCATGCGTCCAAACTACTACGCATGATGCGTAGTCGTCAACGGCAGATGAGTGCCGAGTGCCGTGCAAGGGCGGGAGTTCGCGCCCGTGCTCCCGCCCCTATCCCGGAGATGTCTCGGCAACGCCGCTGTTGCCCAGCAGGCGGTCCAGCGCCACGCTGACACGCTCGACGTATGCCGGCGCCAGCCGCCCGAGCTCGCCCCGCAGCAGGCGATGATCGAGCGTGAAGAGCTTGAAGCGCACCTTGGATGGAGCAGGCAGTCCGGCGGCAGCAAGATCGACGAGGGCACAGTCCAGCGGCCAGGGCGGGTTGGCACCTGTGGCCGCGCCCGGGATGCCTGTTCGCGGCTGCGCGCAGCCATACCTTCGGGCAGCTGGCGGACGCCATCGACGATGCCTTCGCGCGCTGGGACCGGGCGCATCTGCACGAGTTCACGCTCGGCGACGGGTCGCGTCTGACGATCCACTACGTGGACTGGGAGGAGTTCGGCCCGGTCATCGACGATCGGCGCGAGCGGCTCAGTCGCCTGGACCTCGGTGAGCAGTTGGCGTACGTCTTCGACCTCGGCGACTACTGGGCGCACCTGTGCACGGTCGGCCCGAAGCGCGTGGAGCCGTTCGAGACCCTCGGCATCGTCCCGCACCGGCCGATGCCCTTCTTCGGCTGGGGCGAGATCCCCGACCAGTACGGTCGGGGCTGGGATGGCGACGATGGCGAGTCCCAACTCCTCGCGACCCCGGGCTGTCCGACCTGCCACCGCTGCTATCGCACTGGCGCCTACCTCGACGATGACCTCCTCGTCCTCGTCGACGAGCGGCGACTGACGACGGCGCGGGCTAGCATGGTGTCGATGAGGATCACGCTTCCCGGGCGTCGGCACGTCATGCTCGGTCTCGCCCAGCTCATCGTCGGACTGGGGCTCGTCGTCACGGCCGCCATCTCGGACGTCTCGACGATCGGCCGGGTCGTCGGCATCGTGCTTGCCCTGCTCGTCACCCTCGCGCTGCTCGCCTGGACCGCCAGCGAGCGGGTCGTCCGACGTGGCCTGGCGGCCCTCGTCGGCGGTCTCTGCGGCGTGTGCGTCGGCGGCGCCATCGGCCCGGTCTGGCTGGCCACGACCGGCCTGTCCGTGGTCGCCGTCAGCGGCCTGGCCACGCTCGCGGCCGGGTTTCTGCTGCTCGCGTCGGGCGCCTGGCTGCTCATCCGAGCCACGCCCGGCTGGTGGCGACTGGCCGCCATCCCTGTCGCCTTCGTGCTGCTCCAGTTCGTGATCCTGCCGGTGGCCGGCGCCGTCTACGGCACCCATCCCCCGCCCACCCCGGTCGACGCGGCGATGCCGCCCACAGCAGAGCGCATCTCCTTCGAGACGCCGGACGGGGTGACGATGGTCGGCTGGTACACGCCCTCAACGAACGGGGACGCGGTCATCGTCCTGCCGGGCTCCGGAGGCAGCAAGGACTCGACGCTCGCGCATGCCGCTGTCCTGGCCGACCACGGCTACGGGGTCCTGGCGCTCGATTTCGCGGGGCACGGGGGACAGCGGCGGGCTCGGCAACGCCTGGGGCTGGCACGGTGTCGCCGACGTGACTGGCGCGGTCTCCTGGCTGGGTACCAGGCCGGAGGTCGACCCCGAGCGCATCGCGGCATTGGGGCTCTCGATGGGCGGCGAGGTCGCCCTCACCGCCGCGGCCGCCGGGACCGGGCTGGCAGCCGTGGTCGCCGAAGGCGCCAGCAGCCGCGTGCCCGCCGACCTGGTCTACCTGCCGTCCGACGTGAGCGGTCTCATCCAGCGCCTCGACGGTGAGATCATGTGGGCGCTGGCAGGGCTGATGACCGATGCTGCTCCGCCCATTCCCCTGACCGAGGCCGTCGCCGCAGCCCGAGCGCCATGCCCATCCTGCTCATCGTGGGCCAGGCGGCTGATGAGATCCTCGCCTCGCGCTACTTCCGCAGCGCCGCGCCCTCGATTGAGGTCTGGGAGCTGCCGGACACTCCGCACATCGAGTCGCTCGGGCGCCACCCCGACGAGTGGCAGGCACGCGTCTTGGGGTTCCTGGACGCGGCGCTTAACGGCGGCTAGCAGCATGACGGACGGCTCCGGCGCGCTCAAGCCCGTGCGGGCCACCACAGGGCGACGCGTCAGCCGCCGCTCCAGAGGCTGGACCGGGCCGGTCTGGCCTTGCGACGCGAGCGTCGGCGACGCTCGGCCAGTCCCAGCGAGACGACCATGAGCTCGTTGACGCGGCGCTCGAACTCGGGCACGGTCGCCTCGGGGATGGTCACGCAGACCTCGCGCAGGGCCGTCTCCAGCTGGTACCAGAGGTCGCCCTTGCGCACCTCGTAGAGTGGGTAGCGCGAGTTGATGACGACGCGGCGCACCCCGTCCTCGACGACCATGGCGCTGCGCAGGCGGGGGTCGAGCGAGCGGATGACGACCTCCCCGACGCCGCTTCGCCTGCCTCGCCCGGGCCCACCCGAACGGACCGGTGGAGCGGCCGGTTCGGCGGCCGGTTCGCAGGCTGCCTCGGCCGGCCGCGGCCTCCTCGGTGTCCTCGTCGCCCTCGGCGGCGTCTTCGGCCTCCCTCCCGCCCCGGTGCGGCGTACCTCGTCCAGCGTCAGCTGACCCGGCCACCGCTCCCGGCGCCGGAGCCGATCTCGCTCTCGAACAGCTTGCCCGATTCCAGCAGGTGCAGGGCCCGGGCCAGGATGCGCCGCACCTGCTCGGCGGTCCGCAGCGCCTGGGGGCTGGCGGCCACGGCCTCCTCGCGGGTCAGGCGGCGGACGACCGGGGCGAGGAGACGATGCAGCCGTGTCTCCACCGCCTCCCACTCGGGGCTGCCGCGCTCGACGTCGCTCTTGTTGAGCGTGACCGCGACGTGGGGCAGCTCGACCTCGCCGATGAGCCGGTTGAGCGCCGGATGGACGGCCGGGCCCGGGTGGCCGAACCATTCGGGCGCCCCCACCAGCCGTCCGAGGTGATAGAGGCGCACCCCGGCCTCGATGGCCGCGGGCGGAGGGTCGCCGAGCAGGCCGTGCCAGCCGCGCACCAGCCGGCCTCCGGCCCGGACGGCGAAGTCGTGGCGCTCCTCCACGGGCCAGTCGGCCGGCGTCACGGGTGCCCGGTCGACGCGCAGGACGAGCTCGCCCGAGGCGAGCAGCGGCCGATAGACGTCGCCGACCCGCGCACGCACGCGCCGCGCGTCGAGCTTGCGATCGACCTCCCCGATCTCGATGCGCACGTAGCCCAGCCGGGGTCGACGGGCTTGCGACCGTTCGTGCAGCTCGTAGGTGCGCAGCCGGCTGCGGTCGCGGTAGGCCTCGTCCACGAAGCCGTAGGCCTTCGGGTCACCCGCCGGGGAGGCGATGATGGCGAAGCGCGCCCCGAGGTGGCCGATGGCCGCCTTGCCGCCCTGGCCGAAGCGCCCGATGCGCTCGCCGGCGCGCTTGCTCGAGCCACCCCAGCGCAGGTACTCGCGCTCCAGCTCGCGCGGGCCCATGCCCGTGCCGCACGAGTCACCGTGCAGGATGACGGTGACCTGGGCCGCAGGGCCGAGACTCGCCGCTCTGGAGGAGCGGGTGCCCCGGCGCAGCTCGCCGGGATCGAAGTGCCGTGGCAGGAAGAGATCGAGATCGACCGAGATGCGATGGGCCAGCCGCACTGCGATGGCCGCGCCGCCGTAGAGGACCGCGTCCCCGGGTAGCGCTCCAGGCGGGGCCGACGCGTCGCGCTCAGGTTGAGGCGCTCATCGGACGGGTCGATCGGCGCAGGAGGGGGTACTCGCGAGCCATGCGATCGGTGCTCAGAGTCGCCGCACCGGGAGAGGCGGGACGTGGTCGAGCCAGCGCGCCGAGTCCCAGGACCTGCGGTCGAACACGCCGGCTGGCGCGTCCTCGAGCACAGCCCGCAAGGCGTCGTCGCCGAAGACCGCCACGACGGAGCGCATCCCTCGAGGTCGGCTCGGTCATGGCCTGGGCCAGGAACCGCCTTGGATCGGCGAGCGCTGCATCGGGCTCCAGCCACCACACCAGCCGGCGCGCCAGGTCACGCAGCGCGGCGTCCACGCCTGGCGGCCGGGCGCCAGCGTGTGCATAGGCCTGTCCGAAACCGATGGTCATGTGTTCCGTTCGACTCCTCGTCCGACCTTCGACCAGAACCTGGCATCCCGCCCAGGAGTCTGGGCCAGCGGCCGAACCTCGCGCGTGCTCATCGGAGGAGCGCGGCCGCTTCGCCACCCAGGCGCAGGCCACGGCCCGACGCGAGCGTCGCCGCGAAGGCCTGCAGCGAAGCCGTGTCCTCGCGAGCCGCCTCCGCGCCGGTGGGCACCGCAGCTCCGGCGGTGACCGCGGCATGGAAGACCCGCAGCTCCTCCAGGAAGCCCGAGTCGCGCCGGTGACGCCCGTCGTCGATCTCCAGCGCTCCTCCGTCCGAGCGGCGGAAGCGCAGCCGGGCAGGGATGTTGGGGCCGTATGGCTGGGGCATGTCCAGGTGGATCGCGCCCCGCGCGCCGATGACGCTGATGGCCTCCTCGTAGCGCGGATAGTCGGGCAGCCACAGCCACTGCAGTCGCAGGAGGCTGCCGTCGGCCAGCGGTGCCGTGGCCGCCAGCGACGGGTAGTCACCCTCGGCCGAGCCCGGGTCGAAGGGCCAGGCGGCCACGTGGTCGTAACGCGCCGGCACCTCGATACCGAGGGAGCGCAGCGCGGAGAGCTCATGGACGATGGAGCCGAGCAGGACCTCCGGGTAGAGGCGCGCCATGCCCGGCGGCGCCTCGCCGAGCGCCTCGTGCACCAGCGCGGCGGTCTCGGCCCTGGCCACCGCGATGAGCTCGGGGTCGACGCCCACGGCCGGGGAGACGTCGAGCCGGGTGATCTGCGACTGGTGAGTGGGGTGCCGCACCTCCACCGTCACCAGGCGCACCGGGCCGATCTCGGCGATGATGCCGCGCGCCGCGGCCACGGCCGGGTCGTAGGCCTTCATGTAGGCGACTTGGAGGACGCGGTCGTGTCTCCTGGCCAGGCCTGCCAGCTCGCGGGCCTCCCGCTGCGTCACGCACAGCGGCTTCTCGCTGAGGACGTGCTTGCCGGCCGCCAGCGCGGCTGTCGCGATGGACCCGTGGGCTCCCGGAGTCAGCAGCAGCAGGGCGTCGAGCTCGGGGTCGTCGCAGAGGGCCCGCCAGTCGGTCGAGGTACGCGGCGTCCCTGGCAGCCCCGCGGCGACGGTCTGCATGAGCGAGGCCGAGAGGTCGCTTACATGCCTGACCGCGAAGGAGCGCGACAGGCGCAGCAGGTTGGGCAGATGGGCCACCTGGGCGATGAGCCCGAGCCCCACCACGCCGATGCGAACCTGTGTCACCTTGACTCCCCGCCTGCGTACGTCTGTAAACGGCTCCTATGATGGACCCTGAGCCTGCCGCGGACTCGCGCGGACCGCCACGTGTGGGTCGAGCCGGTGCTCGGCGGGCCGGCCCAGGCACTCCTCGACCGGGATGTCATCGCGGCCGACCACCATGGACCTTGCCGGCCCGAACGCCGCCTGGAGGGCTGCCAGGCCCTCCGTTCGGGCAGTCGTCGCTCGACCTCGATGGCGATCAGCTCGCGCTCGGTGCGCACGACGAAGTCGACCTCACGGCTCCCTCGCGCCAGTTGAAGACCGAGCAGACGCCCGAGCTTCCGCGTTCACGAGGGAGCCACCGACCGCGGACTCGACGAGCTGTCCACCGGCCGTCGGGTCCGCCAGCACCTCGTCCGGCCGCACCTCGGCCAGCGCCGTCATCAGGGCCAGACCGGTGAGCCACGGTCGTAGTGTTCCCGCCGTCCTGCAGCTGCCCCAGCATCTTCGTGTGTGACAGCACCTGGCCGGGGTGGCGGCAGCCGAGTTCGCAGAGCTGGTACAGCAAGGCCGGCTTGTCCACACGCGTCAGGAGCAGGACATCCCTTGAGATGGCCGTCTGCCGATGGCGGGGACCTGATGAGACTCAGCGGTGGTCCCGGATGACGGCGAGCATGGCCGCGCCGTACCTGGCTGCCTTGGCAGGACCGATGCCCGGCACCGACAGCAGTTCGTCCTCGGTCAGGGGTTGGCTGCGGGCCATCGCCGCCAGCGTCGCGTCAGTGGCCACCACGTAGGCCGGCACGCCGTCCTCGGCCGCGCGTTCGCGGCGCCAGGCCTTGAGCGCATCGAACAGCGCCGTAGTGGCTCCATCGGGTTGCGCGGCGGCACGCCTGGTCCGCGACTCCGCAGCGGTCGGATCGAGCGGACGAAGGAACCGTGACATGGTGCGGCGCTGCAGGGCACCCGCCGGTGACGTCCGCTGACGAGCCCATGACAGCGTCAGGTGCCTGCGCGCACGGGTGATGCCCACGTAGAGCAGCCGCTGCTCCTCCGCCAGTGCCTCGTCGTCGTCCGTCGCCTGGGCGACCGGCAGCAGGCCTTCCTCCAGCGACGGGATGAACACCGCATCCCACTCCAGTCCCTTGGCGCGATGGAGCGTCAGCAGCTCCACGCCATCGACCGATCCCGGTCGCTCACGCTCGGCGCGCTGCGCCAGCTCGGCCACCACCGCGTCACGGTCCCGTGCCTCGGCCGCCCCGGCCAGCTCGCTCACGATGCCCAGGAGCGTGGAGAGGACGGCATGCCGCTCCCGCGCCTCGCGCCCGTCGGGGACCTCATCGGGCTCGAAGCCGAGCGTCTCCCGCCAGGCCTCGAGGCCGAGCCGCGACCAGTCGATCGCCCTCCAGGTCCTCCGGCAGGCGCGCCAGCGCCCGGACCGCCGTGCGCACCTCGTGGCGCTCGAAGAAGTGCTGCCCGCGCACCTGGTAGTGGATGCCCGCCGCGGTGAAGGCCGCCTCGAACGGCTCGACCTGGGCGTTCAGCCGCAGCAGCACGGCGATCTCGCGGCCCGGCGTGCCCGCGGCCAGCAGCTCGCGCACGGCAGCGACGATGTGGGCCACCTCCGCCGCGTCGTCAGCGAAGGCAGCGATGGTCGGGCTCCGGTCCGGCGGGCAGCGTCGCCACCAGCTGCTTGTCCCGCCCGGCCGATGTCAGCAAGCGATTAGCCAGGCTAATGATCTGAGGGCTCGATCGGTAGTTGGCCAGCAGGGGGATCACGCGCGCGTCCGGGTAGCGCGTACCGAAGTCGCGCAGATGTGCCGGTGTGGCGCCGGCGAACGTGTAGATGGTCTGGTCCTCGTCGCCGACGACGCAGAGGTCACGGCGATCGCCCAGCCACAGCTCCAGCAGCCGTGCCTGGAGCGGCGTGGTGTCCTGGTACTCGTCCACGGTGAACCACGCATAGCGCGCCCGGACCTGCCGGGCCGCCTCCTCGTCCGTCTCCAGCAGCTGCGACCGTCAGCGAGAGGATGTCGTCGAAGTCGATGAGCCCGCGCCGCCGCTTGGCCGTCTCGTAGTCGCGGAAGAGGCGCACGAACAGGTTCGTCGGGATGGGCGGTTCGCGGTCGCTCGCGCCCTGTTCGTAGCGTCTGCGGCGTGAGTCGCCGGCTCCTGGCCCACTCGATCTCGTCCATGAGGTCCCTGGCAGGCGTGAAGCGATAGCCACCCGGCAGCGCCCGCGCCAGCGGTGAGACGATGCGCCACTTGTCCGCCATCACCTCCGGCAGCGGGGCACCTTCGTGCCGCAGCGGCCAGAAGTAGCGCAACTGCGCCAGGGCCGCCGAGTGGAACGTTCGAGCCGTGACGCGCCCCGAGCCCCAGGCCGCGCACGCGCTCGGCCATCTCCGTGGCGGCCTTCTCCGTGAACGTCACCAGCAGGATGGCCCGCTCCTCGACCGCCCCGCTGGCCACTGCATAGGCGGCCCGGTGGCTGACCACGCGCGTCTTGCCGCTGCCCGCCCCGGCCACGATGGCGACCGGTCCGGACACCGCGGTCACAGCTTCACGCTGTGCCTCGTTCAGGCCCTCCAGAAGGCGCGCCGGGTCTGTCACCCACGGAGCCTACGGCATGGGCACGGCGGCAGCGACGACGTCACTGTCGCGTGCCGCGCGCACCGCTCACGAGAGGTTCACAGCCTCGCCCCGTGCCCCTCACAGCCTTCGCCGCGCGGTTCACACCCCTCCCCGGCGGGCCTTGCCCGTGACGTCCCGCGAACGCAGCATGGACGCGCTCGCGAAGTAGGCCTCCTTGCGGCTGCGCTCGTCCATGACGCGGCCGAACAGCTCCGCCTCCTGCAGCAGGCCGTCGATGATGGCGCCCAGCTCCGGGTCGCCGTCGGCGTACGAGCGGATCTTCCGCGCCGTCGCCTTGAGCTGCTCGGAGGCCGCCTCGTACTCCCCGCGCCGGTTCAGGTCGACGGCGCGCTGGCGGGCGCGGGCCGCGAAGACACCGGCCACCGTCCGGTCCACCGACCGCTCGCGTGGCTGGGCATCGTTGGCCCGGTCGTCCGCGTACTGCCAGGACAGCCGGGCGGTCGTGCCGTCGAGCACGCCGTCGCGGTCGGACAGGCTGGCCACCGCAGGCAGCACGTCCCCGACCTCGCCGAAGCCGAAGAAGCAGCGCAGCGGCACCTCCACCTGCTGCGCCGACACGAGGTCGCCCAGCTCGATGGTCATGCGCCCGACCACCCCGGCCCGGAAGGCGCCCAGCGACTCAGCCTTCACGCCCTGCGGCAGGGTGAGCTCCAGGGTGACGTTGTGAGCCACGACCTCCAGCGTCTCGCCGACCTCGCTGCCGATGTGGTCGCGGATCTGGGCTGCGGTCTCGATGAAGTAGAAGTGGCCGCCGCCGGCCATCGCCATCGACTGCAGCAGCACCTCGTCGAAGTCGTCGCCGACCCCGAACGTGGACGTGGACACGCCCCGGGCCCGCAGCTCGGCGGCATGGTGCGCCAGCTCCTCGCTGTTGGTGATGCCGCGGTTGGCGAGCCCGTCGGTGAGCAGCAGGCAGCGGTTGACGCCCGACTCCATGCAGCGCGGTGGCGACCTGCTCGCAGCCGGCGAGCCAGCCTCCGGACAGGTTCGTCGTGTTGCGGGCCTGCACGGTGCGCAGCCGGCCGATGGCCTCGGTCCTGGCCGGTGGGGTGGCCAGCGTGCCCGCGACCAGCGTCTCCACCTCGTCGTCGTAGATGACGACCGCGAAGCGGTCGCTGGGCTTGAGTCGCCCGATGGCCTCCTCCACGGCCTGGGCCGCGAGACGGATCTTCTGGCCGTCCATGGAGCCTGAGCGATCGAGCACGAAGGCCAGGTTGACGGGCGACCGGTCGCCCTCGTGATGGGCCTCCGGCGCGGTGACGCGCGCGACCGCGAAGCGCTTGCTGTGCCAGCGCGGCCGGATGAGCCTGCGGTCCTGGGTGATGACGAGTGCTGCATCCCGGGTCATGGCTGATCTCCTTCCTCGAGGATCTCGCGGCCGAGGCGGATCAGCCGTTCGATACGCTTCTGTTCGAGCCGGCTGAGCGGCCGGCGGATGTGCAGTTCGACGTTCTGGCTGAGCGCCACGCGCTCCCACTGCGTGCGCTGGCTCTCGATGGGTTCCTTCACCGTCGTCGACGCGGCTCGATGGCCATCCCGGCCATCGAGAGCTGCCGGGCCGACACGTCGAGGGCCGGTTCCGTCCTCGAAGCGCATGGGCATCAGGAGCGCCGGCCCCCCGGCGCCATCCGTCCCGGACCTGGTGGTCATCCCGGACCTGGCGGATGTAGTCGAGCGCCGAGCCGGGCGGCGCGACATTGTCTTCGGCCGCCTCGACCTGCTCGATCGCCTCGTCATCCAGCCCTCCCAGCTGGGTCGCGATCTCACTGAGCGGCAGGTGCGCTCGTTGCAGCTTCCTGATGAGGCGCATCCGGGCAAGGTGGCCGTCGCCATAGCGTGTCTGTGGACCTGCCTGCCCCGGTGAGGGAAGGAGGCCGATGGAGACGTAGTAGCGGATCGTCCGCGGCGTGACTCCCGCCAGCGTCGCGAGCTCCCCGATGCTGTAACCCTCTTCGCTGGGCATGGACGCATCATGACAGTACAACGTCTCTACTGGTCCAAGTACCACACGCACTCAACGAGGCAAGAGCACACAGCGCAGATCCGAACGGCACGACGCACACCACACAGCCGCCATGCCCCCGGCAGACTGATCCAGCTACTGACGGCGGCCGGCTACGCCCCTGCTGACTCAGCTATGCCCAAAGTCGACTGGAGGACGCAGCCCGCTTCCCGCTGGGGCCGCGCGTGCCCTGCGCTCAGCCGGGGACCCAGTCGAACGTGTCGGGGTGCGGACCGGTACGGCCGGCCTCACCCCGGTCGAGCCCGGACAGCAAGGCGACGTCCCCGGGCTGCAGCTCGAAGTCGAAGACCTCGAGGTTCTCGCGCATCCGCTGCGGGGACATCGTCTTGGGGAAGACCACATCGCCGCGCTGCAGATGCCAGCGCAGCATCACCTGTGAGGGCGTCCGCCTGAGCCTGGCCGCCACCTCGCCGATGACCGGATCGAGCCAGGGCCTTCCCCGCTGCCAGCGGCGACCAGGCCTCGGTCACGATGCCGTGCTCCTGTCCGTATGCCCGCACGGCATCGTTGGGCAGCCAGGGATGGACCTCGATCTGGTTCACCGCCGGCACGGTCTCCGTCTCCGCGGCCAGCTGCTCCAGGTGCGCGATCTCGAAATTGGAGACACCGATGGAGCGAGCACGACCATCACGTCGGAACTCCTCCAGCGTCCGCCAGGTGGCGACGTAGTCGCCCTCGTAGAGTGTCGGCAGCGGCCAGTGGATGAGGAACAGGTCCACGTGGTCGAACCCGAGTTCCACCAGCGTGGCATCGAAGGCCCGGCGCGCGTCGTCGGGCCGATGGGAGGCATTGCTCAGCTTGCTGGTGACGAAGACCTCCTCCCGCCCCAGGCCGGAGGCCCTGACGGCCTCCCCGACGCCGCGCTCGTTGCCGTACATCTCGGCCGTGTCGATGTGACGGTAGCCGGCCCGCAGTGCCTCGCTGACGACCTCGAAGGTATCGTTCGGTGGGACCAGGTAGACCCCGAACCCGAGCTGCGGGATGGTCCGTCCGTCATTGAGCATGATATCCGGGATGTGCCTCATCGCGTGCCCCCTCCTCGTCGTGTGGTCGTCTCTCCACGAGCATACACGTCGCCAGGCGGCCCCCCCCTGTGCCGCCGTGCTACCCCAGCACGAGATACTGCCAGCGAAGGCCGTGCGGCTCGAAGCGGGCGAAGTCGGCGTCCCTCGTCACCCAGGTGCATCCCTCGGCCATCGCGAGGGCGGCGTGCTGTGCGTCCGAAACGAGACTGCCGCTCACGCCCGCGTCCCGACACAGACGGACGACCGCGTCCAGGTGTGACGGGCCGGGCGATGCCACTCGACAGCGCGGGTGGCTGGTGAGTAGTTCGATCGCGGCGAGCGCCACGGGTAGCGGCGTCGGGTCCTCGTAGATCCCGGGGTTGGTGACGATGCGGATGAAACCGACCGCGACAAGCACGCTCAGAGCGAACGGCTCGGCCCCGTCGACGAGTCGCTCGAGCCAGGCGGCATAGGCTTCGTGATATCGCTCATCGGCCCGGTGCGCGTAGACCAGGACGTTGACGTCCGGCATCAACACGGATCAGACCGATCGCTTCCGGTCTTCATCATCGAGCAGGGCTTTGAGCTCGGCCGGCTCGTGATGGACGATGGGTCCGCCACTTCCATACGTGACCATCGAGAAGGGCGGCGCGACGGTGGCGGGCCGGCTCAGCGCCTGGCGCAGGGCGTCGTTGACTACATCACTCACCGTGACATCGCGCTCCGCGGCCCGTTGCCTGGCCTGCCTGAGCAGCGCGTCATCGAGCACGAGTGTCGTTCGCATACGTATGATCATATCGATGCGTCAGAGGGCGTCAAGAGGCGGGGCCAGCCGACCAGCCGAGGCCGCTGCGGAGTGAGCCTTCACGCGGCTGACCACCGAGTGGCCGACTCGGAGCCACCCGGACTGCGACCAAAGAACCATTGGCGCACGCGAGAGCCAGGCGCACCGTGGAGTCACCATCGACCACGGGGGAGCCACTCATGCCTGCCCATCGGCGCCACGCTGCTGCCATCCTCACCGCTACGGTCGCCATCCTGCTGCTGGCTCTGCCGGGCTCGGCGACGGCCGCCGACAAGAACCAGCTTGACGAGCGCTCGACCACCACCTACCGCGTGCTGCCCGACGAGAAGGTCCTGCGCACCACGATCGACGTCAGCCTTGTGGCGCGCAGGAAGCCGACCTACCGGGTGGGTCCCTGCAAGGGCGATCGTAGCCGCCGCTGCCGCATCAGGACCAACTACTACTGGGACCACTGGACGGAGATCTACGTACCTGTTGAAGCTACCGACCTACGCTTCAGCGGCCGGGGCGTGAAGGGGCGTCCGGTCCGCGAGACCGGCGACGGCACCGGCTACGAGGTCACGTTCCCGCGGCTTGACTTCAAGAAGAAGCAGACCTTCAGCATCACCTATGACCTGCCCGCCGGCGAACGCGAGACGAATACCCCTACCCGCATCGGGGAGTCCTACGCCCACTTCTGCTGGTACGGTCCGTTCGCGGACAGGGGCTCCGTTCGCGCCATCCTGCCACCCGGCTGGGAGAGCATCAGTTACGGCAGCCAGCCCAACGTGACCTCGTCAGCCACGGCCACCACGCTGCGGTCCCCCGGCAAGAAGGACCCCGGAGCGTTCTTCGCCTGCACGGAAGCCTTCGCCCCCGCGGCCGCGGTACGCGCATACGTGCTGAGCCCTGGCGGCAGCCTCGTCACGGTGGACGGCTGGCTGGACGACCCGCTCTGGACCAGCCTGATGGTCGACGAGCTCGAATACACGCTTCCCCTCCTCGAAAGACTGATCGGCTCACCACTGCCCCTCGGTGAGGTCGTCATCCGCGAGGCTTCCACGCAGGCCCTCCGCTGGAGCGGTGGCGACCTGGCCCCACGCGATGGCGTCATCCGCATCAGCGAGGACATCACGTCTCCCGGCCTCCCCACGAACCGCCTCGCCCGCGCCTGGTTCGACGAGAGTGCCATCGCCGATGCCTGGTTGCGGGAGGGCCTCTCGCTGTGGTCTGCCTTCGGCATCCTCGAGATGGGCTGCCCGGAACCGGTCACGTCGCCCGGAGCAGGCCTGCCCAGCCTCGGCGAGTGGATGACGCCCGAACGTGCAGGTGCCGCCTATGACCAGGCCCTCGCCAACGACCAGGCGGCGGCCGCCTGCGGCATCGTCGAAGAGATAGCCATGGCCATCGGTCCCGAACGCATGAGCGACGTCATCGGCACCCTCCTGGCTGGCCCGGAGCCGGCCGACTGGCGAGACTGGCTCGATGCTGTCGAGGGGCAGGGGCTCATGCTCGCCGGCGTGGAAGACATGGGCATGGCGCAGCAGCAGTTGCTCGATCATGGCGTCGCCACCGCAGCAGAGCTTTCCGGGCGGACCTCCGCCTGGCAGCTCTACACGGAGGCCCTGATCGAGATGACGGGCACCCGCATGCCCGGATACGTCGACGAGTTCATGGCTGCCTGGCAGTTCCCGGAGGCCCTCATGGCGATCGTCGAGAGCAGCCGTACCTACCGGGCCATCGCCGACCATCCGACCATGGCCGACGCCGACCAGGCAACCTACCTCGCCGCCTTCGAGGCAGCCGATTCGCCGGCCGCGCTCGCCTCGCTCGCCTCGCCGTGCGGCCCCAGCCGCCGTCCCGACCCTACCGAGAGCGCCGTCTCCGGCTGAGCAGCGGGATGGCGAGGTGCTCTGCCGCGGCGACCAACGCTGGGTGGCGCACCGAGAGTCGTTCGATCTCGCCTGCCAGGGTCACGAGCCCGCTATCGATGGTGCGCTCGGCGAACATCGTCACGTTCGTCCAGTCCGCATCCAGCGTGGACCACCACGACAGGCCCAGTCCACCGGCATCCCAGGCGCGAACGGCCATGGCCTGGGTCACCGTGCGGTCGCGGCTGGCCACGCCCGACGGTCGCCAGCCCTCGCGTACCAGCACGGCCGGGTCGTCCAGATCGAGCGGCGAGCCGAGCGCGCCGTCATCCAGTACCGCCAGCGCCAGGACCGAGCCGTCCGCCAGCTCCAGGTCCGCGTCCGCCAGGTCACGGCCGCGGAAGGACTGGATGGCTTCAGCTGCGGCACTCACCGGGGAGCGTGCCGCGTAGAAGGCACCGTACCGTCCGGGACTGTCGTGGCGCCCCGAACCCTGTCGCTCACGGGGAACGTACAGCGAGCCGCCGCGCGCGGCAGGATGGGCACCCTCGCTCCAGCGGAAGACGCGGTAGAGCACGGTCAGGCGTAGGCGCCGGTCTCATCGGCCTCGATGGCGTGCAGCACGTCCGCCACCTGACCCTTGGCGAGCAGGTCGATGGGACGAGCGTTTCCCAGGTGGGCGTTGAAGCCGAAGAGCCACTTCAGTGCCGTCTGGCGCTGGTACGTCATCTGCAGCCGTGAGAGCACGAACTCCACCGCCTCCAGCTTGATGAGATTCTCGCGGTCGGGCTCCTCGTCAGCCAGCCAGCGACTTACCCGCGAACGATCGACGTCGAGCGCCCGCGCGACCTGGGCCTGGGAGCCCATGTCTGCCACCAGCGTGGCCAGCTTCTGGCGTGCGCGTTCCTGCATGTGTGCGAGCGTAGCGCACCGTGCCTGGTTGCGTCACGTTCTGCGGACTCCACCAGCACGAAGGTTGGTGAGCGACATCCGTGCCACAGCCCGGCAGGTCCGAAAGTGCCATTGGAAGGAACTGCAGCCGGCAGGCATGGTGAGACACACCATCGCCATAGGGGGACCCTGCCCATGCCATCGATGCCTGCCCGTTCGAGGTCACTCGCCGTCGCCGTCGCCGTCGTGATGCCTGTGACCCTCCTGGCAGCTGGACCCGTGACAGGACGCGTCGATGGGGTCACCGAACGGTCCGCCTCGACGTTCACCCTCCTGCCTGAAGAGGGCAAGCTCCACGCTGACGTCCAGATCTCCCTGACCAATCGGAGGAAGCCCACCGTCAGCATCAAGCCCTGCCCTGGGAACAAGAGCCGCAGCTGTCGCGTGAAGACCTCCTACTACTTCAAGGGCTGGAGCTCCATCACGGTGCCATCCGAAGCGCTGGACCTGGTGTTCTCGGGTAACGGCGTCAAGGGCAAGATCATCTCCGGCGACGGGACGACCGACGGCTACTCCGTTCGCTTTCCCAGGCTGATGTTCAAGCAGACGCAGCAGGTCAAGGTCGCCTACGACGTCCCCGCTGGCGGAGCCCGGTCGGACCTACCGACGCGACTCTCCGACGCGTATGCGCGGTTCTGCTGGCACGGTGCGTACACCGACAGCGGGAGCGTGACCGCCGTCCTCCCGGCCGGCCTCGAGACGGTGACCGTTCCTGGCACGGTGAAGACGAGCGTGCGCGATGGCAACACGATCCTGGAGGCCACCGGAGGCGCACTGCCGGGCGATTTCTACGCCTGCACCGACGTCTTCGACACGCAGCGATTGGTGCGCAGTGACCTCGCGGGTCCAGCCGGCCAGGTCGTGACCATCGAGAGCTGGCCAGACGACCCCGATTGGCAAGCAGCGATGGCCACGGTGGTAAGCGAGCAGCTGCCGGCCCTGGAACGTGTCATCGGCTCAGCCATGCCACTGGGAGTGGTCACCATCCGCCAGGTCGCCCGGCGAGCGCCATTCGGGCTGGCCTCCGACCTCGATCTCGGGCGCTCGACACTGGCCATCGATGAGGATCTCGCGGTCCCGGGCGCGGCCACAGTGGCACTCGCGCGCACCTGGTTCAACGAGCGCAGCATCGCTGATCCCTGGCTGCGCGAGGGACTGGCCATCTGGTCAGGTCTGGCCGCGGTCGGAGCGTCATGCCCGACGGGCGCTGGCGCGACGGAGCCAGCCGATTCGTCCGTCGAGCCGGTCCCGGCCGCGACCGCCGCACCCGTGACCCTGACCGAGTGGCGTCCGCGTGAGGCCAAACCGTTCGACTGGGACAGGGACATCATGGACGCCCAGGAGGCGGCTGCGTGTGCGATCGTCGCCGAGGTCGCGGAGGCCGTGGGCCCGGAACGCATGACCGCGATCATCACGTCCCTGCTCGAGGGTACGGCTCGATACGGTCGCGCTGGCGCACCCATGACTGGAGCCGTCCCGGCAGGCTGGCGCGACTGGCTCGACAGTGCCGATGAGCTGGGGCTGCGCCCCGCGGGCGTGACCGACCCCGAGTTCGCCGAGCGACGGCTCGTGGAACATGGCGTCGCGTCGCCGGCGGACCTGGCTGGTAGAGCCCACACGCGCTCGATGTATCACGCCGCGCTCGAAGGCATGAGCGGGACGCCGATGCCCGCGTTCGTGGATGCCCTGGTGGAGGAGTGGGACTTCACGGCCGCGATGCGCGCCGTGAACGCTGCCAGGGATGCCTACCACGCCATCGCTGAGCATCGCGGCCTGGGAACTGCTGAGCGAGCGAGTCGCCTCGATGCGTTCACGTCGGCAGCCTCCCAGGATGAGCTGGCTGCCATCGTGCAGGGCCTGCCGCCCACGGCCTAGCGCAACCCGGTCCCCTGCATGAGGCCGTGGCCGGTCTCTTCGTCGTACTGGTCGTTGAGCCTGTTGTAGCGCTCGTGGAGGCGCGAGGCGGCGCGGTTGGCGCGCCGCTCCACCTGTTCGCACGTGGGCGCGCTGAATCCCGCGTCGAGCACTTCATCGATGGCATCGGCACCCTGCAGGGCGATGGTGATGTGACCCAGCTCGTGCGTGGTCAGGTTCTCGATGAAGCGCTCCCAGCGCGCCACCACGACGGGATCCGCATCGGCCGGCTGTCGCCACTTCGGGTAGGTGATGGTGGCGGTCAGCTCAGCGCTCCCGGACATGACGTCGCACGAGGTCGCCGTCTCCTTCCACCGGAACTGCCAGCTGGTGTTCCAGCGCGCATAGGCCGCCCACTCTTCCTGGACGTGATAGGTCTGCGGAACGAGCTGCTCGATGGTCGAACCGCGCACCGGGTAGAAGCGCTCGCTCAGCGCGAAGGGCAGGTTCGGGTCCTGCAGCGGCACCAGGCGCAGCGACCACCCAGCGCAGGTCGAGTCCACCCGCAGCGACCCGGTCGCGTAGTCAACCTCGGTCCTCGTCGCTGTCGTCTCCGGGCTGCCAGGGGCCGCCGCGAGAGCGAGATCCACGACTCGTCCGGAGTCACCCGGCCCAGCTGCTGCTCCCTCCTCGTGGACCACCAGTCGCGTCGAACAGGGCTCCCGACCCGCCGTGACGCTGCCCTTGACACGCACCTCGTGGGCACCGAAGTGGATCTCGTCCCAGCGGTAGACACCGCGCCCACCGGACAGGGAAAGGGTCGCCGGACCCACGAAGAGCGGCACATCGGCGGTGGGACGCCTTGACAGTGGCTCGTCATCAGGTAGCGGGCCACAGATGGCGAAGAGGGCATCCTGACGCACCACCCGGTCGAAGAGCTCCGTCGGCGGATCGCCCAGCGGTTCCACCTCGAGCACCACGTCCTGCCCGACGCTCGTGGCCTCCTCCAGTGTGAAGGCGACGTCCCGGTAGAGACGACCATCGGCGGCGACACCGTCATCGAGGAGCGTGGCCCGACCCTCCAGGTCGTGCTCGGCGCGCTTCGGACCGGCATAGTCGAAGACGTAGCGGCCGACCGGCTCCGCGGTCCCGGGCGTGCGTTGGTAGCCGATGCCGAGGGCTTCGTAGGCGCGCAACGGACCGATCGAACGGGCCAGGCTGGCAGCTTCCCCGCGCAGCAGCGCGTTCTCGCGGCCCGTCCCCGAGCAGACGTGCTCGCCAGCGACGAGGAGCGCCGTCAGCGGCTCGCCCAGGCGGGCCGCGGTCCGGCCGAAGGGGCTCGCGGCCACCGCCGCTGGGTCGCTATCGGTGGCGCGTGCCGCGACCTTGCGGCCGAAGCCCTCGCGCCCGATGCCCTCGCTCACGACGACCGTGCGCCCGTCGTGGCTGAAGGTCAGCCCGGCCCTGGGTTCGACCGATGCCCCGGGCCCAGGAAGGATCTCTTCGAGGAGCCGCTCGATCTCCTCGCCGGGGCCATACCAGGTCTCCGGTCCCGGCTCGAAGGCGATGAACGTCGGCTGGTCGTCGCGAACGAGACCGTGGCGCTCCAGCTGGGCCATGAACGGCTCCGCGTCCCAGTCATCCTGGAAACGCAGGACCGTCGTGGGCGGCACCCCGGGAGGAGCAGTCAGGTGCAGCTGCCAATCCAGGTCCGTGGTGTCCCAACCCCAGGCGTCCACCCAGGAGGCCAGCCGGTCGAGGCCCAGCGGGGTGTCGATCGCCTCCCAGCGTGCGATCTCGAGCAGCACCGCCTCGCGTTCCCGCAGCGGGCTCTGGCTGGTGACGCCGTCGCCACCATGCTGCGCCTTGAGGGCGGCCCAGTCGGTGAACTCGACCGACACCACCTCACCGTCCGGGGGGACGTACGCCAGCGCTTCCAGGAATCGGCTGTTCGGCTGCCTGGGATCTGGCGCGTCAGGCTCCGCGCCCAACGTCAGCACCGGCGCCGCAACGAGACACAGGGTCACCAGAAGCGCGCACAGCAGCCGAGTCCACGACCGAACGCCGCTGACCATCAGGTCAAGTCTGCCCCTCAGTCGACCTCCGTGCCAGGAGTGGCCACCGTCCCGGGCACCACCATCGCCCCAGGCACGAACGAGGCTGCCTCCCCCAGCAGGCGGCGCAGCGTCTCCACCGGCGCCCAGCTCGAGGTGTCGGCACGCTCCACGGCCACCACGCGGCGCCGGATGTCCGGCACTCCGACCATGCCCACCGCCGCCAGGCGACCGGCCTCGAACTCCGCCACCACGGCGGTCGAAGGCAGCAGTGCCACGCCCAGGCCGCGGGCCACGAGACGCCGGGCCGTGTCCACACCGTCCACCTCGATGACCCCGTAGGGGGCGACACCGGCTTCCTTCAGCAGCGACTGGGTCAGCAGGTAGTCGTCAGAGGCACGGTCGTGGAAGATGAGCGTCGCGTCGGCCAGGCGCGTGACCGGGATGGGCCCCTCGGTGACGAAGGGGTGCTCCGGCCGTGCCGCGAGCAGGAGCCGCTCCTCGTATAGCAGTGTGGTCCGCAGGCGTGGATCGCGCAGAGCGGGTGTCTCGCGCATGAGCCCCAGCTGGACGCTGCCGAAGGCGACTTGCTCGATGATCCGCTCGGCGGCCCCCGTGTGCACGTGCAGGTGCACGCCGGGGTGGAAGCGGCGGAAGCGCGCCACCAGCTCCGGCACCAGCGAGGCGTTGACAGCCGAGGCGGCGGCGATGGCCAGCTCGCCCTCGTCGCCCTGCTCGACCTGGCTGACGGCAGAGCGGCCGGCCTCGATGGCCTCAAGGGTTCGCGCGGCGTGCGGCAGCAGTGCCTTCCCAGCCAGCGTCAGCCGCACGCCGCGCCTGGTGCGCTCGAAGAGGCGCGCGCCGCTCTCCTTCTCCAGCGTCACGATGCGCGCGCTCAGGGCAGGTTGCCCGAGATGCAGCGAGCGCGCTGCAGCCCGCATGGACCCCAGCCGCGCGACCTCCAGGAACGCCTCCAGGCGGGGCACATCCACGTGATGGCTCCTCTCACTCGTGCGTGACTTCAGCGCTTGTCAGTGAACGATGATATCGATCGCGATAGTCTCACAGTTCGATTGGACACCCATGACTGATGCCGTACGCTGTGGTCCTCAGCACGCGCCACCCACTCCCCAGGAGGCGAGATGACAGCCACCACGGCGAGCCCCACTACGACGACTCCACCGCCAGGGCCCGGCACAGGGACCGGTTCGGATGGGCCACGCCTGGATGCCCGCATGATCGACCCGCGCGGTCATCGCTTCGGTGCTGCGCTCAGCGTCGTCATCCTGGGCCTCGGGTTCGTAGCCGGCCAGCCCGTCGTGGTCGCCCTGCTGGCCGTCGCCCTCGGCAGCAGCGCCCTGTTCGGAACACGCTACTCGATCCTCGGCCGGCCCTGGGGGACGGTTCGCCGGACGCTGCGCATCGGGCCGCCCGTCGAACTCGAGCACGAGTTCCCGCCGCGCTTCGCGCAGGCGCTCGGAGCCCTTGGGTTCGCCGTGTCCGCACTGCTGTTCGCGTTGGGCTTCGCCACGGTCGGCTGGATGGTGGCGGGAGCAGTGGGCGCGCTGCAGGCCGTGCTCGCCGCCACGGGGTACTGCCTCGGCTGCCGGCTCTACTTCCTGAAGTGGTGGCTACCGGCGCAGTTCCAGAGACTCGCTCGGCGAACCACGGTCGCCTAGTCCGGGAGGGTCGGCCGCGGCAGGGCCCCCAGCACCCGCTCGACCACATCATCAGGGCCCAGCATCATCCACACCGTGTCACCCGCGTCGTAGACATGCCGGTCGACGTAGTCCTCGTTGGCGCCGTCGGACGAGATGATGAGGACGTCCCTGCCCGCGCGTGTGACCGGCGCTGTCGAGGGATCGACAAGGCCGCCCAGGAGGATAGGCAGGCCGGCCGGCTGCAGGGTCCGCGGCGCTGCGTCGTGGATGCGCACGGCCACCACGAAGGCGAAGAGGTCCTGCTGCGAGACGAGGGCGTCGCCGGAGGTCATGTCCGCGATGGAGGCGCCTGTGGCCGTGAGGAGTCCCTCCAGATCCGCGATGGTCTCGGCATCATCGATCCGGGACGGGTCGAGGTTGGCGAAGTGCTCCGCTCCGCGTGTCATGACGATGTCCGGCTCGAGGCCCCCAAGGTGGTAGGGCACGTCAAGGGACAGCTCGCGCCGCTCGGGCATCGGTGTTGGATCGGCGATCCGGTGGCGCCAGCGATGGCGCCGGCGGTGTCAGCGATGGCGGTGGCGGTGCCTGCCAGCGCGATGACGGCAGCGAAAACGACGGTGAAGGCAGCGCGCACACGGAAGCTCATGACCATGTCGTCGGGCCCCATCCGCAAGTGAGAGCAGGGTAGTCGCGGTGTCGTCGAGGTGCTGGTGTGGCCGGGCTCGTGTGGTCTCACCCGCGCCGGATGGCAGGCCGCATCGCCAGTCGATTACGGGCGTATTCCAGTCACTTGCGGGCACGGAAGATGGCCGTCGAGCCGGATAGTCCTCCGGGGGCATAGGTCTAGGTCCTTGCCTCCAGGGCGACGCTGTGCAGGTTCGTTGCATCGGTCAGCGCCTGCTCCTGAACCACAACTCCTGTTCCATGGGGATGGGCCCCCGACGGGAACTCCCTGCGCGTCGAGATCTCCCAGCCATCTCGGCGCGGAAAGCCTGGTCAAGCGGGATCGCCTCGGACGGACGACGTCGCGCCCGCAGAGAACGAGTCGATCGACGCGGCGGGCAGGTTGCTCATCGGCCTCAGGCATCCTGGTGAGTCGGCGCCAGCACGACCTCGCGGATGCAGATCCCCTGTGGCAACTCATACACATGCTTGATGAGGTCGGCGACCACCGCTGGACTGAGCGCTCCGCCGATGCTTGCCTTGTAGGCTTGGTAGTCCGATACAGCCGCAGGGTTCGTCGTGTGCTCGAGCAGTTCGGTCTCGACCATCGCTGGGGCGATGACGGTCACCCGCACATTGCGCGCTGCGACTTCCTTTCTGAGGCCTTCGCTGATCGCATGTACGGCGAACTTGGTGCCACAGTAGGCGGTGTGGTTGCCGTAGATGTTCCGGCCGGCGACTGAGCCCATGTTGATGATCGTTCCGTGTTGGCGCGATGTCATGTCAGCGATCACGAGTCGGGTGACCTCAAGAAGTGCCAGAACGTTCACGTTGAACATGGACCGCCATTCACCCGGATCCTGTGTCTCGATCGTGCCAAGTGGCATCAGCCCTGCGTTGTTGACGAGAAGGTCGACCGGACCGTCCTGGGCTTCAGCGGCCCGGATCGCATTCGCTACGGCCGCGGTGTCCAAGACGTCCACGCCCGCAAGGTGGGCGCCCCGGAGACCCAACCCTTCGAGCCTGTCAAGCCGGCGGGCAATCAGTAGCGTCGGGTAGCCGGAGGCGGCAAAGGCCGAAGCAGTTGCCGCGCCGATACCGGAACTGGCCCCGGTGATCGCGACGAGTGGCTTGCTGCTCATGAAGGTCTCCTCCCTGGTGTTGGTCTGTTCGCTGGGCTGGCCTCGCAGTAGCCTGGCTCGGGACCGCCCGACATCTGCTCTACATCGCCATATAGCCGCCGTCCACGACGACCACGGACCCTGTCATGTAGGACGCCGCATCTGTGGTCATGAATGCCGCCACGCGGGCGATCTCGTCGGGCTGTGCCACTCGGCCCAGCGGGGTGAGATCTAGCCAACGGGAGGACCAGACTGGGTTGTCGAGGCCACCGCGGGTGAGTTCGGTCTCCACGTAGCCCGGAGCGATAGCATTCACTCGGATCCCCCGGGTGGCCCACTCGACGGCGAGACAGCGGGTCATATTGTGTACCGCTGCCTTGGATGCGTTGTAGGCGGTCTGGCTTTGTGGAACGTTTGCGATCTCGCCTGAGATCGAGCCGACCGTCACGATGCTGCCGGGTCGCTGCAATGCAAGCATCTGGCGCCCAGCCTCGCGTGCACACCAGAACGCCCCATCCAGGTTGACGCTCATGACCCGGCGCCAGTCAGCATCAACGAGTTCCGTTGACGAGCCGTGGCAAGCTACGCCGGCGCAGTTCACGAGGGCGTCAAGGCGATCATGGACCTCGACCACCTCAAGCATGGCCGCGCGCACGTCGTCCGACCGGGCAACGTCCAGCGGGCGGTGGGTCACCAGCAGCCCTTCATTCGTGAGTCCGACCGCGGCGACCTCCCCGACGTCCGCTTGCTTATCCATGATCACCACCCTGGCACCCAGCTCGCCCAGCGCCCGGGCAGTCGCGAGCCCGATTCCCTGTGCGCCCCCCACCACGACGGCGACACGTCCGTGCATGTCAAGTTCATCGAGCATCCGGGGCCTCCTCGACGTGACGCCTATGGCGCTATACGGTGAGCGTGGTAGCGAGTGTAGTATAATTACAAACACTTGGCCATCGCGACGGGCAGGCATACAGGTCATGCCGGAGGGAGGAGGATGACCACGCGGATGAGAGGTTCATCGCCGATTCGGCCACCCGCTGGGTGGCCTGTCGCCTTCGCCCCCTTCGATGCCGAGTCTCGCGGTGCCAGACGGACCCAGCGGAGCCATTGGCAGGACGGTCTATTGGAGCCAGGATGGCCTCCAGATGGTCCGAGCCCTTCGCGGCTGCGACCGCGACCAGACCTGCGTCATTGGGCACCGTCGACCGCCGACGCCCAGCGTCACGACTCGGATCCACAGTCGCTGGCCCCCCTCGCCCTTCGGGATCGAGAATGGAGATGAAGGCCCTCAAGGGTGGGCTGCTGGGTGCTGTGGAGGCCTCGGCGCCCACGTTGAGGCCATCGGAGCAGAAGGTCGCCGAAGTCGTCCTTCGTGACCCGGCGACGATATCCCGGGCGACTCTCGCGGAGATCGCTGGACTGGCAGGAGTGTCCGAGCCCTCCGTCGTGCGCTTCGCGAGGAGTCTGGGGTTTGCTGGCTTCCGAGAGTTCAAGTACCGTTTGATCCAGAGCCTGGCCCCCGGACTCCCGGCGATCTACTCCTCGATCGAAGCCGACGACTCGGTCGCCGAGATTGCCGGGAAGGTGTTTGGCCAGAGCATCTCCAGCTTGCGGCGCGCCCGCGAACTCCTCGACCTGGCAAGCGTCGAGGCGGCCGTGAGTTTCCTTCGGCAGGCTAGCGATGTCATTGTTCTCGGATTCGGTGCCTCGGGGATCGTTGGGCAGGACGTCGCCCAGAAGTTCCCGCTCTTCGGGATCCCCGTCAACGCACCCGTGGATGTGCACCAGCAGTTCATCGCCGCGACCCTGGCAACACCCAGGACGGTCGTCCTTGCCATCTCGAATACCGCTACCACTCCGGAAGTCCTGGAAGCGGCACACGAGGCACACGCTAGAGGCGCTACCGTCATCGCGCTGTGCGGCAAGCAGGGGCCGATCACGGAAGCGGCGGACATCACGCTCCTGGTGAGCACCATGGACGACACCGATGTCTACACGCCCTCGACGTCGCGGCTCGCGGCATTGGCGATCGTCGACATCCTCTCGGTCTGCGTTGCTGTGAATCAGAGCCCCGAGCGCATCGCCGACCTTGAGCGGATGAAGAGTCGTCTCAGCGACATGCGCAAGGGACGCGGCCGTTTCGAGCCACCGCCCGACACAACGCAGCCCGATATGTGAACTGCCATCCGGCCCGCTCCCCGCGACAGATTCTCGCCGGGCCGATCGGCCCCAGTCACCCCTGCGCCTGCGGGCGATCCAGTTCCGCGGTCAGTCGGGCGAGGTCTGATGCCTGGGCGACAGCCTTCGCGAAACGTGGCAGCACCCGAGCCGAGTAGGTTCTTGCGACAGCGGTATCCGGGGAGTACCGTGCCGTGATCTCATGCGCCTCGTCCGCTTGCGAGTAGTCCGGCCAGTGACCTAGCCCGACGGCGACCAAGGTGGCTGCCCCGAGCGTTGCTGCTTGCTGCTCGACGCTGGTCTTGACCAGTTCACAGTCGAGGATGTTGGCGTACGTCTGCAGCCACGGGCCGTTGCGGGAGCCGCCTCCCGTAACCACGATCCGGTTCTCGACGCGGGCGATCCTTCGCAGTTCGTCCAGGGGCCTGCGCAGTGCCAGAGGTATCCCTTCGATGACTGCGCGCGCCAAATGCTCGCGACGGTGGCTGGCACTCAGGCCCGCGTAGCTTCCGCGAACCGGCGGGCCTCCCTCGAACACCGTTCCCCCGGCGATCGATGGCACGAACAGGGCGCCGTCCGCTCCAGGTGGTGCCCCGAGGGCTGTATCGACGAAAGCATCGACGTCGCCCCCAAGCTCGGGAAACAGGGTCTCCATGACCCACGCGACACTGGTCCCCGCGCTGAACGTGGAGACAGCTGAGTTGTACAGGCCGGGGATTACGTGGGCGAACACGAATGGCCTGAGCTTCGGCTCGAGGATGGGTCGCTGATCGCATATCGTGAGCCAGCTCGATGATCCGAGCGACGCGTAGATCCGCCCAGGCGCGGTGTTCTGAGCCCCAAGCGCCATGCATGAGTTGTCCACTCCGCCGGCCACGACCGCGATCCCGGGCTCGAGCCCGAGGTCAAGAGCGACATGAGGTAGGAGCTCACCGACGATGTCGGAGGAGTCGACGATGGGCGGGAACAGCGATGACTCCAGGCCGGCCGCCTGCAGTAGGTCGTCTGCATATGTGCGCACGCGAAGGTCGTAGAAGCCGCTGCCGGAGGCGTAGGAGTGGTCGGTACGGATGTTGCCGGTCAGCCTGTGGTTGATCCAATCCTTGGAGCCGACGATGGTCCGGGCTCGACGGAACGTGTCCGGCTGGTTCTCCCGAGCCCACATGACCTTGAAGATGGTGTAAAGGCCAGCGGGGAAGCCGTTTCCAGTCCGCTCGTACCAGGTGGTCTCGTCCTGGGATTTCAAAGTAGGTACGGCATTCTCGTCCAGCCCGCGAGTCCGACCAGATGGGGACGGTCGCCGATAGCGCACATCCGGCCTCGTCCAGCAGGATCGGCGCGAGGCTCTGGCCGGACACTCCGATCCCGACGATCTCGTGCCGTCGTTCTGGCACCTGCTCGACCAGGTCCCGGATGGACCTGGCGAAGGCCGTCCACCAGTCGTGAAGATCCTGTTCGTGCCAGCCCGGTCGTGGGTAGAGTGTCCGGTAACCGTGGAGGGCACTCGCGACAAGTTCCCCCTCGTTGTCGAAGAGGGCGGCCTTGCAGCCGCTTGTGCCCAGATCAGCGCCGATGAACAAGGTCATGCAGTTGCCCCTCGTGGCGGCTGACGGAGCGGTTCTGCGGCCGGCGAGACGTGGCTGTGGCCTTGGCGAACGGCGCTGAGGCGGTTCGTCATCCGCTCAGTGCTCCGTGCCGCGGTACTTCTCGGCGAGGCTGTCCGACACGTAGGGTTCCATGACGACGACCGGTACGTCAGCATGTCTGAGGATGAACCCTGCCTGGCCGATCCAGTAGATGGTGAGTGGGCCGAGGGCCACGGCGGCAAGGTCGTCGGCCAGGCTCCCGGGCAAGGGACGCTCCTCAAGCGCGAACTCCCCCAGCGACAACGGGCCTCAATGCCTGAGGCCTTCCACGAGGTTGGCCACCGCGGCTTGAAGTGTTCGTTCAGCAGCTTGCGTCGTGTAGGCCCCGATATGTGGGGTGGGCAGGACGTGAGGGTGCCGGAGGAGTTCTGATGGAGGCGGAGGTTCGGTGTGGAACGCGTCCACCGCATACCAGCCCACGCGCCCATCATCAAGTGCCGCCAGGAGCGCCTCTTCGTCGACCAGCTCCGCACGCGCGGTATTGACAAGGACTACTCCGGTGCGCGCCCGTGCCAGCAGGTCGGCCCCAATCAGGGGACCCTCGCCGCGCCTCGCCGGGCAGTGCAGGCTGATGACGTCAACCTCGTCGATCACCTCCTCGAGACTGCCCACGAAACGGATCCCTGCACGCGGAGTCACGACGGGATCGACGGCGCACACGGTCGCCCCAAGCGCGGTCATGGCGTCAGAGTAGCGCTGGCCGATGGCGCCCAGACCTACTGTCGCCACGGACAGTCCGCGGATCTCTCGTCCCTGGTGTCGCTCCCACCGCCCTTCGCGAAGCGCCTGGCTGGAAGCCGACACTGATCGCAGGCAGTCGAGGGTGAATGCGACAGCCAGCTCTGCGACACCCTGCGCGTTGGCCCCCGGGGCGCTCAGGACCGTGATGCCATGTGCCTCAGCGGCCATCATGTCCACCGTGTCCGTGCCGGACCCGTACCGCGAGATGACGCGCAGGTCAACGGCATGCTGCAGGACGGCGTCACCGATCGGTTCCACGCCGGCGATCCATCCGACACAGCCGGGGAGCAGGTCGATCAGCGTTTGGGGCGACGGCTGGTCCCCGGGCGGTGGGAACACAGGCTCCAGGCCGTTCACCGCCAGCAGCGCGCGAGCCCTTTCGCGGAGCACTGGAGAGCGATCGCGGAGTCACGAGCACACGAGGACGCACCATCCCTACCGTCCTATCCGAACGGCCGCAGCCGCCGCAGCCAGTCTGGTCGAACAGCGGCCCCTGCACCGGGATCTCGATGCCAAGGACCTCAGAGATGACCTGCGTCCATCCGTGAAGGAAGTAGACCCACCCATCCTCGATGCGGAGGTGACGCTCATGCTGCTGTGCCCGAGCCTGATCCAGGAAGACAAGATCGCCGCGGTAGTTGAAGTCCCAGACGATGCCATCCTCGGGGAATCGCGCCCGACTCGTCAGCGGTGAACCAGGTGCATCCTTGCCCAGGCCGGTCGCGTTGATGACAAGAGACCCCCGTGGGGCGCTGGCGACGAGTCGGTCATTGACATCGGGTGCTGGTGCGTGCACCAACTCGAGGTCTGGCGCCTCGCCAAAGGACCGGTAGACAGACTCGAACTCCGCTAGCCGGCCGATGCTCCGGTTCGAGACCACGATGCGCGCGGGACCGCCGTCGGAACCGTAACGATGGGCGACGTGGCACGCGAGAGCCAGTGACGACCCGCCCGCCCCGAGGATTACGGCGTAGGGCGTGCCCTCGCGCCAATGCTCGTCGGGAATGAACGCCGTCATCGACAGCCCCGCGCTGATAGGGTCCTTGGCCGCGGCGCGCAGCCCGACTTCCGTCTTCGATAGGGAACTCACCTCATGCAGGAGTTCAGCGTAGACGTCGATCTCGTCAAACAGGCTTGTACATGCCCGATAGAGGTCGACCTTATGCGTCGTGACGAGTGCTCCGAGCGAGTGTGGATCCTCCCTGATGAACCCGGTGACTTCCCGGTAGCGCACGGGTCGGCGTGCACCGGCAGGTCGATGCCCTGCAGCTTCAGACTCAGGGCGTCCGAGGATCCGCGCCCACTCAACGAAGACCCGCTGGATGCTCGACCTTCCGGTAGATACCCCGATGAAGTACACGGTTGGGTCGACCGCCGGGAACAGATCCATACACGCAGGTCCTTCAGAATGACGATGCTGCCAGGCTGACGGCCTGGGCGGCTCGAGCGGTGATCCCGGCCCAGTTCCCGGCCTTGATCTCGGATGCGGGCGCGATCCAGGTCCCGCCCATTGCGGCCACGAAATCGTGCGCCAGGACCGAGGGCAGATCGTCCACTCCAAGCCCCCCAGTTGGCATGAAGCTCAAGTCGAGCTTGGCGAATGGGGCATAGAGGGCGGTCAGAGCCGGCATCCCGCCGGCAGCCTTGGCAGGGAAGAACTTCAGGAGACGGTGTCCGGCGTTGGCGGCCGCGAGGATCTCCGAGGCGGTGGCGACTCCGGGAACCAGGTCGATCGCGTGATCACGACACCACGAGCTCATCTCGGGGTCGAACCCCGGGCTGATGAGTCCACCAACTCCAGCATCGAGGCACGCCTGTGCCTCGGCCGCGCTGAGTACGGTGCCGGCGACGACGAACATGAGCGGACGTTGGGAACAGATCCTCGGATAGCCTCGATCCCGGCAGGAGTCCGAAGGGTCACCTCGACGGTGTCCATGCCGCCAGCACGAAGGGCGTCCGCCAACGGAAGAGCGTCCGCGGGGTCATCGATGACTACGATGGGCACGACCCTTGCCTGCACCAACCTGGTGATCACAGAGCCTCACCACCTTCCGCCTCGTGGATAAGGTCGAGGGCTGCCTGGGCTCCGACGCCAAACCTCGTCGCGCCGGCAGCCTGCAGCAGTTGGAGCTGCGCGAGCGTCCGAATGCCGCCGGCCACCTTGATCTGGACGTGCGGCGGGATGCTCTCGGCTATGGCGAGCACGGCCTCCGCCGTGGCCGGTCCGGCCCATCCGGTACCCGTCTTGACGAAGTCGGCGCCGGCAGCCGCAGCGAGTTCGCGATGCGGTTCGGATCTGGGGCTCGGTGAGGAGCGATGTCTCGATGATCACCTTGATGGGCACCTTGCCGCGGACCTCACCGACGATGATCTCCAGTTCCGTCGTGACGTAGCGGATGTCGCCGGACAGGAAGCGGCCGATATTCATCACGACGTCCATCTCTTGGACACCGTCGACCAGGAGGTGTCGCGCCTCCGCTACCTTGGATGCGGTGCTCGCACCTCCCGAGGGAAACCCGACGGGTGAGCCGACCAGGGTCCGTGTTCCTTCGAGGAGTTCCCGCAGGAGCGGGACCCAACTGGGCAGCACGTGCGCATTGATGAACTCCCAGCGTGTGGCTTCCGCGGCGAGTCGCCTGACGTCCTGCTCCGTGTGCGTTGCACGCACACAACTGATGTCGACCGTGCGGGCCAGCGCCCGTGCCTCCAGCACGCTCACCGTGGCATCCGGGGTGTGTAGTCTGGATTGTCGCGCAGGCACCAACCTCCTTGGCCATCGTTCACGACGAGCTTGGCCATGCCGTTCGATCGCTCGATGATCGTGTAGTCCTGGCCGGCATCGGCGGCGTAGGTGAACAGCGTGATGAGTGTGCCCGAACCGACGTTCACGCTACGATGGATCCAACCCCCGGGCACGTACACGACTTGGCCTGTCCGCATCTCGAGCGCATTCACCTCGCCGTCGAGGGACTCGAGGAGCATGACGCCGTGTCCAGAGAGGCAGTAGTACATCTCGGCGCGGCCGTGGATCTGGTGGATGTGCCCCCGCGTCATGAAGTACTCGTCCCCGACGTGTCCGGGATAGACGACGCTCGTGCCGACGATCAGCTCGCCAGCCTTGTCCTGCGGAGAAGTCGCGAAGACCTCGTACGCCACGTCGTCCCGAGTCTCGTTCGCGAGCGCGAGAAAGGCTTGTTCGTCTCGGTAGACCTTCGTGAGGTCCCCCAGTGTCTTCGCATACCGGCCGGTGAATCCCGAGCCGATTCCTGACGCGGCATCGATGGTGATGACGACGGGTTCGACCAGTGTTTGATCGGGCACGAGCGGTCCCCCTTCGGTGGTTGGGTAGTAACACTACATCATCCGCCGCCAGCATACCAGCCCCGGCTTTCTGCCGAGGGCTTGTTGGACCTTGCAGGTTGGACCTTGCAGGGCGGTTCTCGAGACGGCGTGTAGTATCACTACACCATGAAGAGGCTGTCACCGGTCAGCTCTTTGACCTCAGCGCTCGCAGCGGCGAGCTCGCGGCGGATCGTCCGGTTCGAAGCGGCCAGTACCGACCTGATAGAGACCAGGCACACAGGCAGCGCCGAGACGTTCGCTGAGGTCATCTCGACCTGCCCAGTACCTGTCCTCGCACTGAGTGGCTCCCAATCGGCCACCAAGGAGGAGGCGCTCGCGTTGCTCCTACCCGGCCCCTGTCAGCCATTCGTGTGGCCTCGCCTCGCCAGGGGCAGGCACGTCGCGTGAGGGAGTAGGCCGACTCCATGGAGCCCCAGCCCGAGCCCGCCGTGCCATCGGAACCCGTACCGTCCGCCACGCTGCGGCGCGGGCCGCGCGTATCGCTGGGAAAGCTGATCCTCGACAACCTCGCACTGATCGTCCTGGCGATTGTCCTCGTGCTGCTTTCGGTTCTTGTGCCGAACTTCTTCACGTCCCGGAACATCGGCAATGTCCTGATCCAGGCGGCGCCACTGGGCCTGATGGCCATCGGGATGGCGATCGTGATGATCACCGGTGGCATCGACCTTTCGATCCCGGCTGTGATGGGCCTTTCCGCCATCCTCGGAGCGATGGTCCTGCGCGACACCGGCAGCATCCCGCTTGCTGGGCTGGTCATGCTTCTGGTGGGCTCGGGGCTCGGTGCGGTGAACGGGTTCTCGGTCGCCTACCTGAGGATGATCCCGTTCGTGGTCACGCTCGCGATGATGACCATCGCCACCGGGGCTGCGGTCGCCATCACCAACTCGGTGAGCATCCCGGTCACCGACGAGGCGTTCTACAGCCTGATCCTCGATCGCAGCTTCGGTATCCAGCGCCCGGTCATCATCGCCGGGGCCGTCACGCTGATCGCGACGATCCTCATGCGTCGGCACATGTACGGGCGATGGGTCTACGCGGTCGGCATCAACGCCAAGACGGCTCGGGTATCCGGTGTCCCCACGTCGCGCGTCATCTTCGGCGCATACGTCGTCTCGGGCCTCCTCGCCGGGCTGACGGGGCTCGTGCTCTCGGCGCGCCTGGGATCGGCGTCGGCGAACATGGGCACGGACGCCATCGTCCTCGACGTCGTTGCTTCGGCGGTGGTGGGCGGTGTGAGCATCTACGGCGGAGTTGGCGGTCCGCTCGGCGCGGTGTTCGGGGCCATCTTCATCACGGTCATCTCGAACAGCATGAACTTGATGCAGGTGTCCTACTTCACGAGCCTGATCGTGAAGGGCTTCGTCATCGTGGCCTTCGTGGCCATCGATTCCCTGCGTAGGCGCAAGTAGGAGGGGTCATGGCGAACGCGATCGGCACGGCTCCCTACCTGCAGATGATCGACATCTCCAGAGCATTCCCGGGTGTGGTCGCGCTTGACGGCGTCTCCTTCGACGCTTGGGCAGGGGAGGTCCACGCCTTGATCGGTGCCAACGGCGCCGGCAAGTCCACGCTGATGAACGTGCTGGGTGGCGTCATCCGGCCCGACTCTGGAGAGATCCAGGTCGGCGGTCAGGCGGTGAGCATCCCATCACCGTTGGATGCCACCGCGCATGGGATCGCATTCGTCCATCAGGAGATGGCGATGTTGCCGACGCTGACCGTCGCCGAGAACATGCACATCAGTGGATTCCCCACCCGTCTGGGACTCATCGATGCCCGCGTCATGCGCGATCGGACCGAGAAGACTCTGCGGCGGCTCGGCTGCAAGTTCACGCCGGACGTACGCACCCAGTACCTCAGCACGGGCGATCGCCAGATGGTCGAGATCGCGCGTGCCCTGCTCAGCGAGCCGGGCATCATCATCTTCGACGAGCCCACGTCGTCCCTGACCAGCAGGGAGAAGGCGCGGCTGTTCGACGTCATCCATGGGCTCAAGGCGGACGGCGTGACGATCATCTATATCACGCACTTCCTCGACGAGGTCTTCCAGATCTGTGATCGGGCGACCGTGCTTCGCGGCGGCAAGACCGTGGGCTCCGGCCCCATGGGCGAGATGACGACGGACGAGATCGTGCGGCTGATGATCGGTGACGTTCGCATCGACGAGCAGCAGAAGCCCGAAAGCGTCACGGACCAACCGCTCCTGCGGGTACGGCAGCTGGGCCGAGCGGGTGTGCTCCACGGCATCGACCTCACGCTGCACCAAGGGGAGGTCCTCGGCCTCTGGGGGCTGCTCGGCTCGGGACGCACCGAGGTCGCTCGTGCCATCGTGGGACTCGATCCTCGTGACGAGGGCACCGTCGAACTCGACGATGGGCACGGTCTGCGGGAGGTGCACGGCCTCGAGGCACAGCGCTGGATCGGCATGTTGACCGAGGATCGGCGCAAAGAGGGCCTCCTTCTGCCGCTGTCAGTGAGCAAGAACATGTCGCTGGCCAATCTGCGGACGCTCGGAGGACGCACCGGCTTCGTCGACGGGGCGGAAGAGACCCGTCAGGCTACGCAGCTGGTCGATCGGCTGCGCATCAAGATCTCCGGACTCGGTCAGCCAGTGGAGACACTCAGCGGCGGCAATCAACAGAAGGTCGTGGTCGCGCGCTGGCTCGAGGTGAGTCCGCGCATCTTCATCATGGACGAGCCGACGCGTGGCCTTGACGTGGGAGCCAAGGCGGAGATCCGCAAGATCATCCTGGAGCTCGCTGAGTCTGGCGCCGGGATCCTGGTCATTCTCTCCGAGATCGAGGAGATCATGTCCGTGTGCCATCGCTACCTGATCATGAACCGTGGCGGGGTCGTGAAGGAGATGGGCGGCGACGCGACCAAGGAAGAGCTGATGGCCGCGGCCGCCGGCGTCGAGGTGGCGGCAAGTGGCGCGGGCGCGACCGACGAGTGAGATGACAACGAGCCGCGCCAGCACCTCGACCTCCATGGCCGCGACCGTGCGTGACTTCACGCTTCGCTACGGCTTCAACATCATCCTCGTCGCGGTATTCGTGTTCTTCGCGCTGACCGCGCCGCGATTCCTGGCTCTGACCAACCTCATCAGCCTGTTGCACGCGGCCGCGCCGATGATGGTCATCGCGTCTGGTTTGGCGGTCGTGGTGATGACCGGCAAGCTCGACATCTCGGTGGGCTCGGTCGCATTCCTGACCGCGTCCATCGGCACCCTGCTCATCGTGGATGAAGGGTTCCACCCCGTGGCGGCGCTGGCCATCATGCTCCTGGTCGGCACGCTGATTGGCGCCTTGAACGGCTTCATCATCACGGTGCTGCGCGTGAATCCGCTGATCACGACGTTGGCCATGATGATCGCCCTGCGCGGCGTAGCGCTGGAGCTGACACAGTCCACCAACATCGCGCTGCCTGTGGAGCTCCGCCGCCTGGGCAACGTGCAGATCGGGCCGGTCTTCGTCGACATCCTGATCGCACTGGGCATCATGCTGCTTGTGCACGTGCTCATCACGCGGGCGCAGTTCGGGCGGCAGATCATGGCCATCGGCAATGACTCCGATGCGGCGGCTCGGCTGGGTGTGCGCGTCGACCGTGTCACGTTCCTCGCCTTCGTCCTCTCGGCGTTCCTTGCGACCATCGGTGGCATCCTCACCGTGCTTCAGGTCGGCGCGGTCTCGAGGAGTATCGGCAACGGCTATGAGTTCGTGGCCATGTCCGTAGTCATCATCGGCGGCATCAGCCTCTTCGGTGGAGAGGGCAGCATCCTGCCTGGTGTCCTGCGAGGCGTGCTCATCCTCGAGATCATCCGCAACGGCCTGAACCAGCTGGCGGTCGACCCCTACGCCTACCGCTTCGTCAACGGCGCGATCATCTTCATCGCGATGTACGCGGATTCGCTGCGCTCACGGCTGCCGACGTGGGTGCGAGTCTACGACGACGAAGAAGACGAAGGATCGGACACATCGCCCGACCAAGGATCCCCCGAAGCTGAGCACGCGGGTGCCCAAGCCAGAAAGGAGGCGAGCCGGCCACCACCACGTACACCCGACGACGAGTAGTCGTTGTCGATCCGCTCATCCAATCGAGATACCGTGGAGATTCGACATGAAACGAGCTGTTGCTCTTGGCCTCACCACGCTGCTCAGCCTCACCCTCGCCTCGGCGGCGATGGCGCAGGACGATGCCCGGCCGGTGAAGGTCGGCCTCTCCTGGAACGACTACGACGTGTCTCTGGTCAGCGCCTGGGAGAAGTACATGCAGGACCAGGGGGAGATCCAGGGCGCCGAAGCGGGCCTTGATTTCGAATGGGTGATCAATGCGGCCGGGCGTGATCCCGCGCGGCAGGCAGCAAACATCGAGGATCTCATCAACCAGGGCGTGGACATCATCATCGCGCGTGCTGAGGACGCGGCGGCCATCGGCGCCTCGATCAGGGCGGCGGAGGAGGCTGGCATCCCCTTCGTGACCTTCGATCGCGCGTCCACGACAGCGACGGCGGCAGCGCACGTCGGCGGCGACAGCTATGCCCAGGGTCTCTCGACGGCGGAGGCGTTCGCCGAGATGTTGACCGAGGCAGGCGTCGCCGGCAAGTGCATCGAGCTGCAGGGCTCGCTGACCGACGTGAACGCGGTCAACCGCTCGGAGGCCTGGAACGCAGTCGACGCCGAGTCCGACGCCTACGAGACCATCGTCCAGGTGCCCACCGAGTGGGATGCGACCCTGTTCCTGTCGGGCACGGCCAATGCGCTGCAGGCCAACCCTGACGCCAACTGCATCTTCGCGGCGTCCGACTTCGCCATCAACAGCATCGAGAGCGCCCTGGAGAGCGCCGACAAGTGGGCGCCGACTGGTGATCCTGACCACATCTGGCTGGCGACGCAGGACCTGTTCCCCGAGGCGCTGGAAGCCATGGAAGGCGGCTACGTCGACGTCACGACCACGTACGACGCCTTCGCTCATGCAGAGGAGGCCGTGCGCGTCCTGACCGCAATCATGAGCGGTGAAGATCCCGGGTGTGGCGAAGACGGCTGCCTGGTCGCCGGTCGTGTCGCGACCCAGGAAAACGTCGCCGATCTCGAAAACCTCTGGTCGCGCGACTTCGCCGAGTAGCGCAAACCACACAGTTCGCCCCCACTCCTGTTCCCTCGCGCCTCGCGGCGACGAGACTGGGGTGGGGGCCTCGCCTTGTCCATCGCATCAGAAGGTGTTCCCGGGGTTACCCCGCGGTACGGCCTGCACCGGGGCGTGCAGTTGCTCGCCGCGGCGGTGATGGAGGCCTAGGTCACCGGCGTGCTCCATGGTGTGCGCGACCCCGAACATCGCGGCACCTAGCGCAACGGCTACCGAGCGCCGCTGGGACACCCGCGTCGGCACCATCGGGCTGTCCATTCCCCGTGTCCATGGCGGCAGCTACTTCCCCAGCCTGCTCGAGCCGCGCCGGCGGGCCGAGCGGGCCCTGATCGCGGTGGTCCAGGAGGCCTACGTCCTATCCGTACCTCTGGCTCGATGCCCCATACGTCAACGTCCGTGATGGCGGCCGGGTCGTGCACATGGCGGCCCTCGTGGCCACCGGGGGCGACGGGCGGGGAGCGTCGAATCCTCGGACTCGAGCTGGCGTCGGGCAACGATGAAAGGCCGGCCCGGGCGGCGCTGACCGCGGAGGGCGTGAGGGCTCGGCCGATGGCCGAGAAGAGCCGCATCCGTCCACCGCAGCGCAGGGATCCGGCCTGTCAAAGCCGGACGCAAGGCGCTAGCATCCAGCCAGAGCCGAGCCAGCACGCCAGCACCAGCACGCCAAGCACCATCACACCAGCGAGGTACCCGGCATGGCAGAACCGAGGGGCCCTTCCTCCAAGATCGAGCTCCGAGTGCTCAGGGCGCAGAACACCGCGACCGTCCGCGAGACCGTCCGAAGGGACGACATCCCCGTGACCATCGGACGCATCTTCCAGGCCGTCAGCCAGGCCGTCAGCAAGCAGGGTGTGTCTGCGGCCGGCGCACCATTCGCGCGATATCACAGCTTCGGTGCCACGGTGGACGTCGAGGCCGGCATGCCCGTGGCGGCACCGATCCAGCCCGACGGCGAGGTCAAGCCCGGCCAACTGCCGGCCGGCCCGGCGGCCATCGCCGTCCATGTCGGTCCCTACGAAGGCTTGCCCGCGACCTACGCAGCCATCGAGGCCTGGATCGCGAGTACCAGCCACGTGGCCAGCGGTGGTCCCTGGGAGATCTACCTGACCGACCCATCCCGGGAGCCCGATCCTTCCCGCTGGATCACCGAGGTCATCTACCCGCTGCGGAGGCCCTGACGCCCAGGGAACCGCACCCGGGCGTGCGGCGTCGATACGGGGTGCGGTGCCGGCATGCGCTGGCGCAGGAACCACACGCGAACGACCACACGGAGGAACCACCACAGTGACCACCACCCTCATCCCCGAACCGTCCCGGGATCCGCTGGCTCGCCGGCGGGCTGGCCATCGGGCTCCTGGCCGCCGCACTCGCAGGCCCGGCCGTGGGCGCCGCCCAGGCCCAGTCCGACGACGGCGACACTGTCCGCTCCATCAGCGTCAACGGCACCGGCCGCGTCAAGGCCGAGCCGGACGTCGCCGATGTCAACCTCGGCGTGACCAAGCAGGGTGAGGACGCCAAGGCCGCGGCCGGCGAGGCCGCCACCACCATGGATGCCGTCATCAAGGCGCTCCTGGAGGCCGGCGTCGCCGAGGCCGACATCCAGACCACCACGCTTAGCCTCAACCCGCTCTACGACTGGGACGAGAACCCGCCCGAGATCGAAGGCTGGGAGGCCAGCAACCAGGTCCGTGTCACGGTCCGTGACATCGAGGCCGTCGGTGACGTCGTGGATGCCGCCACCGCCGCCGGTGCCACCAACATCAACGGCATCAGCTTCCGCGTGGAGGATCCCACGGCTGCCGAGACCGAAGCTCGCAGCGCGGCCGTCGCCGATGCTCGCGCCAAGGCCGACCAGCTCGCCGCCGAGGCCGGTGTCACCATCATCGGCATCATCAGCATCAGCGAGTCGGGCGGGGCGCAGCCGCAGCCCATCTACATGGACCGCGCCGAGATGGCCTTCGACATGGCCGCCAGCGCCGCCCCCACCCCGGTCCTGCCGGGCGAGGTCGAGCTCAGCGTCAACGTCTTCATCCAGTTCGAGATCGAGTAGCCCACAGACACGCGGCGGCAACGCCAGCCGAGACGGCGATCGACACGGGCCGGGAGCGATGCTCCCGGCCCGTTGCTCTACCCTCCATACATGCGCGTCGCCGTCTTCAGCACCAAGCCCTACGACCAGACATCCCTGAGCCGCGCCGCCGAGGACAGCGGCCACGAGCTCGACTTCTTCGAGGCCAGGCTTTGCTGCGAGAACGCACCCCTGGCGGCCGGCTACCCGGCCGTCTGCGCCTTCGTGCACGATGAGCTGAACGAGAAGCTGCTTCGCGAGCTGGCCCGAAATGGGACCATGCTTCGTGGCCCTGCGCGCGGCAGGCTTCAACAACGTCGACCTCGAGGTGGCCCGCGAACTCGGCATCCGGGTCGGCCGGGTCCCCGCCTACTCGCCACACGCCGTGGCTGAGCATGCCGCCGCACTCATCCTGGCCCTCGACCGACGCACCCACCGCGCCTACAACCGCGTCCGCGACGGCAACTTCGCGCTGGAGGGACTGCTGGGCTTCGACCTGCACGGTCGCTGCGTGGGCATCGTCGGCAGCGGCCGCATCGGAACCGTCTTCGCCCGCATCATGAGCGGCTTCGGTTGCCGCCTCATGGCCTACGACCCCTATCCCAACGAGGAGATGCGCAGCCTCGGTGCCAGGTATGCGGAACTGCCGGAGCTGTTCGCCGAGGCCGACATCATCGCGCTCCATGCTCCATTGACGAGCGCGACCCACCACCTCGTCAACCGCGAGACACTGGCCCTGGTCAAGCCCGGCGTCATGATCGTGAACACCAGCCGCGGCGGCCTCATCGACACCGAGGCAGCCATCGAGGCGCTCAAGGACGGTCGCATCGGCTACCTGGGCCTGGACGTCTACGAGGAGGAGGACGCCCTCGGCTTCTTCCGGGATCGCAGTGCGGACATCATCTCCGACGATACCTTCGCCCGCCTGTTGACCTTCCCCAATGTGCTCATCACGGCACACCAGGGCTTCTTCACCGAGGAGGCGCTGGCCAACATCGCCGAGACGACCATGGCCAACCTGACCGCCTTCGAGCAGACCGGTGCGCCCGTCCACGAGGTGAGCGCCGACTCGGTCGGCTAGACAGATCCGGAGGATCGACCCGATGAACGGCTACGAGATCCGCTTCGTACCCCGCCAGGACACGGCGGTCATCCACCTGCGCTGCGACGTCAACGAGATCAGCACGAGTCATGGGCGAGGCCTTCGGCAGGGTCTTCGAGGCAGTGACGCGCTCCGGGGGCGTGCCCGCCGGAGCAGTCTTCGCCCGCTACTTCAGCTTCGACGATGACGTGGTCGACTTCGAGTGCGGCATCACGGTGGAGACACCCTTCAGCGGCGATGACGAGGTGAAGGCCTCCGAGCTGGGCGGCTGCGACGCCGCCGTGGCCCTGCACATCGGCTCGTATGACTCGCTGGGCGAGACCTATGACGCCCTGCGGGCCTGGATCGAGGCCCAGGGCCGCACGCCTGCGGCGGTCATGTGGGAGGTCTACCTTACCGATCCCGACCAGGAGCCCGATCCGGCACGCACGCAGACGGAGGTCTACTGGCCGGTCGAGTAGCGGCAGCCGGGCTGGGTAACGGACGGTCGAGAGGTGGCGGACACGCCACGCTCAAGACCGGACCGTCGGTGTCGCGGCGGCCAGCTCCGCGGCTGCCTCGTCGGGCATGAGGAACCAGCGCAGACCCTCGAAATCCTCGCCCACGTCGAGGTCGGCGGACCGCTGCGGCGCGACGGTCGGGATGGGCGGGTGGGCCAGCAGTGCCCGCGCCTCGGCCAGGTAGTCGGCCAGCCGTGATTCGGGCTCATGGTGGTGGTGGGTCGCGAACTCCATGCCGCTCGCCGTGTAGCGGATGTCGTGCAGCGAGAGCGGCGCCTCCACCTGGCCGCCGACGTGGCGCCACAGGCCGCTGGCAGGCTCGAAGCGGTACTGCGGCAGCAGGCGCCAGCCGTCACGGGCGACCAGCTCGACCGCGTCGAGGATGAAGCGGAAGACCGTCTCGCTGATGAAGTAGTTGAAGTTGACGCGGACCCAGCCGGGCTTGATGCCCTCGCAGCCGCGGGTGATCTCGCGCTCGAACTCGTGGGAGGTCTCGATGTCGATGCCCAGCAGGCGGTGGCCGTAGGGACCGGCGCAGGAGCAGCCGCCGCGCGACTGGATGCCGAAGAGGTCGTTGAGCAGCGCCACCACGTAGTTGTGGTGCAGGTAGCGGTCGCCGTGGCGGATGACGAAGCTGACGATGGAGAGCCGGCGCGCGCCCAGGTCGCCGAGGATCTCGAGGCCGGGGACCGCTGACCAGCGATCGAGCGCACGCTCGATGAAGGACTCCTCGTTCTCTCGGATGGCCTCCGCTCCGACCTGCTCCTTGAGCTGGAAGACGAGCCCGGCCCGGATCGATTCGATGATGGCCGGGGTGCCGCCTTCCTCGCGATGCTCGGGGTCGTCCAGGTAGACGTGCTCGAGGGCGTTGACGTAGGCGACGGTGCCCCCGCCGGGCACGGCCGGCACGGAGTTGGTCAGCAGTCCGCGCCGGACCACGAGCAGCCCGGGCGTGCCGGGGCCACCGATGAACTTGTGGGGCGAGATGAAGACGGCGTCCTTGGTGTCCAGCTCGGCGTCGCCGTCCTGGTCGCGCTCGTCGTCGTCGGGGGCGGGACGGTGCGGCCGCATGTTCATCTGCAGGTACGGGGCCGCGGCGCCGTAGTCCCAGAACGCCAGCGCACCGTGCCGATGGAGCAGCACGGAGATGGCGCGCGTGTCCGAATGGATACCGGTCACGTTGGAGGCCGCCGAGAAGGAGCCGATCCGGAGGGGGCGGTCGGCATGGCGGTCGAGCTCCTCGGCCAGGTGCGCCAGGTCGATGTGCCCGTCGCGGTCTTCGCGGATGGTGATGACCTCGGCGATCGACTCACGCCACGGCAGTTCGTTCGAATGGTGCTCGTAGGGGCCGATGAAGACGACGGGGCGGTCCCGGGCCGGGATGTGGCGGCTGAGGCCGTAGCGACGGTCCAGGTCGGCCGGGATGCGCAGGTTGAGGATGCCGACGAGCTTGTCCACGGCGGCCGTGGAGCCCGACCCGCAGAAGATGACCGCGTAGTCCTCGCGGGGTGCGTTGAGGGCGGCGCGGATGATGTCCCGGGCATCTTCACGGAAGCGCGGTCGTCTGCAGGCCGGTGCCCGACGATTCGGTATGCGTGTTGGCGTAGAGCGGCATGACCTGCTCGCGGATGTAGTCCTCGATGAAGGTCAGGTTGCGCCCGGAGGCGGTGTAGTCGGCATAGGTGACGCGACGGATGCCGAAGGGGCCGGCGAAGGCTTCGTCGTCGCCGATGACACTGGCGCGGATGAGTCTCGATGAGCTGCTCGGGGTCGGGCATGGCCGAGACATCGTAGCGGTGGACGGGCAGGGCCCGTGTCGCGCTCGATGACGCGGTGCTGCCTGGCAATGCGGTCGGGCGAGCGCCTGCGTGGGACCGCTACGCTTGCGGCCATGGGCGACTGGCGCGGCGATGCCTATGACCGCATCTCGGCCCCCCACGCGGCCATGGGCGCAGCGGCCCTTGATCGCCTCGTCCTGACCGGGGACGAGCGCGTCCTCGACGCAGGCTGCGGCTCAGGACGCCTCACCGAGCAGCTGCTCGAGCGCCTGCCGCGTGGTCGAGTCATCGCCCTCGACGGCTCGGCCTCCATGCTCGCCGAAGCCGCTCGTCGCCTCGAGCGGTTCGCGGACCGCGTGACCTGTCTCCAGGCCGACCTGGGCAGGCCCCCATGGCCCATCGATGGACCCGTCGATGCCATCATGTCCACGGCCACCTTCCACTGGATCCTCGATCACGATGCCCTCTTCGCGGGCCTCGCGGGTGCCCTGCGGCCAGGCGGGCAGCTCTCGTTCCAGTGCGGTGGCGAGGGCAACGCGGCGGACATCATCAGCGCCGCGCGCGACCAGGGCGTGGAGACCGCTCAGCACTTCCACATGGCCGGCCCGAACGGAGACCCTGGCTCGCCTGGAGGCCACCGGGTTCGTCGACGCCGCGGCCTGGCTTGAGCCGCGGACCATCACCTTCGAGACGCGCGAGGACATGATCGACTACATCGTGACGCCCTACCTTCGCCCGGCCACCGGCCTGCCCGACGACGAGCTGCACCGCCTGGCGGATGCCATGGTCGACCGCATCGGCGTCCTCGCCATCGACTATGTTCGCCTCAACGTCACCGCCCGCAAAGGATAGGGTCGCCCCGTGGATCTGCTCACCAACCCCGAGGTCTGGGTCGCGCTGCTGACGCTGACGGCGCTGGAGATCGTCCTCGGCATCGACAACATCATCTTCATCTCCATCCTCGCCAACAAGCTGCCCCCGGACCAGCGCGACAACGCGCGGCGCGTCGGGATCCTGGCGGCCATGGGCATGCGCATCCTGCTGCTGCTGGGCATCAACTGGGTGGTCAGCCTGACGCAGCCGCTGTTCGAGCTCCTCGGCCAGGAGTTCTCCGGCCGCGACATCATCCTCATCGCCGGCGGCCTCTTCCTGCTGGCCAAGGCGACCTGGGAGATCCACGGCCGGATGGAGGGCGATGACCACGTCCGCGACACCGGACGAGCCAACTCCTTCTGGGGCGTCATCGTCCAGATCATGCTGCTGGACATCATCTTCAGCCTGGACTCGGTCATCACCGCCGTGGGCATGGCCAACGAGCTGGCGGTCATGATCGCCGCGGTCGTCATCGCCGTCGTGGTCATGCTGCTGGCCTCCGGCTACGTGACGCGCGTCATCGACCGCCACCCGACCCTCAAGATGCTGGCCCTGGCGTTCCTGCTGCTCATCGGCTTCACCCTGGTCGCCGATGGCCTGGGCCAGCACATCGACAAGGGCTACATCTACTTCGCGATGGGCTTCGCGGTCCTGGTCGAGGCGCTCAACATCCGCCACTCCTCCAGGAACAGCCAGCCGCTCCAGCTGCACGACCCCTACCACGAGATCGCCGAGACCCCCAGCCCGGGTGCGTAGCGGGATTCCGGTCGTGGCGGGATGATTCGACCCTCATCGTGGTCACGGCGATCCCCCGGCGCCGGAAAGGACAGCATGCTTCGACTCGGATACAAGGCCTCCGCGGAACAGTTCGGACCGCGCCAGCTCCTCGACTTCACCCTCGCAGCCGAACGCCACGGCTTCGAATCCGCCTGGACCAGCGACCACTTCCAGCCCTGGCGCCACACCGACGGTCACGCCCCCAACGCGCTGGCGTGGCTGGGCGCGGCGGCCGTCGCCACGCAGCGCATCGTCCTGGGCACCAGCGTCCTGACGCCGACGCTCCGCTACAACCCCGCCGTGGTGGCCCAGGCCTTCGCCACGCTGGGCTGCCTGGCCCCCGGCCGCATCGTGCTCGGCGTGGGTACCGGAGAGTCACTCAACGAGGTCGTCGTCGGCGTGGAGTGGCCGGAGCAGAAGGAGCGCTTCCACCGGCTCAAGGAATCGGTGCTGCTCATGCAGCGAGCTCTTCCGCGAGGAGTTCGTCAGCTTCGAGGGCGAGTTCTACCGCACCCACAACGCGACCCTGTATGACCGACCGGCGGAGCCGGTGCCCGTCTGGATCGCCGGCTCAGGACCGGCCGCGGCGCGCCTCGCCGGTCGCATCGGTGACGGCTTCATCGCCACCTCCGGCAAGGCCCCCGAGCTCTACACCGAGCAGCTCCTGCCGGCCGTGGCCGAGGGTCTCGAGAAGGCCGGCCGCAGTGATGACGCCATCGAGCGCATGATCGAGATGAAGGTCAGCTTCGACACCGACCAGGAGCGCGCCATGGCGGACACCAGGATCTGGGCCGCCCTGGCCCTGCCCGGCGAGCAGAAGGTGGGGGTCGAGGACCCCCGCGAGATGGAGCGCCTCGCCAAGGGCGTCGAGAACGTGGCGCACCGGCGCTGGCTCGTCTCGGACGACCCCGACGAGCATGTGGAGCAGATCCGCCCCTACATCGAGTGGGGCTTCGACCACCTCGTCTTCCACTTCCCCGGCGACGACCAGGAGCGATCCATGGCGCTCTATGCCGAGCACATCCTGCCGCGCCTGCGCGAGCGCTTCGGCTGAGCCGGGCGTGGCCGCCGGCCGGGCGCGGTTGCCGGCGGGGAGCCCCGCTCAGCCGGCGTCCAGTGCTTCCAGGATCGGCGCCAGCGAAGCCACGCCGGCCGACGTCACGGGATCGATGACGAGCTGCACGTGACCGATGCCCTCGGCGGCGAGATCGCGCAGCACCTGGGCCACCTGCTCCGGCGGACCGTCCACGGCCGGCGCGCGCCCGCTATCGAAGTCGCGCTGACCGGTGGCGCCGGGCAGGCGCACGAAGACGGCCACCGTGCGCTCCACCTCGCCCGGATCACGACCGACCTCCCGGCAGGCCGCGTCCACCAGCTCCCGCTGGGCGGCGATCCCGGCCGGGGCGTTGCCGTAGGTGGTGTACCAGGCGTTCCAGGCGTGCACCCAGGGCATGGTGATGCGCAGCATGCGCGGGCCGCTCGACCCGATGAGGATGGGCAGCCCTCCCGGACGCGGTCCACGCGGCAGCAGCTCGCAGTCGCGCAGCTGATAGAAGCGGCCCGCGTGATCGATGGCGCCCTCGGACAGCAGCGTCCGGATGATGGTGAAGGCCTCCTCGAAACGTGCCACGCGCTGGTCGTAGGGGAAGCCGAAGGCGGCGAACTCGGTGGCGTTCCAGCCGGCACCGAGACCCAGGATGAGACGGCCGCCGCTGATCTCGTCCACGGTGGCAGCGAACTTGGCCAGCACGGCCGGCTGGTGGAAGGCCGTGGCGGCCACCAGCGGGCCAAGCTCCACCCGTGATGTCACCGCCGCCAGCGCGGCCAGCTGTGTCCAGGCCTCCCAGGGGCCCCGTGCGTGCCCGTCATCGCGGTACAGGTAGTGGTCCCCGACCCAGATCGAGTCGAGACCGATGTCCTCGGCCAGCCCCGCCATCCCGGCCAGCTCTGGCCAGCGCGCCTCGTACTCGACCTCCGGCAGCTGCACGCCCACCTTCAGCGGTCTGGCCATCTGCCCTCCTCCTCGACGCCCTCGTCGCATCCCTGCGAAGCCATCGTCATCTTCCCGTATCCGATCGCGGTCTACCGTGCCGGGTGGCACGGAGCCGGCACAGGAGGCGCACCGCTTGACAGAGTCCCGACGCACCATCCGGCCCGAGTCGGTCTGGGACTACCCCCGCCCTCCGCGCGTGGAGCCCTCCGACCGCCGCATCCGCGTGGTCGTGGACGGCGTCACCATCGCCGACAGCCGGCGTGCCGTGCGGGTCCTGGAGACCAGCCACCCACCCGGCTGGTACGTCCCGCCCGAGCATGTGCGCATGGACCTGCTGGAGCAGACGACCAGGCACACGGTCTGTGAGTACAAGGGCCAGGCCAGCTACTACCGCCTGGTCGATGATCGTGCCGATCGCGCCGAGATCGCCTGGACCTACCTCGAGCCACGACCGGGCTACGCCACGATCAGGGGCTACCTGGCCTTCTACCCCGGCCGTGTCGATGAGGCCTGGGTGGACGATGAGCGCGTGACGCCCCAGGCTGGGGACTTCTACGGCGGCTGGATCACCTCCGACGTGAGCGGACCTTTCAAGGGTGGTCCCGGTACGCGCGGCTGGTAGCCGTCGGCTGGTAGCCGTCAGTGCGACCGCAGCGGACCGCACCGCTCCAGACCTGGACTGGGAAGCGCGTACGTGGGGCGCCCGTACCAAGGAGTGATGTGCGGCCCCCGTCGCGAAGGACAGATTCGGCCCAGAACTACACATAGCGACACCGTTCTACTGCACGGCCCCGCTCGTGAGGACCCCTCTCCCTCACGAACGGGGGTGGATCGGTGACGCGGCTTCGTTGCCCGGTGGCAAGGTCGGCCCCCTCCTCCCGACCTTGCCACCGGGTTCTTCTCAGTACAGCCACGGGAGGAAGCGCCGGGTCCGTGCCATGTACGTGGCGTAGCCGACGTAGCGTTCCCGGAGCCAGGCCTCCTCGCGACGGGACTTGAGGTCGAAGAACACGCCCAGGCCGATCGCCAGCGCCACTGTCGGTGGGCTGGCGGCCAGCAGCCCCCACCCCACCGCGCCGCTGATCAAGCCACCGTAGATGGGGTGGCGCACGAGGGCATAGACGCCCGTCTCCACGAGCTGGGCATCATCGCGAGGATGTGGCACCGGGGTCAGGTTGCGACCCAGGTCGAGCAGGCCCCGGCCAGCGAGGAGCGCGCCACCCAGCAGCAGGGCCAGGCCGAGCAGGGAGATGACACCGGCGAGAGGTCCCTCCCAGGTGCCTCTGCTGAAGAGTCCTGCCACGGTCAGCAGGACCAGCATGACGAACTGCAGCGCGACCCAGCCCTCGCCACGAGGGCCGAGCGACGGCAGACCGCTCACGATCCGCTCGAGCGGTCGCTCAGTCCAGGACCTCCGGCACGCCGATGATGTTGTAGCCGCCATCGACGTAGTGGATCTCGCCGGTGGTGCCGCGGCTCATCTCGCTGCACAGGTACACGGCGGCATTGCCGAGGTCATCGATGGAGAGCGGCCGCCGCAACGGAGCGATGTCGTTGAACAGGCGATGCATCTTCTTGAAGCCGGTGACACCCGCAGCCGCCAGCGTGCGCACCGGTCCCGCGCTGATGGCGTTGACGCGGATGCCCTCCTTGCCGAGGTCGACAGCGAGGTAGCGCACGCAGGCCTCCAGCGAAGCCTTGGCGACACCCATGACGTTGTAGTTGACGACGGCCTTCTCGGCACCGTAATAGGTCAGGGTCAGGATGGCGCCGCCGTCGGTCATCAGCGGCCGGGCCTCGCGCGCGAGTGCGACCAGTGAGTAGGCCGAGACGTCGTGGGCAAGGCGGAAGCCCTCGCGGGAGGTGCGGATGAACTCGCCACCAAGCTCGTCCTTGTTGGCGAAGGCGACGGCGTGGACGAGGATGTCCAGCGAACCGTAGGTCTCTTTCCAGCGCGCGAAGACTCGCTCGATGTCCTCGTCCTTCTGGACGTCACAGGGCTCCACGAAGGTGGCACCCAGCTGCTCGGCGAGCGGGCGGACGCGCTTGTCGATGAGCATGTCGACCGACGAGAAGCCGACCTCGGCGCCCTCCCGGTGGAACCCCTGGGCGATGCCCCAGGCGATGGAGTGGTCGTTGGCCAGGCCGAAGATCAGGGCGCGCTTGCCCTCGAGCAGACCCATGTGCGTGTATACCTCCCTGTGACCGACCTTGCCACGGCCCCGGACGAACTGCCCCCTGGCCGCCTAAGGATGCACCGTCCGGACGAGCCGCGGGTGGGTGGTGAGGCACCGGGCAGGGTGGCACCCACCGTCAGAGCCACCGTCAGAGCCACCATCCCGTGACCAACGGGTGGTACAGGCGTGGAGCCGCACTCTGCAGCATGCGCTCACGTTCGAGGGGTCATTCGGAGCGGCGATGCTCGGAAGCCGCGATGAGGCCCCTCGATCGCTTCTCCGGCGTTACCGCATCTTCACCGCGGCTTCACCGCGGCTTCCGGGGCCATCTACACCGGTGGGCTACCCTATCGGTGTCCAGTGCGTAGTCGGAGTGATCGTGACCCTCGGGCAGGTGACGCGAACGTCCCTCGGTGTGTTCCTCGGTGTCGCCATGCTCGGCGTGCTGCTGCCCGGTGCCCTGCTGGCGGCACCGGAGCGCAAGGCGCGCAACTACATCGTCACCCTCGCGGCGGGCGATAGCGGCGAGACCATCCGGCTGAGCAACCGCGCCGGTCGTCAGCGCATGCGCCAGCGCGTCGCCGTCACCAAGGCGGTCACCAGGCGCATCGTCCGCGAGTACGACGTCAAGGCACGCCACCGCTACACGACCGCCATCTCGGGGTTCTCGGCGCGGCTCACTCCGGCACAGGCGGCGAAGCTCAGGCGCGACTTCGAGGTCGCCGAGGTGCGACCGGCGCGCCGCTTCCGCATCGCCGGGGAGATCGTGCCGGCCGGTGTCAGGCGCGTCAAGGCGGCCCCCATCAGCAGCCCCACGCCAGACGTCGACGTGGACGTCGCCATCATCGACACCGGCATCGGGCCGGTCGGCGGCAACGAGCTGAACATCGCCGGAGGCATCAACTGCGCCGCCGACGGCCGGCCGCTCGACCAGTGGCAGGACCTCTACTCCGTCTGGCATGGCACGCACGTGGCCGGCACCATCGGTGCGCGGGACGGCAATGGCGTCGGCGTGGTCGGCGTGGCACCGGGCGCCCGCCTCTGGGCGGTGCGCGTCTTCGATGAGGGTGGCTGGGGCGACGAAGCCACCGTGCTGTGCGGCCTGGACTGGGTGACATCCACCCACCTGCCAGGCCTGGCCCCACCCGGGACGCAGCCCATCGAGGTCATCAACATGAGCATCGAGGGGTCTCGCACCTCGTATCTCGAAGAGTGCCTCCCGGGCGACCCCGATCCCATCCACGCGGCCGTCTGTGCGGCACACGCGGCAGGCATCACCATCGTGGCCGCGGCCGGCAACGGCGCCACGGACGCCAACTCGGTCGTGCCAGCCGGCTATGACCAGGTCATCACGGTCGGTGCCATCACGGACCTCGACGGCGGGGGCTGGGGCGACGCCTCCGACGATTGCTCGGGTGAACGCGACGACACCTGGGCGTCGTACAGCAACTACGGGCCCGACGTCGACATCGTGGCGCCGGGCACCTGCGTGGAATCGCTGCGACCCTCGGACAGCGGGGACGTCACCAGGACGATGACGGGGACCTCGATGGCCGCTCCCCATGTCGCGGGCGCAGCCGCACGCTACCTGGCGGCCCATCCGGGCACCCCGCCGAACCAGATGCGAGACCTGATCCAGGCCGCCGGGCGGATGGACTGGGAGATCAGGACGGACCCGACCTGGTCGGGTGTCGCCGACGGCGATGATCCCAAGCGCCTGCTCGATGTGTCCTTCCTGACCGGACCGCCGGACCTGCGAGTGTGGCTCTCGGCCAAGTCCTTCAAGGTTTCCGGCACAAGCACCAGGCGCCAGGCGCGCGTGGACGTGCAGCGCGGTGGCGGCTTTGGCGGCGACGTCCAGCTCAGCGTGGCCGGACTGCGTCCCAAGGTCGGCAAGGCCACCTTCGATCGGCCTGGCGCCAGCCTTGCCGGACTCGCCGGGCTGGACGCACGCGTCAACCTCCGGCTCGAACGAGGCGGGCGTGACGGCCGGCGGCAGCTCAGCGTAGTGGCCCGATCTCCGGGCGGCCCTGCTGCCAGTCGCGTGCTGGAGCTCGTGTTGGATCGCACCGGACCCAAGGTCCGGGACCTGTCGTCACGCATCCGCGACAGCAACGTGGCCATGGCTGCCAACGGCGCCGCCATGACCATCCTGAAGTGGAGCGTCACCGACCGCTTGAGCACCGTCAAGACATCCGTGCTGCAGCGCAAGATCGGGCGTAGCCCCTGGCGCACGGTCCGTGGCGGGAGCAGCGGAGCCAAGGTCACCCTGAAGCCGGGCCGCAGCGAGCGCTTCCGAGTCCGTTCCACGGACAGCCTGGGCAACAGCTCCGTCAGCCCCACGCTGGCGCTGGGGCTGATCGTCCGCGACTCCGCTTCCCAGGACTGGCAGCGGCCCGCCAGCGGCTGGAAGACCAAGTCAGCCAAGTCGGCCTTCGGCGGCTCGCTGCTGCAGGCCGCGGCGGCCACGAAGAGCATCGCGACCAGGTTCCGGGGCGACTCGGTCGCCGTGGTGGCGCCCATCGGCCCCGGGCGGGGTGCGCTGCGCGTGCGCCTCGACGGCGGCCCCTGGCGTGACGTCAGCCTGGAGCACCCCAAGGGCCTGCAGCGACGCATCGTCTTCAGCCGCCGCCTCGGTGCCGGGGCGCACACCCTCCAGATCCAGGGGCTGACGCGCCAGTCGGCCATCGACGCCATCCTCATCACGCGCTGACACGAGTGCCGATCCGCGCCGCGCACGGCGCGCTGGATCAGCCGCCGCGAGCGCGCTGGTAGGCCAGTTCGTACTGGCGCGCCGGCACCGACCAGGAGTGGTCACGGGTCATGCCCCGAACCTGGATGCGTCGGAAGCGCGGCTCGTCGGCGAGCGCATCGAGGGCGCGACTGACGGCCTCGACGAGCGCGGCCGGCTCTGCAGGCCCGAAGACGAAGCCGGTGCCAGCAGCCGGATCGGCGTCGGCATCGACGACCGTGTCGGCCAGGCCACCGCTGCGGCGCACCACGGGCGGGGTCCCGTAGCGCATGGCGATGAGCTGGCCCTGGCCGCAGGGCTCGAAGCGTGAGGGCATCAGGAAGAGGTCGGCGCCGGCATAGATACGCCGCGCCTCATCCCGGTCGAAGCGGTCCAGCACGGCGATGCGGTCAGGGTGCCGGCGGGCGAGCCGGACGAGACCGGCGATGAGTTGCTCGTTGCCCGTGCCGAGGACGACGAGACGTGCGCCCGTCTCGATGAGCGCCGGTGCGGCCGCCGTCACGAGGTCGAAGCCCTTCTGAGGGTCGAGCCTGCCGATGACCCCGAGCAGCGGTCCGGCGGCATCGAGGCCGTGGCGGGCCATGAGGTCGGAGCGGGTCAGGGCCTTGGGCGAGAGCTCGGTCGCATCGTAGGGAGCGACGAGCGTGGGGTCGGCGGCCGGATCCCACAGCTGCGTGTCGATGCCGTTGATGATGCCGACGTAGCGATCTCCCCGCGCGCGCAGCGCATCGTGAAGACCGCCGCCGAACTCGGGCGTCAGTGATTCGCGGGCGTAGTTGGGGCTGACCGTGTTGACCATGGCAGCCGCGCCGATGGCCTCGCGCAGCAGATCCACGCCGTCGGGCGCGCCGACGGCGTCGGGCAGGTCCAGCTGCCAGGCCTGGTCGCGTGCTGTCCAGCCGTGGTAGGCAAGGTTGTGGCAGGTCAGCATGGTGGCGGTACCGGCCAGCAGCGGGTCGCCAGCGTAGCGATGGCGCAGCGAGAGCAGCGCCGGACCGGCCTGCCAGTCATGGCCGTGGATGATGTCCACCGGCCGCGCCTCGGCGCGGATGGCCTCCAGCGCGGCACGACCCAGCAGCGTGAAGCGGGCGGCGTTGTCGCTGAAGTCACCGGCTCCGTCCATGTAGTAGCTGGCCCGGTCGAAGGAGGCCGCGTGTTGCACCAGCCGCAGCCGGTAGCCGTCAGCGTCAGCCGTCCACAGGGTCACCGTCTCGTAGCGCGGCCCATCGCCCTGCGGGCTGCCGGCCGGCACCCGCAACTCCAGGGGCGTCAGGCCCGATGGCGGGGTCAGGCCCCGGTACCAGGGCAGATAGACATCGACCTGGTGATCGAGCCCGGCCGGACCAGGCGAACCGAGGGCCCGTGACAGCGCATCCACCACGTCAGCCAGCCCGCCGGTCTTGGCCCAAGGCTCACATTCGGACGCCACCATCGCGATCTTCATGGTGGTTCCGATGGTACGTCGTCGAGGGCTTGTCGAAGGCCCGGCTGTGCAGGCGGACCGCGGCTGGTGTCGATGGTGTGTAGCATTCACGGGTCATGTCGTCTCATCTGTCCATCCCCACGCTTCCCTATCCGGGCCACCGCCTGCCGCCTCGGCTCGAGGGCCTGGAACGACTCGCCTACAACCTCTACTGGACCTGGCACCCTGAGGTACGCGCCCTGTTCGCGCGCATCGACAGGCAGCACTGGGTCGGCTATCGCAGCACGGTCGGTGTGCTGCAGTCTTCCCGCGACTGGTCGTCGCTGCTCGACGACCCGGCGTTCATGGCCCGCTATGCGACCATCCTGGACCAGTTCGACACCTACATGGCCAACGGGCACGAGCACTGGTACGCGCGCCATCACGGCACCGACCTGGCCGGCCCGATGGCCTACTTCTGCGCCGAGTACGGGCTCCATGAGTCGCTGCCCATCTACTCGGGCGGCCTGGGGGTCCTGGCCGGCGACCACCTCAGCGCGGCGTCAGACATGGCCCTGCCCCTGGTGGGCGTCGGCCTTTTCTACCGCCGCGGCTACTTCCGCCAGTCCATCGATGCCGACGGCCACCAGGAGCATGACTACATCCAGCTGGACCCCGAGCGACTGCCCATCCTGCGTGTCGTGGACCGTCTCGGCGAACCGCTGCTGGTCTCGGTAGAGCTGCCGGGTCGCACCGTCCACGCAGCCGTGTGGCTCGCGCAGGTGGGCCGCGTGCCGCTGCTGCTGCTGGACACCGACGTGTCGGAGAACGACGCCGCGGACCGCCCTATCACGCACATCCTCTACGTCCGCGGGCGCGAGATGCGGCTGCACCAGGAACTCATCCTGGGCATCGGCGGTGTGCGCGCCCTGCGGGCGCTGGGAATCAGGCCCTCCGCCTGGCACCTCAACGAGGGTCACTCGGCGTTCATGCTCGTGGAGCAGGCACGCGAGCTCATGGACACCGGCGCCAGCCAGGCCGAGGCCTTCGGTAGGGTGCGCTGCTCGGCCGTCTTCACCATCCACACGCCGGTCTCAGCGGGCAATGAGCGCTTCTCGGCTGACTTGGTCCGCCGGCTGGCGGCCCCGGCGCTGGCGCGGAGTGGCATGGACGTGGAGGGTGTCCTGGAGATGGGCCGCACCGTCGAGGGCGACGCCAGCCAGTTCGACATGACCGCGTTCTCGCTGCGCAACACCTGCAATGCCAACGGCGTGAGCCAGCTCCATGCCCGGACCGCCAACGAGACCTGGTCGGCCGTCGTCGAGCGACCCATCCTGGGCATCACCAACGGCATCCACCCGCCGACATGGATCGGGGATGCCATACGCCAGGTCTACCGCGAGATCGGCGGTGACCTCGATCACCTCGAGGACGAGCACGAGACGGACCGCTTCTGGGAGCGCCTCGATACGATCCCGGACAAGCGCCTCTGGGAGGCGCACCTCGAGCAGAAGCAGCGTCTCCAGGAGTTCGCGCGGCTGCGGCTGCGGCGCCAACTTGCACGCCACGGTGAGGCTCCGGGAGTGCTCTCGGAGCTGGGAGACATCCTCGATCCCGGCGTCCTGACCATCGGTTTCGCCCGCCGCATGGCCACCTACAAACGGGCCGCGCTGCTGTTCAGCGACATGGATCGGCTGACGCGCCTGCTGAGTGACCCGGAACGACCGGTTCAGGTCGTCTTCGCCGGCAAGGCCCATCCGGCCGACCGGCCCGGACAGGGCGTCATCCAGACCATCTTCGAGCGCAGCCGCTCCGAAGCCTTCCGCGGGCGCGTCTTCATCCTCGAGGACTACGACATGCGCGTGGGCCGCTACCTCGTCCAGGGCGCCGATGTCTGGCTGAACAACCCGCGCCGCCCCCTCGAAGCGTCCGGGACCAGCGGCATGAAGGCGGCCATGAACGGCGTGGTCAATGTCTCCATCCTGGACGGCTGGTGGGATGAGGGCTACGAGGGCGACAACGGCTGGGCCATCGGCAGTCGCGACCGCGACCCCGATGAGGGTGCCCAGGACTGGGCAGACGCCCAGGACCTCTATCGGCTCCTGGAAGAGGAGATCGTGCCGCTGTGGTACGAGCCGCGACGAGCATGGTCTGCCGCTCGGCTGGCTGGACCGCATGCGGCACGCCATGGCCAGCTCGGTGTGGCAGTTCTCGACCTCGCGGATGCTCGTCGAGTACGTGGAGCAGATGTACCTGCCGGCAGCAGCAGTGGCTGCGGCTGCTGCGCCCACGGCGCGAAAGAGCGGCCCCGCCAGGCGATCAGCGCGAACGCGGGTCCTCGGTGACCAGCCAGCGCGCCCATGAGAAGGCGCGCCTGAACCCGAGACGCTCGTAGACGCTGACTGCGGCGGCGTTGTCTTCGCGCACCGAGAGCCACACGATGCGGTTGCCGACGGCCATGCCGGCACGCGTGGCGATGGTGGTGACGAGCGTGCCGAGTCCCTGGCGGCGGCGACCCTCCACGACCCCGATGCCCTGCAGGGCGGCGACCCCGTCACCCTGAGAGAGACGGGCGACGGCGACCGGCTTGTCGTAGAGCCAGACGATCCAGGCACGCAGGCGGCCGGTCTCCAGGGCCGCTGTCATGCCCGCGCAGCGGCGCGCGGCCTCGGCCTCGGGCACGCCGATGCCGAAGATGCGGCGCTCGATGGCCCCGTGCGTCAGCAGCGAGCGGGGTCGTACCGCCTCGATGCGCAGCAGCGGGTCGAGGTGCGGGACGACCGAAGCATGGCCGACCCACAGGACGGTCTCCGCGATCGCCTTGACCCAACCCTGGCGCTGCAGCTCGCGGTCGAGCCCCACTGGTCGGTCCAGGCGATCGCACCAGAGCAGGGAAGGCCAGGCGCCATCGGCCCGCATCCGCTCTCGTACCGCGAGCAGCCGTTGCGGCCACTCGTCAGCGCGCCAGCGCGGCATCGCCGCGTAGCTGACGTCGGGTCCGTTCCCTGGCCCGCGCACCAGGGTCACGCCCAGCGCGGCATCCTCGGTGACCGTCCCGCCTTCCCACTCGGGCAGGGCCACCAGGTGCCGCTGGATGGCCGCCAGTTCAGCGGCGGTCGGAGGCTCGATCTCAGGGATGGCCCCCTCGCGCGGCCGCGCCGTCTCCGGCCGCTGCAGCGGCGAGGCGGGTCGGAGCTCGCTCAAGCGACCTCGCCCAGCAGGATGCGCCGGCACCACTTGATGGGCGGCGTGCCATGGCTGATGACGGCCTCGAGGTGGGCGCGCCGGTCGAAGCCGGGACTGTCGCCCAGCCCGCCGGCGATACGCTGCGCGGGCGCAGCGTCAGCGCTCGCGCCGGCCGCCAGGGCGGCCCGGCGGCGCACCTCTTCCTCAAGCTCCCACATCTCCAGCGATCCGACGTAGTACGTCGACAGCTGCGTCGAGCTGATGCGGGCGCGCAACCACTTGCCACGAGCCTCGTCCGGCTCCTGCCAGGCGCCCTGCACCATCAGCTCCAGGGCCTCCTTCTCGGTCATCGTGCCGGCGTGCGTCTCCACGTCGAGGATGGCGTTGACGATGGCCCGCAGGTACAGCTTCCAGTGCGTCAGGGCGAAGCCGGGATCATCCGCGCCATAGCCCAGGTCCACCATCACCTGCGTCACGTACACGGCCCAGCCCTCGGCGAACAAGCCGTTGGTGAAGACGGTGCGGGCGAGCGAGGGACAACGGTTGGAGGCGGCCAGCTGCAGGTAGTGGCCCGGGATGGCCTCGTGGAGGCTGAGATCGCGCAGCATGCGGTCGTTCTCTTCACGCAGGTATGACTCCACTGCCTGGGGGCCCTGCGATCCGTCGGGTGGCGTGATCCAGAAGTGTGACTTCTGGCCGCGGTCCAGCGGCCCCGGGCTGTCCAGAAAGGCCCTCGCGTGGGCGCGCAGGAAGCGCGGCGTCCAGGTGACGGTGAGGGGCTCCTCGGGCAGGGTGATGACCTCGTGCTCGCGGCAGAACGCCTCGATGCGGGCGACCTCCGCCTCACAGTAGGCGATGAGATCGTCGGGCTGCTGATGCTCTGCCGCGATGGCGTCCAGCACCTGCCTGACCAGGTGCGCCTCAGCCTCGCGGTCACCCCCGGCGACCTGCGGGAGCGGCTGATCGGGCATCCAGATGGGCCAGGTCTCGCGCGCCAGGCGCACCATCTCGGCGCGCACGGCGTGGTAGTCGGCCCAGGCGCGCTCACGCAACTCGTCCGGCGACATCTCGCTGCCGAGCGTCAGTCGCAGCTTGCGTGCGAACAGCTCCGGGCCCAGTCGTCCCTCGCCCGTGGCGCGCGAGCGGACGTCACCATCGAGCCCGGCACGGAAGACCTCCAGCGCGGTCCGGGCCTGCTCGGCCGCGACCTCCATGGGAGCCACCAGGTCGGCGGCCTCACCCGAGGCGGCGCGTGAGCGCGCCTCGGCCACGGCCGCATCGACCAGCTCCGTCACGCCGTCCAGCTGTGACAGAGCCGTCTGCAGCTGCAGCAGGGCCACAGGGCGGTCCGGCAACCCGGTGAGACCGGCCAGCCCCTGGTGCGCCAGTTCAGGCAGACCCTCGAGGCGCGACAGCAGGGAGGCGCCTCGCTGCGGCCACGGTGCGTACTCGCGCGAGAGCACGCCGAACAGACCGCTGCCCATGAGGTAGACCAGCTCGAGCGCATCCCAGGCCTCCCCGCACAGGACCTCCTCGCCGAAGAGGACCTTCTCGATCTCCTCGAGCAGGATGTGTCGGTCGACACGTTCCTCGCTCGAGAGGCCCGGATCCGCGAACGCCTCCAGGCGCGCGGCGTGGTCGTGGAGCATGCGCAGACGAGCCTGCCGTCCGGCCTCGGTGAGGTCGGGCCAGCGACCATCGACGCTGTGATAGCCGGCCGCGGTGCCCCACGTCGGATACGCCCCGAAGAGATCGACGAGCAGGTCCACGACAGCGGCCTCGAAGGGGTTGCTGGGATCGGGCAGTCCATCGGGACGCAATGGTGTGGTCACGCTTCCTCCTCTGGGCCGGGTCGTCTCTCGGCCGGGTCGTCTCTGGGCCCGGTCGTTCGGTGCCGGCATCCTACGACGCCGACGGCCCACGGGTGCGGGAGGGCCCGGGAGCACCAGCGGCGGCGGGTCCGCGAGGGCCGGGCGGGGCCCGGACGCCATGGCGCGGTACCCTTGCCCATCGATGGCCGAGTCGATGCCCCTGTCACGAGCCCGACGGACGTTCGCAGAGCGACTCCGGGAGCGCCCCATGCTGCTCGACGGGGCCATGGGCACGCTGCTCTTCAGCCGCGGCATTCCACAGCGCGCCTCGCTCGACGAGTTGGTGCTGAGTCGCCCCGAGCTGGTGGCGGCCGTGCATCGCGAGTACATCGCAGCCGGCGCCGACATCATCGAGACGGACACCTTCAGCGCCAACCGTGTGCGGCTCGGGCAGCTGGGCCTGGCCGACCGGACCGTGGCCATCAACCGCCGCGCGGCCCAGCTGGCACGTGAGGCCAGGGAGGTCTCCGGGCGCGACGTGCTGGTGGCCGGTTCTATCGGCCCGATCAGCTCACCGCTCCACGGCCCCAGCCACCTCTCGGACAGCGAGGCCGGGGCGGCTGCCGCCGAGCAGCTGGAGGGGTTGCTGGAGGGTGGCATCGACCTCGTCATGATCGAGACGGCCAGCGACCTGGGTCACCTGCTCGCGGCCGTGGCTGCAGCGCGGAGCTCCAGTGACCTGCCCATCCTCGCCTCGCTGAGCTTCGGAGAGGACCTCCGCGTTGCCGACGGGAGCACGCCGGAGGCGGCGGCGGCGGCACTGCGTGAAGCCGGGGTGGATGCCCTTGGCGTCAACTGCGGCTCCGGGCCCATCGCCGGGATCGACGTGCTCGAGGCGATGGCCTCGGCTGTGGCCGGAGTGCCGCGACTGATCATGCCCAACGCCGGCCTGCCCGGCCGGGTCGGTGGTGCGTTCGTGTGGGCGGCCACGCCGGGCTACTTCGCCGACGAGGTGCCACGCTTCCTCGCCGCCGGTGCGCGGCTGATCGGCGGCTGCTGCGGGACGACACCCGAGCACGTGGCGGCCATGCGCCAGGTGCTCGACCGGGAGCAGGCGCGACAGGCGGCGGTGACCACCAGCCGGCTCCCCGGGGAAGCGAGCGGCGGCGTGCCATCGCCGGGGATCACGCTGGTGGTGCCGATGGCGCCCAGCCAGGAGCCTGCCCCACGCAGGGCCGGTACGAGCGGCGAGGAGTCCGCCATCGCCGTCGCGGCCTTGCCACCGACCGGGCTGGCGACCGCCCTGGCCGAGGGCCGTTTCGTGGTCAGCGTGGAGATCGACCCACCCCGCTCGGTGCGTATCGAGCGCACGCTGGAGTCGGCGCGACTGATTCGTGATGCCGGGGCGGACCTGGTCAACATCAGCGACAGCGCCATGGCACGCGTGCGCATGGGTGCCATGGCCGTGGGCTTCGCCATCCAGCGTGACCTGGGCCTGGAATCGCTCATCCACTTCACTACCCGCGACCGGAACCTCATGGCGCTGGAATCCGAGCTGCTGGGGGCTCATGCCCTGGGTCTCCGGGACATCCTGGCCCTGACCGGGGACCCGCCCCGGGTGGGCGACTATCCCAGTGGCACCGGTATCTGGGACATCGATTCCATCGGCCTCATCGGCATCCTCAGGCGGCTCAATCGTGGCGAGGATCAGGCTGGGCGGCCCATCGGTGCGCCAGCTGGGTTCACCATCGCCTGTGCCCTGGACCCCACGGCGAGCGACCTGGACAGCGAGCTCGAGCGGCTCGCCGGCAAGGTCGAGGCCGGCGCACAACTGATCATGACCCAGCCCATCTACGCCCACGCGCAGTGGCAGCACTTCATGGAGCGAGCGTCGCTACGATGGGGCGACCGTCTGCCGCTGCCGGTGCTGCTGGGGGTGCTGCCATTGCACACGGCGCGGCACGCCGAGTTCCTTCACCACGAGGTGCCCGGAATCACCATCCCCGACCCGGTGCGCGAGGCCATGCACGTCGCCGGCGAGCGCGGGTCCGAGGTCGGGCTGGAGGCCTCGCTCGAGCTCCTCCACGAGATGCAGCCCTTTGTGAACGGCACCTACATCATGCCCAGCTTCGGACGCTACGAGCAGTCGGCCGAGCTGGTCCGGCGCGTGCGTGCCGAACTGCCCGCGACCGCCAGCGCGAAGCCGGCCAGCGGTCCATGATGCGAGCCATGCAGGCGGCGACAGCAGGGATGCCCGCGACGGGCTCGCGGGTGGTGGCAGCACAGTCTCGCGCACATGCCAGCCACGGGCCGTGGCCTCGCCTGACCGCAGCCCTGGCGACGGTGCTGACTCTGCTGCTGCTCCTCTCCCCACTGGCCCTCGCCCAGGAAGAGACGGTCTTCCCAGAGCGGGGCCCGGATGTCCACATCCTCGATGACGCACGCATCATCAATGGCATCGACGAGGAGGCGCTGGAGGAGGAGCTTCGGGCACTGCTGGCAGATACCGGCCTGGACCTGGTCGTCTACACCCAGCAGAAGGACCGGGTCGGTGCTCGTCGTGACGCGCGGAATGACGCCGCCCAGTTGCTCGAGGAGTGGCAGGTCGGGGGCAGCGATGGTACCGGCGCAGTGATGCTCTGGAACATCAACACCGAGGGCACCATCGCCCGCAACGGGGTCGCCATCGGCAAGGGCTTCGCGGGCATCGACGCCGGGGATGTCGACGAGGCCGTCAACTCGGCCGTGTTGCCCGGGCTGCAGAGCCAGGACTGGATCTCCGCCCTGCGGACGGGCCGGATCGAGCTGCAGTCACGATTGTCAGCGGCCGCGGTGACGGCGACCCCGGCGCCAGCCCGAACGCCGCGGCCCGGGGCAACCGAGCCACCTCGCCGTCCCACCACGACCGAGGGCCGACGGCCCACCAGTGGCCTGCGTCCCGGACCGGGACCGGCCTTCCCCGACCCCATCGACGGCGTGCGTGTGTACGACTACGCCGAGGTCATCAGCCCCGCGGTCATCGACCGCCTCAGCCGCACCATCATGGCCATCGAGGAGCGCACCGGCGCCCAAGTCGTCATCTATACGCAGGTCAAGCCCGATGCCGCGGACAGTGCGGGCCGGACCGAGCAGGACGCCATGGCCCTCATCAGCCAGTGGGGGGTCGGGCGCAAGGGCTTCGATGACGGGCTGGCCATCTTCTTCAACCTGCGCGAGAACCTCTGCAACGGTCAGGTCCAGCTGTACGCGGCGCCGGGCTACCAGGCCTTGTATCTCACCAACGGCGAACGCCAGGCCATCTACGAGGACCAGATGCTGCCGGCACTCCGCGAGTGCGACTTCGACGCGGCCCTGACGGCAGCCATGGCCCGCATCGACGAAGCCACGACGGCGGAGCGCGCCAGCACCCTGCAGCTGGCCCGGCAGGTCGATGCCGTGGCCGGCCTGATCCTGGCACCACTGCTGCTCATCGGCCTCGTCGCCTGGGCCGGCTGGAGCTGGTTGCGCTACGGGCGCGATCCGGTCTACCTCGACAGCCCCTCCATCCTCATGCCGGCACCGCCGCCCGGCCTCACGCCGGCCGCTGCCGCGGTCATCATGGACGGCCGCTCAAGGCGCCACGCCCTGACCACGGCGATGGTGGACCTGGCATCCCGGGGCGAGATCGATTTCCGGGCCTCGGAGGACGATCCGAAGAAGCTCGACATCGACATCACCGTGCCCGATCAGCGGGACGCGCGGCTGGCCCGGAACCGGCGGCAACCCCTCGGGGAGGCGGAGCGCTACGCGCTCGAGGAGCTCAAGAAGCTCGCCGGCGCCATCCGCACCATCGATGCCGAGGACATCCCCAGGTTCGCCCGGAGCGTGGGCGGCTTCGACGACCGCATCGAAGCGGCGGTCACCGCCAACGGCTGGTTCCGCGAATCACCGGGCGACGCGATCGACCGCTGGTCGCGGCGCGCTGCCGTCGTCCTCATCGCCGGCGTGGCCGCCGTGTTCTTCGGCATCAACCTGCCCAGCAGCGGCCTGCTGCTGGCGGGCGCGGCCGCCATCGTGGGGGCCGTGGCCATGTTCATCATCGCCCGTACCATGCCGCAGCGGACCCTGGAGGGCGCGCGAACCTTCGCCCAGCTGGCGGCGTACCGTCGCACGCTGCAGAAGACGCTGGAGCAGTCGCGCACCATGGACCAGGTCGTCAGCAGCGGCGTGCTGCCGTGGGTGGAGACGCCTGACCAGGCCCTGGTGTGGTCCTATGCCCTGGGCCTGCACGAGGAGGCCGAGGAGGTGCTCGAGCGCTCGATGGAGGACGTGCGCACCGGCGCAGCCTCTCCGACGCGCACCTACTTCCCGCTCTGGTACGCCATCGGCCCGCGCTCCGGGGCGCGCATCAGCGGCGGTGCCCGTGCACCCACGGCCGGACTGTTCTCGAGCGGCGTGGTGCCTGACTTCACGGCCATGACCGCCGCCCTCTCGACCATCGGCAGCCCGCCCGCATCCTCGGGTGGCGGCGGCAGTGGTGGTGGCTTCGGTGGCGGGAGCGCCGGCGGAGGCGGAGGCGGGGCCGGAGGCGGCTTCTAGCGCCAGCCTTGGCCACGTCGCGTGTCCAAGTGGCCTAGTCTGTAGCCATGGGTGCGACCGACACGATGGAGATCTTCTTCGAGAAGCTGAACAGCGGCGACCGTCAGGGCGCCGTCGACCTGATGGACGAACGCGCGGAGATGCGGGTGCACGTCCGCGATGGCTCGCGAGTGCTGCGCGGTGTCTCCCAGGTCGGCGGCTGGTTCCTGCGTGCCGACGCGGGCCTGCAGATGGTCCCTGCCGACGTCCGCGAGATGGGCAACACCTACGAGGCAGACCTGCTGGTGCTGCGACCCGGCGCGCCGTCGCAGCACATCGATGCCACCTTCCGCGTCGAGGCCGGCAAGATCACCAGCATCAACCTCTCCTCCCGCTGAAGCGTCGCTCACGGAAGCGGGCATGACGCGCTAGGGAGCGGCTTCGGGCGATGGCGTGACGCTGCCGCCCCGACGCCAGCCCGGCGGGCAGCTGTAGCCATCGGGCGGGATGAGCAATTCCTGGCCCGGCTGCAGGACGTTCGGGTTGACGAGGCCGTTGATGCACTGCAGCAGCCGCATGGGCACGTTCACGGCACGTTTGGCGGCGATGGCGCTGAGCGTGTCGCCAGGCTTGACGATGTAGGTCCTGATCTGCGGCTCCGGAGTCGGGCTGGGGAGCGCGCTCGCCTCGGCCGTCCGGAGCGGCGCGCGCGTGGCCAGCGGACGAGCCGAAGGACCGGCCGATGGTGACGCCACGGCAGCCGTCTGGTCATCGCCGCCGCCACCGAGCAGCGTGGGCAGCAGGAAGACGATGAGCGAGACGACCAGCAGTCCCAGCACCGCCAGCAGGATGGGAGGAGCCACACTCGTGCGTCGACGTACCAGGGGCTCGCGATCGAGCGGGTCCGCGTAGTACCACTCCCCGGATCCCCGGGTGCGGATGGGCTGCTGGGGCTGGCGGCGCCGTCGCATCGGCAGGGCGGCCGGCACCTTCGGGCCCTGGAGCGCCTCTGCCGCGGTGGCACCGTCCTCGACCGGCTCCGGCGCCTCCTCTTCCTCGTAGGGCTCGCTGTCCAGGGCATCGGACCCTTCGGCCTCCGCTTCGGCAGTCGGGTCCCAGGGTGCGTCCGCCCACGCCGAAGCGGACACCCAGTCGAGCTGCTCCGGGCCCGACCGCCCGGCCCCGGGCTCGGCGGCGTCTGGTGGAGCGAAGAGTCCACCTTCGGGGGTAGGTGCCGGGATGGCAGGCGGCCTCGCTGTGCCATCGCCCGGTTCAAGTCCCGTGTCAGAGGTGGACGCAGGGTCCGCTCCAGCGACCTCACCGACGCCCCTCTCCTCGGGCGAGGCGATGCCGGTGGCCCAGGCCCGCTGGGCCGCCTCGGTCACATAGGCCGGCTCTGCCGCGTTGCGCGCCGCCCAGGCAAGGAAGGCGGAGCACGATGAGAAGCGGGCCGTGTAGCAGTACTCGGCCTGGTAGGCCAGGTCGCGCCGTCGCGGTGCCTTCTCGGCATAGCAGCGATTGCGCTCGTCAGGCGCGTCCGCGCGGCGGTCGCGGTCCTCGGCAAGCGCCACGAACGGGCAGACCAGGGGGCCGACACCGGGCGACTGTCCCGCATCTGTCACGGCCCGATGATACGGCCGGGCGCCTCAGGGAGCGGTCAGGCTGCGAGTCCCCCCTCGTCCTCGAGGTCCAGCTCCGGTTCCGGCGACGTGCGTACGACCATGCCGGCGCCGACGGTGTCCTGGGTGGCCTCATCGATGAGGATGAAACCGCCGGTGGAGCGGCTGAGGCGGTATTCGTCGAGCAGCAACGGCGTGCTGGTGCGGATGTGGACGCGGCCGATCTCGTTGAGCCCGAGCTCTTCCGAGGTCTGGTCGCGCTGCAGGGTGTTGACATCCATGCGGTAGCGCAGGTCCTCGATGATGGCCTTGCCGGCGCGCGTGGTGTGCTTGATGGCGTAGCGCGCACCGGGCCGCAACGGCTCATCCGCCATCCAGCAGACCATGGCCTCGAAGTCGTTGCTGATCTCGGGCTGGTTGTGGGGCCGGCAGATGACATCCCCGCGCGAGACGTCGATGTCGTGTTCCAGCTGCATGATGATCGACAGGGGTGGCGAGGCCACCTCCAGCTCTCCGTCGAAGGTGGAGATGGACCTGACCCGCGAACGCTTGCCGGACGGCAGCACGATGACCTCGTCGCCCTTGCGGAACGTGCCCGAGGCGATCTGGCCGGCGTAGCCGCGGAAGTCGTGGTGCTCGGTGCTCTGCGGCCGCACCACCCACTGCACCGGGAAGCGCACGTCGATGAGGTTGACGTCCGAGCCGATGTAGACGTGCTCGAGGTGATAGAGCAGCGAGGGTCCCTGGTACCAGGGCATGGCCAGCGAGCGCTGCACCACGTTGTCGCCGTGGAGCGCGCTGATGGGGATGAACTGGATGTCGTGGACGTCCAGCTTGGCCGCCCAGTCGGCGAACTCCGAGGTGATGCGCTCGTAGACCTCCTCGTCGTAGCCCACCAGGTCCATCTTGTTGACGGCCACGAGGATGTGCGGGATGCCCAGCAGGGCCGCGATGAAGGCATGGCGGTGCGACTGCTCGAGCACGCCATTGCGGGCGTCGATGAGCACGATGGCCAGGTCCGCCGTGGAGGCCCCGGTGACCATGTTGCGGGTGTACTGCACGTGCCCGGGGGTGTCCGCGATGATGAACTTGCGCTTGGGCGTGGCGAAGTAGCGGTAGGCCACGTCGATGGTGATGCCCTGCTCGCGCTCGGCGCGGAGGCCATCCGTGAGCAGTGCCAGATCCACCTGGTGGTTGCCACGACGCTGGCTGGTGCGCTCGATGGCCGCCAGCTGGTCCTCGAAGATGCCCTTGGAGTCGTAGAGCAGCCGCCCGATGAGCGTCGACTTGCCGTCATCGACCGAGCCGGCCGTGGAGAAGCGCAGCAGATCCATCTAGAAGTAGCCTTCCTTCTTGCGGTCTTCCATGGCCGTCTCGCTGAAGGCATCGTCGGCACGGGTGGCGCCGCGCTCGGTGATGCGGGCGGCGGCGACCTCGGCGATGATGGCCTCCACGTCGGCCGCGTCGGAGCGGACCGCGCCGGTGCAGGTCATGTCGCCGACGGTGCGATAGCGCACGACCATGCGCTCGACCGACTCATCCGGGCCGTGCGCCAGGAACGGGCCGGTGGCCAGCCACATGCCGTCGCGCCGGAAGACGTCGCGTTCATGGGCGTAGTAGATGGAGGGCACCTCCACCTTCTCGCGGGCGATGTACTGCCAGACATCCATCTCCGTCCAGTTGGAGATGGGGAAGACGCGCATGTGCTGGCCGCGCCGGATGCGACCGTTGAAGAGCGCCCACAGCTCCGGGCGCTGCGAGCGCGGCTCCCACTGGCCGAACTCGTCGCGCAGCGAGAAGACACGCTCCTTGGCGCGAGCCTTCTCCTCGTCCCGGCGGGCACCGCCGAAGACGGCATCGAAGCCGTGCTCGGCGATGGCATCCAGCAGGGTCGTGGTCTGCAGCCGGTTGCGCGACGGGTTGCCGGGCTCCTCGCGGACACGGCCCTTGTCGATGGACTCCTGGACCGAGGCCACGATGAGGCGCTCGCCCAGCTCCGCGACGCGGCGGTCGCGGAACTCCAGCACCTCGGGGAAGTTGTGGCCGGTGTCGATGTGCATGATGGGGAACGGGAACTTGGCCGGCCGGAAGGCCTTCTCGGCCAGCCGCAGCAGGACGATGGAGTCCTTGCCGCCGGAGAACAGCAGCACCGGCCGCTCGAACTCAGCGGCCACCTCACGCATGATGAAGATGGACTCCGCTTCGAGAGCGTCAAGATGGCTGATGCGGCGCCGGATGCTGCGCTCGGTGACGGGTCTCGTTTCGATCATCAGGGGGAATGGACCTCTGCTGGGTGTCTGATGGCCACATGAGGGTCCGGCCGGCTGCCGGCACGGTCGACGGCTGCCGAGGACTCCATGCTACCCTTTCCCGACCGAAATGATAGACATTATCGGGAAACTCTGGTAAGTCGGAAGTATACCCACCGATGCGCCTCCGCTGCAGGCGCACCGATCCCGAGAAGAGGCGCATGGACGACCAGACACCAGTGAGCATCAGTCGACACCGCGGCAGCGCCACCGGACGACCTCACCGCTGAAGCAGTGCCGACGGCCAGGCAGCGGAGGCAAGGCTCCGCGCCTGGGATGACAGGACGGGGCGGCCAGCGCGCGAGGAAGCGGCGACGCATCGCCGGCATGACGGTGCGGCGCTTCCTGGCCAACGTGGTCCTGCCCATCGTGGGCATCGTCTTCATCGCCGGCGTCCTGGTCGCCGCTCCCTCCGAGGATCGCACCCTCATCTTCCTGGCCAGCCTGGTCGCGATGGGGTCGGGCCTGGCCGCCACGTCGATCGGCGTCTACGGGGGCGTCCTCGTGCCCGGCCTCCTGCTGCTGGGGGTCGACGCCCGCTTCGCAGCAGCGGCCTCGCTGTTCCTCCAGGTGCTCGTCATCCCCCTCGGAGTGGGGGCCCACTTTCGGCTCGGCAATGTCTCACGCAGCATCGCCCTGCCGCTGATCCTGGGCGGCATGGCCGGTGCCTTCATGGGCCCCTTCTTCGCAGCGATGCTGCCCTCGGACGTCATCGCGCGTCTCGTGTCGGCCATGATCGTGTTCGTCGGGGTCATCGTGCTCGCGACGCTGAAGTGGGGCGGCCTGGGAGAGGTGAGGGCCGCCCATGATGTGCCCACGAGCCGCATCGCTGGTGTCGGCGGCGTGGCCGGATTCAGCTCGGGCATCTCCGGCGCCGGCTGGGGACCGATCGGCGTGAAGCTGCTCATCCTGCTGCGCATCGAGCCCAAGTCGGCCATCGGCTCGTCGCTGATGGGTCGCGTCTTCATGGCCATCTCCGCGGTCGTGGGCTACCTCATCACGGCGACCGCGTTCCACAACGTCGAGATGGACCTGTTCCTCTTGGCGGTGCTCTTCTTTGGATCGGTCATCACGCTCATCCCCGGGGCGTTCATGGTCTCGCGGCTGGGTCGGGAGACGGCCACCATCTTCATCACCCTGCTGTCCATCAGCCTGGCCCTGCCGACGCTCATCTGGGGCGCCCACTAGCAGTAGTGGCCATCGGCATGCCTCCCACCCGACCGCTCACGGCTCCTCGGGCTCTTCCCCGAAGCACTCCAGGAGCAGGTCCCCGAGCCGGCGTCGCAGCACCCCGAACGAGAAGTAGCGGCGCGCCAGGCGGTAGTTCTCCTCCGCCCGCTCTGCCACCACGTCCGGCCGGTCCAGGAGCATGCGCACCTCGTCAAGCGTGTCCTCGCTGATGTAGCTGTCGAACTCCACGGCCCGGAAGCCCTTGGACTGGATGTCGATCTCGTAGATCGAGTAGCGGTTCACGACGATGGGCCGGCGGAAGTAGACCGTCTCGAGGAAGGCGTTGCCGAAGCCCTCGATGCTGGAGCCGTAGGTGACCAGGTCGGCGTGCGGGTAGATGTCCGCGAGCGTGTACGTACGCCGCCCGTCGGGCAGGATTCCTCGGCTGGTACCCACGACGTCCGATTCGAAGCGCACGTCGACCTCCAGCAGGCGGGCGAACTCGCGGACCCGCTGCTCGTAGCCATCGCCTTCATCACCGCTGGCGTGCGAGATGACCAGGCGCGCAGGGCGGCCCAGGCGACGGGTCAGCTCGATGGCGTGTTCGATGCCCTTGCGCTGGATGATGCGCGTGGGCTGCAGGATGAGCACCTCGTCCGCTGCGACCCCCAGGTCCGCCCGAGCCCGACTGGCGTACTCGTCCAGGGGCGGAGGCGGCGTCTCGTAGTCCATGACATTGGGGATGACGCGGGACGCAAGGCCCGTCCGCCAGGCCAGCTGCTGGGACTGCACCGAGTTGATGACCACGTGGTGCACGGACGGCAGGGCGGGCGGGAAGGTGGAGGCGATGATGTCGGTCACGCTGCTGACGGCGAAGCGCTGGCGTTCCCAGGGCAGGTCGTGGTGATGGGCGATGACGGGGATGCCGGATTCGGCTACCAGCCCGGTGATGGCCACGCCCAGCGGCAGGTGGATGGGGATGGCGAGCGCGTTCTCGACCACCAGCAGGTCGACGTCGAAATCGCGACAGAAGACCGCCAGCTGGTCGCGCAGGTGCGCCGCGAGTTCGTCCATCCGGCGCGAGATGTGCGGCGGGCGCACGTAGGGGGAGAAGAAGTGGCGGCGGCGGGGCAGCAGTCGCTCCGAGGCAGACTCCACGGCCATCTCCAGGCTGGGACCGAAGACGGTCTCGTTGATGGCCTCGATCTCGGGGTGCCGGTAGAAGGCCTCCGGCACGACGCGGCTCTGCTCGGGCTGCCGGTCCACCTCACCGCCGAAGTAGCAGACGTGGTGGCCCAGGCGCTGCAGCACGGTGGCCCACTTGGCGATCTCCAGGGACACGCCATCCGTGCCGGCGATGCGCGTGGAAACGAAGCCGATCCGACGACCCGTGTGCTGCGACATCAGTGCCACGGTACGACGAACGGGATGCCGCTGCCAGTCCCGACGGGCGGGACCCTCAGGCCACCGTCCCGGCCCGAGCCTCGCGGCGGCGGAAGAACCACTTCTCGAGTTCGACGGCGATGAAGGGGATGGGCGTCACCAGGACCACCACCACGAGTTCCTCCAGTCCCAGCGTCTCGGTCTCGAAGATGGGCTGCAGCAGGGGCACGTAGATGAAGGCCAGCTGGATGAGCGCGGTGACCATGACCGTGATGAGCAGCGGCATGTTGGTGCGGAAACCGAGCTGGAACGTCGAAGCGCGCTCGGAGCGCACGGCCATGGCGTGCGCCAGCTGCAGGAACGCCAGCACCGTGAAGACCATCGTCTGCCAATGCCAGCCGACCTCGATGGCGGCGGCCTGGACGGCCAGCGTCACGCCGCCCATGAGCAGTCCCACCCAGACGGCGTGCTGCCACAGGCCCCCGCCCATGATGGAGGCGTCGGGCTTGCGTGGCGGCAGCTCCATGGCGTGCCGGTGAGCCGGTTCCACGCCCAGCGACAGGGCCGGCGCGCCGTCGGTGACGAGGTTGATCCAGAGGATCTGGATGGCGATGAGCGGCAGCGGCAGGCCCAGGATGGGTGCCAGGACCATGACCCAGATCTCGGCCGAGTTGGTGGTCAGCATGTAGCGCACGAAGCGGCGGATGTTGGCGTAGATGCGCCGCCCCTCCTCCACCGCCGCCACGATGGTCGAGAAGTCATCATCGGCCAGGATCATGTCGGCCGCTTCCTTGCTGACGTCCGTGCCGGTGATGCCCATGGCCACGCCGATGTCCGCCCGGCGCAGCGCCGGGGCATCGTTGACGCCGTCACCGGTCATGGCCACCACCGCACCACGGGCGCGCCAGGCGTCCACGATGCGGAGCTTCTGCTCGGGGTTGGTGCGGGCGTAGACGCCCACCTGATCGACCCGCTGCGCGAAGGTGGCGTCGTCCAGCTCGGCGAGTTGCGCGCCGGTCAGCGACTCGCGCCCGTCGTCGAGCATGCCCAGCCGCCCGGCGATGGACGTCGCCGTGAGATGGTGGTCGCCGGTGATCATGACCGGGCTGATGCCGGCCGAACGGCACTCGGCGATGGCCAGCGCGGCGGCCTCGCGTGGCGGGATCGGCGATGGCCACCACGCCCACGAGACGCAGGCCCTGCTCGGCGTGAGCGGGATCGTCGGGGATGGCCGCCATACCGCCGTCAGCCATGGCCAGCACACGGTAACCATCGGCGGCATAGCGCTCGGCGACCTGGCGCGCCTCGGTCAGCACGGCCGCCTGGTCTGCGCGCGAGGAGCGGCGCGAGGGCTTCCAGGGCGCCCTTGACGGCCACCCAGTGCGCCTCGTCCCCCGGTTCCGGCAGCGGTTCGGGATGCTCGTGGAGCGGCGTGTGGAGGGTCGTCATGTAGCGGCGCTCGGCGTCGAAGCTGACCTCGGCGACACGGGGATGCGAGGCATGCAGGTCGCGCTGGTGGACGCCCAGCTTGGCGGCGAAGGCCACCAGGGCCCCCTCCGTGGGATCGCCGGTGATGGACCAGCCACCGTCCGGACCGGCCGGCGGCACGAGCGTGGCGTCGTTGCAGGCGGCCGCCACGCGCGCGGCCCGATCCGCCAGGGGATCGTCATCCGGTGACGGCTCGACGCGGCCCTCGGGTGCGTAGCCGTCGCCGCCCACGCGGTACTCGCCGGCCGGCGTCCACAGCCGCTCCACGAGCATGCGGTTCTCGGTCAGCGTGCCCGTCTTGTCGCTGCAGATGACGCTCACGGAGCCCAGCGTCTCTACCGCCGGCAGGCGCCGCACCAGGGCGCGGCGCTGGGCCATGCGCCGGGCGCCCAGGGCCAGCGAGATGGTGACCACGGCCGGCAGGCCCTCGGGGATGGCGGCCACGGCCAGGCTGACCGAGATGAGGAACATCTCCTGGGGGTCTTCCCCGCGCAGGATGCCGCTGCCGAAGACGAGCCCGCAGATGATGAGTGCCGCCACGGCCAGCCAGCGACCCAGCTCGCCCAGTCGCTTCTGCAGCGGCGTGGGCTCTTCCGCACCCTGCTGCAGCAGCTCGGCGATGCGGCCGATGGCGGTGGCCATGCCGGTGGCCACGACGACGCCGCGAGCGCGGCCGTAGGTCACGGCCGTGCCGCTGAAGGCCATGTTGAGCTGGTCCGCCGGTGCGCCGGCGGAGACATCCGCGAGGGCGTTGTTGACCTTGGCCACGGATTCCGACTCTCCGGTCAGGGGCGCCTCGTCGACGCGCAGTCCCGGTGCCTCCAGGAGACGCAGGTCGGCCGTCACGATGTCGCCCTGCTCCAGCAGCAGGATGTCGCCCGGCACCACTTCTCGTGCCGGCACCAGCCGGGTCTCGCCATCGCGCACCACGCGGGCGTCCGGGCTGGACATGCGCTTGAGCGCATCCATGGCCTGTTCGGCGCGGTACTCCTGGATGAAACCGATGACGCCGTTGAAGACGACGATGGCGAGGATGATGACGGTGTCCTTGGTCTCGCCGATGAAGGCCGTGATGACCGCCGCCACGAGGAGCACCACGATCATGGCGCTCGTGAACTGCTCCACGAAGAGCCGCCAGGCCGGCCGTTGCCGCTTCTCGATCAACTCGTTGGGGCCGAAGCGCTCGAAGCGCTCGCCTGCGCTCGAGGAGGAGAGGCCTGCCTGCGGGCTGGTCTGGAGTGCGTCCGCGACCGCGACACCCTCCAGCCGCCAGGGCTGCAGCGCGGCGGGGGCGTTGGTGGTGGACGGACCGTTCGTCGTCATCAGGCCGGCCCCGCCGACCAGATGACGTACATCAGCAGCAGGTACGTGATGAGCACCATCCAGGAGCTGGGCTCCAGCCGCGACGCGCGCGTCCGGGCCGTATGGATGATGCCGGCCATCACCAGCGACATGAGCAGGATGGCACCGACACCGATGAAGGCCTGGATGGAGGTGACGTGCGCCAGGATCGGCCCCTCGAGGTAGAAGAGATCGACCACCAGGATGATGGCCATGTTGAAGGCGTTGCTGCCGAGCAGCGAGCCGACGGCCAGGTCGAAGGCGCCGATGCGTACGGCCGCGAGCGCCGTGGACAGCTCCGGCAACGAGGTCGCGAAGGCCAGGAAGGAGGCACCCACGAAGGTCTCACCCAGCCCGGATTCGGTAGCGATGCCCTCTGCCGAGATGACGAGCACCGGGGCCGCGGCCAGGATGATCAGCGCGGCCACCCCGAAGGTGACCAGGTCGAGCTTGATGGACTGCAGCACGGAGATGCGGGACGAAGGCGGTCCGGCCTCGGGCTCGTCCCGGCCGACTTCGGCCTCTGCCTCGGCGAGCACCTTCTCCGCGTGGCTGGTCTCTCCGGCGAGCACCGCCGGCGTGGGCGAGCGACGCGTCCACGAGATGAGGCTCACGAAGCCGACGAAGATGATGATCGATTCGATGCCCACCCAGCCGATGGTCACCTCGAACGGCTCGAGGATGGCCAGCACGGGGATCGCGGTCAGGGCGATGGCGATGGCGGCCGTGCGCCCGTGCCCGGAGCTGGCGCGATGCCAGACGCGGCCGAGGAAGACCAAGTCGACCAGGGCCAGCAGGGCCATGTTCGCCATGTTGCTGCCAAGCAGGTTGCCGATGGCCAGGTCCGGGGAGCCCTCCAGGACGGCGCTGACGGCCACGGCGATCTCAGGCAGCGAGGTCGCGGCCGCCACCAGCACCATGCCGATGAGCAGGCCCCCGAGGCCGGTGCGGTCAGCGATGCGATCACCCGAACGGGCCAGCAGCACGCCCGCCACCACGATCAAGGCGGACATCAACGCGAAGAGGGCCAGCCAGAGGATGAGCGCTTCGTTCACGCGGGGCTCCGTGGGGCAGCAGGCGGTCTGCTCGGCATGTCGTCCCCGGAATCGTATGCCACGGCACCAGCCGTCGTGGCCGCCAGCCCCTGAGATCGGTCGTTCAGGCGGCCGCGAAGACCTGCTCGTGTCGGGAGCGCACCGAGACCACCTGTCCCTGCGTCAGCGCCAGGCGAGTCGCCTCGTCGCGTGGCACCTGGACCCAGACGCGCACACCATCGTCGCGCCTGAGCTCCACCCGCACCTCGAACCCCAGGTAGACGACGCGCTCCACCACGGCCCTGCAGCCGCCATCCGCGGGCGTCAGCAGCACCTCGATGTCGTGTGGTCGGACGTAGGCATCGCCGAGCCGCGTGACCGGGCCGATGAAGCTCATCACGAACTCATTGGCGGGATGCTCGTAGAGGTCCCGCGCACTGCCCTCCTGCTCGATGCGGCCCTTGTCCATGACCACGATGTGATCGGCCACGTCCATGGCCTCCTCCTGGTCATGGGTCACGAAGACCGTGGTCACGTGTGACTCATCGTGGAGGCGGCGCAGCCACACGCGCAGCTCCTTGCGGACGCGGGCATCGAGGGCGCCGAAGGGCTCGTCGAGCAGCAGCACGGAGGGCTCGGATCGCCAGCGCGCGGGCCAGGGCCATGCGCTGGCGCTGCCCACCGGAGAGCTGCGACGGGTAACGGTCGGCAAGGTGCGCGATCTGGACCAGCGTGAGCAGCTCGTTGACAGTGCGCCGCACCTCCTCCTTGGGCTGGCGTCGGATGGTCAGCCCGAAGGCCACGTTGTCCCACACGGTCATGTGCTTGAAGGGCGCGTAGTGCTGGAAGACGAAGCCGATGCCGCGCTGCCTGAGGCGGCACGTGCGTGACATCGCGGCCCTCCAGTCGGACGACTCCGCTGTCCGGCACGTCAAGGCCGGCGATGATGCGCAGCAGCGTGGTCTTGCCGCTGCCGCTGGGTCCCAACAGCGCGGTCAGCGAGCCGTCGCCGATCTCGAGGGAGACCTCATCGAGGGCGACGAAGTCACCGAATCGCTTCGTCAGCCGCTGCAGGCTGATGGCCACGTCCGAACCTCCTTCCGAACCATCCTGACTGGACCACGGTCATGGCCAGCAGGACGATCAGGGCCATGAGGGCGAGCACGATCGAGGCGGTGTAGGCGCCCACGAGGTCGAAGGCGTGGAAGCGCTCCTCGACGTGCGTCGTGAGCGTCTCGGTCTTGCCCGAGATCTTGCCCGAGACGATGGCCACGGCCCCGAACTCGCCCAGCGAGCGGGCCGTGGTGAGGATGACGCCGTAGATGACGCCCCAGCGGATGGCCGGCAGGGTCACGCGCCAGAAGGTCGTCCACGGCGAAGCGCCGAGCGTGTAGGCGGCCTGCTCCTGGTCCGTGCCGATCTCGCGCAGCACCGGCATGACCTCACGGACCACGAACGGCAGTGACACGAAGAGCGTGGCCAGGACCATCCCCGGCACCGCGAAGATGACCGGGAAGCCGATGTCCTCCAGGAGCCCGCCCAGCCAGCCGTTCTTGCCGTAGACGAGGACGAGGGAAAGGCCGACGACGACGGGCGAGATGGCGAAGGGCAGATCGATGAGGGCATTCAGCAGCCCCCGGCCGGGGAAGCGGCGGCGCACCAGGGCCAGGGCCGCGATGACGCCGAAGACGGTGTTGACGGGGACGGCGATGAGGGTGATCTGCAGGGTCAGCCAGAAGGCGGACTGGAACGCCGGCCGGCTGAGCGCCTGCAGCACCGGCTCCAGGCCGTTCTCGAAGGTTCGCCAGAAGACCATGCAGACCGGCAGCGCCAGCAACAGCAGCAGGTAGCCCAGCGCCACCGAGCGAAGGGCCAGCCGTGCGACCGTCGCCTGAGGACGCCTGACGCTCACGACCGAGGTCGCCGGGGCGGTGGTGGCCTGCGCGGCGCTCATGCGACCGGCTCCGCGTGGCGCGAGATGCGGCGGCGTAGCAGGTCGAACACGGCGAGCAGTCCGAGCGACGCCACGAGCAGGACCACCGACACGGCAGCCGCCGCTCCGGGCTGATCGGCCTCGACCTGGCCGTAGATGTAGACCGAGGCGAGCTCGGTGCGGAACGGGATGTTGCCGGCGATGAGCACGACGGAGCCGAACTCGCCGATGGAGCGGGCGAAGCCGAGCGCCGAGCCGCTGAGGATGGCCGGGAAGAGGTTCGGCAGGACGATGCGTCGCACCACCGTGGGCGACGATGCCCCCAGGGACGCCGCGGCTTCCTCCATCTCGCGGTCGAGCTCAACCAGCACGGGCTGCACGGCCCGCACCACGAAGGGGAGCGTGACGAACAGCAGCGCCAGGACGATGCCCGCCTGCGAGTAGGCGACGTTGAAGCCGAAGGGGCTCTGCGGCCCGTAGAGCGCCAGCAACGTCAGGCCGGCCACGATGGTGGGCAGCGCGAAGGGCAGGTCGATGAGCGCGTTGACGAAGGGCTTGCCCGGGAACTCATCACGCACCAGGACCCACGCGATGACCGTGCCCATCAGCGCATTGATGAGCATCACCACGGCCGAGACCGTGAACGTCAGTTGCAGCGCTGCGAGCGCCTGTGGCGAGGTGACGGCGGCGATGAAGTCGTCCATGCCGTCCGACACCGAGCGCCACAGGATGGCCGCGATGGGGATGAGGACGAGCAGACCCAGGTACGTGGCGGCGATGCCGGGACCCACGATGCCCCGGCCATCGTAGCGACCCGCAAGTGCCGGCCCGATGCGCGAGCCGGCCCCGACGCCGGCGCTCACGCTGCGTCGCGGCCGAGTTCGGCGAAGATCTCGGCGACGAGGCCGGTCTCCGGGTCGAAGAAGCGCGGACGCGCCTCCGGCCCAGCCGCCCATGTCGGCGATGGTGAAGAGGTTCGCGGGCTGCACGTAGTCGAACTGGTCGAGCACCTCCTCGACCTCGGGCCGGTAGCCCTTCTGGCCGAAGACCGCCTGCGCCTCGGGGGTGTACAGGAAGTCCGCGAAGGCCTGGGCCGGTTCGAGCGCGTCACCGGTGAGGGTCACAGCCACGGGATTCTCGATGAGGAGGGTGGCGTCGGGCACGACGTACTCGAGGGGCTGCCCGGCCTGCTGGGCGAAGATGGCCTCGTTCTCGTAGGCGATGAGCACATCACCCTGGCCGGCGGCGAAGGTGGTGAGCGCCTCGCGCGCGCTGCGGTCCATGACCGAGGTGTTGGCGATGAGCTGCTTGAGGTACTCCCTGGCCTCCTCCTCGGTACGACCCTGGACGAGCTGTGCCTGGTAGGCGGCCAGCAGGTTCCACTGGGCGCCACCGGACGTGAAGGGATTGGGCGTGATGACGTCCACGTCCTCGCGGATGAGGTCGTCCCAGGTGGCGATGCCCTTGGGGTTCCCGGGACGGACGGCGAAGACGACGATGCTGTTGCTGACGATGCCCCCGTACTCGTTCTCGTCCCAGTCCGGCGCCACGATGCCCGGCTCCACGAGCCGCTCCACGTCCGGCCACATCGAGAGAGCCACGATGTCGGCCGGCAGGCCGGCCTCCACGGCGCGGCTCTGGTCGCCCGACCCCGTGTAGGAGCTTTCGAACTGCACGCCGGCCCCAGGCTCGGTGGCCTGGAACATGGGGATGAGCTCCTCGTAGACCTCGCGCGGCGTGGTGTAGGCGGCGAGGGTCACCGTACCCGCGGGCATGTCGCCCTCCGAGGCCTCGACCCCTGTCGCCGGGACCGCGACGCTCGTCCACGCCAGCAACGCCGCGGTCAGGATCGATGCCGATCGCACCGAACCCTGCCGGCACCTGACTCCATGTGCCTGCTCCCACCATCGTGCGATGCCCGCTACCTCAGTCATCAGACCGCCCCCTGCTATTCCCGAGTTATCCTATATTGTCCATGGAGTCTATAGGGTTTATGGGAAGGTAGCACCACGAGGACACGTCGTCAAGCCGGTTTCGTCGGCATGCGTGGCAGAATCGGTCCGTGACCCCAGGCACCGCGCCAAGGCATATGGGTTGCGGCGCCACCAACCTCAAGAAGGAGTGGATCATGAACCTGCTGCGCCTCCATCGCCCCGCGCCGGAGCGCCCACGGTCACTGCGACATCCCCTGCGGCGTCTACGACCCGCAGCAGGCTCGCATCGAGGCCGAGTCGTGCCACCGCATCATCGAGCGCTACCACGCCTCCGACGACGAGGTCTTCCGCACTCGCTGCATCCACGTCAAGGAGGAGCGCGCGGAGCTGGTCAAGCACCACATCGACGTGCTGTGGCACGACTACTTCAAGCCCGAGCACGTCGAGCAGTACCCGGACCTCCACGACGTCTGCTGGAAGGCCTCCAAGCAGGCTTCTGCCGTCAAGCAGGGCGTCGACCTCGACGCGGCCCGGAAGCTGCTCGAGCTCATCGACCAGGTCGACGAGATGTGGAAGGGCACGGGTGGTCCCGCCAAGACCCGCATGGCGACCTGACGACAGCCGTCGGACCCATCTGGGCTCGTCGGGGATATCGGTCCGGGCGAGCCCGCTGATCCCGGCCCAACGTGCGTCGCCGCCTGCTCCGCTCCTGGAGAGCCCGCGTCGCTGTCGAAGGCGGCAGCATGCGCCCCGGCCTCCAGCCCGGGGACTGGCTCCTGGCTGACCCGGAGGCCTTTCGGCGACGCTCTCCGCGCGCCGGCGAGCTGGTGCTGGTGCCGGATCCGCGCGATTCGCAGCGTCTTCTCGTCAAGCGCGTTACGGACGTCGATCCCAGGGGCTGGCTGCTCATCGGTGGTGACGCGCCGGAGGCCTCGACCGACTCGCGTGTCTTCGGCCCCGTGGATCCGGCCAAGCTCGAGGGCCAGCCCTGGTTCCGCTACTGGCCGCTGGGGCGTATCGGCCGCGTGCGCTGACGGACCCAGGCGGCGGGAGTGGCGCCGGAGAGGCCGGTGCCAGGCTCCAACTCGGGGCTGACGCGGCGACCCAAGGGGAGCCCGAGGTCCCAGGCCTCGAACACCACTACTACGCCACCACGGCCGATAGCCTGGACGTCCCTTCGAGCATCCGGGTCTTCGGTGCGCCCATCGTGCTAGCGGCGCTCGATCTCCTGCCGCTCGCAGGCCTCGTCCGACCCGTCGAACAGCTGGCGGGCGATGAAGGCCCGTGCATGGAGCGATGCCCGCTCGGTCTTGACGGCATGGATCCGTGCGTTCAGCCAGCGGCGGCAGGCCGCCGTGTGCTGCGGCTTGGTGACGGCCAGCGCGGCGTCCCTGGCAGCGGGGAACGTGGCGGCATCCTCGAGCGCCCGAGGCGGCGCAGGGTCCCCGGCGAGGGCCGATCCAGCTCCCGGCGGCGTACAGCGCAGGGCCAAGGCCAGCAGGCCTGCCAGGATCGACCAGGGCCCGCATCACTCGGTCTCCGTGTCGGACGGGGGAATGTCGGTGAGCTCGACAGTCGGATCCCACTCGAAGGTCCCGAGAACGCGTCGGTAGTCGGCAGGCTGCAGCGTCAGGAATGGCTCGTCGGACCAGAACGGAACGGACGCAGAGAATGGCCCCTCGATGGCGTAGGGCGTCGATTCGCCGGCGCCGTAGTGCTCGACGTAGGCCGTGACCTCGATCTCGGCAGGGTATTCGCGGCTCGCGTCCCAATTGCCGTTCTCATCGCTGTAGAGGCAGGCGCCCTTCGGCTCGACTGCGAGCGTGTAGGTGCCTGGATCGTCCTGGCGGTCGTTGGCCTGACCGCGCATCGCTTCGTCTGCCTGCGTGAAGACCAGTGGGATGACGGACCCACGGTTGCTCCACTCCAGTCCCTCCGGACAGCCGGCCGTCATGACTGCTTCGCATGCTGGATACGTGGCAGAGGGGTCACCCGTGGTGGCGAAGTACGTCAAGAGGACGTCCGCCTTGCAGGGCCAGTCGGCGTGGACGAGCGCGTAGGGTTCGCTGGATGGCGGGGCCGGCATGAACGCCTCGAGAGAGAACCGGGCCGACCCAGTGCACATGCCCAGCTCCCATTGCCCGCCCTTGAAGGCCGGCGCACCTCCGGGTGACCAGTCCACAGCCGAGTCCACAGCAGCAGGTGCGTCGCCACAGGGTGCCGTCCTCGCCTTCTCTGCACAGGCCTCCCGTACTGCGGCCATGATCGGCGGCAGCGGTGGGCCAGCGAGCGCTGATGCCCGGCATGACTGACCCGGCAGGACGCTTGTGCGTTCATGCCGTCCAGGCATCGCTCGACGCCGTGGGTGGGCGCTGTATGCCCTGGGTGCCTGACTCAGCGCATCCGGTCAGCGATCCAGTTCCCGCTCCGCCTGGAACAGCGATCGTGCGCGCCGAGTCAGTCAGGGGCGGAATAGCGGCGCCCGTCGCAATGGCGGCGGCGTTCCTCAGGTGGCGATCAACTCGCCCATGATGACGATATGCTCGAGGTCGCGGGGCAGGAAGTCCTGGAAGAGCAGCCGATCGATGCCAGTGTCCGCGTACTCGGCGATGCGCTGCACGCGCCGCATCCGGGGTGCCCAGGATCCAGCGGTCGCGACGCTCCTCCAGCCAGGCCGCCGCTTCATCCGTGGCGCCGCCGAAGATGGCCACCTGGGCGGCGGTGCGGCGCTTCACGTCCTCCTCGTCGCGCCCCACCAGCGTGCCGGCCATCACCGAGCGGGTCAGCGTCTTCGGGTCGCGGCCGATGGCCTCGCAGGCAGCGTCCAGCCGGGCCATCACGTCCCGCACTTCGGCGGGGTTCGATGAGCTGATGTTGTACTCGTCCGCGTACGTCGCGCCGATCCGCACCGAGCGCGGTCGTCCCACCCCGCCGACGATGAGGTTGGGCCGGCGCCCCCTGGGTCGGAAGAGCGCATCGCGAACCTGGTAGTGGACGCCTTCGAAGGACCAGCCGTCGGGCTCGTCCCAGAGGCCGCGCAGGATGGCCAGCTCCTCCTCCATGCGATCGACCCGCTCGACCGTGTCCGGGTAGGGGATGCCGTGGGCGGCATGCTCGCCCTCGTTCCAGCCGGCGCCCACGCCCATCTCCACGCGCCCGCCGCTCATCTCGTCGACCGTGGCCACGACCTTGGCGAAGGAACCCGGGATGCGGAACGTGACCGGCGAGACCATCGTGCCCAGGCCGATGCGCGTCGTCTCGCGGGCCAGTCCGGCCAGCGTCGTCCAGGCATCGGTGGTGGGCAGGTCGCTCTCTCCGGGGAAGCTGGAGTAGTGGTCGGAGCGGAAGAACGTCTCGAAGCCGACCCGCTCGGCGGTGAGGGCGGTGTCCAGGATGTCCTGGTAGCTGTAGCCCTGCTGTGGCTCGGTCATCAGTGCGAAGCGCATCGCGTGGCCTCCTGTCGTGGCTCTGGCTGCAGACCGCATGATGACGCAGCGCCCGCCAGTAGGGCCTCGGAGGCAGGCGCTGCGTCCCGGCAGGTGCTGCGTCCCGGCCGGCGCGGGCAGGACTACGGCGTGGTCGTCACGCGCTGACCATCGCGGCGGCTGCGTCGCAGCAAGACGAGCAGCAGCGCGAGCGCCAGGAGTGGCAGGCCCAGCAGCGGCAGGACCACGACCGCGATCCAGACGCCCAGGCTGACCACGCTCTGCAGAGCCTCGACGGTCTGTGCCAGTGCGGCATCGACCTCTTCGCCGAGGTCCCACCCTTGCTGGGCCACGGCCACGGCTGCCACCGGCGTGGACCAGGTCACGGCCAGGGTCGAGAGCGCGGCCTGGTCGGCGAGGTTGGCACGCTGCGCCTCCAGCCGCTCGATCTGGCCACGCACGTCCTCGAGGCGCAGTTGCACCGAGAGAACGTCCTCGATGCGCCCGGCGCGATCCATGATCTCCACCAGCGCCTCCTCGGAGGCGCGCAGGTTGGCGATGCGGGCATCCAGGTCCACGACCGTGGCCGTGACCTCGGTCGACTGCGTCGACTCGCGAACGACTCGATCCGAGAGGCCGCGCAGGGCATCGATGGCTTCGCTGAAGCGAGCCACCGGCACGCGGTAGGTGACGCTGGCCCAGCGACGATCGCCCTGGTCATACTCGTCCGAGCCCGACACGTAGCCACCGAGCGCCGCGATGTCATCGCGCGCGGTGAGCAGGACCGCGGCCACATCGGCGACCTCGAGCTCAAGGCTGGCTATGCGCACGATGAGGGCGTCATCGACCCGGGATGTCGCCGCGGTCTCGGCCTCGGCGACACGCAGCGCGTCATCGCCGACGCCATCGAGAGCCGGCACTCCGGCCAACAGCATCGCTTCCTGGCCAACAGCATCGGGGTCGCCCTTCGATAGACCCTCGTTCGCGTTCAGGCTCTCCTGCGCCATGGGTGACGCGGCAGGCCCGACGATGCGGGGCAACGTGCTGCCGAGGGCGACGATGACGACCAGGGCGACGAGCGCCAGGGCGACGTGGGAGCTGCGCAGACGCATGCCGCGCCAGCCTTCGTTCCGGGGTTCCATGTCTGCCACCTCTTCTGGACTGGGTGCCGGCCGGGCAGGCATGTCACACCGGCCGCTAGGATGCGGCCATGACGCTTCCCGTGGTGCTCCCGTTCCCTGCCGCGCTGCAGGCGCCAGGGACCGCCGGCGCGCCGTTCGAGGCCGTGGTGACGCTGGCAGAGCTGCCGCCCGGCGCGATGCTGCGCATCACGCGAGGCGACCTCGACGTGATCATCGTGCACAGCGACGCCGGCATCGCCGCCACCGAAGATCGCTGCCCCCACATGTCCGCACCGCTCAGCGCGGGGCGACTGGAGGGCTGCATCGTCCACTGCCCGTTGCATCGTGGGTCCTTCGACCTGCGTGACGGCGACGTGGTGACCTTCCCCACCACCGGTGGCCTCGACGCCGAGGGTGGGTCACGACCACCATGGACACCAGAGGGCTCCCCTCCCAAGCCACAGCCGACCGATTCGAAGGCCCAGGCCCGGGCGCTCACCCGGGTCCGGCGCCTGCGCTACTTCCCGCTGCGGATCCGGGACGGCATCGTGGAGATCGGCCCTGCCCCGGTGAGTGCGTCCGGCGGGCGTTGGCGCGCCGTTGCGCACAGGGTGCCGGCTATGGCGCGCTGGCTACCGGCTATGGCGCGCTGGGTGCCGGCCATCGCCTGGATGGCCGTGATCTTCGTGCTTTCCTCGATCAGCGGGCTGCGCGTCAGCGAGGAGGTGGACGTCGACCGACCCATCCGCGCCCTGGCGCACCTGGCCTCCTACGCGTTCCTGGCCGGGCTGCTGCTCGTTGCGCTGGCCGGGCTGGGGCGCCGCCCCGGCCTGCGCGATGTCGCCGCTGCCCTCGCCATCACGGTCGTCTACGGCCTCAGCGATGAGATCCACCAGGCGTTCGTGCCCGAACGCAGCGGCCGGGTGGAGGACGTGGCCATCGACGCTCTCGGCGCGACGATCGGGCTGGTCATCGCCTGGGTCGTCCTCACGCGATGGGCCGTGACGCATGGCGGCAGCGGGCCACCTGACGGGACGATCGATGCATCGAGCGGTTCGGGGCGGTAGCGGGCCCCAGGGGCTTGTGTCGGGCACCGATGATCGATGCATCGATCATCTCAGGGCGATAGCCGGTGGGCGGCGACCGCCGGTGGTGGCGGCGAATGATGGGCGCAGGCGTCGCCCCGCGTCACTCGACGGGCTGCAGCGCCGCTCCCCTGGCCTCGACGCCGAGCGCCACGACACGCGATCCGGCAGCCATGGCGCCAGCCACATCGACGATGCGGCGCCCGTCGATGATGACCCGGCCCCTCATCGTCGGTGCGATGGCCGCCCAGTCGAGCTGTGCGAACTGCGGCCACTCGGTCGCGACGACCACGGCATCGGAGCCAGCGCAGGCGCTGGCCTCGTCGGGCGCCGTGAGCACCGCGGCCCCAGCTGCAGGGACGGCCCGGCGCAGCGCCGCCGCCCCGGCCTCCAGGGCCAGCGGATCGAAGGCGACCACGGTCACGCCGCGTGCCAGCAGCGCCTGTCCCAGCCGCAGGGCCGGCGATTCGCGCAGGTCGTCCGTGCCGGCCTTGAAGGTCAGGCCCAGGAGCGCCACGCGCATGCCGCCCACCGCGCGCCCGGCGGCCCGCTCGAGGCCGTCGATGAGCCACTCCGCCTGACTCACGTTCGAGGGCCAGATGGCGTCCATGAGCGGCGTCCGCACGCCGTAGCTGGCGGCCAGCTGCGGCAGCGCCCGCGCCTGGCTGGGGAAGCAGGAGCCGCCGAAGCCGGGACCGGGTGACAGGAAGGCGCGCCCGATACGCTTGTCGAGGCCCATGCCGTCGACGACGGCCGCAGCATCCGCGCCGGTGGCCGCAGCCAGGCGGCTGATCTCGTTGGCGAAGGTGATCTTGGCGGCCAGGAAGACGTTGGAGGCGACCTTGATGGTCTCGGCGCTGGTCAGATCGGTCACCACCACCGGAGTCTGCAGCGGCGCGTAGACGCGGCGCAGAGCCTCGGCCAGGGCCTGGCTCCCCGCGTCATCCACATCTTCCACGCCGATGACGACGCGGTCGGGCGCCAGGAAATCCGCGACCGCGCTGGCCTCGCGCGTGAACTCGGGGTTGTGGGCGAGACGCACCGCGGGATCGAGGGCACGGACCTCCGCGGCGATGTCGACCGCCGTGCCCGGCAGCAGCGTGCTGCGGATGACGATGGCGCGCGGCAGGTCCGGACGGGCGGCGATGTCACGGACGGCGGCGCGGACGACATCGCCATCCCACTCCTCGGCCGCATCCAGCGTGCCCACGCAGACGATGACCAGCTCACTGTCAGCCGATGGCCCCGACCTCGGCCGCGAAGCGGAGCCGGCCATCGTCCAGGCCCTCGGTCACGAGCTCCTGGAGCCCGGGCTCATGGACCGGCAGGTCACCGCGGAGGAGGCGTCCGATGCGCGCGGCATCGACATCGAGGCAGACGACCTCGTGGCCGAGGTGGGCCAGGCAGGCCGCGGTGACGAGGCCGACGTAGCCGGCGCCGACGATGGCGATGCGCATCGCGCGAGCGTAGCCGAAAGCGCCGACCACCGAACGTACTGGTGCGCGCAGGCACCACTGGATGGAGGACAAGGGCTCGCGGCTACGTTAACGTTCTGCGTGATGCGCCGCCCCCAGTCGGCGTCCGGGCTCGCAGCCGTGATGGCGAGCCTGTTCGTCGTGACCCTGTCCGCGTCGCCCGCGGAGGCCGCCAGGCGGCCCGCGGAGGCTTCGACCCCTCCTGCCTTCAGCGCCGCCGGCGCTGCCTGCACCCCGTGGACCAGCGAGTACGTGCCGCCGCCCACCATCCGCGTCCTGCGCACCGAGCGCGACGAGGTGCCCCCGGAGGTCGTGGGCACGGTCCAGGAGGTGGACTTCCGCGACTACGTGGCCACGGTGATGGCTGTCGAATGGCCGGAGCACTACCCACTCGAGACGCTCAAGGTCGGGGCCATCGCGACCCGGCAGTACGCCTGGTACCAGGTCATCCGGCCGCGCGGCAAGACGGTGCAGCTGCCCGACCCGGATCCACCACCCGAGGGCCAGGAAGTCGAGGGCGAGCCGCGACCCGGCGGCGAGATCGTCTGCTACGACGTCGTCGAATTCGACGGTCGACCAGTACTACTACCCGGAGAAGTACGGCGTCGGCCAGGTCAAGGGGCCCGGGCCGCAAGATCATGAAGGCCATCGCGGCGACCTGGGACGTGACGATCCGCAAGTACAGCCGCGCCAGCCAGCGCAGCCGCTTCTTCCTGACCGGCTATCGCTCCGGCTCGGCCACCACGTGTGGTGCCGATGCCAACGGCTTCAAGCTGTACCACCAGAGCACCAAGGCCTGCGGCCGCGACGGCCTCACCTACCGCGAGATCCTGCGCCGGTATCTCAGCCCCAACCTGGAGATCGTGACCACGGGCCGCCACGACGTGGTCGGCTCCCGGCACGGCGACGCCGCAGCGATGGTCCTCGACGGCGATGGGCAGCGGGTCGCCCACGTGTGGTCGCTGAGCAACGGGTCAGCCGATCCCAGCTCAAGGGCCGGCGTCAGGATCGCCAGCGACGGGCTCGTCGGCTTCCACTCCGGCGATGTCAACAGCGACGGCAAGGATGACCTGGTGTGGCTCACGCAGACCGGCCCGCAGGAACGGTCGCATCACGGTCGCGCTCAGCGACGGCTCGAGCTACGGCGCCGAGCAGGTGTGGTTCGACGGCAGCCTGACCGTGCCGCTCGGCGGCGCCACGCTCATGGTCGGGGACTATCACGCCGATGGCCGGCCCGACGTGGGCGTCCTGGCCAGGGGTGACGCCGAAGGGACTTCGCAGCTCGTCGTGCTCCGCAAGAAGGTCGGCAACGGGTTCGGCCGTCCGGTGCGCTGGTGGTCCGGTCCGACCGACCTGGGCACCGTGGTCGGCGGCCTGGGCTGGTGATGTCAGCGGGGATGGCCGAGCGGACCTCATCGTGCGCCAGCATCCGGGACGTGGTGGCGTCAAGTTCAAGACGGCGCTCACGAGGAGCCCGTTGCCGCCTGGCAGCGACCGCATGACCGCGCTCCGGGTCGCCTACTACGATCAGACCCTGGATCCCGCCAAGGTCAGGGCCATCCCCGCGGACGCGAACCGCGACGGACTGGAGGACCTGCTGCATGGTGAGCCGGAGCGGCGGCGTGGCCAGGGTCGAGCGGCTGGAGGGTCAGCCCAGGGGCAGGTTCCTGCGTGTCCCGGTATGGACCGCACCCAGGCGCGCCCCCATCCTCGTCGAGAAGACAAGGTTAGGGGCGGCTGACGTCGATTACGACGGCCTGACCGACCTGGTGCTCTTCACGCGGGACCCGGGGGGCACGCGCATCCGCGTCCTCAAGACCCGCTATGACACCATGAAGGCCGGCCCGAACCGCGTCGAGGCCTTCGACTGGCGGAGCCTGCGACCCTACTGACCTCCGCCGGCGCGCTGCCAGCTGCGCCAGGTCTCCTCGTCCACGCCGACGGTGACATCGTTGCCATTGCGAACGAGCGGCAGGCGCAGCAGGCGCGGGTCCGCCAGCAACCGCCCCAGGATCTCGTCATCGTCCAGGCGCAGGTAGCCCATGCCAGCTTCGCGGTAGGCCCTGGCCTGCTCGTCGAGCAACGCGCGAGCGCCATGACGCTGGCTGAAGCGGCGCAGCTCGGCCGGCGCCGGCGCGCGCCTGGCGAGGTCCACGAAGCTGACGGCCATGCGCCGCTCCTTGAAGAAGCGCAGGCAGCGTCGCGTGGCCTGGGAGTCGTTGCGGCCGAAGACCTGGATGACCGCGCCGCTGGACACCGCCGTGTGGCTAGGCGTTCTCCGCGACGGTCTTGCGGGGACGACCGCGACGCGTCGCGCGCTTGGGCGTCATCAGGCCGAAGTAGAAGCCATCGGGCGATCTCTTGACGGCGACCTCCACCCCGGCCAGCTTGGCAGCACGCAGCAGCTGTGCCCGCACGGTAGCCGGCTTGTCACCGTCCTGGAGGACGGCCTCGAAGACCACGGATTCGTCGGTGATCTGCTTGATGCGGTTGACGAGGGCACGCTGTTCCGGACTGATGGGCCGCCCGCGCACCGTGCGCTTGGGAGGGTTGTCCATGAGCTCTGCGTCGACCTTCCTGTACCTGGGCATGTGTGCAGTGTAGCCCCGCCGGCATCGGCTGCTAGGCTGGCGGGCAGCGATGACACGGGGCAGGATCGGCGCGGCGGGGACTGGTGCGATGCTGGCGATGCTCCTGCCCGCATCCGCGAGCGCGCACGCGATCCACGGCGACGTGGACGCTCCCCTGCCCTTCGCGGCCTATCTCCTCGGCGCAGCCGCGGCCGTGGCGCTCTCCTTCGCCTTCGTGGCCATCAGCGATGGCACGACCGTCCCGGAGCCAGCCCCGGGCCGGATCCGCACGCTGCCGCGATGGCTACGGCTGGGACTCCGCGGCGTGGGCCTGCTGGCGTGGGCCTGGGTCGTGGCCCAGACCATCGCTGGCGGCAGCAGCGACGCCGAGGTCGCCTCGCTCATCCTGTGGGTGTTCGGCTGGGTGGGCCTGGCCATCGTCAGCGCCCTCGCCGGCCCGGTGTGGAGCTGGCTCGATCCGTTCAGCACGTTGCACGACATCGGTGCCGTGCTGGGGCGCCGGCTGGGCGTCAAGCGGCCGAAGCGGGCCCGCTGGCGGCCGGGCCTGGGCGCCTGGCCCGCCGCCGCTGTCATGGGCGTCTTCGTCTGGCTGGAGCTTGCCGCCCGGGTGGCGGCCGGGCGCGAGCTCGGCGTGGTGCTCATCGGCTACAGCGTCGTGACGGTCGCGGCCATGGCCTGGTTCGGGCGCGACCAGTGGCGTGAGCACGGCGAGGTCTTCAGCGTCTGGTTCGGGCTGCTGGGACGCCTCGCGCCGTACGGGCTGGAGGGGCCGCCCCGCGAGGGACGGCTGCGGCGGCGCGGCTTCGGGAGCGCCCTTGCAGCGTCGGCCTGGTCGACCTCGTTGCTGGTCGTGGTCGCCTTCGGGGTCGGCTCGGTGATCTGGGACGGCATCTCGCAGACCCAGCCGTACGACCACCTGGTCGGGGAGACCGGCCTGGTGGTCGACACGCTCCTGCTGCTGACGTTCCTGGTCGCGCTGGCCGGGGTGGTCGTGATGGTGGGACGGCGGGTCGGCCTCGCAGCGATGGGCGCCGGGCTCGTGCCTGTCGCCACCGGCTACCTCATCGCCCACTACCTGAGCTACCTGCTGGTGGAGGGGCAGCGCATCGGGGTTGCCCTCTCCGATCCGCTGCAGCAGGGCTGGGACCTGCTGGGCACGGCGCATTGGGAGCCGCGCGATGACTGGCTCTCCACGTCCCTGCTGTGGACGATCCAGGTGGGGGCCGTGGTCATCGGTCATGTGGTGGGGGCCTGGCTGGGCCACTCCGCGGTGCGGCGCGAGCGCGTCGCCGGGAAGGAAGTGAGCCAGTGGCCGCTGGCAGCCCTGATGATCAGCCTGACGGTGCTGGCGCTCTGGTCGCTGGGGCAGAACCTCGTCTTCGTCGCTGTGTAGGCCCGAGGTGAGCGAGCCCGAGGCCGCGCCGGCGATCGACACCATCATCGAGCTGGGCTTCGAGGTGGACCCCGTGCTGACGCTGGGGCCACTGCGGCACGGCCCTCGGGATCCGACCATCCGCTTCGTAGGGGGCGCGGTCTGGCGCGCGTGGCGCACGGCCGAAGGCCCGGCCACCGTGTCTCTCTCGCGAGCCGGAGATGGCTGGCGGGCGGTGGCCTGGGGTGCCGGTGCAGAGCGAGCCGTCGCGGCGTTGCCGCGCCTGCTTGGTGCCGAGGACGAGCCGGGCGCCCTGGACCTGCCTCGCGGCCGGCTGCGCGAGCTGGCGGATCGGCTGCGGGGTCTGCGTTTCGGCCGCAGTGACGATGTCATGGGCTCGCTGGTGCCGGCCATCATCGAGCAGAAGGTGACGGGTCCGGAGGCACAACGCTCCTGGCGCGGGTTGGTCCTGCGGTACGGTGAGCCGGCGCCGGGTCCCGGCGGCCTGCATCTGCCCCCGGCGCCGGGGGTCATCGCCGCGCTGCCCTACTTACGAGCTGCATCCACTGGGCGTCGAGCAGCGCCGCGCCGTCACGCTCATCCGCGCCGCTGCAGCGATCCGCCTGGCTGGAAGAAGCGGTCAGGCTGGCGCCCGGGGCAGCCCTGGCGCGCCTGCAGACGATCCCGGGAGTGGGGCCCTGGACGGCGGCCGAGACGGCACGCGCCGCCTTCGGCGATCCGGACGCGGTCAGCATCGGCGACTTCCACACCCCGGACCTGGTCGGCTGGGCGCTGGCCGGCGAGCCGCGCGGCGATGACGCGCGGATGCTGGAGCTGCTGGAACCGTACCGGGGCCAGCGCGCCCGGCTGGTACGGATCCTGGAGCTGTCGGGCATCGTGCCGCCGCGCTATGGGCCGCGGGCGAGAGGCCGCTCGATCAGGCGGATGTAGGAGGTCGGCGGGAAGAGGGGCGCCGTTGGGCGCGCGGATGCAGCCCGCCGGACCCAAGGCCGCGCCTCACCTGTGAGGTCAGTAGCGACCGCCGAGTGATCGGGATGCAGGCATGGCAGGGCTCCCAGCGGCCGCCTCTCACCTCACACGTCCAGAGCGACCGACGGGAGCCTCCAGGGCGACTCTGGCGCCCTCAGCGGTCCGGTCAACGGTCACTCCTGACCTCACATGCAGGATGAGGGGGCGACGAGGGTACCCGCCTTGTGGGACCGGGCATCGTCGGCACCGACACCAGGCTGGTCCCGCGATACTTGACAAGGTTGTGAGTAGTCACTAACCTTGATGCGCATGAACCCTGCAGTCGCCGTCCGCCACACCGCCGAGGAGCGTCGCGAAGAGGTCCTGCGTGCGGCCGTCGTGCGCTTCGGTGCGACGGGTCTGCACGGCACCTCCACGGAGCTCATCGCCGCGGACGTGGGGGTCTCGCAGCCGTACCTCTTCCGTCTCTTCGGCACCAAGAAGCAGCTCTTCATGGCCGCCATCGAATGGGCCTTCGATCACACGGTCGAGCAGTTCCGCGAAGCCGGTGCCAGCGCGTCTGATCGGCACGATGCGTTCAAGCGAATGGGCGATGTCTACATGGACCTGATCCGGGATCGCCGCTACCTGGCCATCCAGCTGCAGGCCTATGCCTCCACCGAGGACCCGGAGATCCGGGCCGTCGTGCAGGAAGGCTTCGGTCGACTGGTCCTGGAGATCGTGCGGCACACGAACGCGAACGCGACACAGCTGGCAGCCTACCTCGGCCGCGGCATGCTCCTCAACGTGGCCGGCGCCATGGGCCTCCTGGAGGCCGAGACCGGCTGGGCGGCGATGGTGCGCGAGGGCTGCATCACGAGCCTGGAGGACTAGCCACCGAGAAGTGCTGCCCACCCGCTCTCGTCCGCACTAGTTAGTTAGTACTCACTTATCGCATCGACAGACGATCGAAGGAGGTCATCAACGTGCAAGGACGCTCGTTGGCCATCTGGACGTTCGCGGTGACATCGGTCGCCCTGATCATGGTCATGCTCGACAACCTCGTGGTGTCCACCGCGCTCAATGTCATCCGCGAAGAGCTGGGAGCGACCATCGAGCAGCTGGAGTGGACCGTCAACGCCTACACGCTGACGTTCGCGGTCTTCCTGCTCACCGGTGCCGCGCTCGGCGATCGCTTCGGCCGCCGCCGCATGTTCGTCATCGGCGTGGCCATCTTCACCGGCGCCTCGGCCTTCGCGGCCATGTCCAGCAGCGTGGAGATGCTACTGGTCGGCCGCATGGCCCAGGGCATCGGCGCGGCCATCGTCACGCCGCTGACCCTGACCCTGCTGTCGGCCGCGGTCCCGGCGGACCGACGCGGCCTGGCCCTTGGCGGCTGGGGAGCCGTCGGTGGCCTGGCCATCGCCATCGGCCCGCTGGTGGGCGGCGCCATCGTCGAGGGCGTGGCCTGGAACTGGATCTTCTGGATCAACGTGCCCATCGGCATCGCCCTGGTGCCGCTGGCCTGGTTCGCTCTGCGCGAGAGCCATGGTCCTGCCGGGCGCCTGGACCTGCCCGGCGTGGCGCTCGCAAGCGCGGGCCTCTTCGGAGTGGTGTGGGCGCTGGTGAACGGCAACAGCGAGGGCTGGACCAGCCCCACCATCGTCACCGCGTTCGCCATCGGCGCTGCGCTGCTGGCGGCCTTCCTGCTCTGGGAGCGGCGAGCTCCGGCGCCGATGCTGCCGCCGCGGTTCTTCCGTGACCGCTCCTTCAGCCTCGCGAACGTGTCCTCGATGCTGATGAGCTTCGGGATGTTCGGATCCATCTTCCTGCTGGCCCAGTTCCTGCAGTTCGTGCGCTCCTACTCACCGCTGGAAGCCGGGGCGGCCATCCTGCCCTGGACGCTGGCGCCGATGTTCGTGGCGCCGGTCGCGGGTGCGCTCTCCGACCGCATCGGCGGTGGGCTGTTGATGGGCACGGGCCTCTCCCTGCAGGCCATCGGTCTGGCCTGGCTGGGCCTCGTCTCCAGCACGACCGTCGAATACACCGCGCTGGTGCTGCCATTCATCATCTCCGGCATCGGCATGGGCCTGTTCTTCGCCCCGGTCGCGAATGTGCTCCTGAGCTCGGTGCGGCCCGAGGAGGAAGGCCAGGCCTCCGGAGCAGGCAACGCCATCCGCGAGCTGGGCGGTGTCTTCGGGGTCGCCGTGCTGGCAGCGGTCTTCGCGCGCAGCGGTTCGTTCGCCAGTCCGCAGGCCTTCGTCGATGGCATGGTGCCGGCCGTGACCATCGGTGCCGCCTTCGTGGCCGTAGGTGCCGTGGCGGCCTTCGCCATCCCGCGCGGCCGTCGCGCCAGTGTCGAGGCTCCCGAGAGGGTGGCGGCGAGCTCGCAGCTCAGCGTCGGTCGAGCCGACCCGGTGCCGGTCCTCGTGCGCATCGACGAGTAGTCCCCGGCCCTCGAGCGGCGGGCGCCAGCGCGGCGTCCGTCGCTTCGAGATTCGGGGGTTGCGCGGTGGGTGCGCTGCGATAGGCTACGTGCCAGACGCGCCGGGAGTCGCCCACGGTCGTCGCGAGGGGCCACCGGCAGCAGCATGGAGGCACGCCCCGTTATGTTGAACCGTCCCTTCGGAGTGCTCGTGCTGGGGGCGCTCGCTATCGCCATCGCCGTGGTCAGGTTGGTCATCGGCGCACAGCTCCTGCTCGGAGGCATCTTCAGCGACAAGCTCGAGGGCACCGGCGTCGGCTGGGTCGGCATCATGGCGATCGTCGTCGGGCTCATCTATCTGGCCGTGGGCTGGGCGCTCTGGTCGATGCGGCCGTGGGCGCTCATCTTCACCATGATCATGGCCGTCTTCGGACTCGTGGACGCCATGTTCGTGCTGCTGGCCACCAACAACATCGCCTATGGCCTGGCAGCCGCCGCCATCCCGGCCTTCCTGCTCTGGTACACCAGCCGCGAGGACATCCGGGATGCCTTCGCAGCCGCGGAGGCGGGCTCCCCCAACCCGTAGTCAGGAAGCGTCGGGGTCCCGGGGCCTGCGGCCATCGAGGCCCGCGGTGATCGAACGCACGCAAGGCCGGGCCGGACAGCCCGGCCTTGACCATCCGGACTGATCGCGAGCGTCAGCGATCGGCGCGGACGCCAGCGGGGGAGGTCGCGGAGCCATGGACTACGACGTCATCGTCGCCGGCGTGGGCGGCATGGGCAGCGCCGCGGTCGCCGAGCTGGCGGCGCGCGGCGCCCGGGCGCTGGGACTGGACCGCGGCAGCATCCCCAACGACCAAGGCTCATCACAGGGCATCAACCGCATCATCCGGCTGGCCTACATGGAGGACCCGGCCTACGTCCCGCTGCTGCGCCGCGCCTACCAGCGCTGGCGCGACCTGGAGGAGCGGGCTGGCGAGCCCATCCTCTTCATCACCGGCGGCGTGGACGTCGGCCCGCCGGACAGCGAGACCGTGCGTGGTTCGCTGGAAGCCTGTCGCGTCCACGACCTGGAGCATCGACTGCTCGAGGCCGGCGAGCTGATGGCACGGTTCCCGGGCTTCCGGGTGCCTAACGAGTTCGCAGCCGTCTACCAGCCCGACGGAGGGTTCGTGCTCAGTGGGCGGTCCATCGCGGCACATGCGCGCCTGGCCCTCGCCGACGGCGCTGACCTGCGCGGCCACGAAGGCGTCCTCGAGTGGCGTCCGGAAGGCGACGGCGTGGTGGTGCGCACGACGCGAGACACGTATCGGGCGCGGCGGCTGGTCATCAGCGCGGGCGCCTGGGCTGGCCGGATGCTGCCCGGGCTGGCGGATGTGCTGGTCCCGGAGCGGCAGGTGCTGATGTGGTCGCGGACGTCGCATCCGGAGCGCTTCGCCGTCGGTGCCTTCCCCGTCTTCATCCTGGAGGCCCCGGAGGGCCGCTTCTACGGTTTCCCGGAGTACGGCATCCCCGGCTTCAAGCTGGGGCTCTACCACCACCGCGGGCAGCTCGTCGATCCCGAGAGCGTGGAGTGGAGCGCCGTGGGGCCGGAGGACGAGGCCGTGCTGCGGACCGGCACGAGCCGCTACTTCCCCGACGCCGACGGGCCGGCGCTGACGCTGCGCTCGTGCCTCTTCACCAACACGCCCGACGAGCACTTCGTCATCGACACCCTGCCCGAGGCACCCCAGGTCGTGGTGGTGTCACCCTGCAGCGGGCACGGCTTCAAGTTCGCCAGCGTGGTCGGCGAGATCGCGGCCGACCTGGCCCTCGATGGTGCGACCAGCCACGACATCAGCATGTTCCGCATCGATCGGTTCACGGAAGGAGACAGGGTATGACCCGGACCATCGTCTGCTTCGGCGACTCCAACACCCACGGCGCCAACCCGGACCAGAGCGTGGGCGGACGCCTGCCGCGAGAGGTGCGCTGGCCGGGCATCATGCGGGCCGCGCTCGGGGAGGGCTACGAGGTCATCGAGGAGGGCCTCAACGGTCGCTGCACCGTCTGGGATACAGCCATCGAGCCCGGCCGCAACGGCCTCACCTACCTCGCGCCGTGCCTGCTCTCGCATCGCCCGGTGGACCTCGTCATCATCATGCTCGGGACGAACGACACGAAGCGCATCTACGGCCACACGGCCAGCGAGATCGCCTGCGGGGCCAGCGCCCTCGTGGACGTGGCCAGGGGGACCCTCTGCGGGCCCGATGGCATGCCACCCCGGGTGCTGCTCGTGTCACCGGTGCCACTGGGCAAGGTCACGGCCCACAGCGAGCTGTGGGGCTTCGGCGCGGCGCGCGAGGAGTCGCGACGACTGGCGGGCATGTATCGCCTCGTGGCGGAGGGGATCGGCGTCGGCTTCTTCGATGCCGGCTCGGTGACGCAGGTCAGTCCGCTCGACGGCGTCCACCTGGACCCCGGCGGTCACGCTGCCCTGGGAACGGCCGTAGCCGACGCAGTGCGCGCAGAGCTGGCCCGGGAGTCAGCGTAGCCAACGACGCATCGGCCTCACGTCGACCGATCGTGACATCGAGGGACGAGCGCCGCGGGTGCGGCGCAGGCACGGGGGCGGGGCACCGGGGCAGGCATGGGTGCGGGGTCCAACGTGGCGCAAGTGCCGGGCGCAGGGGCGCGTCGAGGCCGATCGCTTCTGGCGGACCTGTTGGTCGTCCGCTGCGGGCGAACGGATCACGCTCGACGGCGAGGTGTCGGCCAGCTCTCGATGCGATCGTCCGCCGTCGCCGAACGACTCGGCTGTCTCCGCGGCCGAGGCGGGACCTCAAGCACTCACGGCTCGACGGACGCGCAGCATTCGTTCGCTCCGGGCGAACAACGAGGCGCGGGCAACGACAGACGGACGGAAGCGCCGGCGCCTCCAGCGCGGCTAGATGCCGCTGTGGAGTCCGATGCGCTGGCCGTTGACGACCCGCGCCTCGTCGCTGAAGAGGTAGCGGATCGCGGCCGAGATCTCCGCCGGTGTGGTCATCGAGGCGCCCTTGCCGTGCGGATCTGCCTCGCGGACCCTGCCCGCATCGATGGCGCGGACCCGCACCACGTTGGCCGTCACCCCGGTGCCCACGAGCTCCTGGGCAAGTGCCGCCAGCAGCGTCTCCTGGGCCGCCTTGCCCACGGCGTAGGCGCTCATGCCGGCGTCCGGTGCCGCGGCCATCGGCGATGACACCGCCACGATGCGGCCGTGGCCCGCAGCGACCATGCGCGGGACCAGCGCTCGCGTGACGTTCAGGGTGGACCAGAGGTGCTGGTCGAGCATGGCGTCGTAGGGGTCATCCGTGGCGTCGATCGACGCGTGTGCCACCGGTCCAGCCGCCCACCAGGTGGGCCAGCGCATCGACGCGGCCGAAGTGCTGGTAGACCGCCTCGATGGCGTCGATGGCCACATCGGCCTCGCGCAGGTCGACGGCGACGCCGAGGACGCGCCCGGCGGGCAGCCCCAGCTCCGTCTTGAGGGCGTCGAGACGATCGGCGTTCGACCCGATGAGCGCCAGGTCCCAGCCGGCCGCGGCCAGGTCTGCGGACAGCACGCGACCCAGGCCTCCGGTCGCACCGGTGATGAGGGCGACACGTCGGTCAGGCGTGGTGACGATGTCCTCGGTCATCGACTGCTCCTCGCTGCTCGTGGGCTCGTTGCTCATGCGCGGGCCTCCACGGGGTCGAAGGTCTCCAGCACCCTGATGGCCTCGGGCGCCATGCCCTCGACGATGGGGCGGTCGATCTGCTCGAGCAGGTGCTCCCGTCCTTCGACGTCGATGAGATGGCCCGAGCGCAGCGCCTTGGTCTCCAGGTAGGAGCGGTTGTGGTCATTGGCCGGGATGACCAGCGGGATGCGGCCGGTGACGTTGATCCCGAGCTCTCGCAGCCCGTCCAGCTTGCGCGGGTTGTTGGTCATGAGCTTGATGGAGCGCACGTTCAGCAGCTCCAGCATGTGAGCGGCGATGCCGTAGTCGCGCTCATCGTCGCGAAAGCCGAGGGCCAGGTTGGCATCCACCGTGTCGAGGCCCTCGTCCTGCAGCCCGTAGGCACGCAGCTTGTTGAGCAGGCCGATGCCGCGCCCTTCCTGGCGCAGGTACAGCACCATGCCCGTCTCCTCCTCGCCGATGGCTCGCAGCGACGCCGCCAGCTGGTCACGGCAGTCGCAGCGCAGCGACCCCAGGGCATCACCGGTCAGGCACTCGCTGTGCATCCGCACCGGCACGTCTTCCTGGTCGAACGGATCGCCCTTGACGATGGCGACATGGTCCTTGCCGTCGCGGTCGTTCCAGAAGCCCACGATGTGGAACGTGCCGAAGATGGTGGGCAGGTCGGCGACGGCAGCGATGCGCACGCAGATGTGGTCACGACCGATGCCGGGGCACTCATGGTCGGCCGTGGAGGCGACGAGCTGGTCATAGGTGAGGTGCCGGATGCCCGGCTCCTGGTGCGAGTCCATCCTTGCAGGCTACGTCAGCCTCGGTAACGGTGCTGTGAACAAGACGACGGCGATGGGGTCTGTGCGCGGCGTCTCTGGCGCGGCGTCTCTGGCGCTGGAGTGCCCCCGTGCGTCGCATCCTGCACCTGGGGTCACAGTCGACCGTCGGGACGAGGTCCTCGGGGCTTCCGAGTGCTCCCCGCGGTCTCCCGACAGCCGCTTGCCACCGCTCAGGTGAGTGACGGCCGCCCGAGGGCGCCGCGCATCCGTCCGACGGAACCTGCTGACCTCAGAGGTAAGGCCGGGGGAGGAAGCGAGGGTACGACCAGGGGCGGAAGCGAGCCCCAGGAGGGGCCGGCTCGGATGGGCCACGCCCGGCCGCGTCGGCCACGCGGCTGACCACAACGGCGGTTGTCCATGCTGAAACTCCCTTGACGAGATCGTAGCAAGGCGGACAATCGCGTTGCCATGAGTGGCCAGCGAGGGGCGTCGGCCCCCGTCCAGCGCGGTGCGCTCGCAACGGGATTGCGGACGCTCGAGCTGCTCGTGTCCGCCCACGGACCCCTGGGAGTCACCGACATCGCGGAGCAGCTGGGCCTGGACAAGGCCAACGCGCACCGGACGCTGGCAGCGCTCGTTCGCCTCGGCTACGTGGAGCAGGATCCCTCCACGCGCCGCTACGGCGCCACCGTGCGTGTCGTCGAGCTGGCGCGATCGGTGCTCGATTCGAAGGACCTCACGGTGGTGGCGGCCCCGCATCTGAAGGCGCTGTGGGCCGCCTCCGGCGAGAACACCCACCTTGCGGTGCTGGCCGGCGATCACGTCGTCTACGTGTCAACGCTCAACGGCACGACGCTGCTGTCCGCCAACGCCGCCATCGGCCAGTCGGGACCCCTGCACTGCACGGCGACGGGCAAGGCGCTCATCGCCAACCTGCCCAGGGGCACCTCGGAGAGCCTCATCAAGAACCTGGACTTCGAGGCCTTCACCCCCCGCACCACGACCAGCGCGGAGGCGCTCCACAAGGAGCTGGCCCAGATCCGCGTCACCGGCTACGCAGTGGACGATCGCGAGTACCACCCCGGTGTGCGCTGCATCGCTGCCCCCGTGTTCGGGATCGGCGGCGTCATCGCCTCGCTGGGCATCTCCGCTCCTGCCGACCGCATGGACACCGAGCGCTTGCGAGTCCTGGCGCCGATCGTGGTGGACACGGCGGCACGCAGTCAGCCGGGAGTTGGGTGGTCCAGCCTCGAGGATGGTCTCATGAGCAACCTGCGCACGGGCGGACAGGTCATCGCCGATCACCTCGCCGCCAACGGTGTCCCCTACGTCGCTGGCATCCCCGGTCACGGCAGCCTGCCGATGGTGGATGCCTTCGTAGGCCGGGATACGCCCACCTTCCTGCAGGTCCGCCACGAGCAGTCGGCCGCGCATCTCGCCGATGCCTACTTCCGGGTCGCGCGCAAGCCGCTCGCGGTCATGACCTCCATCGGTCCCGGAGCCGTGAACACCGCGGTGGGCATCGCCACGGCCTACGTGGACTCCTCGTCCATGCTCGTCTTCACCGGCGACGTGCACACCTACATGTTCGGGCGCGGTGTGCTCCAGGAGGTCGACCGCAAGGCCTGGGCGGACCTGACCACGCTATTCGAGCCCATCACCAAGCGCCAGTGGCAGGTCACGCGCGTGGACCAGCTGGCGCGCATCCTGCCGCAGGCCTACGCGCTGGCGGCCGGCGGTCGCCCGGGCCCCGTGCTCATCTCGGTGCCCATGGATGTCCAGGCCGACGCGGCCGACGTCCCCGAGGCTCGCGCCGGTCGAACTCCCCGAGCCACCCGCACCCGCGGCTGGGGCCGTCTCCCAGATTCGGGCGGCGCTGGCTGATGCCGAACGTCCTGTCCTCCTCGCCGGCGGAGGCGTCGTGCAGAGCGGCGCCTCCGCCCGGTTCCGCCAGATCGCGGAGCACCTGGGCCTGCCGGTGGTGGCCACCTACCAGGCCAAGGGCGTGCTGCCGGAGGACCATCCGCTGTACGGCCGCTACCCGGGCTCCAAGGGCACGGACACCGGCAACGCGCTGTGCCGCGAGGCGGATGTCATCCTCGCCATCGGCTGCCGCTTCGCCGACGAGGCGACCTCCTCATACGTGCCCGGGGTGACGCTTCTCCATCCCGCCCACGAAGCTCTACCAGGTGGACATCGACGAGTACGAGATCGGCAAGAACTACCCCGTCGAGCTGGGCGTGGTGGCCGACGCCAGGGCCTTCTGCGAAGCGCTCTGGGCGGAGATCGCATCCGAGCCGGTCGACGCGGCGCGACGCGCGATCTGGGAGGGCCGCATCGCCGAGCTGGTGGTGCCCTGGAACGCGAAGCTGGCGCCGGGCCGCACCGACCGCACCCTGCCGCTGCGCATCTCCGCGGTGCTGGACATCGTCCACGACGCCGTCCCGGAAGACACCATCGTGCTCACGGGCGCCGGCCACTCGCAGGCGCAGTTCCTGCAGGAGTACACCGTCAACGACGCCTCGCAGGTCATCTCGCCCAACGGCTTCAGCACCATGGGCTTCACGGTGCCCGGGCGCCATCGGCGCCCGGCTGGCCGCACCGGATCGACCGGTGCTCGGCTTCGCTGGGGACGGCGACTTCCTGATGACGGTGCAGGAGCTGGCCATGGCCGCGCAGTACGGCCTCGACGTCGTCTACGTCGTGGTCGACAACGCGGGCTGGCAATCCATCCGCGATCTGCAGATGGACGTCTACGGCGAGGAGCACGGCTTCGCGGCCGAGTTCCGCACGCCGCGGGGCGCCTCCATCACGCCGGACCTGGTCACGGTCGCCCGTGGCTTCGGCGTCAAGGCCACAGAGGCGACCGACGAGCAGGCGCTCCGGGCCGCCATCGGTCGGGCGCTCGCGGAGGGAGGACCGACGGTCATCGTCGTGCCCGTCCGGCGCGAGTACCCCGAATCCGCCGGTCCCGTGAGCGGCTGGTGGGACGTTCCCGTTCCGGCCTCGCTGCCGGAGCGCAGGGGCAGGTACGAAAGGGAGGTGGCAGCGGTCAGACGTGACGCAGTGAAACGCACCTGACGGACTCGACCGACGATCCGGACCGACCATCGGCGGACGTCGCACGGAGGACAGGAGGACTGGAGATGACCAGAACCGGAAGCGTGTGGCGCCGGGGCTTCGTGCTCGCCGCGAGCCTGGCGCTGGCTGGGAGCGCGGCACCTGCCGCGGTCGTCGCCCAGGACGAGAGAGCAGCGTCGATATCCTGCACTACTTCGGTGGACGCTCGGCGAGGCCGGCGCTGGCGTCGATCGTCGAGGAGTTCACCGCCGAGACGGGCTACGCCGTCAACATTCGGTGAGATCGACCACGAGAACTACAAGACCGGCCATCCTCGTCCAGCTCGCCGGCAGGCAATCCGCCTGATGCGCACTGACCGACTGGGCCGGCGCCCGCGCCGCTTTCAAGGTCGAGAACGGGGCGCTCATGCCCATCGACGAGATGTGGGCAGAGAACGACCTCGACGCGCATTCCCGGCAGGCATGGTCGACGCGGCCGTCCACCTACGACGGCGCCAAGTACACTGTCCCGTTCGGCTATCACACGCCGGCATGTTCTACAACCCCAAGGTCCTCGACGACGGCCGGCGTCGAGCCATCCCGACGACGTGGGACGAGCTCATGGCGCGCCTGCGGGACCTTCAGGAGCAGCGGCATCTGCCCATCTCGTTGGGTGCCTCGAACCGCTGGCCGGCGCAGTTCTGGTTCGACTACCTGCTGCTGCGCACGGCGGGTCCCGAGTACCGCGCCAAGCTGATGGCCGGCGAGGCCTGCCTACACCGACCCGGAGGTCGTGCGAGCGATGGACCCTCTGGAAGGAGCGCGTCGACGCGGCTGTTTCGCTGACGGCGCGACGTCAACGCCACGACTGGACGGACGCTGCCGATCAGCTGGTCAACGGCGAGGCGGCCATGAACCTCATGGCACCTGGTTCATCGGGTACCTCGATGGCACTCGGCGCCGTCCGACGGTGAAGACTACGACTTCTTCGAGTTCCCGATCGTCGACGGGCGTCCCCAATGCGGTCGTCGGGACCGGTCGACGGCTTCACCGCGCCGACGCGGCCAAGAACCCGATGGCGCCATGCAATGCTCGCCTTCCTGGCGAAGCCCGAGGTGCAGACCGAGCCTGGGCCATCGGCCAGGGCGCATGCCGCACCAACGTCACTGCCGACACGACGCAGCTGGACAACGTGCTCCAGAAGGCACTCGATGTGGTCGCGGCCGTCGCCATCCTTCAACTTCAACTACGACCTCGCCACGCCGCCGGCGCCCTCCGTGGTCGGGCCTGAACATGTTCGCCAGGAGTTCATGTCAACGATCCGCCAGGACGTCCCGGGCCTCCTGGCCGAGACAGAGACGGACGATCAAGGCGGCCTTCGAGCAGCAGTCACCAGATGGCTCGCGTGCGGCCAGCGCCGACTGACCACGGCGAGCCATCGATCGCGATGCCGGCTCCGGAGTCGCGGCCGGCGTCGCCACTTCGTCCCGAGCTGCCATCGACGACTGGGAGGACAGAGACGGTGCTAGCGAGTGAGCCGAGACACGAACCTGATGCGCACCAACCGTCTGGCGCTGATCTCGATGGCTGCCGGGCCACTTGGCGTTCTACGCCATCTTCGTGCTCTGGCCGCTGGTGCAGTCGGTCGTCTACAGCACTGGCCGAGTGGAGCGGCCTGCGGGACCCGACGCCATCGGCCTCGACAACTACATCCGGGCTGCTCGTCGACCCGCTACTTCATCGGTCCTTCCGAGAACACCGCCCTCTGGCTCATCGTCGCCGTGACGGTGCCCACGATCCTGGGCCTGCTGCTGGCCGTCCTGCTGGACCGACCGCTGCGCGGCAGTCGGTTCTACAAGTCGAGCCTTCTACCTGCCCATCACGCTCTCGCTGGTCGTCGTCGGGCAGGTCTGGACCTGGATCTACCAGCCCGACTGGGGCCTCCTGAACACCGTCCTCGAGGCCGTCGGACTGGATGACCTCACGCGGGCCTGGCTGGGTGACCCCAAGACCTCGCTGATCGCGGTCATCGTGGCCTGGTGCTGGCAGCAGACAGCGCTGAGCCTGATCCTCTACCTGGCGGCGCTGACGACGATGCCCGAGCGAGCTTCTCGAGGCAGCCGCGATCGACGGCGCCAACTCCTGGCAGCAGTTCCGCCGCATCATCGTGCCCCTGCTGCGACCGGCGACGTGGTCGTCATCTCGCTCGCGGTCATCAACACGCTCAAGGGCTTCGACATCGTCTACGTCCTGACCAAGGGTGGGCCCTTCCACACGTCGGACAACCTGGCCATGTTCATGTACTAGGAGACCTTCTTCAAGTACCAGTTCGGCTACGGCGCGGCCATCGCGACGCCCTCTTCGGCCTGGCCATCATCGTGATCGTCATCTACTTCCGGCAGTCGCCGTGCCTCGGAGCGGCTGTATGGCTGACACGCCGGGTCGACCGTCAACGAGCAGGACCGTCGAGAGCGTCCACTGCACCGCTCGTTCGTGCTCCACGGCTTCATCCTGGCCATGCTGGTCGATCTATGCCGCACCCATCATCGGCAGTCGTCATGACGTCGCTGCAGTCGAACGCCGAGATCTCGGCCCGCGGCGTGTGGCACATCCCCGAGAACGCGACGCTGGACAACTTCGTCGACATCTGGAACGACACGCCCACACCGCGGTATCTGCTCAACAGCTTCCTGGTGACGATCCCGGCCACGGCCCTCTCGGTGCTGGGCGGCGTGCTCCTGGGCTACGTCTTCAGCCACTTCCGCTTCCCCTTCGCGGAGCTCCTCTTCCTGGTCGTCATCGCGGGCATGTTCTTCCCGCCACAGGCGCATGCTCATCCCGCTCTTCCGCATGTTCAACTCGCCGGTCGAGATCATGGGCTTCCAGATCCTGCCGGCGCTCTACGACACGGTCTACCCGATGATCCTCATCCACATGAGCATCGGGACTAGCCATCACGACCCTGCTCATGCGCAACTTCATGTCCGCGCTGCCGTCCGGCCTGCGCGAGGCCGCCATCGTCGATGGCGCCGGCGAGTGGTCCGTGCTGTTCCGCATCATCGTGCCGCTCTCGCTGCCGGCGCTGGCGGTGCTGGCCACGCTCCAGTTCACCTGGATCTGGAACGACTTCCTGTGGCCGCTGGTGCTGACCCGGATCGCGAAGAGGCCAAGACGATCATGGCCGGCATCAGCGCCCTCAGGGCCAGTACAACGTGGCCTGGGCCAACCAGGCCGCCATGGCCGTCATCGCCAGCATCCCCACGGTCGTCATCTTCGTGCTCTTCCAGCGCTACTTCATCGCCGGCCTGACGATGGGCTCGGTGAAGGAATAGGACGTCGACCAGCCAGCCAGAAGGGGGTACTCGTGACCGCAGCCGTCGAACGCATGAGGGTGGCCATCATCGGGCCCGGTCGCATCAGCGACCTGCACGCCATCGAGTACGTGCAGTCGCCCTACACGGAGATCGCCGCGGTCTGCAAGCCGGACACGGAGGGTGCCCTGGCCCGCGCTCGCAGCTGGGGCATCGAGCCGGAGAAGGTCTATGCCGACTGGCAGGACTGCCTGGCCGACGATTCGATCGATGCCTTCGAGGTGCTCCTCCCCCACCACATGCACCTCGAGGTCGCGCTGGCGGCCCTGCAGACCGGCAAGCACCTCTCCATCCAGAAGCCGGTGGGCTTCACGGTGGCCGAGTGCCAGCAGTTCGTGGAGGCCGCGGACGAGGCCACGGCGCGCGGCCAGGTGGTGCGCGTCTTCGAGAACTTCCTCTTCTACCCGCCCGTGGCCCGGCTCGTGGAGATCGTGCGCGCCGGTGACATCGGGGATGTGCTCTCGATCCGCCAGAAGAGCCTCTCCGGCGACCCGACCTGCGGCTGGGAGGTGCCGGCCCGCGCGGCCGAGTGGCGCTTCGACCTGGAACGCAACGGTGGCGGGCCGCTCGTGTTCGATGACGGGCTGCACAAGTTCAGCATCTTCTGGTCCATGCTCGGGCGTGGCCGACGAGGTCCACGCCTGGATCGGCTCCACGCCGGTGGAGGGCGGGGCGCTCGATTCGCCGTCCGTCGTCTCGCTGCGCTGGGCCTCCGGAGCGGTGGGCGCGCTGGAGGTCGTCAACGCGCGGGAGCTGCAGGTGCAGTCGCTCTTCTACTCGCAGGATGACCGCGTCGAGGTCAGCGGCACGAAGGGCGTGGCCTGGGTCAACCGCGGCCACGGCAAGATCCAGGAGCTGCCGGCGCTGCAGGTCTACCGCGACGGTCGCACCACCGACTACGAGGATCTCGAGAGCGAGTGGGACAGCAGCTTCGTGCTGGCCACGCGGGACTTCATCGCGGCCGTGCGCGAGGGTCGCAGCACGCTGCTCACCGCGGCGCAGCACCGCGAGGTGCTCTCGACCGCGCTGGCGGCGCAGATCTCCGCCCGCGAGGATCGCGTCGTGAGGCCGGTGGAGGTGGCCTGAGGCGCAGCCGGCGGGCTGTCCGTGGTCGTCTACGGCCTTGCCCGGTCCGCGTCCCACGCCGGACCCGGGAGCCGCCCCACTTCGCCAGCATGGTAGGCGTGGCGGCGCAAGAGAGCGATCCGCGGCGGTCGGCGAGTGCGAGAGGACGCACGGGCCACGTCACTCAGTGACGCATGCCCACGTCACCTGGCTGACTGGTGACGGCTCCGGGTGCAGCACAGAGCAGCTGTGCTATCCGCCTAACGCCACCGGGCGCAACATCCGACCAGATGCGAGCCGGGTGGCCGCACTGTCGGCCACGAGGGCGGCCCGCCACGGGATCACGCCGGAGAGCGCGCGGGCAGACGTGCCTGCAGGGCTGCCCGCAGCTCAGCGTCCGTGATGGTGTCGATGTCCAGGACGGCAGCCGCCGCCGGGTGGGTCAGGGCCGGCACGATGATGTCGTCCGGAAGCAGGGCCACGATCTCCGCCATGGGGCGATGGGTGGCCTCCGAGATGACCGCGAGGCTCCCGCGTGAAGCCCGCTGCGGCTCCTGGCGGTGCGCCGGGAAGCCTTGCCCCCGGGCATCGGTGAAGAGCTGGTCGAAGAGGAGGCGCAGGTTCTCGTCGCCGGCCCAGCCCCAGCCCTGGTTTAGGGCCAGCGAGACCACGTTGCCGGCGTTGATGCGGGCGAAGAGGAAAGCGTCGAGCGAGGTCAACAGGTGGCCGCACGAGACGCCCGGGTACTGCATCACCGCGTTCATGAAGCCCTGCCCCGTGCCGCAGCCGCCGATGACCATGTCCACCCGTCCGGCCGCCAGCAGCAGCGCCGAGATGAGCCCGGTGTGGATGTACTGCAGCTCGGGCTCCTCGCCCCGCTCGGCCATGCCGGCATTGACGACGTCCAGGCCCCGCCCGTCGAGAGCGTTCATGATGAAGGGGTGCTTGTCGACGGCGCTGGTCTCGTTGACCACTGCCACGCGCATGGGCTTGGCTCCTTTCACAGGATGGCCGACGGGGGTCGGCGCGCAAGGCGATACCGAGCCGAGGATAGCGCGATGCTAGGCTGGCCACGATGACCGACCGCGACACCACACCTTCGGCTCCCACCGGGGCGACGCAACCCACCAGGATCGGCGATGTCGACGAGGAGACGTACTGGCGGCAGTACTACGAGGTGACCGCCGAGCGACCGCCCTGGACGACGGTGATCAGGGCCGCCGAAGCCTTCCGCGAGCCCGCCCCTGGCGCTGATCCCTGGCGCGCGGTCGACCTTGGCTGCGGCGGCGGGCGTGACGCGCGAGAGCTGCTCCGGCGCGGCTGGCGGGTGCTGGCCATGGACGCCACGCCACACGCCCTGGACGTGCTGCGCTCGCTGACGCCGCTCGATCACCTGGAGCGCCTCGAGACGCATGTCGGCGACCTGGCCGACTTCGACATCCCACCTTGCGACCTCGTCAATGCCAGCCTCATCCTGCCCTTCCTGAGGGCCGACGACTACGCCGCCACGTGGGCACGCATCCGCGACGCCCTGGCTCCGGGAGGCCGCTTCGCAGGCATGCTCTTCGGCGACCGCGACGGCCTGGCCACCGACCCCGATGCCACCTGTCCCCCTCCCGACGTCATCCGCGCCCATCTCGACGGCTTCGAGATCGAGTACTGGGCCGAGAAGGAGGAGGACGGCCACACCGCCCTGGGCGAACCCCACCACTTCCATCTCATCGAAGTCGTGGCGGTGCGCCTGACCGCGCCCGGCGACGTCGGGTAGCATGCCGTCGATGTCAGACCTCGCCCCGGCCACCCCCGCCAGCCCTGCCGGCCCCGCTGGGCCAGGCACCCCCGAACGGTCATTGCCGGTCCCGGCCCAGCCGCCGCCCACGGCCAGCCGCATCACCCTGCCGGAGGCCACCCCCGGCATCGAGGAGCTCTTCCTCTTCGCCCGGGAGGCGGAGCTTCGGTTCAGCGCCCTGCGCCTGGTCATCGAGGAGCAGTCCCTGAACGTGCGCGGCGAGGAGCCGCTCACCCACGAGCTGTGGCTGCGTCACCCGGGCCAGGCGCGCGTGACCACGCGGCGCGACCGGGAGCTGCCCTCCCGGGACTACGACGTCTGGCTGTTGGAAGATGACACCGTCACCACCTACATGGCCGCCCGCAAGGTAGCCAGCCGCCGGCCACGCCGGCGCCACGTGGTCGGCTTTGACGACGCCGGTCTGCCCGCCTTCGCCCGCCAGCGCGAACCACTCACGGCACTACCGCCGGGCAGCCTGGTGGACACCTTCGTCCATCCCCACGGGCTTTTCCGCAACGTGCTGGTGACCGGTCCCCTGGCCGTCATCGGCACGCAGCTGGTCGGGGACAGGGAGGCCATCGTGGTGCGCGCCGAACACCCGCGGGCCTCGAAGGTCCTGGTCGACCGGCCGGACCGCAGCATCGAGGTGGGCATCGACCGTGCCACGGGCTTGCTGCTGCTGCTAACGGAGCGCATCGCTGACACCGTGACGCGCCATGCCGAGGTCTCCGAGCTGACGGTGGACCCGGTCATCCCGGACAGCGCCTTCGAGCTACGGCTGTCGGCTGACGTCCGGAGGCTCTACTGAGCGACCTCGTCACGGCCGCAGGGGTGACCCGTTGCGGCTGGCCGGGCGACGACCCGCTCATGATCGCCTACCACGATGCCGAGTGGGGCCGACCTGTCCATGACGAACGGCGGCTCTTCGAGGTGCTCTGCCTGGAAGGCGCCCAGGCGGGCCTGTCCTGGTCGACCATCCTGCGCCGTCGGGATGGCTACCGGGCTGCCTACGACGGCTTCGACGCGGCTCGCATGGCCGCCTACGACGAGGAACGGCAGGCCGCCCTGCTGACCGACACGCGCATCATTCGCAACCGCGCCAAGGTGCGGGCCTTCCGCGACAACGCGGCCGCGGTGCTGCGACTGCGCGGGTCGGATGGTGGCCTGGATGCGTACCTCTGGGGCTTCGTGAGCGGCACGCCCATCGTCAACCGGTTCCGGACCCTGGCGGACCTTCCGGCGCAGACGCCGCTGGCTGAGGAGATCTCGCGGGATCTGCGCCAGCGTGGCTTCCGGTTCGTGGGCCCGGTCATCGCCTACGCCTTCATGCAGTCGGTCGGCCTCGTCAACGACCACCTGCTGGGCTGCTTCCGACACCCCGAGTCGACCATCCGGTAGCCAGCGCCACCGCTAGGATGGACGTGGCAGTCAGGCCCGCCACTGCCTTCACGAGCGTGGGCCAGCCGGGGCACCGATGGGCAAGAAGGCCAGGGACAAGGCCAGCAAGAAGGAACGCCGCCGGGCAGCAGTCCTGGCCGAAGCGCGCGTGGCCACCGGCCTGCTGTCTGCCGAATCGACCCCAGGCCTCGCATCGATCAGCGACGCCGACCGCACGCCGCGTGCGGCCGTGGACGCCACCGAGCTCGCTGCACGGTTGGCCGGCCTGAGCACCGTCCTGCAACGCCACCTGGCGCAGGCGGACAGCGGCGACGGCCTGACCCGGGCGCGCCTCTCGGCCCTGGCACTCCTGGTGCTGGGTGGACCCAGGACCCTCGGTGAACTGGCAGCTGCGGAGCGCGTGCGCCCACCCACGATGACACGCCTGGTGCATGCCCTGGAGGCCGACGGCCTGGTGGTGCGGGAGCGGAATCCCGCCGACGGCCGCTCCATCATCATCCATGCGACGCCCGACGGAGAGGCGCAGCTGGAACGGGGTCGTTCACGGCAGATCGCGCCGCTTGCCGAGGCCATCGCGCAGCTCGGGCTCGCCGAGCGGCTGCAGCTCGCGGACGCCGCCGACCTGCTGGGGCGTGTCCTGCGAGGGGCCAGCTGGGAGCCGGGCGAACCCGCCGACTGACGGTCGCCCCAGCGACAGCGGTGACCGCTGTCACCACCTGCGGCCGCCCAGGCCACCTCCGGCGCGCGGGCGGACCGGCCAGTCGTCATGTCGTTGCGCCTGCCCCGCTAGACTAAAGGACTCCGAGCACCTTGCGGCAGCGCGCCGTGGCGCTGCGCGGCACGGAGGGCAGGCATGTCGGCCATCGGGATCGCGCTCCTCATCCTGGCCCATGCCGCTGACTACGTCACGTTCCTGGTCATGGTCGCCCGGCATGGACTCGGTGCGGAGTTGAACCCCATCGTGGTGAAGCTCGCCGAGGACCATGGGGTATTGATCCTGACCCTGGCCAAGACCTCCGCCGTGCTGCTGGTGGCCTCGACGTTCCTGGTGGTCGGCCGGACGCGCCCACGGCTGGCCGGCAGCGTGCTCGTCCTCGGGGTCGTGCTGGGCGGCATGGGTGCCTTGTCGAACCTGGCGAGCATCTGAGGCCCGGTGGGGCCGGAGCGCCGGGGGCGCTAGTGATTCCCCTCCTCCGAGCCGAGGGAGTCGACATCGATATCGGGCCGCACGGAGCGGACCCAATCCCGGACCGCCCAGATCGTGGTGTTGAAGGCCAGGCCTGACCAGGGGATGTCGTCCACCGCGAATGACCTGACCTCGAGCGATTCGGGCGTCACGGTCATCTCCCCAGCCACGATGGCGGCCTGGTAGGCGACCACCACGACCGCAGCCGCCGGGCGGGAGTAGATGCCCACGATGCGGTCGGGCTCCACGATGAGCCCGGTCTCCTCCAGCGTCTCACGAACAGCACCCTGAATGACCGTCTCGTCCGCCTCCAGGAAGCCCCCCGGTTGTGCCCACGTGCCGTATCCGGGCGGGATGGCGCGGCGGATCAGTACCAGCTCCCCGGCGGGGGTGACCGGCAGCGTGGTCACCACCACGCGTGGGTTGACGTAGGTCACGCAACCGCACTCCGTGCAGCGGTGCCGCAGACGGTCCTCGCCCGGCACCGGCCCGTAGTCCAGGCGACCGCCACAGCGCGAGCAGTTGCGCAGTGCGGGAGCGAGCCAGTCAGGCGCGCCCTCGGCGAACCCCTGCACCGGCGACCGGGCCCCTGGATCGTCCAATCGGGTCATCGGCTCAGGCCAGCACGACGATGAGCATGATGGCCGCCACCACGATCAGCGAGCTGGCCAGCACGGCCGCCCAGACGACACGGAAGAGTGCCCGCCCCTGGTCCACCGGCCACCATGCGGACACGGAACGCCACACGCGCAGGAGGGCGTCCGCCGTGACAAGGAGCAACACGACCCCACCGATGAGGACAGGCACCTTGACGAGGAGCGAGGACATCGGCGTACCCAGCTCCAGCGCCATGATGGCGATGACACCGCAGACGAGCACCACGATGGAGAGGTAGATGAACCCGTCCTGCAGTGGCGTGGGCTTCGTCTCGGGCACGCGCTGGGGCACCAGCCGCCGACCCTGCGAATCCACGGGCAGGGGTCGTTCCTGGCGATCGAGCTGGGGCATGCCCTCCAGCGTGTCGTCGTGATCCACGGCTGCGAGTCTATCGGGTATGAACGTGCCTGGACCCTCGGGGCCAGATCGCACCGTCGCCGCACGGACCGCGCGACTCCAGCGACGGGTCGGCCGCCGTGATGGTCTCGGCACTCGGCGTCGGCCGCAAGGGGTCGTTCCTGTCACCCAGTCCTGGGAGGACTGGAAGGCAGACGCCGGCTGAGCCAGCGCGCCTGCGGGTAGGGTGGACCACGCCGAGAGGGCCTCGCCACGCTCACGGCGAACGTCACCATGTCCTGCCGTCGGTCAGATGGCCCTCCGATACGCCGCGCTTCCTGTCCAACAGTCCGCCGGTGCATAGGTGACAGGAAGTGGTCAGGTCGGGCCGCCAGGACGGCCGCCGCCGGCGGGCCGCCATCGTCGGGTCGGCCGCCATCGTCGGGACGGGCCGCCAGGACGGTGGCGTTCGGTGCCGGCCCGGCCCCGCGACCCCCGGGTCCGGACCCGGGGGCAGAGCCTGCTCTCCCCCTACTGGCCCTGCGCCTTGGTGAAGCCCTCCTCGTCGCCGTAGAGACGCAGCTTCTGGACATGGACCCAGGGGATCCGTTGGCCGATCCGGCCCAGGAGAGCCAGGACAGCGGCGTCGTCCACCGTGGCGCCTTCCTGCGCCGCCACGAAGCGGCAGCGCCACCAGCCCACGGTGTCCACCCTCCCGGCCGGGACCGGGTAGACCATGGTGCCGCGGGCGGACATCAGCAGCAGGCGGAAGTCCGGGCCGGCCAGCCCTTCCAGCGTCCTGCCCACGACCGCCGGCTCCTCGTAGGCCTCGGTGTAGACATCGACCCCGATGAGCCTGGTATCGACGCCGGCTCGGCTGACCTGGTCCTCCCAGCGCGGGAGCGGCACGGGCAGCGGGGATGGCACCCCAGCGGCCTTGGTCGGGTAACGCGTCGCCGGCGCCCGGCCCAGGTTGGCGATGATGGCGTCGGTGAAGCCGGACGTAGACGTGGAGCGCTCCACGTCGCCGGCCTGGCGGGCCACGTCAAGGGTCACCGACTGGCCCTCCTCGAGGGTCACGAAGATGGCGTCCTCGATGCGCTGCGCGGCCGCACCTTCACCGAGGTGGCGCAGCATCATCACCGAGCTGAGGATGAGCGCCGTGGGGTTGATGACGTTCTGGCCGGCGTACTTGGGTGCCGAGCCGTGGACGGCCTCGAAGATGGCGACGTCGTCGCCGTAGTTGCCGGAGGCCGCGAAGCCCAGGCCGCCGACCAGCCCGGAGGCCAGGTCGCTGATGATGTCGCCGGCGAGGTTGGTGGTGACGATGACGTCGAACTGCGCGGGGTCCTTGGCCATCTGGTGGGCCACGTTGTCGATGATGAGGTGCTGCGGCTCGATGTCCGGGTACTCGGGCGCCATCTCCTCGAAGACACGCTTGAACATGCCCTCGGTGAGCTTGAGGATGTTGGCCTTGGTGGCGCAGGTGACCTTGCGGCGTCCCTCGCGGCGGGCCAGCTCGAAGGCGTAGCGGATGATCTTCTCCGAGCCACGCCGGGTGATCGATCTTGAGGGCCACCGCGACGTCGCGCGTGTCCAGGTACTCCACGCCCGCGTAGAGGTCCTCGATGTTCTCGCGCACGACGATGAAGTCCACGCCCTCTCCGTCGTAGCGCGTGGGCACGCCGGGGATCTGCCGCGCCGGGCGGATGTTGGCGTAGGTCTCGAAGAGCTTGCGCAGGGTGACGTTGGCCGACTTCTCGCCGAATCCCACCGGGGTCTCCAGCGGGCCCTTGAGGGCGACGCCGGTGCGGGCGATCGAATCGGCCGTCTCCTTCGGCACGCCGGAGCTGTCACCGCGCTTGAAGACCTCGGCGCCGGCCTCCGCCTCCTCCCATTCGATGGCCACGCCGGCGGCCTCGATGACGCGGCGCGCGGCCAGGGTGACCTCAGGACCGACGCCGTCGCCGGGGATGAGGGTGACGCGGTGGCTCATGGTTCCTCCAGGGAGCAGCAAGGTTCGAGCACCGGCTCAGGGGTCCCGAGGCCGGGCAAGTCTGGGAATCCCGATGCTACACGGGCCGCGAGACCCGGGTGCAGGGGCATACTGTCCCGACATGACCATCCTGGACCATAGGACCCCGTCTGCCGTGCTGCTGCGGCGAGCCCTGAGCGGCCTCCTGGTCACCATGGTGACCGTGGCCCTCCCCGTGACCGCGAGCGACCGGGAGACCCTCGCGGCCGTCGGCCCCTTCGAGACGGGCACTGCCGACGTCGTCGTCCCCAGGCCGGACGGCAGCTCGTTCGAGGCCCGGCTGCACTACCCGCTGCCGTCGACATCGGGTGATGCCGCGACCGTCGCCGAACTGTCGCCGATCGTGGCCTTCGGGCATGGCTACCAGACACCGGTGGGCCTGTACGAGGGAACGCTGGCGCACCTGGCCTCCTGGGGCATCAACGTCATCGCGCCGCGATCGGGCGGCGAGCTCTTCCCCAGCCACCGGGCCTTCGCCGATGACCTGCGCATGGCGCTCGACTGGGTGGCAGCGGAGGCGGCCGATAGCAGCTGGCCCGGCAGACCGGTCGACCAGGAAGCTCGCGGCATCACCGGTCACTCGATGGGTGGCGGTGCGGCCGTGCTGGCCGCGGCCGACGATCCCACCATCCGGGCCGTGGCCACGCTGGCCGCGGCCGAGACCGACCCGAGCGCCATCGAGGCAGCCTCGAGGCTCGCGGCGCCGGCCCTGTTCCTGGCCGGCAGCGATGACGCCATCGCGCCGATCGACGAGCACCAGCGGCCTATCTTCGAGGCCAAGGCGGCCGGGTCTGCCCAGCTGCGCACGATCGTCGGCGGCAGCCATTGCGGCTTCCTCGACTCCGAGACCCTGCTCCTGAGCCTGGTCTGCGACGAAGGGGCCATCGAGCGGGAGGAGCAGCTGGCCACGACGCGCGCCATCCTGACCGCCTGGCTGCGCCACGAGCTGGTGACCGACGAAGGCGTCGCCGACCTGGCCTGGCCCGACGGGCCGGACGGCTGGACCGAGATCGAGATGAACTGACCCCGGGGCCGACCGGTCCTGCCTACGCCTGGGCGGTTGCGGGGGCGGTGGGTGCCGGGTCGGCAGCCTCCTCCGTCCTGATGTGGAGCAGCTTGATGACCTCGCCCACGACCAGGACGGCCAGTGAGACGACGATGCAGATGACCCACTGCTCGATGGTCAGCCCCACCGTGTCCAGGAGACGGTTGAGGAGGCCCACCTCGACGGCGGCGATGGTCACGAGGGCCGCGAGCCCGACGCCCTTGAGCAACGTTGGGTTGGCGCGCAGGTCCATCGCGAAGACGGAATGCTGCGGGTCGGAGGTCTCCAGGGCGAACCAGACGTTGGCCAACGAGAAGACGGTCAGACCCATCGTCCGCGCCACGGCATCGCCGTGCGCATCGGTGGCCCACCAGATGACGCCCAGCGTGCAGGCGGCCATCACCAGGCCGATGAAGACGAGGTACGAGTGAACAGGCGATTGGAGAGGATGCGGCTGCTCGGGCGAGCGTGGCGGCTCGGCCATCAGTCCTTCTCGTGCCTTGCCGTAGCCCAGGCCGATGGCCAGGAAGACCGTCACCGTGAAGTTCACCCAGAGGGTCTGGACGGGCGTGAAGGGGATACCCCCGACGATGAAGAACAGGCTGGCACCGAGGAAGGTCGCGATGAAGCCGAACAGGCCGGCCATCTGGTAGCGGATGTAGCGCAGCAGGTTGTCGTACAGGGCGCGTCCCAGCTCGACGGCCTTGACGATGGTCGCGAAGTTGTCATCGGTCAGGATCATCACGGCAGCCTCCTTGGAGACCTCCGTGCCGGTGATGCCCATGGCCACGCCGATATCAGCGCGCTTCAGCGCGGGTGCATCGTTGACACCGTCCCCGGTCATGGCCACTACGTGACCCTTGCGCTTGAGGATGTCCACGAGGTGGACCTTGTCCTCCGGGGCGACCCGGGCGATGACGCCGATGTCGTCGATCTTGCGATCGACCTCCTCGTCGCTCATGGCCGCGAACTCCGCGCCGGTGATGGCTCGACCCGTGATGCCCAGCTCGCGGGCGATGGCCTCCGCGGTGACGGCGTGGTCGCCGGTGATCATGCGCACCGGATGCCCGCGGCGTGGGCCGTGGCGATGGCGGCCTTGGCCTCGGCGCGCGGCGGATCCACGATGCCGACGATGGCCAGCAGCGTCAGGTCGGACACCAGCGGCAGCAGGTCGACGCTGGGATCGAAGGTCCGGGGATCGAAGTCGCGCTGGGCGGTGGCCATGACCCGCAGGCCCTCTCGGCCGAGGCGCTCGTTCTCCGCCAGGTACGCCTCGCGGATCGTGTCGACCGGGACATGCTTGCCGGTGCCCTCGTCCGCAGCGGTGGCTCGCGCCAGCAGCTGGTCAGGCGCTCCCTTGACATAGCAGCGGATGACCTCCTTGCCGGCGTCGTCTCTCATGGCGTGGAAGGTGGCCATGAACTTGTAGGCAGCGTCGAAGGGCACCTCCGCGAGGCGCGGGTAGCGCTCACGGGTGAGGACCGGGTCCACGCCGCCCTTGGCCGCGAGCACCACGAGTGCACCCTCGGTTGGGTCGCCCACCAGGTCGCCCTCACGCACCACGGCATCGGCGCAGAGGGCCATCGGCAGCAGGTAGCGGTCGAGCGGGACATCCGCCTCGCCGGCCACGTGGGTGATCTGGCCGTTCGTCGAGTAGCCCTGACCGCTGATGCCGTAGCGGCGGCCCACCACGGCCATCCGGGTGGCCGTCATCTGGTTGAGGGTGAGGGTGCCGGTCTTGTCGGAGTTGATGGCCGAGGTGGAGCCCAGCGTCTCCACGGAGCGCAGCCGCTTGACGATGGCGCCGGCCTTCGCGAGCGTCTGGGTGCCCGCGGACAGGATGGTCGTGACCACCGCGGGGAGGCCGGTCGGGATGGCGGCCACGGCGAAGGCGACGGCCGTCAGGAAGAGCTCGCTGAAGGGCTGGTCACGCCAGAGGCCCAGACCGATGGAGATGATGAGCGCCGCGCCGGCGATGACGAGGATCTGGTTGGTGAGGGCGTTGAGCTGCTTGGTGAGCGGCGTCGCCTCTGCCGTGGTCTCCTGCAGCATGTCCGAGATGTGGCCGACCTCCGTGTCCATGCCCGTCGCGGTGACGAGGATGGTGCCCGTGCCCGCGCGTCACCTGCGTGTTCATGAAGGCCAGGTCCACGCGGTCGCCCAGCGGAGCGTCGGCGCGCACGGCCTCCACCTGCTTGGGCACCGGCGCGCTCTCGCCGGTCAGGGCCGACTTCATCGATCTCGAGCGTGGCGGCGCGGACGAGGCGGCCGTCAGCGGGCACCAGGTCACCGGCCTCGACCATGACGATGTCGCCCGGGACCAGCTCCTCCATGGGCAACTGGACGACCTCCCCGTCGCGCAGGACCCGGGCCTTGACGACCATCATCGACTGGAGGGCAGCGACGCTCGCCTCAGCCTTGCCCTCCTGGTTGAGGCCCGATGAAGGCGTTGAAGAGGGTCAGGCCGATGAGCCCGACGCCGGTCCAGAACTGGCCGGGCAGGAAGAGCGAGACGACGCCGGCCGCCAGCAGCACGACCTGCATGGGGTCGCGGTACTGGCGCAGGAAGGCCTGCCAGCGCGGCTCCCTGGCTGCCGCGGAGAGCCTGTTGGACCCGTACTGTGGTGCGGCGCGAGGCGACCTCCGTAGCCGACAGGCCAGTGGCTACATCGACCGACTGCTGCGCGAGAGCCTCCGTCGGGCTCAGGGCGTGCCAGGCAGTGGCGGGCCCGGCTGTGCTGGATGCGTTGGTCGTCTCCGTAGCCATCTCGGTCCTCCCTCGTGCAGCGGTCCTGACCGCTAGCCGCGTTGCTCTTGCCCTTCTTCGGCTTCTCGTCAGGTGCTGCCTCGGCCTCGAGCTCTGCCTTCGCCGCCAGGAGCGCCGCCCGGGCCTCGTCGCTGACCGTCGGGTAGCGCGGGTCGAGCTTGATGAGGGCGTTGACGATGACGGCGGCCGCAGCAACGCGCGCGTAGCGGCTTGTCGTCGGCCGGGATGACGTACCAGGGTGCCCACTCGGTGCTGGTGTGGCTGAGCACATCGCCGTAGGCCTTCTGGTAGTCGTCCCAGTAGCCGCGCTCGCGGATGTCAGAGGCGCGGAACTTCCAGTTCTTCTCCGGCTCCTCGATGCGTTCCAGGAACCGCTGGCGCTGCTCCTCCTTGCGACAGGTTGAGGAAGAGCTTGACGATGCGATAGCCCTGATCGGTCAGGTAGCGCTCCCAGTCGTTGATCTCGCGGAAGCGCCGCTTCCAGATGTCGCCGCTTCGTGCGCTCGGCGGCAGCTTCTGCCGATCGAGGATCTCCGGATGGACGCGGACGATGAGGACCTCCTCGTAGTGGGAGCGGTTGAAGATGCCGATGTGTCCCCGGGCCGGCAGCCGCCTGGCGTAGCGCCACAGGTAGTCGTGATCGAGCTCCTCGAACGAGGGCGTCTTGAAGGAATGGACCTCCACGCCCTGCGGGTTGACACCGCTCATGACGTGCCGGATGGTGCCGTCCTTGCCGGCCGCGTCCATGGCCTGGATGATGACCAGCAGGCCGTAGGTGTCCTGGGCGGCCAGTCGAGCCTGGTACTCGGCGAGCAGCTCGACGCCCGTGGCCAGGATCTCCCTGGCCTCCGCCTTGCTCCGTCTACGCTGCCCGGCTGGGATCGAAGTCGCGAGGCAGGCGCACCCGTCGTCCGGGCTTGACCCGGAGGGGTTCGATGAAGCTGGCGATGCGCTCTGGCGTCAGGTCAGGTATCTATCTGCTCCCTTGACCGCGAGCGGCGTCCATGGGTCCCCGCTCACTCCATGACGTGTGGCATCCGCAGGTGCTGGCCGACCCGCGGTGCACGTCCCGATGACATCATGGCACGGGGACCTGTACCTAGTTTCGATCCCCGGGATGCGCGAGTCCATCCTCGAAGGCATGGTCACCCCGGTTGGCGAGTTCGAGGCTGAGCCAGGCTGGTGAGTTGGCGCCTGGTCTACACGAGAGCGGCACAGACGGACGCCCAGCGGCTCGTCGCATCGGGTCTCAAGGACACGGCTCGGGCACTCCTGGACATGCTGGAGCAGGAGCCGTTCGAGAGCCCTCCGCCCTTCGAGGAGCTCGTCGGCGACCTGGTCGGTGCCTATTCGCGCCGCATCAACATCCAACACCGGCTCGTGTACCAGGTCCTGGAAGAGGAGCGCGTCGTGAAGATCCTCCGCATGTGGTCGCACTACGAGTAGGCGGTCTCTGCTGACGCCCTGTCAGAACGGTGTCGGGATGTGCTTGAGCGGCAGGTCCGGCTCCACGTACTTGCCTGCTGCCTGGCGGCGCGGAAGCTTGACGTCGCGCGGCTGCAGCGGCTCGTACGGGACCATGGCTCAGCAGGTGGCTGATGATGTTGAGCCGTCCGCGCATCTTGTCGTCCGTGCGCGCCACGTACCAGGGTGCCCAGGGCGTGTCGGTGGCGGCGAGCATGGCGTCCCGGGCCCGCGAGTAGTCATACCAGCGGCTGTACGACTTGAGGTCCATGTCGGTCAGCTTCCAGACCTTCGCGCGGATCATGGATGCGACCCTCGAGGCGGCGGGTCTGCTCGTCCGGGCTGACCTCCAGCCAGTACTTGATGAGGATGATCCCGGACTCGACCATGGCCTTCTCGACGGCCGGCACCTGCTCCAGGAACCGCTCCGTCTGCTCCGGCGTGCAGAAGCCCATCACCCGCTCGACGCCGGCGCGGTTGTACCAGCTGCGGTCGAAGATGACGACCTCGCCGGCGGCGGGGAAGTGCTGGATGTAGCGCTGCACGTACATCTGCGACTGCTCGCGCTCCGTCGGCGCGGAGAGCGCCACGACCTTGAACACCCGCGGGCTCACCCGCTCGGTGATGCGCTTGATGGTGCCGCCCTTGCCGGCGGTGTCGCGGCCCTCGAAGACGACGCAGACCTTGGCACCGGTCGCCTTCACCCACTCCTGCATCGCCACCAGCTCGCCGTGGAGCCGGCGCATCTCGCGCTCGTACTCCCTGGTCTTCATCTTCGGCTGGGGTTCGGTCGGGCCAATCGCGGAGACGGCGCTCCCGACCTTCTGACGCGCCCGACCCTTGTCAGCCTTCCTGTCCTTCTTCTTCGCCATGTTCGTGCCCTCCGTGCGCTTCGAGTGTTGCCCGGCCCGGATCATGCCGCGACGGCGAGCGGCGATGCCGGGGTCGCCTCCGGCTCATCGCCGATCCGGACCTTGAGGAGCTTGCGGACCTCCTCGACCACGATGAGCGACAGGGCCACGACGATGCAGATGACCCACTGGTCCACCGTGAGGCTCGTGGTCCCCAGCAGCCGCTGGAGGAAGCCGAACTCGACCGCGAGGATGATGGTCAGCACCGACAGGCCGGTCGCGATCAGCAGCGGGCGGTTACCGAGGATGGACCCGCCGAAGAGCGACTCGTCCGCTCGTCCGCGTTCTCCAGGGAGGAGAAGAGGCGGAAGAGCGAGAAGGTGGTCATGCCCATCGTGCGGGCGACCACGTCGCCGTAGTTGTCGTTCCCCCACCAGAGCACGCCCAGGGTGCCCGCGGCCATGACGAGGCCGACGAAGACGAGCCAGCTCATCAGGCGGCGTGGCATGATCTGCTGCTCCTTGGGCCGCGGCGGGTCCTCCATGAGGCCCTCCCGCGGCTTGCCGTAGCCGAGGCCGATGGCCTGGAAGACGTTGACGGTGAAGTTGAGCCACAGGGTCTGGAGCGGCAGGAACGGGATGCCGCCCAGGATGTTGAAGAGCGACGAGCCGAGGAACGTGGCGATGAACCCGAAGAGGCCCGCCATCTGGAAGCGGATGAAGCGAAGCAGGTTGTCGTACACGGCGCGCCCGAGCCCGACCGCCTTCACGATCGTGCCGAAATCGTCGTCGGTGAGGATCGATCACGGCGGCCTGCTTGGAGACCTCCGTCCCGGTGATGCCCATGGCGATGCCGATGTCGGCCTTCTTGAGTGCCGGGGCGTCGTTGACGCCGTCGCCGGTCATGGCCACGACATGGCCCTTCTTGCGCAGGATGTCCACGAGGTGGACCTTGTCCTCGGGGGAGACGCGGGCGAGGACGCCGATGTCGTCGATCTGGCGCATCGCCTCGTCGTCGCTCATGGCGCGGAAGTCGGCGCCGGTCACCGCGCGGCCCTCGATGCCGAGCTTGTGGGCGATGGCCTCCGCCGTGACCGCGTGGTCGCCGGTGATCATGCGGACCTGGATGCCGGCCGCCTGGGCGGTGGCGATGGCGTCCTTCGCGGCCGGCCGCGGCGGGTCGACGATCCCGACGATGGCGAGCAGCGTCAGGCCGTCGAGCTGCGGCAGCAGGTCGGCGTTCGGGTCGAACGTGGCCGGGTCGAAGTCCTTCTGACCGGTCGCCATGACGCGCAGGCCCATGGTGCCCAGGCGCTCGTTCTCCGCGAGGTATCTGTCCCGCAGCTCCGCGACCGGGACCTCTGTGCCGTCGGGCCCGTGCGCGCTGATGGCGCGCGCGAGGAGCTGGTCCGGTGCGCCCTTGATGTAGCCGCGCACGACGTCCTTGCCCGTCGTCGTTCTTCATGGCGGTGGAAGGTGGCCATCATCTTGTAGGCCGCATCGAAGGGCAGGGTCGCGACGCGCGGGTACTGCTCACGGGTGAGCGTCGGGTCGACGCCGCCCTTGGCGGCGAGGACGACGAGCGCGCCCTCGGTGGGGTCGCCCACGAGCGCGCCGTCGCGGACCTCGGCGTCGGCGCAGAGGGCCATCGGCAGCAGGTACTGCTCGAGAGGGACGTCGGGCTGGCCGCCGGCGTGGCTGATCTGCCCGATCGTCGAGTAGCCGTCGCCGGAGATGGTGTAGCGCCGCCCGACGATGGCCATCTGGATGGCTGTCATCTGGTTGAGCGTGAGGGTTCCGGTCTTGTCGGAGTTGAGCGCGGAGGTCGAGCCGAGCGTCTCCACCGAGCGCAGGCGCTTCATGATCGCGCCGGCGTCGGCGAGCATCTGGGAGCCCTTCGACAGGATCGCCGTGATCACGGCCGGGAGCGCCGTGGGGATGGCGGCCACCGCGAACGCGACCGCGCTCAGGAACAGCTCCTGCGGTTGGACGTTGCGGTACAGGCCGAGCACGGTCGAGACGACGAGTGCGATCCCGGCGATGACGAGGATCTGGTTGGTGAGCGCGTCCAGCTGCTTGGTCAGCGGCGTCTTCTCGACCGTGGTGGCCTGCAGCATGCCGCTGATGTGGCCGACCTCGGTGGCCATGCCGGTCGTCACCACAAGGATGGTGCCGGACCCGCGCGTGACCTGGCAGTTCATGAAGGCCATGTCCACGCGGTCGCCGAGGGCAGCGTCGGGGGCGACCGCATCGACCTGCTTGGGCGTGGGGATGCTCTCGCCCGTGAGCGCGGACTCGTCGATCTCGAGGGTCGCAGCGGAGAGGATGCGCGCATCGGCCGGGACGAGGTCGCCGGCCTCGATGTTGACGATGTCGCCCGGGACGAGCTCCGCCATCGGGATCTCGATGAGGTTGCCGTCGCGACGCACCTTGGCCTTGACGACCATCATGCCCTGGAGAGCAGAGGCGCTCGCCTCGGCCTTGCCCTCCTGGTTCATGGCCATCCAGGCGTTGAACAGAGTGAGCAGGAGCAGGAAGACGCCCGTGTAGAACTGGCCGGGCAGGAACAGGCAGACGATGCCGGCGATCAGGAGCACCAGCTGCATCGGGTCCGCGTACTGGCGGCTGAACTGCTGCCAGCGCGACGCCGTCTTCGCCTCGTCGAACGAGTTCCTGCCGTACTTCGCGCGCCGAGCGTCAGCCTCGGCCGACGTCAGGCCGCTGGCCGAATCGACCTGGAGACGGCTCGCGACCTCGTCCGGGGCCAGCGCATGCCACGTGGCCTCCGGCGCCGCCTGGGCGGATGCGGTCGATGGGGTGGTCGGCATGCTCATGGTTCGTCATCCTCTCCCGGTCCCGTCCTGGGCGCTGCCTGCGCCTCGCGGCGCCAGGCGAGGCCCAGCAGCCGAGAGTGGACCATACATGACGGGTCTTGCGCTTCCTCTTGAATGGAGGAGCTCGGGCGCCGGACCTGACCCCTGGATCGAGGTCCCGACGCCCGCCTGATGGTGGTTCAGCCGGCCGACTGGTCCCCGGCGGCCCTGGCAGCCTGCTTGACCGCCTCGGCTGTCTCGTCGTCGACAGGCACGGCCTTGACCTCGCTCGCCTGCGGGATGGTCTGCTCCACTGCTTCGACCGCGTTGATGTCCACGAGGGCCACGATGCCCGACGTGCCCGGCGTGATGACCGAGGCGAGCTCGTCGGCGACGCGGCTCTTCCTGAGCACGTTGCCGGCCTTGCCGATGACGGCGCCGGCGATGCCGACGGCCGCGGCGCCCACGAGGATGGTGGGCGGGAAGATGAGCCCGATGACGGCGCCGCCCACGGCGCCCCAGGCGAAGCCCTTGCGCGTGGTGTGGTCGGTCATCTTCTGGATGTGGACCTTGCCCTGCTCATCAGCGTTGGCGACCAGAACGCCGTCGATGTCGATCGAACCGCGAGCCTCGGCGTCGCGCAGGGCATCGTAGGCCAGCTTGGCTGTGTCCATGTCGGCGAAGCGGGCCACGAGGACCGCCTCTGAGCCCTGGACGGCGATGGCCGCCTCGGCCTCGATGCCGTGCTCGTCGCCGACCACCACTGCCGCCACGTCGATCGGCTGGTCGGCCGCCTCGTTCTTGGTCTCGTCAGTCATTGCCAGGACCTCCATCGCGAACGGATCATGCGCCGGGGTGAGACCCGGTCTTCTTCATGCCGGATGGTCATCAGTGAACCACGGCCGTCGGAGTCGCACGTCATCCGCTGTGGAGGACGTCCGGGCGATGATGCGCCGGTCACACCCCGGCTCAGAGGCGGGCGTCCGGTGGGGCCGCGGCGGCACCGACACCATCGACCACGACCTCGCGGCGGAAGGCCTTGACCGCCTCCGTGACGGACGGGTAGAGATGCCCCTGGTCGATGGTCTCGAGCAGGCCGTAGCGCACGATCGCGTCGCGCACGTCCGACTGCAGCTCCGCGAAGGCCAGGTGGATGCCGGCCGCGTTGAGCTCCAGGTCGAGGTCGGCGAGCATCGCGCCGGCCGTGGTGTCGATGTCGGTGATGGGCTCGGCGGCCACGAGGACCCACGCGGGCTTCGGATCGGCGGACTGCCACGAGCGCCCGGATGCGGTCACGGAAGACGTTGGCGTTGGCGAAGAAGAGCGGGGCTGACCAGCGCACGATGATCATCCCTGGCACGGGCTCGGCGCCCGGGTATCGCTGCAGGTCGTGGTAGCCGGGCACGCCGGGAGCCTTGCCGAGGACCGCCGAATACGGCGACCAGGCACGCTGGAAGATGTAGATGACCGACAGCGCGACGGCGATGACGATGCCCTGCAGCACGCCGACGAGCGCGACGCCCAGGGCGCAGGCCACGGCCAGCGCGAACTCGGTCCGGCGCACCTGGTAGAGCCGGCGCAGCTCCGCCAGGTCGAAGAGGCTGATCGAGGCGCTGATGACGACGGCGGCCAGCACCGGCTGCGGCATGTCCTGGACGAGGCCGGGGACGAACAGCAGCATGAGGAGCACCAGTGAGGCGGCCACGAGACCGGTCATCTGCGTCTTGGCGCCCGACTGGAAGGCCACGGCCGTGCGGGAGCCGCTGGTGCTGACCGGGAAGCCGCTGAAGAGGCCCGCGGCGAGGTTGGCCGACCCGATGCCGGCCAGCTCCTGGTTGCCGTCGACCTCGTAGCCGGCGCGGCTGGCGAAGCCGCCGGAGGTCGAGATGGTGTCTCCGATGGACACCAGTGAGATGCCCACGGCCGCCGCGAAGAGGAGCGGGATGTCGGCCGCGTCGACCGCCGGGAAGTCCGGGAGCGGGAAGCCCTGGGGCAGGACCCCGATGACCGAGACGCCCTGCTGGGCGAGGTCGAACAGCACCGAGAGCGCGATGGCCGCGATCACCGCGACGAGGATGCCCGGGGTCCGTGGCGAGAAGTGCCTCAGGCCGAGGATGATGCCCAGGCTCAGCAGGCCGATGCCGAGCGCCCAGGCGTTGGTCATGTCGAGACCCTGGACGAAGGCGACGGCCTCCGCCACGAGGCCGTCCGCATCGGTGGAGAACCCGAAGAGCTTGGGCAGCTGGCCGACGAGGATGACCACCGCCAGGCCGGCCAGGTAGCCCGTGCGCACGGGGCTGGAGAGCAGGTCGGCCACGAAGCCGAGCCGAGCCACGCCTGCTCCAACCGTGATGACGCCCACGAGGAGCGCCAGCATCCCGGCCAGGGCGATGGCCTGCTCCTGGCTGCCCGCGGCCAGCGGCAGGATGGTCGCTGCGATCATCGGCCCGAGCGACGAATCCGGCCCCAGCACGAGGATGGGTGACGGTCCCACGATGGCGTAGGCCACCAGGCACATGACCGTGGTGTACAGGCCGGTGATGGCGGGTAGCCCCGCCAGCTCCGCGTAGGCCATGCCCTGCGGTACGAGCAACGTGACCAGGACGATGCCAGCGATGAGGTCGCGAGACAGCCACGAGCGCTCGTACGTGCGCAGCGACCCGAACCCGGGCATCCAGTGCTCCACCCGCTGGAGCGCGGTGCCTGCCGCTACAGCTCCCTGCGAACTCGCCACTCCCGCTCCTCGCCTGACGTCCCGGTGACGCGGGCTACGCCTCGGGATCGGGAGTATCAGGCATGGGGGCCTCCACATCGACGGAAGACGTCACCGCCACTGGGTGACAGGAAGGCGTTGGCAAGGAAGCCGGTCAGTGTCCCGAAGACCCCGACCCCGACGACGATGGTGAGGGCCCCGAAGAGACGGCCGAGGTCGGTGACCGGGAAGCGGTCGCCGTAGCCCACCGTGGACATCGTGACCAGCGAGTACCACACGGCATCATCGGCCGTCAGGATGTTGGCGCCCTCAGCGCCCCGCTCCGCCCACAGGACCAGGAGGCTGCCGAACTCGAGGACCAGCAGCGCCATGATGACGACGATGTAGAGCCCGCCGGTGGCCTTGTTGCTGAAGAAGATCCGCATGGCGACCTCAGCCCGCCCATGCGCCTGAGGATGCGGACGAGCCGGGCGACGCGCAGGAGACGCGCGATGCGCAACATGGGGAAGATGCTGATCAGGTCCAGCCAACCGTAGCCGCGAACGAGGTAGGCGCGGTTGTCCCGGGCCACGACCATGCGCCGCACGAAGTCGATCAGGAAGACCACGAACAGCAGCGAATCGACGATGGCGATGACCTGGGCGGTGTCCGGGTTCGGCACCAGGATGGCCAGGAAGAGGTTGGTGATGGAGAGCAGCGCGACCCCCAGGACGAAGACCTCCCAGGGCATCGAGAGCAGGACCTGACCATCCTCGGTCTGGCTCTCCCAGGGGATGCGCGATGGGTCCTGGTTGGTCTCGATGGGTCTCACGGTCTTCCAGACTACAGAATCACGAACGCCCCGGCGGGTCGGACCCGCCGGGGCGTCGTCGTCGCGGGGGTTGGGCCTAGCCCTGGCTCTCCGCCGCCTCGGCCTCTTCGGCCTTGCCGCGGGCGTCCAGGGTGTGCTGGATCTCCTGCTCCGCGTCCTCCGAGAGCGCGTGCGCAGCAGCTCGCCGCCGAGCGGCGCGAGTGCCGCGAGCGCCTTGTCCGGGGTGGCCTTGGAGACGAAGACGACGAGGGCCGCGCCACCGGGCTTGAGGACGTCGGCGGCGCGCTTGCGGAACTCGTCCTTGACGCCCCAGCCGCTGATGGTGCCCATCAGCGCGCCCATGAGGCCGCCGATGACGAGGCCAGCGACCGGCACCAGGAAGAGCAGGCCGAAGAGCAGGCCCCAGAAGCCGCCCATGGCGGCGCCGGCGCCGGTGGCGCCGGTCTTGGTGACCATCTCGACCTTGCCCTCGTCGCTCTTCCTGACCACGGCCGCGCCGCCGGTCTGGAGGATGAGGTCCTTCTCGAGCGCGTGGCCACCGTGTCAAGTGCCTTGTTGGCGGTCTCGACATCGGGATAGCCGATGACCAGCAGCTCTGCCATGTGTTCTCCTTGGGTGCAGTCGGGGGATGGACGCCTTGGGGCGGCTGACGATGGCCGCAGCGCCGTCTGTCTCGAGCGTCAGATGATACGGTCCGCTGCCCGAACGGTCGTCATACCGTTGGGATGAGGCTCACCCCCGGGCGTCCTGCGGGCCGAAGCGCATGCCCAGCTCGCGCTCCATCCAGCGGCGCAGCTGCTGGTAGACCATCGGTGCGCCGATGAGCGGCGCGAGGTCGAGCTCCCAGTCCGCGGGGTAGAGCAGGAAGGGTCGCGTCTGCGCGCCGCCCAGGCCGCCGTGCGCGCCGATGAGCTCCTCGAAGGCGGCGATCTCGCCGGTCTCGGGGTCGTAGAGGCTGACGACCGCGATGTCGCCGACATGCTCGATCCCGTCGAGGCGCCGCAGGGCCGTCGGCGGCGAGCTCGCCGTAGGGCGCCAGCGGATCCTCGCCCTCGACGCGGTCCTCGTCGAGGAAGTGGATGCCCTTCTTGCCAACGACGATGGCGCCGTGGTCGGCCGTGCGCACCATGAGCAGCCCGACGCCCGGGTGCGTGACGAGCCCCTGGACCAGATCGGGATAGACATCCTCGATCTGGCCGAGCGTCATGCGCTCGGCGCTGATGTTGAAGTAGATGAGCGCGAGATTGCCGCCGGCGACGACGATCAGGTCGGCGGGCTCGGCCTCCTCGATCGCCTGGTCGTCCGCAGCGCCGGGCGCCCGCTGAACCCGCCGGCGTGTACTCGTGCCTCCTGCGGGACCCAGCTCGACCGGCTCGCCGCTCTTGCGGTCGTGCGTGACAGCACGGGCCAGCGAGCCGCTGACGCCCTTGGTCTCCGAGACCTCGCCGAGGAACGTGTTGAGCTGGCCCCAGTCCTCGATCTGTGCGGTCGCCGCGGCGACCGAGGCCTGGCCGCCCATGAGCGAGCGGACGACGTCCTGGAGCGTCACGCCGTAGCGCTGCAGGAACGTCTGGCCCAGGCTCTGGCCGTGGTCGGCGAGGATGACGAAGCGGTACGGACGCGCCGCGTCCGCGGCCGCCTTCCTGAGCGTGCGCAGCTCGCGGTCGACGCCGTCGAGCGCATCGAGCGATTCGGGCCGCTCGGGCCCGCTGTGGTGGGCGATCTCGTCGTAGTCGGTGTAGTCCATGTAGATGACCGGCGTGCCCCGGTACATCTCCTGGATGATCAGCGAGGTGCCCAGCGCGCGGAGCGCCACGTTCGTGGCGGCGCGCACGAACGGGTAGGGGAAGCCGCGGTGGTGGCCCATGTGGGGCACCATGCCGGCGCGCTGCTGGCGCCACGACTGGATGCGCTCCTTGACCACCTCGGCCAGGTATCTGGCGCCCATGACCATGTAGTTGTAGGGGCTCACGAAGAACCAGGCGAAGGCGTCGCTCTGGCCCAGGCCGCGCTCCTTGACCTTGATGGTGGACATCACCAGGAAGGCGCGGTCGGCATCACCGGTGAAGATGTTGCTGATGCTGGCGCCGCCGGGGCTCAGGAGACCCTCGCCATTCGAGATGCGCTCGCTCGATCTCGGTGGCATCCTCCGGATGGTTGGCCACCAGCAGCCGGCCGCGCCTTCTTCTCCCACCAGCGGAAGTTGGGGATGCCGTCGTTGTTCGCCGTGCAGGATGCCCGCCTGGCTGGCCGGCGTCGTCGAGGGCAGCAGCGCCTCCCAGTGGCCCAGCTTGTGCGTGCCCGACCGGATCCAGCTCGACATCTCCGGCACGCGACCGGCCCGCACCGAGTGGCTCATGACGTCGTGCGAGAGCCCGTCGAGCTGGATGATGACGAGGCCGGGCTCGTCGGTCCTGGTGACGTCCGGCTGGCGGCTGGCCATCGTCCGTACGAGCGTCGCCGTAGTAGGAATCGTCCTCGCCGAGCCCGAAGAGCGCCGAGACACCGGCCTGCAGGAAGCCGAAGACGAACGAGACGAGCAGCAGCGCCGATGAAGACCAGCGCTCCACGTGCCACCGCTGGCACGAGCGGCCCGAGCAGCCAGAAGACGAAGGCCTGGAAGAGCAGGGTGAGCAGGACCAGGGCGACCACCGAGCGGCTGGCGACGAGCCCGATGAGCACCGGACGGACAGCAGGTTGAGGGCCGCGATGAGGACCACGGCCGTCAGGCCGCCAGCCAGGCTCTGCGATCTGGAGCTGGCCCGGCAGCAGCCAGGCGGTGACGTAGAAGGCGATGAGGGCAGCAAGGAGCGCGATGAGGGCACGCCTGAGGAGCGCCACCCGGCCAGGACGCCAGCTTCCACAGCAGCTCGAACTGTGTCCGATAGAAGCCCACTAGCCGTCCCACAGCGTCGACTCTCCTTGCTGGCGGCTCGTGTCCCCGCAAGCGGCGGATCCAGACGGGCGACCACGCGCATTGTCCCTCATCGGGTCACGCGTGCCGCGCCGGTCCGGCTGGAGCAGCCGTGGCAGGGCGGGGTCGTCGCAGGGCGGGTGCTCGAGCACGTCCACAGGTTGAGGGAGTCACGGCGTGCGCCAGACCGGCCGGTCATGAGGATGCCCCGCTGGCGCTGATCATCGACGATGTCGTGGACGGACACCGGTAGCTTGGGACGGCCCACCGAGCCCATGGTCGTCACTTCGCCCCGCGTCTCGCGAGGGCCATCCGGCCACGGGCCAGAGACTGGGCTCCGGCCCTCACCATGTGTCCATGGGCTCAGATGCCGGTATCGGCCTTCACCCGGCCCTGCTTGATGGCGGCGAGGAAGGCCGCGTGGTCGCGTTCGGTCTGGTCGGCGTAGTGCACGGCGAACTCCTCCATGGCGTGGTCCACAGCATCGTCGTCACCCAGGTAGCCCGCGAGCATCGACGGATCACCCGAGCGCGCATGGCCGCGCGCCAGGGCCCAGCCGCACAGGCGACCCCAGGTCACGAGGTCGTCGTGGGTCATCACCTCGACGACGGCGGATCCCTTCTGGTCCTGCAGCTGCCTGACGTAGGCATGACGGCCGAATCGTCCGAGCCCCCAGCCGAGCAGCACGTCGCTGGCTGCCTGGAGACGGCGCTGTCCGGCGACCACGCGTTGGCCATGGGCGGCGAACGGGCTGGCGCGCGTGAAGCGCTCGTAGACGGAAGCCTCCGCCTCCTTGAACTGGAGGAACAGAGGATCCTCGTCCGAGCCACCCTCGAGGAGCGCGACGTAGGCACCCAGACCGACGCTGCCGACACCGACCACCTTGCGCGCGGCGTCCACGACCTGGTAGCGGTCGAGCAGGACGCGCCGATCCTCCTGGAGGCTGGCGCGGTAGCTGGCCATCGCGTCCGCGAGGACCTCAGGGCTCACCTCCTCCGGGTGCGCGATGATGGGCGGGTGGTCGACGATCCGCCGCCGGCCGTCCATGAGGGTCGTGATCTTCGGAAGCTCGTGGAGCGCATCGTGATGGGCGGCGGCGTGGATGGTCGACTGGAGGTAGGGCCGGGCGCGCTTGTTCGCGAACTCGAGGATGGCGCGGCCATCGACGCGCGCGTAGTACACGTCGATGGCCGGCATGCCGGCGTACTCCGCCATCCGCTCGCGATACGTGCGCACCGCCGCCAGCACGGCATGACGAGCCTGGTGGTCGGTGAACGATCGGGACCGGGCTGCCAGCACGAGGCTCGCCGATAGGCGCATGACGTCCCATTCCCAGGCACCGGCGAGCGTCTCGTCGAAGTCGTTGATGTCGAACAGGAGGTCCCGCTCGGGCGAGGCGAAGAGGCCGAAGTTGACGAGGTGGGCATCGCCGCACACCTGGACCGTGATGCCGCTGAGCGGCAGCGGAGCGAGGTCCGCGGCCATGCTGAGCGCCCCGCCGCGGAAGAAGGCGAAGGGCGAGGCGCTCATCCGCCCATGGCGTACCGGGACCAGCTCCGGGATACGGGTCGTGGCCTGCTCCAGGAGCAGACCGACCGGGTCCGGTCGGTCTGCTGCCGCCGTCCAGCCGGCCAGGGCGGAGGGTGGCACCCGCTTCCGGGCGACCGCCCCCGCGGCCCGGCGGTGTTCCCGTGGGATGACCGGCGCTGGCATGGCGGGCTCAGGCTGCCCCGCGTGACGCGGAGGTGCCAGGCGGACCACTCACCCGGGCCGGTCGCATCACGCTGAGATGGGACGATCGCAGGATGCGGGCAGGGTCACCTCGGTATCGCGGTCAACGCCGGTCAGGTCGATGCTCACCGTGAGGTCTCCTTCGAACTTGAGGGGTTCGAACGTGCCACCGAAGCCGCCGCGGTAGGCCACCGGGTAGCCGCCTTCGGCGGCTACGTACAGATCCGCGTCCGTGGCGCTGTTCAACGACTGGGCGAAGAGGCGCACGTTCGGGTCACCGCTGCCCTGTGCCGCCGCGAGGAACTCGTCCCCGTCGATGACATAGTGCTTTACCGGCAGGTCGTTGTGGACCTCGTCTCCGACGAACGTGCCGCGGGCCACATCGCTGCCCGTCAGGATGTCCATGAGGAACTGTGGGCTGAGCTGCTCCAGCGCCTCGGTCGCCTGCGAATCCTCGGGTTTGACACAGACATCGACCAGGGCATCGAGCACCACGTACGTGCCCTCTGGCACGCCATAGACGCTGACCTGCTTCGGTCGGAAGAGCTTCACGGCCGAGCCGCCGACCTGGGCCACGACATCGCCGAGCAGGCTGCCGGTCACATCGATCTGGCTGGCGCCTCCAGCGGTGCTCGTCAGCCGGGCGGTCAGGTCGCCCTGGGTCGGCTTGCCGCTCACGGTGCCATCGACATCGATGGTGACCGTGGCCTCCAGCGAAGTGAGATCGGTCAGCGGCGTGAGCGGGATGGGTTCGCCCGGGGCCGCCTGCTGCTGGAGGGTCACGCCGGCAGGCTCCGCGCTCGCCGGTCGGGAGGACGCGGCTGAGCTCGCGCCAGAGGCCAGGATGGACGTGGCGGCGAGGATGGCCGCCACGATCATCAAGGGTGAGTGGCGATGCAATGCCCTCGAGCGCATCGGGTGTCGGCTTGACATCTTCTTCCTCTCCTACCGATCTGCTATCCCGACTGAGACCCGGGCACCTCCGTCGGCGCAGCGTCGACTGCGGCATACGCCTCGACAGCCTCCTGCAACGTCACGAAGATGTTCGCCGCCCCGATCTGCTCGGTCAGCCCGAAGGCGTCGAGCAGCTTCCGGACGGCCGGGTCGATGGAGCACAGCACCAGCCGTGTGCCGCGGCCGTCCAGCTCGCTGCGGATCTGGCGCAGGGTGTCCGCTCCCGAGTAGTCGAGGTCGCCCATCGCGGCGGCGTCGAGCACGAACCACCTGAGCGGCGGATCGGCGCCCTCGACGATATCCATGACCTCCTCGGTGAAGCGGGTCGCGTTCGCGTAGAAGAGCTCCGCGCCGAACGCGTAGATGACGAGGCCGGGCGCAGCCTGGACCGGCTCATCGACCGGACCCAGCGTGCGCGTGCCGTCGGGTGCGATGGCGATGACCCGGTCGTGGGGCTTGTAGACGTGCATCAGCACGAGGATGAGCGACAGGATGACGGCCAGGATGATGCCCTGCTCCACGCCGACGATGACGACGGTCGCGGCGGTGATGAGCGCGACCACGAACTCGCCAGGGCGGACCCGGGAGATGGACGTCATGCCCAGGTAGTCGATGAGCTTGATGCCGATGAGGAAGACCACCGCCGACAGGACGGCGTTGGGCATGTAGGACAGCGGGACCGTGAGGAACAGCAGGGTCACGATGACGATGGCGCCGGTCGTCACCTGGGCGATCTGGCTCCGGCCGCCGGCGCTGTCGACCATCTCCGTCTTGGTCGGGCTGCCGTTGACCACGAACGTCCCGGAGATGCCCGCGGCCAGGTTGCCGACACCGAGACCGATGAGATCGACGTTCTCGTCGAACCTGTCGTTGTACTTCATGGCGTAGGCCCGCGACGTGGCCGCGCTCTGGGCCAGGATGAGGATGAACATCGCGAACACGGTCGGCAGGAGCGCGGACATGTCGCTCGCGAGCTGGTCGAGCTGGATATCCGGCAGGCCGATGGGTGGCAGCCCGCTGGGCACCGTCCCGACGGTCGTGATGCCGCGCGCCTCGAAATCGAACACGTAGCTCAGGACGATCATCCCAACGACCGCGATGAGCGCACCGGGGATCTTCTTGTTGACGCGCCCCAGGCCCACGATGACGGCCAGGACGGTGATCGACACCGCCAGGGTGGGCAGGCTGGTCTCGACCGTCCGCGATCGCCTGGAGGGCATTGCCGAACTTCTGGAGGGTCGTGCCGCTGCCCTCGCTGACGCCGAACAGCCCGCCGAACTGGCCGAGCGCCACCTGGATGCCGACACCGGTCAGGAAGCCGATGAGGACGCTGTGGGACAGGAAGTTGGCGATGAACCCGAGCCGCAGCAGGCGAGCGGCGATCATGAACACGCCGCACATGAGAGCCGCGAGTCCGGCCATCGCGACCCACTGCGGGGACGCGGGTGCACCGGCGGCGGCGATCCCGCCGAGGCCGACCGCCAGGACGGCAGCCGTCGCCGAGTCGGCACCCACGACGAGGTGGCGCGACGACCCGAAGATGGCGAAGGCCAGCATGGGCAGGACCAGGGTGTAGAGCCCGGTGATGACCGGCATCTCCGCGATCTTCGAGTAGCCCATGACCTCGGGCATGGCGAGCGCGGCCAGTGTGGCGCCGGCGATGAGCTCGGTGGGCAGCCGCGAACGATCGAAGGGCAGGATGCCTTCGAGGATGCGCAGGACGTCGCTTGGACCTTGCAGCGCGCGTGCCAGCGGTGACGGTCATCGTCATGCCCTCCCTCGAGCGGCCAGATCATGAACGTAGCTATCCCGAGCAGTGGACCTCATGCCGCTGCTGGTTCGCATCCGCCACTTTGGAGGAGTGGGAGCCTCGCGACCCGCTCAGAGCCGATCATGGAGCGGCCGCCGGACGATCCCGCCCGACGGCCACGCGTCCTGTAGACAGGGTGATCGGCTGATCAGCCCAGCAGCTTGGCCTTGGCGGCCGCGAACTCCTCATCGCTGAGAACGCCGGCCTGGTGGAGCTGCGCCAGCTGGCCGAGCTGGGCAGTGAGGTCGGCGCTCGCCCCGGCAGGCGCGGCTGCTGCAGCAGCAGGAGCCGCCGCGGCTGCCGCGGCCTGCTGGGCCTGCATCTGCTCCATCTGGGCCTGCATCTCGGCCTGTTCCTGGGCCTGCATCTCGGCCTGCTGCTGTGCCGACTGGTTGGCCCACTTCTGTTCCTGGTGGTGGTGGACCGCTCCAGCCGTGCCGGCCACGACGGCCGTGGTGGCCACGGCCCCGACGACGCCCCGTCCGGGGCGCATCGCTCGTCGCATCATCATCTCGAATACCTCCTGGGTGTCTGTGCTGGCGTGACGGTCAGGCCGATGCGCCTTCGGCGAGGAGCTGCTCGCGCTCGGCGATGAGCTCCTGGACGATCGGGCGTGGGATGCGCTCGAACATGACGACGCGGCCGTCCGCGGCTTCGATGGCGTCGCCGACCTTGCGCGCCCAGGTGTTCTCGAAGAGCAGCAGGGCCATCGTGGAATCGGGTGCCATGTCCGCCGAGAGGTGGCGCACATCGTCTGGCGTCATCAGGCCCGTGACTTCGGCCACGACCGGGTCGAAGCGCGCGAAGATCTCGCTGGGCAGCTCCTGGAGCTCGAGGACGCGGACGTCCGCGTCACCCTCCTTCACGGCGAAGAGGATGTCGATGACGCGGATGGTGCCGGCATCGACAAGCTCCTGGATGGCCGGGATCATCTCACCCCGGAAGTGATTCCCGGGGAAGCTGAGGGCGAAGAAGTCGACCGGCCCCACTGAGATCGCTGCTGTGGACATTGGTGATACCTCCGAGTTGGGTGGCAGTGAGGGCGGCTGGGTCGCCGGTCAGGCCGACCTGCTCGCGACGTACATCGGCGAAGAGACGCAGGGCGTGGCCGAAGGAGGCCACGATAACAGCCAGGAAGAGTGGGCCTCCGATGGCGGCCGACGACGCGGCGAAGGCCTCGAAGAAGTCGAATGCTTCCTTGGAGGCCAGGTCGACCCACCACAGCAGGCCGGCGATCAGGGCCCAGATGATGCCCGAGCCAGCCGACCCACACGAAGACCGTCGCCAGGCTGGCGAGGCGCTGGGCTTCCTTTATCACGTCCAACAAGTTCCTCCGACTGCAGTCTGGCGCCGCATGAGGAGAGTCGCACGCGATCACGCGCTCGCGCGATCCTCGGGGCTCGCTTGTCGTGAATGGTACGGGCGGGCCGGGTCCCGCACCTCATCCGCGTTGGATGAGGATGACTTCGCCTACAGGCGCTCGAGTGCGGCGTCGATGTCGTACCCGAGAGCGCGTGCGAGCTCCGGGGCGACGGCCACGACGCGGTCGATGCCGAGCGTCGGCGCGAGGACCGTCAGCGCCTCCACGATCTCGTCGAAGCCCAGGCCGCTCTCGAGCGCGTCGATGACACGCTGCTGCCACATCGGCGCCGATGACCCAGCCATCATCGTGGCGCCCAGGCGCAGCAGCGCCAGGCTGCGCGGATCGAGGATGTGGGGCGAGTCCTGCACATCGGCCGCGATGAGGGCTCGACAGAAGGCGCTGTCACCGATGGTCAGTCTCCGAAGGACTTCCTCGCTGGCGGTCATGGTCGGCCGTTCTCCCGTTGACGGGATGAAGCTGGTACGAGGAATAGTCCATCACCGATCGCTGTTGACCGCATCCTCCGCGATGGTGGAGACGGGGGCCGCGGCCGGGAATCGCTCGAGGAGGCCCGCCTCCACGGCGAGCGCGACGGCTTCGCTGCGCGACGACGCCCCGAGCTTGCCGTAGATCGAGAGGGCGTGCGTCTTGACCGTGGTGGCCTTGACACCGAGACGCTGCCCGATCTCCTTGAACGACAGGTAGTAGGGCAGCATGGCGAGCACGCGCAACTCGGCGGCCGTCAGGGTGGACGCCCCGCCGATGCCGATCGGCAGCAGCGCAATGGTGGCTCGGAGTGCAGCGACCTCCGCGGGCAGGACGCCCAGGTCGGGCCGCACCGGATCACCTCGCTGCCTGTGCCAGGAGCGAGCGTGCGCCGTCAGGGTCCCCGACGGCGAGGTGGGCACGCGTGCAGCCCCAGGAGGGTGAGGACCGCGATGGAGGGCGCCGCCGCCGTCAGCAGCGGGCGGACATTGGCCAGTCGGGCGAGCTCTCGCTGTGCACCCTGTGCATCACCCCGATGCAGGGCCATCCTGACGACCGCCACGCGCGTCAGGGCGCCGGAGAGATAGCCATCGAAGCGTCCCGTTTCCCCGACGGCGCCGGCCTCTTCCATCAGCGGGACCGCGGTTCCCCAGTCCTGCCGGTCCATCGCCAGCAGGGCGCGGTGACCCTGGATGCAGTACGCCAGGCCCTCGTTCCCGGCGACGCGCGCAGCAGCGCCGGCATCGGCGAGTGCCACGTCGGCGGCGTCGGTGTCACCCTGGACGAGGTACGCGTGGGCCAGCATCCAGAGCGCGAAGTCCCGCCAGCGGCTGCCCTCTGGCTCCAGCTCCACGGCCGGAGTGCGTTGGCCAGCATGTCGGCCGCGCCGCCACGGCCCATGGCGGCGCGCAGCATGGCCCGCCCGGAAGCCAGCGAGGCCGTGCCGTCCGGCGGCTGACCTTCGAAGGTGCCGCGCTCGGCGACGTCTGCCAGGCGCTCGGCGGAGCCGACGTCACCGTCGGCCAGCTCTTCCCAGGCCGCCAGGACCGCGAGCCAGGGGTGCTGCTCAAGGGCTGCCTGGTCGAAACGCCGGAGCCAGTTGCGCAGCATCGTCCGGCGGCCGGACCAGTGATACCAGAGCAGCGCCCTGCCGACCGATGGCCGCCGCGAGGTCGACGTCGCCAGTCTCGAAGGCGTGACCTACCGCCAGATCAAGGTCTCCTGCGGCCACATACCAGGCCGCCGCCCGACGATGCAGCTCGGGGATCCGATCAGGCTCTCGCCTCTCCAGCTCGCGACGGAGGAAGTCACGCAGGATGGGGTGATACCGCAACCAGCCACCGTAATCGTCCACGAGCAGGGTCGAGCGCGCGAGGCTGGCCAGGCGTGCGGCCGACCCACGCTGCTCGAGCACCGCATCACAGACCGGCCCGTTGAGCCGGTCGAGGATCGAGGAGCGGGTCATGAAGACGACCTCAGCCTCTGGCCGGGGATCGAGCAGCTCGGAGCGAAGGTAGTCGGGGGCGGACGGGCTGGCGTGCGGGGACGCGAGCGCGGCCACCGGCTCCCCCACCGGCTCCGAGTGGCCAGCCGCCAGCGCCGCCAGCGCCAGCAGCGCGGGCCACCCTTCGGTGTGCGCGGTGAGATGCTCGATGGCATCGATCGGCAGGCTGATGCCGAGGTGGCGCATCAGCCCGGCGGCCTCCTGCTGGTCCATCGCCAACTGGGCCGGTACCGATCTCCAGCACCAAGCCGGCGAGCCGCCAGCGGTCCAGCGGCAGAGCCGGCGACTCGCGACCGGCGATGGCCACCTGCACGCCCTGAGGCAGGTACGTGATGAACTCGGACAGCGCGTCCAGGCACCCCTGGTCCGTGAGGTGGTGCGCATCGTCGATGGCCAGGAGTGACCGGTCCTGGTCGACCTGCCAGCGCCGCAAGCAGACGTCCGACGATGGTGCGGTCGCGGCACCGAGTGCGACGTGATGGCGCTGAAGATGGTGGGCTTGAGTGGCTGGAGCGCGGTCGAGGGCGGCGGCGAGATAGGTCAGGAACGTGGCCGGATCGTTGTCGAGCCCATCGACCGTCAGCCACGCCGTGGGGCGAGGGTCAGCAGACGACCACTGGGCGAGGAGGCTGGTCTTGCCGTAGCCGGCGGGGGCGATGATGGTCACGAGAGGGCGCTCGCGAGCTGCCCGGAGCTGGCGCAGAAGCCTGCTCCGCGGCACCCGTCCTCGCAGGTCCCGCGGCATCAGGAGCTTCGCCGCGATCAGGCCCGAGGACCGTGAAGCGGGGTCTCCCTGCTGCCGAGGCAGGAGCCTGTGCCCAGGACGGTCATCGACACCCCGACGGCTGCGCCATGGCCGACAAGGGTGCTGGCGGAGCATGCCACGGAGCGGATGCCGGCCCTGGACCCGTCAAGCACATCGGCGACGGATCGGAGCCTTCGTCCGCATCGGATGATGCGGACGCGGTCGAGGCCTCCTAGCTCAGCCTGACCGAGTGGCTGGGTACCAAGCGTCCCCGCGCCAACGTGATGCCGTCCAGAAAGGTGGAGACCATGGCTGCCAAGGCTGACAAACCGGCCACGTACGAGCAAGCCTGGGCGCCGGAGCCGCCCTCCGGGGACACCTGGACCGCCCGGCCATGGGTCCACCCCTCGGTGCGCGTGGAGCAGGGTCGCCTGGTCCGCAAGCGGGTGCCGCGCGCGAGCCACGCCGCGTTCGAGCTCCGACCCGACCGCGACCCCATCGCCATCCTCGAGCGCCAGGAGGCCGACCGGCTCCCGGAGCTGCTCCCACTGCGCCACGCGCGCATGGCAGAGTCGCCCTTCGCCTACTACCGCGGCACGCCCGCGGTGATGGCCTTCGACCTGGCCGACACCCCACGGTCGGACATCGTCGTGCAGGCCTGCGGCGACGCCCACATCTCCAACTTCGGCCTCTTCGCCTCGCCTGAGCGGCGCCTGGTCTTCGATGCCAACGACTTCGACGAGACGCTGCCTGCGCCCTGGGAGTGGGACATCAAGCGGCTGGCCGCCAGCGTCGTCATCGCCGGCCGTGCCAACGGCTTCAGCGCCGCACGCAACCGCGAGGCGACGATGGCCGCGGTGCGCTCCTACCGCGAGTGGATGGCGCGCTACGCTGCGATGCGGCTCATCGAGGTGTGGTACTCGCACATCACCGAGGCGGACATCCGCGCCGCCGCCGAGCCGCTGCTGGCTCGCATGAAGGATGCCGCGGCGCGACGCGCACGGATCGAGAACATCTTCAGCAAGGCGCGCGGACGGGACCAGCTGCGAGCGGCATCGAAGCTCACCGAGATCCGGGATGGCCAGCGCGTCATCATCGAGGACCCGCCGGTCATCCAGCGCGTCGAGATCCCCGGGGGCGCTGAAGCGCTGCGCGACGGTCTTCGAGGACTACCGGGCCACGATGGCCGAGAGCCGGCGCGAGTTCCTGGAGCGCTATCGCTTCGCGGACTTCGCCCTCAAGGTGGTCGGCGTGGGCAGCGTCGGGACGCGCTGCTTCGTGATGATCCTCGAGGGCCGCGACGAGGACGATCCGCTCATCCTGCAGGCGAAGGAGGCCACCGCCTCGGTGCTCGAGGAGCACTTCGCGGCCAGCACCTTCGCGAACCACGGCGAGCGCGTCGTCATCGGCCAGCGCCTGATGCAGGCGACGCCTGACATCTTCCTGGGCTGGACGCGCGGCCGGGAGGGCCGCGACTTCTACGTCCGTCAGCTCTGGGACATGAAGGGCTCCGTGGACACCAGCACCCTGCAGCCCGTGGGCCTCGGCTTCTACGGCGGCATCTGCGCCTGGGCGCTGGCGCGTGCCCACGCCCGCAGCGGTGACTCGGTGGCCATCTCCGCGTACCTCGGCACATCCGACACGTTCGACGGCGCCATCGCGGACTTCGCCGAGGCCTACGCCGACCAGAACGAGCGAGACCACCGCGCCTACCGGGCTGCCATCAAGGCCGGCCGCATCTCCAGCGTCGTTGAGGGAGCCGCGGCCTCCTGATCTCGATCTGAGCCAACAGCTCGCAGGGAGCGATCGGCCGCGACGTCGCGGCCAGCGATGCCCAAGAAGGGAGTGAAGCGATGATCCTGATCGGATGTCTTCTGGCTTTCGGGCTGGCCGTGGCGCCTCGCGCCGTCCTCGTCGCTGGCGTGGATCTTCAGCGAGCGCTGGCCCATCGTCTGGGGAGGCGACGTGCTGCTGCCGCTGCTGGGCATCGTCTTCCTGCCCTACACCACGGTCATGTACATGCTCACCTGGTCGCCTGCCGGGCATCCAGGGCTGGGACTGGCTGTGGATCGTGCTCGGTCTCTTCCTCGACGTCGGCGCACTGGGCCGACGTGTTCAGCAAGCGCAAGCAGGTCCCGGTCTTCAAGGACTTCTAGCCGTCCAGGCCCTTCGAGCGCCGTGTCCTCAGGCTGACTGCCGGCTCCGTTCGCGGCGCAGGATGAAGAGGCTGACGACGGCGACCCAGGCCGGCAGCACGAGCACGACCCAGTCCCAGAACGCCACCGCCAGCAGCAGCGCGATGCCCAGCAGGTAGCCGGTCCAGGCGAACCAGCGCGGGAAGGTGCCGCTGCGGATGCCGACCGTCGCCGTGGCCAGCAGGAAGACCGCCGCAGCGCGCGTCGCGAAGGCGAAGAGCAGCGTATAGGAAAGAGCGCGCGCAGCCTCGATCTCGACCGCCGTGGGGGCCTCCTGACCCAGGTAGCTGGCACCCACGAGGGGTGCCGTGGCCACGGCGCTGGCGGCGAACAGCAGGGCCACGAAGATGAGGCCGCTGCCCAGGAAGACGGTGGCGAAGAAGCGGTCCTCGCGTTCGCCCACCTGGTCACGGATGACGGCCACGAACCACAGGAACATGATGCCCGCGAAGGGCGCGAGATAGAGCCCGCCGATGACGCCGGTCAGATCCCGTCCAGTGGCGAAGATCTCGTCCAGCTCGCTGTCCGTGGCGTCGATCAGTGTCTGGTTGCGCAGGAGCACCAGGGCGGCCGTGAAGAGGCCGGCGAAGAGGAGGCCGGCCACGCTCGCCGCCCACGGGGCGCGGAGCTGCCGGCCGGCCTCATCGATGATCGGTGTGGTCGCGTCGACGGGCTCACGTCCAGCGGGCTGGCTCATACCCTCACCGGCGTCAGGGCACTCACCGCCGCTACCGGGGTCCCGTCATGCGACTCGAAGGTCAGCCGCTAGAAGCGGCGGCGACCCGGCGTGACAGCTGCGGTGACGACGGCCGCCTTGGCGACCGGTGATGGGCCGGGGCTGACGGCGGCGCCGACGACCGCCGCCTTGGCGACCGGTGATGGGCCGGGGTGACGGCGGCGCCGACGACGGCGGCCTTGGCGACGGTGATGGGCCGGGTGTGACGGCGGCGGTGACGACCGCGGCCTTGGCCACGGGGGCGCCGATGACGCCCCGTCCCGCGCGACCTGGTCCGAGTGGCATGTCAGACTCCTGCTGCTTCGAGTGCCGCGTCAGCCTCGACGGCGGCGATGATGGCCTGGATGGGGATGCGGCCGTTGGCGATGAGCTGGCCCCCGGCCCGGCGCATGGCCGAGGCGAACGGTGCTGCCCACAGGTTCTCGTAGACGAGCACGCCGGCGACGCTGCCCGGGTCCATGGCCGCGGCGAGGTGCTCGACGTCCTCTTCGGCCAGCGTCTGCACCAGCTCGGTCTCGATCCGCTGCAGCTCACCGAGCTCGTCGAGGTCGCCCAGCTCCTGGGCCATGACCGTGCCGTCCTCGGCCTTCTGGAGGATGAGGATGTCCATGAGCCGGATGATGCCGGCGTCGTGGAGGCGGACCAGCTCGGCCGCGCCCTCACCCGTGAAGTTCTGATGCCCAGCCGGGAACTCGACGATCAGGTAGTCGACGGGCCCCAGCTCGTCGATCGTTCTGTCGGTCATGATTCCTCCATTCGGATGTGTGGTCGATCCATCCTGCGCCCGGGTCGCAGGTCCTGACATCCCCCCATACGGATGAGCCTCGACCGAACCGCACGCCCGAGCGCGCGGGACCAGTGACCGGGAGTGACTCAGCCGGTGGCCACCGGGCGGGTCGCGGCGCCGGTGCCGGCGGCGGCCTCCAGCTCGAGCACGAGCCGCCGCTCAAGGGCATCCAGGACCTCGGCGGCCTCCTCGCTGGTGCCCGGTCGGGAGCGGCGCTCGCGCACGAAGTCGAGGACCTCGAGGATGACCGCGATGCGCTTCTCGGTACCGGGCGAGCGGAGGGCGAAGGCCAGGATGCCATCGGAGGTCCGCGGGTAGATCCGCTCAGGTCCGACAGCCGCAAGCGTGCCGGCCCGCTCGAGGGTGTCCCTGGCGCCACTTCGGAGGTGGCTCAGCCAGAGTTCGACACCCTGGTCCGCGAGTCGACCATGAAGCCCCTCCAGCACCTCCACGACGGGCACATCGACCTCCGGCGTCAGTGACAGGTCGAGCAGCACGACCGCGCAGGGCGGCTGCTGCCTCCGAGACCTCCTCCAGGATGCTGTCGCGGATCGCGGCAGCATTGGCGAAGAAGAGCATCTCGTCAGGACGCACGATGACCAGGCCGGGCACCGCGGACTCCGGCGCCGTGCGCAGGTCCAGTGGCTCCAGCCCGCCGCTGGCGCGACCCAGGAAGGTCAGACGCGGCTCGCTGGCGCGCCACACGAGGACGCCGAGCGAGGCGAAAACGGCGATGCCGAGCGCTTGCAGGGTGGGTACCACGAGGACGCCCACGAGGGCGACCATGGCCAGCCAGAAGTCCGCTCGCCGCAGGTCCCAGAGCCGATGCATCTTGCCGACCTTCATCATGCCCATCACCGCCACGATGACGATGGCGCCCAGGGTGGCCTCAGGCAGGGGTTCGAAGAGCGGTGTCAGGAAGAGCGCCACGAGGGCCGTGGCGGCGGCGGCCGTGACCAGGGACATCTGGGTGCGTGCCCCGGCCCGGTCGTTGGCGGCGGACTTCGAGAGTGACGAGCCGATGGGAAAGCCGGAGAAGAGGCCTGCGCCCGTGTTGGCCGCCCCGATGGCGATGAGCTCCCTGTTGGGCTCGACGCGACCCCCATGCGCGCGTGCGAACTCGTTGGCTGGCCCGACAGCCTCCGCGAAGGCCACCAGGGCGATGCCGGCCGCGCCGACGAGCAGCAGCGGCAGGGCGTCGAGACCAACGCCCGGGAGGGACGGCGGCGCCAGACCAGCTGGCAGGTCGCCCACGACGTGGACACCGACGGCCTCCAGCCCGAGCGCCACGGAGACGGCGACCGAGGCCAGGAGGACCACGAGCGCCGCCGGGACGCGCGGCAGCCGGCGCTCCAGCAGCAGCATGCCGGCGATGCCGGCGAGCCCCACGGCCAGGGTCAGGATGTCGGTCTCGGACAACTGGGGCACGATGTCGCGGAGCAGCTCGATGGCCGACTCGCCCTGCGCCTCGATGCCCAGCAGCTTGGGGATCTGCTTGATGGAGATCAGCAGCGCCAGGCCGAAGACGAAGCCGATCAGGACCGACTCCGAGAAGAACTGGGCGATGCGCCCCAGCTTCAGGACGCCGGCCGCGATCGAGACGACGCCGGCCAGGATGGCCAGGGCCGCGGTCAGGGCCACGAACTCGGCGCTACCTTCCACGGCGATCTCGCCGATGGTCGCGGCAGACATGATGGCGATGGCCGACGACACGGCCACCACCAGCTGACGCGAGCTGCCGAGGGCCGCGTAGGCGAGCAGGGCCGCCGGGGCCGCGTAGAACGCGTACTCGGGTGGCACGCCCGCCAGCTCCGCGTAGGCCATGCCCTCAGGGACGAGGATGGCACAGACGGTGAGGCCGGCGATGACGTCGAAGGGCAGCCAGCTCCGCTGGTAGCCCTCGACCCAGGCGAAGATGGGCCAGGGCCTGCGGTTGGCCCTCGGTGTCCCGTGTCCGGTCATGGAGCCCTCATGATGCCGGCCCGGAACGCGTCCGTTTCCACGTTCCGACTGACGAGCCGATCAGCGTGCGTCCTCGATCTACCACCCCGGCGCTGGAGATGGCTCAGGCGGCCAGGGGCACGTCCGTCGCGGTCCCGATGGCAGAGCGTCGACCCATCTGACCGGCGAGAACGATGAGCACCACGGGGATCGTCAAGGCCCCCACGAGCGTGTAGACGATGACGTCTCCTCCGATCGAGGTGGCGATGACGAGGGCGGCAGCGATGTTGCGGTTGGCGGTGGCAAGCCCCAGGAGCGTGCGCTCGTTCGCCGGACGGCCGATCCCGGCCAGCCATCCAGCGATGAGTCCCGCCCCGAGGATGACCGCCATACCCACGAAGACCCACGTGCCGATGGCACCGATGACCTCACGCCAGGTCAGCAGGAGGGCGCTGCCGATTCCCAGCAGCAGACCCATGCTCGACGCGTGGCCGGCCTTGCCGACCCAGTCGTCGGCCAGCTCGGGGTAGCGAGCCCGGACGAAGAGCCCAAGGCCGAGAGGGATGAGCATGAAGAGGATGAGGGACTGGGCGATCTCCCACGTGTCGACGGTCGCTCCCGGCACCGCCAACGGCACGACGATCGGGGCGTACACGATCGTCGTGACCATCAGCAGGACCATCGCCCCGACCGCGAGGGCGAGGTTCGACTTCGCCAGCTGGGCGAGCCTGGGCAGGAATGGGGCCCCCGCGACACAGCCGATGAGCACGACCGCGGTCGCGGCGGCATCTTCCATGGGCAGGAGCCGAACAGCCGCGATGGCAGCCGCCGGGACAGCGACGAAGTTCACGACGAGCAGCACGACGACCAACCGGAGGTCGCGCAGCGGCTCCGCGATCCGTGCCATGGTCAGGCCGAGGCCCACGGCGGCCATGCTCCCGACGACGAACACGAGCATCGCGACCTGGGTGATGATCTCGAGCGTTTCCGAGAGCATGGCTCACTCCTCGTGGCAGGGGCCACGCGGACCACGTGGCACGGGTTCAGTCAGCGTCGTTGCCGGGCTGGAGCGCCGTCGCCGCACGCTTCGGCAGCACCATCCGCTCCCGGTCGATCTCGTAGGTCCAGGGCAGGCCGGAGTTCTTCCAGCCGTTCTTCATGCGCATGCCGTCGAAGACGCTGTCAGGGTCCTTGACCTGGCCGCCCTCCATGCCGTCGACGATGTTCCAGGCAGGCGGTGTAGCCGGCCTTGGCGAGCAGGTTGATGGCCATCGCACTGCGGCCACCCGAGCGGCAGGAGACGAGGATAGTGTCGCTTGGCTTCGCCCACGCCTGCGACGGCGGGCAGGAAGTCGGGGTTGAGGTCCCAGTGGAAGCCCTGCTTCTCGGGGTCCCACTCGAAGCTCTGGAACGCGAGCGGGATGTTGGTGGCCATCGGTGCGTGGCCCACGAAGACGTACTCCTCGGGCGTGCGGACATCGAGGATGCGAACCGCCTCGGGGTCCGCCTGCCACGGTCGTACGCCTCCTTCGCGGTGACGTAGAGCCCGAGGCTCGTCAGGCGCTCCTTGGCGAGCGTGGTCGGATCGACGGTCATGGTGTCCTCCCTGTGGTGGGACGCGGGTCCGGGACGGCGCGACCCGGCGCCGATGCGTGGGGATGGAGACGTGGCGTCAGCCGAGTCGCGTGCCCTCGACCTCGAGCCCGCCACCCTCGGGGAGCTTGCTCCAGCTCCGTCGCTGCCACTCCTCCTTGAGGACCTCCGTCGCCGCCTGCTCGAGGAACTCCGGGCGAGCCCACGCGTTCACGTCGAAGTCGTTCTTGATGTAGCCGTGGCTGACCATGAAGTCCTTGCCGATCCTGACGCACTCCAGGTTCCGGGCGCTCAGGCTGGGCACCATGTCCACGTCCTTGATGCCCTGGTAGGTGTCCTCGGCGTCGAGGTAGAACGTCTGTCGGTTGAGGATCGCGCCGGCGGCGCGCTTGTGCTCGTTGGCCCAGCGCCCGACCTTGATCATGGCCTTCATGTAGGCGATGACGAGCTCGGGGTGCTCGTCGGCCATGACGTCGGTGCAGGTGATGACCGCCGGGGTGTTGGCGACCTGGATACGCCAGTCGGCACGCGTCGACAGGTCCTCGATCATCGCGATCCGACCGGTCGCCTCCTGGAGATGCTGGAAGACCTTGCTCTGGGTGTAGATGGCGTCGACCATGCCGCCCAGCAGCGCCTTCTCCAGCGGCCGGAACGCCAGGTCGTGCTTGTGGTCGCGGCGCATCCACAGCTCGGACGGGTTGTTCATCGTGGACCTGGAGCATCTCGGGCTTGTCGTACCAGTCGTCCGCGTACGGGAACTCGACGAGCTCGATGTCGTCCATCGTCATGTCGTTGAGCATGAGCATGTTCTCGATGCCCATGTGCTCCTGGATCCGCCACCAGTCGTTCTTGATGGTGTTCAGGCTCTTGCTGATGCCGATCTTCCTGCCCTTGAGGTCCTGCATCCGGAAGATCCGGTCGTCCGCGCGCACCGCCATGCAGCCGCCCTCGTGGACCCAGGTCGCTCCCAGCAGCACGGTGCGCCGGATGTCGGCGTGGACGTGGATGGGCGGGTAGAGGCCGCCGAAGCGGATGAGGTTGTCGAGGTTGTGGATGTAGTGCGGGTACCAGTTGTTCTCGGGCGCGTGGCGGAAGTAGGCGTACTCGACGCCGATCTTCTTGAACTCCTCGCGGCACCAGCCCAGCTCCTGGTCCACGTTGTTGGCGGACACCATGGGGCAGTTGGTGAACCACACCTCGCTCCAGTCCAGCGGGACCGTGGTGGACACGCGTTCCGTGGTCGCCGTAGCCATGATCGACTCCTCTTCGTGACGCTGATGCACGACGTCTACCAGTCGATCACGACCCGCTGCGACCGGCATCCTCCCGGAAGGTGGATGCTGGCGGTGCGGTCAGTCACCCGTATCGGGGGATGCGCCGGGCCATCCAAGGACGTGAGATGGGTATCAGCGCGGATACCCGCCAGGTTTCCGAGATGAGGACCGTCATGCCCGATGCCGAAGATGGTTTCCGCCGCCTGACCCTCGGAGACCCCGCGGTCATCGCCACGATCACTCGCCCGGGCGGCACGACCTCGGGCATCAGTCACCTCGATGCCCGGACCGATGCGCTGGTCAAGATCGCTGCCCTCGTGGCGCTCGATGCTCCGCCGTCATCCTACCGAACCACGGTCGAGGCGGCAGACCGGGCCGGCGTGCAGCTCGACGACCTGCTCGCAGTGCTCGTGGCCGTGAGCGACACCGTCGGCTCTGCGCGCATCATCTCGGCAGCGCCGCGCATCGCGCTGGCTGCCGGATACGACGTCGAGGCTGACCTGGAGCGCCTCGACCCGGTCGGCCCATCGACCAGGGTACCCCCGGCGCGAGGGACCTGACCCGGTCCGCACCCGGCACCCACGGACCAGCTGCGCCGAGGAGGTGCCCAGGGGCTGCTGAGACGGCTCGGATGGTAGATTGCGGTCCGGTGGCCACGGTGACCCGTGGCCGAAGCGGAGTCAAGCTTGGCAGCGTCCCCCGATGGAGCGGCCATGGCCGGGCCGGGTCCGGCCGGTGGCGTGAGCGAGGACCACCCGGTGTTCGGGCCAGCCTTCCCGCTTGTCCAGATGAAGCTCCAGCCTCCGTTGCGGGAGACCGGGATCATCGACCGACCGCGGCTCATGGCCCTCCTGATGCAGAAGCCCGAGGCACCGATCATCTCGGTCGTGGCCCCACCCGGTTACGGGAAGACGACCCTCCTCGCCCAGTGGAGGGCGCATCTGCGCCGGCCGGTAGCCTGGCTCACGCTCGACGACCACGACAACGACCCTGCCGTCCTGCTCTCGTCGCTCGCTGCAGCACTGGCCAGGGGCGGGTCGGTGCCTGACGAATCGTGGCCCATCCTCGCGGCTCCCCGAGGCCGGATGCTGGCAGCGGTGCTGCCTCGACTCCTGTCGGAGCTGGCGCGCGGGGAGCGACCGGCAGTCCTCATCCTCGATGACGTCCATCGCATCGTCGACACGACCGCCCTGGACGTGCTGGCGGAGCTGGCTGATCGCTGGCCACGCGGATGCCGGATCGCGCTGACGGGTCGAGCCGTTCCGGGCCTGCCGTTCGGACGGTTCCGCGCGCAACGGGAGCTGCTCGAGATCGGGCCGGACCAGCTGGCCCTCGATGAGACGGAGGTGCGTGCGCTCATGGAAGCCCTCGGGCACCGCTGCAGCCCCGAGGAGATACGGGGACTGACAGAGCGCACAGAGGGCTGGGCGGCAGCCGCCTACCTGGCGTCCCTGGCACACGAGCGGCACCCGGGGGCGGCTGCGCCAGCAGGGATCGCCGTATCGGGCAGGGACAGCTTCATCACCGAGTACATCCACTCCGAGCTCATGGGGGGCCTCGCCCGGGAGGATGTGCGAGCTCTTGACCAGGACCTCGGTGCTGGAGTCGATGACGCCACCGCTGGTCGAGGCCATCAGCGGACGGACCGACGCTGAGCGCAGGCTCACGTCGCTGGCGCAGAGCAGCCTGCTGATCCAGAGTGGTGGCGGCACGTCGTTCCGGTATCACCAGCTGCTCCAGGAGTTCCTGCGAGACGAGCTGAGCCGCCTGGAACCGGGCACGGAGCCCGAGCTGCACCGTCGCGCGGCGGCATGGTACCTGGCGGCGGGGGACGTCAGCCGTGCCGCCCAGCATGCCTTCGCCAGCGGTGACATGGACGCAGCCGCCAGGTTGATCACCGCCGTGTCGTTGCCGACCTTCTACGGCGGTCGGTCGGCCACCGTCGACCGCTGGATCCTGGCCTTCGAGACGCGGACCCTGGAGCATCACCCCCCACTCTCCGTCATCGCCGCCTGGATGCATCTGCTCAACGGACGCGCCGAGGAGGCCGATCGGATGGCGGACATCGCGGAACGCTCGACACACAGTGGGCCGCCCGGTGACGGCTCAGCCTCGTTCGAGTCGCAGCGCGCGATGCTGCGGACAGTCATGGCCCGTCGGGGACCGCGCCACATGCTCGACAATGCCCGGCTGTCGGCCGCCCAGGAGACGTCGGAGAGCATCTGGCGAGCCAACGCCCTCTGGCTCCTTGGCTCGGCGCACCGCCTGCTGGGCGATGCGGAGGCAGCCGAGGCGGCCTTCGCGGAGGCCGTGGCCGCGGGCGCAGCGAGTGGAGGGACGGCGGCGGTGGCGATGGCATACGGAGCCATCCTGGCCATCGAGCGCGGGGACTGGATGGCAGCCGACCGGATGGGGCGGCAGGCCCGAGCCGAGATGGTGAAAGCACACTTCGAGGAGATCCTCCCATCGCTCCTCGTCCATGCCGTCCAGGCTCGGGTGGCCATCCAGCGCGGCGAGCGTGAGCAGGCGCGGGCGGATCTGGTCAGGGCCCAGATCGTGCGCCAGCTGGCATCCCACGCGGCGCCCTGGTTCGCCGTGGAGGCGCTCCTCCAGCTCGCCCGAGCCTACCTGGCGCTGGCCGACACGGCCGGAGCGCAGGTGGCGGTCCGGGAGGCAGAGCAGATCGATGCGTCAGCGTCCCCAGCTGGGCATCCTGACGACCAGCCTTCACGACATGCGACGACAGCTCGCGGATGCCAGTGGCGCTCTGGCCGGATCGTCGGCGCTGACGTCCGCCGAGCTGCGTCTCCTGCCGTTCCTGCACACCTACCTGTCGTTCCAGGACATCGCTGACCGGTTGCTGGTCTCCCGCAACACCGTCAAGACGCACGCGCTGTCCATCTACGGGAAGCTCCAGGCATCCTCTCGCGCCGAAGCCGTGGAGCGCGCCGTCGAGCTGGGGCTGCTGGAGCCCTTGCCCGCCCTGGTGGCGACGAACCGCCCGCAGCCGGATGGATAAGGCAGGGCTCCGCCCCGGCTGCCTTCTCACCCGGTCGAGGTGATGCGGCAACACCTCATGGACGTTGAGATAGGCCTGACCAGGTCCCGCGCCAGCGGTGTGAACACGACCCGAACGGTGGGCACAGCATGGCGACTGACATCGACGGTCTGACCGAAGAGAGACCATGAACCTGACCCGGTTCGTCCCCATCCTCTCGTGGCTGCCCGCCTATGACCGCAGCTGGCTGCGGCTCGATGTCATCGCCGGGCTCCGCTGTGGGGCCTGGTCGTGCCGGAGGCCATGGCCTACGCCGGCGTCGCTGGTTTGCCGCCGCAGGCAGGCCTGTACACACTGACGGTCTCGCTGCTGCTCTACGCCGTCCTCGGCACGTCACGGCACCTGAGCGTGGGCGGTACCTCGGCGACCGCGGCCCTGCTGGCATCGTCTGTCGCGGCGGCGCTGATCGTCTCGGCCTTCGCGACCGCGTCCGATCCACAGACGTACCAGACGTACGCAGCGGCCTTCGTGCTCGTCACCGGCCTCGTGTTCCTCGTCGCGGGCGTAGCGCGCCTGGGCTTCATCACCCAGTTCCTCTCGAAGCCGGTCATGGACGGCTTCGTCGTCGGCCTGGCGCTCTTCGTCGCGGTGGGCCAGCTCAACAAGCTCCTGGGCGTGCCCAAGCCAGAGGGCAACACCGTCGAGCGACTGGTGCAGATCGTCCGCGAGTTGCCCCAGGCGGATGTGACCACGTTCGTCGTGGGTGCGGTCGCGCTGGCAGTGCTCTTCCTCCTGCCGCGCCTGGACCGGCGCATCCCCGCGGGCCTCGTGGTCCTCTTTGGCGCCATCGCCCTGAGCGGCTTGCTCGGCCTGGACGAGCGTGGCGTGGCCGTTGTGGGGACGCTTCCGCAGGGGCTGCCGCTGCCAGCCCTGCCCAGCGTGCCGCTCACCGACTACCTCGCCATGATCCTGCCGGCCATCGGCGTGCTGCTGGTGGCGTTCAGTGAATCGCTGGGTGTCGCTCACGAATTCGCCGAGAAGCACGGCTACGAGGTGGACGCCGACCAGGAGCTCAATGCCCACGCGGTCGTCAATGTCGGGAGCGCGCTGTTCGGCGGCATGATCGCGGCCGGCAGCATGTCGGCATCCGCGGTGAAGGAGGGTGCGGGCGCCCGGTCCCAGGTCGCCAACCTGGTGACGTGGGTCGCGACGATCGTGACGCTGCTCTTCCTCACCCCGGTGTTCACCAACCTGCCCGAGGCCGTGCTGGGTGCCCTGATCATCCACGCGGTCTGGCACATCATCGCGGCCCGCAAGATGCTGCGGTTGCGCCGGGAGGCGCCGGTCGAGGTCTGGTTCGGGGTGCTCACGCTGCTGGGCGTGATCGTCATCGACGTCCTGCAGGGCATGGTGATCGGCCTGCTGGCCTCTCTCGTCTTCGTCATCTACCGGTCGAGCCGGCCGCACCTCTCCTCACTCGGACAGGTGCCCGGGGTGCCGGGGGCGTACTCGGACCTGACGCGACATCCGGAGAACCGGGCGCTACCCGGGGTCCTGATCGTGCGCCTGGACACGCCACTCTGGTACGCCAACGCGCTCACCGCGAGAGACCGAGTGATGGCCATGATCGGCGACTCGGAACCTTCACCGCGCGCCGTCATCTTCGATGCCGCGGCCCAGGATGAGCTTGACCTGACCAGCTCGGAGGTGGTCGACGGCCTGGTGAAGGGTATTCACGAAAAGGGCATCGAGGTCTACTTCGCCGAGATGCATGCGGCAGCGCTCGAAACGGCCCGGCAGCACGGCCTGTTCGCTCACATCGGCGAGGATCACCTCTTCCCCACGGTGGACCTGGCGGTGCGCGCCATCGAGGGGGCGGCCGATGGCGGCGGCGCCACGGCTCATGAGGAAGCCGACCGAGACCGATGAGCTCGACCGACGACGAGGCACCGGATCGGGCGCCCGCGAGCGACCGGCGAGCAGCGCTGCTCCGGCTCGTGCCGCGCTACGTCCCCATCGTCGGCTGGCTCCCGCGCTACCAGCGTGCGGACCTGGGTCCAGACGTCCTGGCCGGCCTGACCAGCTGGGGCGTCATGGTGCCCGTGGCCGTGGCCTATGCATCCCTCGCCGGCCTGCCGCCCGAGTACGGCCTCATCACCGCGTTCGCAGCCCTGGCGACCTACGCCGTCTTCGGCACCAGCCGCCACCCGCGCGTCACCACCAGCTCCACGATGGCCGTCATGTCGCTGGCGCTGGTGACCCCGATCGCGGAAGGTGACCCTGCCCGGTTCACCGCGCTGAGCGCCGCCCTAGCGCTCATCGTCGGGGCCCTGCTCGTGATCGCCGGCGTGGCACGGCTGGGCTTCATCTCGGAGTTCCTGGCCAAGCCCGTCGTGACCGGCTTCGTCTTCGGCGTAGCCGTCACCATCATCGTGGGGCAGCTGCCCAAGCTGCTCGGGATCCCGCCCACATCCGGGAGCGTCTTCGACCAGCTCTATCGATCATCGGGCAGCTGTCTGACACCGACCCGCTGACCCTGGCCGTCGGTGCCCTGTCGTTGTTGCTCATCCTGATCCTGCGACGCGTGGACCGGCGCATCCCGGGGCCCCTGGTGGCCCTGGTCCTGGGCATCGCCGCCGTGGTCGCCTTCGACCTGGCTGACCGTGGCGTGGCGGCCGTCGGCGAGGTCGCTCATCGGGGTCGCCACGACCGACGTGCTGGCCGGCCTCATCATCGCCGTACTGCTCTCGCTGCTGATGATGCTGCTTCGGGCCAGCCGGCCCTATCTCGCGGTCCTTGGCCAGCTTCCCGGAGACCGCGCCGTCTACGCGGATGTGCAGCGCCACCCGGAGGCAGCGGCGGTCCCGGGGTTGCTCGTCATCCGGCTGGATGCTCCGCTCTGCTTCTTCAACGCCAGCGTGACACACACAGAGATCGTGGCCCTCGTGGACAGCGAGCCCAGCTCGCCACGCGTCGTCATCATCGATATCGGCGCCACTGGGGACCTGGACGTGACGGCCACGGACATGCTGGCCGAGCTTCTGACCGACCTGGAGTCACGCGGCGTGGCGCTCTCACTGGCGCAGGCGAAGGGCAAGGTCCGGGACCAGCTTCGCCGCACGGGCCTGCTCGATCGCATCGGCAGGGCGCGCATCCACTTCTCGGTGGCCCAGGCCGTTGCGCTGGAGGGTGATGGTGTGGGCACGTAGCGTACTGCCTGCGCAGTCTGAGGTTCGCCGTCCGAGGCAGCGCGCCGGGAGGAGGCGGACCACCTCCCGGCCCGGTCTCAGCCGGCGGCGCCGGCCCCCACGGCCTGGATGGAGGCGTGCTCATGGAGTGCCTGCTCGTCCTGGTAGGCAGCCGGCTGGAGGTCGAAGACCACCTGCCTGAGCGTGCCGGTGAACGCGTACGGCGCCTTGTCCTCGTAGGCCTCGTCCACGACACCACCGTTGTCGCGACCCATGTCCATACCGGCATAGGTCGTGAAGAGCATCGCGCAGGTGTTGTCCAGTCGTCCCTCGCCGATCTGGCGGCCGTTGGCCCACAGGGTGACCTTGCCGCCCGCCCCGGGCCTTGGCTCGTCGATCTCGAAGAGCATCTTCACCAGCACGTCACCCGGTGGGGATGGGCTCCGTGGACACCTGCTTGTAGGTCTCCACGCCCAGGAACTGGTAGGTGTGAACCAGGTGACCGCGCTCGTCCACCCAGAGCGCGAAGCCACCGATGAAGTCGGCGAAGGCACAGAGGACACCCTCCGCACCACCCTCGGGAACGTGCAGGTCTGCTTCGATGGCGTACGACCGACCGTAGATGCGCGGGAGTACCGTGGTGGAGACGTTCTGGACGTCGCCGGCGAAGACGTGGCGCGTGATCGTGGGCATGGGTGGCAGGTCACCGAAGAAGACCGCCAGGCCGCCGAGCAGTGGCAGTGCCCGATTGCGCTCGGCCTCCTGCCAGAAGAGCTCCCGGAGCTCGGCCAGCTTTTCGGGCTGCTCCGCCGCGAGGTCGTGCGCCTGTGAGAAGTCATCCGGGAGGTAGTAGAGCTCCCAGGCGTCCTGGTCCGGGTCATACCCGCTGCCCGGCTTGAAGCGGGCGAGCGTCGCCGGTGAGAAGTCCCAGGGCAGCTTGTCCAGGCGGGCGCAGGCCCACCAGCCGTCCTTGTAGATGGCACGTGAGCCGTACATCTCGAAGTACTGCACGGTGTGCTGCTCGGCCGCGTCAGGGTCGTCGAGCGTGTAGCTGAACGGCGTGCCGTCCATGGGCTCCTGCGCGATGCCGTCCACCACCTTGGGCTCGGGGATGCCCACGAGGTCGAGGATCGTCGGTGCGACGTCGATGCAGTGGGTGAACTGGGTGCGCAGGTCCCCGCCGGCCTTGATACGGCTCGGGCCAGGCGATGACCATGGGGTCGCGGTCACCGCCGAGGTGGCTGGCCATCTGCTTGCCCCACTGGAAGGGCGTGTTCTGGGCGTGCGCCCAGGCGGCCGCGAAGTGGGGGGCGCTGTGCTCGCCACCCAGACCCTCGAGCCCGCCGAACTTCTCGATGAGCGCCAGCTGCTGCTCGGCGTCCAGCACGAGCCCGTTGAAGAAGGTGGTCTCGTTGAAGGAGCCCGTGATGGTGCCCTCCATGGAGGCACCGTTGTCGCCCCAGATGTAGATGATCAGCGTGTTGTCGAGCTCGCCCATCTCGTCGATGGCGTCGATGAGGCGGCCCACGTTCCAGTCGGCGTTCTCGGAGAAGCCGGCGAAGACCTCCATCTGGCGCGCATAGAGCTTCTTCTCGGCGTCGCCGAGGGTGTCCCAGGCCGGGTACGGGTCGGGGCGCGGCGCCAGGTCGGTGTCCGGCGGCACGATCCCGAGCCGCTTCTGTCGCTCGAGCGTGCGCTCCCGGTAGGCGTCCCAGCCGTCATCGAACTGGCCCTTGTACTTGTCTGCCCACGCCTTGGCGACGTGGTGTGGGGCATGCGTGGCGCCGGTCGAGTAGTACATGAAGAAGGGCTTGTGGGCATCGTGTGCCCTGACCGCGTGGATCCATTCGATGGACTTGTCGGTGAGGTCGTCCGGGAAGTAGTAGAGCTGCCGTCCTTTCCCTCCGGCACGCCCAGGACCGTGCTGTCCTGGACGATGACCGGGTCGTACTGGCCGGCCGCGCCGGTCAGGAACCCCCAGTAGTGGTCGAAGCCCCAGGCCTGTGGCCAGCGAGTGAAGGGACCGGATGGTCCCATGGCCCGGCCGGGCGTGAGGTGCCACTTGCCGAAGCCGCCTGTGACGTAGCCGTTGTCCCTGAGGATCCTCGGCAGTGGTGTGCACGTCCGGGGTACCTGTCCCGTGTAGCCGGGGAAGGGTCCGGGGAACTCGGCGATGCCGCCCATGGCCACGCGATGATGGTTGCGACCGGTGAGCAGCGCAGCGCGAGTCGGCGAGCAGACGGCGGTCACGTGGAAGCGGTTGTAGGTGAGCCCCATCTCCTGCACGCGGGTCAGGGTCCGGGTCCGGATCTCGCCACCGAACGTCTCGGGCCCGCCGAAGCCGGCGTCATCGATGAGGACGAGCAGCACGTTGGGTGCACCATCGGGCGGCTGGGCGCCCGGCACCATCGACCAGTCGCCGACCGACTGGTCCATGGTGCGGCCGATCGAGCCACCGAACGTCCGGTCCGGGATGGGCAGCACGGTGCGGTCGGGCTTGAACTTGCCCATGGCCTCCGCGAGGGAGTCCTTGAGAGCCACGTCACCGGTCTTGTCCGTCTGGGCGATGGACCGCGACCAGCGCGCCGGGCAGGGCCTGCTCGCACGACGAAGCGCTGGTCCTCGTCGTACATGGCGATGACAGCCGCGGTGCCCGGCTTCATGGCCTCACCCAGCTTGTCGTGGAGACCGCTCTTCACCTTGCGGTCGGCGAATCTGCCCACGATGCCGCCCGCCGCTGCCCCCACCACGGTGGCGGCGAGGAGCGGAGGTGCAGCGAGACCGACGAGGAACCCGACGGCGCCGCCCCAGCCCAGACCCTTGCGCCCGAGGCTGTCGCCCGGTCCGCTGCACGCTGACGTTGCCGTCCCTGTCGTGGGCGACGAGGATGACCGCCTGGATCGCGACCTGCCTGGCCTGGACCCTGGCGATGAGCGCCTCGAAGTCCTCGCGTCGCGGTCTCGACGTCGCGGTACCCAGCGACCAGGACGTCCGTCATCTCCTGCGTCATCCGTCTCTCCTTCAGCGTCCAGCCGACGACCCGCGCCGAGCGATGCTGCCGGTCTGCGCCCGATGCGACCAGTCTGCCGCCAACGGTGGCACCGGGCTGCCGCGATGTCATCGCCCGATGTGGTGGAGGCCTTCGCCGATGACGTCCCTCGGGGGCCTGTCAGCAGGTGCGCGCGACCCATGAGGGTAGGCTGCGCATCCGATGACGACCCCGACACGGTGCCCGCTCCTGATCGACTGCGACACCGGCATCGACGATGCCCTGGCGCTGCTCTATGCCGTGGCCTCGCCGGAGGCCGAGATCGCCGGCGTGAGCTGCGTGGCCGGCAACGTGGAGCTGGCAGCACGTCGTGCGCAACACCCTGGCCGTGCTGGAGCTGGCCGGCCGGAGTGACATCGAGGTGGCGGCCGGGGCCGCGCGGCCGCTGGTACGTCCCCTGCGCACGGCCGCCGACACGCACGGTCCCGACCGGCCTCGGGTACGCGGAGCTGCCGGCGCCCGCGCAGCGGACCAAGCCCCGCGACGGCGCCGCGCTCATCGTGGAGTCTGCCCGTGCAGCGGCCCGGCGAGCTGACGCTGGTGACGCTGGGGCCGCTGACCAACGTGGCCGTGGCGCTGCAGCGCGAACCGGACCTGCCGCGTCTGCTGTCGCGCCTGGTCATGATGGTCGGCTCCTACCGCTCGCCCGGCAACACGGCACCCACGCTGGAGTGGAACGCCGGCGTGGACCCGGAGGCCCTGGCCGACGGTGCTGGACGGCCTGGCGGGCTGGCCCGGGCGGCGGTCCCGAGATCCCGCTCCGGTGGCCCTCGGCCTGGACGTCACCGAGCGCGCCAAGCTGACGCCCGAGCATCTCGAGCGCCTGGCCACCCTGGCCGGCGATGGCGACAACCTCATGGTGCGCTTCGTCTGGGATGCGCTGCGCTTCTACTTCGAGTTCCACAGCCGCTACGACGGCTTCTACGGCGCCTTCATCCACGATGCCCTGGCGGTCGCGGCAGCCCTCGACCCGAGCCTGGCGCGAACGGAGGCGCTGGCCGTCGAGGTCGAGCTCGAGGGTCGCTGGACGACGGGCGAGACCGTGACCGACTGGCGCCGCGCCTGGGGCCGGGCGCCGGACCTGGACATCGCCGTCGAGGCCGACATCGAGATCGTTCTTCGACCGCTTCATCGGGCGTGTCGGGCGACCTGGCCGCGGAGCGCGGCAGGTAGGTCGCCGATGCCGGCGACGTGGCTCCGGGTCGGCGCTGGCCTGCTGGCCGTTCGTGCTCGTCGGCGGCGCGGGCGTCGCGGCGCTGGCCGGCCTCGAGCTCGAGCGTGCGCTCGACGTGGCAGCGCGTCGTCGCCATCGTGGCGGTGCTGGCGGGCATCGCCGCCTATGCCCTCGTCGAGTATCTCCAGACGCGGCGCCTCGATTCGATCACGCGCCAGTTCGACACGCGCACGATCGTGCTCATGCCGGTGGCCATGGCCCTCAACATCGTGCTCGGCACGGCCGTGGCCAGCGCGCTCAAGATCCCCATCTACCTCGATTCGATCGGCACCATCCTGGTCGCCGCGCTGGCCGGGCCGCTGGCGGGAGCGCTGACCGGCTTCCTGGCCAACATCGTGTGGACGTACCTCGCTCCGCCGCCGTTCGGGAGCCCCTTCGCAGCACCGTTCGCGGTGGTGGCCGTGGTCATCGGCCTGCTGGCCGGCACCTTCGCGCGCTGGGGCTGGCTGCGGCCCAGGCCGGGACGCGTCCGGTCGCGACCTGACCATCGGCGCGGTCGTCTCCATCGGCCTCCTCGCCCTCATGGCCATCCTGGCGCTGGGTGTCTGGCAGGTGGCCGCCGAGGGGCGTGGGCTGGCACCTGAGAGTGACGCAGTCGGCCTTCCTCATCCTGGGCTGGCTGGCCATGCTGCTGGTGGTCGGCTCGGCCGTGGGCCTCGTGCGTGCTCCTGGTCAGGAACCGCGACCTGGCCGCCGCCTACATCGTCGTGGCCGGTGCCGTGACCGGCATCGTGGCCGCCTTCGTGGCCGCGCCCATCGCGGCCAGCCTGTTCGGCGGCGTGACCGGTTCCGGGGCCGACTTCGTCATCGCGGCCTTCCGCCAGGCCGGCGCGGACCTGGAGCAGGCCGTCCTGGGCCAGAGCCTGGTCTCCGACTCGATCGACAAGGTCATCAGCTACTTCGTCGTCTACGTCATCCTCGGCGCCCTCGCGGTGCGCACCAAGGCGCGCTTCCCGCAGGGCCAGTACCTCATCGCCGCTGCCTCCGGCCGAGCGCGCCGACGAGGGCTGATCCACTGCACGAGCGAGCGTCCCCTGCCGCCCGGGATCGGCCGTCGCCGGATCCACCGGCATGGCACCGCCTGGACCCGCTGACCCGGCTCATCCTCTCGGTGACCACGGTGCTGGCCGTCATCGTGCTGGGCGGCGTGCTCTGCCCGGCTGCTCCTCGGCCTGCTGGCCGTGGTGCTGCCGGCGGCCTGGGCCCGCGTCCTGCCGGGCGTGGCGCGGACCTCGCTCCTGCTGGCGCTGCCGCTGGCGGTCAGCGTCGCCATCGTCAACGTCCTCTTCACGCCGGGGGGTGAGCGAGGTCCTGGTCGGAGCTGGGGCCGATCCGGGTGACCGGCGAGGGCGTCGCCGTGGCGGCCGAGGTCGTCGTCCGTGTCTTCGTCATGGCCGGCGCGGTGACGCTCTTCTACCTGACCACGCGACCCTCGGAGCTGGTGGCCAGCCTCCAGGCGCACGGCACTGCCGGCGCGGCTCACCTTCGTCATCCACAACGCCGTGGCCATGATCCCGCGCCTGGCCGAGCGAGCCGCCGAGGTCACCGCGGCGCAGCGCGCCCGGGGGCTGGACAGCGAGGGCAGCCTCTGGCAGCGGCTCCGCGGCGTCACGGCCGTGGCCGGGCCTACCGTGAGCGGCGCCATCGCCGAGGTGGAGACGCGCACGCTGGCCCTGGAGATCCGCGGCTTCACCCGACCCGGTCGCCACACCGTGCTGTGGGCTCCGGCCGACAGCGGCGTGCAGCGAGCAGCGCGCTGGGCCATGGTCGCGGCCGTGCTCGTGGCGGTGGCTCCTGCGGCTCGGCGGCTGGGAGCCGCCGTGCTGAGCCTGCAGGGGGTCGAGCTACCGCTATCCCGGCGCGCGGCGGACAGCCTCCACGAGATCTCCCTCGAGCTGGCCGACGGCGCCGTCACGGGGCTCCTGGGTGCCACCGAATCGGGCAAGTCCACGCTGTGCCTGGTGCTCGGCGGGCTGGCGCCGCGCGTGGTGGGCGGCGACCTGCGCGGGCAGCTGCTGCTCGATGGTGAGGACGTCACCGACCGGCCCATGCACCGGCTCTGCGAGCTCGGTGGTGGTGGGCCTGGGGCAGCCGGCCAGCCAGCTCTCGATGGTGGCCGAGACGGTCTTCGAGGAGATCGCCTTCGGGCCGGCCAACCTGGGCCTGCCACGAGGCGAGGTCCTGGCACGGACCGAGGGCGCGATCGAGCAGCTGGCCCTCGGGGAGCTGGCGGTGCGCGATCCGCGGCGGCTCTCCGGCGGCCAGCAGCAGCTGGTGGTCCTGGCCGGCCTGCTGGCGATGCGACCGCGCCGCCTGGTGCTCGACGCGCCCGTGGCGCACCTCGACGCCCACGGCACGCGAGCTGGTGCTGGAGGCGCTTGGCGGCGGCGCCGCTCAGGGCACCGCCGTGCTCATCGCCGACCAGCGCAGCGACGTCATCGCCCGCAGCTGCGAGTCGGTGCTCCTGATGGCCGACGGGCGCATCGTCCGCCGTGGGCCCGTCCCCGAGGTGCTGGCCGATCCCGCCAGCTGGGCCCTGGGCATCGAGGAGCCGACCGAGCAGCGACTGGCCCGCCTGCTCGCCCAGGCCGGAGACGCCTGATGGACATCGTGCTCGAGGGCGTGGGCTTCGAGTACCCCGGCGGCGTGCGGGCCCTCGACGGCGTGGACCTGCGCATCCGGAGTGGTGCGACGGTGGCCCTCATCGGGCCGAACGGCAGCGGCAAGACCACGCTGGTGCAGCACCTCGACGGTCTGCTGCGCCCGACGCGCGGGCGCGTGCTGTTCGACGGCGCGGACGCCGCCGGCCGCCGCGTGGCAGACCTGGCGGCGACGGTCGCGGTCGGCTTCCAGGACCCCGACCGCCAGATCTTCGCCCGCAGCGTGCGCGCGGAGGTGGAGTTCGGACCGCGGCGGCTGGGCTTCAGCGCGGAGCGGCGCGCACGAGCCGTGGAGGCCGCGCTCGACGCCGTGGGCCTGGGAGACGCCGTCGACGGCCATCCCCACGATCTGGGTGAGGCGCGCCGCAAGCTGCTCTCCATCGCTTCGCTGCTGGCCATGGAGACGGCGGTGCTGGTGCTCGACGAGCCCACCGTGGGCCTCGATGCGGCCGGGGTGGCGCGGGTGCGGCGCGTCATCTCGGATCTGCGCGTGGCTGGCCGTACCGTCATCGCCATCAGCCACGACCTGCGCTTCGTGGCCGAGACCTTCGAGCGCGTCGTGGTCCTGGCGGCCGGCCGGATCGAGCTCGACGGGACGCCGGAGGAGGTCTTCGCGGAGGACTCCTGGCCACGATTGCGCGCGGCCGGCCTGGAGCCACCGGCCGCTGCCGTCCTGGGGGCCCGGCTGGGGCTCGGCTCCACGCCCACGGAAGCGGCCCTGCTGGCGGCGGCTCGGACAGCGCACTGAGCCCGCGGCGGCCGACCGTTCGGTCGAGCGCACGGCTTCCTCGCGAACAGAGCAAACACGAGCCGCGTGCCGTTCGCGGCTGCCGGTCGCGTTCGGTGCACTGACGATCGGGCCCGATGCGAACCACGGGCTGCCCCAGTCGGGGCGCTCGAGCCCGAACCGTTCGGTCGACCGACCATCGACGATGCCCGCGGCACGGCATGGGTCGCGGCGAATGGCGTCCGCTTCGGAACCGGCTCGCGACTGGAACCGGCTGCGACTTGACAGGCCCTGGGCAGGGCCGGGTACGATGAGTCCTCGAGCGAGTGGAGGCCGGGACATCGCCCGCCGGGCGCGCCTGCCTCCCGGCGCTGGAGGGTTTCCATCTCATGGTCAGGCGTCTATCCGTTTGTGCAGCGACGACGCTGCTGGCACTCACCATGGCCGCGAGCGGGAGCGCGGTCGTCGCCCAGGACGAGCCACTGAAGGTCTTCGGGGCCTACGCCACGCAGATCGAGGAGCCCTGGGATGGGGTCATCCACACCGCACTGCAGGCAGAGGCTGACGCCGGACGCGTCGAGTACACCTTCGCCGACGATCTCGGCTACTCGGGCGACATGGAGCTGACCCTGCGCGAGGTCGCCGAGCTGGACCAGCCGGACATCATCTTCGGTGATGCCTTCGGCAACGAGGAGGCCGTGCGCAGCGTCGCCGCCGACTACCCCGACATCGCCTTCGTCTTCGGCTCCGGCGGCGGCCCGGCCGATCCCAACTTCAGCGTCTTCGACAACTGGATCCATGAGCCCGCCTACCTGGCCGGCATGCTCGCCGGCGGCCTCACCGAGAGCGGCGTCATCGGCGTCGTCGGTGGCGTGCCCGTGCCCGAGGTCAACCGCATCACCAACGCCTTCATCGCCGGCGCGCGCGAGGTCAACCCCGAGGTGGAGGCCAAGGTCAGCTTCATCAACAGCTGGTTCGACCCCGCGGCCGCGCTGGAAGCCGCCCAGGCCCAGATCGACGCCGGCGCGGACGTGCTCTACGCGGAGCGCTTCGGCGTCATCGAGGCCGCCGACCTCAACGACCTCATCGCCGTCGGCAACATGAGCGACCAGCAGGAGCTGGCGCCGGACAACGTCGTCACCAGCGTGACCTGGAACATGACCCCCACCGTCGAGTACGTCATCGACCAGGTCGCCGGCGGCACCTATCAGGCCCAGGACCTCAAGGACTTCAGCATGGTCGCCAAGGGCGGTGCCGCGCTGGCGCCCATCAACACGGACCTGGTCAGGGAGGTCCCGGCCGAGCTCGTGGAGACCGTGATGGCCAGGGAAGCGGAGATCGTCTCCGGCCTCTTCCGCGTCGACATCAACGAATCCACTCCTCCCGGCTCGGACATCCCGGTGGCCGAATAGGCGTCCCTCCACTCATCGCGCAGACATGACCAGCAGCGGCGGCCAGGGCGACCTGGCCGCCGAATTGCTGGGCATCAGCAAGCGCTTCGGCGACCTCGTCGCCAACGACGCCGTCGACCTCGCCCTGGAGCGTGGCGAGGTGCATGCCCTCCTCGGCGAGAACGGCGCCGGCAAGACGACGCTGATGCGCATCCTCTACGGGCTCACCCGCGCCGATGCCGGCACCATCAAGGTGGACGGGCAGCCCGTGGTCATCCGCTCCCCCAGGGACGCCATCGCGGCCGGCGTGGGCATGGTCACGCAGCACTTCTCGCTGGTGCAACCCATGAGCGTGACCGAGAACGTCGTGCTCGGGCGCGCCCGCGGCGTCCGCCTTGACCTGGCCGCTGCACGCCGCTCCGTGGAGGAGGCTTCGGAGCGCTTCGGCATCGCGGTGCGGCCGGACGCGCTGGTGGAGCAGCTCTCGGTGGGCGAGCAGCAGCGCGTCGAGATCGATCAAGGCGCTGGCGCGCGACTGCCGCGTGCTCATCCTCGATGAACCCACCGCGGTGCTGGTGCCCCACGAGGTGGAGGCCCTCTTCGAGACGCTGCGGCGCCTCGTCCGGGATGGGCTCTCGGTCGTCTTCATCAGCCACAAGCTGGGCGAGGTGCGTGCCATCAGCGACCGCGTCAGCGTGATGCGTCGCGGCCGCATGGTCGGCACGGCCCCGGGCGACACCGATGAGCGGGAGCTGGCACGGATGATGGTCGGCCGGCCGACGTTCGGGGTGGGGCAGCAGGAGGCCATCTGGGGCGACGGCGAGGCACGCCTCAGGGTCCAGGGCGTCTCGGCCCGCGGCTCGCACGGCCTGGCGGCGCTGCACGACGTCTCGCTGGAGGTCCATGCCGGCGAGATCCTCGGCGTGGCCGGCGTCTCCGGCAACGGCCAGACCGAGCTGGCCGAGGTGCTCTCGGGCATGCGGCCGGTGACCGCTGGCTCGATCCAGGTGGACGACCAGGAACTGGCCGGGGCCGAGCCCGGGGTGGTCATGGCGGCCGGCGTGGGCCGCATCCCCGAGGACCGCCATGCCAGCCTGGTACTCGATCTGCCCGTCTCCCTGAACCTGGTCCTCGAACACATCGATGACTTCACCGTCGGGGGCCGGCTGGATCGGCGACGCATCGACGCGCACGCCCGGGAGCTCATCGAGCGCTACCAGATCAGGGCCCAGCCGGGCGACCGCGTGGCGACGCTGTCGGGCGGCAACATCCAGAAGGTGCTGCTGGCGCGCGTGCTCTCGCGCGATCCCCGCGTGGTCATCGTCTCGCAGCCGACGCGCGGGCTGGACGTCGGCGCCAGTGAGTACGTACGCGAGGAGATCCTGGCACGCCGCCGCGACGGCGCCGCCATCCTGCTCATCTCCGAGGACCTCGACGAGCTGCTCTCGCTCTCCGACCGGGTGGTGGTGCTCTACGAGGGCCGCGTCGTCGGCCGCATGGACGCCGCCCAGGCCGACCCCGAGCAGCTGGGCATGCTCATGGCCGGCCGGGGCCAGGTGGCAGCGTGACCCCGGGTGGCCGGCCGGGGCCAGGAGGCCCCGCGTGATGCTCGAAGCCCGGCGCACCGCCGAGACGCGCCTGGGCCGTGCCGGCGTCATCGTCGTCGGCGCGCTGGTGGCCGTGCTGGCCGTGACGGGGAGTGCCTTCTTCATCGCCGGTGCCAGCCCCATCGACGGCTACTTCGCCTACTTCGTGCAGCCGCTGACCCGCGAGTTCACGCTGTGGGAGGTCCTCAACGTGGCCTCGCCGCTGCTCTTCGCGGGCGCCGCGGTGGCCATCGCCTTCCGCGCCGGCTACTGGAACATCGGCGTGGAGGGCCAGCTGCTCATGGGTGCGGTGGCCGCCGCCGGCATCGGCCAGGTCGTGCACGGCTGGCCGTCCATCGTGGTGCTGCCGCTGATGATCGCGGCGGGCGCCCTCGCGGGGGCTGCCTGGGCGCTGGTGCCGGCCCTGCTGCGGGTGCGCCTGGGCATCGACGAGGTGGTCACCACCTTGCTGCTCAACCCCGTGGCGCTGCTGCTGGTGGAGGCACTGCTGCACGGTCCGTGGACCGATCCCGAGACCGGCTTCCCGGAATCGCCGCGCATCGCCGAGGCTGCGGAGTTCCCGCGCCTGGGCCTGTTCCTGCCCTTCCTGGGCAAGTCGCGCCTGCACCTCGGCTTCGTCATCGCCATCGTCATCATCGTGGTCGCCTGGTGGGTGCTGAGCCGCACCGCCACCGGACTGCGCGTGCGCGCCGTGGGCCTCTCGCCGCACGGTGCCCGCTTCGCCGGCATCAAGGTCGAGCGGACGCTCCTGCGCGTGGCCCTCATCAGCGGGGCCGTGGCCGGCGTGGCCGGCGTCAGCGAGGTGGCCGGTATCCAGTTCCGGCTCACGGCCGGCATCTCGCCCGGCTTCGGCTACACCGGCATCGTCGTCGCCATGCTGGGCGGGCTGACCATGCCCGGCGTGCTGCTGGCCGGCCTGCTGCTGGGCGACCTCTCGGTGGGCGCCTCATCGGCCGTGCGCAGCCTGCAGATCCCCTCGCAGCTGGGCGCAGTGGTGCAGGGCACGCTGCTCCTGGTAGTCATCGGCGCCCTGGCGCTGTACCGGAGGCGAGCCAGCCGCGAGGAGGAACGGCCGCCCGATGAGGGCGAGCCGACACCCGACGAGCCGGAAGGCACCAGGCGCGCGGAAGGTCCGCCGACATGACCTTCTTCGCCGACATCCTGGCTGCCACCTTCCGCAACGCCACGCCCCTCGTCTACGGCACGGTGGGCGAGACCTACACCGAGCGCGCCGGGGTCCTGAACCTGGGCATCGAGGGCACCATGTACGCGGGCGCCTTCTTCGGCTTCGCGGTGGCCTTCCACACCGGCAACGCCTGGCTCGGGCTGGTCGGCGCCATCGTGGTGGGTCTCATCGCCGGGGCGCTCATGGCGCTGCTCACGGTCACGCTGGGGGCCAACCAGCACGTCAGCGGTCTGGGTCTCACCATCGGCCTCATCGGCGTGTCGGAGTTCGCCAACCGGCTCATCTTCACGGGCACCACCCTGAGCCGCATCGAGCCTATGCCACTCTGGGATCCGCTGGCCGGCCTGGGCGACATCGGCACGATCGCCAACCAGTACGGGCTGACCTGGCTGGCCTTCCTGGTCGTGGTGCCGGCGGCCTGGTGGGTGCTGGGCAGGACGCCACTGGGTCTGTCCATCCGTGCCGTCGGCGAGAACCCCGAGGCCGCCGACGTGGCCGGCATCGACGTCTTCCGGATCCGCTACATCGCGCTCATGATCGGCGGCGCCTTCATGGCTGTCGGCGGCGCCTTCATCACCCTGGCCATGCTGGGCACCTTCACGCTGGACATCATCGCCGGCCGCGGCTGGGTCTGCATCGCCCTCGTCATCTTCGGGCGCTGGCGCATCTTCCGGGGCGTGCTCGGGGCGCTGGTCTTCGCGGCCGTCTTCTCGCTGGGCCTGCGACTGCGCATCACGCCCGGCTTCGAGGACGTGCCCAACGAGATCATGCTGGCGCTGCCGTACATCGTGGTCATCGTGGCGCTGGCACTGTCCGGCCGCAACGTGCCCTACCCGGGCGCCTACCTGAAGGCGTACCGTCGCACCTGATCGCCGACCGCCCGCATCGATCCTGCCGAGAACGCTCAAGGAGGAGCACATGGACGACCAGGCCTTCATGAAGATCGCCGTCGACGAGGCGGCGCAGGGACTCGCCGAGGGCGGCGTGCCCGTGGGCGCGGCCCTCGTGGCGGACGGCAAGGTGCTCGGCTCGGGGCACAACCGACGCGTCCAGCAGGGCAGCGTCATCCGCCACGGCGAGACCGACTGCCTCGAGTCCATCGGCCGCCTGCACGCCTCGGTCTACCGGCGCGCCACGATGTACACGACGCTCTCGCCCTGCGACATGTGCACGGGCGCCATCCTGCTCTACGGCATCCCGCGCGTGGTCGTCGGCGAGAACGAGACCTTCATGGGCGGCGAGGACTACCTGCGCTCGCGAGGCGTGGAGGTCGTGAACCTCGATTTCGGCCGAGTGCAAGGCCCTCATGGCCCAGTTCATCGAGCGCTACCCCGACGTCTGGAACGAGGACATCGGCGAGGAGTGAGGGGGCGCTGGGCGCGCGGGCGTTACTCCCGCGGTTGGCGGTCGAGGGCCGCCTGGATCTGCGCCTCGGCCTCCGGATCGAGCGTGGATCTGGTAGACCCTGCCCTTGAAGGGCTCCAGCGCGCCGATCACGGCGGAGGCGTTGCCGGTGCCCAGCACGAAGAGCGCCGAGGTGTTCTCGGTCAGGTCGGCGGTGACGTCCTCGACGAGCTTCTTGTCGATGTTCTGATGGAGCGAGCGGCCGATGAGCCCGCCGACCGCGGCGCCGATGGCCAGGCCGGCGACCGGGAAGAACACCAGCCCCAGGAGCAGGCCGAGGGCGCCGCCGCCGACGGCACCGACAGCAGTGGTCCGGTCGATGCCGTGGTGGACGTGGATCTTGCCGTCGGCGTCCTTCTCCACGACCGCCATGTCGGCCAGGTCCGCCCCGTGTGCCTTCTCGAGGCCCTTGAGCCGCTCAGCCGCCAGGCCGGCCGTCTCGCGCTCTCCGAAGGTGATGACCAGCAGTTGACTCATCTCTGCACTCCCCTGAACGGCTAGGCCGAGAGTGTACGCCGCTGGGCAGGACCGTTCCGGGCCGGCCGTGCTAGACGCGCTCGAGCACGACCTCGTTGACGGCACCGGCGACGATGGTCCAGGCCCGCAGCTCCGGCGGCTCGCTCGCGAACGAGCAGAGCAGGTACAGCGCGTCCGGGTAGGCGGCCAGGCCGATGTCGGTCGGGGATGGATACGGCGGCGAGGCCACGTGCGAATGGACGATGCCCCACACGACCTCGTCGGCATCGTCGATCTCGAGCAGCACCCGCAGCTGCTCCTCAGGGTCCATGAGATAGCGATACGGAGAGGCGGCGGCGTTGCGCATGCCCACGAACCGGGTCGGCACGCCACCCTCCTCGGCCACGCGGTCCGACACCAGCAGGCCGCAGCCCTCGTTCGGGAGGGTGCCGCGCAACCAGTCGATGAGCTCCTCGCGGAGCGGGCGCGGCAGCGCGGCGGAGGCGGGCGTCCATGGCGGCCCGGGCGGGCGGGCGTCGGCGGACCCTGCTACCGTCACCGGCCGGCCCTGTCACGGCACCGGCTGCCACTCGCGCAGCCGCGCCGCTGTCGGCGGCCTGCTGCCAGGACTCCACGCCGGGCACCATGACATCGCCGGCCATGGCGGGCTCATCGGCCGAAGAGCGCACGCGATCCGGGGACGGGGCTTCAGCCGCCGATCGGGGGGGCGGCTCGCTCGCCGGCCGCCGCAGCCATCTCACCACAGGTTCAGGCTGTCGACGACGTCCTCGTCGGCATCGAGGTCACGCGTCCAGATGTCCTCGCTGAGATACTTCCAGCCACCGTCGGCCAGCAGGGCCACGATGGTGCCGCGCTCCATCTCGCGAGCCACCTGCCTGGCGGCCACCAGCACCGCACCGCAGGACACGCCGGCGAAGATGCCCTCCTTCTCGGTCAGCTCGCGCAGCGCCTCGATGGCCTGGCCGTTGGAGACCAGCAGCTTGCCGTCGAGGACCGAGGGGTCGAAGATCTCGGGGATGAAGCCCTCGTCGAGGGAGCGCAGGCCCTGGACACGCTCGCCGGGCAGTGGCTCGGCCGCGTAGATGCGCACGTCGGGGTTGTGCCGGCGCAGGCGGCGCCCCACGCCCATGAGCGTCCCCCCGGTGCCCAGGCCGGCCACGAAGACGTCGACCTCGGGGCAGTCGGCGATGATCTCCTCGGCCGTGGTCTCCTCGTGGGCAAGGGGATTGGCCGGGTTGCCGTACTGGTAGGGCATCACGAAGCGGTCGTCCCTGGCCACAAGGTGCTTGGCCAGCGCGACCGCGCCGTTGGAGCCCAGGTGCCCGGGCGAGTCGATGACCTCGGCCCCGAACAGCGCCAGCAGCTGCCGTCGCTCCATGGTCACGTTGTCCGGCACCACGACCGCGACGCGATAGCCCTTGCGCCGGGCGATCATGGCCAGGCCGATGCCGGTGTTCCCGCTGGTGGGCTCGATGATGATGGAATCCGGCTTGAGCCGACCGGAGCGCTCGAGGTCCTCGATGAGGTACTTGGCGACGCGGTCCTTGACCGACCCGGTGGGGTTCATGAACTCGAGCTTGGCGTAGAGGCGCACGTTGGGATTGGGACAGACGTTGGGCACCTCCACCAGCGGCGTGAAGCCGATGGCGTCAACGATGGACGGGAAGCGCCCACCGTGTCGCGCACTGCCGCCGTGCGCATGCGGACGCAGCCGATCGATCTCTGTGCCGGGAAGCCGCTCGTGGGTGGCCGTCACCGGGCGGTACCCCTAGCGACCCCCGGCCATGGCCGGCAGGAGGATGACCTCGTCGTGCTCGCCGACCGGGGTAGCCAGCTCCTGCTCATAGCGGACGTCGCGACCGTTGACGTAGACGTTGACGAAACGGTTCAGGGTGCCGTCAGCGCTGAAGACCTGCTCACGCAGGCCGGGGTACTGCCCGAGGAGGGAGTCGAGCGCCTCGCCGACCGTGGCCCCGCTGACCTCCACCCGCTTCTGGTTGTCGGCCTGCGCGCGCAGCACGGGCGGGATCCGGACCGCGGTCATGCATTCACCTCCATCGGAGTCGTCGTCGGGGTCGGCAGCGCGAAGACCCCGTCACTCGCCTGGCCGACGGCGTCGCCGTCACCGCAGGCGGGGCAATGCGGGTCACGTCGCAGCTGGAGCTCGCTGAAGGCACCGTCGAGGGCGTCGTAGATGAGTAGCCGGCCGACGAGCGGATCGCCGATGCCGAGCAGGACCTTGAGGCCCTCGGTGGCCTGGAGCAGGCCCATCACACCGGGCACGACGCCGAGCACGCCGGCCACCGAGCAGCCCGGCGCCAGCTCCGGTGGTGGTGGCGTGGGGTACAGGCAGCGGTAGCAGGGACCCTCGTGCGGCTGGAACACCGTGAGCTGGCCCTCGAAGCGGAAGACCGAGGCATGCACCACGGGGATGCCGGCCCGCACGGCGGCGTCGTTGAGCGTATAGCGCGTCTCGAACGTGTCCGTGCCGTCGATGATGAGGTCGTAGCCGTCGATGAGGCGATCGACGTTGTCCTCGCCGAGCACCTCCTCGTGGGACACGACGTGGACATCAGGGTTGAGCTCGGCGATCGTCTGCGCCGCCGACTCCGTCTTCTTCATGCCCACGCGATCGCTGCGGTGGATGACCTGGCGCTGCAGGTTGGAGGCATCGACGACATCGAAGTCGACGACGCCGATGGTGCCGACCCCGGCCGCGGCGAGGTAGAGCATGGCCGGCGAACCCAGGCCGCCGGCACCGATGAAGAGGACCCTCGAATCGAGCAGCCTGACCTGGCCGGCCGCCCCGACCTCCGGGATGAGCAGGTGTCGCGAGTAACGCTGCTTCTGCTCCGCACTCAGGACCCGGGGCTGCGTGAAGGCCCGGCCTTCGGACTTCCAGGCCTGGAAGCCACCGCGCATGGAGGCGACGTCACGGTAGCCCATGTCGAGGAGCGTGCGTGCCGCGAAGAGCGAGCGGATGCCGCCGGCGCAATAGAGGACGACCGGCACGGAGCGGTCCGGCGCGACCGATTCGATCTCCTGCTCGATGTAGGACTTGGAGACGTGCCGGGCGCCGCTGATGTGACCCTGCTCCCATTCGCTGGCCTCGCGGACATCGACGATGGTGGCGCCGGCCTGGGCCGCCCGCTCCGTCTCGGCCGTGCTCAGCTCGCGCACCGTGGCGCGGGCTTCGCGGAGGAGATCCGGGATAGGACTTGGTCATGGTGACGATGCGACTCCCTGGTGGATCGAGCGTGGCTGGGGGTGAGCCGGCCGCCTGGTCAGCTGCCGGCCGGGCTGACCTCGGCAGCGTCCCGATCGCGGAGGGCTCGCTGCAGCGTATCCAGCGAGAGCAGAGCGCACTTGAGGCGGGCCGGGCTGATCTCGATACCCAGCAGATCCAGGATGTCCTGGTTGGTCATGGCCCCCACTTCGCTGACGTTGCGGCCCTTGATCTCGTCGGTGAGCAGCGAGGCTGAGGCCTGGCTGATGGCACACCCACGACCGCTGAAGGCGACCTCACGGATGGTCCCGTCCTCCGTAACCGACAGCATCATGGTGATGCGGTCGCCGCAGAGAGGGTTGTGGCCCTCATGGACGGCATCAGGATGCTCCAGCGTCCCGAAGTTGTGGGGCTGGCGGTAGTGCTCGAGGATCTCGTCGCGGTAGAGGTCGTCCATGGGCTGTGCAGGGTACCTGATGCGGTGGCGGGACTCTAGGAAGGAACGGCGACCGGTCTGCTGCCGAAGATGCGCTGCACCCCGCGCAGGCCGACAGCGAGGCGATCGAGGTCGTCGCGGTCGCTGTAGACGCTGAAGGAGGCGCGCGCCGTCGCCGGCACGCCCAGCCGGTCGTGCAGGGGCTGGGTGCAATGGTGGCCGGCGCGGATGGCCACGGCTTCGCGATCCAGCAGCGTGGCGATGTCGTGGGGGTGCGCCTCGGGCAGCGTGAAGGTCACGATGCCGGAGCGCTCAGCGGCCTCACGCGGGCCGTGGATGTGGATGCCCGGGACCTCCCGCGGCAGCATCTCCAGGGCGTAGGCGGTCAGGGCCTGCTCATGGGCAGCCACGCGATCCATGCCCACGGCGGAGAGGTAGTCCACGGCGGCCCCGAGGCCGATGGCCGCGGCCACGTCCGGCGTGCCGGCCTCGAACTTGTGGGGCACCTCGTTGAAGGTGGTGTGGCGCAGGTGCACGGAGCTGATCATCTCGCCGCCGCTCATGAACGGGGGCATGGCCTCGAGCAGCTCGCGTCTGGCCCACAGCGCCCCGGAGCCGGGCGGCGCCAGCACCTTGTGGCCGGAGAAGACGTAGAAGTCCGCGCCGATGTCCTGCACGTCCACTGGCTGATGCGGCACGGCCTGGGCGCCGTCGACGAGCACCAGGGCGCCGGCGGCGTGAGCCTGCCGGACCATCTCCCTGACTGGCGAAAGCGTGCCCAGCGCGTTCGACTTGTGGGTGAAGGCCACCAGCCGGGGCCGGGTGCGAAGGAGCACCTCCCAGGAGTCCATGAGCAGGCGCCCCTCGGTGTCGAAGGGCACGAACTCGAGGTCGGCGTCCTTCTCCTGAGCCAGCAGCTGCCAGGGCACCAGGTTGGAGTGGTGCTCCAGCTCGGTCAGGACGATGGTGTCAGCGCGGCCGATGTTGTGGCGGCCCCAGGCGTAGGCGACGAGATTGATGGCCTCGGTGGCGTTGCGCACGAAGACGACCTCGTGCGCATCAGGTGCGTTGATGAAGCGGGCGACCTTCTGCCGGGCGCCCTCGTAGGCGGCGGTGGCCTCCTCGCCGATGGTGTAGATGCCACGGTGGACGTTGGCGCTGTAGTGGCGGTGGTAGTCGGAGACGGCGGCGATGACGGGACTCGGTTTCAGGGCCGTGGCGGCGCTGTCGAGGTAGGCCAGGCGACGCCCTCCGAAGTCTCGCTCGAAGATGGGGAAGTCGCCGCGGATGGCCTGGGGGTCGAGGGGGGTCGGGGTGTCCACGCGTCTTGCTTCAGCGTTCTGGTCGGCAGAGCCGGCCCGGCTAGTCCTCCAGCACTTCGAGGTGCTCGACCTCGGGATCCTCATCGAGCGCATGCGTGTCGAAGCCGGCCTCGCGGAGGATGGGCGCATAGCCCTCTTCCTCGAGACGCAGCGCCAGGTCCTTGCCGCCCGAGGCGATGATGCGGCCGTGGGCCAGCACGTGGACCTGGTCGGGGGTGATGTAGTTGAGCAGGCGCTGGTAATGGGTGATGAGCAGCACGCCGAGGTCGGGGCTGAGCTGCGCGTTGACGCCCTCAGCCACGATACGCAGGGCGTCGATATCGAGACCCGAGTCGGTCTCGTCGAGGACAGCGAACTCCGGCTCCAGGATGGCCATCTGGAGCATCTCCAGGCGCTTCTTCTCGCCGCCCGAGAAGCCCTCGTTGACGTAGCGACCAGCGAAGGAATCGTCGAGCTTGAGCAGCGCCATCTTCTCGCGCATGAGCTTGCGGAAGTCAGCCATCTTGATCCCGCCCCGCGTGGGATCGGAGGGGTCGATCTCGCTGTCGCCACCTTCCAGTCCGCGGCGGCGCGCGTTGAGCGCGGTGCGCAGGAAGGACGCCACGGACAGGCCCGGGACCGCGGTGGGGTACTGGAAGGCCAGGAAGAGGCCCAGCCGGGCGCGCTTGTCGGGGCTCAACGAGAGCACGTCGACACCCTTCCAGATGACCTCGCCCCGGGTGACCTCGTAGGCCGGGTGGCCCATGAGCGCGTAGGCCAGGGTCGTCTTGCCGGAGCCGTTGCGGCCCATGATGGCGTGGACCTCGCCCTTGCGGACCTCAAGGTCGATGCCACGCAGGATCTCACGCTGCGGATCCGCGGCCGGGACCACGTGGAGGTCGCGGATCAGCAGCACGCGGTCGTCGGCGGTGGCCTCCGTTGCGGCCGTGGCGGGCAGGGTAGCGGTGTCGTTGGTCATGGCTGCGCGATGGGCTCCTTGGCGGGTCGTGATCGGAGTGGACGAACGGCCACCAGGGCCGTTTCGGAGTGGCTGGGTCGGCCGCCAGGATGGGCCGGATGGCCGGATCTCGGCTGGGCGAGCTCCTCGAGCGTCGTGGAGTCCAGCGCTGCGACGACGGCATCGCGGACGCGCCGCCACAAGCGGTCGACGGTGCAGTAGCCCACCCGTTCGCACATCTCGGCAGGATGCGGGTCCTGGCTGGCGCAGACCATCGGGGCGATGGGGCCCTCCAGCGCCGTGACGACCTCACCCATGCGGATGAGGGCCGGGTCGCGCGCCAGCTCGTAGCCGCCGTGGGCGCCGCGAGTGCTCGATCGACCAAGCCGGCTTCGCGCAGGCTCACCACGAGTTGCTCGAGGTACGGCCGCGGCAGCGACTCGTGTTCGGCCATCTCGGAGAGGCTCACAGGACCGCTGCCGTAGTGTCGTGCCAGCTCCACCATGAAGCGGACGCCGTACTCCCCACGCGTGGAGAAATGGAGGGCTCCCGACGTCGGGACGGTGCTGCGCAACGAGGATCTCCTGTGATCGGATCGCTGGGGTCACCGCTGGCGCGGCGCGAACCGACAATCCTGACTCATTTCGTCGGGATTAAGTCTAGACCGGCGAGCCTCGGCTCGTCAACGACGGCAGGTCACCCCCTGCCGTAGGCATCCCCGCGTCCGTGCTGGCCGTCGGGAGACGGGTGGGCCGCATCGGTCGGGCGGCACGATGACGGGCGATGGCTCCCGAGCAGCCCCCATCGTGGTGAGGGTCCGACCGAAGGCGTCGTTCGGGCACGGTGGACGAAGGGGTGCCGGTGGCTGCGCTCCGTCCTCGGCCGTCAGCGCCCTGACTCATCACAGAGGATAGGACGCTGCTGCCCTCCGTCAGGGGGCCGTCGCCATCAGGCTGGCGTCGCCGTCAGGCGGGCCGTCGTCATCAGGCTGGCGTCGCCGTCAGCCCTGCCGTTGCGGCCGCTGCGTGACCTTGATCTCGTGGCGCCGCGGGGCGCGGTCATCGACCGAAGCGCGCAGCACCAGCTGGCCCTCGGCGGGGATGGCGAGGGGCACGTTGAAGGCCATGGGCACGAGCATGTCCATGCCGGCCATGCCGGGTGGACGCCCCGTGGTGAGCTTGGCTTCGAAGCCGATGAGGCGCGAGCCCTCGTGCTGGAGCTCGATGGCGACCCGGTGCTCGGCATCGGTGTGGGCGAAAGGGATGCGCACACCAAGAGCGATGCCCAGCATCATGCGATGCGGGAACGCTGGTGGCTGGATGCGATCCCAGCTGCCGCCCATGAGGTAGAGCTTGCCGTTGACGACCTCGGCCCGGTCAGCCACCAGCAGATAGTCCACCTCGGGCTTGCGGGCCAGGGTCGCTTCGGCGGCCTCGATGACGCCCTCCAGCTCATCGGGCGTGCCGGTCCCTTCGGGGGCTCCGTTGTCGCGCGTCTGGTCGGGATCGGTCATAGTCGCGGGTCATCCTCTCCGAACGAGAAGGGCGGGTAGCGGTCGACCATGAGGTATCCGTAGGCCAGGACCCGGAAGAGCCAGCGGTTATAGCCGCCGACCACGGTGTAGATGAGGTCGGACTGGCGACCCAGGAACAGCACCGGCACCCACGTGAACCACAGCAGGAAGGCGACCACGATACCCACCAGCCAGAGCACGACAAGGTGCGGGATGAGCAGGAGCCAGCGCACCAGGAGGCCGATGACGGGGATGCCCCAGAGGCGATTGATGCGCACGCCCTCGTCGAAACGCACGCTGACGGGGTGCTCCTCGCCGGCGAGCGAGAAGGGCGGATAGGTCGGCGTCAGGAGCTGGTAGTAGGCCTGCACACGCGTGAACCAGCCCATCAGCCCCCCGATCCAGCGATAGCCCCAGCCCGGGAAGCGGCCCAGCAGCAGCACCGGGATCCACGCCACCAGCATCAGCAAGGCAGCCACGATGGCGACCAGGAACAGCAGCAGCAGGTGCGGGATGAGCAGGATGAGGCGGACCACGACACCGATGAGGGGAACACCCCAGAGGCGGTTGATGCGCGCCTCGCGGTCATAGGAGACGTTGACGGGGTAGGCATCCGGGGCCAGCGGATAGGCCGGTGGCGGTTGCCACACGGGCTCTGGCGGCAGATAGCCCGGAGGCGGGGGGTAGCCGCCTGGAGGTGGCGGGTAGCCGCCGGGCGCCGGCGGATAGCCGGGTGGAGGAGGCGGAGGATAGCCGCCCGGCGGTGGCTGGTAGCCCTGGGGCGGGGGTTGGTAGCCCGGGGGTGGTGGTTGCCACCCCGATGGCTGCTGCTCACCACTCCAGCGTGGATCCGGCGGCACCGCGGGACCCTGCGATTCCCACGTCATGTCACGACCTCGAGGTACAGCGGATGGTCATGACAGCGTACACGCAACCCGCCTGCCCGGACGTCGCGACCTGCTCACAGGCCGAATCGGTCGATGGCCTCGGACGCCAGGACCCGGCCGATGGCCAGGGAGGAGGTCGCGGCCGGTGAGGGGGCGTTGAAGACGTGCAGCACCCGGTCCGAGCCGCCGAGCAGGAAGTCGTCCACGAGCGTCCCGTCGCGTCCAAGGGCCTGGGCGCGCACACCGGAGGGACCGAACACCAGGTGCTGTGAGCCCAGGTCGGGCACGAAGCGACGCAGCTGGGCGAGGAAGGCGCGCCTGGACCAGTCGCGCCACATCTCTGCCGCAGCCACCCGCCAGTAGCGGCGTGCGAGGTGCCAGAAGCCCGCAGCAGTGAGCGTGTCGGCCACGTCGCGCAGCGAGAACTCGCTACGACGATAGCCCTCCCGGGCCGTGGCCAGCACGGCATTGGGACCGGCAAGCACACGGCCATCGATGCCCCTCGTGAGGTGCACGCCCAGGAACGGGAAGCGCGGGTCGGGCACCGGGTAGATGAGGCCACGCACCAGGTGCCTGGCCTCCCCTGTCAGCGTGTAGTAGTCACCCCTGAAGGGCACGATGCGGGGTCCGTGAGACCCCTCTTCAGGGAGCATCGACGCGATGCGGTCGGCCTGCAGGCCGGCACAGGCGATGACCCGCGGTGCGACCAGGTCGCCCCGCACCGTCCTGATGATCAGGTCCCGACCATGGCGCTGCATGCCCTCGACGGCGCGCGAGGTCTCGATGATGCCTCCCCGTCCGGTCACGTCGGCGGCGATAGCGCGGGCGACCTCGACGAAGTCGACCACACCCGTGCCCGGGCTCCACAGGGCCCTGATGCCGATGGCGTGTGGCTCCAGCTCGCGGATGCGCTCGGGGCCGACCTCCTCCAAGCCGGGCACCTCGTTGGCCGTGGCTCGCTCGCGGAGTCGGGCCAGGCGGGGCAGCTCCGAAGGATCGGTCGCGACCACCAGCTTGCCGGGGCACTCGATGGCCACGCCGTGCTCCTCGCAGTAGGCCTCGAGTTCACGCTTGCCCTCCCGGCACAGGCGAGCCTTGAGCGAGCCCGGAGCGTAGTAGAGCCCGGCATGGACCACGCCGCTGTTGTGGCCGGTCTGGTGCGCCGCCAGGGAAGGCTCCTTCTCGAGGATGACGACGCGGAGGTCAGGCCGGCGCTGCAGCAGCCGCAATGCCGTGGCCAGCCCCACGATGCCCGCCCCGATGACGGCGACATCGGCCCGGGCCGCGGGTGGACCCAGTGGCGTGCTGCTCGGTGCGCTCGTGGCGGTCCCCTCCTTGATCGGCGAGGGCCCCGTGACGGATCAGCGGCTGCTGCCGAAGATCCGCAGCATGAACAGGAACAGGTTGATGAAGTCGAGGTAGAGGGCCAGCGCGCCGAGCACGGTGGCGGAGTCCTTGTTGATGTTGGGCATGGCGCCGTTCTTGAGGCGCTGCACGTCCCAGGCCGTGAGACCGGTGAAGATGACCACGCCGCACGATGCCGATGAGCAGGCTGGCCATGCTGCTGTCGGCGAAGAAGAAGAGCTGCACGAACATGACCACGATGAGGCCCAGCAGCCCCATGAAGAGGATGCCGCGCAGACTGGTCAGGTCGCGCTTGGTGACGGCACCGTAGACCGCCGCGCCGCCGAAGATGGCCGCCGCCCCGGCGAAGGCCGAGACCACGCCCGACATGCCGATGGTGCCGACATAGGCGAGCACGATGACGCCCAGCGTCAGGCCCATGGTCAGGGCGTAGACGAAGAAGAGCGCCAGCGCCACGACGGGCGAGATGCGCTGGATGAGGAAGCTGATGGCCATGACCAGGCCCGAGCTGGCCGATGAAGCAGGAACAGCCACATGTCGACGACCTGCGCTGGCAGGTTCTCGTTGCTCATGACGAAGCCGGCGGAGACGGCTGACAGCAGCACGCCGACGAACATCCACACGAAGCTGCCGGTCAGGAAGCCCTCGCGGGGCGCGGTGGTCACGAAGGCCTGCTCACGCAGCGTGTTGCGGCGTGACGGTGGGCTGACCGCCCGAGACCTGGCCGCTCGGGGGCGCCTGTGTTCGGTTGATGGGGTCAGTGTCGTAGGGGTTCACGTTCGTCGATGTCCTTTCGCGGTCCACACCAGGGGGAACGGGGATAAGTCTAGCGAGCGGCGAGCAGATGGCCCGGCGGAGCACCAGCGAGGCCTCCGGACTCGCCCCCAGCCAGGCTCGGGCCCTCGCGGCTCAGGTGGCTCTCGAAGGGGTGCTGACGCCGCCTTCGGCCTGCTCGGCCAGTCGGGCCAGCACCCACAGCAGGTCGGCCAGTCGATTGAGGTACGGCATCAGCCAGGCGCCCGGCACGAGGCGATCATGGTCCAGCGCGATGACGCGGCGCTCAGCGCGGCGCACCACCGTGCGGCTGACCTCGAGGGCCGCCGAGAGGCGGCTCGCGCCCGGGACGATGAACTCGCGAGGCATGTGCACGGCGGCCTCGGCGGCGCGAAGCCGGTCCTCGAGGGCGCTGAGCATGGCCTCGTCCACGCGCGTCTCGCCGTCGCGCAGTCGGTCCCAGGCATCGGGGTTCGTGGCCAGCTCGGCGCCGGCCACGAACAGCTCGCGCTGCAGGCCCAGGAGCAGACTCGCCGAGGTGCGACAGCGCCTCGGGCAGCCGGCCCTGGGCAGACAGCACGCCCAGCTCCGCCCGGGCCAGGCCGAGGCAGGCGACAGCCTCGTCGATGGTGCCGTAGGCCTCGGCACGAGCGTCGTCCTTGGCGATGCGGCCGCCGTAGAGCAGACCGGTGGTGCCGTCGTCGCCCTTGCCGGTGGCCACAGCGCTGCCGGCGATGCGAACGCGGGGGGCTGCCGTGCGCGGATCGTTCACGTCAGCTGCGTGCGGGCTGCCGGCTCACCAGGTCAGGCCGGCGTCGCGGGGATCCCAGCGCTCGGCCAGCAGGGTGACCTTGACCGTCGTGGCCCTCGACCTCCTCCGCCGCCTCCTTGACCTGCTGGATCATGGAGCCGGCGTAGGGGCAGAAGGGCGTGGTCAGGATCATCTTGATCTCGGTCAGCTCGTCGCCGAGGATGACCTGCCTGATGAGCGCGAGCTCGACCACGTTCATGCCGATCTCGGGATCCACGACCGAGCGCAGCGCGTCGAGGACGGCCAGCTCACGCGAGCGAGCGACCGGGTCGATGGCGGGCGTGTCCGAGGAGGGCGCGATGGTCGGCCCGATGGAGTCCTGCGCTCGATGGTCTGGGGTCGTGACATCGTCGCGACATCCTACACCGGGTCAGACGGGCGACACGGCCGCCGCCGGGCCAGCGGCAGTCCGCTCAGGCGGTGACGGTCTCAGCGTCAGCCAGCGGGGCTGACCACGCCCGGCGAGGCACGCAGGTGCTCCGGCAGCGGTGCTGCCTCGGCGGGCTGGAAGCCGGGTCCCCGCAGGACTACCGTCCGCCTCGAAGAACGCCGCGTAGCGCTCCCGGTGCTCGGTGGCGTAGCAGGAAGGCCTCGGCGATGCCGACCCGCCGCAGCTCAGGGTGCTCCGCCAGCATCTCGGCCGGCGTCAGGCCGTTGGCGCGCATCTCCAGCAGGTTGCGCACCGTCAGACGCGTGCCGTAGCAGAAGGGCTCGCCGTTCATCACCAACGGGTCGGACTTGACCCACTTGATGGTCATCAGACGACCGTGTCGTCGCCGAGACCGGCGCCCTTCCAGATGAAGCGGGCACGCCTTGTTGCCGGCATGATCGCCGGGCAGACGGCGGTGGCGGCGCAGGCGCTCGATCCAGGCGGTCATGGGCTCACGGATGGCATCCGCCTCCGCGGCAGGTCCGAGCGAGACGGCCGCCTCCTCCAGTCCTCGCACGAGCGTGACCACGTCGTTCATGCGTACGCCGCGTCGCCGGTAGGTGGGCACCAGCGTCTCGCCGTAGACGACCACGAAGCGCTCCTCAGCCGGTGGCCACGGCCCGCGCGAGCTGCTCGATGTGGCGGTCGTAGTCGCGCAGGAAGCGGCGCAGCATCAGCTCGTCGTAGCGGTCTCGCAGGGTGGGGTCGATGCGCAGTGCCGCCTCGAGCGCCAGCGCCCGGCAGACGATCCGCGGCGGCACGCAGTCGCGCGGCGACGGCCGGGTGGCCGGCGCGGGCGTCCGAGGGCGGGAGTCCGAGAGCAGGGTGCGGCATGAGCGCGCCTCAGTCTAGCGACTGCGCGCGAGAGCAGCACGGCTACAGTGGTGCCATGAGCGGCCCCATGCGTGAACCGGGCGAGCAACGCGATCCCCAGCACCGCGCGGCAGCTGGCACCGCATCGTGGGCGGCGGGACCGAGGGGTCGCCAGCGCGACGGGCGCCGCTCATCGCGCTCGCCGGAGCGGCCGCTCGTGGCCCTCCTGGCGGCTGCGGGGTGGGCGGTCCTGCGCGGTATCCTCGAGCTGGGCCCGGGCTCGCTGGTCGTCGCCTTCCTGGGCGGCTGGGGCATCGGCGTGTTCGTGCGTCGGGCCGGCGCGTCGCCACTCCTCGCCAGAGCGTCGCCGGTGCTGGCCGGTCGCGCTGGGGTTCGGGGGGTGGCTGTTGGGCCTGGTCTTCACGTGGCTCCTGGCCATGGCCATCCTGCCCGGCTCGACGCGGACCTGGCTTGAGCGCATCGAGGGCACACCCTTCCTTGATTGGTTGTCGCCGCAGTTCGGGCTGCTGGAGCTGGCGGGCCTGGTGCTGTGGGTCGGTGCGGCGCTCTACACGGTGCTCGCCCGCAGGCCACAGCGGACCTGACGCTACCGCGGCCGCTCGAGGCCGACGTCGACGACCGCTGGTCCGGCGCCTCCCCGACGAAGGGCATCGCGTCCTCCTCCACGGCGCGCAGGCTCATCCGCAGCGCCGCCGTCTTGGCGGCAGCCACCTCGCGCACGTAGTCGGCTTCCTCATCGGGAGTCATGGCCCGACCGCGCACGGCACCGGCGGGCCGGCCGACCATCAGCCAGGAGAGGTGGTAGCGGTCCATGGACCCCCAGGCCGTGCGCAGCAGCTCGTCGGACACGGCGATCCAGGTGCGCAACGCCCCCAGCGAGGGGCGCGCCTGCAGGCGTTCGCCCTCAGCGATGAGGCGCCGAACCTCGCTCACGTACTCGTCCCGGGTCACGACCCTATCATCGGCCCCGATGAGCCTTCCCGCAGCGACGACCGATGTGGCCGCCCTGGACCTCGGCCGCGCCAGGGCCGTGGCAGCCAGGCACGTCAGCGCCGGCACCCTGCCCAGCATCGTCTTCGGGGTCGTGGATGCGGCGGGTCGCTCGGCCAGCGGCGTGGCCAGCGGGCCGGTGTCGCACGTCGCCGAGGACACCATCTTCTTCCTCGCCTCGATCAGCAAGGCCATCGTGGCGACCGCGATCATGCAGTACGTGGACGAGGGTCGCCTCGACATCCAGGCTCCACTGGCGCGGTACCTGCCCGCGTTCGACGGTGAGGGCCGCGAGGACGTCACTGCCTGGCACCTGCTCACGCACACGTCCGGGCTGCCGGACATCTCCGTGGAGACGCTGCGACATGAGCGGCCCACCTACCAGCGCTCGCTCGAGTACGTGCTGGCCAGCCGGCCGGCCTGGCCGCCCGGCAGCCGCTACGAATACAACTCCGCGGCCTGGCTGCTGCTGTCCGAGGTCATGGTCCGCCTCAGTGGCTGGCCCTTCCCCGTGGCGCTGCAGCGTCGCCTGACGCGGCCGCTGGGCATGACCGACACCATCTTCGACCCGCGCCCCCAGCGATCCCGTCTCGTGGCCGTGCAGGGCTCGCGCTTCGACAACCGGCTGACCCAGGAGCTGTTGCTGCGCTTCCTGAGCCGCGCCCAGTTGCCCGGCGGCGGGCTCTTCGGGACGCTGACTGACCTGCTGCGCCTGGGCCGGGCGCTCCTCCCGGTGAGTGACGGCCAGCCCGGCACCCGGGTGCTCACCCAGGCGGCCATCGATGAGATGGGCCGGGACCAGACCGAGGGCCTCACCTATCTGGACGCCGACGGACGGGCGCAGGCGGTCCGGCAGGGGCTGGGTTGGCGCAAACCGCAGCCGGGCTGGCCGGGCTCGAGCCGCGCATTCACGCACGGCGGCATCTCCGGGGGCCGGCTCTGGATCGATCCGGACGCAGGCTTCGCCTACGTCTTCCTGACCAACATCTGGCACGCCCCGCTGGAGCCGGCGATCGAGATCCTCGAGGCGATCTACCGGGCGCGCGGCTGAGGCTGCCCCGACCCGAGCTCAGGGCGCGGTTGCCTCGTCGATCGAGAAGCGGCGCAGCTGTTCCTGGCACGCGGCGCGAAGCCGCTCGACCTGGCGCACGATCCAGGGATCGACACGACTGCTGTCCTCGATGAGCAGCTCCGGGCCGGCCGGCCCCTCCCGCGAGCACGATGCCATCGCTGCTGCGGTAGTCAGCCCGCCAGTTCGCCTGCAACTGGACGACCGCGGCGATGACCACCGGCCGCGAGAATGACCAGTCCAGGTGCTCGGCATCGAGCCGCTCGACGATGTCGCGGATGCGGACCGGTTCACCACGCGGGACGCGGGCCAGCAGGTGCACCACGCGGAGGTCGGCGAAGGGGTCGCCGACCGCGGCCACCACGGGTGGCTGGACGTGTGGATCGGGGAGCCCCGGGACGGTCCGAAGCTGCATCAGTGACGAGCGGGTGGCTGCGGGGCCGGCGCCTCGGTCGCTCGTTCCTCGGCGTTGGCACGCATCTCGACCCGGTCCTCGGCGCTGCCCGCGGGTCCCCGCCGCACCGCGATGTAGGAGCCCGGCGGCGCCTCCGCCAGCAGCGGCAGCACGACCGCCACGATGGCGTCGGCGTCTTCGCCCACGAGGCGCATGGCGAAGAAGCCGGGCTCCAGCGAGTTGGTGTCGTGCTCTCCCGCGCCCGACTCGTCGAGGGCACGCATGACGCGGTTCTCGAGCGCGAAGACGCGCTGCTGCTCACGCTCGTTGTCGAAATCCGCGCCCAGGAGGCGAAGCCAGAGCGTGACGCGATGGCGGTCCGCGTTGGCGTCGAAGGTGGCCTCGTGGGCGACGCACCACTCGGCGTCGTCGTCGCCCTGGGGCTCGGCCGGCGCGCGATCCGGACCATCGTCCGAGCCGCCCAGCCATCGACGCAGGAAGCCCATGCCGAGCCCTAGAGGAGCTCTCCGTGTGCCGACGCCGTCGGCTCACCCTCGCGCGGCCGTGGTTCCTCGCCGGGACCATAGGCGGGTGCGGCGCTGCCGTCGCCGTCGCTGGCCCCCGGTTCGGAGATGGCTGTGCGCGGGCAGCTGTGCCGGCAACGGCTGGCCGGGAATGGCTGTGCCTGCGTCCAGCGCCGGCAACGCCGCCGCGGACTGGCCCTCGATGGCCCCCACGCCGTAGGGCACCCACTTCTCCGGCGCCTGGAGGCGGTGCTGCTCGACGTTGCCGCGACTGTGGATCTCGGCGAAGCCGGCCGGCTCGATCCACATGGCATCGCCCTGGAGCAGTCCGTGGACACCACGCTGGCCGGGCTCGGAACGCTCGGTGCGACAGTACGAGCACTTGCCGCGCTCGTGGGGCTGGTAGTCGAGGGGCTCCTCGTAGGTGGTGATGTAGCCCTCGTAGTTGCGCAGCACGACCTTGTGGTCCGAGTAGCTGATGAGGTAGTTGGGCATGACCGGGATCTTGCCGCCGCCACCCGGTGCGTCGATGACGTAGGTCGGCACGGCGTAGCCGCTGGTGTGCCCGCGCAGGCCCTCGATGATCTCGAGGCCCTTGCCCACCGGGGTCCGGAAGTGGCCAGAACCCTCGACGAGGTCGCACTGGTAGAGGTAGTAGGGCCGGATGCGGTTCTCGACCAGCTTGTGCACCAGTGAGCGCTGGATGTGCACGCAGTCATTGACCCCGGCCAGCAGCACCGACTGGTTGCCGATGGGGATGCCGGCGCGGGACAGCCTGTCCACGGCGCGCGAGACCTCCGGCGTGATCTCGTTGGGGTGGTTGAAGTGCAGGTTCATCCAGAAGGGGTGGTAGCGGGCGAGCATGTCGCAGAGCTCGTCGTCGACACGCTGCGGCATGAACACGGGCACGCGCGTGCCGATGCGCACGATCTCGATGTGCGGGATCTCGCGCAGCCCGCGCAGGATGCGCTCGAGCAGCCTGGGCGCCATCGTCAGCGGGTCCCCGCCGGAGAGGAGCACGTCACGCACCTGGGGCGTGCGGCGCAGGTAGTCCAGCTGCGCCTCGAAGTCACGCGTGTTGAAGTTCTGCGCCGCGTCACCCACGATGCGCGACCGCGTGCAGTAGCGGCAGTAGGAGGCGCACTGCGTCGTCACCAGCATGAGCACGCGGTCGGGGTAGCGATGGACCAGCCCGGGCACCGGCGAGTGGCGGTCCTCGGCCAGCGAGTCCTCCATCATGGCCGTGAAGGCCTCCTGCTCACGACCGAGGGGCATGACCTGGCGGCGGATGGGGTCGTCCGGGTCGGCCGGGTCGACGAGGCTGATGAAGTAGGGCGTGATGTCGACGCGGAACTTGTCCGGCGCGCCCAGGCCCTCGCGCTCCTCGTCGGTGAGCTCCAGGATCTGCGCGAAGGTTTCGAGGTCGTTGACGCGGTTGGAGAGCTGCCAGCGCCAGTCATCCCACTGCTCGTCGGGGACATCGGCGTAGTAGGGGGCGCGCCGGCTGCGGGCGGGCCGCCCATCCGGCCCCAGGGCCCGGGCGGGGTCCCGCGGGTTGACCCAGTCGTCGTGTCGGTTCGTATCGTCCACTGTCGCTCCTGCGTGGGCGGCGATGATACCCCGACGCACCACTTTCTCCGGTCCGGGCCGCCTGGTGACTTGACACACCGACCTTCGTGGCTCATAAGTGCCATATCGGCGGCGCCGCGAACGCGCTACGTTGCCATTGCCTGGACCCGCGTGGCCATCGTGGCCCCGGCTGCGGATCCGGCGTATTCCATCCATCCCCGGACAGCTGCATACGATCGACAGGGGCACAGACCGAGCGTGTCGCCCCTGACCCTGTCCACCGGCGTGATCTTCCGGGCAGGTACCCGTCGTCTTCATCATCATCCCGGGTGGCTGCCAGGAGAGGCGATCGGTCCTCGCCGCGATGGCTCTCCGCGGCGGTGCGGCGAGGAGAGGCAGGACGACATCGTGGTCGGCTCGTCCATCATCGGAGAGACCGGCACATGGACAAGCTACGAACCAGAGTGGGGGACGTAACGACCGGACTGGCACAGCTGGCGACCATGATCTACGTCGCTTGGGTCGGTGCACGCACGACGCGCTCCGACACCGAGCGCGGCCAGGGCCTGGCCGAATACGCGCTCATCCTGGCCTTCATCGCCATCGTCGCCATCGCTGCGCTGGCGTTCTTCGGTCTGCAACTCTCCAGCGTGCTGGCCGACCCCATCGGCTCCGAGATCAGGAACGTCGTCGACAACCTCCCGTAGCCCACTCATCGCCGCGTTCGGTCCCAGCCGCAGCCGTCGCGGTGGGATGCTGCGCCTGGCACATGGTGTCTGCCTTCGTCGTCACCTGGTGGCCTGCTCCGACGACGCGGCCGTTTGCTAGACTCCGGGCGCCATGACCTGGGAACGACTGCGCATGCTCGGCTACGTCCTCGCCTTCGTGCTGCTGGGCGTGGTCGTCTTCTCGTTGTACGGCGCCTTCAGGACGGAGCTCGAGAAGAGCCAGTTCATCGGCTTCGGCGGCGGGGTCCTGCTGGGCGCCTTCATGGTGAGCCTGCTGCTCATCATCCTCATCACACCAGAGCGTCGTCGCACAGCGTGGGTGCAGGCGATCACGACGGTCAACGCCAAGTACCTCTTCCTGGCACTCATCATCGGTTGGGCAGCCTCGATGGGACTCCTGGCCAGCCTGAACCTCGAGGTGAACACCGTCGGCGTCCCGGCCCTCATCGGCCTCTTCGCCGGCATCTTCATCTTCATGGGTTTCATCTGGTCCGTCATCGGCGAGTAGACCCGCCGGAGGGCCCGGGTGGGCGGAGATGACAAGCGTCCGAGCGAGGATGTGAGGCCTGTCGCTTGAGGGTAGCCATGCGCTTCCTGGCGATGCTGCTGGGACGTCACCAGGAGGGTGATCAGCACCGGCTCGAATTGCTGCTGGTGCTCGTGCTCATCGTGGTCGTCACGGCTCTCTCATTCGTCTTCCTCGGCGATGCCGTGGCCGACCTCATCTCGCTCATCGGGGGTCGCGTCGACGAGGCGGTTCTGTCCGAGTAGGGGACCGCACCCAACCCCATCCGACTGGCCCGAGACCCCGCCGAAGGTCCCGGTCCAGGGCCCCAGAGGTGCCATGGACGACGCCATGCGGCGACAGCATCATCGACGTCACTGAGGACGTGTTGCCAGCCTGCACCCCAGCATCTGCGTCCTGATTGACAGCCGGTGACGGGGCTGTAGCATCCGTCATGCACGGGTCCCACTCTGGGTCCCGAGCGCATTCATCCATCCGGCGACCCGTCGCGGCGGGGAGCCACAAGAAACGGAGGACCATCGAATGGTCGCGTTCCTTCTGAATCAGTACTACCTGGTTCGCGAGCGGTTCGAGTCGGGCAACGACGAGGAGGGCCAGGGGCTCGCCGAGTACGCGCTCGATCCTGGCGCTCATCGCGATCCTCGCGGTCGCCGCACTGCTGTTCCTCGGGCGGCGCGATCAACGACATCCTCTCGAGTATCGGGAGCGTGCTCAACAGTAGCGGGGCATAAGCAAGCGTGCCCTTGCCCTGAGCTCACAAAGAGCCGAAGGAACGGCCCGGCCCCAGCAGGGGCCGGGCCGTTCTTCGTGTGGCTGCCGCCCCCGGTGGCCTGCCACTCCGAACGCGCGAGGGACGCTGATGCCGCTCGTGCCGACCTATCATCAGGCCGATGCAGTCCCAGCAGCACGCCTGGCAGCCCCACGCGACGGCAGCACACCAGGACGCCCGGCCCGGACCACCCGACTACGTGGGTGTGGGCACGGCCCGTTCCGGCACCAGCTGGTGGGACAGCCTCATCAACCAGCACCCGAGGGTCTTCCGCGACCCGACCACCCCCAAGGAAGTGCACTTCTTCGACGGGCTCTGGGAGCGCGGCCTGGGGCCAGGTGACATCGAGCGCTATCACACGCTCTTCGCCCGACCAGAGGGCCACCTCAGCGGCGAGTGGACGCCCGGCTACATGCTCGACGCCTGGACGCCGCCACTGCTCCGCCAGGCCGCACCGAACGCGCACCTGCTGGTGCTGCTGCGTGACCCCGTGGAGCGATTCCGCTCCGGCCGCACCCTCGCCGAGAACCGCTTCACCGTCGGTGCGACCGCGCGCGCGGCAGCCAACGCAGCCTTCAACCGCGGCCTCTACGCGGACCAGCTGTTGCGACTATGGCGCTCCTTCCCCCGCGAGCAGGTGCTGGTGCTCCAGTACGAGCAGTGCGTCGCCGACCCGGCAGCACAGCTGGCACGCACCCTCGAGTTCATCGGGCTGCCGCCGGAGATCCTCCGGGCATCGACCTGGCGCAGCGGGTCAACGAGTCACGTGGCCCCAAGGTCATCCTGAGTGCGCGGCAGACCGAACAGCTGGCTCGCCACTACGCCCCGGAGAACGAGCGCCTGGCCGCCCTGCTCCCCGACCTCGATCTGTCGCTGTGGCGAGCCCCGGCGTGATCCTCCGAGCTGCGGCGTGACGCGGCGGACCCACTCGTGACCCTCCGGGCACGAGCGCGACGCCTCGCCGTGCGAGGCTCGCGGGCATGGTACCGCTGGCGCGGACCCAGGCCACCGGGTCCGCCGGACCCGCCGCCGTGTCCGCCGGGTTGGCAGACCGGACCGCCCCACTACGTGGGACTCGGTGCCCAGAAGGCGGGCACGTCCTGGTGGAACGCCCTGATCGCCCGCCATCCCGACGTCGTCAGCAGCGGTGGACAGCCCAAGGAGCTGCACTTCTTCGATCGCGCCTGGGAGGAGTCCTTCGATGAGGCCGATGTGCAGCGCTACTGGCGCCACTTCCCGCGCCCTCCGGGCTCGGTCGCCGGTGAATGGACGCCCGGCTACCTCATCGATTTCTGGACGCCGGAGCTCATCGCGCGGGCGGCTCCCGACGCGCGCATCCTCATCCTGTTGCGCGACCCCGTGGAACGCTTCCGCTCCGGCCTGACGCATCAGCTCGCGACCTCGCGGGACCCGCTCGGTCACCGCGACATCCAGGGCGCGTTCCAGCGCGGCCTCTACGCCCCGCAGCTGCGTCGGGTCATGAACGCCTTCCCGGCCGGGCAGGTCTTCATCGGGCAGTACGAAGCCTGCCGGGCCGACCCGCCGCAGCAGCTGGCGCGCACCTACGCCTTCCTGGGCCTGGACGCGTTCGAGCCGGAGGCGGCTGCCTTCCGGGGTGAGGTCAACCCCACGACACGGGCCAGGTACGAGCCCGCTCCATCCCTGCGAGCAGCACTCCTCGACGGCTACGCACCGGACCTCGCCCAGCTCCCGGAGCTGGTCCCCAGCCTCGACCTGGGCCTGTGGCCGACGGCTCGGGAGGTCGGCCTCGCGTAGTCGAAGAGCGCCAGGTCGCTTCCCACGGAGCGAATGGCGCGCCGCCCTGACTACCAGTCGAGCCAGGCGGCGGAGGCGTCCCTGACCTGCCTGAGCAGGCGGCGACCCTCAGCGCTGGCTGGATCGAGCAGGTTCGGCTGTGATTGCGCGTGAACGACATACGGCCAGAGCCGAAGCTCGACCAGCTGGTCGCCGTGGAAGGTCGCCTCCACCAGGGCGGACTCCATCGTGTTCGTGGACCAGTGCTGGTCGAAGATGAGGTTGCCCAGCGAGTACAGGACCGGGCGGCCGTCGATGTCCTCGATGGCGCCGGCCACGTGGCTGTGGGCACCGAGGATGAGGTCTGCCCCGGCCTTCACCCAGCGGGCTGCGTGCTTGCGCTGTGACGGCAGCGGCTGGCGCGTGTACTCGACACCCCAGTGCGGGAAGACCAGGACCACGTCGGCCTTGCGCGAGGCCTTCTTGATGTCGGGCACGAGGTAGCGATCGAGGCAGGGTGTGCCGCCACTGTCGCGCGGTCCGGCCCACGAGTAGGGCACCACGCCGACGCAGGGGATGATGGCCAGACGGGTCTCGCCGGCGTCGAGATAGCTGATGCGGCGTGCCTGCTCGAGATCCCTGCCGGCGCCACCGAAACCGAGCCCGTAGCGGCGCAGGATACGGCGCGAGTCCGCGATGCCCTTGGCGCCGTAGTCCTTGATGTGGTTGTTGGCCAGGGAGACCCAGTCGATGCCGGCGCGCACGAAGATGCTGGTCAGCTCGGGCTTGCCCGAGAAGCGCAGGCCGCTGCGGTGGAAGCCCCAGTCGTCGGTGACCGGCATCTCGTGGTTGACGATGGCGAGCTCGGCGTCCTTGAAGAGACGGCGCACGACACCCTTGTTGCCGGTGAGCTCGTAGCGCGGCACGAGATTGTCGTTGAAGACCGGGTCACAGCAGACCTGGCCGGTGACACGCGCGCTGCCACCGTCGAAGGGGTAGTCCACGCCCCTGCCCCGGCGCACCACGGAGTCGTAGACGCCGCGATCGGTGAAGGAGTCCCCGCCTGCCACCAGCACCCACGTCCGGGACTGCGTCCCAGCCCTCGCCTTCGGCGAGCTGCTGCGTGACGCTGAGCGGCCAGTCGGCCAGGCGCTTCACGCGGTCGTTGCCCACCAGCGCACGACCGTCGATCCGGAGCGAGCGCATCGACGGCGCAAGGTCGGTGGCCGGCAGCAACCCCAATCCGCCACGGCGGATGGCGCGGCGGACAGCCTCCACGTCGCCGCGAACGACATCCGGATGCAATTCGATCCCGAGCGCAGCGGCCAGCGCATCGGCGATGCCGTCCGCCACGACGATGCGTCCAACACCCTGCAGCTTGCCGGTCTCCAGGGCGCGGACGATGCCGCGACTGGGGAGGCCCTCCAGCGTGGACCAGAAGCGCACCACCGGGACCACAGGCATCACCTGCTCGGTCACGAAGAGTCTGACGTCGCTGGCGGCGGGAGCCATGCTGGCCGGCGGAGGGCTGGACCCTGCCTGGGCGGCCGTGGATCGGTCGATGGGCGGCGCAGAGGCCGTGGCCACAGGCTCCTCGGCGAGGGCAAGCAGGATGCGGGGCGCCTGCTCGGCGATGCGGGGCGCCTGCTCGGCGATGCGGGGCGCCTGCTCCTCCGCGAGCGTGACAGCGTCGTCCAGCGCGACAGCGTCGGGCGGGAGTGAGGGGCGCGCCGGGGGCGATGAACGCGCATCGCCCGCATCGAGCACCGCCGCTGCGAAGCCGAGGAGGCCGAAGAGGAAGAGGCCGGCCAGCACCATCACCAGGAGCCTGGAGACCAGCTCGGCTCGTCGGGGGTCGGTGGCAGCGTCGCGCATCTCGACTCGTCGCTTCTGCGGGGTGGGCACGGAGGATGGGACAGGTCGGCGAAGCCGGACCTGGCGGACCCGACCGGATTCGAACCGGCGATCTCCAGCGTGACAGGCTGGCATGTTAGGCCGCTACACCACGGGTCCCGCGAAGAGGGAGAGTAGCAGGGAGTGGCCCGGCACGTCTGGCGGCGAGCGTCGCTATGCTCGATCTCATGCCCGACCTCATCGACCTGCGATCCGACACCGTCACCAAGCCGACCCCCGAGATGCGCCGAGCCATGGCCGCGGCCGAGGTCGGCGATGACGTCTTCGGCGACGACCCCACCGTCAACGCGCTCCAGGAGCGCGCTGCTGAGCTGACCGGCAAGGAGGCTGCCCTGTTCGTTGCCAGCGGCACGATGGGCAACCTGGTGGCCCACATGGTCCACGTGCCACGCGGCGGTGAGATCGTGGCCGAGGCGGAGTCACACGTCATCCTCGACGAGGCCGGGGGGCACGCCGTCGTCAGCGGCGCCACCGTCAGGCCGGTGTCGGCCGAGGCGGACGGCACCATGGCCATCGAGGCCATCCGCGCGGCGATGCGCGACCCCTACGACATCCACGAGCCACCCACGGCACTGGTCATGCTCGAGAACACGCACGCCCATTCGATGGGCCAGCCGCTCACGGCCGCGTACACGAGCACCGTCGCTGCGGTCGCCCACGAGCACGACGTGCCCCTCCACGTCGACGGGGCACGGCTGTTCAACGCCGTGGTCGCGCTGGGCACCCCGGCCCACAGACTGCTGGCCGACGCGGACAGCGCCACCTTCTGCCTCTCCAAGGGACTGGCCTGCCCCGTCGGCTCGATCGTCGTCGGCAGCGGCGACTTTGTCGAGCGCGCGCGGCGGGCCCGCAAGCTGGTCGGCGGCGGCATGCGCCAGGTAGGCGTGCTGGCAGCGGCCGGCCTGGTCGCCCTCCGGGAGGGTCCCGCGGGCATGATCGAGCGGCTCGCGGAGGATCACCGCAACGCGCGCCTGCTGGCCGAGGGGCTGGCGGCGCTGGACGGCATCACCGACCTCGATCCCAGGCGCGTGGTCACCAACTACGTCGTCTTCGGGGTGCGCCCACGTCCCGGCCAGGACCGGCTGACGGCTCGAGCGGCGTTCATGACCGAACTGAGGCAGCGAGGCGTCGACTGCATCGAGTACAGCCACGGCCACATCCGCGCCCTGACGCACTACGGCATCGAGGCGGCCGACATCGAGCGGGCGCTGGAGGCCGCGAGACAGGCACTGCGGTCATCCGGGCTCGCCGCGGTCACGGTCTGAGCAGACCCGACACGGGAGGGGGGAACATGAACGAGGACCAGGCGTCCGCGAGCACGGTCGAAGCCGACGGACGGCTCGAGGCACTCATCCGGTCGCGCTTCGATGCCCTCATGGAGACGTGGCCGAGCCACGCCACCTACCTGGGCGTCCACGCCTACGACGGTCGGCTGGCCGATCTCTCACGGGCGGCCATGGAAGCCGACATGGCCGCCGAAGCCCGCTTCATCAGCGACCTCGAACTCGTCGCTCCGACGACCCTGTCGGAGGCGTCGCGCTTCGAGCGGGACGTGGCTCTCCACGGCGCTCGGCTGCGGCATTTCGAAGCGGACGTCATCCGCGGCTGGCAACGCCGTGCCTCGGCCGTTCATGAGATCGGCGACGCCCTCTTCCTGCTGCTGGCGCGCGATTTCGCACCCCTCGACCAACGGCTCGAATCCCTGACGCTCCGGCTGGAGGCCGTGCCCACGGCGCTGCGGCAAGCGCGCGATCGCCTCGGGAGCCGCCCGGTGCGCCTCTGGAACGAGCTGGAGATCCGCGCCGCCGGCGATCTGCCCAGGCTCATCGAGGAGATCGTGACCGCGGCACAGCGGCACTGGGGGGCCGGGAGTGCTGCGCTGACCCGTCTCGAGAAGGCGGCGCGCGAAGCCCGCCACGGGCTCGCTGACTACGCGACCTGGGTCGGCTCGACGCTCGATGGCGCCAGCGACGACTTCGCCCTCGGGGGCGAGGCCTTCGACCAGCTCATCGGCCTGCGCGCGCTCGACGGCCTCGACAGTGGGGCCATCCTGGCCATCGGCTGGGAGCAGCTCGAAGCCATGCATCGATACCGGCGGGAGGCCGGGCGGGCCATCGACCCGGGTCTCAGCGAAGCTGACGTGGTGGACCGCGTCAAGGCCGCTGGCCCGACCGACTTCGAGGCCGCCCTGGCCGGCTACCGCGACGCCATGCTGCGGGCGCGGAGCTTCATCGCGGAGCACGACCTGGCGACCCTGCCCGCGGACGACGTCATCGAGGTGCTGCCCACGCCGGTGCACATGCGCAGCCTGGTCCCGTTGGCGGCCTACTTCGAGCCAGCCGCGTTCGACCGGCCCATCCGGGGTGTCTACATCGTCACGCCCTCGGTGGACGGCGACCGGCGCGCGATGCTGGAGCACAACTGGTCATCCATCGTGAACACCAGCGTCCACGAGGCCTACCCGGGCCATCACCTTCAGTTCTCGGCCGCGCTGGCCTCGCCGACGCCGGCTCGGCTGCTCACGGACGCGCCGGAGTTCCACGAAGGCTGGGCCATGTACTGCGAGCAGATGATGCTCGAACAGGGCTTCGAGGACACACCCGCCCGACGCGTCATCGTGGCCACCGACGCCATCTGGCGCGCCGCCCGGATCGTCCTCGACATCCGCCTCCATCGGGGCGAGATCGGCGTCGACGAGGCCGTGGACTTCCTGGTCGAGCACACCCGCTTCGAGCGGCCGGTGGCGCAGGCAGAGGTGCACCGCTATACGCAGACGCCCAGCTACAACCTCTCGTACCTGCTCGGCAAGGTGCTGCTGCTTCGCTTGCGCGACGCTGAGCGGGCCCGCCATGGCGCGGCGTTCTCGCTGAAGGGTTTCCACGATGCCCTGCTCTATTCGGGCAGCCTGCCGGTCTCGTTCCACCGCCGACTCCTTGCCGGCGAGGGCGGCGGGGCCACCCGGCCCGGGTCCGGTAGCGGTCGCTGATGCAGGTCATCCCCAGCCTGGACATCCAGGCCGGACGCTCCCGGCTGGTGTGGTGGCCGGGAGCATCGACCGGGGCGGGGACACCGACGGACCGGCCGGCCGCTATCGCCGAGTCTCTCGTGGCCCAAGGCGCACCGGCCATCCACCTGGTCGATCTCGATGGAGCACGGCAGGGCAGCCCGGCCAATCTCGAGGCCATCGGCGCGGTCGCGCGCGCGGTCGCCAAGCCGCTGCAGCTGGCCGGTGGGGTCGATGGACCGGAGCAGATCGAGATCGCCTTCGCAGCCGGCGCGACCCGTGTGGTGATGCCCCTGTGGGCGGTGGTCGAGGACCACGTCCGGTTGGCTGACTGCCTGCGCATCGGCCGCGACTGGCTGGCTGTCGGGCTCGACGCCCGTCCGGAGAGCCTGCGTGGCTACCCGTGGCGACACCGGCGCCAGCCCACGCTCGCCGGACTCGTCCTCGAACTGAACGCGGCGGGAGTGCGGCGCTTCGTCCTCTCGCATCTGCCCGCCGATGGTGCGGCTGCCGTCATCCCCGGACTCGCCAGCGGACTCGACGCCGAGATCCTGGTCGCCGGTGGCGTCAGCCGCATCGATGGGCTCAGGGAGCTGCGCGATGCCGGCGTGCGGGGCGTGATCCTGGGCGAGGTCCTCTTCACGGGCGGCATCGACCTCGCCGAAGCACTGCGCGTGGCCGGCTGAGCGGGACGGATCGCGCCACGTCACCAGCACGCCGAGTCCACGGCCTCGAGGGGGCGGGGCGGCGATTCCCGAATGTTACGAAATCTTCAACCATGCAGCGTGCATATAGGGGTTGAGTTACAGGCTGCAGTGCGGCTACTATCTGGCGCGTGCTGCTCGACAGCACTACTGACCTAGGCGCAAGGTCATGGGTAGGTTGGGTTAGGGTAGCCGGTGAAGCCGGCGTCATAGATGCCCTTGCGACGTGGCAGACGATCAGGAGTTCACTTCTGGTCAAGCCGGGACAGTTAAAGCGACCCCGTTTCGGCGGGGTCGCCTCGATTCCGGGGACCTGTCAGGATGGCACCGCCCGACAGCCGCCCGCCGGCACCGCGTGACACCAGGAGATCGGGCCTTGAGACAGTCCCCATCCGCTGGCCTCCAGCAGGACGAGCCATCGTCGCGGTACCGGCCTGGTCCCGGCGTTTCGACCTCGCTGCGCCCGCGAGTCTCAGCAGTGGCGCCCGGGACCGGCATCCTGAGAAGCCTCGCGTGCGTACCAGTCACATGACCGGCGTGCCCTGGCCCGGGATCGCACCAGATGTGCGTGCCAGGAACAGGGATCGTGCCGCCACACCAACAGTGTGCGCTGCAGTCATGTGGGCGGCACCTGACCGACGATCCGGTCGATCACGTGACTGCCAGGCACAGGGGGGTCGAGTGGCCTCAGGCCGGACGGACCCCAAGGCGCACCGCCGGCCCTGGACCTAGACCATGCGCTCCGGGCGCACCAGCTCGTCGAACTCGTCGGCACTGACGTACCCCAGGGCCAGGGCGGCCTCCTTGAGTGTGGAGCCGTCGTGATGGGCCTTCTTGGCCACTTCGGCGGCGCGGTCATAGCCGATCCTGGGACTGAGCGCCGTGACCAGCATGAGCGAGCGGGCCACCAACTCGGCGATGCGTTCGCGGTTTACCGTCAGCCCCTCCACCGCGAATTCGCGGAAGCTGTCGCAGGCGTCGGCCAGAAGTCGGGTCGAGCGGATGACGTTGGCGGCCAGGACCGGCTTGTAGACGTTGAGCTCGAAGTTGCCCTGCGAGCCGGCGAACTTCACAGCGGCGTCATTGCCGTAGACCTGTGCCGCGACCATGGTCATGGCCTCGGCCTGCGTGGGGTTCACCTTGCCGGGCATGATCGACGAACCCGGTTCGTTCTCCGGGAGCGACAGCTCACCGAGGCCGGAGCGCGGACCGCTGGCCAGCCAGCGCAGGTCATTGGCGATCTTGGTGAGGCTCGCGGCCAGCGTGGCCAGCGCGCCGCTGGCGAAGACGACCGCGTCGTGTGCCGCCAGCGCCGCGAACTTGTTGGGGGCACTCACGAACGGCAGTCCGGACAGGTCGGCGATGCCGGCCGCGACCGCCTCGCCGAAGCCGGCCGGTGCGTTCAGGCCGGTGCCCACGGCCGTGCCGCCGATGGCCAGCTCGTAGAGACCCGGCTGGACGGCGTGCAGGCGCTCGATGCCGGCATCCAGCTGCGCCACGTAGCCGCTGAACTCCTGACCCAGCGTCAAGGGCACCGCGTCCTGCAGGTGCGTCCGCCCGATCTTGACGATGTCGTCGAACTCGCGGGCACGCCCCGCCAGCGCATCACGCAGGCGTGTGACCGAGGGCAGCAGGCTGCCCTGCACGAGCGAGGCGATGGCGATGTGCATGGCGGTAGGGAAGGTGTCGTTGGACGACTGCGCCATGTTGACGTGGTCGTTGGGGTGCACCGGCTTCTTGCTGCCCAGGGCGCCGCCGGCCAGCTCGATGGCCCGGTTCGAGATGACCTCGTTGGCGTTCATGTTGGTCTGGGTGCCGGAGCCCGTCTGCCAGATGTACAGCGGGAAATGCTCGTCCAGCGTCCCGCCCGTGACCTCCTCGGCAGCCCGGATGATGAGCGGACCGATATCGCCGGGGAGGCGGCCCGCAGCCAGGTTCACCTGGGCACAGGCCAGCTTGAGCAGGCCCATGGCGTGGACGATCTCGATGGGCATCCGCTCGGCTCGGGGATCACCGATGGCGAAGTGGTGCAACGAGCGCTGCGTCTGGGCACCCCAGTAGCGGTCGGCCGGGACCTCGACGGCGCCCATGGAATCGGTCTCGGTGCGGGTGGTCCCGCCGGTCTGGTCACTCATGGCTGGACTGTACTGCAGGTTCTGAGAGGAGCCCACCCGCGATCCGAGGCCCCGAGGCCGACCATGCCGGGGCGGTCCTGATCATCGACCTGACCTTCCAGCCGGAGAGCATCGAGGTGCCGGTCGGTGCGACCGTAGCCTGGCGCAACGATGACCCCTTCGACCACACGGTAACCGCGACGGCGGGGGCCATCGACTCCGGGAGCATGGGAGCCGGCGCCGAGTTCACGCAGAGCTTCGAGAGCGCTGGCACCTTCGACTACTTCTGTGCCCTCCATCCCTCGATGCGGGGGACGGTCGTCGTCACGGCGCCCGTTGACACAGCGCCCGAGTGCGGTTGACGGTTCGCGGTCCGACCGCGAGACTTCCGTGGTGGCGCACGAGGCGCCATGCGTTGCGCCCGTAGCTCAGCGGATAGAGCGTCTGCCTCCGGAGCAGAAGGTCGTGGGTTCGAGTCCCGCCGGGCGCGCCAAGCTCAGCGTGCTGCCATCGCCGGCATGGTACTCGGCCGGATAGGCACGGGGGTCGATCGAGCATGCAGGCACGGCTCGTCAGCTTCGGACTGATCGAGGTCGCAGGTCGCCGTTACGACCACGACCTGGTCATCGACGCTGGGGTCGTGCGCAAGCGCAGCAAGAAGCCATCGAAGCGCTATCAGGCAGACTTCGGCCACACACCTCTGTCGGCCGAGGAGCGGATCCCGTGGTCCGGCGGGCGCCTCATCGTCGGCACCGGCGCCTCAGGTCAGCTGCCCATCATGGACGAGGTCTACGCCGAGGCCAGGCGGCGCGGCGTGGAGATCGTGGCCCTGCCCACGCGCGATGCCTGCCGGTTGCTCGCTGACGTGCCCGACGACCAGGTCCAGGCCATCCTGCACGTGACCTGCTGAGCTCGAGCTAGCCACCCAACTCGTCGAGGCGGTCATCGCGGCCCAGCAGGATGAGCTCGTCGGTGGCCTGGATGATCTCCTCGCGACTGGGGATGACGGTGACCTTGTTGCCACGCCGGAGCGCGATCGGCGTCAGGCCGAAGCGTCCCGGGAGGTCGAGCTGGAGCAGCGTCTGACCCACATACGGGTCCGGGGGCTGGATCTTGACGATGCCGAAATGGGGTGCCACGTCGAGGTAGTCCAGCGCGTAGGGAACGCTCAGCACGTGGCTGATGCGGCTGCCCATCTCGCGCTCCGCGTAGACGACCCGGTCCGCTCCGACCTTCTGCAGGATGGCGCCGTGCAGCTCGGAGGCGGCGTTGGCGATGACATTCCTGACGCCCAGGTTCTTGAGCGCCATGACGGCGAAGATGCTCGTCTCCGGCGAACCGGTGATGGAGACGATGGCGTGCACGAAGTCCGCCGCCCCGATCGACTTCAGGCTGGCGGCATCGCTGGCATCGAGCTCCATGGCGTGGGTGACCTGTGGGGCGATGCGGTTGACGCGAGTGGCGTCGTGGTCCACTGCGAGAACCTCGTGGCCCAACGACATGAGCTCCAGGGCCGCGGCCGTGCCGAAACGACCCAGGCCCACCACCAGGACAGATGTCCCCATGTCTCCGACTCCTTTCCGGTCAACCGATGCGCAACGCTTCTGAGGCGGGTTGGTAGGGCAGCGGACGGGCTCTCGCCGCGAGGGCCAGCACGAGCGTGAGCGGTCCCAGTCGACCGGCGAACATCGTGACCGTCAGGAGCAGTCGTGCGGCCGGTGAGAGATCCGGCGTGACACCGGTGCTGAGGCCCACGGTGCCGAAGGCAGAGACGGCTTCGAAGGCCAGGTCCAGCAGGGAGACGTCCGTGGTCAGCGTCAGCCCGACGGTGATGACGAACACGACGGCGATGGCCAGCAGGGCGATGGCGAAGGCGCGGTAGACGATCTCGTGCGGCACTCGTCGGCCGAACGCCGTGGCCATGGCGTCACCGCGGATGGCCGAGACGATGGCGATGAGCAGCACGCTGAAGGTGTTGACCTTGATGCCACCGGCCGTCGAGCCCGAGGCCCCGCCGATGAACATCAGCGCCGCGATGATCGCCAGCGAGGACTGGAGCAGGGCTCCGGTGTCGATGGAGTTGAAGCCCGCCGTGCGCGCCGTCGCTGAGGTGAAGGCGGCATTCCAGATGCGCTCGGCCGGCGGGAGCGGACCCAGCGTGGCCGGGTTGGACCATTCGAGCAGGGCGATCACGATGGTCCCGCCGAGCAGCAGGACGAGCGTGGTCAGGATGACCACCTTGCTCTCCAGGGCCAGGCGGCTCCAGCGCCGCTTGTAGGCCGCATCACCCACGATGGCGAAGCCCAGTCCACCCAGGACGAAGAGCGCGGCCAGGATACCCAGGACGAGGGGGTCGGAGGCATAGCCGGTGAAGCTCCGGAAGCTGCCGACGATGTCGAAGCCCGCGTTGTTGAAGGCCGAGACGGCATGGAAGAGGCCCCACCACAGCGCGGTCAGGAGGTCCTGCCCGCCTCCCAGGAAGGCCAGCGAGAGGAGCACGAAGCCGCCGATCTCGAGGACGGCTGTGAAGAGCGCCACACGAATCAGGACGGCCGTGGCGCTGGCCAGGTCGGGCGTCCCCACCGAGGCCTGCACGAGTACACGGTCGCGCAGGCCGGTACGGCGTCCCACGAGCAGGAAGAGCAGCAGGGTGGAGGCGGTCATGAAGCCGAGGCCACCGAGCTGGATGAGCACCAGAATGACCAGCTGGCCGAAGGGACCCCAGTAGGTGCCCGTGTCGAGGACGACCAGGCCGGTCACACAGACGGCCGATGTCGCGGTGAAGAGCGCGTCGATGGCGGAGGTCCAGTCACCCGAGCGCGAGGCGATGGGGAGCATGAGCAGCACGGTCCCCACCGCGATGAGGATGGCGAAGCCGCGCACCAGCACGAAGGCCGGCGAGGGCGGCCGACGCACGCGCCTGGGAGGCAGCCACCTGGTACTCCCGGGGCTTCTCGCGTCCGACGCGGACCCGCCGGTCGCCCGGCCGGCGACCAGGCAGGATGGGCCCGGCGGTGCCGTAGCCTCCCGTGGTCATGGGCAGGCGGTCCTGGCCCTGGCGGGGCTCTGACTCGGGAGGGTCCAGCGGGGCATCGGCGCCCTGCAGCATAGCCCGCCGGCAGAGCGCGGGGAGCGCAGACGGACGAGCCCCCAGAGCCACTTGGACCGAACCCCGCTGTACCAACGGCGTCATCCCGGAACGGGGGTGCGTGACGGCGGGCCGCAGTGCCCGTCGAGTGGATGCCTTCGGCAGTTGGCAGGACCCCGACAGGGAGGCACAGAATGCCCTCATGGAGCGCGATCGCTGGTGCTGCCCTGCCCATCCGCACCGAGGGCCTGACCAAGTACTACAAGAACGTCCACGCCATCGAGGACCTGGACCTCGAGGTCCAGCGCGGCGAGGTCTTCGGCTTCCTGGGACCCAACGGCGCCGGCAAGACCACCACCATCCGGGCCCTGCTGCACTTCATCTTCCCCACCCGCGGTCGCGCCTCCATCCTGGGCCTGGACTCGATCACCGACGCGGTCGCGATCCGGCGTCGCATCGGCTACATGCCCTCCGAGTACGCCATGTACCCCAACCTCACCGGGTCGGAGCTGCTGCGCTACTTCGCCAACCTCCGCGGCGGTGTGGACGCCGCCGAGATCGGCGCGGCTGGCGGAGCGGCTCGACGCCGACCTCTCCCGCAAGATCTCCGAGCTCTCCAGCGGCAACAAGCAGAAGGTGGCGCTCATCCAGGCCTTCATGAACAAGCCGGAGCTGCTCATCCTCGACGAGCCCAGCACGGGCCTCGACCCGCTCATGCAGCAGGAGCTGCAGGCCATCATCCGCGAGGTCAGGGACGACGGTCGCACCGTCTTCCTGTCCAGCCACAGCCTTGGCGAGGTGGAGCGCGTGGCCGATCGCGTGGGCATCCTGCGCGAGGGCCGCCTTGTCGTCGTGGAGCGCGTCGACACGCTGAAGCGCAAGGCCATCCGCCGCCTCGACCTGGAGTTCGAGGAGCCGGTCCCTGCGGACGCCTTCTCCGGGATCGGCGGCGTGCACAGCGTGGAGCCGCATGGCAACGGCCTCAGCGTCACGTTCGAGGGCTCTGTCAACGCGCTGCTCCGCGCCGCCCTGGAGCACGAGGTCGTCAACCTCAACAGCCGCGAGGCGGACCTCGAGGAGATCTTCCTGACCTACTACCGCGGCGACGGCAACGGACCGAGCTGATCCATGCTGGCCGGCATCACCACCAAGAGCATCCGCGACGCCGCACTGTGGACGGTCAGTGCCATCGTGGTGCTGCTGGTGCTCATCGTCATCGCGCTGCCGGCCTACTCCTCGTTCGGAGATGAGTACATCAACCTCTTCGAGTCCATGCCTGACTGGATCGCCGTCGTGTACGGCGATGACGCCAGCAGCGTGGCCGGACTCGTCGGGACCGCGCTGTTCACGCTGATGGGGCCGCTGGTGCTGCTCGTCTATGCCATCGGCATGGGCAGCAGCGCCGCCGTGGGCGAGGAAGAGGCGAGGACGCTGCCGTTGCTGCTGGCCAACCCGCTGAGCCGGACGCGCGTACTGGTGACCAAGGCGCTCGTGGCCGCGGCGGGCGCCGTGCTCATCGTGGCGATGCTGTGGCTGGGCATCGAGGTCATGGCCGGCCTCGTGGGCATCGACCTGAGCAGCCAGGATATCCTCGCCGCCAGCATCCATCTGGCAGCGTTCGCCGTGCTGTTCGGCTCCCTCGCGCTCGCCGCGGCAGCCTGGACGGGCTCATCGACCATCGGCATCGGCGTGGCCGCGCTCGTGGGTGTGCTCTCCTACGTGGCCTCGACCTGGCTCCCGGTCGTCGAGGGCCTCTCCGACCTCGCGCGGTACTCACCCTGGCACCTCTACGTCGGCGCTGACCCCCTGCACGGCGGCGTCGACATCGTGCTCCTGGCGCTTACCCTGGCGCTGGCGGCCGCGTTCTTCGGCGTCAGCGTGGTGGGGCTGCGACGGCGGGACCTGAAGGGGTGACGATGTGACCACCGAGCACAGCGTCCTCGGGGCACGCCCGCACCAGCGCATCGCCCTGGCCAACACGTTCACCAAGAGCGTGGCCGACCGCACGCCGCTGGCGCTGCTGACCGGCGCGTTCCTGGGTTTCATGGGCATGGTGCTGGGACCGATGTACACGTCGGTCCGGGGCAGCCTCCTCGACTTCATGGAGCTGATGCCCCCGGAGCTCGTGGCCATGGTCGGCGGCGTTGACATGACCACGCCGGCCGGCTTCATCAGCGGCGAGATGTTCTCGATCATGGCACCCGCGGTCGTCATCTACGTGGCCATCGCCTCGGGCGCCAAGGCCTTCGCGGGGGAGATGGAGGCCCGGTCGGTCGGGCTGCTCGTGGCCAACCCGGTCAGCCGTCGGCGCATCGGGGTAGACAAGGCCGTGGCGATGCTCGTTCATGTCGCGCTGGCCTCACTGCTCATGGCCGCGGGCACCTGGCTGGGCATCATCATCGGCGACCTGCCCGTCCCGGCCGCCAACCTGGCTGCCATCACGCTCCACATGGCGCTGCTGTGCGCCGCCACCGGGGGCCTGGCCATGCTCATCGCCGTACTCACGGGCCGGCGCATGGTGGGCATGCTGCTGGCCGCAGCGGTCGCGTTCGTGGTCTACATCGTGGCCTCGTTCCTGCCACTGGCAGGGTCGCTCGAGGCCCTCAGCCGCCTCTCACCGTGGTACCACTACAACGGCTCGGATCCTCTGGCCAACGGTGCCGACTGGGGCTCCATCGTCATCCTGGTGGCCCTCACCACGGTGCCGTCGGCAGCCGCCGTGCTGGCCTTCGAGCGGCGCGATCTGCCCGGCTAGCACTGGCAGCACCGCGGACGGCGCCTCATCCGGCCACCTCGACGGACTGGGGGGTCGCTTCGAGCGTGGCCGGTCGAGAGCGGATCGGCCGCGTCCACAGGTACCAGATGCCACCGCTCAGGCCCAGCAGGGAGAGCATCACGTACAGCGTTGGCAATGGCCCGATGACGCCGGCCAGCCAGCCCGCCAGCAGCGTGGACAGGGACGAGGCCGCCAGCGCCATGCCGAAGTCGACCGAGAGCACCCGGCCACGGATGCGATCCGGAGAGGCTCGCTGCAGCCCGAAGGTGGAGAGGGTCCACTGTGCCCCGCCGCCGAGATGGCCCACGAACACGAAGAACGCGGCCACGACGATCCCTGGCGACAGCGGCAGCAGCGCATAGCCGCCGAAGAAGACCAGCAAGGCGATGCCGATGCCGTGGAGGATGCGGGCGCGGTCATCGGTGGCGAAGCGTCTTGCGGCGAAGGGTCCCACGAGGGCGCCCAGACCACGAGCCGCGAAGAGCAGCCCGACACCGAGCTCTCCGGCACCCCAGATCTGGTCGCTGGTGATGGCCAGCATGCCGATGATGCCGACGGCGACCCCGAAGGTCACCTTGGTGAGCAGCAACGAGGAGATGGCGCGGTCGCTGCGGGCCAGGTCCCAGGTGACGCTCAGCGTCGAGCGCAGCCCACGCAGGCCGAGCGGCGCGTCCTCGGCCGTGGGCGGGATATCCGACTCACGCAGCGAGCGGCGAACGGTCCAGGTCAGGCCGGCAGAGAGGAAGAAGAGCGCCGGGTAGACCATGAACGTGGCCTCCCGGCCGACCGTCGCCGCCACGACGCCGCCCACGGCAGCACCCACTGCGACCATGGTGCCCCAAGCGGCGGCCAGGAGGGCGTTGGCCGTGGGCAGGTCTTCGCGGTCGACCAGGTTGGGCAGCGAGGCGGAGACCGTGGGCTCGAAGAAGGCCGCGGAGAGGGACAGCAGGGCGACCACGGCGAAGGCGATCCAGACGGTGTCCGCGTCCACCGCCAGGAGCAGGCCGAAGCAGACCAGGCCGCGCGCGACGCTGGCGGTCACGAGCAGCTTGCGCCGATCAAGGCGGTCAGCCAGCATGCCTGCCACCGGCGTGGCCAGCAGGAAGGGAGCGGACTGAAGCACCAGGATGAACGCCGCCGCGAGCGCGGAGTCGGTCGTGTCGAGGACCAGGTCGACGAGGGCCACGGTGGCGAACCAGTCGGCAGCGAAGCCCACCAGCAGGGCGGCGTACAGGCGTGAGAAGTCCGGGTAGCGCCCGAACAACCCGAGGACGGAACGGACTCGTCGCATCACCGCGTCAGTCTAGGGCGGCACGCCCGACCCGCGTCGTGGCACACTCCGGGCCATGGAAACCCGCCGCCGACACCGAGGGATCGACATGGCCAAGCGTCGGCCCGGACCCGCTCGATGAGCCTGGCTCGACGCCTCAGGCGCCTCATCCGACCCGGCGCACGGGCGGGCGGCAGGAAGCCCACCGGCAAACCCCGCACGGCAGCCGGCAAGGAGCCGCCGCCGATCCCCCGAGGCTGGACCATCGGGCCGCCCGACTACATCGGCATCGGCGTCCAGAAGGCCGGCACGACGCGCTGGTGGAAGCTCATCGCCCGGCACCCCGACGTGGTCGGGGAACTGAAGGAGACCCACCAGCTCAGCCGCCTGGGCTGGCGGCCGATGTTCGAGAAGGACCGCGAGTCCTACTACCGCTACTTCCCGCGACCGGAGGGCAAACTGGCCGGCGAGTGGACGCCTCGCTACATGAGCGTCCCCGGCGTCTCCGACACGATGAAGGCCCTTGCGCCGGACGCCAAGCTGCTGGTCCTGCTGCGCGACCCGGTGGAGCGCTATCGCTCCGGCGTGGGTCAGTGGCAGAAGCGCAAGGAGCTCCGCGGCAAGCGCCTCAACCTGTGGGCCGGCCGCAAGGATGCCTACGCCCGCTCCTTCTACGGCTTCGCCCTGCGTCCCTACATCGAGGCCTTCGGCCGGGAGCAGCTGCTCATCCTGCAGTTCGAGCAGTGCCTCATGGACCCAGCCGGCGAGTACCGGCGCACGCTCGAGTTCCTGGGCCTGCCCGACTGGCTGCCGGACCCGGAGATCCTGGGCAAGCGGGTCAACGTCAGCCGCAAGCGGCCCTCGCCGGCCGTGCTCGATGAGCCACCCGACCTGGTCGATTCCCTGGCCGAGGATGTCAGGCTGCTATTGACCTTCGCACCGCACATCGACCTCTCGCTGTGGCCGAACTTCCGCCACCTCGCATCCGCTGGAGAGGTCGAGAGCACCTGAGCAGCCGCCGATCGGAAGGACGGCCCGCCCAGGGCTGGGCGAGCCGTCCCGGTAGTGCCGAAGCGCGGAGGCGCTACGGGGTCGATCTTGACGACCGCTCCGGCGCCGGGCATGAGTGTGCCGGTCGAGACGTAGACGGCCCCGTCGTCTCCGACCGTGAGGCCACCAGGGGCCATGACGCGCTCGTCGCTGACCACCACCTGGGCCTCCCCGCCGCCCGGTGGGACGCTGAGGACCGCTCCCACCGGAGCGTTGCCTGCACCGAAGAAGTCCATCAGCCCGGCATGGTCGAGCTCGGCCACGTAGAGCGTGCCGTCCGGCCCGAAGCCGAGATCGATGATGTTGGTGAAGCCAGTGGCGTACTCGGTGACCTCGCCGTCGGCCGAGACACGCCATACCGAGGCACCGCCGACCGGGAACGGACCACCGGTGAGCTGGCCCACGTAGTAGGCGCCATCGGGGCCCACGACCACCGAGGTGGGCACGGCCTGGACGGGAATGGACGTCGTGCCACCCTCGGCGGGTGCCTCATCACCGGGGGGCGGACCCTCACCCTCCGGGGCCCCACCCATGGCTGCGAGCAGTTCGTTGGGGAACTCGAACTGGCGCGAGGGGAACACGGCGACCAGTGAGACCGCACCGCTGTCGTCGACCATGAGCAGGTCGTTGCCGCCGGCATCGGCGACGACGGCGCCACCGTCGATGGTCGCCACCGAGTAGGGGTTGGAGTCGAGCTCGCTGCCCAGGTCGGCCGAATTGGGGTTGTTGTCCGTCTCGAAGGCAGCCACGTCGGCGACCGTCTCGATGCTGCCGTCGAGGTTCCCTCGGAGCAGCCGGCCGGCCAGATCGGCCATCTCCGGCGGCAGGTCGGCCCGAGATGCGGGGTCGCCGCCGAGGTTGGCGATGACGTAGAAGGTCTGGTCGTCGATGAAGGAGATGTCGGACACGCCGCCCACCTCCGGGCCGGAACCTGCCGAGATCAGCCCGTCGATGACCTTCTCAACGGTTCCATCAGCGATGCGTGTCACGGCACCGGTGGGGCCGTAGCACATCTGGCCGGGCTGCGGGCCCTCGCTGGCGCCGGTGTCCATGCAAGTGTCGCCGCCAGCGCCAGCCTCGACGACGTACACCGCACCATCCGGTCCGATGGTGATGCCCCTCGGGGCCGCCAGGTCCTCGGCGAGCGTTTCGATGGTCGGCCCTTGAGCACCTACGGGCGCCGCGAGGGCGGCCACCAGGGCGGCGGTCCCAACACCGAGATAGCAGTACGAGATCTCATGTGAGCTCCTTGTCACCCCTGGACGACCGCGTTGCGATCGCCAAGGCTTCTTTGGGGGGATGTGGGGCAGAGGATGGAGCCCCGTGGTCCAGGGACCACGCACACGTACTACGCCACGCCGGATGAAGAGCTCGTTAAACCATCTTCGTCAGGCTGCTGCTGACCTTCGCACCGGACATCGACTCTCGCTGTGGCCCGACTTCCGCCATCTCGCCAGCGGGGGCGGCTGAGCCTCGCTCAGACCCTCGGGAGCCGACACGGATCACACGACCCGCCCGGCCGTGGGCGGGTCGTGACGCGGTCTCGCGGGACGGTGGAATCTACGGGGTGATCTTGAGCACCGATCCGCCGCCGGGCATGAGCGTGCCGGCCGACGCGTAGATCGCGCCATCATCACCCACGGTGATGCCGCCGAGGGCCATGACACGCTCGTCGTTGGCGAGGATCTGGGGGTCACCACCACCGGGCGGGACAGCCAGGATCGCACCGATCGGAGCACCACCGCCCGCGAATACCGTCATGAGGCCCTCGTGGACGATCTCAGCCACGTACAGGGTGCCGTCCGGGCCGAAGGCGATGTCGATGATGTTGGTGAACCCGGTCGCGTACTGGGTGGCTTCACCGGTGGCCGGGTCGACGCGCCAGACCGAGGCGCCACCCACGGGGAAGGGGCCGCCGGTCAGTTGGCCCATGTAGAACGCACCATCCGGTCCGACCACCACCGAGGTCGGGACGGACTCGACCGGGAGCGGGACCATCTCACCCTCGGGTGCGGCCTCGCCCTCGGCGGCTGCGGCCTCGCCTTCGGCCGCGATCTCACCCTCCTCGCCGGGAGGCGGGCCCATGGCCGCCAGCAGCTCGGCCGGGAACTCGTGCATCGTGGGCGGGAAGGCCGCGATGAGCGACACGGCGCCGGCCTCATCCACCCTGAGCAGCGAGTTGCCGCCCGCGTCGGCGACGACAGCGCCACCGTCCACGACCGCGACCGAGTAGGGGTTGGAATCGACCATGGTCGGCTCCGGGTTGTCGCTCGACTCGAAGGCGGCGACGTCCGAGAAGGGCTCCGAGGTACCGTCCGTCGAGGCCTTGAGCAGCCATCCGGCGGACTGCTGCTCCTCGGGCATGCCCGCGCGCTCCGCGGGATCGCCGCCGAGGTTGAGGGTCACGAAGAAGCTGACGTCATCGATGAAGGCGACGTCCGACGGACCCACTACTTCTGCGCCACCGCTCAGGGAGACCGAGGGCAACCCGGTCACGACCGGAGCGGCCGAGCCGTCGGCGATGCGGCTGATGGCCCCGGTCAGGCCCTCGCAGACCTGCGCGCCGCCCTCGCCCGTGCAGGTCGTCACCACCCGTGCCCGCCTCCGCGACATAGATGCTGCCGTCCGCCGCGACAGCCAACCCTCGTGGTGCGTTCAGCCCCTCGGCCAGCACCTCCACCAAGGGTGCCCTGGGCGGCAGCCGGAACGGCGAGCGCGGCCACCAGGGCGGCCGCGCCGAACATCGACACTCCGTTTCGTGATCCCACCAGTGCTCTCCTTTGCTGAGGCTCTGGCCGAGCCCCCCAGAGAGCACACGCACCCTCCCCCTTCATCGACCTGCGATCGAATATACACCACCGAACATACCGATAGATCCACGGCACTGAGACTGGCCGGGCCCGAGGCACGGAGGGCCGCCGCGGTCGCAGCGCGCAGCATCAGCCGCCGGTGTCGTCGCCGAGTCCTTCAGCACGCTCCAGCACCCGGTCCAGCATCGTCATCGTGAGCCGGCCAGTGAAGGTGTTCTGCTGGCTGGGGTGATAGCAGCCCAGGAGCGTGTAGGGCCCGACCCGCGCCTCGGCAGCGTGTCCGAAGCGGGGCCTGGGCGAGACCTGATGACCCTCGCCCGCGAGCACCCGGAGGATCGCGTCCCAGGCATAGCCGCCCAGCGCCAGGATGACGCGCACCGATGCCAGCGATCGCAGCTCCCGAACGAGGAAGGGCAGGCAGGCGTCGCGCTCCTGCGTGGTGGGCTTGTTGGCCGGGGGCGCACAGCGGTTGACGGCCGCGATGTAGGCGTCCGGCAGCACGAGGCCGTCTCCAGGTCCGCAGCGAGCGAGGCCGCGGCGAGTAGCCGGCGCGGTGCAGCGCCTCGAAGAGCAGCTCGCCGGAGCCACCCGGGTTGTCGCCGCGTGAAGACACGACCGGTGCGGTTGCCGCCGTGTGCGGCCGGAGCCAGGCCGACCAGCAGCAGGCGCGCATCGGGATCCCCGAAGCCGGGCACGGGCCGGCCCCAGTACACCGCATCACGGTGCCGGGCGACCCTGGTGCGCGCCACCTGCTCGCGCCAGGCGACGAGTCGCGGGCAGCGCTCGCAGGTGACGATGTCCGCGACCAGATCGCCGAGGCGATCGCTGCTCACGCTTCGGGCTGCACCGGGTCCGCCTCGCGCCCCTCCCCATCCAGTCGATAGCCGGCCGCAGCGGCACGGCGCTTCAGCTCGGTGGCTGCGACCTCGGCACCATCCAGGTCGAGCAGGAGGTCCCGCGCCGCCAGCGCGTCGATGAGCTCGTCCCAGGCCTCCTGGCGGAGATAGGTGGCACCCTGCCATTCGTTCCAGCCGCTGGCCAGGCGGACGGCCGGCGACGCGAACCAGGCGCCCGGCAGTCCATCGCCCGCAGCCATCTCCGCGAGCACGCCGGGCGCCAGGGTCAGCAGCGCGCGGGTCAGCTCGACGACCCGCCAGGCCTGCGCATCGGCGCTGCCGGCGCGCCTTGCCAGGTCGCTGACGGCGGCGGCGGCGTCCCATTCGTCGAACGCCAGCACCGTCTTGGTGACGTCAGCCTCACAGGCCAGCTGGGCGACGGCGTCGAAGATGGCCCAGCCAGCCACCGCCTGTGCGAGCAGTCGGGGGCGCACAGCACGGGCCCGTCCGATCCGCTGCGACAGGTCGAAGGCGATGCTCACGGTGTCGCCGCCACAGCCGGTCACGGCCACGAGGCGGTCGATGGCCCCGGACAAGCCGGCGCGCGCAGCGTCGGCTCCATGCTGCGTGTCGGCATCGCTGGCCGGCTCGGGCAGGAACGCCTCCTGCACCGCGCGGGTCGCGAAGATGGCCGCGATGGCCTCGCGCACGGGCTCGTCGCGCAGGCGGCGCAGGGCCAGCCGGGCGTCGGCCACGCCTCCCAGCCCGATGCGGAAGGCGAGCTCGGCCCAGCCGGCGCCGTCAGCGTCGGAGACCTCCTCGAAGCCGAGGAAGACGTGGCAGGCGTAGCCATCGAGCGACAGCTCCAGGCCGTGCTCCCGGAGGTCGCGCATCTGGCGCAGGTAGTCGCAGGCCGCTGCGCTGGTCATGCAGGATGAGGAAGCCGTCCGGGTCGTTCCCGAGGCCGAGCGCCTCGGCCACGCCGGGCACGCGAACGTGGGCACGCGGATAGCGGTTGAGGTAGACGACCAGCGAGCGACGCTCGCCGGCGTCGGCCGGTCCATGCTCGGCGCGGTTGGCGTAGGCGAACACGTCGGGCACCTCGCCGGATCCGTCGACGGCGCTGAGCTGACGGAAGCCGCTCGAGCCGGCGAAGCGCCAGCGCTGGCGCAGGAGCGGGAAGATCTCGCGGCGATGGCGGTCGACGAGGCCCTCGTTGGGCCGCTCGTCCCGCTGCGGGCGGCGGAACTCCATGCCGTACTGCTCGCTGAAGCCCTCCACCTGGCCATGTCCGAACATGGGCAGGCCCGGCAGCGTGGCCAGCATCGTCGCGACACCGAAATACTTGTCATGGCTACCGAACTGGTCGATGGCCGAGCGCTCGTCGGGATTGTTCATGAAGTTGACGTAGCGACCAAGGATGCGCGCATCGAAGGACACGGTCTCGCGGATGACCTGCTGGTACTCGGCGTTCTTCTCGTCGCGCAGCATGTGCATGAAGGCGCTGTTGTAGACGCGGTGCATGCCCAGCGTGCGCACGAAGTAGCCTTCCATGAGCCAGAAGGCCTCGGCCAGGAGCAGCGTGTCCGGCACCTCTGCGGCCACCCGGTCGACGACCTCGCGCCAGAACTCGACGGGCATGCGGCGGCGCAGCTCATGCGGCAGGCAGCGCCGCCGTCGAGCGCGAGGGGATGCCGGCCTCGTGGCCGGGCAGCGGATACCAGAGCCGCTGGATGTGGCGGCGGGCCAGCACCATGGCGGCGTCGAAGCGGATGACGGAGAAGCGGCGCGCGACCTCGAGGATCTGGCCGATGACGGCTTCGCGCACGTCGGCCTGCAGGTAGTCCAGCTGCGCCGTGTCGTTCCAGGGGAAGCTGGTGCCGTCGTTGCCGTGGTAGATGTAGCGCGTCTCGCCGCTGCCCTGGTCGATGCGCTTGAAGACGACCGCGGCGTCGGAGGAGATCCCAGTAGTGGTCCTCGAGCTGGATGACCACGCGGCTCATCGGGCGACAGGTCCTCGCCACTGAAGGTGTAGGCCTCGAAGGGTGGGTAGGGAGAGGAGATGAAGCGCTCCGGGTGCTCGACCACCCAGCGCGAATCGATGCCCATGTGGTTGGGCACCATGTCGGCAGCCAGGCGGATGCCGCGGGCGGCGGCGCGGTCGCGCAGGTTCGCGCCAGGCGTCGTCGCCACCCAGCTCATCGGCGATGCGGTAGTCGGCGACCGAGTAGGCGGAAGCCATGGCATCGGGGTTGCCGCGCATCTGCTTGATGCGCCGCGAGGCGGCGCTGCGCTCCCAGAGCCCGATGAGCCAGAGGCCGGTGAAGCCCCGCGAGCGCAGCTCGTCGAGCTCCTCGTCGGGGATCTGGTCGAGGCGCGAGATCTCGCGCTGGTAGGTGCGCGACAGCTGCGCCAACCAGACGTAGGTGGACTTGGCGACGAGCACGAGCTCGGCCATCCAGTCGCGGTCCTGGCTGAAGGCCTCCGGCTCCTCGTCGAGACCGCCGAAGCCCGCCAGTGCCGCCGCATCGGCATGGTCTCCGCTCCCCGGGGCGCGCCGGGCGCGCAGCCAGGCGGCCCGCTCGATCTCGTCGAGCAGGCCCAGCTGGCGGTCGATGTGGAGCAGGTCGGCATCATCGAGCCAGCCCGCCCAGTGGAGGCGGATCCAGCGCAGCTGGGCGGCCAGGGAATGCGGCGCCGCCAGGATGGGCTCGCGCAGGCGGACCATGAGGGTGCGAGCGGGGGCCTTGCGGTCACGCTCGGGTTCGTCGGGCTCAAGGTCATCGCCGCCAAGACCCTCGATGAGGCGCTGTTGCGGCGGCTGTGACAGGGTACGAGTCGTCGGTCAGCTCACGATACGCGGCCGCAGCCGGGTTGCGAGCACCGAGGCGGGTGAGGACGAGTTCCTCGAGGGCTGCCTCCCGGCCAGGAACGGGCCCTTGTCGCCGGGCCAGCCATTCCGCCACGCGAGAGCTCCTCGTGGTAGACCGGGCAGCGCAGGGAACGCGGTCTCGAAGGTGGCCAGGCCGCCTGTCGACGCGTTCGCAGCCGAGCCGGCTATCGAGCGCCGACAGACCGCGCGCCATGGGCCCGCCAGCGCGAGGATCGCCGCGCCGCTCCACGGCCACGGCACGATGCCCGAGCTCGTGGATGAGTCCGATGGCGGCGATCTCCGAGGCGGCTCGGGCGCGATCGCGTCACTCGCTCACGAACCGCTCCGCGAGGGCCATGGCGCGTGCTCGGTTCGATGACGATGGCCTCACCGTCCGTGGAGAAGAGATGCTCCTCGAAGCCGTAGCGGTCGCGTGCCGGACCGGGCGATGCGGAAATCCATCGGCGTCACGATAGCAGCGGGGGCCGCGTCGAGCGAAGCGTCCCGGTCACCACCGGACCGGCCGGCACTCAGTCGCCGCGATGCGCTCCGCTGCGGATGAGCGAAGCCCAGAAGGTTGCCTCGGGCCGGTTCATGGTGGACCTCGACGCTGCTGACGTCGGCCGCGGCGGCCCTTCCCAGAGGGCGGACGACCAGGCGCTCGAGACGCTCCTCCGCGCCCTTCGGCGACGACCTCGACGCTGCCATCGAGCGATTCGCGACCCAGCCATCGAGTCGCAGGTGCGAAGCCTCCCGTTGGACGAACCAGCGGTATCCCACGCCCTGGACGAAGCCGTGGACGAAGGCGACCAGACGTCTCGTAGCCATCCGTCGGGGCACTCACGCACGCGCCGGGCAGCGCCCGATCGACTGCGACGCGGCCATGCCAGCAGCAGGAGGTCGAAGTCAACTCCGGACTGGCGTAGCCCTCCACGGCAAGCATGAGGCGGTCAAGTCGGTCGAGGAAACGCGTGCAGCGCCACCGTGTCGACGCGGGCACCCGTCTCGATCAGCTCGTCGAGCTGGTCGAGGTCACGGACGGCACCGCGGCCGGCCAGTGTGGCGACGGCGAGATCGCGACCCAGGTCCCGCCAGACCTCGATGATGAGCTGGACGGCGCGGCGCCGCTCGAGCGGCTGGAGGCGCGCCCCGGAGGACGGCACCTCCCCGCGCATGCCGGCATCGAGGACGACGGCGTCGGCGATGAGGTCCCCGGCTGCCGAGAGACGGGTGCGCCGGTCGGCGCTGACGAGCGATCGAGCAGGACACGAGCCGATGCGCGCCCGGGCCAGCGGCGTCTGCGGTTGCCGTCGCGAGGGTGATGGCCAGGCCGGGCCGTCCGCCGGCGGCGATGGCCAGCGCACGGGCGGGTGCCGGATCGGCGTGGCCCTCGGCTACGAGCAGCTCGGTGAGGGTCTCGATGGGCAGCGGTGCCATGCGCAGGCGCGCGGCTCGCGAGAGCACGGTGGGCAACAGTGGCGCGGCGTCATCGGCACAGAGCACCAGGCACGTCGCCGGGCCAGGTTCCTCGAGCGTCTTGAGCAGTGCGTTCTGCGCGTCCGGGTTGAGACGATGGGCAGCGCTGATGACCGCGACCCGGAACCGACCCTCCATGGCCGTGAGGGCCAGCTCCGAGCTGAGCTGCTGCACCTGGCCGATGCGGATCTGTTCACCCGCACCCTCGGGTCGGAGGAGGTGGAGGTCGGGGTGATTGCCGGCCACGACCTTGCGACAGGCCGTGCAATCGCGACAGGGACGCGCTCCCGGATCGTCGTCGAGGCAAAGCAGCCCGGCCGCCAGATCCAGAGCCAGCGTCGTCTTGCCCACACCACGCGGGCCCACGATGAGGAGGGCGTGCGGCGGGTGCTCGCTGCGGATGGCACGAGCGACAGCGCTGCTGGCCGCGTGGTGACCGCGTGTCACGAACAGACCCCCATGCGTCACCGCCGCCGCGGTGCTGCCGGAGGCCAACGACCTAGGCCTCCTCGGCGCTGCTGGCCTTGGCGGGGCTGCGCCGGCGCGTCGTGCGCTTGGGCTTGGCCTCCTCGGCCGGAGCCTCCGGCGGCCAGAGCCTTCGGCGCGACGGTAGTGGCCGGCTCGGCGCTGCTGGCCTTGGCGGGGCTGCGCCGGCGCGTCGTGCGCTTGGGCTTGGCCTCCTCGGCCGGAGCCTCGGCCGCCTCCGGCGCGACGGCAGCTGCCGCCTCGGCGCTGCTGGCCTTGGCGGGGCTGCGCCGGCGCGTCGTGCGCTTGGGCTTGGCCTCCTCGGCCGGAGCCTCCGGCGCGACGGCAGCGGCCGGCTCGGTGCTGCTGGCCTTGGCGGGGCTGTCGCCCCCGCCGGCAGGCCTGCCGCTGCTGCCCTGACGTCGAGCCAGCTCCGCCCGAAGCAGCTCCTGGACCTCAGGCGGCACCTCACTCCAGGGGTCACCGCCGGGCGTCTGCTCGATGGGTTCCATGGCATGCACCGAAGCTCGTCCGGGGCTGCTGGGCCGGGAGCTCCTGGGGCCGGCACGGCCGGGGCCGCGCTGGTATCCGGAGCGGGAGCCGACCCCGTAGCGTTCCCGGTCGATGGCCGAGCGGTAGCCGCCACTGCGGCCGCCGCGTCCACCACGACGACGATCCTGTTGGCGCTTCTCAGCGATGAGGTACTCGGGCACGTCGGGCTCGGCCTCGAGATCCTCTTCGAAGACCTCGTCCTGGCTCGGGCCCGGGCCACTGACGGGACGCCCGGCTGGGGCGACCCCGATCTGGCTGTCCCAGACCGAACCGAAGCTCGAGTGCTGCGGCAGGATGGGCACCTCGTCCGGGTATGCCGACATGTCGGCATCCGCATCCAGGGGTGGCGTCTGGGTCACCTCGGTGTCGCGGGTCCCACGGCCGCGGCCGCGGCCACCACGTCGCCGGCGACGGCGACGACCCTCCTCCGCGGATGCCTCATCGGGCGTAGCTGTCGTCGCCACGGCATCGCCAGGTACACCCTCGTCGGGTGCCTCGAGCGGCAACTCCACGGGCGCGACCCGGCCGGACAGTCTCTCGCCAGGCAGGGCAACCAGTCCGGCCACGAACGCTGGCTCGGCCTCGACCGTGGGAGCTTCCGGTGCGCGGGTAGCCACATCGCGGCTACCCCGTCGGCGCGATGGCCTCTCCGCGCGCTCCGGCTTCTCCTCGGTGTCACGGCGACGGCGGCGCGGCACGACGCCGGATTCCTTGTCCGGGACTTCGGTCATCGAGAGGTCGCCCTCGGCCGCCACGCGGCGACCGCTGCGGACGCCCTTCTCCACCTTGGCCACGGAGGCGATGTCGATGAAGACATCCGCGGCATCGATCAGGTCACTGCTGGTGTTGCCGCGGAAACTGATGACCTCGACCCGCACGCCCTGCTGCTGCACGGCGTAGATGGCCGGTGCGAAATCGCCGTCTCCGGAAACCACGACGGCGATGTCGAGCTTGTCCGCCATGCGCATCATGTCCACGACCAGCTCGATGTCCAGGTTGGCCTTGATGCGGCCGTCGCCGTACTTGCGGATGTCCTTGCTGACGACCTTGTAGCCGCTACGGGCGAGGAAGCCGTGGAACTGACGCTGGTTCTCGTTCTCCGGATCGAGACCGGTGTAGGCGTAGGCGCGCACGAAATCGCGACCCGCAGTGGCCGACTTCAAGAGGGTGACGTAGTCGATGTCGACGCCAGCGGCCTTGGCCGCATAGAAGATGTTCGCGACGTCCACGAAGACGGCGACGTTCTTGCTCACGCAGGACTCCTGTGTGTGGCGAGCCGCGAGGTGCGGCTCAGCGTGGTTGGACACTCAAGGCGAAGGTCGCGTCCACGGGCAGTGCCCATCGCGCATCGCGGGTATCGGGTCCGGTCGTTGCTGATGTGTCGGTCTCCATGTGACAACCCGGTCTGTACAGTCAGCGGGCGTCTGATCGCGACTGGCCGCGCCTGGATAGAAGTCGCCATGTGGCCGCGAAGGCTGTGACGGTCCTCGAGCGCGCCGCACCGGGTGTTCCAGGGCCACCACGAGGGGCCACTGTCCGCACACGCCAGGGGCGCTCGGGGCATCTTGCATCCAGAACGCGCAGAGCTATCATACTTCACGGTGCGTCTGCCGTGAGCGTGCCCCCATGGTTGGGTGACACCACATCGGGCATCGAGCCGAGGGAGTGCTCCCGCAGCCGCGAGAGCCGGACATCGGGCCGAGCCCTCATCTATCGCCGGCGTACGCGCCGTCGCAGCCGTGGATCCGTCAAGGAGGGATCAAGACCCATGAAACTCAAGAGCATCGCCGGGTTGTTCGCAGCACTCCTCTTCGCCTTCGCCGTCGTCGCCTGTAACAACAACGACGAGGCCACGGAGGCTCCGGCCGAGTCGCCGGCCGCGGCCGCGGAGTCGCCGGCCGCCTAGGACTCCCACCGGCCCTCGCGGCCGGTGGCATCACATCAGGAACGGTCGGAGTCGATCGACTCCGACCGTTTCGGATTCAGGGCTGCGCGTGTGCCGTGGACCGGGCCCGGGTGGTGCATCCGGTCAACAGCACGCACGGGCAGAGGCTGGCCGCCCGCGTCTGGCACGCTCAGCACGTAACCGAGCCGCAGCCACAGTGTCACCTTGCACGCCCGGCAGGGCGGTCTATCATGTCGCCACGCTTGAGCGGCCACGGATCCGTGCGGTCCGCTCGTTCGGGAATGGACATGTCGCAGGGCCGCCGGCCGCAGTGCCTGGTGGCGGGTAGCCAGCAGTCGTCCACTCGAGACGAGCGCCCGTACGGAGTGGCTACCGACTGACCGTCGCTCGACAGGCACGGCAGACCAGAAGGAGGAGTACCAGTACCCATGATGAAGAAGAGCCTTGGCGTCCTCGCTGCCGCCAGGCCTGCTGGCCGTCGCGGTCGCGGCGCCCGTTGTCGCACAGGCACCCGAGGACCCGCTCGGCGTGGTCGACCATCCCGGCGGGTGAGCCCGTCGTCATCGCCGGCTGGGGTGTGCTGTCCGGCGCCGGACGCCTCGCTCGGCCAGGACTGGATCAACTCGATGTTCGATCGCGGCCGATGACCGCGACAACGAGATCAAGGGTCATCCCATCGAGATCATCACCGAGGACGCCCTGTGCACGCCCGAGGGCGGCGCCACGGCGGCCCAGAAGCTGGCCTCCAACCCGACCGCTCGTGGGCCTCATCGGCTCGGCCTGCTCGGACGAGACCGTCGGCGGCATCGCCACGCTCACGAACGCGGGCCTGACCACCATCTCGCCATCCAACACCCGCCCGGCGCTGACCGCACCCGATCGCGGCCCGAGTACGCCGGCTACCTGCGCACCGCCCACAGCGATGCCTTCCAGGGCAAGGCCGTCGCCGAGTTCGTGTACAACGAGCTGGGGCTGACCAAGGCCGCCACCATCCATGACGGCTCGGCCTACGGCGAGGCGCTCGTAGCAGGTCTTCGCGGACGAGTTCGCCGCCCTGGGTGGCGAAGATCGTCGTCCAGGAGGCCGTCCAGAAGGGCCAGACGGACATGAAGCCGGTGCTGACGGCGGTCGCGGCGGCCGGCCCCGAGGTCATCTACTACCCCATCTTCACCGCCGAGGGTGGCTTCATGACCGCCCAGAGCAAGGAAGTCGCCGGCCTCGAGAACGTCGTGCTCATCGGCTCGGACGGCATGTTCTCCGCGGACTTCGTCAAGGCTGCCGGCCCTGCCGCAGCCATGGACATGTACCTGTCCAGCCCCAACTTCAGCGCCTTCCAGGCAGGCTACGCCGACCTGCTGGCCAAGTACGAGGCCAAGTTCGGCATCAAGCCGCCGCAGGCGTTCCACGCCCACGGCTATGACGCCACCAACATCCTCCTCAACGCCATCGAGACAGGTCGCGGTCGAGGGCGAGGACGGCACCGCTCTACGTGCCCAAGGGCGCCCTCCGCGACGCCATCTACGCGACCACCGACTACCAGGGCGTGACCGGCGTCCTGTCCTGCAGCGCAGTTCGGCGACTGCGGTGCACCGCTCATCGCGGTGTACCAGCTCGGCCAGGCGGAGATCGACGGCAGCTGGCCGCCGGCAGCGCCCGATCTGGCCCTGAGCACGACGCTCCTGACGATCGCACAGGCATGAAGCAGCGAGCCGGGCGGTCCTCCGCCCGGCTCGCTCGCCAGTCCCGAGTCGCCTGCAGGGAGGGAGACGGCGAGCCGAGACCGACCACCGCCCGCGCCGAGGGACTTCGGCGCAGCCGCAAGCACGAAGGTCACCGAACGGGCGCTCGACGCTGCCATCGCCGCGTTCCTGTGGACGTTCCGGATCGTGGTCGTCCTGGTCATCGTCGTCGGCTCATACCTGACCCTGTCCGCGGGCAAGTACTCCGTCGACACCTGGGTCGACCTGCTCGTCGACGGCGCCTCGCTCGGCGGCGTGTACGCGCTCATCGCCCTGGGCTACACGATGGTCTACGGCATCCTGCGCATGATCAACTTCGCCCACGGCGACGTCTTCATGATCGGCGCCTTCGCCGGCTACTTCACGGCCACCTTCCTGAACAACATCGGGTTCCTGAACGCCAGCCCGATCGCCTCGATCATCTCCATCGCGCTGATGATGCTCGTGGCCGCCACTCGTGGCCGTCGTCGTGGCCGTGCTCATCGAGCGCATCGCCTACCGACCGCTGCGCGGCTTCGCCGCGCCTGGTGCTGCTCATCGCGGCCATCGGCGCCTCGTTCTTCCTGCAGTACACGCGTGCGAGGGCATCGTCGGAGTCGGCGTCTTCGCCTATCCGTCCCGACCATCCTCTCGGAGCCGGTGGACGCTGCCCATCGCCGAGTGCGCTGCGCCTGAAGTGGCTGGACGTCGTGGTCGTGGGTTCCGCGCTGCTGATGATGGTGGGCCTGTACGTCTTCGCGATGCGCTCCAAGCTGGGCACGGCCATCCGCGCCGTCTCGGAGGACGCTCCCACGGCGGCGCTCATGGGCATCAACGTGGACCGCGCCATCGTCATGACCTTCGCCATCGGCGCCGCCATGGCCGGTGCTGCCGGGCGTGCTCTTCGGCCTCATCTTCATCCAGGTCAACTTCTTCAGCGGCTTCATCCCCGGCATCAAGGCCTTCACCGCGGCCGTGCTGGGCGGCATCGGCAACATCCCGGGCGCCATGCTCGGCGGCATGTTCCTGGGCGAGGTCGAATCGGTCGGACCCATCCTCTTCCTCGAAGGCGCTGGGTGTGCCCTCGCCGAACCAGCTCAAGGACGTCATCGCCTTCACGCTGCTCGTCCTCGTGCTCATCTTCCGACCCCAGGGCATCCTGGGCGAGCGACTCTCGAAGGCACGCGCATGACCGCGGTCGATGCCGCCGCCCCGCACGACCAGCCGCCTCGATGCCTGGCGCGGTGTCCATCAGCGTCGGGCTCATCGCGGGCGCCGTGGCCATCTACCTCTGCGTGGTCGGCATCGTGCCCGTCTTCGGCAGGGCGGCCACTGGTCAAGGACGTCGTCTCGCTCGGCCAGATGTCACTGGCGCTCACCGGCCTGATCGGCGGCTGCGTGGCCACGCAGCGGGCGCCGGCCGGCACGCTGCCGGGCATCGTCGGTGGTGGGCTGGCGGGCTCATCGGCGGGGCCTTCCTGACCGGGTTCATCCTCCTGAGCACGGTCGTCAACCTGCGCTCCTTCCTGCCCAACGCCTCCCCCGAGCTGTTCGAGGTCCTGACCTTCGGCAGCGACCCGGTCGTCAACGGCTTCTGGATCCCGGCGCTGGCCGGCACTGACCTGGGTGTGGCGGGCGGCCATCCTGGCCCTGCTCCCGCGCCTGGCGCGGAATCTCATCATCGCCAACCTCATGGCCGTCGTGGCCCTGGGGCTGTTCGCGGGGCTGCTGCGCCAGCCGATGCTCACCGGTCCGCTGTCAGAGTGGGCACGGACGCTGTTCGCGTCCGAAGGCCTGACACCGACCGGCGCACTCGATCACCATCGCCGTGACCACGGTCGCCTACCTCACCTGGGAGACCCTCCGCATCCGGGAACGCGTCCGTCGCATGCCGCAGCAGCAGCGGCAGCGGGCGGCCATCCCGCTGTCGGGCGTGCTCCTGCTGTTCATCCTGTGGCTGCCCCTGGGCATGGGTTCCTTCGTGGCCCAGGCGGTGGCGCTGATCGCGCTCTACATCCTCATGGGCCTCGGCCTCAACATCACGCTGGGCCTGGCCGGTCTGCTCGACCTGGGCTTCGTGGCCTTCTTCGCGGTCGGGCGCCTACACCGTCGCCCTGCTGACATCCACGGGGCCGATTCGGCATCGCCGACCTGTCCTTCTGGTTCGCCGTGCCCTTCGCCATCCTCGCGGCCATGGCCTTCGGTGTCTTCCTGGGCCTGCCCATCCTGGGTATCCGCGGTGACTACCTGGCCATCGCCACCCTTGGGTTCGGTGAGATCATCGCCATCCTGGTCAAGTCCGACCTGCTCAAACCCTGGCTCGGTGGGCCGCAGGGCATCCTCAACATCCCGCCGCCCATCGCCACGGCGGTCACGGACTTCCTGAACGGGCCGGTCCAGATCTACTACATCGCCCTGGCCTGTGCGGCCATCGTCGCCTTCGTGGCCTGGCGGCTGCGAGGCTCCCGGCTGGGTCGGGCCTGGCTGGCCATCCGTGAGGATGAGGACGTCGCCGAGGCGCTGGGCGTGAACCTGGTCCAGACCAAGGTGCTGGCCTACATGCTGGGCGCCGCCTTCGCCGGGCTCGGCGGCGCCATCTTCGCGGGCCTCATCGGGGCCGTCTTCCCCAGCAGCATCAACATCCTGGTCTCCATCAACGTGGCCGCCATCGTCATCGTCGGCGGCATGGGCAGCATCCCCGGCGTCGTCCTCGGTGCCATCGTGCTCATCGGGCTGCCGGAGCTGTTCCGCGAGTTCTCCGAGTACCGCTTCCTGTTCTACGGCATCGTGCTCATGGTGATGATGCGCTTCCGGCCCGAGGGCCTGTGGCCGTCGCGGATCGGACGTCGCGAGATGCACGGCGCGCGAACCAGCCACCGCGGCCCTGCCCCTGGACGCCACCACGGAGGCCTCGTAGGCCATGGCGCTGCTGGAGATCGCCAACGCGACCAAGCGGTTCGGCGGCCTGCTGGCCGTCAACGCGCTCGACTTCAACCTGGACGAGGGCGCCATCGTCAGCGTCATCGGGCCCAACGGCGCCGGCAAGACGACGTTCTTCAACTGCATCGCCGGCTTCTACCAGATCGACGAGGGCAGCATCGTCCTGGACGGTCATCCCATCCACCAGCTGCGTCCGGACCGCATCGCCCACCTGGGTCTCTCGCGCACGTACCAGAACATCCGGCTCTTCAAGGGCATGACCGCCCTCGAGAATGTGCTCGTCGGCGCGCACCAGCACTTCGTGACCGGCTGGGTCCGGGCCATCCTGCGCACGCGCGGCCAGCGCGAGGAAGAGCGGGCGGCCGAGGCCGAGGCCCTGGAGCTGCTCGACTTCGTCGGCCTGGGGGGCAAGGGCGAGGTTCAGGCGTCCAGCCTGCCCTACGGCGACCAGCGCCGCCTCGAGATCGCGCGTGCCCTGGCGACCAGACCACGCCTGCTGCTGCTCGACGAGCCGACCGCCGGGCATGAACCCCGCCGAGACCGCCGAGACGACGGCGCTGATCCGCCGCCTGCGTGACGAACGGGGCATCACCATCCTGCTCATCGAGCACGAGATGCGCGTGGTGATGGGCATCTCCGAGCGCATCACCGTGCTCGACTACGGCCAGCGCATCGCCGAGGGCACGCCTGCCCAGATCCAGCGCGACCAGCGTGTCATCGAGGCCTACCTGGGCAAGGGTACCGCAGAGCGCGCTGCTGACGAGGAGGCGGCGGGAGGAGCAGAAGCGGTGGGCGGCGAGGCAGCGGACGGAGCCTCGGCAAAGCCAGCTGCGCACGGGCCGGCCTCGAAGCCGGACGTTGAGGCTTGACCATGGCCCTGCTCGAAGTCACCGACCTGAACACCTACTACGGCAACATCCACGCCGTGCGGGGCATCTCCCTGACCGTCGATGACGGCGAGATCGTCACGCTCATCGGGGCCAACGGCGCCGGCAAGTCCACCACCCTGAACACCATCAGCGGGCTGATCCGGCCGCGCAGCGGGCGGCTGCTCTTCGACGGCACCGACCTCACCACGGTGGCGGCCCATGACGTCGTCACCCTCGGCGTCGTCCAGGTCCCCGAAGGCCGGCGCGTCTTTGCCCGGCTGACCATCGAAGAGAACCTGCGCATGGGAGCCTATTCGGTCAGCGACAAGGCGGCCGTGGAGGCCGGCATCGAGCGCGCCTACAGCATGTTCCCGAGGCTCAAGGAACGTGCCGGGCAGATCGCCGGCACGCTGTCGGGTGGCGAGCAGCAGATGCTGGCCATGGGTCGCGCCCTGATGGCCAAGCCGCGCATCCTGCTCCTTGACGAGCCCTCCATGGGCCTGGCCCCGAACCTGGTGGAGCTCATCTTCGAGACCGATCCAGCAGATCCACCGCGAGGGGACCGCCATCCTGCTCGTGGAGCAGAACGCCAGCCAGGCCCTGGCGATCGCAGACCGTGGGTATGTGCTCCAGACGGGTCGCATCATCCTGGCCGACTCGGCTGCCGGGCTGGCTGCCAACGAGGACGTGCGTCGCTCCTACCTGGGGGAGATATAGACCGCTCCGCAGGGGCAGCGGTGACATGGTGCGCTGGCACGGTGCGCCGTCGCGGGCACGCGCGGCTCCGCGCACTTGCGTGACAGGCACATCTTGCGTGGCAGTCACATAACGGACCGTCCGGGCATGGACGTGCTGCCTGCTGCACTGGCACGAACGTGGATCGCCCGAGGGGGTCAGCCATTGGCGTGGCCGTTCCAACGCGGGTCGGTCGGCTGTCAAACCGGTCGGATACGTGACTGGCAGGAACGCCACGCCCCGGGCAAGGCCTGAGCCTGCCCAGGCGGACGACCTCCCACCGGGCGGCTTCCCAGGTGCCTGACCCTCCACGCGGGCCGGCTATCCCCCGCCGCCGTGGCCGTGCCTGCTGCCGCCACCGCCGGAGCGGCCCACGAACGGGTCCACCGGGTACGGTTCATCGACCGTTGGCGCCCTCGCGCCCTCGCTGAGGAAGCGCCGCAGGAACTGCTTGGTGGCCTCCTCCCTGGGCTCGTCGAGCACCTGCTCCGGGGGCCCCTCCTCGACCACCACGCCGCCCTCCAGGTAGAGGACGCGATCGGCGGCCTCCCGCGCGAAGGCCATCTCATGGGAGACCACGATCATGGTGGCGCCCTCGTGCGCCAGCTGCTCCATGACCACGATGACCTCGCCGATGAGTTCGGGATCGAGCGCGCTGGTGGGCTCATCGAAGAAGAGCACCTGGGGCTCCATGCACAGTGCTCGGGCGATGGCGGCACGCTGCTTCTCGCCCCCGGACATCCGCGCCGGATACTCGTTGCGCTTGTCCAGCAGCTGCACCTTCTCGAGGTAGCGCTCGGCGTTGGCGATGGCCTCGCTCCTGGGTACACCCTTCACGTTCACTGGCGCCTCGATGCAGTTGTCGAGCACGCTCATGTGCGGGAAGAGGTTGAACTCCTGGAAGACCATGCCGGTCTGCTGGCGGAGCTGGCGGATGTCCCGGGAGCGGCTTCGCCCGGCTCGCTGGAGTGGATCGGCCTCGATGCGCAGGTCACCCATGGCCACCGTCCCCACGGTGGGCTCCTCGAGGAAGTTCAGGCAGCGCAGGAACGTCGTCTTGCCCGAACCGGACCGGCCGATGAGCATGACCGTCTCGTGCTGGCGCACGGCCAGGCTGACCCCCCGCAGTACGTGGTGGGAGCCGAAGTACTTCTCGATGTCCGTCGCCTCGAGGACGACCTCGCCCAGGGCCACCATCAGCGATCACCTCGCGCCATGCGACGCTCCAGCCGCTCCTGGAAGTAGGAGAACACCATGGTCAGGATCCAGTACACGCCCGCCGCCAGGAGCAAGGTCTCGAGGGTCCGGAAGTTGGCCGTGCCGATGGTCTTGGCCCGCCACAGCAGCTCCTGCACGCCGATGAACGAGATCAGCGCCGAGTCCTTGATCATGGCGATGAACTCGTTGCCGATGGCCGGCGTGACGATGCGGATGGCCTGCGGCAGGACGATGCGGCTCATGATGCGCCGCTGGCTCAGGCCCAGCGCCAGGGCCGCTTCCCGCTGTCCGGGCGGCACGGCCTCGATGCCAGCCCGGAAGATCTCGGTCAGGTAGGCGCCGTAGTTGAAGGCGAGGGCGAAGACGCCGAGCACGATGCCGGGCACACGTGCGGCCTCCGGGAAGAGCTGCGGCAGGGCCAGGTAGACGAAGAGGATCTGGAAGATGAGCGGGGTGCCCCGCACCGCCGAGACGTAGAGCGTGGCGACCGCATAGATCGGTGCGCTCCGGGAGATGCGGCCCATCGCCCCGACGAGGGCGAAGACGATGGCCAGGCCGATGGAGAAGACGGAGATGAAGACCGTCAGTGGCGCGCCGGCAAGGATGTAGGGAGCCTGCGCGAGGATGAAGTCGACATCGAAGCGATCGATGGAGACCAGCCACAGCGAGAAGCCCCCGATGAGGATGGCCCAGGTGATGGCGAAGGCCGTGCGGAAGCGCAGCCGCCGCCGGCCATCCTCTGCGGCGATCTGGGCGACGATCGGAGCGGTGCCGGACATCCCTAGGTGGCCCCCGCCGACGTTCCTGCCGGGTCCTGCCCGGTCAGGCCCCTGGTGGACCCGCCCGCAGCGGAGCGGTCAGACACCCCGCTGCGAGCACGTGGATACCGGGCTACTCTTCCGGCGGCTCGGTGAGGTCCAGCCCGTACCACTTGAGACTCAGCTCGCGGAGCGTGCCATCCTCGTGCATCTCGCCGACGATGGCATCGACGGCTGCCACGAGCGAGTCGTTATCCTCGACGGTGTTGTCGAAGGCGACAGCGAGCGGCTCGTAGAAGATCGGCTCACCGACGGGGATGACCGGCAGGCCATCGTCGATGGCGGACTGCACGGTCGTGGACGACGACAGCCAGCCCTCGAAATCCTGGCGCCCAAGACCCCACTCCTGGGCACAGTCGCGGTCCGTCGTGCGGGTCACGGCGACCGCACCCTCCGGCGGGGCGACTTCCGGCGTCTCGGTCCCGAAGTCGAGCGTGCCGTTCATCCACTCCAGGTACGTCGTGCCCTCGCCCATGCAGATGGTCTTGCCGGCCAGGCCATCCACGCTGCTGATGCCCGTGTCGACGTGGACGGCCATCTGGGCCGGGGTGTAGTAGTACGGCTGCGTGAAATCGAGCACGTCCTGGCGCGTCGAGGTGATGGTCATGGAGCCCACGCTGAAGTCCCAGCGGTCGCTCCATGAGCCCGCCGACACGAGGGCCCAATCCGGCGTCTCCAGCGTCAGTTCGACGCCCAGGCGCGTCGCGATCTCGCGACCGACGTCGATGTCGAACCCGACGATCTCGCCGTTGACCAGCTCGGACTGCGGCGGATAGGCCGGGTCAGTGGACATGCGGATGACACCGGCCTCCAGGATGCGGGCCAGGTGGCCGTCTGCCTCCGTGGCCTCGTCCTGGGCGGCCGCCGGTGTGGCGGCCAGGGTCAGCATCAGCAGCGACGCGGCTGCGATGGCGCTGCTGCGCCTGGTCGAGTAACCCATCGAACGTTCATCCTCCCCTGTGGTGCTGGGTCGCAACGGTATACCACGCACGGCAGGTGCAAGGGAGGCGAGGGTGTGCTTCGCCACCAGGATGGAACGCCGCCGGAACCTCAGCGCATGACACGCGCCGTACACTGGTGGCATGGACGCTGAGCGCTGGCTGACGAGCGAACTGGCTTCCTTCGGCTGTGCCGCCTGCGGACAGCCCTACGGAGAGGCGCACATCCGGCTCATCGCCCAGCGCGAAGAGCTCTATTTCGTGGACCTGTCCTGCCCCCACTGCGGTTCACAGGCGGTCGCCATCGTGACCATCCAGGTCGATGGTGATGTGGCCACGCTCGAAGGCGGCGAGCTGGTCCGGAGCGGTCCCCCGACGGAGACCGCCGTTGCCGATGCGCCGCCCATCAGCGTCGACGACGTGCTCGATGCCCACGCCCTGCTGGACGGGTTCAGCGGAGACGTGCACCAGCTCATCGCCCGGCTCCGCGGGGAGGCGCGTTGAACCCGAGCCCCCGCTTCGCCCACGCCAGCGAGGCAGAGCTGGCGCGCATCCTCGACTACTACAAGGTCGAGTGGCTCTACGAACCGCACGTCTTCCCCATCCGCTGGAACAGCGATGGGGTCGTCGTGGAGTCCTTCGCGCCGGACTTCTACCTGCCTGACCTGGAGATGTACGTCGAGCTGACGACGCTCAAACAGAGCCTCGTGCGCAAGAAGAACCGCAAGCTGCGGCACCTCCGCGAGCTCTACCCGATGGTGCGTATCAAGCTCTTCTACGCCCGCGACTTTCGGGCCCTGCTGCTCAAGTACGGGCGACTGGACGCCGCGGCTTCACTCATCGGCATCGACGGCCAGCCACCCCCCAGGCGCGACACCGCCGAACGGGACATGACGGCCCCGGCCGGCGCGAGCGCGGCAGCTCGCAGCGGCAGTCCAGCCAGCGGCTGACCGGGCACGAGCCGGAACCACAGCACAACAAGAAGGAGCGGAGCGGATGCCCGCATCAGCACTGGAGAAGGACGTCGCCGAGGTCCTCATCGACGAGGCCACGTTGCAGGCCAAGGTGGCCGAGCTGGGCGCGCGGATCTCGGCCGACTACGCCGACAAGCAGGTCACGCTCGTGAGCGTACTCAAGGGCGCCCTGCCCTTCATGGCTGACCTGATGCGCTCGATCACCATCCCCGTGCGCATCGACCTCATGGAGGTCTCCTCGTACGGTGGTGCGACCGAGACGTCCGGCCAGGTGCGCATCCTCAAGGACCTCTCCTCCTCCATCGAGGGCAAGGATGTCCTCATCGTCGAGGACATCATCGACACCGGCCTGACCCTCAACTACCTGACCGAGTACCTGCGCGGCAAGGAGCCGCGCAGCCTGCACATCTGCTCCCTGCTTGACAAGCCGGCGCGGCGGCTGGTCGAGATCGACATCACCTACTGCGGCTTCGAGATCCCCGACCGCTTCGTCATCGGCTACGGGCTCGACTACGACGAGATCTACCGCAACCTGCCCTACATCGGCGTTCTGAGACCGGAGGTCTACGGCGGCGAGTGAGGCGGGGCCTCGGTCGAGGACGGACGCTCATCGCCCTCGGCGCCAGCCTGGCCATCTGCTCCATGCCCCTGGCCTGGCTCAAGGTCGGGGGCGTGGTGCTCGCGGCGGAGACGGCCAGCGGCTTCGACGGCAGCGGCGTGGTCATGTTCGTGGCTGCAGTGGCGATGCTGGCCCTGATCGTGCTGCCGTACACGACGAAGAGCGGCCGTGCCGGTCTCGACCGCCCCGCTGCCTATGTGGCCCTGCTGCTGGTCGCCCTGATCGGCTTCAGCAGCGAGGTCCTCAGGCTGGTGGGCACCGAGGGCAGCAGTCTGGCGCCCCTGGACGCGCCGGGGTCGTGGCTGGCCGGCGGGGGCATGGCCCTGGCGACGTGGGGCGTCCTGGAGCTGCTCGCCGAGCGCCCGGCGGCACCGTGAGCGCCGCGGCGGCCGCCGGGGTCGCGCGGCGTTATACTCCCTCCCAGTATTCGACGGACAGCAGGGAGGAACGGTGGTCAGCCCGGCCGGCAGCACCCCGAGAAGACGCAGCGCAGCGCGGCAGCCAAGACCCTACACCCGCGACCGCGCCCAGATGCTGCGCCGCCTGGCACGCATGGAGGGCCAGGTGCGCGGCATCGCCCGCATGATCGAGCGTGATGAACGATGCCTCGACGTGATGCAGCAGACCGCAGCGCTGCGCGCCGCGGTCGATGCGGTGACGATGCTGCTGCTGGAGGACCACGTGCACGGGTGCCTGATCCGGGCCGCGAAGTCGGGAGACACCGAGGTCGTGACCGACGAAGTGATGGAGGTGCTGCGCCGCAGCATGGGCCGGCCGGCGCGACCGGCTCGCCCGACCGCGGAGCCCTAGGGCGCGCAGCCTGGCCTCGTGCCAGCGGCCGGCGTGTCCTCCACGCGCGATCGCGGTTATCCACAACGGTGCCTGCAGGCACCACGATTCGTGGATAACCGGGTTGACGCGCGCAGCGCACCGCGCGGACACTTCCGACCCCTGCACCACGCGGTGCCCTGTGTGGTGTCGTGCAGAGGCGGAGTACGGTAACGCGGCCCGGGACGACGTGCGGAGAGATCCGCGCGAGACGATCGTCCGGGCGGCGGAAGACTGAAACGCCTGGGTGCGAGGAACGTTCCGACGCCGGGAGCGGCTTTGGCCCGGGTAACGAGTTCGCGACGACGACCGCGAGCCGGCCATGAGGAGGGTCGCTCCCGGCGCACCCATGTCCGGCCCGGCCCGGACCGAGGAAGAGCCGTCCATGCCAGAGGCCAGAGACCCCACGCCACGCCCGGAGCTGCCCGTCGATCCCTGGGTCCTGGCACCGCTGGGCGAGGACTTCGAGGCTGCCCTCACGGCGGGACTGCTCGAGCTGGGACTGGCGGCTGCTGCGGCTGGCTCAGCACCGGCACGACGCAGCTATGAGGCACACGCGCGACTCCTGCGCGACTGGAACAGGGCCATCAATCTGACCGCCATCCGCGCGCCCGCTGAGGTCGCCCGGCGGCATGTCTGTGAATTCGTTAAGCGTCGTGCCGCGGCTGAGCGAACTGTTGCCGCCAGGGGCGGCCCTGCTCGATATGGGCAGCGGGGGTGGCTACCCGGGGTTGCCGCTGGCGGCGGCGCTGCCGCTGGCGCGGCTGCTACTACTCGATTCGGTCGGCAAGAAGGCGCGCTTCCTGGCCGTGGCGGGCGCAGCGGTCCGATCCACGCTGGCCGCCGGGACCGGCGCCGTGGATGGCTCGTCCACCCTGGATGGGCCCGCCACGGGGACCGTGGTCCCCGACATCGAGGCGATCGCCGAACGGGCCGAGGACCTGGCCGAAGAGCCCGAGCACCGTGGCGCCTGGGGCGTGGTCACGGCGCGCGCCGTGGGCTCGCTGGCCGAGGTCATCGAGCTGGCGATGCCGCTGGTCCGCGAGGGCGGGCTGGTGGTGGCCTGGAAGCGCGAGGAGGAACGGGCCGGCCTGCTGTCAGAGCTGCGTGATGCGGGCTCCATCATCAGGGCCACGGGGGGCGGACGGCCGGAGGTCGTGTCCGCGGGGGCCTCCTTCCTGCCGGGGCATCGCCTGATCATCGTGCCCAAGGAGCGGCCCACGCCGGCCAGCTATCCGAGGCCGGTGGGCATCCGCCGGCGGCGGCGCTGAAGCACGCCGCCGGGGCCTGCTAGGCTCGGGGCGATGCTCGTCGCGGTGCTTTCTGACATCCACTCGAACGCGTATGCCCTCGATGCCGTCCTCGATGGCATCGGTCCCGTCGATCAGCTCTGGGTCCTCGGTGACACCGTCGGCTACGGACCTCACCCCGACCAGGTCGCGGAGCGCCTGCGCAGCGCCGGCGTCATCGCGGTGCAGGGCAATCACGACGCCGCGGTACTCGGCCGCATCCCCACCGACACGTTCAACGAGCAGGCGCGCCGCGCGGTCGAGTGGACCGCCCGGACGATCTCGGCGACCACCCGGGACTGGCTGGCGGCGCTGCCTGACGAGCGTGTCGACGGTGAATTCACGCTGGTCCATGGCAGTCCGCGCGACCCGCTCTGGGAGTACCTCCTGTCCATCCCCGCAGCCCGGCTCAACCTCGCTGCCTTCTCGACCCCGTACTGCCTGGTCGGCCATACCCACTACCCCCTCGTCTTCCGCGATGACCAGGGCCAGGTGGAGGCACTCGTGGCCGGGGATGGCGGCCGCCTGGCACTCGATGAGCGGCGCTGCATCCTCAATCCCGGCAGCGTCGGTCAGCCGCGCGATGGAGACCCTCGAGCCTCCGTGATGCTCCTGGACACCGCTCGCAACGAGGCCGAGTGGCGACGCTTCGACTACCCCATCGCCCTGGCCCAGCAGGACATCCGTCAGGCGGGACTGCCGGGTAGTCTCGCCGATCGGCTGGGGATCGGCCGCTGACCCCACCAGCGATGCTGTCGGCACACTGGACCCTCGTGGCCTGGTTCGGCGCGCCCGGAGCCGCACGGTGGCGTCGCCGGACCCGTATCCTCGGTACGGACACCGTCGTGCGCATCCGACCCATGGTCCTGGGCGTGACGACGGTTCGACGAGAAAGCTGCTGGCGGCACATCGGGCTTCCGAGGTGCCGCGCCAGGGCGGGCACGCTGCGCTCGCTCCGGACCGACATCCATGACTGACGACGAGGGCGCGACGCGCCCGACCAAGGCCAACGAACCGCCCGCTGAGCCATCGTCCGGCACGACCGGCTCCCGTGAGCTCCGCGGCCAGAAACTGGGCAATCGGCGGGTGCGCGTGGAGCGACCCCAGAGCCAGTACTTCCGCTACACGCCTTCGGGTGCCCTGGAGGCTCGCCCCAAAGCGCACGAGGAACTGGGCACGCGTGGCCGCATCGCAGCCGGGGCACGCCGGATCATGTTCGGCCGCCCCCTCGCTTCGGCCGAGGAGATCGGCGAGCGACTCTCGAAGAAGAAGGCACTGGCCATCTTCAGCTCCGACGCCATCAGCTCCAGCGCCTACGCCACCGAGGAGATCCTGCGGGCGCTGCTGCTGGCCGGCGTTGGCATCGCGGCGCTGAGCCTGGCCCTGCCGGTCGCCATCAGCATCGCCCTGCTGCTCGGCGTGGTCGCCATCAGCTACCGCCAGGTGGTGGTGGCCTACCCCACCGGCGGTGGCTCGTACTCGGTCTCCAAGGCCAACCTGGGTCGCCTGGCCTCCCTGGTAGCGGCCTCGGCACTGCTCATCGATTACGTGCTCACAGTGGCCGTCTCCATCTCGTCCGCCAGCGAGCAGATCGTCTCGGCCCTGCCTTCGCTGGGCCCATGGCAGGCGCTCATCGCGGTCGTCATCGTGGCCGTCATCACGCTGGCCAACCTGCGCGGCGTGCGCGAGGCCGGCAACATCTTCGCCATCCCCACGTACCTCTTCGTCGGCAGCGCTGTGTTGATGATCAGCCTGGGGGCCTGGCAGCTTCTCGTCGAGGGCCAGGGAGTGGGCTATCCAGCGCTGGCCGAATCGTCGGCGGACCTTGCCAGCGTCGCCCTGGTGCTGCTGGCCATGCGTGCGTTCGCCTCGGGCGCCGTGGCCCTGACCGGCACCGAGGCCATCGCCACCGGCGTGCCCAGCTTCAAGCCGCCGGAATCGCGGAACGCGGCCACGACGCTGGCGGTCATGGCGGTGCTGCTGGCCGTCCTCTTCATCGGCATCACCTTCCTGGCCAGCGGCTACGGCGTCGTCCCCAGTGACGAGGCGACGGTCCTGGCCGCGGTGGCCGGTCACGTCTTCGGCCTCGAGACCATCGGCTTCTACCTCTTCCTGGCCTTCGCCGCGACCATCCTGATGCTGGCCGCCAACACCTCGTTCTCGGCCTTCCCGCGACTCGCGGCGGTGCTGGCCGAGGACTACTTCTTCCCCCGGCGTTTCGCCTACCGCGGCGATCGGCTCGCCTTCACGGCCGGCATCGTCGTCCTGGGCGTGCTGGCCTCCCTGCTCATCGTCGCCTTCGGCGGTGACACCCACGCGCTCATCCCGCTGTACGCGCTGGGTGTGTTCATCGACTTCACCATCAGCCAGACGGGCATGATCCGCCACTGGCTGCGCACCCGTGCGAACGGCTGGCGGAGGCGGCTCACGGTCAATGCCGTCGGCGCCATCATCACGGCCCTGGTGGCCATCGACGTGGCGATCGTCAAGGCGCCCGCCTCGCTGGTGGTCCTGCTGCTCATCCCCATGCTGGTGGCCCTGATGTGGTTCGTTCACCACGAGTACGACACAGCCGCGAAGGAGCTGCACATCGACCCGTCGCGCGTGTTCGGCAAGTCCGAGAAACGGAGTCGCGTCATCGTGCCCATCCCGGGCATCAACCGCTCGGTCGATCCGCTCGGTGCAGTTCGGCCTGGCCCTTTCCGATGACGTGCGGGCCGTACACATCACCATCGATTCCGAGTCGACCGAGCAGCTGCGCAGGGACTGGGAGCGCATGCTGCCCGGTGTGCCGTTGGTCATCGTGGAGACCCCCTACCGTTCGCTGGTGGTGCCCTTCCTGCACTACCTCGACGTCATGGCGCCCACGCCACCCGAGACCCTCACCGTCGTGGTCCTGCCCGAGTACGTGCCGCGACACTGGTGGGACCGTTTCCTGCACAACCCCAAGGCACAGCGCATCCGCCAGGCCCTCATCGGACGTCACAACACGGTGGTCGTGGAGCTGCCCTACGGGGCGCAGCGGGAGAGATCCGGGAACGGGCGACACTAGCGGACGCGGGGCGGTGGTAGGCTTCGGTCGTGCCCAGCGGCGACCTCCCTCCACCAGTCAAGCGCGCCGTACTGAGCCTCAGCGGCGAACCGGTCGACCGCGATGTCGTCGACTTCGGCTGCAAGCTCGCCCGATCTGACCAGACCGAGCTCGTGGGCGTCTACGTCGTCGAGGTCGACTGGCGACATGGACTCGATGACGAGCTGGAGACAGAGCGTGAGGTGGGCTCGCGGGCGCTCGACGTGGCCGAGGCGCTGGCCGAGCGGGAGAAGGTGCGCATCGAAACGCAGCTCCTGCAGGCGCGTGATGTGGGTGCCGCGCTGGTGGACGAGGCCGTCGCGCTGGAGGCCGATGCCATCGTCCTGGGCCTGCCCTACAAGGTCCGCTTCGGTGGCGATTTCGCCATCGGGCAGACCATCCCGTATGCCTTGAAGAATGCGCCCTGCCGTGTCTTCGTGGTCCGTGAGCCGGTCGCGAAGGGCGAGGTGCCTCGGCAGGACACCAGGAGGTAGTGATCGATGCGCACCATCATCGTCGGCTGTGGCCGCGTGGGCGCCGGACTGGCCAGCCAGCTCGCCGAGGACGGCCACGAGGTGGTCATCCTGGACCAGACGACCCAGGCCTTCCGCCGCCTCGCCCCGGACTTCCCGGGACAGGCCCTGCGCGGCGACGGCACCGATGAATCGGTGCTCAGGCGCGCCGGGGCGGAGGGTGCCGACTGGTTCCTGGCTCTCACCGAGGGTGACAACCGCAACATCCTGGCCGCGCAACTGGCCGCGGAGACGTTCGGCATCCGCAACGTCATCTGCAAGATCAACGATCCGGTGCGCGCGCAGGCCTATGCCACGCTGGGCGTGAATACCGTCGACCGCACCATGATGATGGTCGACGTCATCGGGCGATTCATGGGCCGACCCGGCATCCCCGGCGCGACCGAGGTCACGCGAGCCCGTCCACGAGCCGCGGACACGGCGACGACGCTGCCGGCCGCAGGCACGCTGCCGGCCGCAGGCACGCTGCCGTCCGCAGGCACGCCCGGCCACACCCGGACAGGAGGGCGCTGACGTGTTCGTGATCGTGGTGGGGGGAGGCCGCGTCGGCTTCTACCTGACCAAGGAGCTGCTGGCCGAAGGCCATGAGCTGGTGCTCATGGAGAAGGATGCCCGTGCCGCCGAGCGCGTCCGTGACGAGCTCGGCGCGGTGGTCATCAATCGCGACGGCTGCGAGGGCACACACCTGGCCGAGGCCGGCGCCAACCGCGCCAACATCGTGGCCGCCGTGACCGGGGATGATGCCGACAACCTGGTGGTCTGCCAGATGGCCAAGCATCACTTCGACGTACCGCGCACGATCGCGCGCGTCAACAACCCACGCAACGAGATCCTCTTCCGGCACCTCGGCGTCGACGAGATCATCAGTCCCACGCGCATGATCCTGGCCGCCATCGAGCAGGACATCCCTGTCCACGAGCTGCTGCACCTGGCGCAACTGGAGGGTGGCGAGCTGGAGCTCATCGAGGCACAGATCGCAGCCGATTCGCCGGTCCTGGGGCGCAGGCCCGCTGACATCGACCTGCCCGAGGGCTGCACCCTCTTCGTTCTCATCCGCGATGACCGCGCGCAGTCCATGCGCCCCGACACGATCTTCCAGGATGGCGACAAGGTCATCGCCATCTCCAGGATCGAGTGCGAGGCCGACCTGCGACGTCAGCTCATCGGCGCGGCGCCGGAGATCGCAGCCACCTGAGCGGCCCATCGACCACGCCGGTCGGGGCCACCCTTGGCCACCCACCGCGTCGGCAGCTTCGATGACACATTGGTGACAATGTACCTGCGCTTCTTCAGTGATGAGACTTGACAATGTCATTGTCAAGTGATTAGCATCTTCCATGTACAGGGTCACCGTCCTGCCGGGCCGTGGTCCAGTGCCTCTGAGCAGGACGAACAGCAGACATGGAGGAACAGGCACATGACCATCATCAGAAGGACGGCTCCTCGGGCTGACGTCACCACCTTCCGCAATGCCATCGACCGCTTCGTCGATGAAGCCGCCTTCCGGCCCCTGACCTGGGGTAGCTTCGCGGAGTCGCGTCTGCCGCTCGACATCACCTCGACGGAAGACGCCATCACCATCGAGGCGGCGCTGCCGGGCATCCATCCGGAGGACGTCGAGATCACCGTCCACCAGGACACGCTGACCATCGGCGTCAAGGAGCAGGAAGAGCGCGAAGCGCGCGAGGGCGAGCGTATCTATCGGGAGGTCCGTCGCAGCACCGGCAGCCGCACGCTGACCCTGCCGTCGGGCCTCGATATCGATCGCGCCACGGCTGCCTTCGAGAACGGCATGCTGCGTCTCGAGATCCCGCGCGCGGAGCAGGCCAAGCCGCGCCAGATCCCGGTCACCGCGGTCACCGACGCGCCATCCCGGGCCGTCGAGACCCAGGCAGCCGAGGTCGGGGCCGGCTCGGTGAACACCGAGCAAGCCTGATCCGGTGCGCGAACGAGCAGGAGAGCGCCTGCGCCCCGGTGGGCGCGATGCCAGCCGGCCGGTGTATGTCATCAGCGTCGCCGCCGAGCTGGTGAGCGTCCACCCGCGGACGCTGCGCATCTACGAGGGTGAGGGGCTGGTGCGTCCAGCCCGCACCCCCAGCAACATCCGGCTCTATTCGGAGAACGACCTGCGCCGCATCCTCTGGATCCGGCACCTCACCCAGAACCTGGGCGTGAACCTGGCCGGGGTACGCGTCCTCTTCGAGCTCGAGGAACGGCTGGGCATGCGCATCCTCGAGCAGCTGTACAGCGAACGCGGAGCCGTCGGCAAGGACGACGGCGAGAGCCCCGAGAAGCCGACGGCCGACAGGCCCGACGGCGACCGGAGCACCTGACCCCCGACCACGACGCCAAGGAGACCTGATGGCCAGCAAGCCCCGCAAGACCGCCAACGCCGCCGCCAGTCGCCCGGAGCGCACCTCGAAGGCCGATGCCGACGTCCGTGTGCTGCCGCTGGTGGCGCTGCGCGAGACGGTCATCTTCCCGGAGATGATCGTGCCTCTGCAAGTCGGCCGCGACAAGTCCGTCAAGGCCCTGGACCGGGCCGTGGCTGACGATTCGCTCATCGCGCTGGTGACGCAGCGCCAGGCCGAGCGCGAGGACATCGACTCCGCGGACGAGCTCTACAGCGTGGGCACGCTGGCCAAGATCGCCCAGGTCGTGCAGGCCCAGGACGGCACCGTACGCGCCATCGTGCAGGGCCAGCAGCGGCTGCGCCTGCTGGGCTTCGAGTCCAGCGAGGCGTACATCTCCGCCCGCGTCGAAGTCCTCAGCGATCAGACCAGCGAGGACATCGAGGTCGAGGCGCTGGTGCGCACGGTGCAGGGTCAGATGGAGGAGTACGTGCAGTCCGGTGCGCCGGTGCCGCCGGAGGCGGCGGTGGCGGCGCGCAACATCAACGACCCGGGCCTCCTGGCGGACATGGTCGCCTACACACCGGACATGACCACCCAGCAGCGCCAGGAGCTGCTGGAGACGCTGGACGTCGTGGAGCGGCTCAAGCTGGTCTCCACCTTCCTGGCCCGCCAGATCGAGATCCTCGAGCTCAAGGGTCGCATCCAGTCAGAGGTGAAGTCGGAGCTCGACAAGAGCCAGCGCGAGTACATCCTTCGTGAGCAGCTCAAGGCCATCCAGCGCGAGCTGGGCGAGGACGACCCGCAACAGGCCGAGGTCGCCGAGCTGCGCGAGAAGGTCGAGGCCTCGGGCATGCCCGAGGAAGTCAAGGAGCGGGCGCTCAAGGAAGTCGACCGCATGAGCCGCATCCCCACGGCCTCACCCGAGGTCGGGGTCATCCGCACCTACGTCGACTGGCTGGTCAGCCTGCCCTGGGACAAGACCACCACGGACAACCTGGACATCAAGCAGGCCGCCGTCGTGCTCGACGAGGATCACTACGGCCTGGAGAAGGTCAAGGAGCGCATCCTGGAGTACCTCTCGGTGCGGTCGCTGGCGGACACCATCCGTAGCCCCATCCTGGCCCTGGTCGGACCTCCCGGCGTGGGCAAGACCTCGCTGGGCAAGTCCGTCGCGCGCGCCATGGGTCGCGAATTCGTGCGCATGAGCCTGGGCGGCATCCACGACGAGGCCGAGATCCGCGGCCACCGCCGCACCTACATCGGGGCGCTGCCCGGTCGCATCATCCAGAACATCAAGACGGCCGGCTCCAACAACCCCGTCTTCATGCTCGACGAGATCGACAAGATCGGCATGGACTTCCGTGGCGATCCCTCCTCGGCCCTGCTGGAGGTCCTCGATCCGGAGCAGAACAACACCTTCGCGGACAACTACCTGGAGGTGCCGTTCGACCTCTCCAGGGTGCTCTTCATCGCCACGGGCAACCTCGTCGATCCCATCCCCATGGCCCTGCGCGATCGCATGGAGATCATCCAGCTGCCCGGCTACACGCAGCGCGAGAAGGCCGAGATCGGCAAGCGCTTCCTGGTGCCCAAGCAGATGCGCAATCACGGGCTCACGCCCCGCAACATCACCATCACGGACGAGGCCATGACCGCGCTGGTGCAGTCGTACACGCACGAGGCGGGTGTCCGCAACCTGGAGCGCGAGATCGCCAACGTCATGCGCAAGGTCGCGCGCACGGTGGCCGAGGGCCGCAAGTCCCGGACCACCATCAACGAGCGCAAGCTCACCGAGCTGCTCGGGCCGGCTCGCTTCGAGTACGGCGAGCTGGAGCCCGAGGACCAGGTCGGCGCTGCCACCGGGCTGGTGGTGACCGAGGTCGGCGGTGATGTCGTGGCCGTGGAGGTCACGCGCATGGAGGGCAAGGAGGACTTCATCCTCACCGGCCAGCTGGGCGACGTGATGCGCGAATCGGCTCGAGCCGGGCTCTCGTGGAGCCGGGCCAACGCCAGCAAGCTGGGCATCGAGCGCGAGCTCTTCGAGAAGTACACCACGCACATCCACGTGCCCGCCGGTGCCATCCCCAAGGACGGGCCCTCGGCCGGCATCACCATGGCCACGGCCATCGTCAGCTCCCTGACCGGGATCCCGGTGCGCAAGGACGTGGCCATGACCGGAGAGATCACGCTGCGTGGCCGGGTCCTGCCCATCGGCGGTCTGAAGTCCAAGATCCTCGCGGCGCATCTCTCGGGTGCCAAGATCGTCATCCTGCCCAAGAAGAACGAGAAGGACCTGCGCGACATCCCCCAGGAGGTCCGCACCCAGATGAAGCTGGTCCTGGTCGAGTCCATGGACCAGGTGCTGGCAGCCGCGCTGCGCCGCAGGCCCCGCCCCCTGAAGCCATCGTCGGCCACCCCGGTAGCCAGGGACGCTGGCGAGACCAAGTCCCACGCGGGAGGCGCCAAGCGGCCGCTGTTCCCCACCGACCAGCCGCCCGCGGTGGCCTAGCAGTGGACGAAGACGGATGGAATACCGCGACTACTACGCCACGCTGGGCGTAGACAAGAGCGCCAGCCAGGCCGACATCAAGAAGGCCTTCCGTCGCCTTGCCCGCGAGCACCATCCGGACGTCAACAAGGGCAACGCCGCGGCTGAGAGGCGCTTCAAGGAGATCAGCGAGGCCAACGAGGTCCTGTCCGACCCCGAGAAGCGCAAGGCCTACGACCAGCTGGGGGCCAACTGGGCGGCCTACCAGCGCGCCGGAGCATCCGGCGGCAGCCCCTTCGCCGGCTTCGGTGGCGGGGCCGCGCCCGGCGGCGTGCGCTTCGAGTTCCACGGCGACGCCCAGGACCTCTCCGGCTTCAGCGACTTCTTCCGCACCTTCTTCGGCGGGGGCGCGGCGTCGAGTGCCACGGGGAGCGGCGCCGCAGGCAACGCAGCCGGCGGCCACTTCGATTTCGACCCGTTCTTCGCCGGCATGGGCGGTGACAGCGGCTCCGGGTACGCCGCCTCCGGGTTCGGGAGCGGCAGCCCGCAGGGCACGCGGCGCCAGGCCTACCGCGCGGCGGCGGACGCCGTCGCTGAGACCACGGTCCGCCTCGAGGAAGTCATGCACGGCACGGAGCGCCACATCGAGGTCGCTGGCAAGCGGCTGGAGGTCAGGATCCCGCCCGGCGTAGCGGACGGCCAGCGCATCCGCCTCTCCGGCAAAGCCGAAGGGGGCGGCCACATCTTCATCACGGTGCACGTGGCCAGGCACCCCGTCTTCACGCGCGACGGCGCCGATCTGGCCATGGACCTGCCGCTCACGCTGGGCGAAGCCCTGCTCGGTGCGCAGGTCAGCATCGATGCCCTGAGTGGCCGGAAGCTGCTGCTGACCATCCCGCCGGCCACGCAGAACGGCCGTGTCTTCCGGCTGGCCGGACAGGGGCTGCCTCGTTTCGGCGGCGGCGACGCAGGTGACCTGCGCGTGCGCACCAGCGTGGTACTGCCGGCCGCACTCGATGAGCAGGGCCAGGCCAAGGCCCGCGACCTGGTCGAACACATCGCCCAGCCAAACCCGCGGCGCAACGCCGCCACGACACGCTAGCGACAGGAACGATCCCCATGAAACTCGACCGCTATACCCAGAAGGCCCAGGAGGCCATCCTCGCCGCCCAGCAGCTGGCCACCGGCGCGGACAGCCCCGTGCTCGATGTCGAGCATCTCCTGGCCACGCTGCTCGATGATCCCGAAGGCATCCCGGCCATGACCCTGCGCCAGCTCGGCGCCGATCCGGCCAGGGTCGGCGTGGAGCTGGCCGCGGTGCTGTCCCGGCGGGCCAGGGTGCAGGGCGGCCAGCTCAGCCTGGACCCCCGCCTGCGGGCACTCATCGAACAGGCCGAGGATGAGGCCAGGCGCCTCGCCGACGAGTACGTCTCCACCGAACACCTGCTGCTGGCAGCCTCGCGCTCCGGCGGTGACGCGCAGCGCCTGCTGGAAGGCGCCGGGGCCGGGCACGAAGCCCTGCTGGGAGCACTGGAAGCCGTGCGCGGCAGCCAGCGCGTCACCTCGCCCAATCCCGAGGCCACCTACCAGGCGCTCGAGAAGTACGGCCAGGACCTCACCGCGGCCGCACGGGAGGGCAAGCTGGACCCCGTGGTCGGTCGCGACGAGGAGATCCGTCGAGTCATCCAGGTGCTCAGCCGGCGCACCAAGAACAACCCTGTCCTCATCGGCGAGCCCGGCGTCGGCAAGACCGCCATCGTCGAGGGCCTGGCGCAGCGCATCGTGCGCGGCGACGTGCCCGACGGCCTGCGCGACCGGCGCGTCGTGGCCCTGGACCTGGGTGCGCTCATCGCCGGGGCCAAGTTCCGCGGCGAGTTCGAGGAGCGCCTCAAGGCCGTGCTCAAGGAGATCAAGGAGTCCGACGGCCAGATCGTGCTCTTCATCGATGAGCTGCACACCGTGGTCGGCGCCGGCGCCGCGGAGGGCGCCATGGATGCCTCCAACCTGCTCAAGCCGATGCTGGCCCGCGGCGAGCTGCACACCATCGGCGCCACCACGCTCGATGAGTACCGCAAGCACGTCGAGAAGGACGCCGCCCTGGAGCGGCGCTTCCAGCCGGTCTACGTGGACCAGCCTGATGTGGAGGAGACCATCTCCATCCTGCGTGGCCTGCGCGAGCGCTACGAGGTTCACCACGGCGTGCGCATCACCAATTCGGCCCTCGTCGCGGCGGCGGTGCTCTCGGATCGCTACATCAGCGAGCGTTTCCTCCCGGACAAGGCCATCGACCTTGTCGACGAGGCCGCCAGCCGGCTGCGCATGGAGATGGACTCGATGCCCGTCGAGCTTGACGAGCTGGAGCGCCGCCGCATCCAGCTGGAGATCGAGCGCGAGGCCCTGCGCAAGGAGAAGGACGATGCGTCGCGATCACGCCTCGAGGCGCTGGAGCGCGAGCTGGCGGACCTCTCCGAACGGTCCAGCGCCCTCAAGAGCCAGTGGCAGCAGGAGAAGGCGGCCATCGCCGGCCTGCGTGCCACCAAGACGGAGCTGGAGCAGGCCCAGCACGAGGTCGAGGCGGCCGAACGGGCAGCCGACTACGGGCGGGCGGCCGAGCTGCGCTACGGACGTATCCCCGAGCTGCAGGAGCGCCTCAAGGCCGAGGAAGCGGCGCTGACCAGCTCCGAGGACGGGCGACGACGCCTGCTCAAGGAAGAGGTCGACGCCGATGACATCGCCCGCATCGTGGCCGCCTGGACCGGCATCCCCGTGGCCCGCCTCATGGAGGGCGAACAGGCCAAGCTCATCCACATGGAGGAGCGGCTGCACGAGCGGGTGGTCGGCCAGGACGAGGCCATCGCGGCCGTCTCCGATGCGGTCCGACGCGCCCGTGCCGGACTCAAGGACCCGCGTCGCCCCATCGGCTCCTTCATCTTCCTGGGCCCTACCGGGGTGGGCAAGACGGAGACCGCCCGCGCCCTGGCGCAGTTCCTCTTCGACGACGATCAGGCCATGACCCGCATCGACATGAGCGAGTACATGGAGAAGTACGCCGTGAGCCGCCTCATCGGCGCCCCACCCGGCTACGTCGGCTACGAGGAAGGCGGCCAACTCACCGAGGCCGTGCGCCGCCGGCCCTACCAGGTGGTCCTGCTCGATGAGATCGAGAAGGCGCATCCCGATGTCTTCAACGTCCTGCTGCAGGTGCTTGACGACGGCCGCCTGACCGACGGCCAGGGTCACACCGTGTCGTTCAAGGACACCGTGCTCATCATGACCAGCAACGTCGGCTCGCAGCTCATGAGTGCCGAGCGGCCGGCCGGCCTGTCGGAGGAGCAGCTGGAGCAGACCGTGCGCGAGGCGCTCCGGGCCACCTTCCGGCCCGAGTTCCTCAATCGCATCGACGAGATCATCGTCTTCCACAGCCTGGATGACGAGTCCCTCGCGGCGATCGTGGACCTGCTCGTGGCGGACCTCGCGGCCCGGCTGCGCGAACACGACCTGGAGCTGGTCCTGACGCCGGCCGCCAAGTCGCTCATCGGACGGGAAGGCCAGGATCCCCAGTACGGGGCACGGCCGCTGAAGCGGGCCATCCAGCGCAACCTGGAAAACCCGCTGGCGCGAGCGCTCCTGGAGGGCCGCTTCAAGCCCGGCAGCACCATCACGGCCGATGCCGATCCGGTCAGCGGCACCATCGTGTGCACCGGATCGGAGGGGGAGACCATGGTCAGCGACGCGGGCGGCCGGCGCGATCCGCGGGCGGCCGGGGAGCCGGTCGGAGCGGGTCTGCGCCCCAGCCTCATGGACCTGCCGCCGACCGAGCCCCAGGACGGCCGCAAGGACAAGCCGCGACTGAACTAGTGTCGTGCGTCATTAGTTCGTTGACAAGATGTGGGATGATGGCGGCATGCCGTCATCCGCACTCACCATCAGCGACGAGGACCGCGTGACCCTGATGTCCTGGACGCGGTCGACGCACCGTGTCGGCGGGTCACGCCGAGCGGGCCGCCATCGTGCTGGCCTGTGCCGATGGCGCGGGGACGTCCGAGGCCGCCCGCAGGCTCGGCGTCTCCCGACCGACGGTCATCAAGTGGCGGGACCGCTTCGCCGCGCACGGCATCGAGGGTCTCGACGACGAGCCACGCTCCGGCCGGCCCAAGATCGTGGACGACGCGGCCATCATCGCGGCCACCCTGGAGCCGCCGCCGGAGCGCCTCGGGGTGACCCACTGGTCGACCCGGCTCCTGGCGGGCACCTGGGCGTCGGCGATGCCACGGTGGCCCGGGCCTGGCGCCGCTACCACGTGCAGCCGTGGCGGCGGGAGACGTTCAAGTTCTCCACCGACCCGGAGCTCGAGGCCAAGGTCCGCGACGTCGTCGGGCTGTACCTCGACCCGCCCGAGAAGGCCATCGTGCTGTGCGTGGACGAGAAGAGCCAGATCCAGGCGCTCGACCGCACCGCGCCGATCCTGCCCCTGCGGCCCGGGCTCCCGGAGCGGGCCACCCACGACTACAAGCGCAACGGCATCACCACCCTCTTCGCCGCGCTGGAGGTCGCCACCGGCAGGGTCACCGACCAGTGCTACGAGCGGCACGGCAAGGCCGAGTTCCTCGACTTCCTCAAGCGCGTCGCCCGGGCCTACCCGCGCGAGCGGCTGTGCGTGGTCCTCGACAACTACCACACCCACAAGCACGCCGACATCCAGGCCTGGCTGGCGAAGCACCCCCGGGTCACGCTGCACTTCACCCCGACGTCCGGGTCGTGGCTCAACCTCGTCGAGGTGTTCTTCGGCATCATCACCCGCCAGGCCATCCGCCGCGGCTCGTTCGACAGCGTGCCCCAGCTCGTGACCGCCATCCGGACCTTCATCGACGGCTGGAACGAGCGATGCCACCCGTTCGCCTGGACGAAGACCGCCGACGAGATCCTGCCCCACGCCACCCGTCAACGATATTCAGACGCGGGACACTAGCTGCCGATCACGGCAGCTGCCAGCCACGGCGGCTGCCCAGAAGCCAGCAGCGACGTGCGGCCTGAGACATGAGCCTGATGTGATGGCACCGCGACCTGCTGAGCTTGCCGGACGAACCTGCTGCTGGGAGCCGACGCCCGGACATGAGCCGGTGAAGGGGATATGGTTCTGCCCATGGCTTGGATGCCAGCGACGACGAACGCGGCGCGATGGACGTGCTCATCGGGGCCGCTGTGAACCGTGCGGTGACACGCGCCCGGGACGCCGAGCTGCGGCGAACCGCCACCAGCCTGCGGCGGAGCATCGTGCAGATGATCTACACGGCCGGGTCGGGGCACCCGGGCAGCGCGCTCTCAGCCGCCGACCTGGTGACGGTGCTCTACTACGACGAGATGCGCATCGACCCGGCAGATCCGAGCTGGCCGGATCGTGACCGTTTCCTGCTGTCCAAGGGGCATGGCTGCCCGGTGCTCTACGCCGTGCTGGCGATGAAGGGCTACTTCGGGATGGAGCACCTGGGGCGATTGCGACAGATCAACGGCATCCTGCAGGGCCATCCCGACATGAGGAAGACGCCCGGCGTGGACTACACCACCGGATCGCTCGGGAACGGGCTGTCGATCGGCGTCGGCATGGCGCTGGCTGCCAGGCTGGACCGCAGGAGCTTCCGCACCTATGTCCTGCTTGGCTGCGGCGAGATGCAGGAAGGCCTGGTCTGGGAGGCGCTGATGGCGGCCGCGAAGTACGGCCTCGACAACCTCTGCGCCATCGTGGACTACAACCGGCTGCAACTGGACGGCCACAATGATGAGGTCATGCCCCTGGGAGACCTGGGCGCGAAGCTGGCCTCCTTCGACTGGCACGTCATGTCCTGCGATGGCCACGATGTCGGGTCCATCCGCCGGGCCTTCGCCGAGGCACGCCGCGTGCGGGGAACGCCGTCCGTGCTGATCGCGAGCACCGTCAAGGGCAAGGGTGTCTCGTACATGGAAGACAAGGTCGAGTGGCACGGGACGGTACCCGACGCGGAGCAGTTCAGGCAGGCCATGACGGAGCTGGGGGAGGCCGGGCCCGTTCGACCCCGTGGTGATGGTGGCGACCCGGCGCGGCCTAGCGCATCAGGAGCCCACCGTTGACGTCGAGCGTGGCACCGGTGATGAAGGAAGCCTCGTCGCTGGCGAGGAAGCAGACGGCGTGGGCGACATCGTCGGGGGTACCGAAGCGTTGCAGCGGGATCCTCGCCAGCAGGGCCGTCCGGTCTGCCTCGGGCAGGGCTTCGATCATGGGCGTCCAGGTGGTCCCCGGTGCGACGGCGTTCACGTTGATGTCGAACGCGGCTACCTCCAGTGCGAGCTTGCGGGTCAGCGCGAGCAGGCCTCCCTTCGCCGCTGCGTAGTCGGCGCCGACCATGATCCCACCGCTCTCCCCGGCCAGGGATGAGATGTTCACGATCTTGCCGTAGCGCCGTGCCTTCATCATCGGCAGGACGGCCTTGCAACAGATGAACGGCCCGGTGAGGTCGACCGACAGCGTCCGTGCCCAGGCCTCCAGCGCCAGCGCCTCGGTGGGCGAGGTGCCCATGATGCCGGCGTTGTTGACCAGGACATCGAGGCAGCCGAAGGCCTCGATGATGCGTCCACACATGGCCTGGACGTCCCGCTCGAAGGTCACGTCCGCGGCGAACACGGCGGCCTTGTGACCCCTCGCGACGATCTCGTCGACCGTCCTCTCGGCAGCAGCCTGACTGACGTCGTTGACCGCCACGCTCGCGCCCCGTTCCGCGAAGGTGCCTGCGATGGCTGCGCCGATGCCCCGCCCAGCCCCCGTCACCAGGACGGTCCTGCCCGCGAAGCTCACGGGTGTTCGGCGAGGCCGGCCAGGACGGCCCGCTCGATGGCTGCCGCGTCCATCCCGTACTTGCGCAGCAGCTCCAGATACGGCCCCGACTCGGCGAAGGTGTCCCGCAGGCCGATGCGCTTCATGGGCATCGGCAGCTGCTCCACCAGCAACTCTGCCACGGCGCTGCCGAGCCCACCGTTGATCTGGTGATCCTCGGCGGTGACGACGATGCGCTTGCCGGCGCAGTGCTCGATGACACAGGCCTCGTCGAGCGGCTTGATGGTGTGCATGTCGATGACGGTCACCCCGACTCCGGCGGCGGTCAGGGCAGCTGCTGCGTCGAGGGCCTGCGTCACCATGTCGCCGTTGGCGATGATGGTGGCATCGGTTCCGGCCCTCAGCACGATGGCCTTGCCGAACTCGAAGGCGAGGTCGTCATCGTAGATGACCGGCACGCCGTCGCGGGTCAGGCGCAGGTACAGCGGCCCGTCCCACTCGGCGGCAGCGAAGACGGCCCTGTAGGCCATCGTCGCATCGGTCGGCATGCACACGGTCATGTTCGGGATGGTGCGCATGATGCCCAGGTCCTCGGTGGCCTGGTGCGTCGGCCCGTCGTTCCCGGGAGTGAGCCCCCCGTGACTGGGGCAGATCTTGACGTTGGCCCTGGGGTAGGCCACGAAGGTCCGCACCTGCTCGCAGGCGCGCATGCTGGCGAAGACCGCGTAGGTGGAGACGAAGGGGATCTTGCCGCAGCTGGACAGCCCGGCCGCCACGGCCATCTCGTTCTGCTCGGCGACACCGACGTTGAAGTAGCGCTCCGGGTGGGCGGCACCGAACAGGGCGCTCCTGGTGGACTTGCCGATGTCCGCCTCCAGCACCACGACGCGGTCGTTCACGTGCCCCAGGTCGCGCAGCGCTTCGCCGTAGGCCGTGCGGGTCGGGATGGACTCACCCAGCGTGAACCTGCCCATCCCATCCTCCCACCTCGACCGCCGCCATCCCGGGCTGGGGTGATGATACGTCGGGGCGCGTGCCCGGCAGTCGGGGCGTACGCTCGTGCGCGAAGCTCTCATGAGGCAGGGAAAGGAGAGGTGCGGTGGGGAGGCGGCTGGAAGGCAAGACCATCATCGTGACCGGGAGCTCCCGGGGGATCGGACGAGCCTGTGCCATGCGGTGTGCAGAAGCGGGTGCCAGGGTCGCCGTTCATGGCAGGACCGCCACCGCAGCCCTGCAGGACACGCTCGCGGCCATCGAGGCCGTGGGTGGAAGCGCCATCGCCGTGACCGGGGACGTCTCCGTCAGGGCCGACGCGGAGGGCATCGTGCACACGACCATCGACGCTCTCGGGTCGGTCGACGGCCTGGTCAACAACGCCGGCATCGGCCCCTTCGTGGACTTCATGGACCTGACCGAGGACCGCTGGGACCACATCATGGCCGTCAATGCCAAGGGCCCGTTCCTGATGACGCAGTGCGTCGCGCGGACGATGATCGAGGCCGGTCGCCCCGGCCGCATCTGCAACGTCACCTCCATCTCCGGGCTGAAGGCGACGGACCCGCGGCAGGTGCCCTACTGCACCTCGAAAGGGGCGGTCAACATGTTCACCAGGGTCGCCGCCCTGGCCCTGGCCGCGCATGACATCACGGTGAACGCCGTGCTGCCGGGGACCATCGAGACGGACATCAACCGCGACATCCTCGCCGTGGAGGGCGTCGCCAGGTCCATCGTGGCCGCGACACCGCTGGGCCGCCTCGGGGACGTGGATGACGTCGCACACGCGGTGGTCTACTTCATGTCGGACGAAAGTCGCTGGGTCACCGGCGCGCTGCTGGCGGTCGATGGAGGCTTCATCGCGTGAGGACGGTCCCGGCGTGAGCGTCGTCGACCCGGCCCCAGGACGAGACCCACGCTGGGCCGGCAGCGAGCCACGCCTGGTGGCCGCCATCCGTGACGAGATCCTGGCGGCACCCGGCCAGCGCATCACGTTCGCGCGGTTCATGGCGCGCGCCCTGACCGAGCCTGGACTGGGCTACTACGCCAGCAGCGCGCTGCGGCCCACTCGAGAGGGGGATTTCCTGACGGCGCCGGAGCTGCACCCCTTCTTCGGTCGTTGCCTGGCGCGCTTCCTGACCGCGGCCTGGGAGCGGGCCGGGGCGCCTGGGCGCTACCTGGTGCGTGAGCACGGTGGGGGCCGGGGCACCTTGCGCGGCAGCGTCCTCGCCGGGCTCGACGCCGATGGCTCCGGTCTCAGGGCCGCCGTCGAGTGGCAGCTGCTCGACCTGCCGGGCCGCTCGGACGGGACCGCTGAGCCAGCCGACCTGATCCTCGCCAACGAGTACCTCGATGCCCTGCCCGTCCACCGGCTGGTACGGACCGGAGCCGTCCACGAAGTCCACGTGGCCTGGCAGGAGGGCTGGTTCGGCGAGATCCTCGGCCAGCCCTCGAGCCCGGAGCTGCTGGCCTATCTGCAGACGGAGGGCATCGAGTTGCGTGAGGGGCAGCGTGCCGAGGTCTGCCTGGAGGCATCCCGCTGGATGAGTGCGGCTGCCGGCACCCTGACCCAGGGGGGTGTGCTCCTGGTCATCGACTACGGGCATGACGCCGCCGAGCTCTACGGGCCGCGGCGCATGGCCGGTTCGCTGCTGACGTACCGTGAGCATCGGGCGTCCGACGATCCCTTCAGCGCGGTCGGGCACACCGACATCACGGCCCACGTCGACATCACCGCCCTGGAGCGAGCCGCCCGGGAGGCTGGCCTCGAGGCCCTGGGTCGCACCACGCAGGCACGCTTCCTGGCCGGTCTTGGGCTGGCAGAGCTGCTGTCCCAGCTGGGCCGCGATCCGGAGACCGACCCGCAGCAGTACCTGGCGGCACGGAGCGCGGTGGCACGGTTCCTGGACCCACGCCATCTCGGTGCCTTCCAGGTGCTGGCCTGGGCAGCACCCCTGCCGGTCCGCAGCGGAGGATCCGCCGCGGCGAGGCTCCCCGGTCTCTCGGGGACGCTCTAGCATCCGCCGATGCTGTTCGAGGCGGCCCGCCACCGATTGCTCCACCTGCCGGTGCCACTGCCACCCGCGCGACCGGACATCGAGGCACACGTCCTGGGACGGGGGCCGATGACGGCGGCGGTCCGACGGGCCATGGCCGCTCCCGGCCGCGATGCCGCCGCCCTCGTGCTGCTCTACCCCGACGCGGCCGGCGAGGCCACCATCGTGCTCATGGTCCGCCCCGGTGGCGACCACGTCCACGCCGGCCAGGTGGCACTCCCGGGCGGCAAGCGGGAGGCCGGCGACACGTTCCCGGCTGGCACTGCGCTGCGTGAGGCTGCTGAAGAGGTGGGCCTCGACGTGGCCGCTGCGGGTGTGCGTACGCTGGGGGCGCTGGACGCTATCGACGTGCGCGTCTCCGGGTTCACGATGGTGCCGGTGCTGGCCATCGCCGAGCGCGAGCCGCGCTTCGTGGCTGACCCACACGAGGTCGCGGCGGTACTGACGGTGCCGGTGCGGCACTTCCTGCCAGCTGCCCCGGTCGAGATCGTGGAGGAGGAGCGCGATGGCTGGCGCTTGCGCTACGGCGCCTTCCCGGTGGCCGGGTATCGCATCTGGGGCGCGACCGGCCGGGCCCTCGGCCAGCTGGGAGCGGTGCTCGCCCGGGAGTGACGGAACCTACCAGGGCTCGCCTTCGGTCGGGTCGTGATCCTCGGGTCTGACATCACGGGCGGCCAGGCCGCCGCGTGCAGGCGCGGCTGCGGCGCCGGACGCTGGGGTGGGCAGGCGCTCGTGCCTGGTCTCGATCGCCTGGTCGGGCACTTCGACGAGCAGGGCGCGCATCTGCGAGCCCTCGGTCCAGGCAGCGTGCGCCACACCCGGCGGCCACTCCACGGCCTCGCCGTGGTTGATGGCAGCCCGCTCCTCCCCGACCTGCACCCAGCCTCCGCCGGAAACGACGATGAAGAGGCCGGCATCGGGGCTCGTCTGGGGAGCGATCACGGCGCGGCGCGCGAAGGCCAGCTCGGTGATGCGTGCCCGCGGGTCACTCCAGATGGTCTGGCTGGCAAGACCCTGCGTGAGAGCTGGCGGACCGGGCCGTCGGAACCCTGGCCCGAAGCGGAAGATCTCCACGCCGCGCGCTGCTGCCTGCGTCAACGCCGCTTGCGGGCACCCGTCCTGGGCTTGGACTTCGCCTTCGACCGGCTGCGGATCGTGGCATCCGGGTCGCGGAAGCGCTTCTGGCTGAGGAAGCGCTCACGGCGCAGGGCCTGGTTGTAGATCTCGATGAGCGGCGGGAAGCGGAAGAAGCGGATCCACACGAAGGTGCCCAGGCCGACGATCAGCGTCACCAGCACGAAGATGAAGTAGAACTTGAAGATGGCGTACGTGAGCAGCAGGCCGAAGACAGCCAGGCCAGTCCAGAACAGCCATTCCTGGAGGGCCACCAGGGGCGGGTGGTGGTGGAGCCGGCGCGACTGCACGTTGTACAGCACGACGGCCGCCACCAGGAGCACGAACGATGCCACCGAGACCGGATAGAACAGGTCTGGGAAGTTCTCCGGGCTGAAGCCACCGCGGAGGAAGAGGGAATCGATGAAGGGCTGGTTCACAGCGCGAGGGTATCAGACCATCAGGCTCCGCTCAGCGGTCAGCGGACACCGCCCAGCGGTCAGCGGGTGCCGCTCAGCGGTCAGCGGGTGCCGCTCAGCGGCCAGCGACAGGCGCGTTGATATACTCCGGAAGCCCGCGCGGTGTGTCGCTGCCCAAGTCGTTGCCCGCGGGTCCACGAGGGAGGAGAGGACCGAGTGCGTGCGCTGCTCTCGGTCGCGGATCGCGCCGGCATCGCCGACCTGGCTCGCGAGCTGCTTGACCAGGGGATCGATGTCCATGCCACCGATGGCACCCGTGCGGTGCTGTCGGAGGCGGGCCTGGAGACCAGACCGGTGTCGGAGCTGACCGGCGAGGCCGGTCTCGTCGGTGGCCACGTCAAGACCTATCACCCGGCCGTCTATGCGGGCATCCTGGCGCGCCGTCATGTCAAGGCCGACATGGACGACCTCGACGAGCACGGCATCGGTGCCATCGACATCGTCGTGGTCAACATCCGTCCCTTCGCGCCGCAGGTCGGTCGGCGCGTGGTGCCCATCGACGAGGCGCTCGAGATGATCGATGTCGGCGGCCTCTCGCTGCTTGGCGCGGCTGCTCGCAATTTCGGGGGCGTGGCGGTGGCCTGTGACCCGGCCGACTACGACCTCCTCGTCACGGAGGTGCGCGAGCACGGGCATGTCACCGCGGAGGTACGTCAGCGGCTGGCAGCCAAGGCCTTCGCCGTCGTGGCCGCCTACCAGGGCGAGGTGGCCGCCTACCTCGACCACATCGGCGGCGTGCGCTTCCCCGAACAGCTCAGCCTGGTGCTGCGCAAGGAACGCGACCTGCCCTACGGCGAGAACCCCCACCAGCGCGCGGCCTTCTACCGCGAGACCACGCATCGCATCCGATCGCTGGCCGACGCCGCGCAGCTCCAGGGCCCGCAGCCGACGTTCAACGACCTCATCGACCTCGATGCCGCGTACCGCATGGTCTCCGATTTCGCCTCGCCGACCTGCGCCATCGTGAAGCAGCGCAATCCGGTGGGCCTGGCCTCCCACGACGACGGGCGCGAGGCCTATCGACGGGCGCTCTCCGGTGACCCGGTGACCGCCTACGGAGCCGTGGTCGCCTTCAACCGCGAGGTCGACGAAGCCATCGCCCGGGAGCTGGTGCTGAACCCATTCGAGGGTGTAGCCGCGACCGGCTACAGCGAGGGCGCCAGGGTGCTGCTGGCGGGGCGGCCGGAGCTGGCCGTGCTGACGGTGCCGGTGCCACCCCCGGACGGGCTGTCCGACTACGGCATCGCCGGCCTGGACTTCCACCGCATCGAGGGTGGCCTGCTGGTCGAGACGCGCGACGCGCTGGACATCGACCACGCGCAGCTGCACGTAGTCACCCGGAGGCGTCCCACGCTGGAAGAGCTGACCGACCTGATGTTCGCCTGGCGAGCGGTCCGGCACATCACCAGCCTGGCGGTCGTCGTGGCCAGGAGCGCCACACTGGTGGGCGTGGGTGCGGGTCAGTCGAGCCGACTGGCCGCGACCGAGATCGCGCTCCATCGCGCCGCCGATCGCGCACCGCGCAGCGTGCTGGCCTCGGACGCCTACTTCCCCTTCGGCGACGCCATCGCCCTGGCCGCCGAGCGCGGCATCACGGCCATCATCCAGCCGGGGGGCTCGGTGCGCGATGAGATGGCCATCGAGATCGCCGATCGCCACCACCTGGCCATGGTCTTCACGGGGCGCCGCCACTTCCACCACTAGGAACCGGGCGCCACGCAGCCAGGCTTCCTGGTGCCTCGTCGAGCAGCCAGACCTTCCTGCCAGCGTGCCAGACGCCGATGGCGCTGACCGCATCGGGACCCTCGCTGGCGCGGGCGCGATCGCGTGCCGCAGCCACGCTCAGCCCCCAGCCCGGCGGCTCCAGATCGGGGGCCAGGTCAGCCAGGGGTGCCAGCACGAAGAGGCGGCGAACGGCGGCCGGGTGAGGCACCTCCAGCCACTGCACGCCCGGCCGTTCCGGGTCCCTGCTCCGGGCGGCCACGTCGCGCTCCACGCGGAGCCGATGCCTCCCCAAGAGCAGCAGGTCGAGGTCGATCTCACGCGGCCCCCAGCGCTGGCGCTCCTGCCGACCGAGGGTCTGCTCGATGCCCTTGAGGGCGAGGAGCAGGGCCATCGCCCCCAGCTCCGGGACCGGCCCGGCGGGCACGCGCAGGGCCACCGCGGCATTCAGGAAATCGCCCTGCTCCGCGAGACCCACAGGCCGCGTGCGATAGAGCCGCGAGACCCCCTGCAGCGATGTGTCCGGCAGGGCCGACAGCGCGGCGACGGCGCGGCGGAGCGTGTCGCGTGTCTCACCCACGTTGGCGCCCAGCCCGATGAAGGCCAGCTCGGTCCCTGCCACGGGGACATCATGCACGCCGCGCGCATCTCGGGCTGCCCGTATCGCGGGGAGCCGGGCGCGCCTGCTGGGGTACACTCGGGTCGCGCTCAGCGCCCTCCCGCGGCGTCGGCCTCGGGCTGCTGAGCGAAGGCCCGACGACTCGGCTCGATGAGGAACCGACTTGACCGCTCCGCTCTGGTACGTGCTCGGCTTCGCCTTCGCGGGCTTCACCTTCGTGTTCCTCACCATCGGGGCGTCGTGGCTCATCTCGCCACCGGCACAAGGGTGACCGCCACAAGGGCCTGCCCTACGAGTCGGGCATCGACACGTTCGGTGATACGCGCGGACGCTTCGGCCTGTCCTTCTACCTCTACGCGCTGCTCTTCGTGGCCTTCGACATCGAGGTCATCTTCATCGCGCTCTGGGCGCTGGTCTTCCAGGACGTCCTGCTGGGCGGCTTCCTGGGCATGCTCGCTCTTCGTGGGGGTCATGGAGCTATCGGTGCTGTACGCGGCGCGCAAGGGCCTGCTGACATGGAAGTGACCGAGCGACGACAAGGCGGGCCACCGGCACGGGCGCGCTGTCGCCTGCTGCCGACGCACGTGGCGGCCCCATCGTCGTGCCCAACACGATCTGGACACCGGCTGACCCGCAACGCCTACGGTGGCCAGCCGGCCAGCATCGACCACCTCAGGGAGCTGGAGTCCGCGGACAAGTCGAACAACGCGCCGCTGGGGCGCGCTCGACGTGGTGCCCACCACGGCCGACTACATCCTCGACTACATCCGCGCCAACAGCCTCTGGCCGCTGCTCTCCGGGCTGGCCTGCTGCGCCATGGAGATGATGTCCGCGGCCACCAGCGTCAACGACATGGACCGCTTCAACATGTTCCCCTTCCGGGCCAGCCCGCGGCAGGCGGACGTGCTCATCGTGGCCGGCACGCTGACGACCAAGATGGCCGGGCCGCTCATCCGCCTCTGGGAGCAGATGCCGGAGCCCAAGTGGTGCGTGGCCATGGGTGACTGCACCTGCTCGGGCGGCCGCTACAAGCGCTCCTACGCCACCGTCGAGGGCATCGACCGCATCATGCCCGTGGACGTCTACGTGCCCGGCTGCCCGCCGCGCCCGGAGGGCCTCATCTACGGCATGCTCAAGCTGCAGCAGCTCATCCTCGAGCGGCGCGGCAGCTGGGCCGAGCGCAGGGTCGGACCCACCGTCCCGGACGGCGTCTAGACAGGACACAGCGACCAGGGAGTCGGACCACGGACACACTGCAGCTCCGCCGCATCGATGAGCGCCTCGGCGACCAGCTCGCTGTTGCCCGCCGCAGCCATGGGGACACCATCGAGCTCATCATCGCCCCGGCCAGGCGTGCCTGCGGTCATGCGCACGCTGCGCGAGGACGACGACCTGCGCTTCGAGCTCCTGGCCGACCTCTGCGGCGTGGACACCGGCCTGACGATGCAGGTCGTCTACCACCTCTGGTCGCCGCTCACCTCCGACTGGCTGCGCGTCATCGCCGACGGCCTGCTCGCGCGAGGACCCGCGCGTGCCCTCGATCACGTTCCTGTGGAAGGGCGCCGAGTGGGCCGAGCGCGAGGCCTACGACATGTTCGGCATCATCTTCGAGGGCAACCGCGACCTGCGCCGCATCTACATGCCGCCCGACTACATGGGCTTCCCGCTGCGCAAGGACTTCCCGCTGGCCGACGACGCCGCGCGCTCGCCGGGCGGGGGCATGCGCCACATGGAGACGCCGCAGCGGCCGGCGGAGACGCGGCGCGGCGCCCGTGCTGCGCAGCAGCCCCGGCGCCGGAGCGGTCATCGGACCCGATGGCCAGCGGCTGCGGGTGGCTGCCGGGAGCGGCGCGCGCGCGCGGCCAGCGGGGAGGCGCAGGCATGACCACCGAGCAGACGCGCATCCGCTCGCTGGACGATCCCGAGGTCCTCGTCGAGACACCTGCCACCATCTACGACGCCATCCCGCCGCTGACCGCCGCGGCACGGAGCGCGAGGCGGAGTTCTACACGCTCGGCGACGGCGAGATGCTCATCAACCTGGGCCCGCAGCACCCCTCCACGCACGGCGTGCTGCGCGTGGTGCTCAAGATCGACGGCGAGCGCATCGTGGACCTCGATCCCGGTGCTGGGCTACCTGCACCGCGGCGTCGAGAAGATCTGCGAGAACGGCGACTGGCACCACGCCATCAGCAACTGCGATCCCGCTGGAGTACATCGCCTCGATGTTCAGCGAGGCGATGCCCGTGCTCGTCGCCGAGAAGCTGCTGGACCTGGAGGTACCGCGTCGCGCCGAGTACATCCGCGTCCTCGCCTGGGAGCTCAACCGCATCGCCAGCCATGCCCTCTTCATCGGCTGGCTGGCCCTCGACCTGGGCGGCCTGACGCCCATCCTGTACGGCTTCATCGAGCGCGACGAGATCGTGGAGATGCTGGCCGCGCTGACCGGCCAGAAGCTGCTCTTCAACTACCTGCGCATCGGCGGCGTCAACGGCGACCTCAACCACGAGTTCCTGAGCCGCCTCGGTGACTGGATGAGCCACGCCGGCAAGCACATCGACGAGCAGGCAGACGCTCATGAACGAGAACGAGATCTTCGTCAACCGCACCCGGGGCCTGGGCCGCATCGACCGTGACACCGCGCTGCGGCTGTGCATGTCCGGACCGCCCCTGCGCGCCACCGGGGTGCCCTACGACGTGCGCCGCGCACACCCCTACAGCGTCTACCCGGAGCTGGAGTTCGACATCCCCACGCGCACGGAGGGCGATTCGTACGCGCGCTACCTGCTGCACATCGAGGAGATCAAGCAGAGCTCTGCGCATCATCGACCAGGTGCTGCACCAGATGCCCGACGGGCCGGTCATGGCCAAGCTGCCGCGCCTGCTGCGCGTGCCCCCCGGGCCGTGCCTGCGTCGCCCTCGAGAGCCCCCGCGGCCAGTACGCCGCGTACGCCATCAGCGACGGCTCCGACCAGCCCTTCCGGCTGCGCATCCACGACCCCTCGTACTTCAACCTGCAGACCGTGGGCCTGCTGACGCCGGGCCACCTCGTGGCCGACATCATGGCCATCATGGCCAGCCTCGATCCGGTCATGGGCGGCATCGACAAGTGAGCGTCCGCTGAGCGACCCCTGGCGGCACCTCAGCACCGGCGGCAAGATCGTGCTGCCCCTGGTGGCGCTGCTGGTGCTGGGCACGGTCGCCTTCACGGCACTCTGGGTCATCGGCGTCGGGCCCGCCAGTCTACGGCGTCGCCGTCGACACGGCGCGGCCAACATCGAGCATCCTGCGCTTCCTGGCCGCGGCCACCGGCATCCTGCTGTTCACCGTGCCGGCGGCGTTCGTGATCATCTTCATGGAGATGAAGATCATCGCCTTCATGAACCTGCGCATCGGGCCCAACCGCATCGGCCCGTGGGGCACGCTGAGCTCGACCATCCACGGCCTCAAGGTGCTGGCCAAGGAGGACTTCACGCCGACCGGCGTGGACGTGCCGGTCTTCACGCTGGCCCCGGCGGTGGTCTACCTGGCCGCCGTGCTGACGCTGCTGGTCATCCCCTTCGCGCCGGGCATGCTGGGCTACGAGATGGAGCTGGGCCTGCTCTACTTCTTCGCCGTCGGCGGGCTGGGCGTCATCGGCCTGATGATGGCCGGCTGGGCCAGCTTCAACAAGTACTCGCTGCTGGGCGGCCTGCGCGCGGCGGCCGCGATCATCAGCTACGAGCTGCCGCTGATCCTGGGCGTCATGGGCATCGTGCTGCTGGCGGGCACGCTCAACCTGGGCACCATCGTGGAGAACCAGTCGGGCAGCTTCCTCGACTGGTACGTCTTCCAGCAGCCGCTGGCGCTGCATCATCTTCTTCATCGCCGCCACCGCGGAGGGCGTCCGCACGCCCTTCGACCTCACCGAGGCTGACTCGGAGATCGTGGCCGGCTTCGCCACCGAGTACAGCGGCATGCGCTTCGGCTTCTTCTTCTTCGCCGAGTACGTCAACGTCTTCATCCTCTCGGCGCTGACGGTGACGCTGTTCCTGGGCGGCTGGAACGGCCTCTTCGACATCGACCCGCTGCTCTCGGCCATCGGCATCGCGACGCCGGTCTCGCATCGGCGCTCGACATCGGCTCGCTGGGCCCCTGGCTGATGGCCATCCCGGTCCTCGTGCTGCCCATCCTGGTGCTGGGCCTGGCGGCGCTGGTGTGGATGCTCCAGTCGTCGTGGGGCATCGCTCAAGTCGCTGCATCGTGGGCTTCGTCCTGTTCAACCTGCTGGTCGGTCGGCGCGGCTCAGCGTCTGGGCCGCTCTTCAGCTTCGAGTGCGCTCATGGGCATCATCTGGTTCCTGGCCAAGTCGTTCGCCCTGGTGGCCTTCTTCGTGCTCATGCGCGGCGACGTTGCCGCGGGTGCGCATCGACCAGCTCATGGGCTTCGCCTGGAAGTGGATGATGCCGGCCGCGCTGCTCAACATCTTCGTGACCGCGGCAGCCATCATCATCGTCAAGGAGCTCAGCCTGTGAGGACGGACCGCGTCCCCGGCCTGGGCGTCGTCAAGGGCATGTGTTCGCCTTCCGCCAGGTGCTGCCGACCCAAGGTCACGATGCAGTATCCCGAGGTCGTCAACGACATCCCGCCGCGGCACCGCGGCCGGCTCATCCTGCTCTACGACGAGGCCGGCACCCTCAAGTGCGAGACCTGCTTCCAGTGCGCCGCCGCCTGCCCCATCGAGTGCATCGACATGGGCGGCGTGGACACGCGCAACCGCTACCACGTCCACTGGGGCCCGGCCGAGCAGTACGCCGAGCGGCGCGAGGAGAGCGCCGCTGCGCCGCTCGGGCCGCCCGGTGCCCGATCGCACCTTCGACCCCTTCGAGCCCATCGACCTGGCGCCGCTGGACGCGATCCTCGCCGCAGGAGGACTATCGAGCCACGCCACGCCGTGGCCATCCTGGAGCAGACCCAGGCGGCCTACGGCCACCTGCCGGTCGCGGCGCTCCAGCACATCGCCCACCAGACCGGCGCCTGGTACAGCGAGCTGTACGGCATCGCCACGTCCTACCCGCACCTCCGCTTCGAGCCACCGAGCACCCACGTCGTGCGCGTCTGCCGCTGCACCGCAGTGCACGCTCGCTGGGTGGCGGGCGCGTCCTGGCCGCCTTCCGCGAACACCTTGGCACGGACGTCGGGGGCGTCAGCCCGGATGGCGCCGTGCGCCTGGAGACGACCGACTGCCACGGCGAATCCAGCGGCAGCGCCCGCGTCGAGGTCGACGGCGAGGTGCTGCCGCAAGTCCAGCGCCGACGGACGCCGCCAGGATCGCGGCCGCGCTGCGCGCCGACGTGGCGCAGGGACGACCGGCATGAGCCTGCCCATCCTGGCCGGTGCGCGCGACTGGCCGTCCGTGCTGCTGGCGCGCGCCGCCGAGGTCGACCGGCCGAGGCGGCATCGAGGCCGCCGAGGCGGCCGGTGCCTGGGACGCCTACCGCAGCGCCGTCGCCAGCCTCGACGCCGGACGCGCTCATCTCGCATGGTCAGCGAATCCGGCCTGCGCGGTCGCGGCGGCGGCGGGCTTCCCCACCGGCCGCAAGTGGCGCGACTGCGCCAGCCAGCCGGTCCGGCAGCGCTACGTGGTGGCCAACGGCTTCGAGGCCGACCCGGGCGCCCAGATCGACCGCACGCTCATGGAGCGCGACCCGCATGCGGTCGTGGAGGGCGTCGCCCTCGCCGCCTGGGCGGTGCGCGCCGAGTCCGCCATCATCGCCGTGCGAGCGTCGGCGCGCACCGCGGCCGCCCGCCTGCGCGCGGCCATCGCGGCGGCCGAGGCCCGCGGCTACATCGGACCGAAGCGGCTCGAGACCGGCCGTGCGCCTCGCGTATCGAGGTCCGCGAGCTCACGGGCTCGCTTCGTCGCCGGCGAGGAGACCGTCCTGCTGCGGGCCCTCGAGGACCGCCGCGCCCAGCCCGACCAGCGTCCGCCGTATCCCTCGCGGCAAGGGCCTGTGGGGCAGGCCCACGGTCGTCAACAACGTCAAGACGCTCGCCGCGGTGCCCTGGATCGTGGGCCACGGCGCCGGCGCCTACGCCGCGCTCGGCAGCGCGAGGCCCCCGGGCACCACGCTCGTCCAGCTCGGCGGCGTCGTCCGCAAGCCGGGCATCGTGGAAGTCCCGCTGGGCGCCACCATCCGCGAGCTGCTCGATGGCCCGGGCGGCTTCGTGCACGGCACGCTCAAGGCCGTCCTCGTGGGCGGCCCGACGCGGCGGCTTCCTGCCGCCCGAGGTCCTGGACACGCCGCTGACCTTCGGGCCGCTCGCAGCAGCCGGGGCGCTGGCGGGCTCGGGCACGCTGCTGGCGCTCGACGAGACGACCTGCATCGTGGACCTGGCCACGCTGATGACCCGCTACCTCGGCGACGAGGCGTGCGGCAAGACCATCCCCTGCCGCATCGGCATGCGGCGCCTGGCGGAGCTGGGCGACGGCTTCTGCAGCGGCCGCGTGCCGGCCGAGTGACGCCGACGCTGCTCGACGACCTGGCCGCGTGACGTCCATGACGCGCCCTGTGCGGCCTGGAGGCGGAGGCCTCGAACCCGCTGCTGTCCGGGATGCGATACTTCGCGGCGGAGTTCGAGGACCACATCGTCCGTGCGTCGACTGCCCCGCGGGCGTCTGCCGAGCCCATCGCGCGTAGCCGGCACGTGCGCATGACCTTGCACCGACGACCTGCACGGGGCACGACACGGAGCGATCGCCGACGCCATGACCGACACGCTCCCCGCGATCAGCCAGATCCCGCGCTCGATGACGCCGCCGAGCGCCTGCTCACCACGCAGTCGCCGCAGCGCCGCCAGGTCACGCCCGAGTTCAGCATCGAGATCGACGGCCGCACCCTGCACCGGTCGTGCCGGCCAGACCATCCTGGAGGTCTGCCGCGACAACGGCATCGAGGTGCCCACGCTCTGCTACGAGCCCAAGCTGCCCGGCTTCGGCGCCTGCCGCATGTGCGTGGTCGAGGTCGAGGGCGAGGACACGCCGCCCATCTCCTGCTCGCGCGAGGCCGAGCCGGACATGGTGGTCCAGACGCAGACGCCGCGCCTGCGCCAGATCCGCAAGACCAACCTGGAGCTCATCTTCAGCGACCACAACGCCTACTGCCTGCCGCCCTGCCAGAACAAGTGCCCCAGCCACATCGACATCCCGGGCTTCCTGAAGGCCAACACCGAAGGCGACTTCATCGAATCGGCGCGCATCTTCAAGCGCACCATCCCCTTCCCCTCCGTGCTCGGCCGTGTCTGCCCGGCGCCGTGCGAGGAGCACTGCCGCCGCGATGAGGTCGAGGAGGCCATCGCCATCCGCGACAGCCACCGCTACGCCGGCGACCAGGTGCTCAAGGCGCAGGCGGCCGGCGCCAGGCGCCCCGTGCCGTTCGACGTCCAGGCGCCCACGGGCAAGCGCGTGGCCGTCATCGGCTCCGGTCCGGCGGGCATGTCCGCGGCCTACTACCTGGCCATCGCACGGCCACGACGTGACCGTCTTCGAGCGTGACCCCGAGCCGGGCGGCATGCTCCGCTACGGCATCCCCCAGTACCGCCTGCCCAAGGTGGAGGTGCTCGAGGCCGAGTACCAGGCCGCCTGGGACCTGGGCGTCAAGCTCGTCAGCAACGCCGAGCTGGGCGTGGACTTCACCATCGACGACCTCCAGAACCAGGGCTTCGACGCGGTCGTCGTGGCCATCGGCTGCTACGACACCAACAAGCTGGGCATCCCCGGCGAGGACGCCGACGGCGTCATCGACGGCCTGGAGTACCTGCGCATCGCCACGCTCGGCCTGCCCTACCCGGACCACGAGGGCAAGCGCGTCGTGGTCGTCGGCGGCGGCTTCACCTCGATGGACTGCGCGCGCACGTCCGTGCGCCAGGGCTGCTCGGAGATCACGCTCGTCTATCGCCGCGACATGAAGGACATGCCCGCCGCCAACGAGGTCCACGAGATGCTCGAGGAGGGCGCCCGGGCCATCTTCCAGGCCGCGCCCACGCGCGTCGTCACGGACGCGAGCGACAAGGTCACCGGCATGGAGTTCCAGCGCATGGCGCTGGGCGCGCCCGGACGCCTCCGGGCGGCGCCGGCCGGAGCCGGTCGCCGGCACCGAGTTCATCATCGAGTGCGACCGCGTGCTGCTGGCCATCGGCCAGGGCCCGGACCTGGGCTGGCTCGACCACGGCGCGGAGGGCGTGAAGGCCAGCAAGCAGCGGCCGCCTCGACGCCGACGCGGTCACCTTCGGCACCGGCCGCCCGGGCGTCTTCGGCACCGGCGACGTGCGCACCGGTGCCGCGACCGTGGTCGCGGCCATCGCCGAGGGCCGCCGCGCCGCCTATGCCGTGGATGCCTACCTGCAGGGCCTGGACCTGGACGCGATCAAGACCCGCCAGACGCTCGCGGAGCCGCAGCCCGAGTTCCTCTCCATCGTGCCCTACACGAGCGAGGTCAAGGAGCCGCGCATCCGCCTCAAGGCGATGCCGGCCGAGGTGCGCAACAAGTCCTACGTCGAGTACGAGATCCCCTACACGCAGCAGGAGGCGATGGCCGAATCCGCGCGCTGCCTGCAGTGCACCTGCGAGGCCATCGGCTACTGCGACCTGCGTCGCCAGGGCATCGAGTACGGCACCACGCTCAAGACGCTGGAGCCGGCGCGCACCGGCCTGTCCTTCCGCAGCGTCGTCGGAGAACCGCTTCACGGGCATCAACCACGACTACATCCGCGACGACAGCCACGCCTTCATCCTGCGCGAGCCGTCGCGCTGCATCGACTGCGGCCGCTGCGCCAACGTGTGCAAGGAGATCGTGGGCGCGGCCTGCTACGACTTCATGCGCACCGGCTTCGACACGCTGGTGACCACGCCGCTGGACATGAGCCTCAACACCACGCCGTGCGTCTCGTGCGGTCGCTGCGCGGAGACCTGCCCGACGGGCGCGCTGATGCCCAAGCCGCGCGTGCTCGAGAAGTACGAGGTCGACGAGTCGCGCTGCATCCTGTGCGGCATCTGCGTGGACGCCTGCCCCTACGACGCCCTCCGCTGCGGGCCCGACTTCGAGCTCGCGCACGAGTCGCCGCGCAGGAGCCGATGATCGACCTGCTGGCGCATCAGCGCCATGGAGCGCGACACCGAGATCAGCTACGTCCGCCGCGAGCGCGACTGGCTGGCGCGGGCCCAGGCCCACGGCCGCGACATCCCGCGCGAGCGGCTGCTGCCGATGCTGCCGCCCGGCCTGGCCGGAGACGGCCGGGCACGGCCGGCCAACGGCGACGGAGCCGGTGCCGCCGGCGGCGGCTCGACGCACACGCACGCACAAGTAGGAGGGGGACGAGCAGCGATGGAGCTGCCGGAGACGGTTCCGTATCTCGACTGGCGCTGGGACGACCTCGTCTTCCTGGTCGCTCGCCGGTGTGATGCTGGGCGCCGCCCTGCTGGTCGTGCTCAGCCGCGACATCATCCGCTCCGGTCTGTGGCTGGTGCTCTCGTTCGCGGGCCTCGCCGGCATCTACGCGCTGCTGGGTAGCGCCTTCATGGCCGCGCGCCCAGGTGCTCGTCTACATCGGCGCCATCAGCGTGCTCATCCTCTTCGCGGTCATGATCACGCAGTCCAAGGCGGGTCCCAACCGACTCGTCTTCCAGCGCCAGTGGTGGGCCGGCGGCCATCGCGGCGGTCGTGATCGTGCTGCTGTTGCTCGTCTCGATCCTGCTCACGACGTGGCCGCTGGCCGGCTCGGAGATCGTGCCGCAGGAAGCGCGCGACATCGCGACGCTGCTCTTCAAGGACTACCTGTTCGCCTTCGAGGTCGTGGGCGTGCTGCTGCTGGCCGCGGTCATCGGCGGTCTCTACCTGGCCCGCCGGGACCCGGACATGCCCGAGACCAACCGGCAGGGTGGCCCAGCGCAGCGGCGAGGACGAGCGGCGCATGAGCCAGTCGCTGGAGGCCTACCTCATCCTCGCGGTGCTGCTCTTCGGCATCGGCGTCTTCGGCTTCCTGGCCAAGCGCAACGCCATCGCCATGCTGATGTCCATCGAGATCATGCTCAACGCCGTCAACCTGGCCATCGTCGCCTTCGGCGCCTTCACCCCGGCGCTGGCCGCACAGGCCTCCACCATCGCGCTGTTCGTGATCGCCGTCGCCGCCGGCGAGGCCACCGTCGGCCTGGCCATCGTCATCGCCATCTACCGCAACCGCAGGACGCCGCTCGTGGACGAGTACGCGTCGATGCGCGAGTAGCCGGCCGTGATGGGCATCTTCATCGCAGAGGCAGCCGAGGACGCGGTCCATGTGCCGAGGCCAGCGACCGAGCGAGGCCCTGCCCATCCTGCTGGTGCTGGTGACTGCCGCTCGCCGGGTTCCTGCTCACCGGCATGCTCGGCCGCCGGATGGGCTCGCGGCCCTGGATCATCGCCGTCGCCGCCGTCGCTGGCTTGCCACCGTCATCGCCACGTACCTGGCCTTCCAGCGCTGTCGGGCGAGGACGGCGAGCGGCATCACCTTCACGCTCTACACGTGGATCCCGGCGGGGCAGCTGGAGGTCGCGGCCACAGCGTCGACCTGATCAGTTCGGCTTCCTGCTCGACAACCTGACCGCGGTGATGCTCATCGTGGTCACCTGGATCGGCACGCTGGTGCACGTCTACAGCATCGGCTACATGGCGCACGACCCGGGCAAGTGGCGCTTCTTCGCCTACCTCAACCTGTTCATGTTCTCGATGCTGCTGCTGGTCCTGACCAGCAGCTACCTGGTCGCTCTTCGGCGCCTGGGAGCTGGTGGGCCTCTCCTCCTACCTGCTCATCGGCTTCTGGTACCAGCGGCGCGCCCCGGCGCTGGCGTCCAAGAAGGCCTTCCTGGTCAACCGCGTGGCCGACCACGGCTTCCTCATCGGCATCATGGGCGTCATCCTGCTGACGGGCACGATGAACATCCTCGACTCCTTCGAGCCGTTCCTGGACGGCGGACCCGCTGGTGCGCGACATCGTGGCCTGCTGCTCTTCGTGGGCGCGGCCGGCAAGAGCGCCCAGTTCCCCTTCCACGTCTGGCTGCCGGACGCCATGGAGGGCCCCACCCCGGTCTCCGCCCTCATCCACGCCGCCACCATGGTCAACGCGGGCGTCTACTTCATCGCGCGCACCTCGCCCATCTTCGCCTGCGCGCCGGAGGCGCTGCTCATCGTGGCGGCCATCGGCACCTTCACGGCCATCCTGGCCGCCTCCATCGCGCTGACCCAGAAGGACATCAAGCGCGTGCTGGCCTACTCCACGCTGAGCCAGCTGGGCTACATGTTCGCGGCCCTGGGCGTGGGCGCCTTCGTGGCCGCCATCTTCCACCTCATGGCCCACGGCTTCACCAAGGGCCTGCTCTTCCTGGGCTCCGGCTCGGTCATCCACGCGGTCCACGAGGAGCAGGACATGAACAGGATGGGCGCGCCTGTGGCGGAAGATCCCCATCACCCACTGGACCTTCCTCATCGGCGCGCTGTCGCTCGCGGGCATCCCGCCGCTGGCCGGCTTCTTCTCCAAGGACGCCGTCCTGGGCGAGTCGTTCCTCTTCGGCTACAGCTGGGTCTTCGTCATCGGTCTCATCGTGGCCGGCGCTGACCGGCTTCTACATGTTCCGACTCATGGGCAAGACGTTCTACGGCAAGAGCCACGTCGATCCGGCGGTGGAGCCCAAGATCCACGAATCGCCCCTCGTCCATGACCGTGCCACTGATGCTGCTGGCCATCCCGACCGCCCTCCTGGGCCTGGTCATCGGCCCGTACTCGCCTCGCTGACCAATCGCGCATCATCGCACTGGCTGGAGCCGATCTTCCACGCGGCCGAGGAGATCCTGGCGCATCAACCCGCCCGAGTACGAGCTCTTCGGCATCGATGGCGCGCTCATCCTGGCCTCGGTGACCGTGGCCACCGCTGGGCATCGGCGTCGGCATCTGGCTGTTCGGCGTCTTCAACACCCGGGCGCGCCTGGAGACCGTGGACAGCCTCGCCGGCCGCAACCGCCTGACGCGCTCGCTGTACACGGCGTCGCTCAACAAGTGGTACTTCGACGACCTCAACCACCTGCTCTTCTATCGCTTCGGCGGCGCGGTCGCCAACGGCGTGATGTGGTTCGACGTGCGCATCGTGGACGGCATCGTCAACGGCATCGGCACGGCGACGCAGGCGGCCGGTGACCGCATCCGCCACATCCAGACCGGTCGCGTCCAGAACTACGCGCTGGGCATCGCCATCGGGCTGGTCGTCATCGCCATCCTGTTCATCCTGCTGGCACGCTGATGATCGAGGACTTCCTGGCGCGGCCCGACCTGCTCTCGCTGCTCATCTTCACGCCGCTCATCGGCGCCGTGGTGCTGCTCTTCGTGCCGGCCCGGCAGGTCAACGCCATCCGCTACACGGCCCTGGCCACGTCGGGCTCGCCCTGCTCATCTCGCTGCTGGTGGCGCTGGGCTTCGACAACGGCCGAGACGGGCTTCCAGTTCGTCCAGGAGGCCGACTGGATCGGCTTCTTCGGCATCCAGTACAAGGTCGGCGTGGACGGCATCTCCCTGGTGCTGGTGCTGCTCACGACGCTGCTGACGGCGGTCAGCATCCTGGCCAGCTTCGGGCCCATCCAGACGCGCGTGAAGGAGTACATGATCTCCTTCCTCGTGCTCGAGGTGGGCATGCTGGGCGTCTTCCTGGCGCTGGACATCTTCCTGTTCTACGTCTTCTGGGAAGTCGTGCTCGTGCCGATGTACCTCATCATCGGCATCTGGGGCGGCGCCAACCGCATCTACGCCACCATCAAGTTCGTCATCTACACGCTGGTCGGCTCGCTGCTGATGCTGGTGGCCATCCTGGCCATGGCGTGGAGCTACTTCAGCGAGACGGGCAGCTGGGTCGGCGCCTTCGACTACCTGGCGCTGCTCGAGTTCGACATCGACCCCACGCTGCAGCTGTGGGCCTTCCTGGGCTTCTTCCTGGCCTTCGCCATCAAGGTGCCCATGTGGCCGTTCCACACCTGGCTGCCCGACGCCCACACCGAGGCGCCCACGGCCGGCTCGGTCATCCTCGCGGGCGTGCTGCTGAAGCTGGGCGGCTACGGCCTCATCCGCTTCAACCTGCCGCTCTTCCCGGAGGCCTCCGACGACCTCGCCTGGCTGATCATCGGGCTCTCCGTCATCGGCATGCTCTACGGCGCCATCGTGGCCATCCGCCAGCCGGACCTCAAGCGGCTCATCGCCTACTCCTCGGTCAGCCACATGGGCTTCGTGACGCTGGGCATCTTCGTCTTCAACGAGCAGGGCATGCAGGGCGCCATCTTCCAGATGGTCGCCCACGGCGTCATCACCGGTGCCCTCTTCCTGCTCGTGGGCGTCATCTATGAGCGCACCCACGACCGCACCATCGCCAACATGGGCGGCCTGGGCTCCCGCGTGCCCGTCTTCGCCACGCTGATGGTCTTCTTCAGCCTGGCCTCGGCCGGGCTGCCCGGCCTGGCCGGCTTCGTGGGCGAGTTCCTGGTCCTCCTCGGCACGGTCAGCTTCGAGCCCATCGCTCGGCTACATCGCCGCCTTCACCATCATCTTCGCCGCGGTGTACCTGCTGTACATGGTCCAGAACACCATCTTCGGTGAGCTCAGCGACTTCCTCAAGGGCCTCGGCAGCAAGCTCACCGACGTGGATCGCGTCGAGGCCATGACCCTCGCGCCGCTGGTCGTGCTGACCGTCGCGCTGGGCCTCGTCCCGGCCCTGGTGCTGGACCTCATCAACGGTCCGGCGGCCGGCATCCTGTCCATCGTGGATGGGACCGCCAGCGTGGATGAGGCCGTGGCTGCTGCCAGCACCGCGATGGCGAGGCTGCTGCCATGACACAGGACGAGCTGCTCACGATCCTGCCGTTCGCGCTCGTCATCCTGGCTGCGCTGGCGGTCATCCTGGTGGATCTCTTCTGGCCCCGGCGCGACGAGCTGGTCATGGCCGTCGGGCTCGGCGGCTTCGGGCTGGCGCTGGCGGCCGTCATCATCATCGGCCCGCTGCCGGGCGAGTGGGGCCTGCTCAGCGCAGACCGGGGCCATCGGCGATCCGGCCGTCTATACCCGCGACCTGCTGACCGTGCTGCTCGAGGTGGTGCTCATCGCCATCGGCCTGCTGACGTTGCTCTTCGCGCCGGACTACCTGGTGCCACGGCGTCTGCCGCTGGCGGAGTTCACGGCCACGCTGCTGTTCGCGGTCAGCGGCGGCATGCTCATCGCCGGCGGCCAGGACCTGCTCATCCTCTTCCTCGGACTGGAGCTGCTGGTGCTGCCGGGCTACCTGCTGGCGGGCTTCGCCAAGCGCGACGGGCTCTCCACCGAGGGAGCCATCAAGTACTTCCTGCTGGGGTCGTTCAGCAGCGCCATCCTCCTCTTCGGCCTGGCCTTCGTCCTCGGCTTCACCGGCTCGACCCAGCTGGGTGCCATCGCCACCGCACTGGACGGAGTGGTCGACGGCAGCGAGCCCCTGCCACTCGCACTGGCCATGGCCCTGGCCCTGCTGGCGGTGGGCGTGCTCTTCAAGATCGCCGCGGTGCCCTTCCACTACTGGACGCCCGATGCCTACCAGGGCTCGCCCACGCCGGTCACCGGCTACCTCTCCGTCGGGACCCAAGATCGCCGCCTTCGCGCTCATCCTGCGGCTCTTCGTGGAGGCCCTGGTCCCGCTGCGCGGCGAGTGGGCGCTCATCGTCGGCGTGCTGGCCGTCATCACCATGACCGTAGGCAACCTGGCCGCCCTGGGCCAGGACAACATCAAGCGCATGCTGGCCTACTCGTCCATCGCCCACACCGGCTACATCATGGTCGGGCTGGTCGTGTTCGCCACGGCCGAGAACGCGGACACGGCCTCCTCGGGGGTCCAGGGCGTGCTCTTCTACAGCATCGCCTACGCCTTCATGAACCTCGGCGCCTTCGCCGTGGTGGCGGCCCTGCAACGACGGCCGGGTGTCACCAGCCAGCTGAGCACGTTCACGGGCCTCGGCTACCGAGCCCCGGTGCTGGCCCTGACCATGACCGTGTTCCTGCTCTCGCTGACGGGCATCCCGCCGCTGGCCGGGTTCTTCGCCAAGGCCATCGTGGTCCTGGGCGCCCTCGAGGTCGGCGGTGCCATGACCTGGCTGGCGGTCATCATGATGCTCAACGCCGCGGCAGCCGCCTTCTACTACCTGCGCGTCGTCGTCTACATGTACATGCGCAAGCCGGCCGAGGACGCCCCGGCCGTCAGCCTCGGCAACCTGACCCGGATCGGCCTGGTGGTCGCCGCAGCCCTGACCATCCTCATCGGCCTCTTCCCGCCCGTCACCGGGGCCATCCTCGACTGGACCGAGGCCGCAGCGGTCGCCCTCGCGCGGATCTGAGCGGCGCGGCGGTCGCGCTCGTCGCGGCTGCCGAAGCCGCGGAGGCTAGCCGCCCGAGGAAGCGGGCGGCTTCGTCCGGTGAAGACAGCACCAGGTCTGCCCGGGGAGCAACCGCGACGCTGACGTCGGCGTGACCCGCGACCGCGATGGCCAGGCCCAGGACGCGGCCCTCGGCGCGTGCGCTGCGCAGGGCATCGAAGGCGAGGGCGTCACTGTGGTCGTCCCCGAGCATGATGACCGCCCGCGGCTGACGCTCGGCGATGAGCCGTCGCAGCGCCGCGCCCTTGTCGGCCGCACCGTGAGGCCGCAGCTCCAGTGAGCGCCGGCCACCTGAACGGAGCAGCACCCCATCAGGGTCGACGGCGTCCGTGGCTGCGACCACCCGGGCGCGCGCCGAATCGATATCCGGGGCACCCCGGAAGTGGAGTGTCAGCGCCGGTCCCTTCGCTTCCACCACCAGCCACGGCTCAGGGATGGTGCGAGGCACCTCGGCGCGGAGGCGCTCGGCTGTGGCCAGCTCGGCAGCAGCCGCCGGTTCTCGCTGCACGCGCAGCGCGGCCGGTCGAAAGCCGCGAGGTGCGTCGGCCCATTCGGCACCGTGGTCACCCAGGTAGCTGATGCCACCGACGCGGGCTCGGCTGGCCAGGTCGAGGACCGTGCGTCCGGAGACGAGCACCACGTGGATGTCAGTCGACGCCGCCAGGCGGCGCAGGGCCCGCTGCGCGGCGGGGATGACGGTGGCGCCCCAGGGATCGGTCACGAGCCGGGCCAGCGTGCCGTCGAAGTCACTGGCAAGGAGCAGGCGACCGGCCCCCAGCAGTACGTGCGACCGCTCCGCCGCCGTCCGGGCGCTGACATGGACGGGCACGGGGTCAGCCATCCTTCATCAGAACCCGGCCACCACATCCTCGCCGGACTCGTCCGGACCGGGCTCGGCGCCGGTGACCCGCGGTCGCAGACGATGGTCGCCGCCACCCGCCTCGCGCATCAGCCAGGCCGGCACGGTCGTCACCAGCAGCACCGCGGCGGCGATGATGAAGAGCTGGCCGAGCACCACGGCCGCTTCTTCCGAGGCCCAGCGCTCGATGGCGTCGAGCACGAGGGGGTCGGCCAGGGGTCGGCCCACCAGCGCGTCGGGCAGGATGGTGTCGCGGAAGACCTGGTCCTCCAGGGCCACCGTCACCGAGTCGATGCGCGTCGTCCCGAACGCGGTCAGGATGGCCATGCCCACGGCCATGCCGGCCATGCGGGCGACGGTCACGGCGGCGCTGGCCATCCCGAAGGCAGCCCGGCCGGCCGCCTCCACGGCAGCCGCGGATCGAGGCGTCACGGTCAGGCCGAAGCCGAGGCCGAAGACGGACAGGGACGCGACCGGCACGACCAGGTCGGTGTCGATGCGGACGGTGGAGAGCACCAGCAGCCCCACGATGCCGGCCGCAAGGCCGGCCAGCGTCACGAGCGTGGCATCGAAGCGTCGCATCAGGAAGCCGGAGCCGAGCGCCCCGATGGCCATCCACAATGCCATCGGGCCCAGGATGAGCCCCTGCTCCTCGGGCCCGGCGAAGCGCACGCGGTCCACGAAGGCGGCCATGCCCACGATGGCCGTGGCCAGCGCGTAGCCCGTCAGCAGGCTGACCAGGACCGCGCCACTGAAGACGCGGTCACGGAGGAGCCGCAGGTCCAGGAAGGGCTCCGGGGCCCGGAGCATCTGGCGCACCGCCAGGACGCCGCTGACGAGGGCCAGCGCGGCGGAGATGCCGATGACAGGCAGGTCACCCTCGGGCTCGTCGCCGACGAGGGTGATGGCCAGCAGGCCGCTCGTCAGCGCGACGCTGAAGAGGACCGCTCCGACCGCGTCCATGCTGGTCCGGCCCGGCTCCACGTCCCAGTCCGGTGCCGCGGCCCAGATGTAGATGAGCGCCAGCAGCGAGAGCGGCGCGGTGATGTAGAAGACCCAGCGCCAGGCGGGCGTCAGATAGTCGACCGCCGCGCCGCCCCAGATGCCGATCGAGGCGAGCGCATCACGCAGCTGCAGGGTCTCCAGGACCAGGACGCCCAGCACGGGACCCACGGCCATGCCCAGGAACGTCGCTCCGCCGATGAAGCCGAGCGCTCGGGAGCGCGCGTGGCCGCCGTAGAGGTGGCTGGCGCCGGCCGTGGCCAGCGGGAGGATGGCGCCGGCGCCGGCGCCCTGGATGGCGCGGCCCGCGATGAGCTGCTCCAGCGTCTGGGAGGCCCCACAGATGAAGGAGCCGATCCCGAACACGGCGAGAGCGATGAACATGAGCCGGGGCAGCCCGAAGCGATCCGCGGCTCGCCCCGCCAGCGGCATGGCCGCGATGTAGGCCACCAGGTAGGCCGTGATGATCCAGGAGGCCCGCCGCAGCTCACCCCAGCCGGACAGATCGAAGAAGATCTGCGGCAGTGCCACCGCGGTGATGAACAGCTCGATGCCGACCAGTAGCACGCCCAGGCTGAGCGCGGCCAGCATGATCATCCGGGAAGCGGGGCTCACGGCGCATATCCTGCGTCAGACGCTCGCGTGCGCGCGGCCGAGCCGCGCCAGGTGGATGCCACGGTGCGCCCGGGACCCGGGCGTGGGGGTCGAGACCGGTTTGACAGGGGGCACTTCGGCCCGATAGCATCAACGAGCGCTTATGTGAAACCTCGCCCTCGCGAGTCGACCAGGAGGTCCGGCGCGGTGCCCAGTCCCGCTCGCATCCGCAGCGCCATCGCCACCATCACCGATCCACCACGCGACCTCAGGGAGGTGGCTGTGGTCCACAAGGCCCTGGCTGACCCGACGCGCCTGCGCATCGTGCAGCGCCTCGCCAGCGGCGAGGGCACCGTCAGCGACCTGATGCGCCACGTCCACCTCTCCCAGCCGCTCGTGTCATGGCATCTGCGTCGCCTCCGCGCGGCGGGCCTGGTGAAGACGCGGCGGTCCGGCCGGGAGGTCATCTGCAGCCTCAGCCGTGAGGCCCTGCAGCGCTTCCACGAGCGCGAGCGCGCACTCCTGGGCCTGGCAGGCTGACAGCATGAGCAAGGGATCGTTCATCTCGCCCGAGCAGCGCTCGGGCATCCGCGCCAGGCTCGAGCCGCTGGCCCTGGCCATGAGCCGTGCCGGCCTCACGCCCAACATGCTGACCCTGATCGGTTTCGGCATCGCCGGCGCCGGGGCGTTGCTGGCAGCCGTGGAGTGGTGGTTGCTGGCGGGCATCATCGCCACCGTGGGCGCCGGCTTCGACATGTTCGACGGCGCCGTCGCCCGGGCCACCGGCCAGGTCAGCCGGCTGGGCGCCTTCATGGACAGCACCTTCGACCGCTGGGGTGAGGGCGTGGTCTACCTGGGCATCGTCATCGGCAGCACGCAGGCGGGCTTCGACCTGGGCGCCTGGCTCGCGGCCGCCGCGCTCGTCTCGGCCTTCATGGTCAGCTATACCCGGGCCAAGAGCGAATCCCTGGGCTTCTCCAGCGGCACGGGCATGGCCGCCGTCGGCCTGGCGCCGCGCGAGATCCGTACCGTCATCCTGGGCATCGGCCTGGTCGGCGCCGGGCTCACCGGCGGCGTGACCGCGGATCCTCGGAGACACCGGCAGCCTCATCCTGGCGCTCGGGCTGGGCCTCATCGCCGTGCTCGCCACCGTCACCGTGATCCAGCGCATCCTGTTCGTCACGTCACAGCCACGCGAGTCCTAGCCAGCCACCGGCCGGGAGCGCAGCGCGCAGGAGGGACGTGTCCGGCGTCGAATACGCACCGCATCGCCGCTCCCGGCAAGGCCGGCTCAGACGAGTCGCGTCCCGCGCCTGGGAGCGAGCGGTGGTGCTGCTGTACCGGACTGCCTCGGCAGCGCTGGCGCGGGTCCCACTGCAGGCCTCCGAGCCGGTGTCGCGCTGGCTGTTCCTGATGGGCTACTACCTCTGGCCGGCCAAGCGACGCATCATCCTCGCCAACGCATCCCACGTGCTGGGCCTGCCCGTCGGGCATCCTGACGTCGCCGCCTGGCCCGCGGCATCTACGCGACCTACTCGCGCTTCGCCCTGGAGCTGATGCGCCTGCCCAGCCTGCCCGCCGATGAGCCGCGCCGCCTGCTCCAGCCAGAGGGCGCGCACCACGAGCGCTTCATGGCCCTGTGGCAGCGCTGCCAGGCCGAGGAACGCGCCATCATCGCCGTGAGCGGCCACATCGGCAGCATCGAGGTCTTCGCCGGTGCCTATGCACAGCGGGGTATCCCCGTCTATGGCCTGGCCGACGATTTCGGCCTTCCCCGAACTCTTCGCGCTGCTCACTCGCTCGCGTGCCCGCTGGGGCGTCACCATCATCCCGTGGCGGCGACTGCGCGACATCTTCCGCGTCCTGCGCCGGCCTTGCGTGCTGGGCATGGTCGTGGACTGGGGCTACCGGCCGGACGACCTGCCCGTGAGGCTCTTCGGCGCGTGGGCCACGCTGCCTGAGGGGCCGGCCATGCTGGCAGCCAGGACGCGAGCCGTGATCGTGCCCGTGGTCGCGCGACGTCAGGCGGACGGGACCTATCAGGCCCTCATGTACGATCCCATCGAGGTCGCCGATGCGTCGCCGCGGGAGCTGGCCAGGGCTACGCAGGCCATCGCGGATGCGCTGCAGGACATGGTCTCCGCGGGCCCCGAGCAGTGGTACACGTTCAAGCCGATGTGGCCGGCCAGCCGCGGTGAGGCCGATGCGCTGGCGAGCAGGGCTGCCTCGATGCTCCAGGTCGGCGAGGACTGATGAGCGAGACCCCGCCCGGATCTCCCGCCGGCACCGCCGTTGACGATCCCGCAGCGGATGGCCTTCCGCCTGCTGCTCGCTGCGCTGTGGGTGGCGCGCCGGCTCCCCGACAAGCCCATCTACCGCATCGCCTTCGCACTCGGGGCGGGGCTATCCCTGTTGCTGCCGGCACGGCGCCGGCAGGTGCGTCAGAACCTGGCGCGTGTGTGCGCCTGGCTGGTGGCCAACGACATGGCCGGCCCGCGCGTGGCTGCCGCGGCACGCGACCCACGGGCGTTGGATCGCCTGGTGCGGGCCGCCTTCGGGCACTGGGTCGTGGGTTACGCCGAGGCGGCACTGGGGCCGCGCTACAGCGGCGCGGAGCTCAAGGCCCGGTTCGTGGCCAGTGACCCGGCCGCCAGTCAGGAGGCCATGTCGGCTCGGCCACCCGGCGAGGTCGGCCTCATCCACATGTCCCTGCACTTCGGCGCGGTGGACCTCTCCGCGCTCTACGGATCGCGAGTCGGAGTGCTCCCGGTGACCGGGCCCATGGAGTTCGTCACCGCACCCCTGGCGCGGGCCTACTTCGACCACGTCCGCAACGAGCTCGGTGTCACCATCGTGCCCCTGCGTGACGCGGCAGAGCACCTCGTGGCGGCACTCGAGCGGGGCGAGGCTGCGGCAGTCGTGGCCGATCGCAACATCGTCGGCAGCGGTGTCAGGGTCGAGCTGTTCGGGGCTCCGGTCCGCCTGCCCATCGGGCCCGCCGTGCTCTCCGTCCAGACAGGTGCACCCATCTACCTGCATGCCATCGAGCGCACCGCACCGGGCGAGTGGCTGGGGCACACCGTGCCCATCCGGCCCCGGCCAGGCGCCACGCGCCGGGAGGCCACGCGATCGATCATCGAGCAGGAGGCGCGTGCCTTCGAGCGCATCATCGCGCGGGCTCCCGAACAATGGACCACACTGTTCTTCCCGATCTGGAACGATGAGGACGAGGGGTGACCGAGGACGAGACACTGACGAGCGACCGCACAGAGCAGCTACCAGCCGGCCCGGAGGAGCAGGCACGACCCCGAGGACATGGCCGACCCGGGCCGCCTCGCGGCACCGCTCTTCCGCATGGACCCGCACATCCACACCCTCGCCTCGGATGGCATCTCGGACGTGGAGACCATCCTGGCGTCGGCCATCGCCAAGGGCCTCGACGCCATCGGCATCGCCGATCACGAACGCATCGATGCCGCCGTCGCGGCCAGGGAGATCGCGCTGGGACGGGGCCTGCCCATCGAGGTCGTCGTCGGCGAGGAGGTCAGCACGCGCGGCGGGCACCTGGTGGGCCTGTGGCTCAGGAAGCGCATCCGGCCCTGGCACTCGCTCAGGGATTCCATCGCCATGATCCACGAGCAGGGTGGCGTGGCCATCATCGCCCACCCCCTGCCCCCCTATCCGCTGTGCGCCAGCGAGCGCTCCATCCGCAAGCTGATGGACGAAGCCGACCCCATCTTCCACCCCGATGGGCTCGAGGGCTTCAACCCGACCACGGCGCGGATGCGCTGGAGCCACAAGGCCCCGGCGCTCGCAGAGGAGCTCGGCATCGCCGCGCTGGCTGGCTCCGATGCCCACAGCGCCGACAAGGTCGGCAGCGCCGTGACCGTCTTCCGGGGCCGCTCGGCGGAGGATCTGCGCGTCGCGCTGGCGGCTCGCGACACGGCCTGGGAGGGTCGAGCGTACAGCTGGCAGGAGCAGCTGCAGATGTTCGCGCGACAGCAGCGCAAGAACGCCGCGGCGGTCCGCGACGAGGTGCGCGGCAAGATGCGGCGTGACGGCACCGGCCGCGACCTGGGCTATCCGGGTGGCAGAGAGCGGCCCGTCCACTTCGACCGCGTCGCTGCCGGTCTATCGCTGGATCGGCGCCCATGAAGATCGGGCTGGTCACCCCGTACATCTTCCCGGTGCCTGGCGGTGTCAACGCCCACGTCGGCTACCTCTACGAGAACCTCGTCAGGCGCGGGCATGACGTGCGCATCATCAGCAGCACGCACGGGCCGCAGCGCTCCAGCGAGGGCGACATCATCCGCCTCGGCTACGGCTGGAGCGTCCCCACCAATGGCTCGATAGGCACGCTAACGGTCTCGCACCGATACGGCCAGCTGGTGACCGAGATGCTCGAGCGTGAGCGTTTCGATGTCATCCATTTCCACGAACCGTTCGTGCCCTTCCTGTCGCTGCAGATCCTGCGCCACTCTCAGTCTGTCAACGTGGCCACCTTCCATGCCTACTCGGGCTTCAGCCCGTCCTACGAGTTCGGCAAGCGCACCATGAAGCGCTTCGCCAGGCGCCTCCACGGTCGCATCGCGGTCAGTGCCGCAGCCCGCCACTTCATCGGCCGCTTCTTCCCGGGTGACTACAAGGTCATCCCCAACGGCGTGGACCTGGCGCAGTACCGGGATGTGCCTCCCTTCGCGCGCTGGCGAGACGGCATCCCCAACATCCTCTTCGTCGGTCGCTTCGAGAATCGCAAGGGCCTGATGTACCTGCTGCGTGCCTACTACCAGCTGCGCCTGGAGGGCCTCGGCTGCCGCTTGCTGGTGGTGGGCCACGGCCCCCAGGCGAGCGAGGCGCGTCGCTACATCCGCTCCCGGCGGCTCGGGGGCGTCGAGATGCTGGGGCGCCTCTCGGAACACGACAAGGCGCGCGCCTTCGCCACGGCTGACATCTATGCCTCGCCGGCCACGGGCCAGGAATCGTTCGGTATCGTGCTGCTCGAGGCCATGGCCGCCGGAGTGCCCGTGGTGTGCAGCGATATCCACGGCTACAAGGGCGTGGTACGGCGCAACGAGCAGGCCGTGCTGGTGCCACCGCGGGACGTCGAGGGCCTGGCGGCCGCCCTGGGCACGCTGCTGCGCGATCCGGTGTTGCGGCAGCGCATGGGCGAATCGGGCCGGGCGCGCGCTCTGCAGTTCAGCTGGGAGGCGGTCACCGCCAAGGTCGAGGACTACTACGGCTTCGTGATCAGGCGCCTGGCCGCGGCCGATGCCTTGCCGTCGGGCTTCACAGCAGAATCCCCGAGCAGCCGCCACGCGCCCCGGTCAGCCCGGGCCTGTGGTCCAGCCCCAGCCGCTCCTAGAGCCCAGGTCGCCGATCGAGGTCGGGCCCAGGGTGCGGGCGTGTCGGTTGCCGGCCAGCTACGGGGCTGGCGGGCTCGACGGGTCTCGAGTCACCATGGGGACCGCTTGGGGTGACACTCCGGGGCTGCCCCAGCGCCACGCCACGGCTCCGGCACCGATGACGACCACGATGGCCACGACGCCCACGAGCAGGGTGCTCAGGTCGAGGAGGCCACCCTCGACCGCGGGGTCGGTGTTCACGGCGAACTGGAAGTCCCAGTTCCAGGTGGGCAGGATGCCCTGGTACATGTGCGCCAGGTCCGTGGGCAGGGGCAGGCCGGAGATATTGGGATACCAGACGAGCAGCCAGAGTAGTGCGACCGCCAGCGCCGCGATGACGTAGCGGCGCGGATCACGGGCCCGCAGCACCATCACGGCCGGGACCGCGAGGACGAGCAGGCCGGTCAGCGCCAGCAGGTCGGAACTCAACGTCAACGCCATCGGCGAGGCCGAGTCGAGGAACAGCAGAGCGGCCATGACTGCAGCCGAGCGTCGCCAGGGCCACGAGGACGATCGCGACCAGGAGTGACCGCTGGCGGCCACCCCGACCGCGTCCAGCTGGGAGGTGGCCCGCTCGCCAGGCGAGCAGCGACGCGGTCACCGCGCCGGCGATCACGATGAGGAGTGCGGCTACACCGGCCTGGCTGAGCTGCGCCGTGCGCGTCACCTCCGAGGCGCAGGCGACGCCCTCCGGATGGGCCACCGCCGTGCCGGCGAGGATGCACAGCGGGGTGCGCAACAGCCACAGCAACGGGATGGCGAGGATGGCCAGGGCGCCGGTCAGGCGCGCCAGCCACCAGACCCGGACGCTGGGACCGTGCCACAGCTCCGCCAGGAAGTAGGCCAGGGCCAGCACCAGGAACGGCAGGCTGGCGTAGACGTGGTACTGGAACGTGGCCCGGTCGATGCGTGCCCAGGGCAGCCACAGCGCCGCCCACATGATGACCACCAGCGCCAGGGACAGGCTGCGTCGGTGCCAGGCCGCCCAGCCGGCGAAGCCCATCCCGGCGATGCCCAGCCAGAAGATGACCAGGTTGCCCGTGTCGTAGATGAGCCCCGTCGTCGGTTCGGCGTAGCTCTCGGAGAAGAACCAGACCGGCTTGAGGTCCAGCGGCCAGGCCCACCAGGGCGAGGAGGCGGCGTGCTCAGCGCGCAGGTTGTCGTGGTACTCGTAGATCGACCGCGTCAGCTCCGGCAGCGTCTGGCCGGCATCGCCGCCCTCGGGCAGGAAGGGCAGGCTCCCGATCAACGGCAGGCCCCACTGATTGCCCAGCTCCACCCAGGGCGCGTAGGCGATGACGTAGAGGGCCAGGGCAGCAGGGTCAGACAGGCCAGCGTGAACAGCCAGGGGATGCCGCCCAGCCGAGCGGGATGCAGCCAGCCGCTGACGTCACGTGCCGCGGCCGTCTCACTGCCACCGAACGGTCCGCGTCCGAGGCGACCGGCGAGCCAGGCGATGAGGCCGGCACACGAGCCCACCACGATCATGGCAGCACCGACGACCAGCAGACGGCCGTCATCGAGCAGTCCAGCCAGCTCACCGGACGATGCGGCCTCAGCCGGTGACCCAGCCAGGCCCAGCGCCACCATGGGCACGCCGACCACGAGGGGCCCCGCGATGGCCAGCCAGACCTCGCCGCGACTGACCGGCAGCGGCCTTCGCACCATCCCTGCCGCCAGGAGGCCGGTCAGGAGCAGCATCAGCGCCAGGAACACCCAGTTGCGGCTGGGATCGTCGATCGGTGCCGGCCGGATGGCCATCGCGCCGAGCAGCGCCGTCAGCGAGATCAGGCCCAGGAGCGCGATCAGCCGCCCCAGGCCAGAGCGGAGCAGCACCAGCAACACCAGCCCGCCGATGGCGTAGAGCGCCACCCACTTGGAGGCCAGCGCCAGCCCCAGGGCCAGCCCGGCAGCCAGCAGAAGAGGTACGGTCGACCACGCTCGCCGTGGCGCCAGGTACAGCGGCGCGAAGGCCAGTGCGGCGGCGATGACGAAGGTGGTCACGTAGACGTCGTTCATGCCGATGCGCGAATTGGCGAAGAACATGCCCTCGGCAACCACCAGGACAGCGGCGATGACGCCGACGCTTCGCCGCGCGAAGAGGATCCTGGCGAGCAGATAGAGCAGGCCGGCTGCGAGCGCACCCAGCAGCATGCCGGGCAGTCGCCAGCCGAAGGCGTTGCCCTCGATCCCGATCCTGGCCACGGTTCCCCCCGGGGCTATCGCCAGGAGCTCGCCGCGATCATCGTCCGGCCGGTCCGGTTGCGTGTCAGCGAGCAAGTGTGCCGGCTCCTCCGGCAGCGGTACGTCGAGGAAGACGGCATTGCCGTGCGGCTCGACCACGTACACGGTCGGGCCGCCCTCGGGCGCGTCACCGAGGGCGTGGACCAGGTTGGCCGGCTCATTCCAGGCCAGGTCGCGGATCGGGCCCGGCATCCTCAGCGTGTCGGGCAGGCTCGGGCCGTTCTCGCCGATGGCATAGATGTCCAGGCGATCGCCGACGGCCGCGTAGAGCGTCGGCTCCGAGAGGCCCTCCTCCACCAGCGCCAGGGCCGTCACCGGCTCAGTCGTGGGCAGCTCCTCGATGAGGTCGAGCGTCCAGGCATCGAGGATGGAGACGCCGGTCGGCGCGGCCACCGCCAGCAGTGGCGCGTTCTCGATGCCGACGCCCGCGAGGAGGCCCTGGTCCATCGCCTCGCGCACCGCCGCGGCCTCCGCGTCGGAGAGGTACGCGTCCACGACCACGAAACCGTCGGCCTGCAGCAATCGCGCGACGCGGTCGCGCTCGTCATCGAGGGCCTCACTGAGACGCCGGGCGGTCGCCGCCCGATCGCTCACCAGGCGAGTGTCCACGACGACCCGCTCGACCCAGGGGAGTTCGACGGCATCGGCGACCGCGAAGGCGAAGCGCTCCGAGAGCGGCACGCCGGACTCGGTGTCGAACGTGCTGATGGAGCCGCGAGTGATGGCGACCAGCGAAGTGTCCGTGACCAGGAGTTGCTCGATGGGCGCACCCGGGCCGGCCGAGAAGACCTCCCGCCCGCCATCGTCGCGCTGGTCGTCGCTGCGCTGTTCGAGGCCCGGCGTGTCCAGCCGCAGGAGACCTCCGGCCGGGTCCGCGATGTAGAGCGTGTGGCTATCGTCGTCCACGGCCAGGGCGGTGGCGGCGATAGCCAGCTCATCGACGAGCTCACGGCTGGACAGGTCGTAGACGCGCAGGGCTTCGCCGGTGGCGACGTAGAGGCGGTCGCCGCGTCGTTGCCCCGGCGACTCCGGCGCTGACCAGCGCCGCTCGATGGCCGCGTCCTCGACGGGCACGCCCAGCTCCGTCAGGCTCGTGATCTCGTTGCCGCCGGCGAGCCGGATGCCCCAGGCCATGGCGTACTTGGCCAGGTGCGGGTGGGTGAACTCGTAGATGTCGTGGGGCTGCCCGTACTCCCAGTGCTGCAGGAACTCGGTGGCAGTACGAGCGTGGTAGACCTCGTCGAAGTACATGCCCACCGGCTGCTCCAGGCGGTAGCCACGGACGACGATGGCCAGCAGCACGAGCACCGCGACGATGAGCCAGGTCCTTGCCATCGAGGCGACCGCCGCGCTCACCGGCCAGCGCGACGCTGCGGTCGGCGCGGATGGATGGTCGCGACAGCCGCTCGATGATCCAGTCGAGGGCGCTGGGCCCGCGCACCCAGGCTGCCGGCGCGTCATCGACCGCGGCCGCGGTGCGGGGGGCGTTGCCGGTCGACATCGGCACGACGAGGGACGGACCGCTGACCCGCAGCTGTGCAGCGTGGTCGAAGCCGTCCGGGCTGGTGCGCAGCGAGGGGCGCAGCTGCCACGCGGCCCACAGGCCGACGCCGGTCTGCAGCACGACGGAAGCCACGATGAGCGGCGAGCTGCGGAACCATTCGCCCAGCGGCAGTGAGGTCACGTTGTCGGTGCCGTAGAGCGGCAGCGTCAGCAGGGCGTGGAGGTTGACGAAGGCCCCGGCACTCAGTAGCAGCAGGGCCACTGCCCAGCGGCCGCTGACCACGGCCAGCAGGGGCATCACGGCGATGGCGGGGAAGATGTACCGCTCATGCACGCGGGTGGGCAGGATGAAGAAGGCGATGGCCAGGAAGGTCAGGGCTACGAGCAGCGTCCAGCGGTCGTCGCGCACCGCCCCGCGGACGGTGCCCCACAGGAAGCCCGCCACCAGCAGGGCCGCACCGATGGCGACGCCCGGGATGGGCCCCAGCAGCGGGATGGTGTCGTCGGACCAGCCCAGCACCTCCGCCAGCGGGGGCATCCCACCAGAACCGACCAGCGCCCAGGGGTTGAAGGCATTGACGGTGAGGTAGGCGTAGCCACCCGCGGTGCCGACCATGCGCTCGAGATACTCGATGGGGCCGAGGCCGAATGGCAGCGCCAGCAGGACGAAGGCAGCCCAGGCAGCAGCCAGCGCCGTCGCCAGCCGCAGCCAGCCCTGCTCGCGGGCGAGCCAGCCAGCCAGGGCTGCTGGTGCCCAGGGCGGATGCCTGGGTCCGGAGCCGGGGCGCAGCAGGTGCCGCTTCACGAGCACGAAGGCGACGAGCGGGATGAGCACGACGCCGAACTGTGGCTTGACCAGGGCGGCAGTCGCAGCCAGCGCGGCGGCGCCCTCACTGTTGCCCCGGATGAGGGCGGCAGCACCCAGCAGCAGGAGCAGCGCTCCAGCGGCGTCGCTCTGGCCCCACAGGGCCGAGTCGTAGACGGACACCGGGTTGAAGAGGTAGAGCGCCACAGCCGCGAGGGCCATGGCCTCGGCGCGCCGGCCCGGCCAGGCCCACCCCAGCACGAGCCGGTAGACCAGGTAGCCGACGACGACGTCGAGCAGGATGGGTGGCAGCTTGATCAGGCCACCCGCCACCGCGACCTGATCGACCGCCTGACTGGCCAGCAGGCCGATGGGCCAGAGCAGGTACAGATAGGCGGGTGGATAGTCGGCGAAGCCGGCGTTCGCGTAGAAGCCGCCGGGGCCATGCTCGGCGAGCGTCAGGGCCCACGAGGCGAAGGAGGCCAGGTCACTCTCGAAGCCCGAGGACGGGAAGAGCACGTATGCGATAGTTATCCGCAGTGCCAACCCGCCGAGCAGAAGGATGATGACAGCGGGGCTCGCGGCGAGCGCTCGGAGGGGACGGACCGACTCCCCGGGGCTGCGGCCGACCCCTTGCGCCAGGGTCGATGTCACCGGCGACGTCCTGCCTCCTGGGGAAAGAGCGATGAGGTGAGCGCGAGTATATCAACGGGCCCGGATGCAGCCCCCTCGGCGGCCGCTGACGGTCTCGGTCCCGCTGGCCGCGTCGAGGCGCTCCTGCAACGCCTCGACCCGGCCTTCGTGGCTGTGGGGCTCTTCGTCGTGGCACTCGCCGTCTACGTGGGCTCGAATCCCGGCAGGGCGGGCGTCTACGATCACTTCGTCTGGCAGGCCGACGCCTTCCTGCACGGACGCGCCGAGATCTCCTACCCCGTCACCGAGGGGCCCCACCAGAACGGGCATTTCCAGGATGTGCTCCCCGTGGCCGAAGGCCTCGCGCAGCTGCCCTTCCCTCCGCTGCCGGCCATCGTGCTGCTGCCGTTCGTGGCCGTCTTCGGGCTGTCCACGAACGGCGCTGCCGTGGCCGCGGTGCTGGGCGCCATCAATGTCGTCCTCTGCTGGGTCATGCTGCTCGCAGTCACCCCACGACGGTCGGCAGCCCTGCTGGGAACCCTCTTCTACGGCTTCGGGACGGTGGCCTGGTACGCCGCGATGCTGGGCACCACCTGGTTCCTGGCCCACGTGGTCGCCTCCACGTTCCTGTTCGCGGCTATCGCCGTCGCGGTTCGAGGCGACCCCGGGGGCAGGGTCCCGCAGATCACGGGGCGCGCCGGTCGCCCAACAGGCCAGTTCGCCGCCGGTCTCCTCTTCGGCACCGCGGCACTGGCTCGCCTGACGACGGTCTTCGGCGCGCCCTTCTTCGTCTTCGTGGGCGCTGGTGGGACATGGCTGCGCCGGGCTGTGAGTGCCGGACTCGGCGCGCTCATCCCGGTCGGACTGCTGCTGCTCTACAACCTGGTCACGGCGGGGGCATTCCTCCATCCCGCCTACGAGTACCTCTACCAGGTCGAATATCGGCCGCGGCCGGAGCTCGTCAACCCAGCCTGGGGCATCGAGGACCCGCGCTACGTACCCCAGAACGCCGCCATCATGCTGGCCTGGCCGCCGGAACGCCCACTGCTCGACGACCCGACCTGCGCTGCTGACGAGCCCGGCCTGGGCATCCTCCTCGACCCCGAATGCCCGCTCCTGCGCCCCGACCCGCTGGGCATGAGCCTGCTGCTGACGAGCCCGGCATACCTGCTGGTGATCCCGCCCCTGCTGCGCGCCTGGCGACGACGCGTCGTGGCGGGTGCGGCCCTGGCCGTGCTCGCCATCGCCATCGTGGACCTCATGCACTTCAGCCAGGGCTGGGTCCAGTTCGGCTATCGCTTCAGCAATGACTTCGCGCCGTTCGCGGTCATCCTCGTGACCCTGGGCATCGCACGGCTGGGCATCGGGCCGATCAGCCTCGGCCTGGTGGCCGCCTCGATCGCCGTCAATGCCTGGGGAGTCTACTGGGGCGTGACGCTGGGGTGGTAGGCCCACGGGTGCGCGTCGGTGCGGGGCTGGCCGGCGGCATGGTGATGATGCTGGCCCTGGTCCTCTATGTGCCGACGCTGCTGCCCGACGTGGGTACCTGGGACACCGCGGAGTTCCAGGCCATCGGCCCGGTGCTGGGCATCGCCCATCCGACCGGCTACCCCACCTACACCCTGCTGGCCTGGCTGGCCTCGGTCGTGCTGCAGCCGTTCGGCAACGAGGCCTATCGGGCCAACCTGCTCTCGGCCCTGCTCGTGGCCGGGGCGGCCAGCCTGCTCGCGGTGCGGGTCGTGCAGGCGACCAGGCGTTGGCCGCTCGGAGTGGTGGCCGGCCTGACCTTCGCCGTCACGCCGGTCGCCTGGCGCCTGTCCACGCGCGCCGATGCCCACGCCCTGCACGTCTTCCTGGCCGCCCTGATACTGGTGCTGCTGGCAGCCTGGCAGCAGCGCCAGCAGGGCGACAGCGCGACGTCGGGACGCTGGCTGGTGGCCGTCGCTGTCATCTTCGGCCTCTCGCTCGGGAACCACGCCCTGACCCTGCTCCTGGCACCCGGCATCGTCGTCTACGTGCTGCTCGTGGCGCCGCACATCCTGTGGACACGCTGGCGCCTGGTACTGGGCTGCCTGGCAGCAGCGGCGCTGACGGCGGCGCTCGTGTATGCCTATCTGCCGCTGCGGTCGGCCATGGATCCGCCGCTCGACTACGCCGACCCGGAGACGTGGGGGCGCTTCTGGTATGTGGCCCTGGGCCAGCAGTTCCAGGGCTCCTTCGGGGGTTTGCCCCCGCTCTCGGATGTCCTGGCGAACGCCTGGGATGAGATCGTGCGCAACCTCGGGCTCATGGCCATCCTCGTGCCTGCCGGAGCGGCGCTGGGGGCGCTTCGCCACCCTCGCCTGCTGGCGCTCACGGCGCTGTGGTTCGTGGGCACGTGGCTCTTCGCACTCGGCTACGCGAACGCCTCGATCGAGCGCTACTACCTGGTGCCGCTGCTCGTGGCCACGCTCTGGATCGCCCTCGCCGCCGACGCTATCTGGGAGGCGCTGCGCGCAGCCTGGGGCGCCGACGCCATGGAGCTGCCGGCGGGCCGGCCATCGCCGCCGGGGCACACGCGCATCGCCTACGCCGCGACGGTCGGCCTGCTGGTGATGGTCCTGATCGCGAGCCCGCTGGCGGGCGTGCCGGGTCGTTACGACCGCGCCGATGCCTCGGACGAGACGTTTGGGCGCGACTGGCTGGAGGCGACGCTTGGGGCCCTGGAGCCGCGGGCCGCGATCGTCTCATGGTGGTCGTTCTCCACGCCGCTGTGGTACGGGCGCTGGGTCGAGGGCCGGCGTGACGACATCGTCATCATCGATGACCGTGATGTGCTTGATGACGGCTTCGGTAGCGTCGAGCGCGCCATCGACCAGCTCATCGGCGAGCGCCCCGTCTATGTCATCCGCCTCGAGCGGGACCTCGCGCCCCTGTCGGCACGGTATCTCCTGGAGCGCGTGGCGTCGGTCCCCAGCCCGGGTGACCTCTACCGGGTCGTGGGGCAACGGGAGGAACGATAGCGCTGGCCCGCATAGGATGGGGGTGTGCCGGAACCGATGACCACCCCGCCCGAGCGCGAGCAGACGCGTGTCGCTGCGCTGAGCTACTTCTTCCCTGCCCACGATGAGGCTGAGAACATCGAGGCGCTGGTGGCGGAGGCGCTGCTGGAGCTGGCCCGGCTGGCGGAGCGTTTCGAGATCATCTGCGTCGACGACGGCAGCACCGATGGCACGGCCGCAGATCGCCGATCGCCTGGCGGCCGAGCACCCGACGTGGTGCGAGTCGTCCATCACGCTGGCAACCTCGGCTACGGCTCGGCGGTGCGCTCGGGGCTGGGCGCGGCACGCTACCCGCTCATCTGTTTCACCGACGGTGACCGCCAGTTCCGCATCGCGGACCTCGCAGCGCTGCTGTCACGGCTGGATGATCCGCGGCCAGCGACGTGGCGGCCGACGTGGTCGCTGGCTACCGCATCCGTCGCGCCGATCCGCCCATCCGCCTCGCCTACGCCCGCATCTACCGAGCCTGCCTGCGGCTCTTCTTCGGGCTGACCGTGCGCGACCCCGATTGCGCCTGCAAGCTCTTCCGCCGCCGCGCTCTCGAGGGCGTGCGGGTCGAGTCGGGTGGTGCCTTCCTGTCCGCAGAGCTGCTCATCAAGATCGGCCGGCGCGGCGGCGTCATCGTGGAGCAGGGCGTGCCGCACTATCCGCGCACCGCCGGCCGGGCCTCGGGCGCCGATCCCCGGGTCGTGCTGCGTGCCGTGCGTGACTTCTGGGCGCTGCGGTTGCGCCTCTGGACGAACCCGGACGCGGCGCTGCGGCGCGGCGTCACCATCATCAGCGACGGGGGCGGTGAGCAGGCCTAACCCTTGGTGTCCTCGTCGTCCGGCCGCGGTCGGTCGTCGGGCAGCCGGTCATCGAGCGGTCGCTCATCAGGTGGCTGGAACGTCGGACCCCGATCGGTCCCACCCTCTCCACCCGGGGGACCAGGGTCGGTCTCCAGGGAGTTGACGAAGTCCCGGAACACACTCAGGCGCTCCTCCTCGTCAGCCTCGGGGATGACGCTGGCGCGATCGAGCACGGCTTCGGTCGCGAAGATGGGGGCCGAGACCCGGATCGCCAGCGCGATGGCGTCGCTGGGGCGCGCGTCGATCTCGTAGTCATCCCCGCTCGAGGCGAGGACGATCCGGGCTCGGTAGGTCTCGTCGGCAAGGTCGGAGACGACGATGCGGCGCACGCTGGCACCGAGCTCCTCGAGGATGCTCACCAGCAGGTCATGCGTGAGGGGCCGCTCGGCTTCGATGCCCTGCAGCTTCATGGCGATCGACTGCGCCTCCCAGCTGCCGATCCAGATGGGCAGGTAGCGCTCCTGGTCGGCCTCGCGCAGGATGACCACGTGCTGGGAGGAGAGCATGTGCACGCGGACGCTCTCCACGAACATCTCGCGAAGTCCCTGAGGCATGGCGTCGATTCTACCGGCCTGCCATCCCCGGCGGGCTCATTCGGACGTAGCCAGGACCGATGAGAAGATGCCCTCCGGGGTGATCCACACCAGGGTGTCAGGGTTGCGCTTCTTCTTGGCGGTCTTGCCGGGGATCACGTACATGCCCCGCACGTCGTCCATCTGCGGCTCGTCAGGCGCCGGCGCCCACTGGCCGAGGTAGGTTCCCTCAGCCTTCTCGAAGCCGACCACCCGGGCGTGGAGCGCATCGTAGAGGTAGACACGGCCGCCACTCGAGGCGCTGCCGCTGCCAGCCACCAGTCGATAGTCGTGCCCGGGCCGCACATCCTCACCATCGGGTGGCTCGTCGAGTGCGAAGCCGCCGTCATACTTCTCGAGACGGTAGCGCCGCAGCGTGTTGTCGAGCAGCGCGTAGACGTCGAAGTCGACGTAGATCTGGGTGAAGTCGGCGACCTCGGAGCTGGGTGTGGCCAGGTAGGTCGATGGTGGCGAGAAGGCACTGCCGTCGAGTGTCTGCTGATAGCGCATGATCTGGTTGCGCGAGGGCTCGGCCACGTAGAGCCGGTAGCCGCCCGTAGAGGGCGAGTAGGCGGCCACGTCGCCATGGTCCTCACCGAACGTGGGGCTGCCCTGGAGGGTGAGCCGGTTGAGCGTGCCCGACCCGGCCGAGTTCGAGGGCCGCCAGCGCCAGGGACGCGCCTGGTCATCGACGATCACGACGTCGGGGCCGCCTGCCTCGAGCTGGACGGGGACACCGATCCTCGAAGAGCCGCCAGCGGCGGGAGTGTCACCCTCGTGGACGATCGTGGCGCTCTTGCCATTGCTGGTGTTGACGCGGCTGACGGTGGAGTCGGCGCGATCGATGTAGTAGGCCCCACCTCGGGGGCCTTCGACCAGGCCCAGCGGGTCGGCCTGGCGAGGCAGGCTGGTGATGCGCTCCGTGACCGGCGTGCGCGCCAGGTAGAGCCGATCGAGCCCGCTGCGGACGCGGCGCTCCAGGTCATCGAGCGCGGGCGCCGAGAGGCCGGTGTTGCGGGCGCGGACGACCTCCGCCCAGGCCTCCCGATAGAAGTCGAGCGCGGCGTCGGGCTCGGTCGCGACGAGATTGTCGGCACGGTCAGTGCGGTCGAGCGCCGCCGCGAGCGCAGAATCGCCGCTCGCCACCTGGGGCACCCGCGTGGCATCGCCTCCGCGTGGCGCGAGGACGACGAAGAGTCCCAGCAGGAACACGACCACCACCAGGGCCATCGCGCCCATCGCCGCCCGGCGCTGTGTCTCGGCACGGGACGTCCGCGAGCTCACCCGCTGCGCGCGGGCCTGTCGGCGAGGCATGACCTCCCAGATCTGGTCAGCCAGGCCGTTGAGCGACCAGCCCAGCGGGCCACGAGCACCGACGAGCGCCGCTCCGGGCGGGGGCACGGGGCCGGGCGAATCCCCGTAGGCATCCGCCACCCCGGTGGCCGCAGCGCGTCGCGGCATCCGGGTGGTCTGCTCGCTGGCCTCGACGACGATGAGGCCATCCGGGCCCTCGCCGCCAGCCGCGACGAAGAGGTGGTGGAGGTGCTCCGCCGCGGCCTGGGGATGGAGCGTCAGCGCTGCGCTCTTGAGCTCCTCGGTGCCGACGGTCTCGGTCATGTTGCGGGCCACCAGGAGGACCGCGTCACCGACGCTGAGCTCGCCGCGCCAGACGTCGATGGGCCGGCCGTCGTCCGAGGGCAGGCCGCCGGGCGTGCTCCGATCAGGGATGAGCAGCCGCGCGGAGCGGACGAGATACGCCTCCGCGGAACCGACGGTGGCGAGATAGACCTCGTTGGTGCGGATGACGGCGACGGCGACGCCGATGGACCCGGCTGGGAGCCCGGCGCCCTCACGGCTGGCGCGCAGACGCCGGTCGGCGCTCCTGACGGCCTTCTCGAGGCAGATCGGTACGCCAGCCGATTCGTCGTAGTAGTACTCGTGTCGGATGGTCTCGGCGACGAGCGCGGTGGCCTCCCGGCCGCGGGGGCCCGAGATGACCGACGTGGCGACGATGAAGAGCACGCCCTTGGTGCGCGTCTTCGAGCCGGTCGTGGGACGGGTGACGCTGACCGTGTCGCCAGACGTCGATAACCGGTCCCGCTCGGCGATCAGGCCGTGCGTGATCTCGAGTCGGGTGACCATGGGCGGCCTAGTCTACAGCGGGTTCCTCGAAGGCCCCTGCGTGTGCCGTCGAACCACGACCTTGAGCTCCAGCAGGCGCGTGCCCCCGGGTGCACCAGCGAAGGCATCCAGTAGCTGGCTGGAGTGGAGGCGCAACTCCTGGCCGGTGGCGGCGTCGGCGGCGGAGACGACGAGCGCTGGGGGGCGGATCTCGATGAGGTGCGAGGCGCCCGTGGCAGCCGGTGCCTGTTCGCGCCACGACGCGCTGCCAGGACGACATCGCGCGCGCTGCCCGCAGCTCTTCGTCGAGTCCCAGGCGCGAGGCCAGGCCGGGCAGCAGATCGCCGATCCGATAGAGGGGCCGGCGGCGCGGGTTGGTCATGGCCTGATGCTGCTCCTGTCGGTGGGTGTGTTCAGCGCGCCACGGGGTGGACCGACCCAGGCTGCACCATCCAGACGCTCGAGGCCGCGATCAGCGCCGGGTCGAGGTCCTCTGCCGTGGTGGTGGTCACGATCGCCTGCGGCAAGGACCCGATGCGACGCACCAGGTGGGCGCGCCGCTCCGGGTCCAGCTCGCTGAAGACATCGTCGAGCAGCAGCAATGGCGGGCGGGCGTCGAGCTCGGTGAGCAGGTCGAGCTCAGCCAGTTTCAGCGCCAGGATGGCGGTGCGTTGTTGCCCACGCGACGCGAAGAGCACCAGCTCGCGGCCACCTGATTCGAAGACGAGATCGTCCCGATGCGGCCCGACCAGTGTCGCGCCGTTCCAGATCTCCTTCTCGGCGGTCTCACGCAGACGCCGTCCAGCGCGGCAGCATGGCTCTCCGCCGCTCCCGGCGCCACGTTGGAGAGCGTAGCGCAGGGTCAGCGTCGGCTCGCGCGGTGCGATCTCCTGGTGCGCCATGGCCAGCGGGCGTGCCAGCGCCTCGAGGGTCTGTCTGCGCCAGTCGAGGATGCGGCCGCCGCTGTCACAGATGACGTCGTCCCAGTAGCTCAGCTCGTCCCGGTCGGCAGCGTCCTCGCGGATCCGCCGCAACAGCGAGTTGCGCTGTGTCAGCGCTCGTGCATAGGTGGACATCACCGCGCTGGCGGTGACCTCACGCTGGGCAACGAGAACGTCGAGGAGATTCCGACGTAGCGAGGGAGACCCCACCACGAGGAGCATGTCCTCGGGAGCGAAGAGCACGGTGCGCATGATCGCGCACAGGGAACTGGCTCGACGGTTGACACCGTTGATGCGGATGCGCTTGCGGGCCGTGGCCCCGCCAGCTGGCGCTGGGCTGGAGTGCCGGGCGTGGATGACGACCTCCACTTCCTCGATCCGTCCGTCAGCCTCCACGCGTGCCGCCGCTCGCGCGAACCGGCTGCCCCAGCGCACCATCTCGGCGTCGGCGCTGCCGCGGTGGGAGCGGGCCGACGAGAGCACAGAGAGCGCCTCGATGAGGTTGGTCTTGCCGGCGGCATTGCGGCCCCACCACGACATGTGGCCCCGGACCGAGGCGCAGCTCGAGCTGGTCGTAGCTGCGAAACCCGCTCAGTGAGAGCGTCTGGACAGGCATCGCTGCTGGCGGCCCGCACCGGCCACTGTGAGGATGGCGCTGACTGTCCCGACTGCGTGGCGAATCAGGATGGCGTTCGCACCGGCATGATGACATGGACATAGGCGGGGTCGTCCACCGGCTTGAGCACCCCCGGAGCCAGTGGTCCACTGAGCTCGATGGCGAGCTGCTCGGCCTCCATGTTCTGCAGCGCCTCGACCATGTAGCGGGCGTTGAAGGCGATGGTCACCGGATCGCCCTCGAGCTGCACCTCGACCTGGCCCTCGGCATCCCCGATGTCGGCAGCCGCGGCGACGCTGATGGAGGCCGGGTGGTCTTCCTCGCCGAACCCGAGGCGCACGACGTTGGCGGCCGAAGAGGCGATGAGCGCCGACAGCCGCACGGCCTTGAGCAGCTCGTCGCGATCGACCAGCGCACGCGTGCTGTGGGAGGTGGGCAGCACCGACTGGTAGTTGGGGAACTGGCCATCGATGAGGCGGCTCACGACCTCCGTGGTATCGACCCTGAAGATGACCTGGCTCTTGGCCTGGGCAAGGATGATGTCAGCCGGCTCATCGGTGTCTCCGAGGATGCGCATGAGCTCGACGTAGGAACGAGCCGGGATGACCACGCTGATCTCCTCGACCGACTGCAGCAGGTCGAGTGTCTTGACCGCGATGCGGTAGTTGTCGGCGGCGGCTAGGGTGAGCGTCTCCCCCGAGAGGCGTGTCAGCACACCGGTCAGGATGGGGCGTGCCTCGTCAGCGGCCGCTGCGAAGGTCACCTCAGCCAGCGCTCGCCGCAGTGCCTTCTGACTGACTTGCGTGGTCGGTCGGTCGCCGGCGCCGGGGATGACGGGAAACTCCTCGGCCTCGATGCCACGCAGATGCGTGCGGTACGAGCCGGCCCGGATGAGCAGCGTGTTGTCCTTCTCCATCTCGAGATCGACGCGCTCGCCCGAGGGCAGGCCGGAGACGACATCGGTGATGAGCCTGGCGGGCACGGTCACAGCACCATCAGCCTCGATCTTCCCGGGCACCCAGGCCGTGATGCCGATCTCGAGATTGGTGCCGGTTAGCCGCAAGCCCCCGTCCTGGGTCTTGATCAGCACGTTGGAGAGCACCGGCAGCGTGGCTCGACTACTGACGGCTCGACTGACGAGGGACAGGCCCCGGGCCAGGTTCTCCTGCATCAGGGACAGCTTCACGAGCGGCGGGCCTCCTTCGGGATGTTCTTGAGTGACTGTAATCTTCTCATCTCATCATCATCTTCATGGTGTTGATGCTGTGGATGGTCGCCCCTGCTCACGCTGTGGGCGCGACCGGAGTGTGGGCTGGCAGGGCGCGGACACAGCGTGAGCAGGCGGTGGACAAAGCGACGCTGATCGTGAACGGACGGGGCGGGCGTCCACCGACCGTCCCGTCCGTTCACCGGCCGGCCCACCAGCTCACGTCCCTGGGCCGCGCAGGGCACCGCGGTTCGTCCACTCGCTCTCCACACGCGGGCAGGTCCGGCCAGCTCACCACGAGAGGTCGACCGGGAGGCGGCTCAGGGCTCGGAGTAGATGGCCTCGCGGACCGCAGCCAGCTCGCGACGCAACTCCTCGTTGCGCGCAGCCTCCTGGTCGATCTTGCGACAGGCATGCAGCACCGTGGAGTGATCGCGCCCACCCAGTTCGGCACCGATCCGCAGCAGCGAAACGTCGGTCTCCTCGCGCATCAGGTACATGGCGATCTGGCGGGGCACCACGATGGCGCGGTCACGCTTCTGGCCACGTAGCGCCTCGAGCTCCACGTCGTAGTACGCGGACACGGCGGCAGCGATGCGCTCTGGGGTGACCGCCCGCTTGCGCGGGCTGTAGAGCACGTTGGAGAGCACGGCCTGGGCCAGGTCGACGCTGATGGGCATGCCCTGCATGCTGGCGTAGGCGACGATGCGGTTGAGGGCGCCCTCCAGCTCGCGGATGTTGGAGACCACCTTGCGGGCGATGAACTCGAGGGCCTCGGCGTCCACGCGCACGCCCTGCTCCTCTGCCTTGGTGCGCAGGATGGCGATGCGGGTCTCCAGGTCCGGCGCCGTCAGGTCGGCGATGAGGCCCCACTCGAAGCGGCTGCGCAGGCGCTCCTCGAGCGTGGTGATCTGCTTGGGCGGCCGGTCGCTGGAGAGGACGATCTGCTTGCCGTCCTCGTGGATGGCGTTGAAGGTGTGGAAGAACTCTTCCTGGGTGCGCTCCTTGTCAGCGATGAACTGGATGTCATCGATGAGCAGGAGGTCGATCTTGCGGTAGCGGGCCCGGAAGTCGTCGATGCGACCCTGCTGGATGCTGGTGATGAAGTCGTTGGTGAACTTCTCGCTGGTGGCGTAGACGACACGCTTGCGCTGGAAGCGAGCCACGACAGCGTTGCCGATGGCGTGCATGAGGTGTGTCTTGCCGAGGCCCACGCCGCCGTAGAGGAAGAGCGGGTTGTAGGCTTCCCCGGGGCGCTCGGCGACCGAGAGGCTGGCCGCATGGGCCAGACGGTTGGCGGAGCCGACGATGAAGGTACGGAACGTGTAGCGCGAGTTGAGGTTGACGCCGCCGCCCTCGGTCGCACCGACGCGCCCCGGTTCCACGCGCACCCTCGGGTTGCCCAGACGGGCCGCCTCGATCGGAGCAGCTGTGGCCGCCCCCATTTCCTCGAGCTCTCGCACCGTGAACTCGACATTGACGCTGTAGCCGACGATGCGAGCGAGGGTCTGGGCTATCAGCGAGCGATAGCGGTTCTCCAGCCAGTCCTTGGCGAAGCCATTGGGGGCCGCGACGCAGAAGCGGTCTCCGTCGACGTCGATGAGCAGCGTGTCCTTGAGCCACGTCTCGTAGTTGGCCGGGGACAGCGACACCTGGAGCTCACCGAGCGCGGCTCGCCAGACCTGTTTCGCGTCCATCGATGGCAACGTGACCCGTACTTCACACAGCTTCCGCACCCAGCGAGTGGTGTCCCAGCACTCGAGTGGCGCGCTCGACCTCCCTCGGAGGACCGGGCTGACCCCCCTCGGGTCGTCGCTGCGGAGCCTCCAGCCTTGGGCACCCCGGGCGTTCCGAATGGCACCGGGGCGGCATACGTTAGCACCGCGTTTCGCATCCCTGCAATGCTGACTCGACATACTCCAGGGGAGTATCCTGTCCGGGGCCCCAGCCCTGCTGACGACAGCTGCACCCCACTGCCGCCTGAGCCCCTGTGGCCGCGCGAACCGGGTTTCGTGCGGTGATCCCGGGCGCCGCCGACAGCGGGTGAGAGGGCACCGGCAACCGCGACGACCGGCCCTCCTCCGGTCACGGGTGCCTGTCGCGTATAATCCGCCGAGCGCGATGCGCGGCTCCCGGGTCGGCCAGCACTGGCCAGCCCGGCCCGGCATGCGACGTTCTCATCCGCAGGGGCGAGCCGGTCCCCGTCACACGCCCGACCGCTTGCCCAGAGGAGCCCAGCCCCAGTGACCAAGCAGACATTCCAACCCAAGAAGCGCCACCGCGCCAAGGAACACGGGTTCCGCGCCCGCATGAAGTCCCGGGGCGGCCGCAGGGTGCTGGCCGCGCGGCGCGCGCGTGGCCGCAAGAAGCTCACCGTCTGACACCCGTCGAGCTCGACGGGGGACCGTGCCGATGCTCCGGTCCCGGGAGGACTTCGCCCGGCTGGGGGCCAGGGGTCGTACCCGCAGCGACCGGTTCATCGTCATCCACTTCGTTGCCAATGACCTTCACCACGACCGCTATGGCATCTCGACCGGACGGCGTCTCGGCGGCGCCGTCCAGCGCAACCGCGTGCGTCGCCGTGTCCGTGAGATCCTGCGCGCGTCCCCGAACCGCAGCGGGCACGGCTGGGACATCCTCGTGGTAGCCCGACCAGCCAGCGTCGAGGCCACGTTCGATGAGTTCAGCGCCGCGCTGCGAGGGCTGCTCGCCTCGGTCCGGACCTCGACCAAGGTGACGTCGTGACGACGGCCAGCAGTGTCGCCAGGCGGGCTGGCATCGGCTTCATCCGGCTCTACCGCAAGATCCTCTCGCCCCTGTTCGCGGGCTCCTGCCGTTACGAGCCATCCTGCTCCGTGTACACCGAGCAGGCCATCGAGAAGTATGGGCTGCTGAGGGGCAGCTGGATGGGCGCCAAGCGCATCGCCAGCTGTGGTCCCTGGCGGCCCGGCGGCTACGACCCGGTGAAGTGATGCGTCTCCGCTCGGCCCTGGCGACGCCCTTCCGGCTGGCCCCCTTCGACCTCCTGGCTGCCTTGGCCATCGCGGTCATCGCCCTCAGCCTCATGGCTGGCCCCGCCTTCTCCCAGGACCCGGTCGCGTCCCCGCTGCCCTCGCCGGGTGCGGCCGCCGCGGCACAGGCCGAGGCCACCGCACAGGCCTCTGCTACAGCCGGGCCAGCCGAGGCCGGTCCCGGCGGGCCAAGCCCGTCGTTGCCATCGGGAGCCCACTCCTCCGCGGACCCCTGCGCACCCACCCCCACGCCGGACCCCAACGCCACGCCGGACCCCAACGCCTCGCCCGCGCCTCCGCCGAACCTGTGCCCGGCGCAGCCCCACGGCGCTGATCCACTGGCGCTGCTGGCGTGGCTGTTCACGCCCATCTTTCAGGCCATCTTCCTGGGCCTGGCGTTCCTCTACAGCATCACCGGCGATATCGGCATCGCCATCATCCTGCTCACCATCATCATCCGCATCCTGCTCATCCCGGTGTTCCGGGCCCAGATCGTGTCGCAGCGGCGCATGCAGATGCTCCAGCCCGAGCTGCGGGCCATCCAGCAGAAGTACAAGGGTGACCGGGCCAGGATCTCGGCGGAGCAGATGCAGCTCTACAAGGACCGTGGCGTCAATCCTGCCTCAGGCTGCCTGCCGGCCGTCCTGCAGATGGCTCTGCTGCTGCCCATGTACCAGGTCTTCACCCAGGGTCTCAAGGCGCCGGACATCAGCTCCATGCTCTCGCCGTTCGGCATCCAGCTGGTGAACATCCAGTGCCAGAGCCCGGCCGATCCGTACGCCCCCTGCATCAACCCCGACGTGCCCTGGCTGGCGTGGCTGCCCAAGATCGAGCTCGAGCCGCTGGCCTTCCTGTTCCCGGGCTACCCGGGCGGCCTGCCCGCCAACGAGCCCGAGATCTTCCTGCCCATCATCGGCCAGGCCGGCGCGTCCTTCGTCTTCGGGCTCTCGCTGCTGGCGCTGGCTTCGGCCGTCCTGCAGCTGATCCAGACGCGCATGATGATGACCCGCAGCGATGATCCGCAGCAGCGCACGCAGCAGCGCCTCTTCCTGATCCTGCCGGCGTTCTCGCTCATCTACGGCGCCATCCTGCCGGCGGGCCTGTTCATCTACTGGATCACCACCACCGTCTTCAGCATCGTGCAACAGTTCCTGGTCAACGGCTACGGCGGCCTCTTCCCCGTCTTCGGCTGGACGCCGCGGTTCGCCGTGGACCATCAACCGCGCTTCCCGGTGACGATGCCGGAGCCGAAGCCCCCGTCGCCCGGTGAGGGTGGCGGTACGACCCAGACCACCAGGCGCTCGACCAAGGACAGCGCCGCGGGCACCATCAGGCCGGCCAGGCGTCGCAGCCACCGGCGAGGGAGACGTCGATGAGCGAGTACCAGGAATTCACGGGCAAGACCGTCGAGGAAGCCCTGCGCGCTGCGCGCGAGACGTTCGGCGTGGCAGGGCTCCAGGACCTTGACTTCGAGATCCTCACACAGGGGAGCCGGGGCGTCCTGGGCATGGGCGCCGAGCCTGCCCGCATCATCGCCGCGCCGCGGTCGGCGCTGGGTGGCGCCACGCCCAGGAAGGCCGCTGCCGCTGCCGCTCCGACCCCTCCCCCTGCCGCTCCGACAGCCGCGCCGCCCCGAGGCGGTCCGAGTGAGGGCGGTGGTGGGCAGCGGGAGCGACGCGGAGCCGACCAGCGGGAGCGTCGACGCGGCCGTGGCAGCAGCGCTTCGCGCGAGGCCACCCGGGTCAGTGGCGCTGCCACCGCGGAGGTCGAGGCGGCCGTGGCCGCCGGTGTCGCTGCCAGCCGGCAGGAGGCCGCGCAGGAGGCCGAGTCTTCCCCTGAGGCCCTCGCCGCTGGTCGAGAGAGTCCTCGAGCAGCTCGTCGCTCTGATGGGCTACCAGGCGCGCGTGGAGGTTTCGCAGGGCCCCACGGCCCGGATCACCGTCTATGGTGTCGACGAGGACGAGCGCGAGGCCCTCGGTGCCCTCATCGGACGCAAGGGCGAACGGCTCTCTGCGCTGCAGCACCTCGTGAACCTGATGCTCTCGCGCAAGATGGGCAGCTGGACGCGCGTACTGGTCGACGTCGAGGACTACCGCGGCCGTCGTGAGCGCCAGCTCATCGAGGTGGCCACGCGAGCGGCCCAGCATGTCATGGAGACCGGCCAGATGCTGCAGCTGGAGCCGATGTCGGCCCTGGAGCGTCGCTGGGTCCACCTGGCACTGCGGGACACCGAGGGGATCACCACGCAATCGATCGGCGAGGAGCCGATGCGCCGCGTGGTCGTACTGCGGACCTGACCGGCGACCCTCGTCCGGCGACCCCGTCCGGACCGCGCCTTGCCGCCGATAGCGAATGACCCCGCCCGGGCGGGGTCGTGTCGAGTCGGCACTGGTGGAGATGGGGGAGAGTCGAACTCCCCGTCCAGAACCTGCGTCCGAAGCCCACTACGAGCGTGTCCGATGCTTTGTCGTCGATCCTGTGTCCCGGCATCGGCACCGTGGCCCAGGATCCAGTCACGTTCCCTTGCGGGCTTGGCTCCGGGCTACGCGACGCTGACCCGGAGCGCATCCTCGCTGGATGACGCTTCCACAGCCCGCGAGGAGGAGGCTGCTTCCACGCTCACCTTACGGCCTTAGGCCGCGAGGGCGAGAGCAGGCTGGCGGTTGCCAGTTACTTCTAGGTTTGCCGCCTGTTTAGCGAGGCCTGACGGCACCTCGGCTCGCGTTCTTCGGGTGTGGGGCCCTGTCGAGACCACGCATCCCCTTGCAGCTGCGATGATATCAGTCGAACATCCGTTCTGTCCAGACCCGCTCGGCCGGCCGGACGAGGTCCATCAGCGTCCGCGGAGAGCGTCGGCCATGTCGCGGTCCATGTCGCGGCGCGCATCTCGCGCGGCGATGTCCCGACGGCGGTCGTAGTTCTTCTTGCCGCGCGCGAGCCCCAGTTGCACCTTGGCCCGGCCGCGATCGTTGAAGTACATGGCCAGCGGCACCAGCGTGAGGCCCTTGGCCCTGGTCTTGCCGGCCAGCTGGTCGATCTGGGTCCGGTGCAGCAGCAGCTTGCGGTCACGCATCGGCTCGTGGTTGTAGCGGTTGCCACCGGACCACGGCGCGACGTGCGCGCCGACGAGCCAGGCCTCGCCACGCTCGATGCGCGCGTAGGCGTCCTGCAGGTTGACATGGCCCTCGCGGACCGACTTGATCTCGGTCCCGGTCAGGGCGATGCCGGCCTCGAGCGTCTCCTCGATGGTGTAGTCGTGGCGGGCTTTGCGGTTCTGGGCGACGGTCTTGCCCATGATTCGACATCCTCAGGGTCTGGACTGGACGGCAGACAAACGAACGCCGGCCCGAGCGGGCCGGCGTCCTAGTGGCTCACACCACCCGGTCGGCTCGACTAGCGCCGAACCTCCGAGGCGGTGCAGCTACTTAAACGATCTTGCATTGCACACCACCTCCTTTCGTTCTGGCGAACAGTACCCGAAGTGTCAAGACGTCGCAAGGAGCGCGTCCTCGCCTGAAGTGATGGTCCGCTGGACAGAGCGCCTCAGCCTGGCGGTTCCTCGGTCGCGGGACTCACACCTGACCGCGCGCTGCCCGGGCTGGCGCTTCGGCCGCTTCTGCCGGTCCGGCCTCGTCGTCGAGCAGGAGCGAGATAGCACGCTGGAGCTGGGCGTCATCGGCCACGGCGGCCTGGTCAGGATGACCCCCGCCAGCCCAGGGCGGAAGCGTCCCCGACCAGCAGCGACCTCCACGTCCGGCAGCAGGCCCGCCTCGTGGATCCAGGTCTGGTCACGGGTCAGCCACTTGGCGACGGAGAGACGAAAGCCGCCATTCTCGCCCGGCAGCTGCGTCCACTCCTGGACCGTGCCCTTGCCGAAGGTGCGCTCGCCGACCAGCACGGCGCGCCCCGCATCCTGCAGCGCGCCGGCCAGGATCTCGCTGGCCGAGGCGGTACCGTCGTCGACCAGGACGACCACTTCGATGCTCGGGTCAGTGGCCAGCCCACCACCGTCGACATCGATGGAGCGCTGCCGGCCTGCGGCGTCCTCCTCCCAGAAGACCGGCCCAGCAGCGAGGAACTGGCTGCTGATGTACACGGCTGCATCGACGAAACCGCCAGGGTCATCACGCACGTCCACGACGAACTGCTCGACGCCCGCCTCGAGCTGCTCCCGCAGGGCCTCCTCGAAGCTCTCCGCCACGCGGCCGCTGAAGCCATCGATGCCCAGGTAGCCGACCTCGCCTTCGGCGAGCAGCGCCGGGCGCACGTCCTGGCTGACGATGACGTCGCGGGTGATGGCCAGGTCGACCTCCTCGCCGTCGCGGCGCAGCGTCAGCGTCACCTCGCTGTCGCGAGGACCCCGGATGAGCGTGACCGCGTCGTCGATGGTGCGGCCGTCGAGGCTGCGACCGTCGACCGCGGTGACGATGTCCATGGCCAGCAGACCGGCCTCCAGCGCCGGCGTGTCCGGGAGCACCTCGATGACCCGCAGCTGGCAGTCGTCGCCGATGGGCTCGCACGTCCTGCCCCGCCGCGTCCTCGGTGTCCATGCGGGCGCCGATGCCCTCGAACTCGCCGCGGATATCGTCGAAGGTGGCAGCGTACTCGTCGGGGCCGATGTAGGCCGAATAGGGATCGTCGAGCGTCTCGAACATGCCCCTGATGGCGCCCTCGAGCAGCTCGCCCGGCTCCGACTCGCCGACGAACTCATCGTTGATGCGCCGGTAGGTCTCGACGAAGGCCTCGATGGCCGCCTGCTCGTCGGCGTCGCGCCCGAGCGTCTGGCTGCCCAGGCTGAGGCCGGCGCCGAAGAGCGCGGTCGCCGACACCGCCAGCAGCAGCGACGGTGACGATGAGCAGCGAGACGCCATCGTGCTTCCGTGGTCTGCTGGGGTGGCCGGCGGTTCGGATGGGTTGCTCATGTGGTGAGGGCGGGGTCTGCTGCACTAGCGGCGCAGGTAGGCGCGCACGCTGATCCAGGCGCCCACGCCGCCGAGGCCCAGGCCGGCGGCGGTGACGATGGCCACGATCTGCAGCGTCAGCGAGCTGTCGAAGCCCAGCGGCACCTGTCCGGCGATCTCGCTGGCCAGGTCGCTGATGGGACCCGAGGCCATCAGCAGCAGGAGCAGCGTCACGACCGCGCCGGCCAGGCCGATGAAGACGCCCTTCGAGGATGAAGGGCCAGCGCACGTAGCGGTCCGAAGCGCCCACCAGGCGCATGATCTCGATCTCCTGGGCGCGCGACATGAGCGCCATGCGGATGCTGTTGACGACGATGAGCAGCACGGTCAGGCCCACGAAGGCGAGCACGATGGCGCCGAGGTTGCGCAGCAGCGCGGTCAGCTGACGAGCCGGTCGATGCCGGTCTGCTGACCCAGCACCCTGCGCACCAGCCTCGTCTCGCTCTCCAGCAGGGCGACCACCGAGCGCGACTGGCGCGGGTCGCGCAACTTGACCGAGAAGTAGGCCGGGAACGGGTTGAAGTCCCGTAGAGGTCACTGAGGTCAGCCTGGCCCGCCGGCTCGCGCGGCCTGGAAGTCGGCGAGCGCCTGCTCCTTGCTGACGTACCGGGTCGAGGCCACCTCGGGCAGTGCCTCGAGGCGCAGCTGGAACTCGGCGACCGACTCCGTGCGCAGCCCGTCGTGCAGCTCGGCCCGCACCTCGACCTTGGACTCGATGAACGCCAGGCCGGCCTCCACGCCGGAGATGAGGATGACCAGCGCCGAGAGCAGCACCAGCATCAGGGTCATCGTGACCGTGGCCGCGATGTTCATGACGCGGTTGCGCCACAGGCCCTGGAGTGCCTGGTGGACGGAGAAGCGCAGGAAGCGCATCAGTCGCCGGAGCGGGCGCGCGCCCGGAGCGGCACGCGAACGACTCTTCGGACGCCGCCGCTCAGTACTCACGGTGGTAGCCGCCGACCTCGTCACGCACGATCCGGCCGTCCTCGAGTGCCACGACGCGCCGCCGCAGCGCCGTCACGACCTCCGCGTCGTGGGTCGCCATCATCACCGTCGTGCCCATCTCGTTGATGCGCAGCAGCAGCTGGATGATCTCCCAGGAGATGAGCGGGTCGAGGTTGCCGGTGGGCTCGTCGGCGATGATGAGGCGCGGGTCGTGGACCATGGCCCGCGCGATGGCGGTGCGCTGCATCTCGCCACCCGACAGCTGCTCGGGACGCTGGCGCGCCTGCTCGGTCAGGCCCACCAGCGCGAGGGCGCGCTCCACGGACGGCTCGACCAGGCTCCGTGGCGTGCCGGTCACCTCGAGCGCGAAGGCGACGTTCTCGTAGACGGTCTTGCGTGGCAGCAGCCGGAAGTCCTGGAAGACGATGCCGATCTTGCGGCGCAGCAGCGGCACGTCCTTCCGGCGCATCCTGCCCAGGTCGATGGCCGGCGACCTCGACCCGGCCCTGGCTGGCCTTCTCGTCACGGACGAGCAGCTTGATGAGCGTGGACTTGCCCGCGCCGGACGGGCCCACCAGGAAGACGAAGTCGCCCTCCGGGATGACGAGGTCGACGTCGATGAGTGCCTGCTTGCCGTTGGGGTAGACCTTGCTGACGCCCTCGAGGCGCACCGAGTCGAGTGCCACCGGCTCACCCGGGCCAGTACCGGGAATGCCGGGGGTGCCGGGGGTGCCGGGGGGCGTGCGCAGAGGCATGCCGGGCCACGGCCAGCCAGGCCGGGTGGCACGACGCCGGGCACGGCTGGGGCTGGTACCCGGCTGGCTCGAGGTGGTCCTCCGGGCGGCCCGGCGACGGCCCGGGATACGGCGTCGCTCATCGGCCGGGAGCGTAGCACAGGGCCCTGGCAGTCCCGTCAGCCGCCCTTCAGCCGGGCCAGGACAGCCTCATGGAGGCGGCCGTTGGTGGCCAGGACGCCGCGCGCCGGCATGTCGTCGCCGCCCTCGAGGTCGGTCAGACGGCCACCGGCCTGCAGCAGCACGGCCGCCGGGCCGGCCAGGTCCCAGACCTTCAGCTCGCTCTCGACCATGGCCTCGGCGGCGCCCTCGGCGACCAGCATGTAGCCGTAGAAGTCGCCCAGGCCACGATCGCGCCAGGCAGCACCCAGCAGGTCGACGAAGCCGGGCGCCAGCCCGGAGCCGAGGATGCTCGGCAGCGACGAGTACACGACCGACGCCTCGGCGACGTCGTCGATGTCGGAGGCGCGGACGGGCACCGCCGAGGCGCGGTCCCAGCCACCAGCCACCGTGGTGACGGCCCAGGCACCGCCGTCGAGCCACGAGAACCAGCGTCGCTGCAGCGCCGGGGCGCTGACCACTCCGACGGCCAGTCGGCCATCGATCTCGAGCGCCAGGAGGGTCGCGAAGACGGGCACGCCGCGCATGTAGTTGTGGGTGCCATCGATGGGGTCGATGATCCAGCGTCGGCCGCTCGCGGATGGCTGCTCCCCGTACTCCTCGCCGACCAGGCCGTGATCGGGGAAGCGGGCCCTGATGCGCTCGCGGACGGCGCGCTCGACGGCCGTATCCGCGGCTGTGACGAACGAGGTGTCGGGCTTGGCCTCGATCTCGATGCGCTGGCGGAACCAGGCCATCGAGATGGCGTCGGCGTCGTCACAGGCGGCCAGGGCCACCGCCACGGCGGCGCCGAGCTCGGTCGCGGGGTCGGGCAGGATCAGTCGGTCGGACATGTTCACTCCGAGGGGCGCGCGGTAGGGTCACAGAAGCGCGAAGCTCATGGGGAGGTAGCGATCGAAATGGGGTCCCGGTCGCTGCGCACAATAGACCGCGGGCGTGCCGTCCATGCGCATGCCCGCGGCGAGCAGCGGACTGAGCGCCTGCTGGCGGCTCCCCCGATCACCACTTGCCGGCCTTCCAGCACGGGCATGGCCCGCACGAGGTGACCGAGCAGGGCCGGCAGGTCACCTGGCTCCACGGCGGCGACCGGCCCGATGCGACCGCTGGGGTGAGCGTACCCGTAGCCGAGCAGCCGCCCCCCGGCAGTCTCGAACACCCAGCCGCGGCGGCCGCCCTCGACCAGAAGGCGTGGTCCTGCGGCCGTCGATAGCCCAGCAGCTGGTCGTCGAGGGGGGCGACCTCGTCAGCCGCGACCGAGCGGGCCCGGACATCCGCAGGCAGTCGTGGCAGCGCGTGGCCCTCGAGCGCTCCGCGAAGCAGGTAGATCGGCACGCGCGGCGCCAGCCCCAGGGAGGCGTAGAGGCCGGTCGAGACGGGCTGGTTGGCCTCCGCGCAGGTGGCCAGCCGGGCTGTCTGGCCGGCACCGTGCAGACACTCGCTGATGACGGCCCGTCCCAGGCCGCGAGCCTGCCACTGCGGGAGGACGAAGAGGAACGACAGGAAGGCGTCCCCGTCGCGTGCCATGAGCGATCCCGAAGGCCACCAGCTGTCCATGGTCATCGGCCACGATCGACGATCGGGGATCGGTCGCCAGGAGGTGCCGGAAGTGCAGCTCCAGCGGTGCCGGGTTGCGCGGCTGCAGTGGCCGCCGCCTGCGCTCATCGAGGTCCTCGATGGCCCGAAAGAAGACGTCCAGCATGGCCGGGACGTCAGCGGGCGTGGCCTGCCGCAGCTCAGGCAGCGCCGCGCTCCCCGTCGGTCGCCACGCGCTCCAGCTCGGCCTGCATGAAGGCGTCGAGGTCGCCGTCGAGCACGCCGCTGGTATCGCTCGTCTCGACGTCGGTGCGATGGTCCTTGACCATCTGGTACGGGTGCAGCACATACGAGCGGATCTGGTTGCCCCAGCCGGCCTCGACGTGCTCGCCCTTGAGCGCGGCGATCTCCGCCTCGCGCTCGGCGATGCGTCGCTCCAGCAGGCGGGCCTGCAGGATCTTCATGGCCGCCTCGCGGTTCTGGTGCTGCGAGCGCTCGTTCTGGCTCTGGGCCACGATGCCGGTGGGCAGGTGGGTCAGGCGCACCGCCGAGTCGGTCTTGTTGACGTGCTGGCCGCCGGCACCCTGGGCGCGGTAGGTGTCCACCTTGAGCTCGTCGTCGGGGATCTCCTCGACCTCGGCGGCGTCCTCCACCTCCGGCAGCACCTCCACCAGCGCGAAGGTGGTGTGGCGTCGCTTCTGGGCGTCGTAGGGGCTGATGCGCACGAGGCGATGGACGCCTCGCTCGGCCCGCAGCCAGCCGTAGGCTCGTCGTCCCTCGACCGAGATGGTGGCGCTCTTGATGCCCGCCTCCTCGCCCTCGAGCCGGTCGAGGATCTCGGTCCCGAAGCCACGTCGCTCGCACCAGCGCAGGTACATGCGCAGCAGCATCTCGGCCCAGTCGGTCGCCTCGGTGCCGCCGGCGCCGGCGCTGATGGTGATGATGGCGTCGGTGTCGTCGTACTGGCCGGAGAACAGGAGGGTCGTGCGCAGCTTCTCGTAGTCGGTCTTGGCAGCGTCTCGAACTCGGTCTCCACGCCGCCGCCAGCTCGGCGTCGCCGGACGCCTCGGCCAGCTCGGCGAGCTCGGCCAGGTCGTCGACGCGGGCGATCAGGTCGTTCCAGGCCTCGAGTTCCTCGCGCAGGCCATCGGCCGCGCGCAGGACGCGCTTGGCCTCGCGGGTGTCGTTCCAGAACTCCGGCTGCGAGGCGCGCCCATCCAGCGCTGCCAGCTGCCTGGGCCTTGGCGGCTAGGTCAAAGACGCCCCGAGGTCGCGTGGACCCGGGACACGAGGTCGCGGATGAGCGCTTGGTCCATCGGCTCTCGGGGTGGTCCGGTCTAGCGTCGAGCGCGCAGATCCTGCAGCAGCAGGGGTCGCAGCTCGATGATCTTGAGCGCGGTCTTGCTGCGGGCGACCACGGGGTTCACGCAGGGGCAGTAGCCGTTGTGCACGCACTCCCCACAGTTGCCGTCGCAGTCCAGCCAGGCGGCGTAGCTGCAGTTCCTGCAGTCACGCTCACAGGCGATCAGATCGGTGAACGACGGATCGCCGATCTCGGCTTCGGGCTCGACCGAAAACGGCTTCACTGATGTCTCTCTCCCTCATCGGTCCGGCTGCCAGGGCACGTCCTGCAACGGCCGCTACAGGCGACGCCGGAGGACGGCCTCCGGCGTTTCGCCGAGTGTACCCATTGACCCGGCATCGCGCACAAGGGGTCGGCGAAGATTGCCTGAACGCACGGAGCGCTGGCTCCCGCAGCGGCCTGCAGGCGCCGTTCGTGGCCTCGCCGCAGGCGCCCTCAGTGGCCCTGGGGCCCCGGCACCCTATACTTCGCGCTCCATGCGCTCGCTCCTGACCCGCCTCATCGGCGGCGGCAACGAGTCCAACCTCGAACCAGTTGCGCCCCATCGTGGCGCGAGTCAACGAGCTCGAGGCGCACTACGTGGCGCTGACCGACGAGCAGATCCGGGCCGAGATGGCGGAGGTGCGCGCGGAGGTGCGCCAGGCTGCGCCCACGCACGGAGCCGTCGGAGGAGGAGCTCCACAGTCTCGACAGCGAGCGCCGCGCAGAGCTGCGCCGCGAGCGCGAGAAGGCCGATGCCAAGCGCATGCAGGCGGCGCTGGACGATGTCCTGCCCGATGTCTTCGCGGCCGCGCGCGAGGTCAGCCGGCGCAAGCTGGGCATGCGCCACTTCGACGTGCAGCTGATGGGCGGCATCGTGCTCCACCAGGGCAAGATCGCGGAGATGAAGACCGGCGAGGGCAAGACCCTCGTCGCTCCGCTGGCCGCCGCCCTCAACGCCATGTCCGGCTGGGGCGTCCACGTCGTCACCGTCAACGACTACCTGGCCAAGCGTGACCCGCAGTGGATGGGCCCCATCTTCCACGGCCTGGGCCTGTCGGTCGGCATCATCCAGCACGACACCGCCTACCTCTTCGACCCTGACTACCGCCCCAGCGACGAGAGGCTGGTGTACCTGCGGCCGGTGCCACGCGTGGAGGCCTATGCGGCTGACGTCACCTACGCCACCAACAACGAGCTGGGCTTCGACTACCTGCGCGACAACATGGTCCAGGACCTCGACGAGCGGGTGCAGCGCGAGCGCTACTTCGCCATCGTCGACGAGGTCGACAACATCCTCATCGACGAGGCCCGCACGCCGCTCATCATCAGCGGCGCGGCCGGCGAGTCGGAGGACCTCTACCACACCTTCGCGCGCCTCGTCCCTCGCCTCGAGGCCCGCCCCGAGAGCGCCGACGAGGGCGGCGACTACTTCATCGACCTCAAGGAGCACGCCGTCTCTGCCACCGAAGAGGGCGTCGCCAAGATCGAGAAGCTGCTGGGCATCCGTGACCTCTACGGCGTCGAGACCGACCCTCGCCTGCCACGGCACTTCGAGCAGGCGCTGCGGGCGCACGCGCTCTACAAGCGCGACCGCGACTACATCGTCAAGGACGACGAGATCGTCATCGTCGACGAGTTCACCGGTCGCCAGATGCCCGGCCGGCGCTGGTCGGAAGGCCTCCACCAGGCCATCGAGGCCAAGGAGGGCGTGCGCGTCCAGCGTGAGTCGGTGACCATGGCCACGGTCACCTTCCAGAACTACTTCCGCATCTACGACAAGCTGTCCGGCATGACCGGTACGGCCATGACCGAGCAGGAGGAGTTCTACAAGATCTACGGCCTCGAGGTGGTCTCCATCCCCACCCACCTGCCCATGATCCGTGACGACTTCGCGGACCTCGTGTTCCGCGACGAGGAGGCCAAGTTCAACGCCGTCATCGAGGAGATCGCGGAGATGCAGGAGGCCGGCCGGCCCATCCTCGTGGGCACCGTCAGCGTCGAGAAGAGCGAGATGCTCTCCGACATGCTCAAGCGCCGCGGCATCAGGCACGAGGTGCTCAACGCCAAGTTCCACGAGAAGGAAGCCCCCATCGTGGCCCAGGCGGGCCGCACTGGCGCGGTCACCATCGCCACCAACATGGCCGGTCGCGGCACGGACATCAAGCTCGGCGGTGACCCGGCCGGTCTGGCCTCGCAGAAGCTCCACAACAAGGGCCTCAACCCCGCCGAGGTCGAGCCGGAGGTCTACGAGGCGGCGCTCGAGGAGGCCACGCACGAGTGCGAGGCCGAGCACGAGGCGGTCGTCGCTGCCGGCGGCCTGCACATCATCGGCACCGAGCGTCACGACGCTCGCCGCATCGACAACCAGCTGCGCGGACGTGCCGGCCGCCAGGGCGACCCGGGCTCGTCGCGCTTCTACCTCTCGCTCGAGGACGCGCTGCTGAAGCGCTTCGCCAGCGATCGTGTCACGGCGCTGATGGAGCGGATGGGCCTCGAGGGTGACGTGGCCATCGAATCGCGGATGGTCTCCAAGACCGTCGAGAACGCACAGTCCCGCGTCGAGGGCTACAACTTCGACATCCGCAAGCGCGTCGTCGAGTACGACGACGTCATCAACAAGCAGCGCGAGACGATCTACGCCGAGCGCGACAAGGTCCTCCACAACGAGGACCTCAGCGAGACCGTCCTCGCCTTCGTGGAGCAGGAGCTGCAAGTCACCATCGATGCACACCTCGGCGAATCCACCAGCGGACTGGGACCTCGAGGGGCTGGCCGACTCATTGCGCGCGCTGGGCCTCGACGGTGAGGGCCTCGATGCGGAGACGCTCGCCGAGTCTGGACGGGCGGGAAGCCATCGTCGAGCATCTCCTCGACGCCGCCGCGGCGCAGCTCGAGGAGCGCGAAGCAGAGTACGGCGAGGAGACCTGGGCGCTCGTCGAGCGGGCGGTCCTGCTGCGCGCCATCGACACGCTGTGGGTGGAGCACCTCACCGAGCTGGACGATTTCCGGCGCGGCGTCGGCCTGCGAGGCTACGGCGGCACCGACCCGCTCGTCGAGTTCAAGCGCGAGGCCTACAAGCTCTACGAGGAGCTGCGGGGCTTCATCCGTCACCAGGTGGCCTCGACCATCTTCCGCGTCAACGTGCAGCGCCGCCAGACGGTGCCCCAGGAACCTGCCGAGATGCCGACGCTCACGCCCGAGCAGCTCGCCAGGCTGAAGGCGGGTTCGGATGGCGGGGCGGCGCAGCGTGCGGCCGCCGCCGCCACCCTGGGCGGCAGCCTCACCTCCTCGAGCGGCGCCAGCGCCACGACCGAGCTCGTCCCGGTGCCCCGGACAGCCACGCCCTACGACGATGCGACTGCAGCACGGCGACGAGACGGTCGGGGTCGCCCCGGGCTCGCGGGCTCCGGGTCAGCCCCCCGAGGGTGAGAAGATCGGGCGCAACGATCCCTGCTGGTGCGGGTCAGGCAAGAAGTTCAAGCGCTGCCACGGCTCCTGACGGGCCCTCGTCCCCGGGCAGGCTCCAGAAGCCGCTGCCGTACCCGACGACCAGGACGACCAGGGTGATGGCGCAGAGGATGACGATGAACGCGACCGCGATGCGGGGGTCCGTCTTCTGGACCTCGGGATTGCGCAGCGGTGCCGCGTTCCAGCGGCGTGAGCGCAGCTGATCGCGATAGTCGCCCGTCGGCGCCCGTTCGCCGAGGTCACTCCCCACCGACGTCGGCTCCGGCAGCACCTCGCTGCCATCGCCCTCGGGCCCACGGGTGGGCTCGATCGGTCATGCGGCCTGGCCTCCCCTGCTCCTAGCGATCGGACGTCGCGGCCGAGGCCACGACCGCGTCGACAAGCGCGGGCTCCTCATCGCTGTCGCCCCACAGCAGCATCGCCTGGGTGCGCTGGATCTCCGAAGAGAATAGCGCGCCGACCGACTCGCCCCGGTGGATGCGGTTGATGGCCTCACCGATGAGCGGGGCCACGGAGAGCACCTTGATGTTGCTGAGCCGGTGCGAGGGCGGCAGCGGGATGGTGTCGGTGATGACCACCTCGCGCAGGCTGGAGTCGCGGATGCGGTCGATGGCCGGGTCGGAGAGCACGCCGTGCGTGGCGCAACCGTACATCTCGATGACGCCTTCGCGCTCCAGCGCGTGCACCGTCTCCACCAGCGTGCCGCCGGTGTCGACCTCGTCGTCGACGATGATGGCGCGCTTGCCGCGCACGTCACCGATGACGTTGAGCACCTGGGCCCGATCGTCGTTGGCTTCACGCCGCTTCTCGATGATGGCCAGCGGCGCCCCGACCAGCTCGGCGAACGTGCGGGCACGCTTGGCGTAACCCAGGTCGGTGACCACCACGGTGTTCTCCAGCTCCTTCTGGCGCCAGTAGTTGGAGAGCAGGTGCACCGCGGTGAGCTCGTCGACGGGGATGTTGAAGAAGCCCTGGATCTGGCCCTGGTGGAGGTCCATGGTCAGCAGCCGGTCCGCTCCGGCCACGCTGATCATGTCGGCGATGAGCCGGGCCGTGATGGGTACACGAGGCTGGTCCTTCTTGTCCGAGCGTCCGTACGAGTAGTACGGCACCACCGCCGTGATGCGACCCGCGCTGGCCCGCTTGAAGGCGTCGATCATGATGAGCAGCTCCATGATCGACTTCTGGACCGGCCGGCAGGTGGGCTGGACGAGGAAGACGTCCTTCTCGCGCACGTTGTCCACGATGCGCACGAAGATGTTCTCGTTGGCGAACTCGAAGACCTCGGACGAGCCCAGATCGATGCCCAGGTAGCGGGCGATCCTGGCAGCCAGGAGCGGATTGGCGTTGCCGCAGTAGAGGCCCAGCGCTTCCCCGGGCCGCAGCCGCTCGATCTCGCCGAAGATGCTCACCTCACCGCTCCCGTTGCTCGGTCATGCCCCTGCCGCTCCCTCGCCGTCGGGACCCCCTTCCGGGATCCCAGTCGCCATTCTCGTTGACCGAGCGCTGTTCCGCCAAGCCCTCGCGGAAGACGGCGATGCCGGCCACGCTGTCGCCTTCGTTGAGGCGCATCACGATGACACCGCGCGCGGCGCTGCCGTAGCGGTTGATGGACTGCACGTCCGTGCGCACGACCTGGCCCTCCGCGGAGATGAGCAGGAGTTCCTCGTCGGACTCGTCCACCAGCTCGACCGAGGCCACCCGACCGCTCTTGGCGCCCTCCAGCGAGATGAGCCGGACGCCCTGGCTGCCGCGGTGCTTGGGCCGGAACTCGGAGACCGCGACGCGCTTGCCGTAGCCCGTCTCGGTGAGCACGAGGATGTCGTTGCCGGGCTGGACGACGCCCATGCCCACGACCTGGTCGCCCTGGCGCGCCAGGCGGATGCCGATGACACCAGCGGCATCGCGGCCCATGGGTCGCACCTCGCGCTCGTGGAAGCGGGCGATGCGCCCCTGGGCCGTGGCCAGCACGATGTCATCCTGCCCGGACGACACGGCGACCCAGGCGAGCGCGTCGTCGTCGGCCACGGTGATGGCACGGATGCCTGTGGCGCGGACGCGCTCGAACTTCTCGATGGGCGTCTTCTTGACGATGCCCTGCACGGTGGCCATGACGAGGTTGTGACCGGGCTCGAAGTCGGGCAGCGTGATGACCGCGAGGACGCGCTCGCCGGACTCGACCTGCACACCCTCGAGGTTGATGATGGGCATGCCCTTGGCCTGGCGCGAGGCGTCGGGCACGGCGTGGACCTTGGAGCTGAAGACGCGGCCGCGATCGGTGAAGAAGAGCGCCCAGTCGTGCGTGTTGGCGACGAGCAGGTGCGCCACGGCATCCTCCTCGACGGTGCGAGCACCGATGATGCCCTTGCCGCCGCGCGCCTGGCGCCGGTAGGTCACCAGCGGCTGGCGCTTGATGTAGCCGCGTCGCGAGATGGTCAGGACGACGTCCTCGTCAGCGATGAGGTCATCGTCGGAGAGTTCCTTGTCGGCGCTGCCCTCGATGCGGGTGCGGCGGTCCTGGCCGTACTTGACGTCAAGCTCACCGAGCTCGTCGCGGATGATCTGGAGCACGCGCTTGGGGTTGGCCAGGATGTCCTCCAGCTCGGCGATGCGCTGGATGACCGCCACGTACTCGTCCTCGATCTTCTGGCGCTCCAGGGCCGCCAGGCGGCGCAGCTGCATCTCGAGGATGGCGTTGGCCTGGATCTCGGAGAGGCCGAACCGAGTCATCAGGTTGGCGCGGGCGCTCTCGACATCCTCCGACTCGCGGATCGTCCTGATCACGGCATCGAGGTTGTCCAGCGCGGTCTTGAGGCCTTCGAGGATGTGCGCCCGGTCCCGGGCCTTCTGGAGGTCGAACTCGGTCCGCCGCGCGGACCACCTCGCGGCGCCACTCGATGTGATGCTGCAGCAGGGCCTTGAGGGGCAGCGTCTGGGGCTGTCCGTCCACGAGGGCCACGACGTTGGCGTTGAAGGCCATCTTGAGGGGCGTGTGCTTGAAGAGGTTGTTGAGCACCTTGCGCGGCGCGGCATCCTTCTTGCACTCGATGACGATGCGCATGCCGTCGCGATCCGATTCATCGCGCATGTCGGCGATGCCGTCGATCTTGCCGGTCTTCACCAGGTCGGCGATCTTCTCGAGCAGCGAGGCCTTGTTGACCTGGTACGGGATGGCCGTGGCGACGATGGCCGTCCGACCAGCGCGCGTCTCCTCGAAGGCGACCTGTGCCTGCATCACGACGCGGCCGCGTCCGTGCGCGTACATGTCGCGGATGGCGTCGATCTCTTCCCACTGACCGGTCACGGGGTTGCGACGCCGGTCGTAGCGGAAGATCATGCCGCCGGTGGGCAGGTCGGGGCCAAGCAGGTACTCGCAGAGCTGGGCCGTGGACAGCTCGGGATCGTCGATGAGGGCCTGCGTGGCGCGTACGACCTCGCCGAGATTGTGCGGGGGGATGTTGGTGGCCATGCCCACGGCGATGCCCGCCGAGCCGTTGATGAGCAGGTTGGGCAGCTTGGCCGGGAGCACTGACGGTTGCATCCGGGTGCCGTCGTAGTTCTCCACGAAATCGACGGTGTCCTTGTCGATGTCTGCCAGGACCTCGGCCGCGATGGCGGTCATGCGCGCCTCCGTGTAGCGCATGGCCGCCGGTGGATCGCCGTCCACGGAGCCGAAGTTGCCCTGCCCGTCCACGAGCGGGAAGCGCAGCGAGAAGTCCTGCGCCAGGCGCACCAGTGCGTCGTAGATGGCCTGGTCGCCGTGGGGGTGGTACTTGCCCATGACGTCGCCGACGATGGCAGCACACTTGCGGTAGGACGCCCCCGCCGACAGCCCCATCTCGCTCATGGTGTAGAGGATGCGGCGATGCACCGGCTTGAGGCCATCACGCACGTCGGGCAGGGCGCGGCTGACGATGACGCTCATGGCGTAGTCGAGATAGGCCGACTTGAGCTCTTCCTCGATGGGGACCGAGCGGATGTTCTCGACCGGGTCGGTCATGCGCGACTCCTCGTGTAGCGGTCTCCCTGGTGGGCGACAGCCTCGTTGCCTTCAGTGAGCACGGCTGCGAAGCGGGCGGCGCGAGCTGCGGCGATGCTGCTGGACGGTGCCGCGCGGCGACGCCGGATGCCGGCCAGCCGCGGGCGCAAGGTGCGACTCAGCGCAGCGGGCTGCTGCGACAGCGAATCACGGATGACCCAGGCCCGGGAGCCGTCGCCGCGCGCGGCGGCGAGGTCGGTCTCGTCCCGGAGCAGGCCGGCCGCGGCTTCCGGATGGACCCGTGTCCACTCGCGGATGGCCCACGAGAGCGCCTTCTGCACCATCACCTCGGCGTCGCCCATCAGCAACCTGATCAGTTCGAACGCCTGCCGGCTCGGGTCACCACGAAGCTCGCTACGATGAGCGGTCGGGACGCGGTGGGGGATGGTGGCCAGCGTGGCTCCGACGAGCCGCCGCTCAGCGGTGCGCTGCGAATAGACGAGCTGCTCCAGCTCTGCCCATCGGAAGGGCTCGGCGATGACGCCGCGGGCCCACACATCGGCCAGACTGTCGACCTCGATCCAGTCCCCTGCCCTGCTGCCCATCCGGCGCATCAGCTGCCAGGACCGTTCCGGGTCCTCGGCCAGGCAACGTCGCAGGCAGGGCAGCGCGAAGAGGCGCACCTCGCGCTGGGGGGCGTCGGCCAGCCGCTGGGCCAGCCACAGCGCCGTGGCGCTGGAGCCCTCATGCAGGGATCGGCGGAGGGGCCGCTGGACGTCCTCGAGCAGTGGCCCCCGGACCGCCAGCTCGGAGACGTCACCGGGGCTGACCGCCCGCACCATCTCGGTGTAGGCCGGATCGGCCAGCTCGCCCAGGCCGGCCACGAGTGTGGCCACGAAGACTTCGGGCTCGTCGGTCAGCTCGGCCAGCCGATGGCCCAGCATGCGCGCCTGGTCGCGGTGCGCTGACACGAAGGAGCGGCCGTTCTCGACTGCCTCAGACATCGATCCTGACGGCCTCACACATCGAGGTTCTGCACCTTCGTGGCCTCGGCGCGGATGAAGTCCTTGCGAGGGCCGACCTTCTCGCCCATCAGCGTGGTGAACATGTGGTCCGCTTCCGCGGCGTTGTCCGGGTGGACCTGCAGCAACGAGCGCGTGACGGGGTTCATGGTCGTTTCCCAGAGCTGCTCGGCGTTCATCTCGCCAAGCCCCTTGAAGCGCTGCACGGTCAGGTTCTTGACCTTCATCTCCTTGATGATGCGGTCGCGTTCCTGCTCATCCGCCGCATAGCGTGTCACCTTCCCGGTGCTGACGCGATACAGCGGCGGCTGGGCGATGTAGAGGTGCCCCGCCTCCACGAGCGCGGGCATGTTGCGGAAGAAGAACGTCATCAGCAACGTCCTGATGTGCGCGCCGTCGACATCGGCATCGGCCAGCAGGATGACCTTGTGATAGCGCAGCTTGCTGAGATCGAAGGTCTCGCCGATGCCGGTGCCGAGGGCGATGATGAGCGGGCGGATCTTCTCACTGGAGAGGACCCTGTCGAGTCGGGCCTTCTCGACGTTGAGCATCTTTCCGAAGAGCGGCAGGATGGCCTGGGAGCGGCGGTCTCGGCCCTGCTTGGCCGAACCGCCGGCCGAATCGCCCTCGACGATGTAGAGCTCGCTGCGCTCCGGGTCGCGTTCCTGGCAGTCGGCCAGCTTGCCCGGCAGTGCGGAGCCCTCGAGGGCGCTCTTGCGGATGACCAGATCACGGGCCTTGCGGGCGGCCTCGCGGGCACGCGCGGCCGTCAGTGACTTGTCGATGATCCGTCGAGCGTCAGCCGGATTCTCATCGAGGAACTGCCCGATGCCCTCGCCCACCGCAGCCTGCACCTGCCCCTTGACCTCGGCGTTGCCGAGCTTGGCCTTGGTCTGGCCCTCGAACTGTGGGTCCGTGAGCTTGACGCTGATGACGGCCGTGAGTCCCTCGCGAACGTCATCACCCGAGAGGTTTGACCGGGACTCCTTGATGAGACCCTGCCGGCGAGCCCAGTCGTTCAGTGAGGTCGTGAGTGCCGCACGGAAGCCGGTGACGTGCGTTCCCCCGTCCACCGTGTTGATATTGTTAGCAAAGGCAAGGACTGTCTCACTGTAGCTGTCGTTGTACTGGATCGCGACCTCGATCTGCGTCGGGCCATCTCGCTTCTCGATGGCGATGGGACGGAGGTTGAGCACATCCTTGCCCTTGTTGAGATGGCGCACGAAGCTGGCCAGGCCGCCCTCGAAGTGAAGCGACTTCTCGCGTGCCGGCGTGATGCGCTCATCAACCAGGCGGATGTGCACACCTTTGGTCAGGTAGGCCGATTCGCGCAGTCGCTGCGCGATGACGTCGAAGCTGACCTCGACCGTGTCGAACACCCGGGGGTCTGGCCGGAAGGTGGTGGTGGTACCGCGGCGGCCCTGGGCTGTGCCGATGGCCTGCACCGGGCCCGTGGGCTTGCCCCGGACGTACGACTGTGCGTAGACCCTGCCGTCGCGCACCGACTCGACGATGAGCGACTCGGAGAGTGCGTTGACCACGCTGACGCCGACGCCGTGGAGGCCCCCTGAGACCTTGTAGCCGCCACCGCCGAACTTGCCACCGGCGTGGAGGACCGTGTGCACGACCTCGAGGGCATCCTTGCCGGTCTGTCGCTGCCTGCCCACGGGCACACCGCGTCCATCGTCGGAGTTGCGGATCGATCCGTCCGCGAGGATGGTGACCTCGATGAAGCTGGCGTGGCCGGCCATGGCTTCGTCGATGGAGTTGTCGACGACCTCCCAGACCAGGTGATGCAGACCGCGGACGTCGGTCGAGCCGATGTACATGCCCGGCCGGCGACGGACGGCATCCAGTCCCTCCAGCACCTGGATGGAGTCGGCGGTGTAGGTCGTGGCCTTCGACGAAGCAGCGCTCCGACTCGCGGTCGCTGGGCGCTGCCTGGACCCTTCGGCCGTGGCCTCTTCGGTCATCTTGTTCCTCCCGTCATCGGTCCAGCGCACAGAGCCGGTCGACGAGCCGGCCGAGGTCATCGTGGTCATACCAGTTGATGGTGATGCGACCGCCCTTGCGGCCAGGCGTGATGGTCACCTTCGTGCCGAGCGTCTCTCGCATCTGGGCCTCCAGGTGCTGGACATCCGGATCGCTGGCGCGCCTGGGTCTGTCGTGCTGAGCGACTCGGCCATCCCGAGCGCCTGCCACGCAGCGACTCCGTCTGGCGCACCGACAGGGCGCGAGCCACGATCGTGCCCAGCAAGGCCCGCTGCTGGATGTGGCTCTCGAGGCTGGCGAGGGCGCGCGCGTGCCCGCCGCTGATGGCGCCGTCGGCGACCGCCTGCTGGACCTCTGGTGCGGTCGAGAGGATACGCAGCGTATTGGCCACCGACGGCCGTGAGCGCCCGACTCGTTCGGCGACCCGCTCCTGGGTGAGGCCGAAGGCATCGATGAGGTGCTGGAACGCATGCGCCTCTTCGAGCGCATTGAGGTCCGAGCGCTGGATATTCTCGACCAGCGCGACCTCAAGCTGCTCCTCTTCGTTAGCATTGCGCACTATCGCAGCGATGGTCTCGCGGCCAGCCATCACTGCGGCGCGCAGTCTGCGTTCACCGGCCACCAGCGTGTAGTGCCCGCCGACTTCCACGACGATGATGGGTTGCAGGAGCCCGTGCTCCGCGATCGAATCGGCGAGCTGCTGCAGCTCGTCCTGGTCGAACGTCCGCCGAGGCTGGTCGGGGTGTGCTCTGATCGACGTGACCGGCAGGTCGCGAATGGGTGATAGGCCCGGAGCGGAGGACGGAATCAGGGCCGCCAGACCCCTGCCCAGACCACCGGATCCCTTCCTGGTCTCCACCGTCATGGTCAGACCTCCTCTGCTTCGCGGTCCGTCCGCGGTGCCTGGTAGCTCCCTTTGGCCGCGGTGAGCGACGCGCCCGGATGGTGGCCGCTCCTGGTGAGCAACTCGTACGTGATCGCCTGATACGCAACGGCGCCACGCGACGCGGGGCCGTATTCGGCGATGGACCGGCCATAGCCCGGGAGCCTCAGCGAGGCGGACGCTCCTGGGTACGACCGCGTCGAAGACCTGATCGCCCAGGTGGCGTCGCACTTCTGCCGTCACGTCTGCGGCCAGGCTGGTGCGTCCATCGTGCATGGTGAGGACGATCCCCTTCAGCGACAAGGCCGGGATTGAGGTGGTCGCGCACGAGCTCGATGGTGGCCATCAGTTGACTCAGGCCTTCCAGTGCGTAGTACTCGCACTGGAGCGGGATGAGCACGCTGTGGGCAGCGGTCAGGGCATTGACCGTGAGCAGGCCGAGCGAAGGCGGACAATCCAGTAAGACGTAGTCATACGCGTCCGTCGAGGCGCTCAGGACCTGCTTGAGTCGGCGCTCCCGTCCGGATGTAGGCACCAGCTCGACCTCCGCTCCTGCGAGGCTGCGATCCGAGGGGAGGATGGACAGATTCTCGAGCGACGTCGGCTGGATGATGTCTGCGAGCTCCGCGTCCGCAAGCAGAGCGTCGTAGATGGACAGACCAAGGGCGTCCTTGTCGATGCCGAGTCCGCTGGTCGCGTTGCCCTGCGGGTCTACGTCGACCACCAGCACGTTCCGTCCGTCAAGCGCGAGATACGCGGCGAGGCTGACTACAGTGGTCGTCTTGCCAACGCCGCCCTTCTGGTTCGCGCAGGCGATGATCTCGCCCAATCAGTCCCTACACCCTTCGCAATGCACTGTGTGGATACTACCCTGTGTATCGTTCCGGTGCGTTGATGCACCACCCTTGTCCCGTGCTCTTGTCCGCTCGTCCCGCCGTGTCGCCGAGCCTGCCTCGATCCCGTGGACATGCGCGTGACCACGTTCTATACGACATGATGCTCGGGCACACGATGCTTGATGATGCTTGCACGCCGAGCTTCCCGTGCGCTTCCCTCTGCCTTTGCCGCTGCTTGTCCACATCGGCTGCGCCTCGCTCGCGACCGGGGAGTTCGCCTGCCCCTGCGGCCCTCGTGATCGAGAGGAAGCTGAGCGCTTGAGCAGCTGACCGGATGTTTCACGTGAAACGGTCGGCAGATGGAGGCTTGATCGAGCGCCGAGACCTGGATCACTGGCCGCTCCCACCCATGGCCCCGCGGACTTGGCGACGTGCATCGACGCCCATGCTCGACCAGTCAGCCCTCAACTCGCTCGAACCGCTGAACCACGCTTCGCGAGCGTACGCCCCAGGCCGGTCGCCGGCGTCTTTCGGGGAACACGCGTACGCGGAACCTACGTGTATCGCTTGGACGACAACAGGCGGGCAACGGGGTAGTGGCTGTCTGGTCCCCAGCAGCCCCGCTCGACTCCCGCGCGCGTTCGCTCTGGGCAGGGAGGCTCGGGTCCTCACGCGATCAGCTTGCCTGCCTGACGGGGTGGTCGCGATGCCACAACACATGGTTCCACGTGAAACACGGAGGAATTGCCTCTCGTCTGTCCACTTGTTCGTGCCAAACTGCCTTCCATCCGGAATCGCACAGGTCAACTCGGGACGACAGACCGTACTCGATCATCCGCCGCTCGGCGATGGCCTGAGTAGCGAATGATACGCACGACAGCGTGGCGCTGTGCGATGTCGCAGCGCCGTGCGCAGGAGAGGGGAGGCGCCGTCGGTACCCAGCTGGCCCACCCGAGTGTTCCGCCCCCGGGTCACTGACAGGGTCACCCGACCACAGGCAGCCTCCAGGGAAGGGGAGGACCCTCGGCTATACTGCTTGCAGTGGCTCGGGGCGCGAGGGGCGACTCGGGCGCAGCCACTCCAGCCGTGGACCCCAGAGCTATCGACATACCAGATGAGCATCCTGGCTCCTGCCGTGGGAGCCGTCCTTGCCGCCGTGGTCGAGTCGAGCGTGCTGACCCACCTTCAGGTGGGCAGTGTCAAGCCCGACCTCGTGTTCGCCGTGGGCATCGCTGTGGCCATGGTGCTCGGCTTCGACAGTGGCATGGCCTGGGCGTTCGTCGGAGGTGTGGCGCTGGACCTCCTGCTGCCTGGAAGGGCGCTTGGCTCGTCAGCCCTGACCCTCGTGCTGCTGACCGCGCTCGCACTGCTCGTGGCGCGCACGACGTGGCCCCCGCGACTCATCGTCATCTCGGCCACGACCTTCAGCCTCACCTTCGTGTACCAGGTGCTGCTGTTGGCCATCCTGGGCGTGACGGCCGGTGTCGCCTTCGCCGGGCTGGCCCTGCCGGAGCTGATCCTGATCGGCGCGCTCAACCTGCTGCTGGCTGCTATCGCGGTCGTGGTCGTACGTGCCCTCGACCTGCGCTTCGGCGAACGCGAGCGGCTGGCGTGGTGACCGCATGAGCACGCCGGCCTCCATCGGCCGCACCATCGAGCAAGGGCCTGACCGGCGGCGTCTGGCACCCCGCCTGGCCGTCTTCGGGGTCGCCATCGTCCTGTCTGTCGCCGGGCTGGGCCTGCGGCTCTTCCAGTTGCAGCTGGCGCAGGCCTCGGAGTTCCAGGGTCTCTCGGCTCAGCAATCGACCGTCGCGCGGCCGGTCACCGTCGCGCGTGGCCTCATGTATGACCGCAAGGGACGCCTGCTGGTCGAGAACGTGCCGACCTTCGTCCTGCGTATCGTGCCCGCCGAGATGCCATTCGAGTTGCGGCCCGAGGTGGCCGAGCGCCTCTCGCGACTGACGGACATCCCGGCTCGCAAGATCATCGAGCGTCTGGACGCGCATATCGGCTCCCAGTTCGAGCCAGTCCGCATCGCCGACGTCGAGACCGAGACGGCGCGCATCATCAGCGAAGACCAGGACATGTTCCCGGGCGTGCAGGTGGACCTCGAGGCACGACGCAGCTACCCCTACGGCGAGCTCATGTCCCATGTGCTGGGCTGGACCGGCCGCATCTCCGGACCCGAGTATCAGCGACTCCGCGATCGCAACTACTGGCCCGAGGACCTCATCGGCAAGGCTGGTCTGGAGGCGACCTACGAGGAGGTGCTGCGCGGCAGGTTCGGGCTGGAGGAGGTCGAGCTCGATCGGCAGGGCAACGAGGTGCGCTCGCCGGTGGTACTGAGACCGCCCGAGCCGGGCGACTCGCTGGAGCTGACCATCGACACGAGAGTCCAGAAGAACGCCCAGAAGGCCCTCGAGTGGGCCATGGACATCGTGGGCATCGACTACGGCGTGGTCATGGCCATGAATCCCCAGAACGGCGAGATCCTGGCCATGGTCTCGCTGCCGGCTTACGACAACAACGCCTTCGCGCTCGGCATCTCCAACGCGGAGTACAAGAAGCTGCTGCGCGACCCGGCACGCCCCATGCTCAACCACGCCATCGGCGAGCAGAACCCACCGGGCTCGACCTACAAGCTGGTGGCCGGATCGGGCGCCCTCCAGGACGGCAAGATCTCCCCCACCACCAATATCAAGACCGAGCCCTTCATCGAGATCGGCGAGTGGAAGTACTGGGACTGGAACAAGGAGGGCTTCGGCCTGGTCAACATCTACGGTGGCTTCGCCCACTCCAGCGACACATTCTTCTTCCGCCTGGCCGGCATGCTCGGTATCGATCGCCTGGCCTACTGGGCGCACCAATGGGGCTTCGGCAAGCCCACCGGTATCGATCTTCCCGGCGAGGTTTCCGGGATCGTGCCCACGAATGACTGGAAGCGGCGCACCCTCAACGAGCAGTACTACACCGGCGAGGTCTACCAGGCGGGCATCGGCCAGGGCTACAACATGAGCAGTGCCATCCAGGTTCTGAACGCCTACGCTGCCCTCGCCAACGGCGGGACGCTCTACAAGCCGCAGCTGGTGCGCCGCATCCTGGACGCCGACGGCAACGTCGTGGAGCGCGTCCAGCCCGAGGTCATTCGCGAGCTGGACATCGACAAGAGCGTGCTGCGCACCATGCGCGTCGCCGCCCGGCGCGTCGTCACCATCCGACACACCTACAACCTCGTGGACCTGCCCATCGTGGTGGCGGGCAAGTCGGGCACTGCCGAGTTCGGCGATCCGCGACAAGCAGGGTCGGCTGCCCTTCAGCAACTGGTTCGTGGCCTTCGTGCCCAACGAGCCGCGCAAGACCGCCTCCGACCCCGAGGGCCTGGCGGCCGTTCGCCGCGAGGATGCCGAGCTCGTGGTCCTGGCCTACGTGCACGACTCCCGCACGGCAGGCAACGCCGCCACCGAGATCGTCAAGTACTTCCTGCAGCTTCACTACGGCCTCTCGGTGGACCTGCGCCAGCGCTGGGTGCTCGAGCGTGCCAACTTCTACGGTGGCTGATCGATGAGCACGTTGCGCATCGAGCCGGCGCGGGTGGGGACGCTGGCGGCGCGGGACGGGCAGGGCCGCTGGTACGGCTTCGACCTGCAGCTGGCCATCTTCGCGCTGTCGCTCACGGTGGTGGGCCTGCTCATGGCCTTCACCAACAGTGCCACCGACCCGCTGCAGCCCGGCTCCATCTTCACGCGTGGCCTCATCTGGCTGGCGCTGGCGGCCGTGGTCTTCGTGGCCTCGGCTGCTGCCGACCATCACTGGCTGCGGACGTTCGTGTGGCCCATCTACGCCCTGAGCATCGGCCTGCTGCTGCTGACGCTGCTCATCGGCAGCGGCACTGGTGGTGTCTCACGCTGGGTCTCCATCCTCGGCCTGCAGTTCCAGTTCTCCGAGGTCGCCAAGATCCTGCTGGCGGTGGTGTTGGCCCATTACCTCGCCACACGCCAGGCGGCCATCAACAGGGTGGGCACCATCCTCGGCGCCGGGCTCATCGCGCTGCCCCTGCTGGGACTCGTGCTCATCCAGCCTGACCTGGGCACGTCGCTGGTGTTCGGCGCCATCGTGCTGGGCGCGCTCTTCATGTCCGGCGCCAGCCTGCGCTGGCTGGCGGTCTCGGTGCTGGGGGTGCTGGCGATGGTGCCGGTCGCCTGGTCGCTGCTGCTTAAGGACTACCAGAAGCAGCGCCTGATCGCCTTTCTGGATCCGGCAGCCGACCCGCTCGGTGCTGGATACCAGTTGCAGCAGTCGCAGATCACGGTCAGCTCGGGTGGCTTCCTGGGCCGAGGGCTGACCAATGGACTGGCCGGCCAGGACCTGCCAGTGGGCTCGACGGACTTCGTGTTCGCCCGCGTCGGCGAGGAGCTGGGCTTCCTTGGCGGTGTCGTGGTGCTGACCCTGTTCGCCCTGCTCATCTGGCGCATCCTGCTGGTGGGCTGGCGCTCCGAGGACAACTTCACGCTGGCCCTCTCGGGCGGCCTGGCCGGGATGATGCTGTTCCAGATGATCATCAACGTGGGCATGGTCCTGGGCGTCATGCCCATCACCGGCATCCCGCTGCCGTTCGTGACGCACGGCGGCGCCTCGCTCATCAGCGCAGCCCTGGGGCTGGGCATCCTCGAATCGCTGGCCATGCGGCGCTCGAGGTCCACCTGAGCGGCTCGGCCGCGACGAGCAGGACGTCGGATCCGCTGTCACGGCATCGCCGCGACCGCTAGGCTAGCGGGCCATGTCCTTCCTCCCGGAATTGGCGCTCCCAGAGCTGCTGTCGTTCGCGGCTGGCGCGGGTGGGGCAGAGGGTGCCGCCTTCGAGAGCGCACTCTTCAGCCTCTTCGTGCTCTTCTTGGCCGCCAAGGTCGGAGAAGAGGTCTTCCGGCGCATCGGGCAGCCGGGCGTCATCGGTGAGCTGCTGGGCGGCTTCGTCGTCGGGCCGTTCGCCCTCGGGCTCGCCGACGTCACGCTCAACGCGCAGATCTTCGCCGAGCTCGGCGTGGTCATCCTGCTCTTCGTGGTCGGCCTGGAGGTCCGCATCGACGATCTCTTCGCCGTCGGGCCGATGGCCGTCGCGGTCGGCGTCATCGGCTTCGTGCTGCCCATCGTCGCCGGCATCGCGGTGGGCGTCATCATCGATGGTGATGTCCTGGCGGCAGCCATCATCGGCCTGGCGCTGGCCGCTACCAGCATCGGCATCACCAGTCGGGTGCTGGCTGACCTGGGCGTGCTCGATCGGGCCTTCTCCCGGGTCATCCTGGGCGCCGCCATCGTCGATGACATCCTGGCCCTGCTGGCCATCGGGGTCGTCTCCGGCCTCGCCGGGGGAGACCTTGGGGCGGACACCATCATCGTGCTCGTGGCGGGCGTGGTGTTCGTGGTCGTGGGGCTGGCCCTGGCGCCACTCGGCCGACGCATCCCGCGTTCGGCCTTCGTGTGGCCAATGTTCGCCGACACGCCGGTCGTGCCGGTCTTCATCGTCATGTTCGCGGGCGCGCTACTGGCGCAGTTCGTGGGCCTGGCGGCCATCATCGGCGCCTTCGTGGTCGGGCTCATCATCGCCGAGACGCCCGTGCGTGAGGAGATCGAGCACGGCTATCGGCCACTGGTGGGCATCTTCACGCCCTTCTTCTTCGCGGTCACAGGAGCCAAGATCGACCTGAGCGCCCTCGTCGATGTGCGGCTGCTGTCGCTCGTCCTCATCCTCACTGTCCTGGCCGTGTTCACCAAGCTGCTCGGCGGCATCGCCGGCTCGTTCCGGTTGGGGCGCTGGAACTCCGTCGTGGTCGGCGTGGGCATGATCCCACGCGGTGAGGTCGGCATCGTCGTGGCCGCCCTCGGGCTGACGCTCACCGACGAATCCGGCCAGCCCCTCATCGGCAACGAGACCTACGCTGTCCTCCTGGCGGCGGTCGATCCTCACTACGCTCATCGCACCGGTCGTGCTGCAGTGGATCATCCCCAAGGCCCGCCGCGACGAACGCCATCACGACCACCCCGTCGAGGCAGGGGCGGTCTGACGGTTAGGGGCCTGACGCGGGTTTGGCCGCGACTACGGTCTGCGGTCGGCATTGACGCTCTTCGCCAAGTCGAGCTACCATCTCCCTTCGCGCCCGGGTGCTCGTCGCGCCGTCTTCGCCTGCGACGCCTATGCCCCGCGCCTCGTGATCAACCACAGCACGCAGCGACCACTGGACAGGAACCCCAATGTACGCAGTCATCGAAACAGGCGGCAAGCAGTACCGCGTCGAGCTCGGCTCGGAGATCCGGGTCGATCGCCTTGATGTCCGATCCGGTGAGGACATCACCCTCGGGCGGGTCCTGCTCGTCGCGGACGAAGAGGTCACTGCGATCGGGCGTCCGCTCGTCGATGGTGCGACCGTCACCGCCCAGGTGCTCGGCCAGGACCGGGGCGACAAGATCGTCGTCTTCAAGTACAAGCAGAAGACCCGCCGACGTGTCAAGAAGGGCTTCCGGGCGGAACTGACCACGCTGCGCATCTCTGACATCGCCTTCGACGGCAAGAGCGCCGCCGAGGTCGCCAGGTCCAGCGCGTCACAGAAGGCCGAGGCCGCTGCCGCCGCCGAGAAGGCCGCTGCCGACAAGGCTGCCGCCGACAAGGCACTGGCAGCCAAGCTGGCCGCTGCGAGCCAGCCGCCCGGCACTGCGGCCCCAGCCAAGAGGACCGGCGCGACAGCGAAGTCCAGGGCCACGGTGGCCGGCGCCACCACGGCGGAGACCGAGGCGGCCGAGTCCACAGCCGGCGCGCCCCCTGACGAGCTCAAGACCGATGATGCCGCGGACCCAGGGGCCGGGGACGCCGTCGCAGCTGATGCTGCGGCTGCCGGTGCGGCCGAGGCATCCGCCGACGCTGATACCAGGAAGGACGAGTGACCCGATGGCTCACAAGAAAGCAGGCTCCAGCTCCAAGAACGGACGTGACAGCGTCGGTCAGCGCCTCGGCGTCAAGGCCGGAGACGGTCAGCTCGTGCCGGCCGGCTCCATCATCGTGCGCCAGCGCGGCATGACGTTCCTGGCAGGCCCCGGTGCCGGGCTCGGTCGCGACTACACCATCTTCGCTACGGTCACTGGTCGCGTCCGCTTCGAGCACGCGCGGCGCGACAAGAAGCGCGTCCGCGTCGAGGCCGCAGCCGCAGCCAGTTGACCAGCCTCGAGGGACCCCAGGGATGAAAGCCGACACACACCCCACGTACTACCAGGCCCGCGTCAGCTGCGCGTCCTGCGGCATCGAGTTCACGGTGGGCAGCACGGAGGAGACGCTCCGCGTCGACATCTGCTCCAACTGCCACCCCTTCTACACGGGCAAGCAGACCATCGTGGACACCGCCGGCCAGGTGGAGCGCTTCCAGAAGCGCCTCGAGCGCTCGGCGAAGCTCTGATCGTGAGCCATTCGCCGGCAGGGCAGGGGATGACCTCCCTGGATCGTGGCGAAGACTCCCCGCAGCGCTGACATGCCACGCTTCGCCTACGGTGGTCAGGCCCTCATGGAGGGCGTGTACATGCGCGGCAGGAACGCCATCGGCGTCGCCGTGCGTGGGCCCGACGGACAGATCTTCGCGGGCCAGGAGCCGCTCGACAGCATCCTCCATCGCAACCGTTTCGCCCGCGCCCCGTTCTTCCGCGGTGTCGTGGTCCTCTACGAAACGCTCGTCATCGGCACCAAGTGGCTGATGCGCTCAGGCTCGCTGGCGGCGGCCGGCGAGGGTGTCGCCTTCGGCGGCAAGGCCGTGGCGCTGACGATGCTCTTCACCATCGGGCTGGCGGTCGGCCTCTTCGTGCTGCTGCCGCTCCTCGTCGCCCAGGGCGGCGTCTCGTTGTTCTTCGGCGATGTCAGCGGAGGCCTGGAGGCCTTCGTCGTGCACCTCCTCGAAGGCGCCATCAGGGTCATCATCTTCGTCGGCTACCTGCTGCTGGTCAGTCGCTCGGCTGAGATCGGCCGGGTCTTCCAGTATCACGGCGCGGAGCACATGACCATCCACACCCTCGAGGCGGAGTTGCCGCTGACGGTGCAGAACGTGCGGCGCTTCCCGACGGCGCATCCCCGCTGCGGCACCGAGTTCCTGGTCATCTTCATCCTCGTCAGCATCCTGCTCTTCAGTTTCCTGGCCGGTGTCGAACTGTGGATCGCCATCCTCGGCCGGATCCTGCTCATCCCGGTCATCGCAGCGGTCTCCTACGAGGTCCTCAAATGGGGCGCCAAGCGCCGCGACCACTCCATCTGGCGCTGGCTCTTCCTGCCTGGCATCTGGCTGCAATCCATCACCACCAAGCAGCCTGACGACTCCCATGATCGAGGTCGCTATCTGCTCCATGCAGGAGGCGCTGGCCGCTAACGGGGAGACGGCGCCCGAGGGTAGCTGGGACCCGGTGCGCGAGCCTATCCCCGATGCCGCCGAGCTGGCCAGGGACGTGGAGGCCCGGCTGGCAGCGGAGGAGCGGGTTGCTGCCGGGGGCGACCCGGAGGAGGCATGAGCCTGGAGGCACGGCTCGATGACATCGAGCGTCGCCTGACCGAGATCGAGGCCGAGTGGTCACGTCCTGAGGTGGCCTCGGATCCCGAGCGCAGCAAGACACTGGGTCGTGAGCAGGCTCAGATCGCGCCACTCGTCGAGAACCACCGCCGGCTGCGTGCCGTGCGCGAGCAGCTTGCAGCCGCCCGCCGCGAGCGGGACACCGAGACGGACCCCGAGCTTCGTGAGCTGGCCCGCGAGATCATCGCCGAACTGGAGGCAGAAGAGGCTGGTCTCGAAGCCCAGGTGCGGCTCCAGCTGTTACCGCGAGACCCCAACGATGACCGCGACGTCATCATCGAGATCCGTGGTGGCACCGGCGGTGAGGAGGCGGCCATCTTCGCGGCCGATCTCTTCCGCATGTACGCGCGCTACGCGGAACGCCACCGCTGGAAGACTGAAACGCTCTCGACGAGCGAGTCCGGCGCACACGGTCTGCGCGAGGTCATCTTCGAGATCAGTGGACAGGGAGCCTACAGTCGTCTCAAGTACGAAGGTGGCGTGCACCGCGTCCAGCGAGTGCCCGAGACCGAAGCCAGTGGTCGCATCCATACTTCGACTGCGACGGTGGCGGTGCTCCCCAGGGCCGATGAGGTGGATGTCACCATCGACGAAGCCCGGGACCTGCGCATCGATGTCAAGCGTTCCTCCGGTCCTGGCGGCCAGTCCGTCAACACGACCGACTCCGCGGTCCGCATCACGCACCTTCCCACCGGGCTGGTGGTGGAGATCCAGGACGAGAAGAGCCAGCACAAGAACAAGGCCAAGGCGCTGGCCGTGCTGCGCTCGCGGTTGCTGGAGATGGAGCAGCGCAAGGCGCGCGAGGAGGAGGACGAGGCGCGGCGCTCCATGGTCGGCAGCGGTGAGCGCTCCGAGAAGATCCGCACCTACAACTTCCCCCAGGATCGCATCACCGACCACCGCATCGGCCTGGATGTCCATGATCTGCCGAGCGTGCTCGACGGAGACCTGGACAAGCTCATCGATGCCCTGATCACGACCGACCAGGCTGAGCGACTGGCATCGATGGAAGCCAGACCGGCCCGGGTCTAGGCAGACCGCGCACCGCTGTCATGGAGCGCCCGCCAACCGCCGAACGGCCAGCGCGCAGCGTCCGCGAGGCCCTCACCGAGGCCACAGCGCGGCTGCACGAGTCCACATCGGAGACCGCCCGCCTGGACGCTGAGGTCCTGCTCGGGTTCGTCCTGGGCGTCGATCGCAGCGTGCTGGCCGCTCATCCCGAGGTGCTCCTCAGCACCGGCCAGGCGGAGGCCTACGACGCCTGCCTGGAGCGGCGAGCGAAGGGTGAGCCAGTGGCCTACATCCGCGGACTCAAGGAGTTCTACGGGGTCGCCATCAGGGTCGATCGACGCGTGCTCGATCCCACGCCCCGAGACCGAGACGCTGGTCGAGCTCGCCATCGAGCGCATCCGTGCTGACCTGACCGCTCATCCCCGAGAGAGCGGCCGTGGGCCGTACCTCGTCTGGGATGTGGGCACCGGCTCCGGAGCGATCCCGGTGGCCGTCGGGATCGAGCTGCGCCGGCGCCGCTACGGCGACACGGTGCGCATCCATGTCAGCGATCACTCCGCCGACGCTATCGCCGTGGCCACCATCAACGCCGTGTCCCACGGCCTGGCGGACCTGTTCACCTTCGCGCTGGGTGATCTCACCGACGTCGTGCCCTCACCGCCAGCGGTGGACCTGCTGGTGGCCAACTTGCCCTACATCCCCTCCGCGTCGTTGCCGCTCCTGCCGGTGGCCGCCAGCTTCGAGCCGGTCGCAGCGCTCGACGGAGGCCCGGATGGCCTGGCCATCATCCGGCGCCTGCTGCCCCAGCTGACGGCGGCCGTGGTCAGCCACGGCACCGTGCTGCTGGAGATGGGCGCCGACCAGTCCGGGCTGATGCTCGAGGCGGTCGCTGAGCTGCTGCCGGGGTGGAGCTGTCGTATCCACCCGGACCTCGGCGGCAACCCCAGGGTGGCGCAGTTGGGCCGTCCTGATGGCTGACGCCAGTCGTCCCGTGCTGCTGCGGGCGGCGGATCTTGGCGCGATCGACGTTGCCGCAGCGGCACTGGCCTCGGGCGACATCGTGGGCCTGCCTACCGAGACCGTGTATGGGGTCGGCTGTGCTGCCTCGCCCCGAGGCCCTGGACGCACTCATCGCGGCCAAGCAGCGGCCTGAGGACAAGGGCGTCCCCCTGCTCATCGACGGGTTCGAGCAGGTGGCCGATCTGCTGGTGCTGGGCGACCGTGCCAGACTGCTGGCCGAGCGCTTCTGGCCCGGGCCGCTCACCCTGGTGTTGCCGTCGCGGCGCCACAAGCTGCTCCCGGAGCTGCTCACCGGGGGCCGTGACACAGTCGCCGTGCGCCTCCCCGACCATGTGGTTCCCCGGGCGCTGGCGCGTCGGCTGGGTCCCATCGCGGTGACCTCCGCCAATCGCTCCGGCGAGCCCGAGGCGCGCACCGCAGCGGAGCTGATCGAGTCGATCGGTGCCTCGCTCGCGGTGGTGCTCGACGATGGCCCCGTTCGCGGTGGTGTCGTCTCCAGTGTGGTGGCCGTGGACCGGGACGGCGCCGTCAGTGTCCTTCGTGAGGGCGCGCTCAGCCACGGGCAGATCGAGGCTGCGCTCGCAGGGGGCTGACCTGTGGCGCGGGTACACTGACCGTCGCGCAGGGAATCAGCAGCGGAGCAGGCATGAGCTTCACCGTGGAACAGCAGCTGGCTGAAGAGCCTATCTCCGTCGTCGATCCCGAGCTCTGGGCGGCCATGGTCGCCGAACGTGATCGCCAGACCTGGAAGATCGAACTCATCGCCAGCGAGAACTACGCTTCCCGGGCTGTGCTCGAAGCCAACGGCTCGTGGCTCAACAACAAGTACGCCGAGGGCCAGCCCGGCAAGCGCTACTACGGTGGCTGCGAGTTCGTGGACGTTGCCGAGCGCCTCGCCGAGGACCGGGCCCTGGCACTCTTTCCCGGCGCCGAGTTCGTGAACGTGCAGCCGCATTCAGGGGCCCAGGCCAACATCGCGGCCTACCTCTCCGTGCTCGTTCATGGCGATCGCATCCTGGGCATGAGCCTCGCGCATGGCGGTCATCTGACTCACGGCCACCCGCTCAACTTCAGCGGTCGCTTCTTCGAGGTGCATGCCTATGGCGTCTCGGAGGTACGACAGCCGCATCGACTACGACGCCCTGGAGCGCCAGGCGCAGGCGGTGCGCCCGCGGCTGCTGGTGGCCGGCGCCAGCGCCTACCCACGCATCATCGACTTCGAGCGTATGGCGCGTATCGCCCGTGGTGTCGACGCGTTCCTGCTGGTCGACATGGCTCACATCGCTGGTCTGGTGGCGGCTGGCCTGCACCCCAGCCCGTTCCCGCACGCGGACATCGTGACCACGACCACCCACAAGACGCTGCGCGGACCTCGCGGTGGACTCATCTTCGGACGGGCCGGGCTGGGTCGTCGCATCGACCGCGCCGTCTTCCCGGGCACGCAGGGTGGTCCGCTGATGCACGTCATCGCGGCCAAGGCCGTGGCCCTGCTCGAAGCGCAGGGCGATGCCTTTCGCCGGGACCAGCAGCGCACCGTCGAGAACGCCACGGAGCTGGCACGAGACGCTGCGGGAGAACGGCACCAAGCTCGTATCGGGTGGCACTGACAACCACCTCATCCTCGTCGATGTCACGCCCCTCGGTGTCACCGGGGCCCAGGCCGAGCAGCTGCTCGACGAGGTCGGGCATCACCGTCAACAAGAACGCCATCCCATTCGATCCGCTGCCGCCCAACACCGCCTCCGGGCATCCGCGTGGGGACACCTGCGACCACCACGCGCGGCTTTGGCCGGGCTGAGATGCGCCTGGTCGGCCAGTTGCTCGCTCGCACCTTGCGCGAGCGAGACGATCGGGCGGCCCTGGCCGAAGTGTCGGCGGCGGTGAAGGAGATCTGCGCACGCTTCCCCGTACCCGGACTGTCTGAGGCGTGAGGCTGGAGGAGCTGCCGGTCATCCTGCTGGCGCTCGTCGCCGCTGCGGCAGCGTCCTTCCTGCTGACGCCGCTGGCGATGCGATTCGCCGCTGTCACTGGAGCCATGGACGAGCCCGATTCGGGCCGGCGCGTGCACAGCCGCCCCATCCCGCGCGCCGGCGGCCTGGCTGTGGTCATCGCCTTCATCGGCGTGGGCATCGTGGCCATGCTGTTCGTCGGGACACGCTTCCCGGCCGCCCCGTTCCCGCAGCTCTACGTCTGGGGTGGTGACGTCATCCGGCGAGACGAGCTCGTGGCGCTGCTGGCCGGTTCGGCGTTGGCGGCCGTCTTCGGCTTCATCGACGATCGCTGGCAGATCCGCGCCCGCTGGCAGTTCGTCTTCCAGGTGCTGCTGGCCGGCATCGCCGTGATCCTTGGCGTGACCATCACCTTCGTAGCCAACCCGCTCGACTTCCTGGGCGGGTTGCTGGCCAGTCCCACCGTCACCTTCGCCGGCCTCGGAGCGGTCCTGATCACGGGGCTCTGGGTGGTGGGCATGATCAACAGCATCAACTTCATCGACGGCCTCGACGGTCTGTCGACCGGGGTCGCACTCATCGCGGCGCTGACCCTGGGCGTCATCTCGCTCACCAGTGGCGTCGGATCCTACACGCCGATGGTGGCCCTGCTGTGCGCCGCACTGGCTGGCGCACTGGCCGGCTTCCTGCCCTGGAACTTCCATCCCGCGCGCGTCTTCATCGGCACGACCGGGGTCATGGCCGTGGGCTATGCGCTGGCGGTCCTGTCCATCCTCGGTACGGCCAAGGTCGCGGTCGCGCTGCTCGTGCTGGGCGTGCCCATCATCGACACGTTCTGGATCATCACCCGACGACTGCTCAGCGGACGGTCGCCCTTCACGCCCGATCGCGGCCACTTCCACCATCGCCTGCTGGACCTGGGACTCACCCACAAGGATGCCGTGCTGCTGATCTACGCCATCTGCGCCCTGCTGGCGCTGCTGAGCATCGTGCTCGCGGGTGGTGCGGGCCCGCTCTATGCGTTCCTGGCCGTGGTCGTGGGCTCCGGTCTGCTGCTGTTGCTGGTGACCTTCCGCTCCGGTGCCGATGAGGCCCTCGAGGCGAGTTCCTATCCGGACGCAGATGAAGGACCATCGGCCGCCCGACGGCGGCGGCAGCGGCGGGGCGGCAGCGACCCGGTGATGGCCCGATCCAGCCGCACCGAACCGGGCCACGGCTCGTGATGGCGCCTCCCGGGCGGTGGCCGCGGTGCGCTGCTATACTCCACGCCGCTCGCGCTGGGAGCCGATGGACGGCTACGGGAAAGCATTCGGGTACTTCGCCCTCTTCTCGGAGATCGGGCTCGTCCTCCTCGTCACGACCCTCGGCGGCGCGCTCGCAGGCCACTGGCTTGACGAGCAGCTGGGCACCAGGCCGCTCTTCGTGGTCCTGGGGTTCCTGGTCGGAGCCTTGCTTGGCGCGGTGGCCGACTGGCGACTGATCAGCAGGTTCCTGGAGCGATTGGAAGACTGACGAGCGTGCCCGCCCCGGCGGGTCCTCGAGCCGGGAGCGAGAGTGTCGAACGAGCCCGTCTCGGCCGAGCAGCAGGATTCGGTCGACCGGCGCCGGCGACGACATCGAGGTGACGTGTCGAGTCGACAGCGTGGGCTGTCGCTGCGAACGCTGGGCCTCCTCGATCGGCCTGCTCATCGTGGTCAACATCGCCGCGTTCCTCATCGTGCCGCCCTATCGACGAGGCGGACCCCGAGGGCGCCTGTGCACTCCCCGGTCTGCTTCATCGAGGGCACCCTGCACTTCCCGCGCCCGCACGAGGTCTGGGTCGCTGGCGGCGAGGCGCGCCCTCGACCGATCTCATCTCCACCCAGGTGAGCCTCACCGACTCGCTGCTGACGATGATCCTGACTCACCGTCCTCGTGCTCGTGCTGGGTATCCTCGCCAGTCGCCGCGCGCGCGGCCGTGCCGGGCCGCGTCCAGAACTTCGTCGAGTGGGTCTACGAGTCCATCAGCGGCTTCGGCCACAGCATGGGCGGCGCCCAGGCGGCGCGCTACCTGCCGCTCTTCGCCGCCTTCTTCGTGCTCATCCTCGCCTTCAACTGGAGCGGCCTGGTACCGCCCATCGGCTTCATCGAGGGCCTGCGCGCCCCCACGAGCGACCTGAACGTGACCATCGGCCTGGCGCTGGTGGCCTTCGTGGTCTTCCACATCGAGGGCGTCCGACGTCTGGGGCTCGGTGGCTACCTCTCCAAGTTCTTCCCCTTCGGCGAGTTCCGCAACGGCATCGGCGCCGGGGTCATCGCCCTGTTCGTGGGCCTCGTGGAGCTCCTGCTCGAGTTCATCAAGCCGGTCACGCTGTCGATGCGACTCTTCGGCAACATCTTCGGCGGCGAGGTCGCGCTGGGCGTGGTCATCGGCCTGTCGGCCGGGATCCTGGCGCCGATCGCGCTCTACGGCCTGGAGATCATCCTGACCTTCGTCCAGGCGCTCATCTTCAGCACGCTGACGCTCATGTTCATCCTGGCCGCCATCGAGAGCCACCACGACGAGGAGGGTCACGAGGGAGAGGAGGCGATGGCAGGCGCCGCATGACGCAACACGCTCGATCGATAGCGACGAGCGACACGACTCACGACGATCGGACAATCGGATATCGGCCTCACCCAGAATGAGGCCACGATCAGCACCACAGGAGACCATCCATGGACAACGTAGCTCTCGGCGCGGGACTCGCTGCCCTCGCCATCATCGGCCCCGCCGTCGGCATCGGCATCCTGGCCGGCATGTCGTCGAGCGCCATCGGCCGCAACCCCGACGCCGCCGGCATCGATCCGCGGCCTGGCCATCATCCTGGCCGCGTTCGCCGAAGGCCTCGGCGTGCTCGCCATCGTCATCGGCCTGCTCATCGTCTTCCTCCTGCCGGGTCAGCTCGGGTAGGCCGTGCTCAGCCTGGCCCTCGCACGGGGGCGTCCGACCAGCTCGTCAGGCTCGCCGCGGAGAGCGGTGAGGGCGGCGGGCTGACGATCAACCTCTTCTGGATCATCGTCGCCGCCGCCAACTTCATCGTCTTCTTCTACATCGCCTACAAGCTGGTGCTCGTGCCGGTAGGCGAGCGGCTGACCGACCGTCGCGAGCGCATCGAGCAGGGCCTCAAGGACGCCGACGCCGCCCGGCGCGACCGCGAGGCGGCCGCCGACCAGCGTGCGGCCGTCCTGGCCGAGGCCCGCCGCGAGGCCAGCGAGATCGTGGCGCGCGCACAGAAGCTCTCCGACGAGACCCGCGAGAAGGGCGTCGCGGACACCCAGGCGGAGATCGAGCGGCTGCGCGAGCAGGCCGTGGCCGACATCGACGCCGAGCGCAAGCGCGCCCTCGCCGACGTCCGCGGCCAGGTCGCCGACCTGGCGCTGCATGGCCGCCGGCAAGGTCGTCGGTGAGACCATGAGCGCCGATCGCGAGAAGCGCCTCGTGAACGAGTTCCTGGCCCAGGTCTCGGCCTCGGCGCCCTCGCGGGGACGAGCGCAACTGATGACGACCCGGCACGCAGGGGGCCGCCATGGCGCTGATCCGCAGCACGGCCCGTCGCTACGCGGAGGCGGCCTTCGAGATCGCCGAGCGCGACGAGCTCCGTGGAGCCTGGCTGGCCGCCCTCGCCGTGGCCGAGGAGCGGCTCACCGCGCCCGAGGTGATGCGCCTGCTGTCCAACCCGGCCATCCCGCGCCGCGTCGCGCATCGAGGTGCTGGAGCGCCTCCTGGGCGAGGATGTCACGCGGCGCGCCGCGCAACCTGCTGGCGCTGCTCGTCCGGCGCGGCCGGTTCGAGCTGCTGCCCGCCGTCATCCGCGAGTTCCGCCGCCTCCACCGCCGGCGCGAGGGCATCGTCGAGGCCACCGTCACCACGGCCGCGCCGCTCGAGGCCACGGCTGAGTCGAGGCCCTCCAGCCAGCGCCTCGCGACGCATGACCGGCAGGCGCGTGGAGCTGCAGCCGCTGCTCGACCCGGAGCTCCTCGGCGGCGTCCAGGTCCGCCTCGGCGACCGACTCATCGACGGCTCCGTCCGCGGTCGCCTCGAGCGGCTGCGCGACCGAGCTCGCCACCATCGCCACCTGACGCCACAGCCCAGAGGAACGACGACTCCATGGCCATCCGCTCCGACGACATCACCCAGATCATCAAGTCCGCCATCGACGAGTTCGACGCCGGCGTCGAGACACGCTCCGTCGGCACCGTGGTCGAGGTCGGTGACGGCATCGCCCGCATCTACGGCCTCGAGGGCGCCCTCGTCCTCCGAGCTGCTGGAGTTCCCCGACGGCATCAAGGGCATGGCCCTGAACCTCGAGGAGGAGACCGTCGGCGCCGTGATCCTGGGTGACTACACCCAGCATCAAGCAGGGCGACACCGTCAAGACCACCGGCACCGTCGTCGAGGTGCCGGTCGGTCCGGCGCTCATCGGTCGCGTCGTGGACGCCCTGGGCCGTCCCATCGACGACAAGGGGCCCATCGCTGCCGACCGCGACCCGCGCCGGTCGAGCGCGTGGCGCCCGGCGTCATCACGCGCAAGTCGGTGGACACGCCGGTGCAGACCGGCATCAAGGCCATCGACGCCCTCATCCCCATCGGCCGCGGCCAGCGCGAGCTCATCATCGGCGACCGCCAGACGGGCAAGACCACCGTCGCCATCGACACCATCATCAACCAGAAGGGCAAGGGCCTCGTCTGCATCTACGTGGCCATCGGCCAGAAGCTCTCCACGGTGGCCAAGACGGTGGCCGTGCTGGAGCAGTACGGCGCCATGGAGCACACCATCGTCGTCGTGGCCGGCGCCGAGGACCCGGCGCCGCTGCAGTACCTGGCGCCCTACGCCGGCGCGGCCATGGGCGAGGACGTCATGGAGGACGGCGTCGAGATCGGTGGCCAGCGCGTCAAGGACGCCCTGTGCGTCTACGACGACCTCACCAAGCACGCCTGGGCCTACCGCGAGATGGCCCTGCTGCTGCGCCGCCCGCCCGGCCGCGAGGCCTACCCCGGCGACGTCTTCTACCTGCACAGCCGCCTGCTGGAGCGCGCGGCGCGCCTGAACGAGGACAACGGCGGCGGCTCGCTGACGGCGCTGCCCATCATCGAGACGCAGGCCAACGACGTCTCGGCCTACATCCCCACCAACGTCATCTCCATCACCGACGGCCAGATCTACCTCGAGTCGGACCTCTTCAACGCCGGTCAGCGGCCCGGCCCTGAACGTCGGCATCTCGGTCTCGCGCGTGGGTTCGGCGGCCCAGACCAAGGCCATGAAGAAGGTGGCCGGTCCGCTCAAGCTGGACCTGGCGCAGTACCGTGAGCTGGCTGCCTTCGCCCAGTTCGCCTCCGACCTGGACAAGGCCACGCGCGACCAGCTGACCCGCGGCGAGCGCATCTCCGAGGTCATCAAGCAGCCCCAGTTCAGCCCGCTCGCGGTGGAGAAGCAGGTGGCCATCCTGTGGGTCGTCACCAACGGCTACCTCGATGACGTCCCCGCCGCCAAGGTGCGGGACTTCGAGGCCCACTTCTACCGCTTCCTGGAGGCCGAGCGGCCCGAGGTCCTCGCCGGCCTGGCCGAGAAGCTGGCGCTCGACGACGACATCGTGGACTCGCTGCGCAGCGCTGCCGAGGCCTTCAAGGAGACCTTCACCGCCTAGTCAGGAGGAAGGCACCCGCTCGTGCCAAGCCAGCGCGAGATCCGACGTCGCATCGGATCGGTAGGCAACATCAAGCAGATCACCCGCGCCATGCAGTTCGTGGCTGCCTCGAAGCTGAAGCGCGCCCAGGACGCCACGCTGGCGTCGCGCCCCTACAGCGACAAGCTCGACGAGGTCCTCGCGGATGTCGCGGCCGTGCTCGATGACGAGCACCACCCGCTGCTGGCCGAGGAGCGGCCCGGGGCGCGGCTCATCGTGCTCTTCACCACCGACCGCGGCCTGGCCGGCTCGCTGAACACCAACACCATCCGCTTCGCGGCCCGCGAGATCGCCACGCTCCGCCGGTGAGCTCCGCGTCGTGACCGTGGGCCGCAAGGGCACGGCCGCCATGCGACGCGCCCGCGTGCCCATCGCGGCCGCCTTCGACGGCTTCGGCGACAAGCCCACCTTCGCCGACATCCTGCCCCTGGCGCGCCTCATCTCGGACGACTTCCTGGCCGGCACCTACGGCAAGGTGCATCTCGTCCACCCGGCCTTCGTCTCGACGCTCGTGCAGCGACCCGAGATGAAGCGGCTGCTGCCCATCAAGCCCAACCCGGACGACGCGGCCGGCATCCCCGGACGGCAGTTCATCTTCGAGCCCAGCCGCGCCACGTGCTCGAGCAGCTGCTGCCGCGCTACGTCGCGACGCGGCTCTTCCAGGCGGTCCTGGAGATGACGGCCAGCGAGCAGTCGGCGCGCATGGTCGCCATGCGCAACGCCACGGACAACGCGCAGGAGCTCATCGACGACCTGACCCTGACCTACAACAAGGTGCGCCAGGCCAACATCACCCGCGAGATGATCGAGATCGCGACCGGCGCCAGCAACACCTGAGCAGACACGCCCGAGCTTCGGCCCCACAACGGAGGAATCAGCCCCCATGGCGGTTGCACCACAGCCAAGCCCCAGCCGGCCGGCAGGCGCGGCCGGCCGCGTCATCGCCATCACGGGCCCCGTCGTCGACATCGAGTTCCCGGCCGGCCAGCTGCCGGCCATCTTCAACGCCGTGCGCATCGAGACCGCACGGCCGAGCCGGTCGTCTGCGAGGTCCAGCAGCACCTCGGCAACAACTGGGTCCGCGCGGTGGCCATGAGCACGACCGACGGGCTCGCGCGCGGCACGGCGGCCGTCGACCTCGGCGCGCCGATCAGCGTGCCCGTCGGCCCCGAGACGCTGGGCCGCGTCTTCAACGTGCTCGGCGAGCCCATCGACGGCAAGGCCCCGGTCACGCACGGCGCGAGACCTACCCCATCCACCGGGCGGCCGCCGTCCTTCGAGGAGCAGGCCACGGCGACCGAGGTCTTCGAGACCGGCATCAAGGTCATCGACCTCATCTGCCCCTTCGCCAAGGGCGGCAAGATCGGCGTCTTCGGTGGCGCCGGCGTGGGCAAGACCGTCATCATCCAGGAGCTCATCCGCAACGTCGCCCAGGAGCACGGCGGCTACTCCGTCTTCGCCGGCGTCGGCGAGCGCTCCCGCGAGGGCAACGACCTCATCGCCGAGATGACCGAATCGGGCGTCATGGAGAAGACGGTCATGACCTTCGGCCAGATGAACGAGCCGCCCGGCGCCCGCCTGCGCGTGGCCCTGACCGGCCTCACCATGGCCGAGTACTTCCGCGACGAAGGCCGCGACGTGCTCCTCTTCATCGACAACATCTTCCGCTTCACGCAGGCCGGCTCGGAGGTCTCCGCCCTGCTCGGCCGCATGCCCTCCGCCGTGGGCTACCAGCCCAACCTGGCCACCGAGATGGCCGGCCTGCAGGAGCGCATCACCTCCACCAAGCAGGGCTCGATCACCTCCCTGCAGGCCATCTACGTGCCCGCCGACGACTACACCGACCCGGCACCGGCCACCACGTTCGGCCATCTCGACTCCACCATCCGCCTGGAGCGCTACCTCACCGAGCTGGGCATCTACCCGGCCGTGGACCCGCTGACCTCGACCTCGCGCGTGCTCGACCCGCTCATCGTGGGCCAGGAGCACTACGACGTCGCCCGCGAGGTGCAGCGCGTCCTGCAGCGCTACCGCGACCTGCAGGACATCATCGCCATCCTGGGCATCGATGAGCTCTCCGAGGAGGACAAGGCGCTCGTGGCCCGCGCGCGCCGGCTGCAGCGCTTCATGAGCCAGCCGTTCTTCGTGGCCGCGGTCTTCACCGGCCGCGACGGCGAGTACGTGCCCATCAAGGACACCGTGGCCTCGTTCAAGGAGATCCTCGAGGGCAAGGCCGACGACCTGCCCGAGCAGGCCTTCTTCCTGGCCGGCACGCTCGACGAGGTGCGCGAGAACGCGGCCAGGCTGGAGGCCCGATGATGGCGCTCCGTCCGGGCATGGGGCTGTAGGCATGCCGCTGCTGCTGGAGATCGTCACGCCCGAGCGCCTGGCGTACTCGGACGAGGTGGACGCCGTCTTCTGCCCGGGTATCGAGGGCGAGCTGGGCGTCCTGCCGCACCACGCCCCGCTGCTCTCGACGCTGGGCATCGGTGAGCTGCGCATCCGCAAGGGCGCGGACGAGGACTACTTCGCCATCGCCGGCGGCTTCGTCCAGGTCCGGCCCGACAAGGTCGTGGTCATGGCCGAGCTGGCCGACCTCTCATCCGAGATCGACCTCGAGGCGGCCGAGGAGGCGCGCAACGAGGCCGAGCGAGCCATCCAGCAGGGCTTCGAGGAGCCGGCCGACCTGGCGCGTGCGCGCGCGGCGATGGAGCGAGCGCTGGTGCGCATCCGCGTCGCCGAACGCCGACACCGCGAGGGTCCGCGGCGCCGGTCCTAGCCGTCATGGCAGAGGCTCGGCCCTTCCACTGGGAGTACCAGGCGCCACCGGTGCCGCGTGAGACCATCCGCATCGAGGGTGGTCGTCCGCTGCGCGGCGAGGTGCCCATCAGCGGCTCCAAGAACGCGGCCCTGAAGCTGCTCGCGGCGGCCACCCTGACCGGCGAGCGCTGCCGCTTCACCAACGTGCCCGAGATCGCCGACGTGGTGCTCATGGCGGAGCTCCTGCGCGACCTCGGGGTCGTCGTGGACCATCCGGAGCCGAGCGTCTACGAGGTCTCCGCGGGCGACGTCGACTGGCTCTTCGTGCCGCTCGAGGCGGCGGCCAAGATGCGCGCCAGCTTCATCCTGCTGGGGCCGCTGCTGGCCCGCTTCGGCCGCGTCATCATCAGCAACCCCGGCGGCGACCGCATCGGGCGACGGCCGGTCGATCTGCACGTGGAGGCCATGCAGGCCCTCGGGGCCACGGTCGACTACCGCAACGGCTACTACTTCGCGCAGGCGCCGGGACGGCTGCGTGGCGGCCACGTGGAGTTCCCGCACGTGACCGTGATGGGCACCGAGAACGCCATGCTCGCGGCCACGCTCGCCGACGGGCACACCACCATCCGGCCAGCGGCCCAGGAGCCCGAGGTGGACGATCTCATCGGCTTCCTCCAGGCCATGGGTGCCGAGGTGCAGCGCACGGCCCCCGATGTCATCGAGGTCGAAGGTCGGCGGCGGCTCCGTGGCGCCACGCACCAGATCATCGCCGACCGCATCGAGGCCGGGACCTTCGCCGTCGCGGCCGCCATCACCGGCGGCGAGGTCACCCTGCGCGGCGCCCCATCGGCGCATCTGGGCGCCTTCCTCGACGTCCTCGAGCAGGTGGGTGTGGACGTCAGCTGCGAGGCTGAGCGCATCAGCGTCCGCGGCGCCGAACCCGGCAGCGACGCCTACGTGGCCATGGACATCGCGACCGCGCCGTACCCCGGCCTGGCCACGGACCTGCAGCCGCCCACGGCGGTGCTGCTCACCCAGGCCCGGGGCCGCAGCACGGTCCACGAGACCATCTTCGAGGACCGCCTGGAGTGGCTGGCCGACCTGCGCCTCATGGGCGCGCGAGTCGAGATCACGGATGCCCATCACGCCGCCATCACCGGTCCGGCACGCCTGCACGGCAGCGAGCTGGAGATGAGTGACCTGCGCGCCGGCGCCTCGCTCATCCTGGCAGCCCTGGCGGCGGAGGGTCGGTCGACCATCAGCGGAGTGCACCAGGTACGTCGGGGCTACGAGGACATCGAGCGCAAGCTGCTCGACCTCGGAGCCGCCATCGAGCAGGAGCCCTCAGCGTGAGCATCGGCCGGGCATGAAGATCGGTATCGACCTCGGTACCGCCAACGTGCTCGTCTACGTCAAGGGCAAGGGCATCGTCATCCGCGAGCCCTCCGTCGTCGCCGTCAGCGAGAGCCACCACATCCTGGCCGTGGGCGAGGAGGCGCGCGAGATGATCGGCCGGACGCCGGACAACATCTCGGCCATCCGGCCCATGAAGGACGGCGTCATCGCCGACTACGTCATCACCGAGGCCATGCTGCGCTACTTCATCCGCAAGGCCGGCCGCTCCTTCACCAAGCCGGAGGTGATGGTCTGCGTCCCCTCCGGCGTGACCAGCGTCGAGAAGCGCGCCGTGCGCGACGCGGCCCTCAAGGCCGGCGCTCGCGAGGCCTATCTCATCGAGGAGCCGCTCGCAGCCGCCATCGGCGCCAACGTGCCCATCTCCGGTGCCTCCGGCAACATGATCATCGACATCGGCGGTGGCACCACCGAGATCGCCGTCGTGGCGCTCGGCGGCATCGTCGTGAGTCGCTCGCTGCGCGTGGGCGGCAATCGCTTCGATGAGGCCATCGCCAGCTACATCCGTCGCAAGTACAACCTCATGATCGGCGAGCGCACGGCCGAGGAGGTCAAGATGGCCATCGGCACGGCGCTGCCGCTGGAGCGTGAGCTGACGCTGGATGTCCGCGGCCGCGATCTCATCGCCGGCCTGCCGCGGACCATCCCGTTGACCAGCTCCGAGGTCATGGAGGCCCTGGAGAAGCCGCTCCAGCAGGTCGTCACGGCGGTCCGCGCGGTCCTCGAGGAGACGCCCCCGGAGCTGGCCAGCGACATCATCGACAAGGGCATGGTCATGACCGGCGGCGGCTCACTGCTGCGCAACATCGACCGGCTGCTCACACAGGTCACCGGCGTGCCCTGCCACGTCGCCGAGAACGCCCTCAACTGCGTCGCTCTCGGCACGGGTCTGGCCATGGAGCACTTCGAGTTCTTCAAGAACTCGCTGGTCCAGCGTTTCTAGCCCATGGAGGCCCAGCGGCGCGGCGCAGCGAACGCGGTGCGGTCCTTCGCGGACCTGCATACCCACAGCTCTGCCTCCTTCGATTCGCTGGCCGATCCGGGCAGGATGATCGAGCGCGCTCGGCGGCTGGGCCTGACACACCTGGCCATCACCGACCATGAGCGCATCGATGGCGCCCAGCGCGCGGTACAGCTGGCCGGGGGCGACCTTCAGATCATCGTGGGCGAGGAGATCCGCACTCGCGACGGCGACATCATCGGTCTGTTCCTGGAGCACGTCGTGCCGCCCGGTCTCAGTGCTGTCGAGACAGCCAGCGCCATCCGCGAGCAGGGTGGCATCGTCGGCCTGCCGCACCCCTTCGACAGCTTTCGCTCGTGCGGGGGCAGCAAGGCGGGACGGCGGAGCAGGCCCTCGAGGAGCTGGCTGCCATCGTCGACTACGTCGAGGTCCACAACGCACGAGCCTACCGGGACGCCAACCCGCGGGCCGCTGCCTTCGCGGCACTTCATGGCCTGCCGGGGATCGCTTCCTCCGATGCCCACAGCGTCATGGAGCTGGGCATCGCCAGCACGGTCCTGCCCGGCCCCTTCTCGACGGCCGAGGAACTGCTGGCGCTGCTGCCGGAGGCGACGCTCCTGACCGGGCGAGCCTCCTACTACGTGCGCCTCTGGACGCCCTTCGCCAAGTTCGTGCAGCGGCTGCGCGGCAATGGGCGAGTCAGACCACCTGCTTCGGCTCTCAGTCAGGGCGACACATGAGTGATCTCGGGCCCCGTGACCCCTCCTCGCCAGGATCGCGGGCAGGGGCGCACGAGGACCATGGGCCCAGCATACGGCCGGGAGCCAGCGGTGCCCTGCCGGGCATCCTGATCCGCTGGCCGTCGCCCTGGACGAGAGCCCCGATCTGACTGCCGAAGCCGTCGTCGACTACCCACTCGTGCAGGAGGACCTGGCGGCGGGCGCCGTGCCCATCACGAAACGCCTGCGCGATCGACGTACGCAGGCCTCCATCATCGTGCCTGTCCTTGTCCTGATCCTCTTCGCCCTGGCACTGCCCGGCTTCAAGCTCGAAACGTTGGTCGACCATGTCCTCAGCGCCGATCCGTGGTGGCTCCTGATGGCATTCGCGATCTACTACCTGGGGTTCCCGCTGCGGGGCATGCGCTGGTCCATCCTGCTGCGCGGCATCGGGGCCAGCGATCCGGGTCCGTGACTCCACTGAGATCATCTTCGTCTCCTGGCTCGTCAACAGCGTCGTCCCGGCCAAGCTCGGGGATGTCTACCGCGCCTGGCTACTCAAGATCAACTACCCGGTCTCGCTGTCCGCCACCTTCGGGACCATCTTCATCGAGCGCGTCTTCGACCTCGTGGCGATCGTGGTGCTGGGCCTCGGAGCCGCCTTCTGGTCGTTCCGCGACGGCCTCTCGGACAGCGTCCGAGTCATCATGGGCATCGGCGTCCTCGTGGTGCTGGGGCTGGCGGTGGCCCTGTTCTCGCTGCGCAACTTCGGCCAGCGGGTCGTCGACTGGCTGCCCCTGCCCAAGCGGATAGTGCTCCTCTACGAGCGCTTCGAGGAGGGCGTCTTCTCGGTCGATCGGCGGCAGCTGCCCATCGTCGCGTTGCTTACCGGCCTCATCTGGACGACCGAGGCACTGCGGCTGCTGTTCGTGGTCGAGGCGCTCGACTTCGACATCTCACTGGGCATCAGCGGGGCGTTCTTCGTCGCGCTCGTCGCATCGCTGCTCACAGCCGTTCCCTTCACGCCAGCCGGCCTGGGCATCGTGGAGGCGGGCATCGTGGGCCTGCTGACGGTGATCTACCAGGCGGACCCGACGGAGGCCGCCGCCATCGCCCTGGTCGACCGCGCCATCAGCGTGCTCTCGGTCGTCATCCTCGGGTTCTTCGCCTACGTGCTCTCGCCGAAGACCAAGGGCCGTCAGCAGGAGGCCAGGCGGACCGGCTCAGACCTCGCTCAGGAGGGGCCAGGTCACGACACGGCCGGGGCTGGCGGCGCGGACGGGGGCGCCTGAGGGTCGAGCGTCAGTTCTTCTTGTCTGACGGGCCGCTCGTGGCTACTGCTCGAACGGCGGCCACGGGACGGACCGGGGCATATCGACCCGTCTGGCGGATCGACAACCGACGCATGCGCAGTGCGAGGTAGTACTCCATCACCTGTCGGACCTGCGGTTCGCTCATCAGGTCGTCCGAACGAAGCGCGTACTCGACGCGCGCCGTGGGATGCGTGCTCGCGGACGAGGTCAGGCCGAAGTACTGCGGCGAATCGCTGTCGTCGCGGAGCTCGCGCAGGCCGCGAGCCAGCTTGGTGGCCGTGCCCAGCGATGGCGTGCGATCACCGCGGAGGAGTCGCGAGATGGTGGAATGGTCGACGCCGGACTGCTGCGCGAGCTGGCGCTGGGACATCTTCTTGGCCTTGAGCTGTGCTCGCAGCCACTCGTTGAAGGCCCGTGGGTTCTGGACGCTCATGACTCCCCGACAGCGTCGTTCCGGCACCTGACGGTCTGTCCCGGTGCAGCCACCGTTCGGCGGCAGCGACATCATCGGTGCCAGAACGCGCCGGCGGAATGGTCCATTGGTACGGGGTCGGGTAGTGGCGTGGTCCCTCAGCCGGCCGCGCGGTCTGCTGCCACTCGGTCCTGCGGTCCTGCGGTCCTGCGCTAGTCCAGGCTGTAGCCACCACCGATGACAGGCTCGATGAGTCCGTAGCGTCCGTCCCGACGGCGGTAGAGCACCGCGATGCGCTCGTTCTCGGCATTGACGAAGATGAAGAAGGTGTGCCCCAGCTCCTCCATCCGGGAGATGGCGTCTTCCTCGAACATCGGCTCGATGGCGAAGCGCTTGATCTTGACCACCGCTGACTCGTCAGCGGTGGCAGCCGAAGCGGCGGCCGAACCTTCGCCCGCGGCAGCCTCCTGATAGCGAACCTGCTCGGCTCGGCGGCGGTCCCGTGGTCGCTGCTTGTACTCGACCGTGCGGCGCTCGAGCTTGTCGATGACCAGGTCCGTGGCCTCCCTGAAGGTGGACGCTGCCGCGTTCCCCCGCAGGGATAGTCCATCGATGACCAGGGCCACGTCGACGATGTGGCTGTCAGCGACCTTGTGGTTGCCCTCCAGCCGGAGCTCCACCTCGGCCTCGCTGCGCTCGTCCAGCATGCGTTCGAGGCGCTGCAGTTTGCGCTCGATATAGGCACTGTCCTGCTCTGAGACGGTCAGGTTCCTGCCTCTGATCGTGGTTCGCACCGACGTCACCTCCGCTATCGCCAGATTCTATGCTCCGCCAGGTCGCTCTGGTGGCCAGCACGGCACCCGTGGTGACATGGTCGGGCCTCGCCAGGCCACGCCGGCCTAGCGGTCTCGAGCCACCGTGATCGCCGAGACACACCTCGCCCCGCCGGACAGGAGCGCCTGGGCGCAACCCGACAGTGTGGAACCGGTGGTCAGGACGTCATCCACGACGATGACCCAGCGCCCGCGCAGCCCGGCAGCTGCGCCTGCCGACACGGCGAAGACACCGCCGACGTTGTCGGTTCGCTGACGTTGGTCCAGCGCATGCTGAGCGAGGGTCCGGCGTCGCCGCTCCAGGGTAGCCAGCACGGGCAGGTCGAGCATCCGGGCCATCGCCCTGGCCAGCACCTCGGCCTGGTCGAAGCCGCGCTCACGCCGCCGGGTCGGATGCACCGGCACCCAGGTGACCAGCTCGCCTCCGGCGCCGGACCGTGCCCAGCGCTGGGCCAGCACCCCGGCCAGCGGTTCCACGAGGCGACGTTCTCCGCGGTACTTGAGCGCGTGGATGGCCGAGCGCACGCTGCCGCTGTACATCCCACACCACTCCAGCTGCACCAGCCCAGCAGGCACCGAGACGGGCATCCCCAGCGGGTATCCCGGTGGCTCAGCCAGGCGGCGCTCAAGCGGCCGCCGGCACGTGCGACACAGGACGTCGCCTTCGCACCCGCATCCGGCGCAGTGAGGTGGCAGCACGAGGTCCAGCAGGGCACGCATCGCCGGCCATCTTCGCTCTGCTCGCTTACGTGCCGGTCACCCCGGGCTTTGCTGCGCCATCAGCCTCGAAGACGACTTCGTCACCGATCCGGACGCCGAGCCGTTCCAGGGTGCCGGCGGGCAACTCAACGACGCCTTCTGCGTTGCGGACTGGCAGGACCACACCCCTCCAGGGCGGCAGATGGTGGCGCATGCCGACCACGCGGCGAGCCCCGTCAGCCCCGGAGCTGGCCAGGAAGAGCGCGTCGATAGGGAAGCGCATGAACATCATGTGGATGCTCGAGGCGGGCAGGTAGAGGCCCTCGCCCTCTGGCAGCGAGGCCCTGCCCATGAGGCCCAGGAAGCGCTGCAGGAAGGACGTGCCCATCATGAGGCGGTGGCAGACCACGGCGTCATCGCCCGTGCGTCGCAAGCGCAGGCTGTCAGCCGTTGATCCAGTCATGGGCCGGGAGGCTTAGCCGATGTTGTTCATGATGAGGATCAGGGCCGGCCCGAGGATGACGATGAACATCGACGGGAAGATGCACCCGACCAGCGGGAAGAGCATCTTGATGGGCGCCTTGGCTGCCATCTCCTCGGCTCGCTGCCGTCGCTCGATGCGCAGCTGCTCGGACTGCACCTCGAGGACGTTGGCGATGGCGACGCCGAGCTGCTCAGCCTGGATGATGGCGCCGATGAAGTTGGTCAGGGCGGTCACGTTGGTACGTGCCACCATCTCCCGCAGCGCGTCGCGTCGCGTCTTGCCGATGCGCACCTCGGCGAGGGTGCGGCGGAACTCATCGGCGAGCGGCCCCTGTGTCTTCTCCACGACCTTGCCCAGCGCAGCATCGAAGCCGAGACCGGCCTTGACCGAGATCGTCAACAGGTCGAGCGTGTCCGGGATAGCCAGCAGGATGGCCTGCTGGCGCGTGCGGATGGTCCGGCTCAGCCAGTAGTCGGGCAGGAAGAATCCCACCGCGAGGCCCCCCACGGCGGCCAGGAACCCGTTGCTCGGCTGTGACATCGCCAGGCCGAAGAGCAGGAAGCCGAGGGCACTGATGGCGAGCGCGACGACGACCTTGAGGCCCATGAAATCGAGGGTTCGCAGGCCGTACGGATAGCCAGCTTCGGCAAGCCTGGATTCGGTGCGGCCGACCCGTTGTCGTGAGGTCAGTCGCGTGCCGATCCCCGAGAGTCGACGCATCATGGGTCGCAGGGTGCGATCCATGATCGGCTGCTGCAGCTCGATCTCCTCGAGGCTGGTGATGCCTTCGAGCGTGCCCAACTGGGTCAGTCGCGCCTGGACCGGGTCCGAGGTGCGAGCACCCAGGAGGGCCCACACGATGAGCATGACGGAGCCGCCGGCCAGCAGCGAGATCAGTAGTGGCATTCCCATCTGGCTACACCTTGATGTCGACGATACGGCGGATGGCCAGGAAGCCCACCAGCATCATGAAGGCACCCAGGCCGAGGAGGATCACACCGACCGGGATGCCCGCGATCTCCGGTGGTCCGAACATCGGTTGCATGAAGGTCGGCGCGACCACGGACAGGATGGCGATCGAGGACGATGGGCAGGCCTGCCACCACGTACCCGGACATGCGCTGCTGAGCGGTCAGGACCCTGATCTCTCCGATGATGCGTACGCGCTCGCGGATGGTGAAGGCGATGGAGTCCAGGATCTCGGCGAGGTTGCCGCCGACCTGGTGCTGGATGGTGATGGCCGTGGTCATCAGGTCGAGGTCCTCGGAGCGCACGCGCCGCACCATGTTGGCGAGGGCCTGCTCGAAGGGCAATCCCAGGTTGACCTCGCGGATGACGCGGTTGAACTCGGTCGAGATGGGCGGCTGGGTCTCACGCACCACCAGTTCGATGGCCTGGAGGAACGAGGCACCCGCGCGCAGGGCGTTGGCGATGAGGGTGATGGTGTCGGCGAGATGGTCCTTGAAGGCCTGGAGGCGCTTGGCCTTGCGGCGATCGACCCAGAAGCGGGGTACCCACCAGCCGAGCACCACCGCCACCAGCAGGGCGATGCCATTGTCGAGCCCGGGCAGCACCGTCTTGCCGAGCACGAAGACCACCAGGGGAGCACCGACGATGAGCGCCGTGCGGATGGCCAGGAACTCCGAAGGGCGCAGCTGAAGGTCTGCCCGCGCGAGCTCCCGGGCCATGTGGGTGCCCCAGTCGCGACGCTGCACCACGCGATCGAGCGATGCCGCCGCGCGGCCGCCGAAGAGGCTGTCCCGAAGTGAACGGCCGGCCGACGAACCGCTGCTGCTGCGTGCCTGGACGGCGGCCTGGGTGACCTGCTCGATGCGTTCGGTCGGCGAGACCCGCCGTCCACCGAAGACGCCGAGGAAGAGCATCATCACTGCCGCGGCGGCAAGGATCGCGACGAGGACCGCTGGTTCCATGGCAGGCTCCTAGGGACGGTATCCGAAGAGGGCCGGTGGCAGGCTGATGCCCATCACCTCGAACTTCTCGGTGAACTTGGGGCGGATGCCGGTCGGCCGCAGATGACCCTGGATCTGCCCGTCGACCACGCCGGTCTGTTCGAAGGTGAAGACCTCCTGCATGACGATGACGTCACCCTCCATGCCCTGGACTTCGGTGATGCTGACGACCTTGCGGGAGCCGTCCTTGAGTCGTGACTGGTGGACGATGAGGTCCACGGCTGACGCGATCTGTTCGCGGATGGCCCGGAGCGGCAGGTCGACGCCCGCCATGAGCACCATCGTCTCGACGCGGGAGAGCATGTCGCGGGGGCTGTTGGCGTGACCGGTGGACATGGAGCCGTCGTGGCCGGTGTTCATGGCCTGGAGCATGTCCAGGGCCTCGCCGGAGCGGACCTCGCCCACGATGATGCGATCAGGCCGCATGCGCAACGAGTTGCGCACCAGCTCACGGATGGGGATGGCGCCCTTGCCTTCGATGTTGGGTGGGCGGGACTCGAGCGTGACGACGTGCTCCTGACGGAGCTGCAGCTCGGCGGCGTCCTCGATGGTGACGATGCGCTCGTCATTGGGGATGAACGACGAGAGCACGTTCAGGGTGGTCGTCTTGCCCGAGCCCGTCCCGCCAGACACGAAGACGTTCAGCCGCGCCTCGACGCAGGCCTTGAGGAAGTCGAACATCTCCGGCGTTGCCGTGCCGAAGCGGATCAGGTCGTCGACCGTGAACGGAGAGGCCGCGAACTTGCGGATGGTGATGACCGGTCCGACGAGGCTGAGCGGCGGGATGATGGCGTTGACGCGCGAGCCGTCGGTCAGGCGGGCGTCGACCATGGGGCTGGACTCATCGACGCGTCGGCCGATGGGGCTGATGATGCGGTCGATGATGCGCATCACGTGGTCGTCGTTCTGGAACGACAGATTGGTCAGCTCCAGCTTTCCCGCCCGCTCGATGTAGACCTGGCGAGGGCCGTTGACCATGATCTCGGTGATGGATTCGTCACGGAGGAGTGGCTCCAGGGGCCCAAGGCCCACGATCTCGTCGGTGATCTGCTCCAGCATGCGCACGCGCTCGGCGCGTGTGAGGGCGAGGCCCTCCTCGTCCACGGCGATGCTGAAGATCTCTTCGATCTGTCTGCGCACCTCGACCTGGTTGGTGAGGTCGAGCTTGGGATCGAGGTCCGCGACGACCCGCTGCTGGATGCGGTACTTGGTATCGCGGAAGGACTCACGGACAGGCACCTGCGAGACCATCCGCGGAGCCATCGGCGGGGGTGGGGGCACGGGCGGGAGAGGCATCCCACCAGGCGGCGTGCTCGGGGGTGGCATCACGGCGGGGGGCGGCGCCTGGGGCGCGGCCATGGGGGCTCCCTCGAGGGCTGGTTTCGCACTCTCGATCCGCTTCAGCAGCGACATGACGGCATCTCCCTAGCGAGGCTCAATGACGACTTCATCGCCGTCCGAAGATCGATTTCCTGGACTTCTCACGTTCCTCCGCGGACTCCTCCACGGAGGCCTCGGCCACCAGCGCACGCCCGATCTTGAGGATGTCCTCGCTCACGGGTGCCTGGCTGTTGCTCCAGACGAAGGGGACGCCGCGGTTCAGGGCGTAGACCACGGTCCGGCCGTCCGACACGACCTGGTGGTCGATCTTGCGCCCAACCGAACTCTCCACGTCCGCGACCCGGATGCCGAACGCCGAGTCGGCACGATTCAGCACGAGCTTGAGGCGGTCGCCGTAGCCAAGCTGTTCAGCTACCTCGAGGAAGAGCCGGATGTTCTTGATGTTGGTGATCTCGAGCGTGAGGATCGTCAGGATCACGTCAGACATGTCGAGCAGGGCCAACGAGACGTCATTGAAGTGCGGCCACAGGTCGACCACGGTGAAGTCGTTGATCGCGCGCAGGCGGTTCACCATCCGTCGGATCTGGTCGACCGTGATGAGTTCTGCCATCTCCGGGCTCGGCGGCGCGAGGAGGACCTTGATGCCGGTGCTGTGGTTGATGAGCGTCGTGTCGACGAGGTCGTCATCGGTCGACGAGGGATCGGTGACGACGTCGAGGATGGACTTGTTCTTGGGATTCAGGTTCAGCAACACCCCGACATCGCCGAACTGGAAGGAGCCATCCACCAGCGTCACCGCCTGGCGCTGCTCGCCAGCCAGGGCGACCGCCAGGTTGACCGCCAGCGTGGTGCGACCGACCCCACCCTTGGGGGCGAAGAGCGTGACGATCCGGCCGGCCTTGGCGTGGCTTTCGCCGGGAGTCCCCGGGACGCCCTGCAGCGCCACCGCCATGCGGCCGCGCTTCTGCGTCTCGCGCAGGTGCACCTGACGGATCGAGGCGGTGAGCTCGTCAGAGCTGAACGGCTTGACCAGGAACTCACGAGCTCCCGCCAGCATCGAGCGCCGCAGGTAGTCGGCCTCACCCTGGACGCTCATCATGATGATCGAGGTCGTCGGGAAGGTGGCCGAGATGCGCTCGGTCGTGGCGATGCCATCCATGCCCGGCATGTTGATGTCCATGAGCAGGATGTCCGGCATGAGCTTGCCGGTGAGCTCGACCGCTTCCTCGCCCGATGAGGCGGCGCCAACGACCTCGATGTCAGGCTCGAACGACAGGAGCTTGGTGAGGTGCTCTCGGGTCTCGGCGATGTCGTCGACGATGACGACGCGGATCTTGTCGCTCACGCTCGGTTCCTCATGGCCGGAAGGGGATGGCGGCCCGGGTGGGTGCTACAGAGTAGACCGGTCGCATGCGATTCGGCCAGCCAGCCGTCCCCAACGGGTTCGCTCGACCGGGGCGCATGTGTACCGGGGTTTGACAGCAAGTGCAGGCTCCGACTGGTGTGACAGGTGTCACCAGAATCCTAGGCATCAGCACAGGCTCGGGCGACATGACCATCAGGCTATCGGGAATAGGAGGAGCGGCCAGCCGCGGCACCTGCCGGTCGTGGCGGCGAGCTGGCCGGAACGGTGCCTGCGGCACGCTCGAGGGTCTCGCTTGGCTATCATGTCGCCCGGAGATTCCCGCACCCGATCCTGAGGTTCCCGTATGCGCCAGATCCGACTGCGCAAGCTGCGCAGACGACTGGGTCTCTACGAGCCGCCGGCCCCAGCGCCCAAGCCCATGGACCCAGCCAGTATCCGCCAGCGACGTCAGGTCTTCGAGACCCTTCCGGACTATCCGGTCTGTCCGGAGGGCTGGAGCACCGGCGCACCCGATTTCGTCATCTTCGGCGCACAGAAGTCGGGCACCACCTGGTGGTTCCGGCTCATCGAGCAGCACCCCGGGGTAGTGCAGCCGGCCAAGCAGCGGCCCGAGTTGCACTTCTTCGACCGGCTCTGGGCCGAGTGGCCCGACGAGGACGCCATCGCCCGCTACCACCGCTACTTCCCGCGCCCAGAGGGCAAGATCATCGGCGAGAAGACGCCTGAGTACCTGTCCTGCCCGTGGGCGCCTCCGATGGTCAAGCTCGCGGCTCCGGACGCCAGGGCTATCGTCCTGTTGCGCGACCCCGTGGAGCGGTACGTCTCGGGCCTGAGCCACCATGATCGTGGTGGTCTCGTCGACGATGATGAGAGCCCCGGACGCGTCTTCGGAGATCGCATGCGAGTCGTGACCGACGCTATCTCGCGGGGCCTGTACGCCACCCAGGTCGAGTGGCTCCTGCAGGCCTACGCGACCGAGCGCCTGCTCATCCTGCAGTACGAGCGCTGCGCTGCCGACGCCGCCGGACAGCTGGCGCGGACCTACGCCTTCCTGGGTCTGCCCAGGCATCGGCTTCCTGTCGAGGAGCTTGCCAGGCCACGCAACCAGGCCAAACTCGAGAAGGTCGCGGTGCCCGCTGAGCACCTCGACCTGCTGCGGCGCTACTACCGACCCGAGGTCGAGCGTCTCTGCCGCTTGACTCCCGAGATCGACCTGTCGCTGTGGCCCAATTTCGACGGGCAAGCCGCTGGGCTAGCGAGCGGCGAGCGATCGGCGCGACCAGCTCCAGCGTCTGACCATCGTCACGCACGGTCGACGTCAGTCCCAGGACCCGGGCGCGATCCTCGATCTCGGCGATGAGGCTGGCCGGTAGTGACCGTGCGGCCGTACGCGCCTCGTGGTCCTGGGAGCGGTTCTCCTCCATCATGGCCAGCAGCGCCGGCGGCGTTTCACTCGATCGCGTGTCGGCTGTCGTACTCGGAGCCACGGCGCCGTCTGCGTCGAGCCGGGGCCAGGTCCCCGCGACGGTCGCCACCAATTCTCGATCGGACCAATCGAGGCGCACGATCACGGATGGCGGCTTCAGGGCGAGATAGCCGGCGATGGCTTCCTCGAGGCTCCGGTACATGGCATTCTCGATGTCCGGGTCGAGGCGCTCCTCGATGCCCTGCGAGGCGAAATCCACGCTGATGCCCGAGCGACGGGCTCGGTCGCTGGTGACGCGACGCAGCGTGGGCGCGAGGCCGAGGTCGTCCAGCACCATGGGGCGGATCTCGAAGATGAACTCCTTCGTCGTGTCGAGGGCCTGCTGGACCAGGCGACGCAGCGTCGCGACCTCCTCGCTGGCGCGAGGGTCGCCCTTGCCGACGAGCCGTTCCACGATCTCAGCCTGCATGCCGATATTGGCGATGGACTGCGCCGGGCCATCATGCAACTGGCGAACGATGTTCCGGCGCAAGTCCTCCTGGCTGCGCAATACCGCGATGGCGCTGTGGCCGGCGGCGACGGTCCGACTGCCACCAGCGACAGCCAGCGGCCGCAGCCCGGGCGATGCTGTCGGAGCCGGTCGTACGTTCACGCCGCCCATGGCGGCAAGGCTGTGGTCGATCTCGACGAGCCGCTGCAGGAAGCGAGCCAGCACGCGTTGCTTGCCCTCGAGCACCTGCCGTTGGGCGTCGAAGAGCAACTCCTTGCGCGTCAGCGTCAGCAGATCGCCGCGGAGCTCCGCCACCTGGTCAAGGTCAGATGTCGGGTCGGCTGCCAGCGTCGCCAGCTCCGCCTCCATCTTCCCGCGGCGAGCCGCGTGGCGCTCGATCTCGACGAGGACCTGCTCCATGAGCATGTCGATCTCGCCGTTCTCGCCTTCGATGCGTCGGATGTCCTGCTCGAGCTCAGCTCGCAGCATCAAGGCGGATGCAGCCGCTGCCTGTGGGCCCGGGCCTGGGCGCACCCACGTCGCCCGCGGAGGGAGGACCTGGAGCGCGCGGCGGCTCCGTTGGGGGGTTCAATCCTCGGGGATCCTGATCCAGCCCTGCTTCATGGCATAGACCACGGCCTGGGTGCGGTCGTTGACCGAGAGCTTGCGGAGGATGGAGCTCATGTGGTTCTTGACCGTCTGCTCGCTGATGGAGAGCGCATAGGCGACCTGCTTGTTGGTCATGCCCTTGGCGATGTTGTCGAGGATCTCCACCTCACGCGGCGACAGCGGCGCGAAGATGGGAGCAGCCTCCTGGCCGTAGACGGCCAGCTCACGGAACTCCTTGAGCACGCGATTGGCGACCGAGGGCCGCGCGAAGACCTTGTCGTTGATGAGGTACTCACCGCCGTTGACGCGGCGGATGACGGTCACCAGATCGTCGGGAGTGATGTCCTTCATGAGGAAGGCCGCTGCACCGGCCTTGATGGTCTCGAAGAGCTGGTCTTCGTCTTCGGTGGCCGCGAGCGCGATGATGCCGGCGCTGGGCACCTCTCGCTTGACGCGCTGCGTCGTCTCGATACCACCCGGTGCCGGCAGCGACAGGTCAAGCAGCACGATGTCGGGGGTGTGCTCGCTGGCTGCGTCGATGGCACTGCGGGAATCGTCGGCCTCGGCCACGACATCGAAGTCCGCCTCAGCCTCGAGGATCTGCCGCATGCCCATGCGGAACAGGGCGTGGTCGTCGACGAGCAGGATCTTGACCCGCTGGCCGGGTTCACGCCGGTCAGGCCCGCCACGGCGCCGCTCAGGTCCGGTGTACTCGCCGGGAGTCATTCCACACTCCTCTCCCTCGGATGGGGCGCGATCCGAAGCATCGTGCCTGTGTCTACTTGGGCTATCTGCGATCGTGCGTGGATGGGTCGTGATGGCATGCTCACCCGGGTCTTCCCGATTCGATGTCGCCGACCGAGCAGCGCCGTGGTTCTCGTGTGGCTCGGAGTATAGGCGCTGGCGCTGGCGTCTCTGCCCGCTCATGTCGTCGCGCCCGTGCAGCCATCGGCAAGCATGAACAACCAGGCGGTCGCGTGACCTTCGTCGAGGGGCACTGGCGGTCCATCTGCCATCCCAGCGCGCCTGGATCGTCAGCGGAGCACGTCCGGGTAGCGCCCACGCCCGTCCACGACGACGATCCAGGATGCGTCGAAGCGGCGGCTCAGCTCCATGACCGACGCCAGGTCCTCGTCTGGCAGCACGATGCGCGTCACGGTCCGAGGACGTCGGCGAGCCACATCGGATGGTCCGTGATGATGGTGGCCGGTACCTCGACTGGCCCACCTGCTCGGCGACTGACGCGATGGTCGACTCGGCGATGCGCCGTCGTAGCGTGCCTGACGCCCCGTCCGGACTGGTCGGCGACCAGGCTGAGCTGCAGGCTGCCCAGCACCGACGGCGATGACGATGAGCGTGACGGGGCCGATCGACCACGTTGGCCTGGCGCCAGCCGCGCATCCTCGAGATGCGAGCCAGCAGGCGCGTCGCTGCCCAGCACGGCCGACCACGAGGAGCGCCACCAGGAGCGGCCCCGAGGCGTGCAGGAAGGTCCCCCAGCGTGTCGCCACCGGGAACAGGAGCGCCGTGCTGACGAACGTCAGGATGCCGCTCGGCGAGGAGCGCCACGAGCGCCGTCGGCCGGCGCAGTGCAGACGAACGGTGCATCGCCAGCAACGCCGATCGAGGCCGATGCCAGACCGATCGGGAAGGCCGGCAGCAGCAAGACGTCGCGCGAAGCCGGCCCAGGCCGCCGGCGACGGGGTTCCCCAGCACCGTCGCCAGGCCCTGGTCGAGGTACCTGCCGCAGGTTGGGCCGGTCAGCGAACGCGAAGATGTCCTCGTTGCGGACGAGGACCATGTTCTCGAGTGCCTGACCAGGAAAGGCGCTTCCGAACTCGAGCCGTGTTGCGCGCCAGCCAGGGGCCACGACCACGAGGAGTCCGCCGACCACGACGGGCCACAGTCGGCGCACGGTCCCTCGCTGCAGGCGCGGTGCCGCGCTGGCCTCGACCGCAGCGCCCACGCCAGCACCAACAGCGACCGTGAGCCCCAGCCAGATGGCCTCCTGGCGCGACAGATAGGCGAGGCCCATCAGCGACGCCGAGCGACCATGCCACCGAGCTGGCGTCGGACTCCCGGCTGGTGAGGCTGGCGCGTCCGATCACGGAAGCATCACCCAGCCATCGGGGGATGATCAGGACCGCCATGAGCGAGAAGACCAGTGTACGGAAGCGTACGAGTCGGGAACGGCAGACGCGAGCACGAGCGGACCGACGCGATGGCCGCCAGGACCCCAGAGGCGATGGCCACTGCCCCAGCTGCGCCGGGCGTCCAGTCCCGCGCCCCGGGCTGCGCCACGCGCGATCGCCCAGGTCAGTGGCGCCACGAGCGCGCCCAGCAGGGCGCTGCCCACCTGGGCTGCCCACCAGGTCGGCCCCAGGAACGTCATGGACAGTGCCGAGACCAGGCTGCTCATCGGCAGCCACAGCTCGAAGGCCGGCTTGGGCACGACCAGGGGCGCCCGTGGCATAGCTCCACACCGCGTGGCTGACGAGTCCCTCGCCGCGCACCAGGCTGCCGGCAACGTCAGCGTAGTAGGCGCTCGGCTCCGTGCCTGGCATCGGACCTGCGCCGGCCGCTACCAGCCTGATGGCAAATGCCAGCAGGTACAGGCCCGCCAGCACCAGCACGCTCCGAGGGCGCCATGCGACTGCGGCTCCCGACCGTAGATGGCGTGGTCATCACGATGGCATCGCTCGTCGTCATGCGCAAGGCAGACGGCGAAGAGCGCTGCTGCCGGCAGGGGCGGATCGCGGGGCCAGCTTCACCCTCTGCTCGGGGCGACCCAGACACCACCAGGATGGGTCGGGAGAGCCAGTCGGGCCGCGTGTCACCGGCGAGGAGCGGCCGTAGGCCGGCTGTGAGGTGAGCACGCTCAAGCACCAACCAGCGAACCTGGTACAGGCGCAAGGCCTCCTCGACCACCTCGAGTGGATCATCGGGCGTCACGATGCCGGACCATCCACCACGGTACCGATAGGCTCCGGCATCAGGGCTCATGATCCGGTCTCCCGGCGCGGCCTCGGTGGCCAGCTTCGCCAGGATGGGCGCGCGATCGGCTCGCTCCTGCTCCCAGGACCCGATGGTCCTGACGGTCCCGGCCACCGAGACGGTGAGGACCGTCGCGACGAGTATCAGGCTGAAGTTGCGCGTCGCCCGCGTCTCGTCCCAGGAGGACCGACGCGCCGAGACCCAGCGCACCACCGCAGCCAGCCCGAGCAGCGAGAGCAGGTAGGCATGCGGGACCAGCGCCACAGCTGAGTGGAGGAACGTGCCGTAGGGCACGTGGACCGCGGAGACGAGGGCGCTGAAGGCGAACAGCACCACCGCGTAGACCAACCAGGGCATGAAGCTCGCATCTCGCCTCCGAACCCACGTCCCCACCACGAGGAACGGCACGAGGACCAGCAACAGGGGCATCACCACGAAGATGCCGAGTGCGCCAACCAGCCCCCCGAGCCGACTCCAGGGCCAGGGCCACCGGCCCCTGCGACAGGAACGCTTCCAGCGTCGTCTCGGTGCTGACGCTGTACAGCTCACGGTACTCGGTGATGAAGAGGATGCGGCCACCAACGGACGATGGCGAGACAGACCCGAAGACTTCCAGCTGCCGCAGCAGCCACGGTGCCACGACGATCGCGAACCCGGCCACGAACGCGAGAGCTGGCCACCAGCCGATGCGTGCGCGCTGCGGCCCACGCAGCAGTTCAGTGCCGAAGGCGAGCAGGAACGGCACCGCCAGCAGGACCCCGTCATTGCGAGCCAGGAACGCCAGGGCGACCACGAGTCCGCCCAGGGCGAAGGAGCGACGGTCGCCGCGCAAGCCTCTCGCACACAGCCACAGGGCCAGGGCGCCCAGCAACATGAACAGCGAGAAATTGTCAGGCTGCCCGAGGTACGGTGCGACTGCCGCCCGGCATGGCCACCAGGAGGCCGGCCGCGGCTGCCTGCCAGCGAGGCATGGCGGCGTCTCGACCGATGAAGTAGGTCAGTGGCGCCACAGCAGCTGCAGCCAGCCAGAACGGCAGCGCCGAGGCTGTCGCGGTCGGACCGAGGATCCAGATGAAGGGCACCTGGACCAGTGCCGCCAGGGGCATCCAGTGCGCGTTCGATGGGATGGGCAGGACACCCTGGTCCGGCAGTCGGCCCCCCACCTCCACGAAGTTCCAGATGTAGTCGATCTGGAATCCGCCGCCTGCGGCCAGCTCGCGCCCGAGGTTCGCGTAGTAGTAGGCGTCCGGATAGGCAGGCTCCGCGAAGAGGACGGCCACCAACCCGCGAGCCGCGAGGGAGACAAGGAAGAGCGTGATGGGGATCGCCATGCCTGTCACACACTAGCAAGCGCTCTGGTCGCCCCCGGCCGTACGGATGGGCTATGCCCCGGGGTGAATGTGGTGGCTGAGGTGTACTGCGGTGGATATCGAGTGGGACGATACGGGTCATCCGCTGCGGTACACGGACCCTCTACGCTTCACGACCCATGACCGATGCATTCGCGATCGACCCGGTCCTCGATCCGCCTGTGACCTCGCCCGGTCCCTCGAGCGACGCACCACGCCGGCCCAGCGTCACCATCGTGATCCCCGCCTACAACGAGGCACTGCGCATCGACCCGGCGCTCGACGAATTGTTCGGGTGGCTCCGCAGAGGCGGCACGCCGCGGAGCCGCGGTCGCTCATCGGATGAGCTGGGTCGTTGGGATGTCGTGGTCGTTGACGATGGCTCCGAGGACGAGACCGTCGCGCTCGTCGAGGCACGCCCGGAGGCACGACCGGCCCCGAACGGTGCGGCCCCGCGCCTGCGCCTGTTGTGTCGCCCGCACGCCGGCAAGGGCGCAGCCGTTACGGCCGGCATCCTGGCTGCCGAGGGTGACGTGGTCGTGTTCACCGACGCAGACATGGCCACTCCACCCGACCAGATCCCCTCCCTCGTCGAGGCACTCGAGGACCATGATGTCGCCCTGGGGAGTCGCATCCAGCCTGATGGCTCGGACCGACGCGCCAGTCAGCCCGTCTACCGACGGCTGCTCGGCCGTATCTACCGGATCATCGCGGGACTCTGGGTCACCGGGGACGTGCCCGACACCCAGTGTGGCTTCAAGGGCTTCCGACGGGACGCCGGCCAGCAGATCTTCGCCCGACTCAGGACCCGCGGCATCGCGTTCGATGCCGAGGTCATCTTCCTGACGCGCCGGCTCGGGTACAGCTATGCGGTCGTGCCGGTGATGTGGCACGACATGCGTGGGTCACGCATGCGCGTGCGCCTCAGCCTGGCGGTCGGCGTGCTCTGGGACCTGCTGCGCATCCCCATCATCCACCGTGGGGTACGTCGTCACGGCGTGGTCGGACCCTCGGGTGACCCTGGCACGTAGGTAGCGCCCGTCACTCGACCGAGCGACATCGCCGGCATCAGGGCTGATCGTGGTCGTCGGCGCTCCGCGCGGTCCTGTGCCTACACTGGCGGTGCGTCACATGATCCTCCCCGCGTCGCCCCCATCCGCAGTCCCAGGCCGGGCCATCGTGCCTGCGTCGTCGGCCCTTCGGCGGCATCGAGCGATCCTGAGTGGGAGCGGCTCTATCGGCCACGCCCGCGGCCACGCCATTCTCGTCCTGGACGTTCCATCGCGCCTGGTGGGATGCCTATGGCGTGACGGCTGAGGAGCACTACCTCGTCATGGACGATGACGTGGATGCAGACGCCCCGCGAGGGCAGTGCCGCCGGCACCATCCGCGCCATCGTGCCGCTCATGACACAGCCGTCGGCATCGACAGGCGTGCGCACCGGTACCACCTCTGCTCGGCGACGGACCATCGCACGGCCGGAACGACGAGGTCGATCCGACGGACCCTGTTCTTCGCGGCCTCCTATCACGCTGACTACGCCACGGTGCTCACCAGCGAGACCGATATCCCGCTGCTGGCCGCCAGGCTGACGGCACATCGTCCTGGAGCGGCTGGACGCCGGCGCGGTCGACCGCAGTGGACCTCAGGCGCCTGGCAGACGGAGACCCCTTTGCGGAGCGCCTGATGCAGGAAGTCCTGCTCGCTGCCCCAGGCTTGGGCATGTCAGCCGCGTCGAGACGGAGGATGTGTGTCCCACCATTAGTCTAGCTAACGATTGGCATGCGCAGCTGGCCGCGATGGACAAGAAGACACGCCACGAGATCCGCCGCAAGCTGCGCCGAGCAGAAGCGCATGGACCGCTCGTCGCTCCGCTACCTGCCTCTTGACGCAGCGTCAGCGGATCGGTTCATCCGCCTGCACCAGGCCCGCTGGGGGTCAGACGGCCTCTTCGCTCACGATGAGGACGGCGACCGCAGCAGGACCTTCCTGCGTCGGCTGGCGGAGCTCGAGGGACTGGATGGGGACAGCGCCCGGCTGCCACCTGGGCGAGGTCAGCGATCGGGGATCGGGTCGTCTACGTCCTGGCAGGCTTCTCCAGTCGTGGTACGTGCTACTTCTACAACGCCGGGATGGAACCGGGATCGCTGGACCTGTCCCCCGGGATCGTGGGCACCGCCGCCTACCTGCGGGACCGCATCGATCGGGGAGAGGAGCGCTTCGACTTCCTCCGCGGCGACGAGCCCTACAAGTACCACTGGGGTGCCATCGATCGGATGCTCAGCCAGCTCACCATCGAGCGAGCCTCGTCTGCCTGACCGCTGCCGGGGCTAGATGCGGACCACGGCCCAGTAGCGTTCGGCTGCGCCTGTCCCGACACCGCCGGATCCGGCCACGCTCGCAGCGAAGCCCGTCACCGCGTCGAGCATGCCCTGCTCGCTCGTCGAAGAGACGCTGGACCTGACTGGCGTAGACCTTGAGGCCAGCGATCTTGCGCTCCAGCTGGTCACTGATGTCTGCATAGCGAGCCTCGAGGACCAGGCTGGCGGGCAGGTCGACCTCGGGCCGGGTCAGCGAGGCCGGACCTGAGAAGCCGCTCCACCAGGCGTATGGGAAGTCCTCGTAGAACGAGACGCGACCGATCGAGACTCGGGTTGGGCATGACCCAGCCCTCCGGATCCGAGAGGAGTGCCAGAGCGGCATCCCGACAGAGTCGATGATCCACGTGACCGCCGATCGCCAGGGGAGCATAGACCTGCTGCGGCTCGAGGCGGAGGATCTCGCGACGCAGGATCTCAGTCGGTGGCTCGTCATCCGTGAATGGCGGGCCCCAGCAGGGCGTCCTCGCCCTCGTAGCCGCGGTGTACGGCGTCGGGCAGGTCCAGATCGACGATGGCTGCCTCCGCGAAGTAGGCATAGCGCTCATCCTCGACCTTGCGCATCGCCGCGGCGTCGAGTGCGCCGAAGTCATACCTGGCCAGGGTGCCCTGCGTGGGGACGTCGTCACGCAATGGCCGGCCATCGTTCGCTTCGTTGGTGATGTTGGCGCTGCGAGTCCAGGCCGCACGCTGCCAGAACTGACGAGCCTGTGTGTTGGCGCGATCCTGGGTCACGGCGACACGCTCGGGATCAGCCTCCCAGGGGGCTCCCGCACCCGTGGACGATGCGACCGGGTACTCGGCGGCGACATTGGACCGATCGAACGCCTGGCTGTTGGGCCACAGCGTCTTGGTACCGAAGCCAAGCGCCTAGTCGCTGATAGTCCGTCGATCCGTCGACCTCGCCAGGCCCGCCGGAATAGACGGTCAGGATGGTCACCGACTGGCCGAGCTCACGAAGGCTGGCGATCAGGCCGCCACAGGAGAGGGCGACGTCGTCAGGATGGGGGGCGATGAAGACGTGGGTCATCGTCGGGCGAGGATAGCATCGGCTCGAGGGGCGCCGATCAATCGGGATGACCGTGGCGACCCACCAGGGGGACGAAGACACAAGCGTCACTCTCGTGCGTCTCGATCCGTGTTCCGATGCGCTGCACGACCGTCAGGCGCTGTGTCGACATGGGGCCGACCGGGACCACGAGGCGCCCCCCGTCCGCCAACTGCTCGACGAGCGGGGGTGGGACGGCTGGTGCAGCGGCCGCCACCACGATGCCCGCGTATGGCGCGTTGGCCTCGTAGCCCAGGCTGCCATCGCCGACCACAACGTCCACGCTGTACCCGAGGGCGGCCAGCCGACGTCGGGCCTCCTCGGCCAGCTGCGGGTCACGCTCGATGGAGGTGACACGGGCTCCCAACTGTGCCAGCACAGCCGCCTGGTAGCCCGAACCCGTGCCCACATCAAGCATCGCCGGGCGCTCCTCACCCCAGGGCCAGCCGCACTCGGGCAGGGCCAACGACTCGGTCATGCGCGCGACCATGTACGGCTGCGAGATGGTCTGTCCACGGCCGATGGACAGCGCCCTGTCGTCGTAGGCGGAGGCTCGCTGCGACAGCGGCACGAACGCTTCGCGGGGCACAAGGCCCATGGCAGCGAGCGTGGCTGGATCCCTGATGCCGCGAGCGGTGAGCTGGTCGCGAACCATGCGCTCCCTGGCCGCAGCGAACGCCGTCGCTCTCGACCTGCCTGCTGTCGCGGTGCATCGATGGCGCTTCCGATGCGGCGCGCCTAGCCGCCGGCGGGGCTGGCCGGCGGCTCAGTGGTCGGTGCGACCGTAGGAGCCTGTGTGGCCGCGGGTGTGGGGGCGATGGTCGGTGCCGGGGTCGGTGCGGGGTGGGGGCGATGGTCGGTGCGGGGGTCGGCGCCGGCGTCGCGTTCGGGCGTCGGCTGCCGGGGTCGTCGCTGAGCGTGGGTGCCGTCGTCGCTGCGTGACGCTGGTGTGCGGGGACGCCGATGGGCTGGGTGACGCCGATGGGCTGACCGAAGGCGACGGGCTTGCCATCGGGCTCGGAGACGGGGCGGTCGTCGGCTCATCGCCATCGAGGAGGCCGCTGAGCAAGCCACCTCCGCCGAAGAAGAGGGCCCAGGCGAAGATCACGGCGAAGACCGCGATGACGATCCCGACCCACCACTTGCTCACAGGGTCGTCGACGTAGCGCGGCTGCTCGACGCCCTCAGGACCGGCTGAGCTCGTCGAGGCAGCGCCGCCGGCGGTGCTGCCGGAAGGCTTCGGGGCGGCAGCGGGACCGGGCTCCTTCGCAGAGGCCGCAGCTCGGGGGTGCGGCGGCCGACCCTTCGGTCTTGGTCTCGTCGACGGGCTCTGCCGACGGATCTGCGTCAGAAGTGGCGTCCTCAGGTCTCTTGTGGTCGGTCATGCGGCGTGGCTCTCCCTGGTCAGTCGTGTGGCGTCCCCTCGCGCTCACGCCGTCGCGCTCACGCTTGATCCCGAGACCACCCGGCAGGGCGGCGTCGGGACGACTTGGAGTCGATTATCGCGGGGACGCGCAGCCTGTGCCGGGTCAAGCATCGCGCACAGCCGGCAGCGCCGCGGCGATGAGGGCCGCGATGACCGTGAGTACGCCGGTCGCGGCGATGATGATGCCGGCGTCGACATGGTCGGCGAGGCCAGAGGACACAGCCATCGCCCCGGTGAGGGCGCCCATCACGATGCTGGAACGGATGGCCACGACGCGCCCCATGAGGTCCGCGGGTGTTCTCTCCGCGAACAGCGTTTGACTCGGGATGACATAGACGAGGTTGAAGATCCCGATGACGATCGCGGCAACCACCGCCAGCATCTCGTTTGACGTCAGGCCGAGCGCGACCGTGGCCAGGCCCATGACCAGGAAGCCGCTGACCACCAGCCAACCCTTGCGCAGACGGGCCCCGATGGCACCGACCACGAAGCCTCCAACGAGGTTCCCCAGGCCGATGGCGGCCTCGATGATGGCGTAGCTCTCCGGGTAGGGGATGGTGTCACCCTCCAGCGACCGCTGGGCATACACGACCATCAGAGCAAGCGTGGCGCCGATGGACAGCTGCGCCACGAGGCTGACCAGGGTGTTCTGGAAGAGGGCCGCATCCCCGCGCAGGAACTGCCAGCCATCGCGCAGTTCCTCGATGAACGCTGCGATCGCGCCGACTCACGCGTGGAGCGGCCGACCGCAGGACAGGTGGCACCACGATGCCCACCAGCAGTATCGCGCTGACGATGTACGTGACGGCATCGACCCAGAACGCCAGCGCAAGGTTGGTGCCCAGGAAGGCGACGAACAGTCCTGCCAGCGGGTAGCCGGCGATGTCGGCGATCGTCTCGCCGGTCCAGACGGCGCCGTTGGCCGGCATGAGGTCTTCGCGCGCCACGATCCGCGGCAGCACGGCCGCCTTGGCCGGACGGAAGAAGAGGCTGACCGTGGTGATGCCGAACACTGCCGGGTAGACGAGCATGATGTTGGCCTCGGCGATGAACGGGATGAGGAGCACCAGGACGGCCCGCAGCAGGTCGCTGACGATCATCACCAGCTTCTGGTCCCAGCGATCGACGAAGGTCCCGGCGATGGGTCCAAGGATGAGGTTGGGGAGGGTCGCCGCGAGGAACACCATGCCCGTCTGCAGCGCCGATCCGGTCACCGACAGGACCATCACCCCGAGGGCGATCTGGTGGAGTCGGTCGCCCAGGAGGCTGATCGTCCCGGCTAGCCAGAACGCGCTGAAGCGGGCGTCGCGCGCGAGGCGTACGTAGGGGTGTCCCCGGATGCGCTCGCTGAGGCTGGGCGCCGGGACCGGGATGACGACGTCCGCGGGCCATGGGGCCGTAGTCCGCAGGGCCTGTGACGCAGCTGTCGTGCCCAGGCCTGGCCCCATGGCCCCACCCAGCACGATGGGTCGGTCGAGAGCTATCCATCCAGCCGAAGCATCCGATCTGGTCGGCGATCGTGGCTGGCCTCGCCACAGTGAGACGACTCCGGTGTCGGCGTCGGATGACCCCCTGGCGATGGCTGAGAACAGGAACCAGGCGATGCCGGAGGCGAGCAAGACATCGCCAAGGCTGACCACGTTGGCGAGGAGTGGGATAGTGATGGGCAGGATGTCACCCAGCGGGCCGGCGGCGAGCAGGAAGTCGACCCCCAGCTCATCCGGGAGCGGCACGTGGAACACCGGTGAGAGGTCCGTCTCGCTGAGGCCGGCGATACCGACGGCTGGGACGTAGACCGGCATGTAGCCGCCGTTGACCACGATGGCGATGCCGTTGGCCGCCACACCCGCCATGGCCAACAGCAGGCCTGCCTGTGAACGATTGAGCCACAGTGCTGCCGCGAGGACGCCGAACGAGAGCGCGAACAGGGGTGTCCGGATCTGGTCGACCAGGTCGACGCCCTGTTCAAGCAGCCACTGTGTTGCGATGCGCAGCAGCAGCGGCACCAGGATCAGGGCGCCATAGCGGAGCCGCACAGACAGCAGGTTGGACAGCCGACCGCCGGCGAGGAGTCCTCCGACGATGCCAAGGATGCACGCGACGAGGAGCACGACTACCTAGCGGCCAACGAGCGAGGCGGACTAGTCGAGGGCAGACTGGCTTGGTGGCGCAGGCCGGCCCGCCACGTGTTCGGAAGCACCTCGATCAGGGTTCGGCCGAGGCAGAGCTCGACGTCAACGCACCCCGTGATCGCGAGGCTGCGACTTGGCCCAGCGTGGGCACTTGTGGGAACGCTTGCGCAGGCTCGCCTCGATCGCCCTCGTGGTCGACCCGGCTCGCGACGGCTGTCCTCGTCCGACCGAATGCCTCCACCACCCTCGGATCGAACTGGATGCCCGCGTAGCGCTGCAGCTCCTCGAGTGCTTCGGCAGGACTCAGGGGGATCGGGCGATACGGACGAGAGGCGGTCATCGCCTCGAACGCATCTGCAACGTGAAGGACTCGCGCCAGCAGCGGGATCTCCTCGCCGATGAGGCGATCTGGATAGCCGGAGCCGTTGTACCACTCATGATGATGACGGATGAGCGGTCGCTCCTTGGCCAGCTGATCGACGTCCTTGAGGATCTCCTCTCCCTTCGCGGGGTGCTCGTTCATGAGCATCCGCTCCTCCCGCGTCAGCCGTTCGGGCTTCAGCAGGACCGAGTCGCGGATGCCGATCTTGCCGATGTCGTGAAGGAGTCCGGCCCACTCGAGCTGCTCGATCTCGGACTCACTCAGGTTCATCGCCTGGCCGATCTCGACCGCGATCTCGGAGACATGCTCAGAGTGCTTCTTGGTGCTCGGGTCCCGGGCGTCGATGGCTGAGGCCAGGGCACGGACGGTCTGCGTGAACATGTCGCGGATGTCTACGACTGCCTTGTAAGCGGCGCGTGTCGTGTACAGCGGTAGCGCGAACACGAACACGACCAGCGGGCCAATGACCACATAGGCGAGTGCCATCAACCACGCGATCGGCGTCAGCCCAACCATAGTCAAGCCAACCGAGCGCAAATCGGACTCAAGCACCGCTCGGTACGGCCGGCTCTCCCTAATGGCGACGGCCAGGGATGACATTGCCGTGCTGACGAGAACGTAGACAACCCCTGCCCCGACCCCGGCAACAAGCCCACCAAGGGTCATGACCGTATCACCGACTGCAGTGCCCAATGACGAGGTCACTGCGACGTACGCGACTCCCGCCAATACGGCCGGAATCAGCAATGAACGAGTGGTTGTATACCGAACCCGTACCACGGGACTCTGCCCCGGAGTTCCCGTACCTCGAGAGTCCCAATGATTGCGACGATTGCGGCTGCAGTCGGGCCTCCAAGCATCGCGCTGGCGACCACGGGCGCCGCCGAGACACTCACCATGGAGCCGCGCGGTACATGAACGGGCGAACTCGACGCGATAAGCGTCACCCCCACCCAGAACAGAACCGCGATGTGAGCGGGCAATGGCCCATCGAACCCATCGATGGGCCATAGGAGCCAGCTGCAAACGAACACCGCAGCTGCCGCCGCGGGGACCGCAGCAATCAGAATCCGGAGATCTCGATTTCAAGGACCGCGCAACTCCTGGAGACGAAGTCGGAGGGAGTCAGTATCGCCAGCAGCGATGCCAACTCCCCATCCAACCTTGGTACCAGGGGCGCTGTAGCCCTGATTAGATGGCCCTGATGCTCGCTCCGCCGGCAGCCGCCAGCGAGCACCAACATGGTCGTAAGCAGCACGAACCTCGTCAGTACGATACGAGGCATGGCAACTACCAGGGCTTGATTCCGGCGTTGGGATCCACGTTCACACCCCTTCCTAGCCAGAGACACACTTGCACGTAGTGCTCTGGCCCAACTCTGGGGAACGCCCTCTATGCTTTGGATCTCGCCAGTCCCCTCTCTTGGACCCGGCGCATCCGCCGCAGCCTTGGCGTTCGGTAGGTCAGCCTCGGCAGGTCGCCGCGACCGCTCCGCACGTTAGGTAGCCGGCTATCCGGGACATATAAGCACTAGTGCGTAGGTGCCCTCAGCTCATGTGTCGAGGCCTCGCACAATGTCTTCATACGAGCGAGCTGGAACGCCCAGATCCCGCACGTGGAGCGCTGCGAGACTTCGGTAGTGGGCCTGTGCCGCGTCAGTGGCTCCGAGCGCAGCGAGGCATGCAACGAGCATTCCCGCGGAGGTGGAATGCCAGTGGATCGACGATGCATACTGGGCCGAGGACATCGACAGCGTCCGAGCACTCGATTGCTGCGAACGAGTGCCTCAACAGTGCTGTGGGCAAGGCGCAGATATGCGCTGTGGAGTTGGGTCCGCCAATCCTCTGCCCACTCTTCGTACTCGAACTCCGGAGCGAACCTTCCCTTGTACAGGCCTAAGCATCTCCGGTCCTCGGTCAAGTGCACTGCCCGTTCTGACGATGTCAGCGACCTGTCGATTGAAGGCTACGCTGTCAACCTGGAACAGGTCGCCGTCCAGGAAGACCATGTCGGACTCCATTCGAACGTAGTCTGCGGTTGTGCCGTCCTCGTACCAGGGTTCGATGTCGCGACGCAGGAAGAACAACGTCTGATGAAGGCTGTTCATCGCCGATTTCGGTGTCAGGTCTGGCCACAGACCTTCCATGACCTGCTCACGTGTGGCCGTCAATTGCGGGCGCGTAATCAGGTATAGGAGCAAGGTCGCGGCCCTGCGTCTCGTCTCGGTCAGCGCGACCTGGCGGTTACCGACCTCATAGCTTGTGGGCCCGAGGTCGTGGACGCGCACCGTAGGGCTGACTCTCCTGATGAGCTTCGTGACGTAACCTCGCCTCCGAGGTTTGGCATTCGTCGCTTGGTCGAAGTCCCTGAGAATGGATACATCATCAAGCGTTCCGAATCGGACGACTAGGGACGCGGCTGCACTAGCGTTGTCGCCCGTTCCCTTGACTACTTGCCTTCCAAGTGCTGTCGCCCAACGGGACGGAGCCCGCAGAATCGAGCGTTCGAGTGCTCGTGGAGCTGGCGCTAGCAGGCCAACGGCCATCGATATCGGTTCAGCAAGCTCCAGAAGGGCGAGCCCAGACTCGTTCTCTGCCTCGCCAATCCACAGCGCGAGACTATCGGCATCACGTCGAGCGACAGCAGCCAGAACGCGTGCACGAGTCATCCAGCGCCAAGCGTTCTGGCTCGCAGCCACCCTGATAGCCTCCTGCGCGAGCTCAGCCGAATTGTCTGCCTCGGTCACGACCGCCAGGATTGCCGCCACGACTGCAGTACGCGACGGGGAGTCGATATCGGGGGCCTCGATGGAACGCAGGGCCTCCCAGGCAGCTTGTGCTGATGCCAGGTCGCCCTCGGTGAGGTGCAGCGCAATACGGGCGAATGAGGCTTGCGCGCGCGATGCCAGCTCTCGGGACCACAGCGCGTCACCTCGATCGAATTCGGCCAGCAGCGATTTCGCACGCTGTGCATGTCCCGAGACCGCATTCAGATACGCTGCCTCAGCAATCGCATCGGCTGTTGCGCCAGGCTCTGTGGCCGCCGCAACGGCCGCCCGGATGCCCTCTGCAAGGTTTCCCAACTCGGCGGCACATACGGCGGAAATCGAACGAGTCGAAGCGAAGATTCCCGCTCCTTCGTCAACCTGCGACAGTTGGTCGATCGCCTGCTCGGCCAAGTGGGCAGATCGTCGATAGTTACCTCGAGCCAACTCAGCATTCGCAGTGTTGTGCAACGTGACTCCGGCGAAGTAACGCAGCCCGGAGCCAACCTGTCTTATGGCAAGTTCCTGGAGCAGATCAATGGCGTCAGTGATGCATCCACCATGACTGGCCACCAGCATCTGCTGCCACGAGACCGCCACCTCGTGGAGTGGCGATGGGATATCGCTATCCGTGGCAGTCGCTCGGACTTCCTGGCCCAGATGCCTGCCATTACCTTCGAGGTGGTGGGCCGTGGCGCACGTTAGGCCTACGAGCCCCCGCTCCTCGGGTTCGAGTCTACCTCTGTCGATCTTGCCTAGGAGTATCAAGGGCGGCTCGGCTTCTGCCGCTCGAGATAAGCGCGCGAGCCTTGATGACCTCGACGGCGGGTGGCGGAGAGGTGTCGGGCATGAGGGCGATGACTTCGACTGCGCCACCCCAGGCTCCTGTGCCGAGTGCCTCGCTGGCAGCTGAGCCAAGCACCCGCATCGCCGCCTCAGGCTCGCCAGCCAACGCATAGTGCTTGGCGGCAGCAAGCCAGGCTGTCGGTTCCGCGGCCTGTGCGATGGCCTTGTGCATCGCGCGGATCTGTTCGGGCGGCGCGGTGCCTGCCAGTTGATGCTCGAGGAACTGTCTGAAGAGTGGGTGGATCCGTGCACCGGCTGAGCCGACGCTTTCACCCAGAAGCCCCAACAGGCGCGCATCTTCGAGGTGCGTGCCCACGGCCTCCAGGCCGACATCCTCGCTGCTCACCGAGAGGGCCGCAGTGACGAGCTCAGGCGTGACCAGGTCGACCAGTGAGGCGTGCACAAGGACGCGCTGGGCCAGCGGCGACATCCGGGTCAGGACTTCTTCGGCGAGGAAGTCGTAGATGGGTCCTGTTGCACCGCTCAACGCTTCGATGAACGCGGCGACCTCGCTGGGTCGGCTGACGGCGATCGACGCAGATACGAGCTGGAGGCTGGCTGCCCAGCCTTGCGTTCGTTCCACGACGACATCCCGGGCGTGCTCATCCAGCGGCTGTCCGTAGGTGACTGCGAACAGCTCCTCGATCTCCGGTCTGGTGAAACGAAGGTCACTGGTGGTCAGTTCTGCCACCCGTCCCTGGGCAGCGAGCCGTCCGAGCGCAAGGTTGGGCCGGCCGCGTCCGGCCAGGACGAAGCGCATGCCGGTCGGCGCTCGCTCCAGAACCGACTCATGATCAGGCGGACGTCATCGGCGCCTCCAGCCAGGTGGTAGTCATCGAGGATGACGACGAGGTCGGTGCTGCCGAGGCCGCCCAGGTCTGCCAGGAACTGCGCCAGCGCGAGTTCACGGGAGGAACCCATCGCCGCGACGTGGCGGAGGAGAGCCTCGGTCTGCCGCCCGAAATCCGGGACCACGTCCCGCAGCGCCGCGACCATGTAGCTGAGGAAGGTGATCCAATCAGCATCCGAGGTCTCCATGCGATACCAGACGCAGGCTGCATCCGACCTGAGCGAGTAGTCAGTGAGCAGCGTCGACTTGCCGTAGCCAGCCTCCGCCGACACCAGGATCACTCGCGCCTCCCTCTGCTGGTCGAGCCAGCCCACCAACCGAGGTCGAGTCAGGATGGGGCGGCCCACAGACGCAGGAGCGATCTTGCTGGCGATGATGGTCAAGCCGGACGGATGCTCGCTGGGCTCGCTCGAAGGTGACGCTGGCACACGTCCATCGGCCGAGGTGTCAGGGGCGGCGCCGGTGTGGTGCTCGGGTGTCACCGGTTGCTTGGGCATGGAGCCCATCATCGGGGGATCCACTCATCCGTCACTTAGGCGGATGTGGATAACCGACCTACGTGCCCTCGTATTCGAAGTGGATCTTGAGCTCGACTTCGTACTCGGTGATCCGTCCGTCATCCACGCGTGCCGTGTGCCTGACGGCCTCGATGTGCCGGATGTTGCGCACGGTGTGCGCTGCCCGTGCGACAGCGTCCGCCGCCGCGGCGCTCCACGAATCGGGGCTGCTGCCGACCATCTCGCGGATGATGATGACGCCCATGACACGCTCCTTCTCCAAGCCTTCCTCGATGGTGGGCCTCAGAGTGTAGGCAGTCGAGGGTTGCGAGGGGAGGTGCGCGCCGCCCGGTCGCCGCTCACGTGTACGCGCTCTCCGCGTAGCGATCCTCCTCCGCGTACGACACGAAGCGAGTCTGCCGCTTCCTGAACCAGAGCTTGGTCTCGCCGGTGGGGCCGTTGCGGTGCTTCGCGAGGCGGAGGTTGATGACCTCGCCGTCGTGCTCCTGGTCCTCAGCGGCGCGTTCCTTCTCTCGCCACAGGAAGATGACCAGGTCCGAGTCTTGCTCGAGGGCGCCCGATTCACGAAGGTCGGAGAGCCTCGGCTCCCTGCTCTCTCGCATCTCCGTCTGGCGCGACAGCTGCGAGAGTGCCACGACCGGGACCTGGAGCTCACGGGCTAGCGCCTTCAGGCCACGGGAGATGTCGCTGACCTCCTGGACGCGATTGGCATCCCGCGACTGGACGCTGGACTGCATCAGCTGCAGGTAGTCGACGATGATCATGTCCAGGCCAGACTCGGCCTGGAGGCGGCGTGCCTTCGTCCGCAGCTCCATGGTGCTGATGTTCGGAGTGTCATCGATGAAGATCGGTGCCTCGGCGAGCTTGTTCATCGCCGGTGCCAGCCGCGTGAAGTCCATCTCCTCGAGGAAGCCCGTGCGCAGGCGCTGGGAGTCGATGTTGGCGACAGACGAGAGCAGCCGCAAGACGAGCTGCTCCTTGCTCATCTCGAGGCTGAAGACGCCCACGACCCTGCCCTCGCTCACGGCGGCGTGCTCCGCGAAGTTGAGCGCCAGGCTGGTCTTGCCGATCGAGGGACGGGCGGCCACAAGCACGAGGTCGGACTTCTGGAGACCGGTGGTCATGGTGTCCAGATCGGCGAAACCGGTTCGGATGCCGCTGATCTCGCCCTTGTGCTGATGAAGGTAGTCGAGGCGGTCGTAGGCGCTGTGAAGGAGTGACTTCAGGGGCGAGAATCCGGACTGCACGCGCTTCTCGCTGACCGCGAACAGCTCCGACTCCGCGCGATCGATGACCTCACCGATGTCCCCGCCCTCTTCGTATCCGAGCCCGGCGATCTTCCCCGCGGCGCTGATGAGGTTCCGCAGGACGCCCTTGCGCTCGACGATCCGAGCGTAGTGGACCGCGTTGACCGCGGTCGGTGTCAGGTTGATGAGGCTCGTCAGGTAGGCCGAACCCCCGACCTCCTCGAGCCGCCCCTGGCGTTCCAGGATCTCGCTGACCGTGACGATGTCAACGGGCTCGCGGCGTTCGTACAACTCCAGGATGGCCGCGTAGATGGTGCCGTGGTGCTGCCGGTAGAAGTCGTTCGGTCGCAGCAGCTCTGCCACCTCGATGACCGCGTCCTTGTCGATCAGCAGCGCGCCCAGCACCGACTGCTCAGCTTCGACGGATTGGGGTGGCAAGCGATCGATGGACACGCATCATCTCCCGGGTGGTCGCACTGCGGGCGACAGCAGCAGTGCCGGCTTCGAGCATGGTGGACGCGGCGGCTGCGTCAGCGCAAGGGCCCTCTCCACCAACAAGCGCGGTGATGTCCGCAGGTCATCCAGTCGACTCTCCACGAAGACTGTGGATAAGCGGTGGACAAGCACCCGAGCGCTGGGTACCGACCGGCTAGTCCACCCTCCGGATGACGCCGACCAGCTTGCCCTGGATACGCACATCCTCGTAGAACTGAGGCTCATACCGATCATTGGCCGGCTGGAGACGCACGCGATCGCGCTCCTTGAAGAACCGCTTCAGCGTGACCGCGTTCTCTTCGACCTGCGCCACGACGATGTCGCCATCACGCGCGGTGTGCTGCTCGCGGATCACGACCAGGTCCCCGTCCATGATGTGTGCGTCGACCATCGAGTCGCCACGGACCCGCAGGACGTATGTGCCGGAGCTGGTGTTGATAAGGTCCGGGATGGAGACCATCTCACTGGCGTCCTGGTACGCCTCGATGGGACCGCCAGCTGCGATCTCACCGATGATGGGATAGCTCCTGGTGCGTGCGTCTCCGATCTGCGTGGCTGGATCGCCGCCGGCGCGCCCGGACAGCATCGCCGCGGGCTTCAGGCGCAGTGCCCGCGATTGGGTCGCGTCCCGCTCCAGCAGTCCCTCTCTCTCCAGAGCCGTCAGGTGGTGGTGGACCGCGGACGTGGACGCGAGGCCGACGGCGGCGGCGATCTCCCGGACCGAGGGCGGATAGCCACTCTCCCGGACCGCGGTGGCGATGTAGTCGATGATGCGCTGCTTGCGCAGAGCGTCGTGTTTGGTCAACGGGCCTCCTGTGCGCGCACAGTACCGAACGCCTGTTCGATTGTCAAGTCCGGCCGATCAGCTTGCTGCCGAGGCTGACCTGAGGGGACTGGGCCGGGTGCTAGACTCGCCCTCCCGATGGCCCTGCGAAGTACCTTCCGGCTGGGGTTGGCTGTGCTCAGCTTCTGGCCGTTCCTGCCTGTCGCCGCGCGCGCGCCGATCTACGGACGGCTCATCCTCGAGCTGGCGCTGGATGGCAGGGTGCCCTGGTCGCGCAAGGCTATCCTGGGGCTGGCCGCGGCATACGTCATCTCACCCATCGATGTCGTCCCCGACCATGTGCCCTTCATCAGTCGGCTGGACGACGTCGTGGTGACCATCGTCGCCCTCGATCTCTTCCTCGAGGGGGTCCCTCGCGAGCTGATGATCGAAAAGATGTATACCCTCGGCATCGACGGCCGAGAACTGGAGCGCGACATGGAGACGGCACGGCGTCTGCTGCCACTGCCCATCCGCGCCATCGCCCGGCGGCTGCCGGTGTTCATCGAGGCAGGCGCTGAACTCATCCGTGCGGAACTGGAAGGGCGCGGACTCATCGACACAAGAGACAACGACAAGGAGGCAACTGGAGCGTGAAGGTGATCCTCACCGCGGACGTCGATCCGCTGGGCAAGAGCGGCGAGCTCAAGGACGTGACCCACGGCTACGCCCGCAACTATCTCATCCCCCGAAACCTCGCCGTACCTGCCTCTGGTGGCGCGTTCCGAGCCTGGCAGCACGACATCGCCAGCCGCGAGGAGCAGCGCAAGCGAGAGCGCGAGGAGGCCGAGATCGCCGCCCAGCGCATCAGCAGCACCACGCTGACGATGGGCGTCAAGGTCGGCGAGGGCGGCAAGCTCTACGGCTCCATCACGGCCAAGGACATCGCTGATGCCCTCGCCCGTCGGGGTATCGAGATCGACCGCCACCGCATCGATCTGGATGAGCCACTGCGTCAGCTGGGTACCTACAAGGTCGCCATCCGCGTCGCTCCCGAGATCGATCTCTGAAGTCACGGTCGCCGTCGAACCCAAGGGCTGACCGCCAGGCGGATCGTCCGCCACGGCATCATGGCGGGGTGCGCCGCGCCACCATCCTGCACGTCGACCTGGACGCCTTCTTCGCTGCGGTGGAGCAGCGGGACCATCCGGAGTTGCGCGGCAGGCCTGTCGTCGTCGGAGTCGGCGGCCGTGCTGATCGGGGTGTCGTCAGCGCTGCCTCCTACGAGGCGCGCCGCTACGGGATCCATTCGGCCATGCCGCTGCGCACGGCAGCGGCGCTGTGCCCGGATGCCATCTTCGTGCCTGTCAATGGGCGCAAGTACGCGATGGTCAGCGGGCAGGTCATGGAGATCCTGCGTCGCTTCACGCCTGCCGTCGAACCCATCTCCATCGACGAGGCCTTCCTGGATGTCGCTGGCTCCGAGGCCCTGCACGGCAGTGCCGTCGACATCGCCCGAGCGATCAAAGCCAGCATCCACGACGAGCTACAGCTGACCGCATCCGTCGGCGTGGCTACGTCCAAGCTGGTCGCGAAGGTGGCCTCGGACCTGGAGAAACCCGATGGCCTGGTCGTGGTGGGGCCGGGCCTAGAGGCCGCCTTCCTGGCGCCGTTGCCGATCTCCCGCCTCTGGGGTGTCGGCGAGCGCACAGCCGCCGCGCTCGCCGACTACGGTGTCCGCACCATCGGCGACCTGGCTGCTCTGCCCGACGACCTGCTGTTGCGGCGCCTGGGAAAGCAGGGGCCGGAGCTGGCAGTGCGGGCGCGAGGTCTCGACCCATCTCCGGTCTCGGCAGCGGACCCAGCCCGTTCGGTGAGCCACGAGCACACCTTCGATACCGACACCTCGGATGCGGAGGCGCTCGAACGCACCCTGCTTGCGTTGTCCGAGGGCGTCGCCGGTCGGCTGCGCGCCGGTGGCGTCAAGGCGCGCACCATCGGCGTGAAGGTCCGCGACTCCTCCTTCATCACCGTCTCGCGGCAGCGCACGCTGGCTGAAGCCACCGACCAGACCGAGGTCGTCTTCAGGACGGCGCTGGGGCTGGCGCGCCCGCAGTGGCGCGGGGTCAGGGTGCGTTTGCTGGGCGTGGTGGCCTCCCACCTGGCCGAGGGCGAACAGCTGTCACTGTTCCAGGAAGCCGATGAGCGTCAGCGGCGCGCCGACAAGGCCGCTGACGAGATCCGTCGCCGTTTCGGCGCGAAGGCGATCCGTCGCGCACGCCTGCTTGGCAGCGGGGTCGCTGACCCCTTCGAGCGGGATCCCAGGAACTCTCCCGATAGCGGCAGCATCGGACGCCACGGTCGTTCGGACCGGGAGCAAAGGGGTCGTTCGTGATGCCCGTGGTTGCGTGTGCCAGGCAAGGTGACACTGCGTGGGCGCACGGTGACGGCGTGTGAGGGGTCGCTTGACGATAGAACAGATGTTCGACTAGCATCCCTCGAGATGCCGCTAGAACACTTGTTCTACAGCACACGGAAGCATGCCTCTCGGCCCGACTGGTCGTTCGAAGGAGGAGTCGTCGCCATGTTCAGCATCAGTCCGCTGTCGCCTGACCTGGGCGTCACGGTCGACGGACGATCAGGTCGACCACGAGAGTTCCGTGTCGATGGAGAGCGCCTCATCGTGACCTCGCTGGAGGGCATCCGCGACGAGACGGCTGCCTACCCGATGGAGTCAGGACCGCGCACCGTCTTCCTCGTGCGATCCGACCAGCGTCGTTATCGCCTTGTGCATCTGCTTCGCGATCGCCGCTGGACCATCGAGGAACTCCCGTCCCGCGCCACCGGCCTGACGCGTGTGGCCTGACGCCGTGGCACGCTGTGGGTGGGTGCAGCGTGCGAGAATGCGGCTTCATGAGTGAACGGACCAGCACGCTCACCGGGATGACGGTCGGAGACTTCGCAGCGGCTCTGGCCTCGGAGCAGCCCACGCCCGGGGGCGGCAGCGCCGCTGCCGTGGCTGCGGCACTGGCAGCAAGCCTGACCGAGATGGTCGTGCGCCTGTCGCTGGCGCGACCGAAGTACGAACAGCACGCTGACCTGTACGCGGAGGCCTTGGCGGCCTCCGAGGCCGCGCGGCTGCGATTCCTCGGACTCGCTGATGACGATGCCGCGGCGTATCGGGCATACCTCGAGGCGAGGCGCCTGCCTCGTGCCTCGGAGTCCGAGTCCAGGCACGGGGCGCCGCCACCCGAGCGGCCGCCCACGAAGCGGCCGCGGTGCCGCTTGCAGTCGTCCGGGAGTGTCATCGTCAGATCGATCTGGTGGAGCGCCTCGCGGGGCGCAGCAATGCCTCGGTCGCGAGCGACCTCGATGTCGCCGCTCTTCTCCTGGAGAGCTCGGCGCGGGGCGCTGCAGCCAACGTCCTGGTGAACCTGGGTGCGATCGGGGACGAGGCCTTCGCCGTCGCGACGACGGCAGAGCTGGATCAGCGCCAGCGTCAGATTCAAAGTGCCGTGGCGCGGACGCGTGAGCACCTCGGGAGGCGGGAACAGCGGCGGCCAGAGTCCGCATAGGCGACCTCCGCGAGGACCCAGGCAGAGGTCGCCGGATGGCGGAGACCCGCGACCCGCAGGGGGCCTCGATGGCGGCCAGTCCTTCGATGCCGGCCTCATCGTGGGCGGCCTCGACAGCTACCAGAGGCTGGACTGCGGGGCCCGAACCTGGCCGGCCGGCGGATCCGCCCTTGTCGTCAGGTGCCCGAGGCTGCGTACAGCGCCAGCGCCACGACCACGCCCACGGCCCCACCTGCCAGGGCGTACGCCCAGGCCATGAAGATCCGGGGGTCCGAGCGGTTCGTCGACAGGCACGTGACCGTCCGCGGCATCGTGTTCCGAGCCGTGCACCGCGTCCGCAGGGTGATGCGCCATGTCGGTCTCAGACATGCTCACAAGTATCAGGCATCTTTGCCGCCGTGGCGCGCTCAGGGCAGCAGTTCGTCCGTGACGAGCTGATCGACTGTGACCGGCGCTGCCACGATCGACTCGGGCAACGCGGACATGATGTCGACCGCTGACTGCCAGGTGGCACGATCGATGCTGCCGAAGCCGTGCTCGGCGGTGTACGCGCTGGTCCAGGCGTCGATCGTCGCCTCGAGGATGGCCAGTTGCCGCTCGGGGTCGCTGGCGAGTTCGGGCACTCGTGCGAACGTAGCCTCGAGCCCGATCTGGGGATCGGCGGCGATGTCGTTCATCGCCTTGATGGTGGCGGCGGTGAAGGCGCGCAATGCGTCGGCCTTGACCTGCAGAGACTCGACACCCACCACGAGGCCCGGACCAGGCAAGGAGGCTCCGCCTGTTGCGCTCAGGACGTCCACGGCCATGCCTTCGAGCATCAGCTGCACAGGTTCGTTGTTGATGAAGCCTGTCGCCGCATCGACCTGTCCGGCAGCGACCGCCACCGCCTGCCCGAAGTCCGGATAGCTCACGATCTCCACGTCCTGTGGCGTCATGCCCTCTGATGCCAGCAGCGCCTGGAGCATCACCCACGATGATCCATAGCGACCAGGGATGCCGATCGATCTGCCCTTGAGATCGGCGACGGTCTTGATGCCGTTCTCCGCGAGCGCGAAGACCACGTTGGGATCGCGCGCGTAGACGGTCGCTGCGTAGACGATGGGGATACCCTGGCTGACGGCCGGGACGACGCTTGTTCCGTCACCCATGCCGATGTCGACACCGCCCTGGCCGATGAGCGTGATGAGCTCGGGGTCGATCTTGTTCTGGAAATCGACCTCCAGCCCGGCCTCGGCGTAGTAGCCGGCCTCGTCCGCAAGATAGAACTGGGCGAACTGCACGCTGGGGATGTACCCGAGACCGACCGTCAGTCGCGTCGGTTCAGCCGATCCGCTGGGGTCAGGGGACTGGGCCACCGCAAACCCGATCCCCCCGAGGACGATGGTCGCGCCAACGGCCGCGACCATGCCGGCGAGGCTCCCCGCTCTGGTGTGATGAGCATGCATGTGCAGTGACCGCCTTTCCGTGCTTCAGTGACGTCCCGGGACGATGCGTCGCTCGAGGGCTACGACGATGAGATAGAGCGCGATGCCAAGCAGCGCGATGGTGATGAGCGTGGCGAACATGAGCGGGATGTCGAAGAGGCTGCCGCGGGCGAGATTGATGAGCACACCCAGGCCACGATCACCGCCGGCCCACTCGGCCACGATCGCCCCAACGACGGCCAGCGTGACGCCGATGCGTAGTCCGCCCAGGATCTGGGCAGCGCCGAGGGCACCTCGATGCGACCGAGCAGCTGCCAGCGAGTGGCCCGTAGGCTGCGCCCCAGCTCCAGCAATCGAGGATCGACCGAACGGATGCCCACCATCGTGCCCACCGCGATGGGGAAATAGCAGATGAGCGCACAGATCAGTGTCCGGGATAGCAGGCCGGTACCGAACCATAGGGCGACCAGCGGCGCCAGGGCCAGGATCGGCGTCGCCTGGGCGGCCACGATGTACGGAGAGAGCATCCGCGCCGCCAGGCGGGAACGCGCCAGCAGGACCCCGGTCATGACACCGGCGATGCCCCCCACGGCGAGTCCCAACAGGACCTCGGTCAGGGTCGTCACGAAGTGTGGACCGATGATGCCCTCTGCCCAGCCGGTCACGAAACGTTCGGCGACCATCGCTGGCCCAGGCAGGATGAAGTGCGGATAGTCGCCGATGGCCACGATCAGCTGCCAGACCAGCAGGAACACGGCTGCCGCAGCCACGACGGGAGCTACGTCGCGCAGCAGCCCCCGTCGCCGAGGCAGGGCAGCTCCCGCCTCGGCCGGTCCGGGGCTTGGCGATGTGGTCACGCCGCCGCCGCCTCCTCGTCGCTCGGACTGCGGGCGAGGACGGCACGCACGCGTTCGGCTGCAGCACCCAGCGCCGCCGCCTGGCCGCCCACCAGCTGACGAGGCCGAGGCGCCTCGACGGCGACCTCGGCAAGGACGCGACCAGGGCGTGGCGACATGACCAACACCCGGTCAGCCACGAAGACAGCCTCAGGGATGCTGTGCGTGACCAGCACGATGGTCGTACCGATCCGTCCCCACAGGTCGAGTAGCTCGGAGTCGAGGCGCTCACGTGTCATGGCGTCGAGAGCGCTGAAGGGCTCGTCGAGCAGCAGGACGTCCGGTCGGGGCGCCAGAGCCCGTGCCAGTGCCGCACGCTGCGCCATCCCTCCCGAGAGTTGGTCAGGCATCGCCCCTGCGAAACCCTGGAGATCGGTCAGCTCGAGGGCTTCGTGAGCGCATCGTTCACGTTCGCTTCGCTCGATCCCGCGTAGCTCGAGCGGGAAGGCGACGTTGGCAACGACATCGCGCCACGGCAGCAGGCGCGGCTCCTGGAAGACCAGGCCCACGCGGGGAGCCACGCCGAGGACGGGTGTCCCGAACGACAGCACCACGCCGCGGTCAGCTGCCAGGAGGCCGCTCATCACTCGCAGCAGGGTGGACTTGCCACAGCCATTGGGACCCACGATGGCCACGATCTCGCGCTCAGCGACGCGCAGGTCAAGCCCTTCGAGGGCAAGCAGCCGTGACCCCTTGATGTCGAAGCCGCGGGCGACCCCGCGAAGCTCGAAAACGTCCACTGGTGTGACCTCCGGCCACACCTCCAGGATCAGGAAACGGAGTTGGCCCGGGCGCATCGGCAAGCACCGATGGCTCGCGCCCTGGCGACCATGCGCCGACTCGATGTCAGCGGTCGCCTCTCTCCTTCTTCCATCCGGACTGTCACCGTCGGCTCCCTGCAAGGGAGATCCACCGCCGCTTGGCAGCGGCGGGTCGTGGGCTGGAAGCCGGGCTACAGGCCCAGGCCACCGACCACCGGTAGGGGATTTCACCCGACCCCGAAGGCGAGGCGTGCTGTGGATTGTCGCTCGACTATAGCAGTCACCTCAGGGTTCCTCGTCAGCGGTGCTGGCGAGGAACCGATGGCCAGTCGGGTCGCCTGCACGTCTTCAGCTTCTGGGGCATGCTTGCTACGGAATGACGAGCCGGACGACCCCAGTCGGCATCCTCGTCCTCGCGTTGGCCAGCCTCCTTGCCATCGGCTGCAACGCCCAGACGAGTGCCGTGTTCGAAGCTCTGCTTGACCCCGCAGGAGCGCCTGCGGCTCCAGCCGAGGCGGTAGCTGTCCCGACCGATGCCGTGGACAGCGCGGCCAATTCGATGTGGTGGCCACACCCGGATGGATACGCCATGGTCCTGCCAGCGGGGTGGGTTGGCGTTGCCATGGATGAGGCCGATGCCGGTCGGATGATGGACGCGCTGGAGGCTGCCAACCCCCTTCTGGCCGCTCGCATCGAGGGCGTGCTGATCGGCACCAACACTCGTGTCAGTGCCGTGGCGGCGGGGGCCCTCGTCGAGGCAGGTCTCAGTCCGCTGCTTGTCGTCCTGGCTCAGCCCACCGTGGACCTCGGTGCGCACGCGGTGAAGTCGCTCGTCAAGGAGCAGATCACCGGCTTGCCGGGCCTGGTGGCCGGACCCTTCCGTGATGATGTGACGCTCCCCGCTGCCAAGGGTGTCCGCTTCGACTACACCATCGATGACCCCGATGTGGGCTCACTGCAGGTGCGCTCCTACCTGTTCCGCTTCGCCAGTGAAGCCTACCTGGTGAGCTTCGTGGCCAGTGTGGATGCCTTCGAGGAGGCCGAGCCCATCTTCGAGGCCATCGCCGCGAGCCTCCGCTTCGGGGTCTGACCCGCCTACACTCAGCAGGTGAGCGACTTTCCCGGCGTGGAGATCGTCGACGTCAGCGATCTCGCCTCATTCGGCCTCTTGCCGCCCTGCGCTGACCCACGCTTCGATCATCGCAGCTGTGACTACTGGGAAGATGAGGTGCACGGGTCCAAGTCGGCGCGGCCATCGTGGTGGCGTCCATCCCCGCGACCCGGCCCTGTCGCAGCGCCCAGCCGCGAGGACAATCCCTTCGCCCCGTCACGACCCGCTGTCGAGGAGTTCAATCCCTTCGCTCCGGCCTCGCGGTCTTCCGGATCCTGCTGCCGGACGATGACGACGCCGGAGGCACACCTCAGCTCAACCCCTTCGCGCCGGCCCCCCGGCTGGGTCCCGACTACGGTGGACCAGAGCGGCCACGCAAGCTGCGACTCCTGGACCGTGGCCGGGCAGTCTTCGGCTCGTATGCCAAGGTCCTACTGTACGACTCGATACCAGCCGCCTATACGCAGTTCGGACCCCTGTCCGCGTACCCGCGAGCCCAGCACATCCGCGATCTCTATCCGCGCCTGCCGCAGTCACCCCTGCCCGCTGTGATCACCTGTGTCGCCTCCACTGCGGCCGCCCGAAGCCGGGGACTGGCCCTCCGGCTCATCGAGGCCGTCATCGCTGATCTGGCTGAGCGCGGTTTCGCGGCCATCGAGACCTATCCCGACCAGACCCTCGGAGCCGACGAGGCGTCGGCGGCGAGCCCGGCCTTCTGGGTGCGCTGCGGCTTCGCTACGGCCGCCGAGGACGAACGTTACCCGGTGATGCGGATGGAGCTCGGCTAGGTCCCAGGTTGCGCATCAAGAGACCCTGATGTGCAGTGACATGGTCGCTTGACAGTCGCTCACAGGTCACCTAGGCTCCGGCATCGCGGCACCTTCACATCGGAACGGCCCGGTCCGTCTTCGACTGTAGCCGCGTCGCCCCCGGAGGTTCCGAATGCCACGTCAACGTCTCCGACCAGGAAGCCTGTCAGGTCGCCTGGCCGTCAGCGCGGCGCTATCGCTGCTGGTGCTCTGTCTGCCCGGTGCTGTCGCGGCTGGCGAACCGGAAGGCCCCTTGACGCTCTATTCGGGACGCAGCGAATCGCTGGTCGGACCGATCATCGAACGGTTCAGCCAGGACACCGGCATCGAGGTCGAGACGAGGTACGGCGACACGGCAGAGCTGGCCGCCCTGCTGCTCGAAGAAGGGACGCGCTCCCCGGCGGACCTCTTCTTCGCCCAGGATGCCGGTGCGCTCGGCGCGGTCGCCGCCGCCGGTCTCCTCGGGACCCTCGAGGAGGATGTCGTCAGCCGTGTGCCGGGCGCGTTCCGCGACGCCGAGGGCCGATGGGTCGGCGTCAGTGGCCGGGCGCGCACGGCTGCCTACAGCACCGCTGAGGATCTGGAGTTGCCCGACTCGATCCTCGGCTTCAGCGACCCTGCCTGGTCCGGTCGCCTCGGCTGGGCTCCTGCCAATGGCTCCTTCCAGTCCTTCGTTACCGCTATGCGCGTCTCGCTCGGCGAGGAGGCTGCGCGTGCCTGGCTCGAGGGCATCCTGGCCAACGAACCGGTGGCGTATCCGTCCAACAGCGCCGCGGTGGAAGGCGTGGCCGCGGGCGAGGTGGACGTCGTCTTCGTCAACCACTACTACCTGCTCCAACTGCTCGCTGAGCGCGGTGATGAGTATCCGGTCGCACAGACGTTCTTCGGCAGCGGTGACCTTGGATCCCTGGTCAACGTCGCGGGCATCGGTCGACTCGCGACCACCGACCAACCGGGCGCGGCCGATACCTTCGTCGAGTACCTGCTCAGTGAACCGGCACAGCGCTACTTCGCCGAACGCAGCTTCGAGTACCCATTGGTGGATGGGGTAGCTGCAGATGGACGACTCCCCAGGCTGGCCGACCTCGACACTCCCGATCTCGACCTGTCCGACCTCGCTGACCTGCAGGGCACCGTCGAGCTGCTACGCGACGTCGGGGCCATCGACTGAGCCTGGCCGCAGGGCACACCGGGGCATCCCGTTCGAGATGACATGGCTCGCTACGAGGTGACAGCGGTGCTGGGCCGACCAGTCCTGACCAGGCGTGGGAGTCGTCCAGCCCGCGCCCGGGGCCGGCCACCGCTGGCGCTGCTGGCCGTTGCGGTCGTGGTGGCGCTACTCGCGCTCATCCCCCTCGTCTACCTCGTGCTCCGGGCGTTCGAAGGCGGCAGCGAATCCATGCAGCCGCTGCTCCGCGGTCGGACGCTCGAACTGCTCGTCTCGACTCTTGCGCTGGGCCTCGCCGTCACGATCGCTGCCACCAGCCTCGGCCTGCCGCTGGCCTGGTTGACGGTGCGCACGGACCTGCCGGCACGGCGCGCCTGGTCGATCCTGACCGTCGTACCACTGGCGATCCCCTCCTATCTCCTGGCGTTCTCGTTCGTGGCTGCCCTCGCGCCGCGTGGCTGGGTGGCCAGCCTGCTCGAGCCCGTCATGGCGATCCCGCCCCTGAGTGCGTACGGCTTCGGTGGCGCCACGCTGGTGCTCACGCTGGCCACGATGCCCTACGTCGTCATCTCCGCGCGGGCCGCGCTGATGCGTCTCGATCCGGCAACGGAAGAAGCGGCGCGCTCGCTGGGGCGCGGCCCCTGGGGAGCAGCCCGGACCGCCATCCTGCCCGTCGTCCTGCCGGCTCTGGGTGCCGGAGCACTGCTTGCCTGTCTCTACGCCATCTCCGACTTCGGAGCTGTCTCCATTCTGCGCTATGACACCCTGGCGACGGCCATCTACTCGCAGTACCGTTTCTCGTTCGACCGCTCAGCCGCGGCCATCCTCGCACTCTTCCTGCTGGTCCTGGCCATGACCCTGGTGTGGACCGAAGCGCGAGTGCGGCGTCGCGCGGCCCTGCATGTGCCACATGGCCGGCGCCGTCGGCCGCGGACGGTGCGGTTGGGAGCGTGGCGCTGGCCCGCCGTCGGGCTGTGTGCCGCAGTGACCGCGCTCGCGCTGGGGATCCCCAGTGTGACCATCGCCGACTGGCTCAGGGGCAACCTCGGCCAGGCCCTCGACGTCGATGGCGCGTGGGAGGCCCTGCACGACTCGCTGCTCCTGGCGACCGGGGCGGCCGTGCTCGCCACCGGGGCAGCCCTGCCCCTGGCGCGTCTTGTCGTCCACTTTCCCGGCCGCTCGGCCGCGTTCACGGAGCGACTGCTCTACCTGGTCTACGCGATCCCCGGCATCAGCTTGGCGCTGGCTATCGTGTTCTTCACGCTCAACGCGGTTCCGTCGCTGTACCAGACCCTCGTGGCCCTCATCTTCGCCGTCGCATTGCGCTTCCTGGTCCAGGCGGTCGGAGCCCTGCGCGGGCCGATGCTGCAGGTCTCGCCACGAACGCTCGAGGCGGCGCGATCGCTGGGTGAAGGACCGCTCGGGGTGCTGCGGACCATCGCTCTGCCCTTGCTCAGGCCAGGCCTGGCGGCAGGAGCCGCCCTGGTGTTCCTGTCGGCGCTCAAGGAGTTGCCGCTCACGCTCCTGTTGGCTCCCGCCGGGTTCCGGACGCTGGCCATCGAGCTCTGGGATGCGGCGCGGGATGCGTTCTACGGTCAGGCAGCCATGCCGGCCGCCCTGCTGCTGCTGGTCTCCCTGCTGTCCGTCGCCCTGCTGATGCGTCGCGGGGAGGTGACGGCATGAGCCAGATCGCGGTTCGCCTCGTCGGTGTCCGCAAGTCCTACGCTGACGTACTGGCGCTGGATGACATCAGCCTAGAGCTGGAGACCGGTTCGCTGCTGGCCCTGCTCGGGCCCTCGGGGTGTGGCAAGACGACCTGCCTCCGGCTCATCTCCGGCTTCGAACGTCCAGACGCGGGCACCATCGAGATCGACGGCCGGCGCGTCGCCTCGCCGTCGTCGATCGTCCCTCCCGAGCGTCGTCGAGTCGGTCTCGTGTTCCAGGATCTGGCCCTCTTCCCGCATCTCTCAGCGCGCCAGAACATCGCCTTCGGCATCCGGCGGGACCCTGACCATCGTGTCCGCACCGACGAGCTACTCGAGATGGTGGGCCTGAGCGCCGACGCGGCCCGAATGCCGCACGAGCTTTCGGGAGGCATGCAGCAGCGGGTCGCGCTGGCGAGGGCGCTGGCACCTCGACCCGATGTGCTGCTCCTCGATGAGCCGTTCTCGTCGCTCGATCAGGCCATGCGCACCCAGCTGCGCGCTGAGGTCAGGCAGATCCTGCGCGAGGCACGCCAGAGTGCCATCTTCGTGACCCATGACCAGGGTGAGGCGCTTACGATCGCCGACCGGGTGGCCGTGATGACCCGCGGCCGCGTCCTGCAGGTGGCTGCTCCGGAGATCATCTACGCGGAACCGGCCACGCCCTATGTAGCCACCTTCATCGGTGTCTCCAACCTTGTGGGAGCGGAGGTCGCGGCCGGGCTGGCGGTGACGAGGTTCGGCACGGTGCGCCTGATCGGCCCTGCTGATCGCCGCCCGAGCGGTCATGCCCTGTGCCTGTTGCGGCCCGAGCACTTCAGCATCGAGGAAGCACCCGACGGCCCCGCCTCGCCAGATGACTGGCAGGTCACCGACCGGCGCTTCTCCGGATCGGAGATCCTGCTGGAGCTGCGCGCCGGGGACGGCGAACGATTGTGGGTCGAGGCCGGCAGCCGGGTGCGTCACCTAGGACTCGGGGACCAGGTCAGCGTCAGCTTGCGTGACGTCGAGACCGTGGCGTTCGGTCGCAAGCCGGTCGTCCTACCGGCGACCGGCGGCCCGGATCGGCCTGACTCCTCCGACCCTTGGGTTGGCAGGCCCGCCGGCAAGGGATCCGCCGCAGCGGTCGACTGAGCTAGCATCGTTCGCCATGGAAGAGCTCGTCGAGTGTGTCCCCAATCTCAGCGAGGGATCCAGGCAGGAGACCTTCGACAGCATCGCCGAGGCCATCAGGAGCCACCCTGGCGCGTGGCTGCTCGACACCAGCGCCGATGCCGACCACCAGCGCAGCGTCTTCACCATCGCGGGCTATCCCGGCCGGGTGATGTCTGCCATGGAAGCCATGGTCGGACTGGCCGTCGAGTCCATCGACATGCGCGAGCATCACGGTGAGCATCCATGCATCGGGGCCGTGGACGTCGTCCCCTTCGTGCCGCTCGGAGACACCACCATGGCCCGATGCGTTGAGGGCGCGCGCCGATTCGCGGAGGTGGTGGCCGATCGCTTCGGACTGCCCGTCTACCTCTACGGCGAGGCGGCACTCCGTTCCGAGCGTCGCGGTCTGGCCGCCATCCGCCGCCCGGGGTTCGCGGGCCTGGCCAGCGTGATGCGCGAACCGGGCCATGAGCCAGACTTTGGCCCACGGCAACCGCATCCGACCGCCGGCGCCACGGCCGTCGGGGCGAGACCGTTCCTGATCGCATTCAATATCCAGCTCTCCACGACCGACACCGCCGTGGCCAGGCGCCTTGCCACCAGGGTGCGAGAGCGGGACGGCGGCCTACCTGCCGTCCAGGCACTGGGCCTGTATCTCGCCTCCCAGGGCTGTGCGCAGCTCTCGATGAATATCCTCGACCACAGCAGGACACCCCTCTGGCGAGTGTGGGAGACGGTCAACCAGCTGGTGCAGCGGGAGAACGTCAGCGTGCTGGATTCGGAGCTCGTCGGCCTGGCGCCAGCGGCGGCGCTCACGGAGGTCGCAGATCACATCGGTGTGGCCACCGGAAAGTCCATCGCGGAGCGCATCACCGAGGCAGCGCGATGGCTACGGATCCGGCGATTCGATCCGAGCGCAGCCCTGGAGTTGCGCCTGGCTGCCTTGCGGGCAGCACACTGAGCCCTGCCCGTCCGGGGTCTGCTCCGGCGTGACCGTCAGGACGAGCTGTCGCTGCCCTCGCGGCCGGGCTCAGCCCTTGCCGCGCTGCTCCAGGAGGACCACCGTGGTCTCGCTGGGCAGCGAGGAGATGGTCGCGTTCAGCTTCGGGACCGGCTGTGGGTCGATGACGCTCATCTCCTTGAGGAACCTGGCGAGGTGGCCATCGGGTGTCGCATCCGCTTCGCTCAACGGCAGCGGCACCACCATCGAGGCATCCAGCTGCGTGACGATCTCAGCCGCATGGGCCGCGCCCAGCTGGGGACCGATGCCAAGACAAAGGATGTCGACATGGCCGATCTCGCGGATGGCGTCCTGATCCAGGAGATGACCGATGTCTCCGAGATGCGCGGCGTAGATACCGTCGAGCTCGTAGACGAACGCCGTGCTCAGGCCACGTGACTGCCCCCGGTCGGCATCGCGGAAGGTGCGCACACCCGTGACCATGATGTCGTGGACCTCGTACTCGCCCGGGGAGTCCAGGACGTAGGCGGACTGCAGGGAGGTGGGCACGACGACGCCGAGCTGGCGTGATGCCACCTCGGTCTTGACCTTGCTGCCGCGCCCGGTCAGGGCCGTATCATCAGCGTGGCCGAACGAGATGATGTCCGCGGTCAGGCCGCGACCGGTGGGTCCGGCGATGGAGCGGAACGGATCAGCGACGACCACCCCCTCGCGTCCCTTGAGTCGCACACATGAGCCGCCGAACCAGGTGATCTCCATGGTCACGGATGGTGCCACACGTGGAGCCAGAAAGAGGGAGCGAGGGGCGCCTGCCCAATCGGCGCCCCTCGCTCCAAGAGGGAGGGAGAGGGAACTGGAAGGGATGCTTCACGGTTCCGTGGGAGAACAGTACCGTTCGTGCGTGAAGGCACCAGCCCTCGAACGATGAAGAAACGCATACCTGCTGACATGTCGATGGCTGTCGCCGTGGAGCGCCGGCTGCGTGCGCGGGGGCCTGACAGCATGGCCAGGACCGCCCTCTGCGACGGCCTGTCAGAATGCCTGGCTATGACATCCCGTGATTCCAGTGCGACGATGCGCTGGCACCGCATCCGCCTCGCCACTTGCGTGCTGGCCCTGCTCCTGCTCACCATCCTTCCGGGAGGTGCGACCCGAGCTGAGGACGCCTCGCCGACGCCAGACGTCGTGCCCGCCGCTGGCGACACCGCCCCGCTCCCGGACGGCCTCGATCAGAAGATGGTCGACAAGATCGTCGACGTGATCGATGAGGTGCATCCTGTCCGCGGTCTTCCGCCTGCCGAAGGGGTCAGCTACCGCGTCGTCGACCCCGAGGTCTTTCGGGCGGAGCTGGAGCAGCTCTTTCGCGAGGAGTACACCGAGGCCTACGTCACGGCCGAAGACGACGCCTTCACGCGCCTGGGTCTGATCGATGCTGACCAGGATCTCGCAGAGCTCATCTTCTCGCTATACGACAGCCAGGTACTGGCCTACTACGATCCGCGATCGGACACCTTCTCGCTCATCGGCCCTACCCGCAAGATCGGCAGCCTCGAGTCGATCGTGGTGGCCCACGAGTACGGACATGCGCTCCAGGACGCTCGGTGGGACCTGGAGGGCGGCCGCATCAAGGAACTCGATCGCTCCGACGCCATCCTGGCTCAGCAGGCGCTCGTCGAGGGCGACGCCACCGCAGTCATGTATGACTGGGCGGCGCGAGAGCTGAAACTGGCCGATCTGTTGGCGGTCTCGGCCAGCGCGCTGACGAGCCGCGAGGCCAGACAGCTGCGACGCGTCCCGGACATCCTGCGCCGTCAGCTCGAGTTCCCCTACATCGATGGCTTCGCCTTCGTCAACGCCATCCGCGGCCGTGGGGACTGGGCCGCCGTGGATGCTGTCTGGGAGGCACAACCGGTCTCTACCGAGCAGATCCTCCATCCCGAGCTCTACCCTGACGAGGTTCCGGTCGACATCGTCCTGCCCGATGTGGCGGCACTGCTCGGACCCGGCTGGTCCACTTCGTACGAGCAGACCTTCGGTGAGATGCAGATCGGTGTCTGGGTGGCCGACGGCCGCAAGGCCCGGGCGCTCTTCCCGGTCCTCCCGGCACAACTTCCTCGCGCGGAGGCGGCAGCCGGGTGGGGTGGCGACCGCTTGCTGAGCCTGGATGGTCCGGACGGTTCCTGGGCCATCGTGTGGCAGACCGACTGGGACACGCGCTCGGATGCCAGGGAGTTCCGTGAGGCCGCCCGTGATGCCGTCAAGGACCTGCCTGCCGCCCATGCCGTGGCAGATGTCGACATCAGCGGAGGGCTATCCTCTCCAGTACTCGTCTTGATAGCCGATAGCGGGGGGACGTTGGGCGCTGTGCAGTCGGCGCTGGCTCTCGATACCTGACCGCACGGCCCAGACGCGTGAAGCGAGGAGCGGCGGACGATGAAGAATCGGATACCTGCGTCGGCAACGGCCACGATGCGTCAGCCAGGATGCTGGCACTCTCCCGCAGTCTCTCGTAAGGTCCGCCTGCCATGACCGATCAGCGGCCGGATACCGGCGAACCCACTGCATCCACTGACACCTCCTCGACAGCAGCGGATCCCGGGGAAGCCGAGGCTACCCCCGAGCAGCCTGTCCAGGTGGATCCGGAGGTCCCGGCCGGCGACACCGAGACTGTCGCAGCCACGGACTCAGGCGAAGCGGGACCGGCCGCTGAAGCCGCGGCCGAAGCAGAGCCGCCAGACGAGACCGCGGGGACGGCTGAGGGGTCCCTGTCTGACACGACCGAGGACGAGGCCGAGGATCTCGGACCTGTCGACGCGGACGGTGGGGTCGCCGCTGCGGATGAGGTAGCGGCGGCTGCCGCGGTCGCCGGCGTCCCTGCCTGGACGACCACACCCGTGGCGCCCGATCCGGAGGCCACCGAGGCCGCGCTTGCTGCGCTGGCTGCCAAGCCTGAAGTCACGCTCGAGCCGCCCGAAGAGCCACCGCTCCCACCTGAGGACGGCGAGCCTTCCGACGAAGGGACGCCTGTGCTCCTCGTGGGCGGCATCCTGGTCGGCGCGTTCATCGTGGCCCTGGCCATCGTGCTCATCCTCTTCCGACCGTTCGATTCGGGGACCGATGTCGACGCCTCGCTGTCGCCATCACCGGTCGTCACGGCGGTCCCGAGTGCCAGCCCTTCCGCCGAAGCGATGGTTGACACGCCCGACTTCCAGGGCCTGGACCTCGTGGACGCCGAGCTCACGGCCGAAGACTATGGGCTGGTCGTTCGAGCTAACCCGGTCGAGACCGACGATTTCGCGCCGAACACCGTCATCGGGCAAGAACCTCCTCCCGGAGAAGCTGTCCCACCGGGTACCCTCATCGAGCTCTCGGTCGCTGTCCCGTTGTCAGCCGTGGCCGTGCCCGACCTGGTCGACCGGCCCGAGGCCGCGGCCATCGCCGCCCTGATCGAGGCCGGCCTGGTGCCCGGCACCCGCAGCGAGGTCGCCAGCGACAGCATCGTCGCGGGCCACGTCATCAGCTCCGATCCGGCGGCCGCCAGCGAGGTGGCCCCCGGCTCCGCGGTCGCCTACGTCGTCTCCACCGGCCCGGCCCCCGTGGCCGTGCCCGACCTGGTCGACCGGCCCGAGGCCGCGGCCATCGCCGCCCTGATCGAGGCCGGCCTGGTGCCCGGCACCCGCAGCGAGGCCGCCAGCGACAGCATCGTCGCGGGCCACGTCATCAGCTCCGATCCGGCGGCCGCCAGCGAGGTGGCCCCCGGCTCCGCGGTCGCCTACGTCGTCTCCACCGGCCCGGCCCCCGTGGCCGTGCCCGACCTGGTCGACCGGCCCGAGGCCGCGGCCATCGCCGCCCTGATCGAGGCCGGGCTGGTGCCCGGCACCCGCAGCGAGGCCGCCAGCGACAGCATCGTCGCGGGCCACGTCATCAGCTCCGATCCGGCGGCCGCCAGCGAGGTGGCCCCCGGCTCCGCGGTCGCCTACGTCGTCTCCACCGGCCCGGCCCCCGTGGACACCCCAGACTTCATCGGCATGTCGCTCGAAGCTGCCGTGAGCTGCAGCGGAAGACATCGGCCTGCTGGTCGAAACCATATCGGTCGAGACGACAGAGGCTGAGCCGAATACCATCCTTGACCAGGAACCACCTGCTGGGACGGTCCTCCCAGTCGGATCCACCGTGATCCTCTCTGTGGCGATCGCACCCGAGCAGGTCAGCGTGCCCGACCTCGCCGGTCCCGCCGCCGACGCCGAGCAGGCCCTCGCCGACGCGCGCCTCGCGGGCGCCCCCGTCGAGGCCTACAGCGAGAGCGTCCCCGCGGGCGAGGTCATGGCCCAGGATCCCGCCCCCGGCACGAGCGTGGCCGTGGGCAGCAGCGTCAGCTACACCGTCAGCCTCGGCGTCGAAGAGGTCAGCGTGCCCGACCTCGCCGGTCCCGCCGCCGACGCCGAGCAGGCCCTCGCCGACGCGCGCCTCGCGGGCGCCCCGATCGAGGCCTACAGCGACAGCGTCCCCGCGGGCGAGGTCATGAGCCAGGATCCCGCCCCCGGCACGAGCGTGCCCGTGGGCAGCACCGTCAGCTACAGCGTCAGCCTCGGCGTCGAAGAGGTCAGCGTGCCCGACCTCGCCGGTCCCGCCGCGGACGCCGAGCAGGCCCTCGCCGACGCGCGCCTCGCGGGGGCCCCCGACCGAGGCCTACAGCGACAGCGTCCCCGCGGGCGAGGTCATGAGCCCAGGATCCCGCCCCCGGCACGAGCGTGCCCGTGGGCAGCACCGTCAGCTACAGCGTCAGCCTCGGCGTCGAAGAGGTCAGCGTGCCCGACCTCGCCGGTCCCGCCGCGGACGCCGAGCAGGCCCTCGCCGACGCGCGCCTCGCGGGGGCCCCGACCGAGGCCTACAGCGACAGCGTCCCCGCGGGCGAGGTCATGAGCCAGGATCCCGCCCCCGGCACGAGCGTGCCCGTGGGCAGCACCGTCAGCTACAGCGTCAGCCTCGGCGTCGAAGAGGTCAGCGTGCCCGACCTCGCCGGTCCCGCCGCGGACGCCGAGCAGGCCCTCGCCGACGCGCGCCTCGCGGGGGCCCCGACCGAGGCCTACAGCGACAGCGTCCCCGCGGGCGAGGTCATGAGCCAGGATCCCGCCCCCGGCACGAGCGTGCCCGTGGGCAGCACCGTCAGCTACAGCGTCAGCCTCGGCGTCGAAGAGGTCAGCGTGCCCGACCTCGCCGGTCCCGCCGCGGACGCCGAGCAGGCCCTCGCCGACGCGCGCCTCGCGGGGGCCCCGACCGAGGCCTACAGCGACAGCGTCCCCGCGGGCGAGGTCATGAGCCAGGATCCCGCCCCCGGCACGAGCGTGCCCGTGGGCAGCACCGTCAGCTACAGCGTCAGCCTCGGCGTCGAAGAGGTCAGCGTGCCCGACCTCGCCGGTCCCGCCGCGGACGCCGAGCAGGCCCTCGCCGACGCGCGCCTCGCGGGGGCCCCGACCGAGGCCTACAGCGACAGCGTCCCCGCGGGCGAGGTCATGAGCCAGGTCCCGCCCCCGGCACGAGCGTGCCCGTGGGCAGCACCGTCAGCTACAGCGTCAGCCTCGGCGTCGAAGAGGTCAGCGTGCCCGACCTCGCCGGTCCCGCCGCGGACGCCGAGCAGGCCCTCGCCGACGCGCGCCTCGCGGGGCGCCCCGACCGAGGCCTACAGCGACAGCGTCCCCGCGGGCGAGGTCATGAGCCAGGATCCCGCCCCCGGCACGAGCGTGCCCGTGGGCAGCACCGTCAGCTACAGCGTCAGCCTCGGCGTCGAAGAGGTCAGCGTGCCCGACCTCGCCGGTCCCGCCGCGGACGCCGAGCAGGCCCTCGCCGACGCGCGCCTCGCGGGCGGCCCCGACCGAGGCCTACAGCGACAGCGTCCCCGCGGGCGAGGTCATGAGCCAGGATCCCGCCCCCGGCACGAGCGTGCCCGTGGGCAGCACCGTCAGCTACAGCGTCAGCCTCGGCGTCGAAGAGGTCAGCGTGCCCGACCTCGCCGGTCCCGCCGCGGACGCCGAGCAGGCCCTCGCCGACGCGCGCCTCGCGGGCGCCCCCGACCGAGGCCTACAGCGACAGCGTCCCCGCGGGCGAGGTCATGAGCCAGGATCCCGCCCCCGGCACGAGCGTGGCCGTGGGCAGCACCGTCAGCTACAGCGTCAGCCTCGGCGTCGAAGAGGTCAGCGTGCCCGACCTCGCCGGTCCCGCCGCGGACGCCGAGCAGGCCCTCGCCGACGCGCGCCTCGCGGGGGCCCCCGACCGAGGCCTACAGCGACAGCGTCCCCGCGGGCGAGGTCATGAGCCAGGATCCCGCCCCCGGCACGAGCGTGCGCCGTGGGCAGCACCGTCAGCTACAGCGTCAGCCTCGGCGTCGAAGAGGTCAGCGTGCCCGACCTCGCCGGTCCCGCCGCCGACGCCGAGCAGGCCCTCGCCGACGCGCGCCTCGCGGGCGCCCCCGACCGAGGCCTACAGCGACAGCGTCCCCGCGGGCGAGGTCATGAGCCCAGGACCCGCCCCCGGCACGAGCGTGGCCGTGGGCAGCACCGTCAGCTACAGCGTCAGCCTCGGCGTCGAAGAGGTCAGCGTGCCCGACCTCGCCGGTCCCGCCGCCGACGCCGAGCAGGCCCTCGCCGACGCGCGCCTCGCGGGCGCCCCCGACCGAGGCCTACAGCGACAGCGTCCCCGCGGGCGAGGTCATGGCCCAGGACCCGCCCCCGGCACGAGCGTGGCCGTGGGCAGCACCGTCAGCTACAGCGTCAGCCTCGGCGTCGAAGAGGTCAGCGTGCCCGACCTCGCCGGTCCCGCCGCCGACGCCGAGCAGGCCCTCGCCGACGCGCGCCTCGCGGGCGCCCCCGACCGAGGCCTACAGCGACAGCGTCCCCGCGGGCGAGGTCATGGGCCAGGATCCGGCCCCCGGCACGAGCGTGGCCGTGGGCAGCAGCGTCAGCTACACCGTCAGCCTCGGCGTCGAAGAGGTCAGCGTGCCCGACCTCGCCGGTCCCGCCGCCGACGCCGAGCAGGCCCTCGCCGACGCGCGCCTCGCGGGCGCCCCCGTCGAGGCCTACAGCGAGAGCGTCCCCGCGGGCGAGGTCATGGCCCAGGATCCCGCCCCCGGCACGAGCGTGGCCGTGGGCAGCAGCGTCAGCTACACCGTCAGCCTCGGCGTCGAAGAGGTCAGCGTGCCCGACCTCGCCGGTCCCGCCGCCGACGCCGAGCAGGCCCTCGCCGACGCGCGCCTCGCGGGCGCCCCCGTCCGAGGCCTACAGCGAGAGCGTCCCCGCGGGCGAGGTCATGGCCCAGGACCCGCCCCCGGCACGAGCGTGGCCGTGGGCAGCAGCGTCAGCTACACCGTCAGCCTCGGCGTCGAAGAGGTCAGCGTGCCCGACCTCGCCGGTCCCGCCGCCGACGCCGAGCAGGCCCTCGCCGACGCGCGCCTCGCGGGCGCCCCCGTCGAGGCCTACAGCGAGAGCGTCCCCGCGGGCGAGGTCATGGCCCAGGATCCCGCCCCCGGCACGAGCGTGGCCGTGGGCAGCAGCGTCAGCTACACCGTCAGCCTCGGCGTCGAAGAGGTCAGCGTGCCCGACCTCGCCGGTCCCGCCGCCGACGCCGAGCAGGCCCTCGCCGACGCGCGCCTCGCGGGCGCCCCCGTCGAGGCCTACAGCGAGAGCGTCCCCGCGGGCGAGGTCATGGCCCAGGATCCCGCCCCCGGCACGAGCGTGGCCGTGGGCAGCAGCGTCAGCTACACCGTCAGCCTCGGCGTCGAAGAGGTCAGCGTGCCCGACCTCGCCGGTCCCGCCGCCGACGCCGAGCAGGCCCTCGCCGACGCGCGCCTCGCGGGCGCCCCCGTCGAGGCCTACAGCGAGAGCGTCCCCGCGGGCGAGGTCATGGCCCAGGATCCCGCCCCCGGCACGAGCGTGGCCGTGGGCAGCAGCGTCAGCTACACCGTCAGCCTCGGCGTCGAAGAGGTCAGCGTGCCCGACCTCGCCGGTCCCGCCGCCGACGCCGAGCAGGCCCTCGCCGACGCGCGCCTCGCGGGCGCCCCCGTCGAGGCCTACAGCGAGAGCGTCCCCGCGGGCGAGGTCATGGCCCAGGATCCCGCCCCCGGCACGAGCGTGGCCGTGGGCAGCAGCGTCAGCTACACCGTCAGCCTCGGCGTCGAAGAGGTCAGCGTGCCCGACCTCGCCGGTCCCGCCGCCGACGCCGAGCAGGCCCTCGCCGACGCGCGCCTCGCGGGCGCCCCCGTCGAGGCCTACAGCGAGAGCGTCCCCGCGGGCGAGGTCATGGCCCAGGATCCCGCCCCCGGCACGAGCGTGGCCGTGGGCAGCAGCGTCAGCTACACCGTCAGCCTCGGCGTCGAAGAGGTCAGCGTGCCCGACCTCGCCGGTCCCGCCGCCGACGCCGAGCAGGCCCTCGCCGACGCGCGCCTCGCGGGCGCCCCCGTCGAGGCCTACAGCGAGAGCGTCCCCGCGGGCGAGGTCATGGCCCAGGATCCCGCCCCCGGCACGAGCGTGGCCGTGGGCAGCAGCGTCAGCTACACCGTCAGCCTCGGCGTCGAAGAGGTCAGCGTGCCCGACCTCGCCGGTCCCGCCGCCGACGCCGAGCAGGCCCTCGCCGACGCGCGCCTCGCGGGCGCCCCCGTCGAGGCCTACAGCGAGAGCGTCCCCGCGGGCGAGGTCATGGCCCAGGACCCGCCCCCGGCACGAGCGTGGCCGTGGGCAGCAGCGTCAGCTACACCGTCAGCCTCGGCGTCGAAGAGGTCAGCGTGCCCGACCTCGCCGGTCCCGCCGCCGACGCCGAGCAGGCCCTCGCCGACGCGCGCCTCGCGGGCGCCCCCGTCGAGGCCTACAGCGAGAGCGTCCCCGCGGGCGAGGTCATGGCCCAGGACCCCGCCCCCGGCACGAGCGTGGCCGTGGGCAGCAGCGTCAGCTACACCGTCAGCCTCGGCGTCGAAGAGGTCAGCGTGCCCGACCTCGCCGGTCCCGCCGCCGACGCCGAGCAGGCCCTCGCCGACGCGCGCCTCGCGGGCGCCCCCGTCGAGGCCTACAGCGAGAGCGTCCCCGCGGGCGAGGTCATGGCCCAGGATCCCGCCCCCGGCACGAGCGTGGCCGTGGGCAGCACCGTCAGCTACACCGTCAGCCTCGGCGTCGAAGAGGTCAGCGTGCCCGACCTCGCCGGTCCCGCCGCCGACGCCGAGCAGGCCCTCGCCGACGCGCGCCTCGCGGGCGGCCCCGATCGAGGCCTACAGCGACAGCGTCCCCGCGGGCGAGGTCATGAGCCAGGACCCCGCCCCGGCACGAGCGTGCCCGTGGGCAGCACCGTCAGCTACAGCGTCAGCCTCGGCGTCGAAGCAGGTCAGCGTGCCCGACCTCGCCGGTCCCGCCGCGGACGCCGAGCAGGCCCTCGCCGACGCGCGCCTCGCGGGCGGCCCCGCCGAGGCCTACAGCGACAGCGTCCCCGCGGGCGACGTCATCAGCCAGGATCCCGCCCCCGGCACGAGCGTGCCCGTGGGCAGCACCGTCAGCTACAGCGTCAGCCTCGGCGTCGAAGAGGTCAGCGTGCCCGACCTCGCCGGTCCCGCCGCCGACGCCGAGCAGGCCCTCGCCGACGCGCGCCTCGCGGGCGCCCCCAGTCGAGGCCTACAGCGACAGCGTCCCCGCGGGCGAGGTCATGAGCCAGGATCCCGCCCCCGGCACGAGCGTGCCCGTGGGCAGCACCGTCAGCTACAGCGTCAGCCTCGGCGTCAATCCCGACGTGGTCGTCCCTGTCGTGCGCGACCTGCCCGAGGCCGACGCGGTCGCCGCCATCGAGGCGGCCGGTCTCGTGCGTGGGCGAGACCATCGAGCAGACCAACGAGCAAGATCGCCGCGGGCAACGCCATCAAGACTGATCCGGCCGCCGACAGCCGAGACGCCCCTATGGGCTCGGCGGTCGTGCTGTACGTCTCGACCGGTACGAGTACCCGCCTCGTGCCCGAGGTCCAGGGCCTCGCCGAGGCCGAGGCGGTCGCCGCCATCGCGCGCCGCCGGCCTCCAGGTCGGCGCGACCGAGCAGCGCTTCAACGCCAGCGTCCCCGCCGGCGTCGCCGTCAAGACCGACCCCGCCGCGGGCAGCGAGGTCGAGGTCGGCTCCGCCGTCACCCTCACCCTGAGCAAGGGTCCCAAGCCGGTCAGCGTGCCCGACATCGTGGGCTCCCTGCAGAAGGACGCCCGGGCCGCCATCGAGGCCGCCGGGCTCGTCGTCGGTGACAGCAGCGTCGTCGATGACCTCGCACCCAAGAACACCGTCCTGTCCCAGGATCCAGCCGCCGGTGCCGAGGTGGCCACCGGCTCCAGCGTCAGCTACACCGTCAGCTCCGGCCCGCCCTTCACCGCTCGTGCCCGAGGTCGCAGGGCCTCGCCGAGGCCGATGCGGTCGCCGCCATCGCCGCCGCCGGCCTCCAGGTCGGCGACACCGAGCAGCGCTTCAACGCCAGCGTCCCCGCCGGCATCGCCGTCAAGACCGACCCCGCCGCGGGCAGCGAGGTCGAGGTCGGCTCCGCCGTCACCCTCACCCTGAGCAAGGGTCCCAAGCCGGTCAGCGTGCCCGACATCGTGGGCTCCCTGCAGAAGGATGCCCGGGCCGCCATCGAGGCCGCCGGGCTCGTCGTCGGTGACAGCAGCGTCGTCGATGACCTCGCACCCAAGAACACCGTCCTGTCCCAGGATCCAGCCGCCGGTGCCGAGGTGGCCACGGGCTCCAGCGTCAGCTACACCGTCAGCTCCGGCCCGCCCTTCACCCTCGTGCCCGAGGTCCAGGGCCTCGCCGAGGCCGATGCCGTCGCCGCCATCGCGCGCCGCCGGCCTCCAGGTCGGCGACACCGAGCAGCGCTTCAACGCCAGCGTCCCCGCCGGCGTCGCCGTCAAGACCGACCCCGCCGCGGGCAGCGAGGTCGAGGTCGGCTCCGCCGTCACCCTCACCCTGAGCAAGGGTCCCAAGCCGGTCAGCGTGCCCGACATCGTGGGCTCCCTGCAGAAGGACGCCCGGGCCGCCATCGAGGCCGCCGGGCTCGTCGTCGGTGACAGCAGCGTCGTCGATGACCTCGCACCCAAGAACACCGTCCTGTCCCAGGATCCAGCCGCCGGTGCCGAGGTGGCCACGGGCTCCAGCGTCAGCTACACCGTCAGCTCCGGCCCGCCCTTCACCCTCGTGCCCGAGGTCGCAGGGCCTCGCCGAGGCCGATGCCGTCGCCGCCATCGCCGCCGCCGGCCTCCAGGTCGGCGCGACCGAGCAGCGCTTCAACGCCAGCGTCCCCGCCGGCGTCGCCGTCAAGACCGACCCCGCCGCGGGCAGCGAGGTCGAGGTCGGCTCCGCCGTCACCCTCACCCTGAGCAAGGGTCCCAAGCCGGTCAGCGTGCCCGACATCGTGGGCTCCCTGCAGAAGGACGCCCGGGCCGCCATCGAGGCCGCCGGGCTCGTCGTCGGTGACAGCAGCGTCGTCGATGACCTCGCACCCAAGAACACCGTCCTGTCCCAGGACTCCACGCCGCCGGTGCCGAGGTGGCCACGGGCTCCAGCGTCAGCTACACCGTCAGCTCCGGCCCGCCCTTCACCCTCGTGCCCGAGGTCCAGGGCCTCGCCGAGGCCGAGGCCGTCGCCGCCATCGGCGCCGCCGGCCTCCAGGTCGGCGCGACCGAGCAGCGCTTCAACGCCAGCGTCCCCGCCGGCATCGCCGTCAAGACCGACCCCGCCGCGGGCAGCGAGGTCGAGGTCGGCTCCGCCGTCACCCTCACCCTGAGCAAGGGTCCCAAGCCGGTCAGCGTGCCCGACATCGTGGGTCTGCCCGAAGCGGATGCCCTCGCGGCGTTGCAGGCGGCGGAGGTCAGCCCGGGTGCTCGCTCGGAGGTCAACGACCCGGCGGTGCCCGCAGGTGCCGTCATCGCCCAGGATCGCACCCGCCGGCACGGAGCTGGACAAGGGCAGCCCGGTCTCGTACGTCGTCTCCCTCGGCCCCGTCATCCAGCCTCGTGGCCAGGGCGGCTCCCTGGAGAACCCGACAGTCATCAGCCAGCTCGATACCGTTGCGGCCGGGATCCCCATCGTCCGCGAGCTCGAGCTGGGCATCACGCCGTACGACGGCGTCGGTGGCGCCGAGCAGCGGGACCTGCTGCGCGGTCGCGCCGGCTTCGTCCACGACCTCGGGGCGATCGCTCGCGAGGAGGCCGCACTGAAGCGCATGGGCCTGCTCTCCCAGGCGGATGACCTGGCAGCCCTGCTCGATCAGCTCTACGGCCAGCCACTCCCGGTGGCCTACCTTGAGCAGCGTGGCCGCCAATCGATCGTACGTTCCATCGAATCACTGGGCGTGACCGAACAGGCCAACGCCGCCCGCGAGTTCGGCCGAGCCGCCGTCAACCAGGCCTTCGGGATCGACCGTGTCCGCGTCGGCGACCTGACCCAAGGCGACAGGGCCCTCGCCGGGGTCGCGCTCGAGCAGGGCGACGGCACGTCCACCATGCTCGCCTGGGCCGGCTCGTCGGTCGGGTCCGACGGACAGGCTGCCGTCAACGACACCATCGTGCCTGGCGATGACGGGACCCTGGCTGCCATGCCGCAGCTCCTGCAGCGGGAGTACACCTTCCCCTTCCTGGAGGGCCGGCTGTTCGTCGATCGGCTCAGGCAGGACGGCGGCTGGGCGGGCGTCAACAACGCCTGGTCCAGCCCGCCCGAATCGACCGAGCAGGTGATGCATCCGAGGCAGTATCCCGCGCGACCGACCCACGTCCATCAACCTCGGCGATGTCGCCGGCAGGCTCGGTGGCGGCTGGTCGGAGGCATGGCAGCAGACGATGGGCGAGCTCCGCATCGGCGTCTGGCTGGCAGATGGCCAGCCCGGCACGCAGGAAGGCCCCAAGGCACCCATCGACCTGCCCCGCGCCAACGCTGCTGCCGGCTGGGGTGGTGACCGCCTGGTCAGCCTCGATGGGCCCGACGGTCGCTGGGCCATCGTGTGGCAGACGAAGTGGGATACCCCCGACGACGTCGCGCAGTTCATCGATGCTGCCAGCGCAGCCGTCGCCGATCTGCCTGGCGCGCACGCCGTGCTCGGGGCCGACATCAGCGGTGGTCTCGCCGATCCGGCGCTGGTGTTGTTGACGAGCGATCCGGACACCCTGGCTGCCGTTCAGGCCGCGCTGGGAGTGGGTCCCTAGCACGACGCCGGATCGGGATGAGTCGACGAGGCCGGGCAGCAGCCCGGCCTCGTTCACATGGCCTCGGGCGCCGAGATCCCCAGCAGGGACAGAGAGTTGCGGATGACCGACCGGGTCAGGTCCACGAGCGCGAGCCTGCCTGCCGATGTCACCGGATCTGCCGTGTCGATGACGCGACGATCCCGGTAGAAGGCGTGGAACGTGGTCGCCAGCTCGGTGGCATAGGCGGTCACACCCTGCGCCTCCTCGGATCGTGCCGCCTCCTCGACCACTTCGGGCAGCCGCAGTACCTCCTTCGCCAGACCCACGGCGACGTCGTCGTCAGCCAGGACGCCGCTGAATGCGTCAGCCTGTCGCAGCCCGGCTTCGGCCGCCTTGGCCAGGATGGAGCAGATCCGCGCGTGCGCGTACTGCACGTAGTAGACGGGATTCTCGGAGGACTGCCTGCGGGCCAGCTCGATGTCGACATCGATGGGCGTGCTCGCGGAGCGCGAGGCGAACGACCAGCGGGCGGCGTCGACCCCGATCTCTTCGAGCAATTCGTCGAGCGTGAGGAACTCGCCGGAGCGCTTGCTCATGGGGATCTCGACGCCATCGCGAACGAAACGGACCCAGGCGACCATGAGCATCTCCACGGTCTCCCTGTCGAAGCCCATGGCCTGCGCCGCATTGCGGACCCGCGCCACCGTCCCGTGATGGTCCGCGCCCCACACGTAGATGAGCTTGTCGAAGCCGCGGCTGAACTTCTCGGCGACGTAGCCGATGTCCGAGGCGAAGTAGGTGGGCTCGCCAGTGGAGCGGTAGATGACGCGGTCCTTGTCATCTCCGAGGGTCGTGGAACGGAACCACGTGGCGCCGTCCTGCTCGTAGACGTGCCCGCCCTCGCGCAGCGCTTCGACCGCCCGGCTGACCCAGCCCTCGTCATGGAGGCTGGCCTCACTCTTCCAGACATCGAAGTGCACGCCAAGCCGGTGCAGGCTGGCCTCGATGCCCTCGCGGATGCGGGCGCCAGCCCAGTCACCGATGATGCTGTCACGGTCCGCGCCCGGTGCCGTGGCAGCCTCCCAGGTGGCCTCAGGCAGAGCCGCCGCCAGATCGTCCACGTAGCTGCCGCGGTAGGCCTCCTCCGGAAGCTCCTCGCCGAGCCGCCGAGCCGCGACCGACGCTCCGAGGATGCGCACCTGCCGACCTGAATCGTTGAAGTAGTACTCGCGTGTGACGCGGTGACCGCCACCCTCGAGAACGCGGCACAGCAGGTCACCTACGAAGGCCCCACGAGCGTTGCCGACGGTCAGCGGTCCGGTCGGATTGGCCGACACGAATTCGACGTTGACATGGCGCGGCCGCTCCGGCTGCACCCGCCCGAAGCGCTCTCCGGCCGCCCGCGCCTCGTCCAGGAGGCCCTCGAGCCAGGCCGACGAGAGGCGCAGGTTCAGGAAGCCGGGGGCAGCGACGCGGACATCGCTGAGAGCGCTGCCGGCGGGGATCGCCTGCACGGCCTGAGCCAGCGCAGCGGCGATCTGCAGCGGGGATCGGCGCATGGGCCGGGCCAGCTTCAGGGCCAGGTTGGTGGCCAGGTCACCGTGGTCCGGGTTGGCGGGTCGCTCGACTTCGACCGCCGGTCGCTGCCCGGGCTCGAGCGGCGGCAGGGCGCCTGACGTGGTGGCATGTGCCCAGGCGGCCTCGATGAGTGCGCTGACGCGCGAGCGGACGGACTGGGCGATGACACCGCCGCCCGGCTCGCTCATCGTTCTGCTCCGATCTCGACGAGCAGCTCCGGCTCGGCCAATCGGACCGGACCGTCGAAGATCCCGGCGGCCGCCTCCAGGGCGGCCTGCGGATCGTGGGCATCGAGGATGTGGGTCAGGATCGAGCTGCCCGGCGCCTCCCTGCCTGGCGGCTCCGGCCGCCTGGGCGGCGCTGAGATGGTTGGCCGCAGGCGCGGGCTCCAGGGTGGACCAGAAGGCCTCGCAGAGGAGCGTGTCGCCCTCGCGGATGAGTGGCAGCAGGTCAGCAGCTCGACCGCAATCGCCGCTGTAGACGAGGCCCGGTGCGTCGGGCCGGCCTGGCTCGGTGACACGGAAGGCATAGCTCATCTGCGAATGGAACACGGGGTGGACTTGCACCTTGAATGGCCCGATATCGCGGATGCCTGCGGTCAGTTCAGGACCGACCAGGCCGTCCAGGAAGTCAGCCTCGCCGGTGAAGACATCGTAGCGGCGACGCAGCTCGTCAGGCACATGCAGCCCGATGCTCCGGGGCTCCGGGTACCCGTAACGAAGCAGATGCCGCAGCGGGATCAGGTCCACGTGATGGTCCGCGTGCTCGTGGCTGACGAGGACGGCGGTCACGCTCGACGGATCGCGGTGCCCGAAGAGCGAACCCAGCGATCCCTGGCCGAGATCGAGGATGAGGGCGTGCCCGCCAAGCTCCAGGAGGTACGAGGAGGAGGGTCGGCACGGTCGCTCCGACCACGCCGCGGACGAGCCCAGGACCGTGAGCTTCAGGCTCACGGACGCTGCGGGCGGGTCTTCCGGCTCATGTCCCTGCTCCTTCTGGCCTATCTGCTGGCGATCGTCCCGTTGGCCAGCCTTGCGGTGATGACCGCAGCCTCATTGATGCGGTCTGGCAGCACCACGATACCCGCTTCCAGGGCACCTTCGAAACGGGCGCTGCGGCCTCCCACCGCGAGGATCGGGCTGATGCCGGACGATCGGAGGCCATCTGCGACCTCCAGGGCCCTGGCCTGATCGGACTCCTGCACGATGGCGATGACGGCCACGCGCGCCCGATTCTGCTTCATGACGTGGATCCAGCTGGCCACCGGGACATCGGCCCCGAGGTACAGGACGCCGACCCCGAGACGCCGCACCGCGACCGCGAAGGCCAGCGCTCCGAGCTCGTGACGCGAGCCGGGCGGCAAGCCGACGACGACGCTGGCATCTCCCATGACCGCAGCAGCCTCGTACAGGGCGGACAGGCGGCGGTGGATGGCGGCACTCGCGGCGTGCTCCGCGGCCACATCAAGCCGTCCTTCGCTCCAGGCACGGCCGAGGGAGGAGAGGGCCGGCATGAGCAGGTCGTCCACGATCGACTCGAACGAGCCCTTCGCAAAGACGTCATCGAGGACGGCGCCGGTCGCCGAGATGTCCATCGCTGTCGCAGCCTTCAGGAAGCGCTCGATGACGTCCGCCTGGCGCGCATGCGCAGCCTCGGGACTCAGCGGTGGCTGCGCCTGCGTGTGGCGCTGGCGAGATCGATACCTCACCAGCCAGGACGGCGCGGCTCGCCTCGCTGGCACTCCAGCCGTTCTCCGTCAGCTCGCGCACGCGAGTGAGCGTCGCGATGGCCTCGTCGTCGTAGAGACGATAGCCCGAGGCGGTGCGCCTGGGGCTGACGACGCCGTAGCGGCGTTCCCACGCGCGGATGAGTGGGACGCTGACCCCGGACCTGATGGAGGCTTGTTTGATGCTGTACATGCTTTGTGGAGCATAGCACGGCCCTTCGCCACGCACAAGCGATAGACGTGGATTACAAACACTTGACAAGCATTGGACACATCGGGTACTGTTACGGCCATCGGGTCAACAGACCCTCAACATCGACCACGAGTGAGGAGGACAACAGATGCACGACCGGTGGTCCCGCTAGGGGCCCACGCGCAGGGGCGTAGATCGCCTCGACCAGCCGTTGACTCAGAGACTCAGCTCTCCGAACGATCCCATCGATCATCGAAAGGAACGAACCCAAGATGCGAACGAACAAGCTCACCATCCTCGGCGCCGCGGCTGCTCTCGCCGCCGTCACCGCCCTCCCTGTCGGCGTCGCCGCCCAGGATGAGATGGCCGATGACATGGCCAAGGTCCGCGTCGGCCACTTCAGCCCCGATGCCCCCGCGGTCGATGTCTACGCCAATGGCGGCGCCATCCTGACCGAGGTGCCCTTCGGCGTTCTCTCTGATTACCTTGAGGTGCCCGGTGGCACCTACACCATCGAAGTCGTGGCGGCTGGTGCTGACCCGGCTGATGGTGCGGTCATCGGCCCGGTCGATCTTCGACTTCGCCGCCGGCACCATGACGACGGTCGCGGCCACGAACGCCCTGGCCTCCATCGAGGCCCGGGTCCTCGTCGATGAGCCCATGCCGCAGGAGGGCATCGCGCAGGTGCGCGTGGTCCACTTCAGCGCTGACGCTCCCGCCGTCGACATCGCCGTCGATGAGGGTGACGTCGTCGTCGAGAATCTTGCCTATCCTGACGCCGCTGGCTACCTCGATCTGCCCGAGGGCGACTATGACCTCGAGATCCGCCCCACCGGCACGACCGATGTCGCCTTCGACATCGACCCCCTCACCCTCCCGGGTGGCAACAGCTTCACCGTCTTCGCGATCGGCTCCCTGGCCGACGGCTCCTTCACCGTCCTGCCGGCCCTCGATGCGGCCATGAGCATGGATGAGGAGATGGTCGAGGGCGAGGAGATGGCCGAGGGCGAGGAGTCCGAAGGCTAGTCCCGCCGTCTCAGCGCTCACAACCTTCATGGGTCGGCAGTGCTCCCCCTTGCACTGCCGACCCATTTCCGACACCCACCTACACGGAAAGGAACCGACGACGTGTCACAAGTAGCGAATCGCAGCCAGAAGGCTGCACTCCTCGGAGCGGCCGCCGCTCTGGCAGCCGTCATGGCCATCCCGGCCGCGACCGCAGCCCAGGACGAGATGGCTGACGCGATGGCCAAGGTGCGTGTGCTCCACGGCTCCGGCGATGCCCCTGCGGTCGATGTCTACGCCGGCGGCAACCGCATCATCGAGGGTCTCGAGTACACCTCCATCACCGACTATCTGGAAGTCCCCGGCGGCGAGTATCAGATCCAGGTCGTGCCCGCCGGTGCCTCCCTGGAAGAGGGCCCGTTCGTCATCGACGCGCCGCTGACCTTCGAGGCCGGTACCATGACCACGGTCGCCGCCACCGGCAGCCTCGCCGAGGGCATCATCCCGCAGGTCCTCGCTGACGATCCCGCCCCGGCTGCGGACGGTACGCAGGTCCGCGTCGTCCACTTCAGCTTCGATGCGCCCGCCGTCGACATCGCCCCCGATGGCGAGGCGGCCCTCATCGAGGGCCTGGAGTATCCCGACAACACCGGCTACGTCGATCTGCCGGCCGGTGCCTACGACCTCGAGATCCGCGCCGCGGGCACGGACACGCGTCGCCTTCGACATCCCCGAAGTCACGCTTGATGCCGGGACCAGCTACACCGTCTTCGCGGTGGGCGGACTGGGCGATGGCAGCTTCGCGGTCGTCCCGGCCGTGGATGCCGCGCTCGCTGGCGTGCGTGTCGGACACTTCTCGGCTGACGCCCCCAACGTCGACGTCTACGCCAACGGCGGAGTCATCCTGACCGACGTCCCCTTCGGTGTCATCTCTGACTACCTGTACGTGCCCGCCGGCACCTATCAGGTCCAGGTCGTGCCTGCGGGCGCTTCCCTCGAGGAGGGCCCCGTGGTCATCGACGCTGAGCTCTCCTTCGACGGTGGCACCCTGACGACCGTCGCGGCCACCAACGAGCTCGCCAACATCACCCCCGTCGTCATCGCCGACAAGCCGCGCCCTGTCGCCGACCAGGCCCAGGTCCGCGTCGTCCACCTCAGCGCCGATGCGCCCAAGGTCGATGTCGCGGCTGACGGCAGCAAGGTCGCTGACGCCATCTTCAAGAACGTCGCCTACGGCAAGGCCAAGAAGTACGCCACCGTTCCCGCGGGTGAGTACGACCTCGAGGTCCGTCCCGCCGGCAAGAAGAAGGCTGCCTTCGACATCGACCCCATCACCCTGGAAGCCGGCAAGAGCTACAGCGCCATGGCCATCGGCCAGCTCGGCGGCGGCTCCTTCAGCGTGATCCTCGTCGAGGACGCGGCAGCCAACTAGCCAGTACCGCAATCGAGCCACGCGAGGTCCGGCCTCTTGCCGGACCTCGACACCCAGCCCTGTATCGACTCAAGGAGGAACCCGGATGTTCAAGAAGCTTCTCGCCGGCATCGTGCTGGCCAGCGTGGCGGTCACCGCCATCGTTCCCGCAACCGTCTCCGCCGCCTCCGGCAAGACCATCGTCGACAAGGCCATCGCGGTCAACAGCCGCACCGGCAACTTCGACACGCTCATCACCGCAGCCACCTGCGACTACCTGGGCACGACCGTGACGGACATCCTGTCGTCCCCGAACAAGACTCTCTTCGCCCCGACCGACGCCGCCTTCCGCCGCCTCGGTGAGGCCCTCGGGCCTGGGTCGCTTCGGCCTCAATCCCGGCAACGTCTGCAGCGTGGACAGCCTCCTCGGCGACGGCACCCTGCTGACCATCCTGGGCTACCACGTCTACGACGGCAAGGTGCCCGCCAAGCAGGCCGTCAAGCTCGTCGGCAAGAAGGTCGAGATGCTCGTCGGCGGCAAGGCCGAGATCACCGTCCGCGGTGGCAAGCTCCGCATCGCCGACGCGGCCATCAAGGCCACCGATATCCGCGCCAGCGACCAGGGCATCATCCACGTCATCAGCTCGGTGATGATCCCGCCGGCGCTCCGCTAGCACCACGACCAGAGGCTGGCCTGGCCTGGAGCTGATCCAGCCTCTCCCCACAAGCGCATCCTCCCTTCCCCTCTGCCAGTCAGGCCGGCCCAGCTCGGGGCCGGCCTGACTGATTCCTGCGCTCGGGTAGGCGACCACGGGGCCCGCCGCCGAAGTGGCTCTGCCGAAGAGGGTGGGGCCAGGCCCGCGACCCGGCCGCGTGCAGGGATCGAGCAGTCGCTTCAGATGCTGCCGCACTCTCTTGGATGCTGCGGCGTGACGGTTGCAGCGGCCAGGTGTGGTGGATGCGTCTCAGCTGGCGGGCAGGAGCGCGCGGCGTCCGGTTCGGCAGGGCTCAGCTCGCTGAGCCCTGGCACGACTGCTCCGCTCATGGCCTCGTAGGCGAGCTCCGGTCCCGGTCGTGCGCGCAGGTGGCTTCCGATGACGCCCGGAGCCGGCGGCGGCGTGCGCAGCAGACCGCGGACACTGCCGGCGATGAGCGGCCGAGAGGACGCGTTGGGGTCCAGGGCGATGCCTGCCAGGCGCTGCTCGATGGCAGCGGCTCCGTCGAACTGGTCCGTCGAGAAGGGCATCACCAGCATGGGCACGCCGAACGTCAACGCTTCGGTCACGCTGTTGTTGCCCCCATGGGTGATCAGCAGGGAAGCCCGTTCCAGCAGCGCCACCTGGGGCAGGCTGGTCCGCACCAGCCAATCGCTGGGTATCTCCCCGAGGTCCGCGCGGTCACTGGCACCGATGGCAAGGGCGACTCGGGCGTCCACCCTGCGCAGGGCGGCCGCGACTCGGGTCAGGACATCGGACCTGGCGGACAGGAACGTGCCGAAGCTGACCACGACCAGGGGTCGCTCGTCTGGCCTCGAGAGCCATGCCGCGGTCTCGCTGTCCGGCACATCCTGCCGGACCGTGCTCCCCAGGAAGGCATGCCGCGGCAACAGGATCGTCCGCGCTGGATCGTGCAGCGCGGCAGGGTAGTTGTAGAGGACCACGTCGCCGTGCGTCGCGAAGGCATCGTCGATGGGTTCGCTGCCCGGCGAGATGGCCCGCAGAGCCTCGTTGTAGGCGGAGGTGAAGGCCTCGCTCACGCCCCGAGCGGTGGTGCGCAGTGACTCCAATCCAACCATGTCGGCGCTGATGGCAGCCGGCCAGGCCGATGGCACGCCGTACGACTCGCCCGCCACCGGCAGCGCCGTGGGATGACCGAGGACGACGTCCCCGTACGGCGCGCCCAGGGCACGCAGGCCGATGGTCGCGGCGAAGGCGAGGTGATCGACGAGGATGGTCTCAGGCCGGAGCCGCTCCACGATGTGCATCGTCTGGCGCGCGACCTCGCGAGGACGCCACAGCAGATCGGTCGAACGAGCCAGCGCCTGGTAATGCAGGGTCGCCAGCATGCCCTGCCGGGTCGCCGCGAAGAACGCTTCCAGGGAACGCGCCTCCTCCTGCTGGGCCTGCCCGGTGCGGATGACTCCGCCGTTGGAGCCGCGCGACATGATCAGCTCGACGTGATCCATGGCGGCTGCCCGGACGAGGGGTGCGACGGCCGGACCGGATGCCACCACCACGCGATGGCCCCGGCGCCGCCAGGCAGCCGCGATGGTCAGGAGGGGGATGGCGTGCGAGGCGTAATCAGGACTGATGACCAGCAGCGTCACGCAGCCAGCCCGCGATCGACGGGGAGGGCCAGGGTTCGGGCGCCGGCAGCGATGCGGTACACGGCCGAGAGCGTGCGGGCCATCCGCGGCAGTGTGAAGCGACCGTCGATGACCGCGCGCGTCCGCGCAGCCGTGTCGGGATCGCGAGCCAGTGCCAGCGCTTCGTGGATGCCCGCAGCGATGGCCGCGGCATCACTCGTGTCCACCAGTGCCCCGGTGACGCCGTCTTCGACGTAGGTCGCCGGGCCACCGGCCAACGGGGCCACGACAGGCAGTCCTGCTGCCATGGCCTCCACGATGGCCAGCCCGAACTCCTCCTTGGGGCTGCCGCAGACATAGGCACCCGAGGAGCCGACCACGTCGCGCCAGCCACGACGCGCGACCGCCAGCACGAGGCTGGTAGCGGCCTGGGGGCGGTGCCCCAGGAGGATCGACCCGCTGCTCCAGTCCGGGGTAGCGATCGAAGAGCATCTTGATGCGGGCCAGTTCCGCGGCCTCGGCGGCCGAGGGATCCTCCAGGTCACCGCCGACGATGACGAGGTTGGCCGAGGAACCCAGCGCCTGGTCCAGAGCGAACGGCCTCGACGACCCGAGCCATGCCCTTCGCCGCATGCACGCGTCCGATGCTGACGACGATGGGCAGACCGCGACGTTCAGCGGGAAGCCGTTCGATGGCCACGCGCAGATCGCGGATGACGACCGCCTCATGGTCCGTGGCGACCATCGCCGCGGCGTCGTCGGTCAGCTGCGTGTCCACGCCTTCGGCCACGACGGTGTGACGTGGCGGGCCGGCCGTGATATCGATCCCGGTCAGAGTCCCTGAGCTGGCGGCGAAGCGCAGGCCTCGGGAAGAGCACGATCTCCCGGGCACCCCGCGCCAGTTGCCCCACGAGCGTGGCACGGAACCACAGCGCTGCTCGCGCGTCGGCCTCCGCGAAGGAGCGGCGGTCGAGCGCGCCGCTGCGTTCAGCGGAGGCGATGGGACCGTGGGGATCCGGGGCCAATGTGAAGACCGTCGGGATGCCCAGCTGGCGTGCCACGTTCGCTGCTGCCAGGCTGCCAGGGTCGGCCATGCGCAGGTGGATGACATCGGGCGCACCTGAGGCCAGCAGCGCTGCCCTGATGCCGCGCTCGGCGGCGACCAGCGCCGGCCACTGGCCGGTGAAGGCGGCACCCTCGCCCTCCTCGAGCGGCACGCTGTCGAAGCGATGGCCACGAATCGCTCGCGAGACGAGGTACCTGGGTGAGGGTCCGCTCGAAAGGGCGCGTCCGATGGTCAGCACCTCATGGACGCGCCGCTGCTGTGCAAGAGCTGCGCCGAGTCGGGGCAGGAGCGTGGCGACACCACCGCTGTCGCCCATACCCGCCCGGGACGCTTCCGGGTCGAGCACAGCGGCAAGGTGGATCTGCGCGACCTTGATGCCGGATGACCGATGATGCCGGCGTCGAGGGCCACGCCAGGTGAGCAGGCGCTGCGCTCGCACGGTGCGTACCGCTTCGCCGACCTGATCGTCGAGCACGGCCAGGCGCCCGATCGAGGCTGGCAGCCGTTCCTGCGGGCGTCCGGCGAAGGCCAGGATGGCCTCAGCCCGCACCGTCTCGCGCTCTGCCGTATCGCGGCCGATCCGCTCCAGCGAATGTCGTGCCCGGTGACCGGTCACGAGGCCGATGGTCTCGACGAGGTAGCGGCGAGATGCCACGACCCCGGAATCGAGGAGGGCCGCCTCAAGAGCGGTGAGCACCGCGTCCCCGTCTTCCTGGGACCATCGAGCGAGGACGCGTTGGGCGTGCATGCCGGCGAGGCCACCGCGCGCGACAGCGCCCACGAGTGGCTCGATCAGGTCGGTCGAGATGGTCCGCTCAGCCATGGACCAGATGGCGTGGGCATCGAACCCGTGCACGGCGTGCGCGATGAGCCGGCTGATCTCGGCGACGGCCTCGCGCCCTGGTACCTGCCCCAGGGCGTGGATGGCTGCCACGGCGGTGACGGTGTCGCGCTCGTCGTGGATGGCGTCCACCAGGGGTCCCAGCACGTCCGCGGGCGCGGCGCCGTCACGGATGGAGGTCCTGGTCGCAAGCACGACCTCGGGAGCCAGGAGCATCGCGGCCAGGATGGTCGGCGCGCGCCGCACGCGATCGAGTGCGGAGCCGACTGCGAGGGCCGGTCTCGCAGGACTCCGTGGCCACTCGACGGAGGGAGCGGAACGGCGCGCGCCGTCGTTGAGGACGCCCAGGCCGTGGCGGGGCAGGGGCAAGCCATCGTGTGGGATGAGCATGTCGACCATCTCGGTGGACCTCGACCTGATCGCCGTCAGGCGGCCGAGCGCGCCTGCTCCCTCGACGCGTCCGTGATGGTGACGACCGGCCGCCCTGGGCCGAGATAGGTGGCCAGGCCGACCTCCAGGGGCGTCAGCTTGCGCGGCATGGCCTGCAGCAGCGGCTCGATGTCGACCGTGGCCGGCTGGTTCACGAAGTCTACGGCGCCCGGGCTGAGCGGCGGGTTCGGCAGGAAGCGCATCGGCCAGGCTGCCAGCTTGATGAGCGGGGTGGGGCCGGGCATGAGTGGCTTGTTGATGCCGGCCACCGCGAGGGCGCGGTGCAGGATGTCCCGCATCGACATCGTCTCGGGTCCCCCGACCTCGAAGATCTGTTCGGCTGCGGCGTCCACTTCAAGGGCATCTGCGGCCAGCCGGGCGACGTCGCCGACGAACACCGGAGCGAGCTGCTGGCGGCCGAGGTTGGTCATGGGCACGAAGGGCAACGTGCGCGCGAAGCCGAGGAAGCGGTTGAGGGACACGTCGCCGGGGCCGAACACCCAGGTCGGACGGAGGATGGTCCAGGCCATGCCCGAGCCGCGCACGGCATCCTCGGCGACGGCCTTGGCACGGAACCAGTGACGCTCTGCGTCGTGGCCGGCGCCGGCGCCCGAGATGTAGACGACGCGGCCGACCCCGGCCTGCCTGCCCGCGGCGATGAGCCGCTCGGTGCCGCCGGCATCGACCTCCATGAAGGTGTAGCCCTTCCTGGGCTGCTCCACCGGCAGACCGGGGAAGGCGAGGGAGATGACGAGCTCATCGACGCCGTCGAGGGCGCTGGCAAGACCTTCGGTTTCCCGAACGTCGGCCACGCGGATCTCGATGTCGTCGGGCAGCTGGCCGCGCGACTCCTCGCCGCGAGAGGACAGGACCACGACCCGGCGGCCTCGACGGCGCAGCTCCCGGGCGATCGCCCCGCCGACGAATCCGGTGCCGCCGGCGACCGCGATGGTGCCGGGGGCTGCACCATGCGGATCGCCTGCGGGCTCGAAGATGTCGTCGATGGCGGTGGCGCGGAAGTCGAAGAGGTGCTGCAGCTGGGCCCGCACGACCATCCGGTGACCGAGCGTGCCGATGGGGCCGAAGGGCATCTGGTAGGTCACTTGGTCGTCCATGCGCACGCCGCCTTCGACCGGTGTGAAGCGGTGCTCGTGGATCCACGTCTTGTAGGGGCCCTTGACCTGGATGTCACGCAGGTAGCTGGGCGCCTCGACCTCCTCGATGAGCGTGCGCCACTTCACCGGGACGCCGAACACCGGTCGCACCGTGTAGTCGATCGTCGCGCCGGGCTCGGTCACAGGTTCGGGTGTGTGCATCACGAAGCCCATCGAGCGCGGAGTGATGCGCGAGAGGTTGCGAGCATCAGAGAAGAAGCGCCAGACTCGCTCGGGGTCGGCCTGGACCAGGTGCGTGCTGCTGAGGCTGTACGTCGACATCATGTCACTCGTTTGTACAATGTTTGTACTGGTACCTTAGTAGCGTACACCCCCCACTGTCAAGGGGTTGTACAATGTTGTGGAGCCGCCCCAGCCATCCCTGCGAACGAGGAAGCGCAGGTGAGCAGCACACGCACCACGCGTTGGGACACCGCCATCGTGTGGTTCCGCCGTGACCTTCGCGTCACCGATCATCCCGCGCTGACCGCAGCGATCTCGGGAGCACGCGTGGTCATCCCGCTCTTCGTGCTCGACGACCGCCTGCTCTCCGGGACATGGGGGGCGGCGGCGCCGATCCTGGTTCCTGCGGCGCTCGCTGGAGGTGCTGGACGCGAGCCTGCGCTCGCGTGGCAGCGGCCTGCTTCGTCCGGGCTGGCGTTGCGGAGGAGGTCGTGCCTGAGGTGGCGCGCTCAGCTCGGTGCCGACGTCGTGGTGGCCACCGAGGGATGTCACGCCGTTCAGCTATCGCCGTGATCAGCAGGTCGCGATGGCTCTTGATCGCGAGGGCCGCCGGCTCCTCCTCCAACCCGGCCTGCTCCTCGCCGAGCCGGAAGACATGCTCACGTCGGCGGGCAGACCCTACGGTGTCTTCACGCCGTTCTGGCGTGCTCTGCAGCCCGCTCCACGGCGCCGGATGCTCGCGGCACCTGCCCGTATCGACAGTCCCGCGGACCTGTCGAGCGACCTGCCGCCGAACTGGCTGCCATGGCCCGCTCGGCTCCGCCGCAGGCGGGTCTGCCCGAGCCCGGCGAGCCAGCGGCGCAGGAGCGGCTGCGCCACTGGGTCCAGGACGGGCTGCGGGGCTACGGCGATGGCCGCAACGGCCTGGCTGGCGACGCCACCTCGCACCTGGGGCCGGATCTGCACCTGGGGCTGCTGTCACCCCTGCAGGTGGAGACCGCAGCCCTCGACGCGGGGGCGATGGCGACGCCCTTCGTGCGCCAGATCGCCTGGCGGGAGTTCTACCAGCACCTGCTCTTCCACCGGCGCGCCCGCGCGGACTCGCGGCGTCGGACAGTCCCTTCCGGGCGGCATCTTCCGCTCCGAGGCCGACGACCCCGAGGCGGTCGCAGCGTGGCGCGAGGGTCGCACCGGCATCCCGGTCGTGGACGCGGGCATGCGCCAGCTGGCGGCCACTGCCTGGCTCAGCAACCGCGCCCGCCTGGTGGTGGCCTCCTTCCTGACCCGTCACCTGCTCATGGACTACCGCATCGGCGAGCGACACTTCATGCGCCACCTCATCGACGGCGACGTTGCCAACAACCTCGGCGGCTGGCAGTGGACCGCCGGCGTGGGCGCGGACCCGCAGCCCTGGTTCCGCATCTTCAACCCCGTCCTGCAGGGGCGGCGCTTCGATCCCGAGGGCGCGTGGGTGCGTCGCTGGGTACCGGAGCTGGCTGCTGTGCCGGCTCGCTACATCCACTCCCCCTGGGAGATGTCCGTCGCCGCCGCCGAAGAGGCGGGTGTCCGCCTCGGCGAGTCCTACCCGCGGCCCATCGTCGATCTCTCGGAGGGTCGCGAGCGCGCCCTGGCGGCCTTCCGCTCGGTCACCGCGACCCGTGCGGGGGAGGGCGTCGGCGGCTGAAGACGGCTGTGCCTACGCTCCCTCGGATCCGTCCGAAGCGTCCCGCCCTGGACGGGCCGGACGGTCGCCGGCTCGCTCGGCCTGCTCCGCTCGCTCGGCGCGCTTGACCAGCTCACGGATGGAGCCGCGGAAGATCGAGCGCATGCGCGGGCAGCAGGAGGTACCAGTAGAGCAGGCCGCTGAGGCCCTTGGGCTCGAAGAAGGCCGTCTGGGTGATCCGGCTGCCCGTGGCCGTCTCGGTCACCTCGTACTGCAGCCAGGCGCGCCCAGGTACCTTCATCTCGGCACGGAGGCGCAACAGTACCGGCCGGCGCACCGCCTCCACGCGCCAGAAGTCGACGGCATCGCCGACACGGACGTGATCAGGGTCGCGGCGGCCCAGGCGCATGCCGGGCCCGCCGACGACGCGGTCGAGCAGGCCCCGGAGCGCCCAGAGCAGGTTGGCGAAGGGCCAGCCACTGGTGCCGCCGAGGCGTTCGATCTCCGCGAACGTCACGCTGGCAGTGGCATGCGACCGAGCGGCGCTGGCGGTCCACGATCATGCCCTCGCGGGAACTCATCTCGGTCAGGTCCGGGCGGCCGGGCACGCCCAGCGAATCGAACCAGGTGGTCTCCACCTCCTGGCCGTCGGTGCGCTCGATGGCTCGCCGCACGGCCTGCTCGAAGGGCGTGGTCTCGATCCCGAAGGCGCTCAGCGGGGCCCGGGTCGCGCACCACGACCTCGTTGCGGAGTCCCTCGATGAGCGGCCTCGCGATCGACGCAGGCACCGGCGTGACCAGGTTGCACCAGTAGGAGCTGAGCCGGGGCGTGAGCACCGGCACCGGGATCATGAGCCGACGCATGCCTCGTAGCCGGGCATAGATCGTGCATCATCTCGGCGTAGGAGAGCACGTCCGGCCCGCCGATCTCGACGATGCCGGCGCGTTCCGGATGCCCGGCTGCCCCGACGAGGTAGTCGAGCACGTCCCGGATGGCGATGGGCTGGCAGAGGGTGCGCACCCAGCGCGGCGTGATCATCACGGGCAGGTGCTCCACGAGGCTGCGCAGCAGTTCGAAGGAAGCGCTGCCCGAGCCGATGATGATGGCGGCGCGGAACTCGGTGACCGGGACGCCGTGGGCGGCCAGCTCCGCGCCGACCTGCTGGCGACTGGCGAGGTGCACGGACAACTGGCTGGACGGGTCACCCAGCCCGCCGAGATAGACGATGTGGCCCACACCGGCCTCATGGGCTGCGCGTGCGAACGCGCGGGCGGCGGCCAGGTCACGCTGTTCGAAGCCGGCCTCGCCACCGGCCATGGAGTGCGCCAGGTAGTAGGCTAGCTCGATGCCCTCCAGGGCGGCCGGCAGCGTCCCCGGATCGAGCAGGTCGACCCGCACGACCTCGGCTTCGGGGAAGCGCTCGGACAGGCCTCGCGGATCCCGGCTGGCCAGGCGGACGGCGTGTCCGCGCGCCAGCAGCCGCGCGGCCAGGCGACCACCGACATAGCCGCTGGCGCCCACGACGAGGATGCGCATCAGAGTCTCTCTGGCCATCTCAGGCCACGCCGCGGCGTTTCTGGAAGGCGATCTGCAGGTCCTGGGTCAGGCCCGTGCGGAAGCCCGCCTCGCTGATGGAAAGGTAGTAGTCCCACATGCTGATGAAGCGGTCATCGAAGCCCATGGCCCGGACCTCCTCGATGTGCTCGAAGAAGCTCGTCCGCCAGGTCTTCAGGGTCAGCGCGTAGCTGTCCCGGATATCGGACACCCCGGTCACCAGGAGCTGCGTGCCCTCCAGGGCGGACTCGATGGCGGCCAGGGATGGCAGGACCCCGCCGGGGAAGATGTAGCGCTGGATCCAGTTGGCGCCGCGCAGCTGCGCCTCGTAGGCATCGTGCGGGAAGGTGATGACCTGGATGCTCATCCGGCCACCCACTCTCAAGGCCCGGTCGCAGGCCGCGAAGAAGTCGCGGTAGTACTCCGAGCCGACCGCCTCGAGCATCTCGATGGAGACGATGGCGTCGTAGCTGCCCTTGATGTCGCGATAGTCGCGCAGCTCCACGCTGACGAGGTCGTCAAGGCCAGCCGCGGCGATTCGTTCGCGAGCCAGGTCGTGCTGTGCCTGCGAGATGGTCACGCTGCTGACCCGGCAGCCCAGCTCGTCGGCAGCGTAGAGCGCGAAGCCACCCCAGCCGGTGCCGATCTCAAGGACGTGCTGGCCCCGCTCCAGGCCTGCCAGCTCGGCCATGCGCGCGGTACTTGTTGCGCTGCGCGTCGGCAAGGGGCTGGTCCGGCGAGTCGAACAGCGCGCTCGAGTAGGTCATCGTCTCGTCCAGCCAGAGCCGGTAGAAGTCATTGCCGAGGTCGTAGTGCGCCGTGATGTTGCGCCTTGATCCGGCCCTGGTGTTGCGGTTGCGCCGATGCGCGACGGTGCGAGCCACCCTGGCCGGGAGGCGCCACCAGCCCCTGGAGAGCGCCAGGCCCTGTCGATTGGCGACCGCCAGCGAGATGAGCGCGACGAGGTCCGGGCTGGACCACAGGCCGTCCATGTAGGCCTCACCCCCGCCCACCTCGCCCCCGATGAGCAGGCGCCGCAGCGCTTTCAGGTCGTGGATGTGCATCTCGCCACGAAGCGCCGGAGGCGTGATCACCGAACACCCGGCGCGAGCCATCCGGTAACTGCACCGTCAGGCAGCCGGTGCGGATGCGCGGAGGCGGCCGCCAGGGCGACGCTCCCCGCGACCGAGGTGAGCAGTGGATCGAGCGGGCTGGCCAGGCGCTCCAGGCGCCCCAGGCGCCCGCGTGCGTGCGGGGCCGTCAACGCGTCACCTCGGAGTGGCGGTGGAAGCGCAGGCCGCGGCGCCACATCCGCCAGGCGTGCAGGTGGATGGCCGCGATGGTCTTCTGCGTCGCGAAGGGGACCCGCAACAGCAGTCTGGCCAGCATCCGGTCCGTCAGGCGGGCCCGCTGCAGCACCAGCGTCGCGGTCAGCAGCGGGTCGCCGTGCTCGGTCTCCGTGATGGCGATGCGCAACGTGGCGGGGTCATCCTGGACCCGCACCGTGTAGCGGGCGTCCATGTCGATGAAGGGCGAGACGTAGAAGTCCTTGTCCATGGCGTCCACCCAGGCCTTGCCTCGCTGCTCCGGTCGGAGCGTGTAGAGACGGCGTTCGTGGTGTGTGTTGTGGACCTCGACGATCACGGCCCGCATGACGCCGGCTTCGTCCCGGCAGAGGTAGAAGCTGGCCGGGTTGAACTGGTAGCCGAAGACCCGCGGCGTGGCGATGAACGTGATGCGCCAACCCCGCGGCTCGAAGCCCTCGTCGCGCAGGTGCCGCTGCACCGCGCTGGGCAGGTCGTCGGCGGCCGGCAGCCAGTGGTCGCGGTCACGGAAGGAGAGCACGTTGATGCGGTTGCGGCTGAAGAGGCGCAGGTGCTTCGCGACGGCGTCCATCTCCGAGAGGTCGAACGCGACGTAGAAGACGTCGTGCTCGAGGTCGTACTCGATGGGCCGCGAACGACGGTGCCGGACCTTGCCATGGAGCAGGTGCGACCTCATGCCACCAGCTCCGGCATGTGCGTGGCGATCAGCGCGGCGGCCTCGAAGCCCGAGCGGCAGCCATCCTCGTGGAACCCGTAGCCCAGGTGAGCCCCAGCGTAGAAGGTGCGCCGGTGACCCTGCAGCTTGCCGAGGTCAGCCTGGCCATCGAGTGTCCGGAAGGTGTACTTGGGGTGCGTCATGGTGCGCGCCAGGATGACCGTGTCCGCGGCGACCCGGTCGGCGGGGTTCACCGAGGTGCAGTAGTGCTCGGCCGACCTGCAGCCGCTGCAGTCGATTCATGTAGTAGGTCATGGTGAGCTGCTCTCCGGGCCGGCGGCAGTCCACCGTGTCCACGTTCCAGGAGCCTCGTGCCCGGGCTCTGCGCGGCAGCATGGCCGCATCGGTGTGCAGGACCACCTCGTTGCTGTTGTACTCGAACAGGCCGAGTGCCTCCCGCTCCTCGCGCGTCGGCATCGGCGAGCAACGAGAGCGACACGTCGGCGTGGCTGGCCATGACCACGGCGTCGAAGGATTCGGCGTAGCCGTTCTCGGTGGCGACGTCGACACCGGTGGCGCCACGACGGACCTGCGTCACCGCATCACCGCTGCGCACCGCGTCTTCGGGCAGGCGCGCCACGATGCGCTGGACATACCCCTTGGACCCGCCCACGATGGTGCGCCAGGGGTGGCCCTTGCCGAAGCCGATGAGGCCGTGGTTGTCGAGGAACCGCAGCAGGTAGTCGATGGGGAAGTCCATGATCTCGGCCGCCGCCGTCGACCACACCGCCGAGACGACGGGCACGAGGAAGTGATTGCGGAACGCATTGCCGTACCCGCCGGCGTCGAGAAAGGCGCCCAGCGTCTCCCTGCGTCCAGGTGTCCGCTGTCGAGGCGCTCGCGGGCGACGCGGTAGAAGCGACGGATGTCCACGATCATGCGCCAGTGCGAGGGCCGCACCAGGCTGCCCGGCTGGGCGAACATGCCCGGGGCGCCCCGGGAACTGAACTCGAGATCGCAGGCCCGGCAGATGTGACCCAGGGACATCTCCGTGGGCTGCGTCTCCACGCCCAGTTCCGCCAGCAGCGCCGTGAAGCGAGGGTAGGTGGGCTCGTTGTAGACGATGAAGCCGGTGTCCACGTCGAGCGGCCCATCCGGCGTCGGGACCGTGATGGTCTTGACGTGGCCGCCCGGTTCGGGGTCGCGCTCGAAGAGCCGGATGTCATGCTCGTGGCGAAGGGCGTAGGCGGCGGACAGGCCGCTGATCCCGGACCCGATGATGGCGATCTTCATCCCTCTCGACTCCCCCTCGCTGGCCGGACGTCAGTGGACGCCCGCCGAATGTCCAAGGATGGTACAATGTTTGTATAGACTACGCAACCGCCCACCGGAGGACCGACATGACCAGGCTCGTCGAATTGCTCACCACCCCGCTGCCCCGCGAGGCGGCCTTCGCCTACATAGCCGACTTCGCGCGCCAAGCGGAGTGGGACCCCAACACCGTGTCATCGAAGCGCCTCGATGATGGTGAGCTCGGCGTCGGCGCCCGCTTCGCCCTGGAGGTCAAGATGGGCAACCGGACCGCCCCCATGGAGTACCACATCACCGAGTATCAGGCACCCTCCAGGGTCGTGCTGGTCGGGGAGGGTTCCGGCATCTGGAGTCACGACATCATCACCTTCTCCGACGTGCCCGAGGGCACGCGCGTCGAGTACGACTTCGAGATCAAGCTGAGCGGCCTGCTTGGCCTGCTCCAGCCGTTCCTGGGCCGAGCCTTCGCGGGCATCGCCAAGGGTGGCGTGGCGGGCATGAAGCGCGAGCTGGACGCACTGGCGCAGCGCAGCCACGAGGCCTAGGGACCAGCCGTGGACGTCCGCGACCTCATCGACGACGCCCTCGAGATCACGGTCGTGGGCAGCTTCACGCGACTCGGCTACCTGGCTCGCCGGCGTCTCTACGGCTGGGTGGACCCCCGGCCCGATGCCCTGGCCGGCCGCACCGCGCTCATCACCGGGCCCACGTCAGGGATCGGTCGGGCCACCGCAGACGCGCTCGCTGCACAGGGCGCGCGGCTCATCCTCGTCGGCCGCAGCCCGGACCGGCTTCAGGCGGTCGCGGATGCGCTCAGGGCGATCCACGGCGAGGATCGCTTCCCGGTGATCGTGGCGGACATGTCCTCCCTGGCCAGCGTCCGGAGCGCCGTCGAGACCATCCGTGCCTCGGAGCCACGTCTCGACGTGCTCGTCGACAGCGCGGGTGCCATCCATGACCAGCGCACCGTCACGGCCGATGGCATCGAGGCCACCTTCGCCACGATGGTGGTGGGGCCGTTCGTGCTCATCTCCGGGCTGCTGCCGCTGCTCGAGGCCAGCGGGGATGGGCGCGTCATCACCGTCGTCTCCGGCGGCATGTACGCGCAGGGGCTGCATCTCGACGACCTGCAGTACGAGCGGGGTGAGTTCAACGGCACGCTGGCCTATGCGCGTGCGAAGCGAGCCGCTACGGCGCTCACCCGGGAGTGGGCTCGACACTTCCGCGGTCGGCCCGTCCGCTTCAACACCATGCATCCCGGCTGGGCAGACACCCCTGGCCTGGCCGAGGCCCTGCCTGGCTTCCACGGCCTCCTGGGTCCCCTCCTGCGCAGCCCGCAGGAGGGCATCGACACCATCGCGTGGCTGGCCAGCGACCCCGAGGCTGGACACAGGGGCGGCCAGCTCTTCCTGGATCGGCGAGCCCGCCCCTTCGATCGGGTGCCCGCGACCCGCCTCAGCTCTCGGCAGCGACGAGATCTTCTGGGATGCGGTGGTCCAGCTCAGCGGGGCCCCGGACCCGGCCCCGGAGCGCACCTGACCTTCCGGGCCACGCTCAGGGCTCCACGAACCATCCACGGCTGCGCGGCCGGCGCAGCGACCAGATGACGATGACGAAGACCACCAGCAGCACGATGGAGATGATCCAGCCACCGTCGGCGAAGAGGACGATGCCCGCCAGCGGCAGCACCAGCGAGACCAGGCCCAGCGCCAGCGGGTAGGCGGCCTGCTTGCGCTGCAGCACCAGCGTCATGGTGAAGATCAGGTATGCCAGCAGCAGCATCCAGACGATGCCGATGAAGGAGATGGGGGCCACGACCGCCTGGTCGATGACGATGGGCATGGCCAGGCCCAGGACCGAGAGGACCAGGAACGCGTAGGCCAGGAAGACGAGCACCCCGGGCGGCATCTGCCGGATCAGCTGCAACATCGGGGCGATTGTCCCACGCGATACGATGCGCGCCGTGACCATCGACACGCCAGCCTGGGTCAGGGACGCGGTCTTCTACCAGGTCTTCCCGGACCGGCTTGCCCGCAGCGGACGGGTCGAGGCGCCGGGTGAGCTGGAGCCCTGGGACGCACCGCCGACGCGGCAGGGCTTCAAGGGCGGTGACCTCTACGGCGTGGTGGCCCACCTGGATCGGCTGCGCTGGCTGGGTGTGACCGCGCTGTACCTGAACCCAGTCTTGACGTCGGCCTCCAATCACCGCTACCACACCGACGACTACTACCACGTCGACCCGCTGCTGGGCGGTGACGAGGCCCTCCGCGAGCTGCTCGATGAGGCACACGCCCGCGACGTGCGTGTCGTCCTGGATGGGGTCTTCAACCACTGCGGTCGGGGCTTCTGGCCGTTCCACCACGTCCTCGAGAACGGCGTCCAGTCACCCTACCGCGACTGGTTCCACCTCCACGATGAGGTTCGCTCCGGCGTGCGCGGCCTCGCTGCGTTCCCCACGGCGGAGCAGCTGGCGGCGATGCAGGCACTGCGGGCCTCCGGCGCCCCCAGGGGCGCCTGCTCTCCGCCGGTCCTGGGCTACGAGGCCTGGTGGGACCTGCCACCACTGCCCAAGCTCGACCTCGACGAGCCGCACCTGCGCGCACTCATCCTCGATGTCGCCGAGCACTGGCTGCGCTTCGGCATCGATGGCTGGCGCCTCGATGTGGCCGATGAGATCGCTCCCGACTTCTGGCGAGAGTTCCGGCAGCGCTGTCGAACCGTCAGGCCCGACGCCTACCTGGTGGCCGAGATCTGGTCTCCCAGCCCCGAGTGGCTCGAGGGCGACACGTTCGACGCGCTCATGAACTACCCCCTCACCGAGGCCGTCCTGGGCTTCGCGGCCCAGGAGCACCTGGACACCTCCATCGAGCTCCCGGAGGAGTACGAGGGCAAGCTTCACCCCATCGATGGAGCTGGCCTGTGGCAGCGCATCTCGCACCTCCGCGGGCTGGTGGATCCTGCTGTCACCGCGGTGCAGTTCAACCTGCTGGGCAGCCATGACACGCCCCGATTGCGGGCGCTGTGCGGCGGGGACCTGGACTCCGTGCGCCTCGCGACCCTGCTGCAGATGACGCTGCCGGGTGCGCCCTGCATCTACTACGGCGACGAGATCGGCATGGACGGTCTGATGGATCCGGACTGCCGTCGGGCCTTCCCGGCCGACCCGCCCGCGTGGGAGCGCGAACCCCGTGACTGGATCGCCGACCTGGCCGCGTTGCGCCACTCCAGTCGTGCCCTGCGTGACGGAGAACTCATGTTGCTGGGCGCCCGGAGCCTGGCCCTCGCCTACCTGCGGCGCCACGGGGAGGATGCCTTCGCCTGCGTGCTCAACGCCGGCACCGAGCCGCTGTCCTGGGACGTGCCTCTGCCGATGGATGTCGCTGCTGCCGGGTTGGTCGAACTGCGCACCGAACGGTCCGCTGTGGTCACGGCGACCATCGGGAGCGGTGCGCTGCGGATCACCCTGCCGGCCCGCCACGGAGCCGTCGTCCGGCTATCCGCCGGCTGATCCCTTGCGGCCGCGACCGGCGGTCCGAACCTATACTCGGGCGCGTGACGCTTGTCCGCATCGCCGTCGCTGTCGTCCTGGTCGTCTCGGGCCTCGTCGTCTTCTATGGCCTCATCCTCGACCGTACCGGGCAGAACATCGCCTTCACGGTGGCCGGCCTGGTGGTCCTGGGCCTGACCATGGCCTTCATCGCGGCCTGGTTCCTGGGCCGGGCCCTCACCGATGCCCGCTGGGGGCGAAGCGCCGGGGCCATCCTCGGAGGGCTGGTCGGCGGGCTCTTCGCCATCGGTGCCGCGATGTCGCTGGCAGCGGCCTCGATCTTCGCCATCCTGACGCGCCTGACCTGAGCCAGGGCCAGGCAGCCCTGCCGGAGCAGCCGGCTCGGGTACACTCCCCGAGGTCGCCCGCCCCCATCGTCTAGAGGCCTAGGACGCCACCCTTTCAAGGTGGAGATCAGGGGTTCGAATCCCCTTGGGGGCGCCACATCACCGCACCCGGACCGACGCCCGACCCTGCTCGATGCCTGGCCCCGAGCCTGGCTCGGCCACGAGCGGTATCGTGTGCCTGACGCAGGTTCGCAGGCCGCAGCGGTCGACAGCACTGGAGGGGGTAGCCGTGCGCACGTCGGGGTCCCGGTCGCTCACGATCGCACTCGCGGGCGCGATGCTCGCATCCAGCCTCAGCCTCGCTGCCACCGAGTTACCCGGCGGCGGCCCCGCCTTCGGCGACTACGAGCTGGTGCCGCTCCTCGACGCTGGCGAGGTCTACGCCGGTCCGGCGACCCCGTCCTCGCTCGATGAGGTGAGGGTCAGCACGCTCGTCGACGAGCAGCTCACGGCCGGCGCGCGGCAGCGCCTGGCCGAACAGGGCTTCGTCATCGTGCCTTCACGGCTGCGGCTCTTCCACGAGGCCTACGCGTGACCAGTACGGGACCAGCACGCCGGTCTTCGTCACCACCGATGCTGCCTACCATGGCTGGCACCTCGTGTTCGACAAGATCCTGCGGGACGTCGAGCAGGCGCAGCTCCTGCCGGCGCTGGAGCAGCTCGTCGAGGGCATGCGCCGCAACGCCGTCCGCCAGCGCGACGATCTGGCCGGCTCCGCGCTCGCGGATGATGCGGCGCGAGTCCACGACCTGCTGGCCGTCGCCGCCGCGATCGTGGGTGTACCCAGCGGGAAGCTGAGCGCCGCGCGCCAAGGCGGAGATCGGACTCATCGAGGCGCACACCGAGTCCACCGAGTCACCCGTCCTGGGCACGCAGACCGACTACTCGCTCTTCACGCCGCGCGGTCACTACACCCGCAACGAGGACCTGACGCGCTACTTCGTGGCCCTGTCCGTGCTCGGCCAGACGCCTTCCTGCTCCCCGGAGCGAGGTTGCCGGATGGCGGCATCGTCGCCGACATCGACGGCCTGCGCCTGGCCCTGCTGGCCTCGCGCACGCTCGTCGGCGACCCCGAGCTGGAGGCGCTGTGGCGCCAGGTCTTCGAGCCGACGCGCCTTCCTGGTCGGCGTCTCCGACGACTACACGCCCTTCGAGCTGGCGGCGGCCGTGGAGGCCGACGGTCCCCGGCGGCTGGCCGACCCGCTGACGGCGACCGACGACGAGACACTCTTGGCCATCGCGGAGAGCTCTGACCACGACGCGCCCGGTGCGGATCGACCCCGAGCGTCCCTCGGTGCGCCTGATGGGCACCCGCTTCGTCATCGATTCCTGGATCCTCGACCAGCTGGTCGGTCCCAACGTGGGCACGCAGACCGATCCCCGCGTGCTCGGTTCGCCGCTGGACCTCGCGGCGGCCTTCGGCTCCGACGTCGCCCTGGCCATCCAGGACGAGGCCGGCGAGACCGCCTATGTCAACTACCCCGAGCAGATGGAGGCCATGCGCGCGGCCGTGGCGGCCCGTCCCGACGAGGCCTGGGGCCAGACGGTCTACGACGCCTGGCTGGCCGCGGTCGAGCCGATGTGGCTGCCCCACGGCGCGGCCTTCCCCGACTTCATGCGGGCGATGCCTGGGATGCCAAGGCCCAGCAGACCGGCTTCGGCTCCTACGCCGAGCTCAAGCACGACACCATCCTCTACACCAAGCAGGCCACCGGCGACACGGGCGGTGGTCCGCCCGCGCGCCCGGTGCGCAACTGGGTCGAGCCCGACCCGGTGCCCTTCGAGCGCCTGGCGGCCATGGCCATGCTGACCGCGGACGGCCTGGCGGCCGCGACCTCCTGGACAAGGACGCCCGCAAGCTCCTCGGTGACTACATCCGCTTCGTCGACCGCCTCGCGGCCATCGCGACCGATGAGCTGGCCGGACTGCCCATCTCGGAGAAGGACAACGACTGGCTGCGTGGCATCAGCTGGGAGCTGGAATCGATATGGCAGGACACAGGCGAGCGGACCGGCCGGTTCGGTGTGGCTGCAGACGAGGACGCGGCCGTCATCGCCGACATCATGCGCGGCATCGACCCGCCTCTCGACCAGGTCCTGGAGATCGGCACCGGGTTCGTGGACCGCATCTACGTCATCGTCCCGGACGACGGTGGTGGCCACAACGTCGCCAGTGGCGGGGTCTACTCCTACTACGAGTTCCCCTGGCCGACGTCCGACCGGCTCACCGACGAGCGCTGGCGGGAGATGCTCGCCGCGGGCGACGCTCCGCCGCGCCCGGCCTGGCAGGGGCCGCTGTTCCCGGACGAGACGACCGAGGTGGAGGACATGCCGGAGCCGACAGCGGTGCCGTCGAGGCGAGCCCTGGAGCGAGAGCTGGGAGCTCTCATCGAGGGAGCCAGCTGGGAACCCTACCGACAGAGCCCCGCCGGAGCGACGTTCGACCCCTTCGAGCTCGGCGCCGTCGCTGCGGTCATCTTCGACCAGCTCGAGACCGAGCTGCACCGCTCGATCGACTACGTCGCCCTGTTCCGGTTCGCCGACCGCGAAGACCTGGACAGCTACTGGCAATGGCGCACCCTGGACGCGTGGCCGGTAGCACCCATGCGCGCGACGCCGTGTGCCGATGGTCGCCCCGGCTTGGATGCCTGGCAGCGCGGCGAGTACCTCTGCTACGTCTCCGAGGCCGGCAACGCGCTGCTGCGCTGGACCGACGAGCGGAACGCTACCTACGGCGTCATGAACTCCGTGGCAGGCTCGAAGGACCTGCAGCGGCTCTATCGTCAGTGGCAGACGATCGTGGGTGGGACGTCGGCTTCGGGGTAGCCGCCCGGGCTACGCCGATCTCGGCCAGAACGGTCTCATGGCATCGATGAGGTCGAGGTACAGCTGAAAGCGGTCGTCATAGAGGGCGTGGCGTTCCGGCGATGGCTGGTGCACCCGTTCCACGCGCACGCAGCGCTCCACGGCGGCCTCGTAGTCCGGGTACAGGCCGACGCCCACGCCGGCCACGATGGCGGCGCCCAGCGCTCCGAACTGGCTGCCTGCCGGGACGCTCATCGTGGCTCCGGTCACGTCCGCGAGGATCTGCGACCAGGTATGGCTACGAGCGCCGCCGCCGGAGAGACGCACATCGGTCACGGGTGCTCCGCCCGCTTCGAAGCAGTGGCGGACAGCGTAGGCGACGCCCTCGGAGACCGCCCGGGCCAGGTCGGCCCGGGTGGTCGCCGCGCTCAGGCCGAAGAAGGCGGCCCGCGCGTTCGGAGCCAGGAACGGGACACGCTCGCCGAGCAGGTAGGGGTGGTAGATGATGCCGCCCGCGCCGGGCGCGGAGCTGGCGACCACCTCCTCGAGGAGCGAGTAGACGTCACGATCGGCCCTCGCAGCCTCGATCCCGAGGATCTCGCCCATCGCCGCCAGGTACCAGTCCAGGTTGGGGGTCCCGGCCATCGCCCCGAGGATGCGCAACCAGCGCTGCGCGGGCGCGTGGCAGGCGCTCGCTGCGAGGTCTTCGGGCACAAAGACCGGCTGGTCCAGCACGACGGCGGTGAGCGCCGTCGTGCCCAGCGTCACCATCGCCTGGCCACCCTCGATGGCGCCGACACCGACGGCATTGGCGGCCACGTCGAGCAGTCCTGCGACGACCGGCGTCCCGGCGCGGAGCCCCGTGGCGTCCGCCGCGGCCGTGGTGACGCTGCCCACGACGTCGTCTGATCGCTGCACGGGCGGAAGCCGGCCGGCCAGGCCGGCCAGTCCCAGGATCTCCAGTTGACCGTCGTCGAGCGCCCGGCTGGCCAGGTCCATGAAGGGGATCGAGCCATCCGTCTCATCGGTCCCGGTCGTACCGGTCAGCCGGAAACGGATCCAGTCCTTGCTGCAGAAGACGGCGGCGACACGATCGAGCACGCCTGGATCCCGTTCGGAGAACCAGGCCAGGAGGGCTGCCTGCGTGCCCGGCCAGAGGACGGTGCCACCGCGTTCGAACAGTCGCGAGAGGGCTCCACTCGCCTGCCAGCGGTCGATGACATCCGCGGCGCGGCCGTCGCACCACAGCGGGGCCGGGACGACCGGGCGTCCCTCGGCATCGATCATCCAGGCCCCGTCGCCCTGCCCGGCGATGCCGACGGCGGCGACCTGCGCAGCGGCGCCAGTCTGCTCGAGTGCCTCCCGGATGGCCTCCTGCACCGCGGCCCAGACCGAATCCATGTCCTGCTCGGCCCAGCCCGGCTGGGGGGCCTTCACTTCGACCGTGCGCGAGGCCGACTCGATCTCGCCTCCGTCCAGGTCGAACAGCACGGCCTTGATGACCGAGGTGCCCACGTCGAGCCCGAGCAGATACGTGCTCATGCCGACGCTCCCGGGCCCGTCCGTTCATGGAAGACCTCCAGGGGCGGTGCGTGGTGACCGTGTGGCGGGGGTGCCTCGGGTGCAGGTTCGACCTCCACGAGTGTGAGCTGGCCGGTGCTGCCCTGGGCGAGCGACGAGGTGCCCCGGTCGCGGGTGACGACGTTGGGGTTGCCGGCCAGGCAGGTCGGCGGGCCGTCGCTGTCGAGCGGGTCGTACCAGGCCCCGGTCGGGAGCTGGATGCAGCCAGGCAGGAGGCCGTCGTCGAGGACCGCTGCGGCCAGGCAGGCGCCGCGGTCGTTGTAGATCCGCACGACGTCCCCCGGCGCGATGCCGCGGGCCGCAGCATCCACGGGGTGGAGCCTGACCGTCTCTCGACCGTCGACCTTCCGGGCGCTGCTGGCGGCCCCGAAGTCGAGCTGACTGTGGAGCCGCCCGGCCGGCTGGTTCGCGATCAGCTGCAGGGGATAGCGGCCAGCGAGCTCAGCCCCGAGCCACTCTTCGGCCGGGAGCCAGGCCGGATGGCCGGGACAGTCGGCGTAGCCGAAGCCGGCGATGGTCTCGGACCAGATCTCGATGCGGCCACTCGGGGTCGCCAGCGGGTGGCGCTCGGGGTCGGCGCGGAACCGACGCAGCCAGCCACCCACCTCCTCCCTGACGGGCAGCTCGAGCTCTCCGGCCTCCCAGAACGCCTCGAACGACGGCGCCTCCAGCCCGCAGCGCGCGAGCTCCTTGCTGAGCCCCGCGTAGACGTGACGGATCCAGCCATCCGCATCGCGCCCGCCCGTGAACTCGGCTGCCAGGCCGACGCGGCTGGCGAGGCCGGTGAAGATGTCGTAGTCGTCGCGAGCCTCAGCGCGCGGCGGCAGCACGCGATGCATGGCCATGACACCGGGGTCGTTCCGTGAGGAACCGATGTCGTTGCGCTCGAGGGTGATGGTCGTTGGCAGCACGACATCTGCGTGCCGGGCCGTGGATGTCCAGTACGGCTCGTGGACGATGACGGTGTCAGGACGCGTGAAGGCCTCGGTCAGGCGACCCAGGTCCTGGTGGTGATGGAAGGGGTTGCCCCCCGCCCAGTAGACCAGCCGGATGCCTGGGTAGGTGAGGTCCTGGCCGTCATAGGTGAACGGCTCCCCGGGCCGCAGCAGCATGTCGGCGATCCTGGCCACGGGGATGAATGTCCGCACCGGGTCGCTGTCCCTGGGGGAGTGACGGGATGTCGACGGCCAGCGGTGCTTCGCCGATGTTGGCGAAGATGCCCAGGGCGTAGGCGAACCCGGCGCCCGGCAGGCCGACCTGGCCGAGCATCGCGGCCAGCGTGATGGCCATCCAGACGGGCTGCTCGCCGTGCTCGGCTCGCTGCAGGCCGTGGGCGACGGTGATGAGCGTGGGACCCGCGGCCATCCGTCGCGCCAGGTCGACGATCGTCGTCTCGGGCACGCCGCTGATCGAGGCTGCCCAGGCCGCATCCTTGGGCTGCTGATCATCAAGACCGAGGAGGTAGCGCTCGAAGACGGGGTAGCCCACGCAGTAGCGCTCGAGGAAGGTGCGATCGTGGTGACCTTCCAGCACCAGCGTGTGGGCGAGTCCGAGCATGAGGGCGACGTCGGTCGTGGGCCGAGGCGCGATCCATGTCGCATCGAGGTGCGCCGGCATGTCGTCGCGCAGCGGGCTCACGAGCACGAACTCGACGCCCTTCTCCCGCGCCGCGAGCAGCGCGCCGCCGGCGCGATGGCGGGATGGCCCGCCGGAGTGGACGTAGCGCGTCCGCTCCGGCATGCCGCCGAAGGCCACGACCAGGCGACCGCTGGCCGACGACATCGCTCCAGCTGACGGCGTCCGTGACGAGGTCCGCGTAGGGTGCCAGGACGCGCGGCAGGATGACCTCCGCCGCGCCGGCGCTGTAGGTGTTGACGGAGCGGACGTAGCCGCCCATGACGTTCAGGAAGCGATGCACCTGGCTCTGCGCGTGGTGGACGCGCCCGGCGCTGCTCCACCCGTAGGAGCCGCCGAAGACGGCGTCCGGCCCGTGCTCGGCGTAGACGCGCTGGAGCTCCGCGGGCGACGAGATCGAGGGCCTCATCCCAGGGCACGCGCACGAAGGCGTCCCGGCCACGGCGCCGGTCCGGGCCCGGTCCGTCCTCCAGCCAGCCGCGTCGGAATGCCGGCGCCGGGACCCGCGCGTCGGTGTCGGCGGCAGCCTCGAGATTGGCCAGCAGCGGTGCGGGGTCCGGGTCGGCCGGATGGGGTCGGACGCGCACCCTGCCGTCCTCGACGCGGGCCAGGAATGCGCCCCAGTGCGAGGAATGCGGGTGCTCGTCGGCGGCTCGATCCACGTCGCTCCAGTCGTGCCTCTCTCGGAGTCGCCACGATGCCGCCCCGTGCTCGTCTCGTCAAGCCGGCACGGGTGAACATCCGTACACTTGACGAACTGATGTACGATGGTCATCCAGCCAACCAGCTTCGACCAGCATGACCGCCCGGGTCTAGCGGGCGAGGAGGCACGAGGATCCGATGACCGCCGCTGACGAACGAGACCTGGGTGGAAGAGGTCGAGGGGGTGGCGAATCGGATCCGCCTCCGCGTGCTCGAGCACGTGCTGCGGCAACGACGGCGGCTATCTCAGCCAGGCCTGCTCCTCGGCGGAGATGTTCGCGACCCTGTACATGCGCGTCATGGACCTCGGCCCGAGCACCGCGCCGATGCACGCCACCCAAGTACCAGGGTGTGCCCGGCCCGGACAACCCCGACTATCCTCGTGGCGGCGCGTACAACGGTGGCATCCGTCCTGACAAGGACCAGCTCATCTTCTCGCCGGCCCACTACGCGCTGGTGCTGTACGCGGCGCTCATCGAGGTCGGCCGGCTGGCCCCCGAGGCGCTCGACGAGTTCAACGTCGACGGCAGCACCGTCGAGATGATCGGGCACGAGCACTCGCCCGGCGTCGACACCACCACCGGCTCGCTGGCCCAGGGCATCAGCCAGGCCGGCGGCTTCGCCCTCGCCCGCAAGCTGCTGGGGGAGGGTGGCCGCGTCTGGGTCATCATGAGCGACGGGGAGTTCCAGGAGGGCCAGGTCTGGGAGGCCATCGCGGCGATGGCCTTCTACGGGCTCGACAACGTCGGCATCTACGTCGACGTCAACGAGCAGCAGTGCGATGGTGAGGTCCGGGACACGATGCTGCTCGATCCGCTCCAGCAGCGCCTCGAGGCCTTCGGGGCCCGGGCCATCAGCGTGGACGGCCACGATGTCGAGGCGCTCGCGGCCGCGGGTGCGCCGGCCGCTGACGGCAGGCCGCTGGTCGTGCTCGCCATGACCGACCCGACTCGCTGCATCAACCTCCTCGAGCTGCGGCGACCCAAGCTGCACTACGTGCGCTTCACCTCGGCCGAGGAGAAGGCCGAGTACGAGGCAGGCCTACGAGACACTGAGAGGGAACGATCGAGTGGAAGTCGTAACCGGCCCGCACGCGCGCAACTTCGTCGCCTGGTCCGAGGACAAGCCCAAGGTCGTCGTCCTCTCGGCCGACCTGACCAACTCCTGCGAGGTCGGGGTCTGGAGCAAGACCTACCCGGAGCGCTTCTTCTCCTTCGGGCTGGCCGAGCAGAACATGATGGCCTGGGCCGCCGGCCTGGCCCGGCGCGGCTTCTTCCCCTACCTCCACACCTTCGCGGTCTTCCTCTATCGCCGGCCCTACGACCAGCTGGCCATGTCGGTGGCCTATCCGAACCTGCCCGTCCGGCTCATCGGCTTCCTGCCCGGCATCATCTCGCCGGGTGGCGCCTCGCACCAGGCCATCGAGGACGTCGCCATCATGCGCGCCACGCCCAACATGACCGTGGTCGACATGGGCGACGCCACCGACGTGGAGACCTGCCTCGATGAGATCCAGGCCGTCAACGGCCCGGTCTACGTGCGCATGCTGCGCGGTGAGGTGCCGCGCCTCTTCGACGCGTCCGAGCCGTTCGTGCTCGACCGGGCACGCGTCCTCTCGCACGGCACGGACCTGACCATCCTCTCGTCGGGCATCTGCACCGAGGAGGCCATGCGGGCCACGAGCGTCCTGCGCGACCGCGGCGTCTCCATCAACCACCTCCACGTCTCGACCCTCAAGCCGTTCACCGACCCGCAGGTCGTGGAGGCCATCGCCGAGGCCCGGCAGGGCGTCATCACGATGGAGAACCACTCCATCGTGGGCGGACTCGGTTCGGCCGTCGCGGAGCTCATGGCCGAGAGCGGCGCCGCCAAGAAGCTGCTGCGCATCGGCATCCAGGACCGCTACTCCCACGGTGCCACCCGCCACACGCTGATGAAGGAGAACGAGCTCGACGCGCTCTCCCTCGTGCGTGGCGTGGAGCGCCTCACCGGAGTCGCAGCTCGGCATCACCGAGGATGACCTGGCCGCGGTGCGCATCGACGCCGTCCACAGCGAGGCCAAGGCCGAGGCCCTGTGATGGCTCGACGCCGCGCCTGGACCGACGGAAAGGTGGTCCGATGACGGGCACGATGCGCGTCGCCGTCTACTACACGCAACCGGGATGTGCGGGTCGAGGAGCGACCCATCCCGCACATCGGCCCGGGCGAGGTCCTCGTGAAGACCGAGGCCTGCGGCCTGTGTGGCGGTGAGGCCATGGAGTGGTACCTGGCCCCGCGAGCCCCGAAGATCCTCGGGCACGAGCCGGCCGGCGTCATCGTCGAGGTCGGCGAGGGCGTGACCGGCTTCGCCGTGGGTGACCGCGTCTTCGTCCATCACCACGTCCCCTGCCACGACTGTCGCGACTGTCAGCGAGGCGCCCAGACGTACTGCGCCGACTACTCCAAGACGCACATCGATCCGGGTGGCTTCGCCGACTACTTCCGCGTGCCGGCGGAGAACGTCTCCGAGATGCTGAAGCTGCCCGAACACGTCTCCTTCGAGGAGGCCAGCGTCATCGAGCCGATGTCCGACTGCCTGTACGGGATGCAGACGCTGCGCGTGGTGAGTGGCGACACCATCGCCATCCAGGGCGCCGGCTTCATGGGTCTCTGCTTCGTCCAGCTGGCCCGGCTCTATCCGTTCGCCCGCATCGTCGCCCTCGACTTCAACGACTGGCGGCTGGAGCGGGCCCTGGAGATGGGCGCCACCCACACCATCAATCCCAGGCGCGAGGATGCCCCGGTCGCGCTGAGGGACATCAACGACGGCCGCCTCGCCGACGCCGTCGTCTCCACGGCTCCGTCAGCGAACGGCCTGGGAGGCCGCACTGGGCCTGGTCGGGACCGGAGGGACGCTCCACGTGAACGCGCCGCCTCATCCGGATGAGCGTGTGCAGGTCGATCCCAACCGTCTCTACTTCTCCGGCATCACCATCAACCACGCCTACTCCTCCACCAAGGCCGAGACGAACGCCGTCCTCGAGCTGATCGCCACCGGGCGCGTCGACGCGAAGTCCCTCATCACGCACCACTTCGGCTTCGATGGTGCTGCCGAGGGCATCGACCTCATCGTGAAGGCCGGCGAATCCATCAAGAGCGTCATCATCCCGTCGCTGACGCGAACCGAGCTGACAGCCAGGCAGAAAGGACGACCCAGACCGATGCTGTACCCGGAACTGCGCAAGGAAGTCTGCGCCATGAACAAGGAGCTGCCCGAGCAGGGCCTCGTGGTGTGGACCGGCGGCAACGTCAGCGCCATCGTGCGCGAGGAAGGCCACGTCATCATCAAGCCCAGCGGCCTGCGCTTCCGCGACCTGACCCCGGAGTCCATGGTCGTGACCGACCTCGATGGCGATGTCGTCGAAGGCACGCTCAAGCCGTCGGTCGACCTGGGCATCCACACCTACGTCTACAAGCGGCGGCTCGACATCGGCGGCATCACGCACACGCACTCGCCGTACTCGACCGCCTTCGCCCTGCTGGGCAAGCCGCTGCCGGCGGCGCTGACGCCGTTCAGCCACATCGTCGGCCGCGCCATCCCCTGCACCGAGTACGTCAAACCCGCCCACGACGAGACCGGGGAGGCCATCGTCCGCGTCAGCGGGGACGGTCTGGCCGTCCTCGTCAATCGTCACGGCCCCTTCACCTTCGGCGCCTCCGCGGAGGATTCGGTCAAGGTGGCCACCTACATGGAGGAGGCGGCCCGCACCATCTTCTACGCCGCGGCCATGGGCGGCGAGATCACCGACCTGCCGCAGGAGGAGCTGGAGCGCAGCTTCGGCTGGTACCACACGCACTACGGTCAGAACCCGCACTGATGTCCCTGCGCGTGCGGTCGTCCGGCCGCCTCTCGGAGCGCTGGCTGCAGCGCTTCAGCGAAGCCTACGACTTCAGCCACCACGAGTGGGACGAAGGTCAGCCGCTGGCCACAGCGGATGAGCTGGTGGGCCGGATGGCAGGCTGCCAGGTGTTCATCACGGAGGCGGACCAGGTCACTCGCGAGGTCATCGCCCGCTCGCCTGACCTGGCCATCGTCATCGACACCCGGGCGGCCCCGATCAACATCGACGTCGAGGCGGCCAGCGAGCACGGCGTCGTGGTCATCAACACACCGGGGCGCAACGCCGATGCCGTCGGCGACCTGACCGTGATGATGCTCATCATGGTGGCTCGCAACGTGTGGCCGGCCATGACCGCACTGCGCGACGGGACCTGGCTGGAGCTGGGCCTGATGCCCGGCTACCTGACCTTCCAGGGCTGGGAGCTGTCGGGCAAGACGGTCGGTCTCGTCGGGCTTGGTGCCACCGGCCTGGCCACCGCCCGGCGACTGGCCGGGTTCGAGGTCCGTCTCGTCGCCTACGATCCCTTCGTGGCGGCTGACGTCGCGGCTGCTGTCGGAGCGGAGCTGCTGGCACTCGACGAGCTCCTGCGGACGGCCGACTTCGTGTCACTCCACGCGCCGTTGCTGCCGGCGACGACCGGCCTGATCGGGGCTCGCGAGCTGGGGCTGCTCAAGCCCACGGCCTACCTCATCAATGGCGCGCGCGCCGGGCTCATCGACCGGGAGGCCCTGCTGGAGACGCTCCGCGAGCGACGCATCGCCGGTGCCGCGCTCGACGTCTACCAGCAGGAGCCGCTGCCGCTCGATGATCCCCTGCTGACACTGCCCAACGTCGTCCTGCTGCCGCATCTCGGCGGTGCCACGCATGAGGTCACCGATCATCAGTCGAGGATCGCCTGGGACTCACTCGAGGCGTTCCTCGCGGGCGAGCCCATCAACGTCGTGAACCCGGCCGCGATCCCGGCCGCACGCGAGCGCCTCGCCGCCAGCTGGCCCTGAAGGACCGGAAGCTGGCGCTGAAGGACCGGGCCGCGCAGCGACCCCGGTCCGTGGTGAGCCCCGCTATGCGTGGTGGATGCGGGCGAACTCCTCGGGCGGGAAGGTCAGGCTGTCGTTGCCCAGCTGCAGGCACTGGAAGGTGAGCCTGGCGGCCTGCTCAAGACTCAGGGCGCGGTGATACGCCATGCCCACCGTGTCTCCGAGGGTCGAGCTGCCGTGGTACCCGAGGATGATCGCATCGCAGCCCCTGGATGCCTCGGCGGCAGCCTCCGCGAGCTCGTCCGATCCGCTCATGGCGTATGGAAGGCTGACGATCTTCCGCAGGTAGAAGGCGTGGTCGAGGGTGATCAGGCGGATCTGGTAGCCAAGGGCATCGACCAGCACTGACATCTGCGGGTGCAGGTGGATGATGGCGCTGACGTCCGGCCGGACCTGGTAGGTGAGCTGGTGGAGCTTCCACTCGCTGGACGGGTTCGGGTCGCCGTCCCGGATGCTGCCGTCAAGGCCCATGGCGGTGAAGTCCTCAGGCCGAAGACGGTCGAGCCAGGTGCCAGCGCCGGTGACGACGAACTCGTCTCCACCGGGCCGCCGCGCGGAGAGATTGCCACCCGAGGCGAGCACGAGTCCCCGGTCCACGGCGTCGCGGCCGACCTCGGTCAGTCGCTCGATGAGTCCTGGTGATCGCCTGGCACTGGCTGGTCACTCCCCCTGCTGCGCTCACGTGTGGTCGACCAGCCAGCTCGCCGTTTCCACGTCCGTGACGAGGATGTTGAACAACCCCCCAACGCTGGCTGCCCTCAAGGCCTCACGCTTCGCCTCGCCGCCCGCGATCGCGATACGAACGGGGATGGCCCGATGCTGCTCGAGCGTGAGAGCGATGACACGGTCGTCGATGGGCAGGGGGACCGCCCGCCCCTGGGCGTCGAAGAATCGCGATGAGACATCGCCGACGATGCCCTTGGAGCGGAGTGGCGGGAGGTCCTTGCGCAGGATCGCCCCGGTCTGCGTGAGGTGGTTGTCCTCGAGCGTCCCGACGCCCACGACCAGAACGTCGGCCTGGGCCGCGAGGGCGAGTGTCTCTGCGATCTCAGCCTCGGCCAGCAGCACGGCCGCCGCCGCCGCGGTGCTCGCAAGGACCGGCGCCGGCAGGTGATGGGCCCGGCCCCCGAAGGCACGCGCCAGTGCCTCACTGGTCTCATGCGCCTTGGCGCCACCGGTGCCGCCCTTGCTCCCGGAGACCGGGACGAACTGTGCGTCCACCGGCTTCTCGGTGCCCAGGGCCGGGATGATGGCCGCCACCGTCCGGCTCTGGTTCACCCCCACGATCATCTGTGGTGCGATCAGGGCCCTCAGGCTGTGGGCACCTCCGGCACCAAGCGATGCCCGGAGGCGCTCGGCGTCCGGCGATGACGGGACCACCCAGGCATCCTGGAGGCCGAGGCGTTTGGCCAGGCGTGACTCGAGCTCGGCGAACGTGTGCGTGTCGCCCTGGACCCTGATCTCGACGATGCCACGCCGGCGCGCCTCGGTGAGCATGCGCGTGACCTTGACGCGGGACACTCCGAGGATCTCCGCGATCTCGGCGTGGGTAAGATCGTGCTCGTAGTACAGTCTCGCCACCCGGCTCAGCATGTCCCAAGCATACCTGAACAATCGTTCAGTCGCCAGTGCTGTTGTGCAGCTCCCAAGTACCGGTCGGTGGTCGGCAGGCAGCGCTCGTGGGGCGAGGCGCCCACCTGGCGGGCCGCTCGCCCAACGGCGTTGTCCCTGGCGAGCAGATCGCGCCGCGTGGTGCTTTCGGTTCGGGGTCGTCGTCAGGACGCCGGCGATGTCTGTGATGCCCCAGTCGCCGGCACGCCCCGTCGGCTGCGCACTGCGATGGCAACGATACCCAGTGTGAACACCACGATGGTCACTCGAGCGGCGAGCACAGCGTCGCCTTCGAGCCCGACAAGGCTCAGCACGCGCTCTGCGTTGTAGAACAGGATCATGCCTCCGACCAGACCACCAAGGACGCGGTGGTCGAGCCGGCTCACCGCCCACGCCGCGATGGGCGCGGCCACGAGCCCACCCAGCAGCAGTGCCGCCATGGCGCCCCAGGCGATGCTCTGGCTGCCCAGCGCCACGAGGAAGCCGGCGCTCGACCCGAGCGCGACCACGAACTCCGCCGCGCTGACGGTGCCGATGACCTGGTTGGGGCTCATGCGGTTCGCAGCCATGAGGCTGGACGTGGTCACCGGGCCCCAGCCGCCGCCCCCCACCGAGTCGACGAAGCCGCCGACGACACCCAGCGGGCCGAGGGTGCGCCAGCGCGGACTGTAGACGCGGACGACCGGCGAGCGTCCCCACACCGTGCGCGCCAGGATGAGGCAGCCGAGCGCAGCCAGGATGAGCGATACCCAGGGTGCGGCCACCTCCGCGGCGACGTGACTGAGCGTGAGAGCCCCGACGAAGGCCCCGATCGACCCAGGCGCGGCGAGCATGAGCATGGCCCGCCAGTGGACATTCCCGAACCGCCAGTGCGCCGCGCCGGACATGGCCCCGGTGCCGATCTTGGCGACGTGGATGGTGGCGGAGGCAACCGCTGGAGCGAAGCCGATGCTGGCGAGCAGCGTCGCGGAGGTCACGCCATAGCCCATCCCGAGGGACCCGTCGACGAGCTGTGCCACTGAACCGATCAGGCCCACGACCACCAGAAGCGTGACCAGGTCCACGGTGTTCTCCACATTTCCTATCGAAACAGGCGGGATTATAGAGAACCGCGCCGCGGCGTGCACAGCCCTGGCGCGCATGGCGGCGTCTCGGCAGCGCACCGGTGACCCTCGCCATCCCACGAGATCAGGCTGTCAGCAGAGCACCATCAGCGACCAGGTATCCGAGGGGAGGACGGACCTGCGCTACTCGACCGTCACGCACACCGTCTGGACCATGTTGTTGCCGTAGCCGCCTTCGTTCCCGTCCTGCTCCAGCGGCTGGGTGTGACCGGCTGCATCGGTGGCCCGGCAGATCAGGGCGTGTTCGCCCAGTGTCGCGTCCCATGCGAACGACCAGCTCCGCCAGGCGAAGGGCCGACCTCTGCGCCGAGCTTGGCATCGGCCCATGAGCCATCGACGGCTACCTCGACCCGCACGACGGGCGCCTCGGCCGACCAGGCGCGCCCGAAGAGCGTGACCGCCCGGCGCCAGCCGTGCGAGCGAGACTGGGAAACTCGGGACGCCCGGGTGGTGTCATGAGGGCACGGACCCGGATGTGTGTGCGCCTCCTCGACCGTGAGGCTGCGCAGGTAGAAGTGGCGGACGCCCTTCTGGATGCCCTCGTCGTGGCCCGTGAAGACGAGTTCGGCCGCCTCGGGACGGACGCCCGCCCCGGACATCCACTCGACGAGCGGCACCCCCGTCCACTCGGCGGTCCCGATGGCCTCCAGGGTCCAGTCAGGCTGTCCAGTCACCCCCGAGGGAAGCCACGAGCATCGATCCGGCGACCCCTCTGCTACGATCGAGCTGTGACCGCCACCCAATTCCGCGGCGGCCGGATCATGGGCATCCGGATCCCGACCGTCTTCGCCGAGAACGACGCCAAACGATGTGCCGGCTGCGGCGAGCCCATCGAGGGCACGCCCTTCCGCGTGTCCATCATGGACAACGTTGCGCGTGAGGCTGCACCGAGCTGGGCGGAGCGTGTGCCGTTGAACCCCGGGCCGCATCAGTTCCATGCTGACCCTGAGCACTTCCGAGCCTGGGCCAGACGCCGGGGCTTCCATCTCTGTCGGCACTCGGAGGTCCGCGAGCTGATGCGCCCAGTGCCGCTACCCGTGGATCCTCCGGCCTGGGGCCTCTGTGACGGCAACCATCGCGAGGATCACGAGTTCGAAGTGGCCTAGCGGGCCGGCCGCGGGGATAGCCCAGTCATGGATGCGAACGTCCTGTTGCCGGCCATCACGGTCGTCATCACGGTCGTCTTCGCCATCGCGCTGCTGGACCAGTGGCGCAGTCGCCGGCGTGGCTATCAGCTTGTCTGGGCGCTGGGGATGGCCTTCTTCGCCATCGGCGTGGCGGCCGAAGCCATCGGCGCAGCGAACGGCTGGAGCGAGGGTGTCTACAGCGTCTGGTACCTGACCGGAGCCGTCTGGACGGCGGGCTGGCTGGGCTTGGGAACCGCCTTCCTGCTGGGCCGCACGCGCTTCGGCTTCGCCTTCGCCCTGTGCCTCTTCCTGGCCGGTCTCTTCACCTTCCTGACGGCCCGGCGCAACCCCGAGATCTATGCCGACGCGAGCACCGTGGCGATGCTCTACTTCCTGGCTGCCGGCGTGCTGGCGCTGGCTGTCTCTGTGGAGACCTACTTCCAGAACTGGCGCTGGCCGTGGATGGCGCTGCTGGCCATCGGTGGCGCCACCATCCTCTCGATCGCCATCCTCGTGACCGCGACCCTGCCGCCCCCCGGCTACTACATCGATCCACTCACCGGGGCTCCACGCGGCGAGATCATGCCTGCCGAGCTGCGCCTGCTGACCCCGTTCACGAACATCACCGGGTCGTTCGCGCTCATCCTGGGGGCGCTGTTCTCAGCCTACGTCTTCATGCCCAAGCGGCGCGTGCTGGCCTACTCGCTCGACCCGGGCCAGCCAGGTGACCAGTTCCTCTTCAACCTGTTCATCGCACCGATCGCCATCAGCGTCAACTTCGCGGCCTCGCTGCCGGGCGCTCTGCAGGCCCTCCTGAGGGGTCGCATCAACAACCGCGTGCCGGCGACGCTGCTCATCGCGGCCGGCGGCATGGTCGTGGCCTTCACGGATAGCCTCAATCGCTTCGGCTCCACCGAGTACTACCACCTGGGCAAGCTGCTGGGCGCACTCCTGTTGCTGGCCGGCTTCCTCGTCTCCAGCGAGGTCTTCAGCGAGATCCGGGTGCCCTTCACCTCCATCGTGCTGCGAGGTGCTCGCCGCGAAGCCCGCGAAGCGGCCGAGCACTGAACCGCTCCGCGGCCGTCGGGGCCGCCCTGGTCCTCACCGCCGCCATCGGCTATGGCACGCTCGGCGTGCTGTCGCGCTTCGCGGCTGATGCCGGTATCTCGACCATCACCTTCGTGACCTGGCGAGCCATCCTCGGCGCCGCCATCCTGGTCGTCATCGTGGGACTGGGCCTGGGCCTCGGGCTCATCCGCTCGGTCCGCTTCGCGTCCGTCCCGCCCAGGCACTGGCTGCAGATCAGCACCGTGGCCATCCTCACCATCGTCACCAACCTGGCCCTCTTCGCGGGCTTCGAACGCACCACCATCGCCCTGGTGCTCATCTGCTTCTACACCTACCCGGTCATCGTGGCTGTCGCATCCACGCGCATCTACAGGGAGCGACTCACGTCCCAGCGGGTGGGGTCACTGGCCCTCGCCTCAGCGGGCATGGTCCTGGTGGTGGTGGCGCCCATCTCCGGAGACGCCGGTGCAGACATCGAGGTCAGCGGACTGGCCCTGGGGCTCCTCGCTGCCATCGCTCAATCGGTCCACGCTCTCATCGCCGGCCGTGGCTACTCGTCTCTCCCGGCACCGCAGGCTGCGGTGGCGTTGACGGTCATCGCGGCCGCCGGCTACGTTGCCATCGCCGTCCTGGGCGGTGCTGCGGCCACGCTGGCCGAGCCATCCGAGGCCGAGGGAGCCTGGCCCTGGATCATCCTGGCTGCCACCATCGGGCTGGCCATCCCCACCGCGGCCATCCTGGCCGGCTTCCGCCGCCTGGGACCGACGCGCGCCTCCATCCTCATGCTGCTGGAGCCCGTGGTCGCCGTGTTCCTGGCAGCCCTGCTGTTGGCAGAGCGGCCCGCGCCGCTGCAGCTCGTAGGTGGGTTCCTGGTGCTGACCGGCAGCGTGCTGGCGCAGGTCCATCGCCAGCCGTCGCCCGGCCTGCCCAGCCTGTCACAGGGAGCCTGAGGCGGACCGCGGACCGGTCGACCGTGGCCGCGGGCCCCCACGCGGTACACTCGTGGGGACTCGCGTCGGAGATGGCCGCGCCGACCACCAGGAGCGGGCCAGGCCCGGCAAGCGCCACGGAGGATCGATGCGCGTTCGCAAGGCAGTCTTCCCCGCCGCGGGCTGGGGGACACGCTTCCTGCCCGCCACGAAGGCACAGCCCAAGGAGATGCTGCCGCTCGTCGACAAGCCTGTCATCCAATACGCGGTCGAGGAGGCCGTCGCTGCCGGCATCGAGCAGGTCATCATCGTCACGAGCAGCCAGAAGCGTGCCATCGAGGATCACTTCGACCACAGTTTCGAGCTCGAATTGCTGCTCGAAGCGCGCGGTGATATCGAGATGCTGCGACGTGTGCGCCAGATCGGCGACATGGCCCAGGTGAGCTACGTGCGCCAGAAGGAGCAGCTCGGCCTCGGTCATGCGGTGTTGATGGCCAAGGAGATGGTCGGCCATGAGCCCTTCGCGGTCATCCTCTCGGACGATGTCGTGACCGGGGACCGCTCCTGTATCGGTCAACTCGTGGAGGCGTACCGGAAGACCGGCGGCTCTACCCTCGCGGTCATGCCGGTGCCACACGAGGAGACGAGCCGCTATGGCATCGTCGATATCGACCCGGACTGGGATGACGAGGACCCGCGGCTCAGCCGCATCCGCGGCGTGGTCGAGAAGCCCACTGCCGACGAGGCACCCAGCAACCTGGCCATCATCGGCCGCTATGTGTTGACGCCCAAGATCTTCGAGAAGCTGGAGCAGACACAGGCGGGCAGCGGTGGGGAGATCCAGCTGACGGATGCCATCGAGGCGCTCATGAAGGAGCAGCATGTCTTCTGCTACGCCTTCGAAGGCAAGCGTCACGACGCTGGCACCACGATGGGATGGCTGAAGGCATCGGTGGAGCTGGCCCTGGACCGGGATGACATCGGTGACCACTTCCGGGCCTACCTCGCGGAGATCGATCTGCAGTGAAGCCGGCCGGACCGAGCGGCCCACCATGCGGCACGGGGGACCGGGGCGGTGGCTGAGCTCGGCCTGGTGCTGGGTGGTCGCTACCGACTGGACCAGGTCCTCGGCCAGGGGGGCATGGCCACCATCTTCCGGGCCACCGACCACAAGCTCGGGCGCGAGGTCGCCGTCAAGGTGCTGCGCCCGGAGTTCGGCGCCGACGCCCAGTTCGTCGAACGCTTCCGGCACGAGGCGCAGGCCGCCGCCTCACTGAGCCACCCCAACATCGTGCAGGTCTACGACTACGGCACCGATCCGGCCGGCCCGTACATCGTCATGGAGCAGGTCTCGGTGGCGATCTCTCGGCGGTGCTCGGAGAGCGTGGCGCCCTGCCGCCGACAGCGGTCGCACGTACCGGTCAGCAGATCGCCGACGCCCTCGCGGCCGCTCACGCCCGCGGTCTCGTCCACCGCGACATCAAGCCGGGCAACATCCTGCTGTCGCCTGATGGCCGCGTCCAGGTGGCCGATTTCGGCATCGCCCAGGCGGCCGCCCGGTCGCCCGTCACCGCCACCGGGATCACGCTCGGCAGTGTCCTCTACTTCAGCCCCGAGCAGGCTCGCGGCGATCCAGCCACCCCGGCCTCGGACATCTACTCGCTGGGCCTGGTGATGTACGAGATGCTGACCGGCCAGCGGGCCTTCTCCGGCGATTCGCCAGCGGCCGTCGCCGTGGCGCGCCTGTCCGGTGGTGTGCCCTCGCCGATGGCGGTTCGCGCCGAGACGCCGCCGGCGCTGGACGCCATCGTGCGCTGGTGCCTGGCGACCGATCCGGCGGCACGGCCCTCGGCATCCGAGCTGTCGGCCGCCCTGGCCCGTTTCATCACCGATCCGACCGGTGCGGCTGCCTATGCCAGCGCTGCCGGTGTGGTCACGCTCGCCGGGGTCCCGGCCGCCGGCCGGACCCCGGAGGCCTGCCACCCGGCCAGATGGTCAGCGGCTCTCCTCGCGGTTCAGCCGATGCGCGAGCGCTCTGGCTCCGGGCCGTGGACCTGGATGGCCGCCGGTCTCGGCCTCCTCGTCATCGTCGCCTCGGGCATCCTGCTGTTCCTGCTCTTCAGCGGCATCGGCGAGCAGGCTCCCTCACCGAGCCCGACGCCGACACCCACGCCGCGGCTCATCGCGACGCCCGACTTCGTGGGCATGACACAGGACGAGGCGGTGCGCGTCGCCGAGCAGCTCGGACTGGTCATGGAGACGGATTTCGTCGAGCAGGAAGGGGTGCCCGGTCAGGTCATCGACCAGCTCCCGGCTCCCGGCGTGGAGATCCCATACGGAACGTCCGTCCAGGTGACGGTGACGACTCAGGTCGAGACCGTGGTCGTTCCCGACGTGCATGGCATCAAGGAAGACACGGCCATCACGCAACTCGCGTCGGCAGGCCTCAAGGTCGGCGTCCGCTTCACGGCCGAGGACCCGCTGCCGGCGGGCTACGTCGTCTCCACCGATCCCCGGGCCGGTGTCTCCATGACGCGAGGATCGCTGGTCGACTACGTGGTCTCGACCGGTCTGCCGCCACTCACGACCCCCGGGCTCACGGGTCCGCCATCCGCTGGCGCCTCGCCACGATCCACGCTGGGCCTCACCCCCGCTGGCAGCCCTGCCTCGACCGTCCCGCCTGCGACAGGCGCAAGCCCGACCCCATCGCCGTTCCCGTCGCAGGCAACGACGCTGGTCGGCGATTTCCTGTGCCTCGACCTGGCCACTGCGCGTGACCATATCGAGGAGGCCGGCCTGATCGTCGGTGCCATCATCCCCAGTGAGCCGCCACCCACCGGACAGCTGGATCGTCCACGGCCAGTTGCCCAAGGCCGGTGAATCGGTGCCCATCGGGTCCAACGTCGATCTCGTGCTGAGGGACCCGCTGGAGCCCTGCCCAGGGGACTGAGGGCCCTGTCGGGTCGCCGGCCATGTCGATCTTCGATCCCGACAACGACGTTCCCGACGCCCCGACCTGGCGCTGTCCGCATTGCCGCACCCTGCAGCCGGAGACGTCCCGCTGCCGTGCCTGCCTGCGCGCCGCGGTGACCTGTGAGAGCTGTCGCCACTATCGACCCACCCTCGTGAGCGGCCTTGGTCTCTGCGCCAGCGACCCGCTCGGCCCCCGCTGAGCGGCGACGAGGTCCATCCCTGCTGGGTCTCGGCCACGCACGCGACCCGCTCCGGGAGTGGGCTCCTCGATGATCCGGGCGGCCCGGCCCCGGGACCGGATGCTGCTCCGTCGGCTACGCCGGTCGATGCCTCCACCGCCCGATCCGGACCTGGTTCGCACACATCGACCGCGCGCACGACCGCACGCGGCGCAGGTCCGACGCCTCCGAACGAGGGGCTCCGCGACGCTCCGCACGTGCCCCCCGCACGACGACTCACTTCGGAGTTGCAGCGACGATCCGAGCGCGGACGCGGCTAGTCAGGACACCTGGATCTCGCGGAACTCCTGGCTGCGTTCGCCGTTCGGGGCGATGACCTCCACGCTCACGATGGGGTTGAGCGGCGAGGTCCCGGCCGCGACCTCCACGCGCCAGACCGAGCGGCCCTTGGCGTTGGTCTCGTCGCTGAAGGCCTCGGTGGTGCCGCCAGGCCCGCCGAGCCCGTAGGACACGACCGCGCCCTCGATGCTGCTGCCATCGACATCGGTCACGTCGACGATCACCCGGATGCGTTTGGGCATCTCCGCACGCTTGATCCGGGCTGGCGCCGTGAGCTTGATGACCGGTCGCCCGTCCTTGCGCACCACGGTCACGTCGTCCGTCCGCTCCATGCCGGCGCTGTCGGTCGATCTGGCCACGATGCGGTTCTTCTTGCGGGCCAGCGGGACGACGACCTCGAACGTACCGCTGGGTCCGACCGTGAGCTTGGTATCCCAGCCCTTGGCCCGGTTCTGCACTTCGACCGATGCACCTGCCTCGGACGTGCCCGTGACCCTGATCTTGTCGTCGATGGTCTCGCTGCCGTCCTTGGGCGATGTCACCGTGAGCACGGGTGCGTCGCGGTCCTGGGTCACGGTCACCGGGTCTGACTGCGGCCCCAGGCCCCCCGGCCCGCGCAGTGCGGCCGTGAGCACGTTCTCACCCGCGGCCAAGGGCACGTCGGCGACGGTCACGCGGCCCCCGACCTTGGGCTTGGCGAGGCTCTTGACCTCCTCGCCCGCGCGAAGGATGACCAGCGCCAGCGCGCGCCTGGCCAGTGGCTCCTCGGGTACCTCCACGCTGACGTCCACGTACCACTCCCCGATGACCCAGCCCTCCCTGGGGGAGACGATCTCGGGCCTTGCCGTCGGCAGGCGAGTGTCAGCTGGCGAAGCGACCGGGATCGGGCTCGTCCCCGCGCCAACGACACCGTCCCGTTCGGGCATGCTGCTGTCACCGGGGCTGATGACCCCGAGTGTGATGGCGCCCAGGAGCGCCGCGACGACCAGTGCCACACCGGCCCACCGAGCGCGGCTGACCTGCAACTCACTGTCCGGGCTGGTGCCAGCGGCGGTGCGACTGCGGCGCGTGGTCGGGACCGGCCGCGCCGTCGCCATCCTGCGAGCCTGCGATCGTGCTCGTCCTGCGGCGTCGTCCATCTTCGAAGATTGTGGCACGCTACGTGCGAACACTTCCTCGGGGGATCTGGAGAGGGGATCGATCGGGTGAACCCAGACGAGCCTGGTGTGCCATCGAACCGTGACCGGGGGTCACGGTCGACGTCGATCGGCACGTCACCACCACCGCCACCTGCCGGTCCATTCGCGCGCGTCGCGCCGCGCATGCCGCGCGAGCATGGTCGCGGCGACGCAGCTGGCCGTGGTCCGGCCAGGCATCCCTTTTGGCCTCCCCAGCCTGCGCCGCAACGTCTGCCCGCACTACTACATGACCGGACCACGTGGCCCGATCCACGTCCAGACGCCCCATCTGCTCAAGGCCTACATGCGCCAGGAGGGCATCATCGCGCGCTGCCAGGTGCGCGGTGGCGTCCATCTTGATGCCGGCTACGTCACGGACGTCTGCCTCTCGGCGCGCTTCAACCAGTGCGTCTTCTACGAGGAAGAGATCGCCGACTTCTGACGTGCCGGCCGACGCCCTGACACGCATCCGCGCCCGTGGCCACATCGGTATCCGCCTGGGCCTGGAGCGCATGGCTGCGCTGTTGGCCGAACTTGGCGACCCACAGCTGGCGTTGCGCGGTGCGCTGGTGGCTGGAACGAACGGAAAGGGCAGCGTCGTGGCCATGGTCGCGGCCATGCTCGGGGCCGCCGGACTGCGCACGGCCCAGTCGCCCAGCCCGCACCTGTCGAGCTATCGCGAGCGCGTCACCGTCGATGGCCAGCCCATCGCAGCCGCTGACCTGGATGCTCTGCTCGAGGAGGTCCTGCGTGCCAGCCAGCCAGGCGAAGCCAGGCATGGACCAGCCACCGAGTTCGAGTTACTGACCGCGGCCGCCTGGCTGTGGGCAGCACGCCAGCGCATCGATGTCATGGTCATGGAGGTCGGCCTCGGTGGCCGGCTCGATGCCTCCAACACGTGGGCTGCCGACGTTGCCGCCATCACCACGGTGGGGCTCGACCACCAGGAGTACCTGGGCGACACGCTCGCTGAGGTCGCCTCCGAGAAGGCCGCCATCATCAAGCCCGGCTGCCACGCCGTGACCGGAGCCCGCGGTGTCGCGCTCGAGGTCATCGAGGCGCGCGCCCGCGAGGTCGGAGCACCGTTGACGGTCTGCCGGCCGCTCGTCGTGGAGCGCATGGAGCGGTCGGGTCTGACGCTGCTCGATCCGCGTCTGGGGTCGCTCCGATCGCCGCTCCTGGGCCGACACCAGGCCCACAACGCCGCGGTGGCTCTCGGCATCGTGGCGGCACTGGGAGCGGCTGGGGTCGCGGACATCCCGGATGAGGCTCGGGTCGCCGGATTGGCGCAGACCCGCTGGCCAGGCCGCCTGGAGCTCGTCGAGCATGCCGGTGTGACCATCCTGCTCGACGGCGCCCACAATCCCGACGGTGCCGAGGCGCTGGCCGATGCCATGGCCGAGCTGGCAGCGGTCCTGCCGCAGGGCCGGACGACCCTGTTGCTGGCGGTCATGGCGGACAAGGCCGTGGACGACATCCTCGCCGCGCTGGCGCGCTGCCCCTCGCTCCGTGAGTCCCGTGTGGTGGCCACCACCGTCCCCGACACCGACCGCTCCCTTCCAGCCGCAGACCTGGCGACTGCCTGGGCTGCGTGCACCGGTCAGGCCACCGGTGGGACGGTCCCCGACTGCGATGTCGCCCTTGACCATGCACTCGATCTGGCGGCCGAGAATGGTGGCCCACTGCTGATCACGGGCTCGCTGTATCTCATCGGCCACGTCCGGTCGCGTCTCGTGGCCGATGATCCAGCCTGGCGATGATGACTACACCTGACGAAGCACCGACAGCCACCCCGGCGCCACTCCTCATCCGCGGTCGAGAGCTGCGCTTCGGTGTCCGCACGTTCGTGATGGGCATCGTCAACGTGACCCCCGACTCGTTCAGCGGTGACGGCCTGCTGCGCCATCCCGGCAGGGCCATCGAGATGGCCGTGGCCCAGGCGTCGCGCATGCTGGACGAGGGCGCCGACATCATCGACATCGGCGGTGAGTCGACCCGACCCGGCCACCGGGCCATCGACCAGTCCGAGGAGGCCGAGCGCGTCGTGGGCGTGGTGTCGGCCGTCCGGGCCGGCTTCGCGGAAGCACTCATCAGCATCGACACGAGCAAGGCGGGCGTGGCTGAGGCGGCTCTGATCGCCGGCGCCGACATCATCAACGATGTCACGGCCGTCACCGCGGAGGCTGCCCTGGCCAGCGTGGCGGCGGCCCACGGCGCTCCCTACATCATCATGCACAGCCGGGCCAGGCCGGAGTACCGGGATGTCGTGCGCGAGGTCATCGGAGACCTTCGCCTGGCACTGGGGCGCGCCACAGCGGCCGGCTGCCTGCACCGACAGCTGATCGTGGACCCCGGCATCGGCTTCGGCAAGACCGCGGCGCAGAACCTGGCGCTGTTGGCTCGGCTGGCTGACCTTCGTGAGCTGGGGCATCCCATCCTGCTGGGCACCAGTCGCAAGTCCACGATCGGGAAGGTGCTGGAGCTGCCCGTCGAGGAACGCCTCGAGGGCACGCTGGCCACGACGGCGCTGGGCATCGCCGCTGGCGTGGACATCGTGCGCGTGCATGATGTCGCCGCCAACGTTCGCGTGGCACGCATGAGTGATGCCATCGTCCGAGGCGGCTGGCAGGACCGTGATGCATGAGCAGGAGGGCTGGCGATGGATCGGATCACCCTGACCGGGATGCGCTGCGAGGGTCGCCTCGGGGCCACCGAGGAGGAACGCGCCTTACCGCAGCTCGTGGAAGTGGACCTGGAGATCGAGGCCGACCTGGCTGGCGCGACCGACTCGGACGAGCTCGCTGACACGGTCGACTATGAGCCGCTTGTCGAGCTCACGACACGGATCGTGGAGACCGGCAGCTTTCGTTTGCTGGAGGGGCTGGCTGGAGCCATCGCCAGGAGCGCACTGGAGGTTGCGGCCGACATCCGTGCCGTGACCGTTCGCGTCCGCAAGCTGGCGGTGCCGATGGACGTCGACATGGACCACGCGCAGGTGCAGATCCGCCGCGAGCGACCCTGAGCCTCACGACGGCACGCTCGGGCCCCTGGAGCGGCGCGCCCGGATCCCCGGCGCCGCTCGAGGCTCGGGTACCAGTCCTACTGGTTGACGGGCCGGGTGCCCAGCTCCAGTTCCAGGTCGATGACCGCGTCGCCGCGCAGCACGCGCAGGCTGACCTTCTCGCGTGGGCGGTACTGCGTGAGGATCTGGTCGAGCGGGTTGTCGCCGTCCACCTTGATGCCGTCCACGTGGGTGATGATGTCGCCATCACGCAGTCCGGCCAGGTCCGCCGGGCTGCCTGCGAAGATCGCGCTGCCGCGCAGGTCCTGCCGGCGGCTCGATGAGCGCCCCATAGCCGAGCAGCAGGCCGCGCTGGTCCTGGATGACCGGTGTGAGCGCCGTGTACCAGATGCCCATCCAGGGCCGGCTCAGCGATTCACCCTCGACGGCCTGTTGCATGATCGGCCGGGCCAGATTGATGGGGATGGCGAAGCCGATGCCCTGGGCATCACCCGCGATGGCGGTGTTGATGCCGATGAGAGCGCCGTCGATATCCACCAGCGCACCGCCGCTGTTGCCGGGATTGATGGCGGCATCAGTCTGGATGAGATCACGCAGCGACTCGATCTGCCCGCTGCGGCTGCAGGTGTCTGCGACGTCGATACGCCGCCCCATGGCGCTCACCACGCCGGTGGTCACCGAGTTGGTGAAGGTCCCCAGCGGGCTGCCGATGGCGATGGCCCGCTGGCCGACCTTCAGCGTGCCCGAGTTGCCGATCTCCACGGCGGGCAGGTTCTCGCCGTCGATCTTCACGATGGCCAGGTCGGTGAGGGTGTCCAGGCCGTGCACCGTGCCTTCGTAGTTCTGACCATCTGCCAGCTGGACCGACAGGGTGTCCGCGTTGCAGACGACGTGCCGGTTGGTGACCACCCAACCGTCAGGGTCATAGATGACCCCCGAGCCGACACCCTCCGTGACCACGAAGATGCCCTCGCGTCCGCGCGGGGTGATGGTCACCACGGCCGGGCTGACCTTGTCCACCGCGGTGGTGACAGCGTTCTCCTCGACGACGCGGATGACCTCCCGACCCCCGGCGCGATCATTGCCAGCCTGCTGCCCGAGCGGCTCCCTGATGACCACCTGGCGATCCAGATGCCCGCCGCCGAGGAGAAGTGCATAGGTGCCCACGGACGCAGCCAGGGCTGCGGCCAGGGCGATGGCGAGGCTGCTCCTGGCGGCCGTTCCCCGACGCGGCGAGGGCGAGGGCTGCCCGGGGGACGCCGCACCCTGGCCAGATCGGGATGGGGCATCTCTCCAGGCGCCGGGACGGCCGTGTTCCGGGTCCGCCGCGGTGAGCGAACCTGACCCGGGTGCGCCCCAGGCACGCGACACCCAGGCGGGTCGATGGTGGGGTGGGGGACTGTACGAGGCGGGCTGACCTTCGTGGTCAGCGTCGGGCCGGTCGGCCATGCTGGTAGGACTCTCCGATCACGGGCACAAACGATCAGGAAGCTTCACCGTAGCGGAGCGATCGTTCATCAGCGGGCATCGGCGGGTGAAGAAAGCGACACCTGTCGGGGCAATGTCACCGCGACCTCGGTCCCGACATCGGGTGTGCTGGAGATGGACACCCGGCCGCTGTGCATGTCGACGATGGAGCGGGCGATGGCGAGTCCCAGCCCGGAACCGCCGGCTCGCTCCTCCGGCCGCCGTGTGCCGCGATAGAACCGGTCGAAGACGTGCTCGAGCTCAGCGGGATCGATGCCCACGCCATCGTCCCTGACGATGAAGCGGGCGCCGTCCTCCGTCGTCTCGACACTGACCTCTACGTGTCCGCCGCTAGGGGTGAACTTGATGGCGTTGCCGATGAGGTTGCCCAGCACCTGGCCGAGGCGCGGCGGGTCGTGCGGCTGGACGATGGGCTCCGCTGGCAGGGTGGCGCGCAGATGCACGCCCTTGCGATCGGCCATGGGACCGGCATGGTCGATGGCGTCCTCGACCACGGTCCGCAGGTCCTCCTCGCGCAGCTGCAGAGCCACCAGCCCCGAATCGAGCTTGGACAACTCGAGCAGGTTGGCGGCCAGCCAGTCCAGCCGTTCGACCTGCTGGCGACTGCCGCGCAGGAACTCCTCACGCGTGATGGGGTCCTCGGCGGCGCCCTCCAGGAGCAGCTCGTTGAAGGTGCGCAGGGCAGCGATAGGCGTGCGCAGCTCGTGGCTGACATCAGCCAGGAACTCACGACTACGGTCGCGATCGTCGCTGATGAAGGCCACCGAGACCTCGAGTCGTTCGGCCATATCGTTGAAGGCACGGGCGAGCTCCTGGACCTCCGGCGGCGAATTCGTGGGAACCTGCACACGAGCCTCGAGATGGCCCTCGGCGAGCAGACGTGACGTCTTGGTCAACCGCCGCAGCGGTCGCGCCAGCCACTGCGCCAGCAGCAGCGCGGTGATGAGCGCCACGACCAGGGCGACCAGCGCGGCGTTGACCAGGACCTCGGTGATGGTGCGTGTCGTCTGCTCACGCGAGGTGTAGGGATTGCTGAGCGTGACCAGCACTTCCCGTTGCGGTGCCGCGGTCGTCGAGTACCACAGGTCGCGCACGGTGGCGACGGCGGTCGCGGACAGGCTGGCCTCGCGGTTCTGGCCCTCGCCCCCGGCGCCCTCCGGATAGCTGACCTCGAGCGACCAGGCTGGCTCGCCACCGCTCTCCGGCGCGAGGGTGACGGTCACGTCCGCACGGGCGATCTCCTCGGTCAGCTCGCGGACCTTGCCACGCTCTGCGTCGCCGAGGGCCAGGGTCGTGGAGATGCCTGGCTCGTTGGGGAGCAGGATGGGCCGGGCACCGCCCGCGGCGACGACACTCAACTCGTCGGCCAGCAACGTCGCCACGGCATCAGCCCTGGTGCGCAGGTTGGCCCGCTCCTGGTCCAGGAAGAACCCTTCGAGCAGACGAGGCAGCGACAGGAGCACCAGCCCCAGGGCGACGGCCACCACGAAGATGACGGCCAGGAAGAGGCGGGTGCGGTAGCTGGTGGCAAGGGCACGCCAGCCCGAGGAGCCACGGGCCGTCGTCCCCGGCGAGCCGGCCATCAGCCGCTAGTCAGCGCTCGGCGAAGGCGTAGCCGGCTCCGCGAACGGTCAGGATGAAAGTGGGATCCACGGGATCGTCTTCGAGCTTCTCGCGCAGGTGGCTGACGTGCACGTTGATGGTCTTCTCGTCCTGGTCCAGCGCCTCGTAGTCGCGTACCAGCTCCAGCAGCTCGCGGCGCGTGAAGACCCGACCCGGCCGTGAGGCCAGGTGGCGCAGGATCTCGAACTCCGTGGCGGTCAGGCTGATGCGCTTGTCACCGCGCTGCACGCGACGACGGTCAAGATCGATGACCAGATCGCGGTGGCGGATGAGCCGCCCACCCGTGGCATCGGCGAGGTCGCCATAGGCGCGGCGCAACAGGGCCTTGATGCGGCTGAGCAGCTCGCGCAGACCGAAGGGCTTGGTCATGTAGTCATCGGCGCCCATCTCCAGCCCGATGACCTTGTCCATCTCCTCGTCACGGGCGGTCAGCATCAGGACCGGAGCCTTGGAGCCGTCTCCGCGCAGGCGTCGCAGCGTCTCGAAGCCGTCGATGCCGGGCATGCGCACATCCAGCACCACCAGATCGGGCGCCAGCTCGGCAGCCACGGCGAGGGCCTCCTCGCCACTGCCGGCCACCGTCACCTGGTAGCCCTCCTGCTCAAGGGCATACTGGATACCGCGAGCCACGGCGTATTCGTCATCGACGACAAGGATGGTTGCTGACATCGAGCCTCCGATGGTACATCCCAGAGACGAGGTGGCATCTCGTGCTAGCATCAGCCTTCCGCCCAGCACGGACCCAGGGTCCCAGCACGCAGCAATCCTTCTTCCAAGAGGTCACCCCAAGTGAGCACCCGTCCGGTCGTGTCTGCCGAGCCCCGCGAGATCCTCGGCAAGAAGGTCAGCACCCTGCGCCGACAGGGCATCCTGCCCGCCGTGGTCCACGGTCACGGCAAGGGCTCCCAGCCGATCCAGCTTGATGCGCGCGAGTTCGATGAGCTGATGCGGACCACGACCCGCAACTCCCTGGTGGACCTCAAGATCGGCAGCCACAGGGCCATGCCCGTGCTGCTGCAGGGCATCCACGAGCACCCCGTACGTCGCTACCCCATGCATGTCGACTTCTTCGTCGTGAAGATGAGCGAGGAGCTCACGGTAGACGTCCCCATCGACTTCGTGGGCGAGTCTGTGGCTGCGGACAAGCTGGGTGGTACCCTGCTGCACCTGCGCGAGCACGTCTCCGTGCGTGCCCTGCCGGGGGAGCTGCCACACGCCATCGAGCTGGACATCTCAGCGCTCGACTCGTTCGACGCCATGCTGCACGTCAGCGATCTCACCGTGCCGGCCGGGGTGACCATCCTGACTGACGCAGAGGAGCCCCTGGCGCGGGTCCAGCCGCCGCGCGCGGCCGAGGAGTTCGCCGCGGTCGCCGAGGCTGAGGCGGCGCCGGAGGGCGAGGCAGCGCCTGCCGCTGAGCCGGCGCCGGCCCAGGCTCCCGCAGCCGGGGAAGCCCCAGCCTCGGACGAGGGCGCCAGCTAGGATCCTCGCCAGCGCGAAGACGCCCTCCACCCCGCGCCGAGGGGGCCGGCCGGTTCGGTCCGTCCTCGCTCGTCCCTACGCTGCGCCCTTGCGGAGTTCGTCGCGGATCTCGGTCAGGAGGTCGATCTCGGTCGGGCCGGGGGGTGCCTCCTCCTTCTTGGGCATGAGCCGGTTCATGGGCTTGATGACGCCGAAGAAGATCACCGCGGCGATGACCACGAAGCTGATGAGCGCGTTCAGGAACAGACCGATGCGCATCTCGGCATCACCGACCGTGATCGTCCAAGTCGAGAAATCGGGGATGCCCAGGAGGCCCAGCAGGGGAGTGATGATGTCCGCCACGAGCGAGGTCACGATGGCCGTGAAGGCTGCACCGATGACCACCGCCACGGCCAGGTCGACGACATTGCCCCGAAACAGGAACTCACGGAACTCCTTGATCATGTCCATGCTCCTCCCTCGATCGGCCGAGCATCGCCGCTCAGCTGTGCCATCAGCGTAGTCCTCGGCGCAACGCCTATCCGATCGCGTCATCACGGCGACATCACTCCCCCACAGCATGTCGGCATGCATCCATCCATCGGTCTTTCCGTCCTGCTTGGCCTGCCGGTCCTGTTGCTCACGGGCGCTGCTTCCGCGCAGGAACCGTCACCCAGCCGGGCGCCCAGCGCAAGTCCATCTCCAGTGGTCACGACCACGCCGCTCGCCGAGGTCGCCACCCTTGTCTTCGAGGAGCCGGCGTGGTCGCCCATCAAGCCTTCGCGCGGTCCAGCTGCCCGCGAGGACCACACCTGGACGGTCGATGGCGAGGGCCGCTTCGCCTACCTCTTCGGTGGACGCGACGGCGCAGAGGTCTTCGCTGACCTGTGGCGCTTCGACCTTCAGACGGATACCTGGCAACAGTTGGCTCCGCGTGGCCGGTCACCGGCGCCTCGCTTCGGCCACAGCGCCGTGTGGGCCGACAGCCACGGCCTCGTCATCTTCGCCGGGCAGCGCGGCGCTGACTTCTTCGGTGACCTGTGGGCGTACGATCCGGAGGAGGACCGGTGGCGGGAGCTTCCCGCTGCCGGCGGTGTCCCGAAGGCGCGCTACGGCTCCTGCATGATCACGGGACCGGACGGACGGCTGTGGATCAGTCACGGCTTCACCTTCGCCGGTCGGTTCGATGACAGCCGGGCCTACAACCTCAGGACCGAACGCTGGGCCAGCACCGCTCCCGATGGGCGCCGGCCCGGCGAGCGCTGTCTGCACGACTGTTTCACATCCGCGAGCGGGCAACTGGTCCTCTACGGAGGTCAGGACAACGCCAACGCCTCCCTTGGCGACCTGTGGACGATGCGCGAGGATGGCGGCTGGCGACGGCTGGGCGACCCGGCGCTGATGGCCCGGCGTCTCTATGCCGTGACCGAGGCCGGTACCCATGCCTGGATCTTCGGGGGTGCCGGGCGGGACAGCGCCCTGCTGGACGACCTGTGGCGAGTGGATCGTGAGACGCTCGCGTTCGAACGCGTCAGTGTCGACGGGCCGTCTCCCTCCGGGCGTTACGGTGCGACGCTCATCACCGATGCGGCTCGTGGCCGCCTGCTGCTCTTCGGCGGCCAGGGCAGGACAGCCAGGGCTGATCTCTGGCAACTGCTCGACCGTTCGGCTGGTGTCGCGGAGGCATCCGGGTCCGCCAACCCGCCCCCGCCCGCGGCAGCAGCAGCCACCCCGCCAGTCGTGAGCCCAGCTCCTGAGGGAGCTTCGCCAGGCGAGTGACGCGATCGTCCGGTGAGTGGCCACGGCGGCGAGCTGTGTCGGTCTGCATCGCCCGCCACGGCATCGGATCGCTAGTGACGCACGTGGCTGAGAGGAATGGCAGGAACGGCTACCCTTGCAGCCGAATGCCGCGCTAGGCGGCCGCCCATCCCAGAGGTACATACGCTTGACGGGCTCGCCCGCACCATACCCCGCTGTCCAAGATGCCACCGAGGAGCCGCGCAAGCGCTCCCGTCTGGTCGATGCCGTCATCGAGATCGCCACGACGGTCGGCCTCGCCGTGGTGCTCTATCTCGTCATCACCACCTTCGTGGTGCAGACGTTCCGCGTAGAACAGCAGTCCATGCTGGACACGCTCCAGCCCCAGCAGCATCTGCTCATCGACAAGCTGACTCCGCGCTTCGACGAGTACTCGCGCGGTGACATCATCGTCTTCCACCCCAAGGGCGAGCGCGACAAGACGCCGTTCATCAAGCGCGTCATCGCCAGCGGCGGAGAACGCGTCGAGATCCGCGGGGGTGCTGTCTGGGTCGATGGTGTCCGCCTGGACGAGGATGACTACACGTATCGCGATCCGCTCACGGGCGAGAACGAGCCAACCATCGCCACTGGACAGCAGTCCGTGTGGGACGTGCCCGAGGGCTCGCTCTTCGTGCTCGGGGATCATCGTCAGCAGTCGACCGATTCGCGCCGCGCCAGCGTCGGCTTCGTGGACACCGCAGATGTGGTGGGCCGGGCGTGGCTGCGCTTCTTCCCGCTGGACACGCTGGGCATCCTGCAGACGCCGACCTACCCCGAGCTTGAAGCCGCCGGATAGGAGCCGCCGGAAGCGACCCGCCGAACGGGAGGTCTCCAGCGCCCCGGCGTGGTCCGGTCAGTCCTCGCCTGACGCGTCCGTGGCCGGCGCTGCTGTGACCGCCAGCAGTTTGCGAAGGGCTTTCGCGAAGAGGTCCGACTGGTCGGCTTCCGGGTCCAGGTACTGGTTCATGAGCAGGCCCGTCCCAAGGGCGTCGAAGAGCAGCACGAGGTCCTGGCCCGTCAGTCCCGGGTCCAGTCCAGCTCCGTCGAGTTTGTGCTCGATCACCGCCGCGAAGCCAGCCAGGGCTTCATCCCGGCCCTGGCTGAGCAGACCGCGCAGCACCGGGTCGCGGACGGCGGCCAGCCAGAACTCCACGGTGAGGATGTCCCAGTCGCGCTGCTCACCAGCCTGACGCCGCAGCCAGTCAGCGGCGAGGTCGGGCAGCAGCGCCAGTGGCACGGCCTCGATGCCGGCTCCGAGCGCCGCGTTGCGTCGTCGCGTCTCGCGCTCGAGGAGCTCGCGAAAGAGGTCTGACTTGCGCGTGAAGTTGGAGTAGACGGCGCCCTTGGTGAACCCGGCGGCCTCCGCGACGTCGTCGAGCGAGGCGCCGTGGTAGCCCTTCTGGGCGAAGACCTCGATGGCAGCATCGAGGAGAAGCTCCCGGGTCATCTCCTTGCGCTCGGCACGCGACAGGCGCGTGGCTGAGGCAGGCATGGGCTCGGCGGTCGCCGGCCCCCAGATGTCGCGGAAGGCCGCTCGGATCTCCGCCATGGCCTCACGCAAACCTTCGCGAGTCTCCCGCCCGGCGGCATCGAGCTCGATACGGATCTCCGCCGTCGCGGCCTGCGACTCGCGACGGAGCTCCTCGGCGGCTTCTCTGAGTGGATCGTGGCCGGCTCGGTCCGTGCGTGCCATGAGACCGAGGATACCACATGGTATTCGCATCCCATACGGTATTGACATACCAGAAAGAACGTGAATACTACGTGGTATTCGGCTAACCGCAGGCTCGATCTGTTGAGGGGAACCATGCTTCTGGAGATCCGCGACCTCACCAAGACCTATCGGGGAGGCTTCCGACAGCGTCGCGACGTCCGCGCCAACGACGGCATCACCCTGGACGTCGACGCCGGCCACGTCTACGGGCTGCTCGGCCACAACGGGGCCGGCAAGACCACGCTCGTCAACCAGGTAGTGGGGCTGCTGAGACCCGATGACGGCAGCATCCGGATCGCTGGCGTGGATGCCGTCGCCGACCCCGACTACGCACGCCAGGTCTGCTCACTGCAGCCCCAGGCCCAGCTGCCGATCAACGGTCTCACGCCGCGCCAGGCCATCGACCTGCTGGGTCAGCTCCGAGGCGGAGGCAAGGCCGACGTGCAGCGCCGGCGCGATCGGCTGGTGGAGACGCTGGACCTCGGCGAGTGGCTCGATACGGACGGCGAGAAGCTCAGTGGTGGCATCAAGCGACTCGTCTCGTTCGCCATGGCGGCCGTGACGCCGGGTCGCGTGGTCATCCTGGACGAACCGACCAACGACGTCGATCCCGTCCGCCGGCGCCTGCTCTGGTCGGCCGTGCGCGCCCTGGCCGATGAGGGCAATGCTGTCCTGCTGGTCACGCACAACGTCGTCGAGGCCGAGCGAGCGGTGGATCGCCTCGCCATCCTCGATCAGGGCCGGGTCGTGGCGCAGGGCACGCCCGCCCAGCTCAAGTCGGGCCTCGAGAACGAGCTGCGCCTGGAGTTCGCACTGGAGCCGGGTCGGCCGATCCCCGAAGCCGCCCCGTTCGTGACCCGCTACCTGCCCAACGGCTCGCGCGCCCTGGCCATCGTGCCCGCCGCTTCCGCGGCTGATGCGCTGAGCTGGGCCCAGCTCCTGCGACGAGAAGGTGTCATCGGGGAGTTCGCCCTGACGCCGGCGTCGCTCGAGGACGTCTATGTCGAGCTTGTCTCCGATCGTCGGCTGGTGGCCGTCGATCCTGTTGCGGGCACCATCGGGAGGGAGGTCTCACATGCGCGCGCTGCGTAGCTACCGTCTGCTGGTCCACTGGCAGGCGCTCCGGCTCAAGGGCTTCCTGCCTTTGGCTATCGTCGTCCAGGCCCTCTTCGCCTTCGGGATCGTGGTCGGCTACCCACTGCTCTTCCCGGAGATCGACCAGCTCACGATCCTCTTCCTGGCCACCGGTGCACCGGCCATCACGCTCATCACCATGGGCTTGGTGGCGCTGCCGCAGGTGGTGACCCAGGCGAAGCTCGAGGGTACGCTGGAGTACATGCGTAGCCTGCCGGTCCCACGCATGGTCTACCTGGCTGCCGACCTGACCGTCTGGCTGGCCATCGTCCTGCCTGGCGTCGCGTTCGCGGTCGTGGTGGGTGTCTGGGCCTTCGGCCTCGACCTGTCCCTGAGCCTGGCCATCATCCCCGCCACGGCACTGGTGGCTCTGACGGCCGCGGCGGTCGGCTACGCTATGGCCACGGTGCTGCCACCGATGATCGCCATGCTGCTGACCCAGGTGCTGCTGGTCGGGGTGCTGATCTTCTCGCCGATCAACTTCCCGGCGAGCCGGCTGCCCGAATGGCTGCAGTCGATCCATGCGCTGCTGCCGGTGCAGGCCATGGGTGAGGTCATCCGTGGATCGCTCGCGAGCACCGCGTTCCCGCTGACCGCAGGGCCGTTCCTGCTGCTCGGCACGTGGTGCCTGGTGGCGCTCGGCCTGACCTACCTGACGCTGCAGCGACGCGGATGAGCGTGCCGGCCATGTAGCCTGTGGTCATGACCTCGCGCGCCGGCCAGCCTCTCGGCCAGGGACCCCTGACGTACCGAGGGGTTCTGGTGGCAGCCCTGGAAATGCTCCGTCGGCACTTCACGCGGGTCGCTGTCGTGGCGCTCATCCTCTTCCTGCCCCCACCGACCCTCGAGCACCTGCTCGAGGGTCTTCGCATGAGCATGGAGGCGGACACTCGTCTCATCGGCGCTGTCGGCTTCGTCCTCGGGCTGCTGCTCGCCACGCTGTTCCGGCTGTTCGGACCAGTGGTCTACGCCGGCTACCTCGACGAAGCCGTCGGCCGTGAGTACTACCGCGGTCACACGACGCGCCTGCGCGAGGTGCTCCGTGAGCTGCCCTGGGTGCGGTTGCTGCTGGCTGACGTCATCGTCGTCATCGGCACCGCGGTCGGCCTGGCCCTCTTCGTGGTGCCCGGCATCGCGTTCGTGACGCTCTTCGGTCTCGTGGGACCGGTGATCGTCCAGGAACACCACGGCATCGCGGAAGGGCTGCGCCGGACCTATCGGATCAGTCGTCCAGCGTGGCGCATGATCGTGACCATCGTCGTCATCCCCCTGGCCATCGAGCACGCTGTTGCCGAGCTGCTCTATCAGGGTCTGGTCGGAGGTGCGCTCCTCCCGAAGCTGGTGGTGGAGTGGACCCTGGCGGTGACCCTGGGGGCGATGGTCGGGCTCATCGAGGTGGCTCTTGCCAGCGAGCTCATGGCGCGCCACCCGATCAAGCAGTGACGCGGCCGAAGGGACGGGCCGTGACCTCTCCCCACACGCCCGCTCGGACGTAGACGTCCTCGTCTGCGACGGCCAGGGCTGCCTCGGCACTCCCCACGCGCAGCAGCATGATCGAGGAGGTCATGGCGTCCGTGTAGGCGCCGGCCTCAAGGATGACGCCGGAGCGCCTCAGCTCGGCGATGCGCGAGAGGTGCTCGGCGCGGACCGCCGGCCGACGCTCGGCTGCCTCGGGCGTGTACTGCGCCTCCACGAGGAAGACCTGCTCGATGGTGACCCCTGGCGGGAACTCGGACTGGCTCATGGGCTCTCTCCCTACGAGTGTGGTGCTTGCCCGCACACCGTACGATGTCCGCCTCATGGCCGTCCCGATCCTTCCGCTCCGGCTGGCCATCTCCGCCATCGCCGTGCTCTCGGTCGCGGGCTGCAGCGTCCTTGAGGCCGGGTCGAGGGCCATCCCCGGACCGCCAACCGGCGCGACGGCGCAGTCGGGCGTGCCGGGTGGGGATCGGTTCCCGGACATCATCGTCGTCGAGCTGCACGACCGGGGCGACCGCGTCTTCGACGTCGTGGTCACCATCTCCTCGCCGTATGACACGCCGCAGCGCTACGCCGATGGCTGGCGGGTGATCGATGCTGATGGCAACGTGCTCGGGACACACACCCTGCTCCATGACCACGCGGATGAGCAGCCCTTCACCAGGACGCAGCGGGGTGTGCTCATCCCCACAAGCATCGAAGAGGTCATCGTCGAAGGTCACGACCGATCCAATGGCTATGGCGGGCTGATGGTCAACGTGCCCGTCCCGGAGTCATAGGTTGCGCACGCGAGCACGCCCGAGGTTCGTCGCCGTGCTGGTGCTCGCCGTGACAGCGACAGGCGCGCCGATCGCCTGGGGAGCAGACGACCCTCATGCCGACGTCTGTCTGGAGGTGGTCACGGAGGCATTGCCTGGGGAGGCCTGGGTCGACGTCGTCGAAGCTGTCGCCGACGTGATCGGCGACAGGACAGCCCTCTTCCTGGCGCCTGTCATCGAGGCCACGCCAGCTGCTGGCGTCGATCTCGACGCGTACACGTCGGCTCGGCTGGACATCCACTCCGGTCACCAGGGGGGCACGCTTCCCGGGACGTCCGCAGCGTGCCTGCTCCCCGGCGTCCAGTGGTCCGCTCGCTTCGGTCGCGCCTTCCTGGAAGCCGCGGGTCGTCACATGCTCGAGAAGGCGCCCACCACGCCCGGGATCGCATCCGAGCTGACCATCGAATGGCATCCGGAGGAGCGCCGCGTGCGAACGCTGCTCACATTCGCAGGTCCGCTGGACATCCCCAACGGCAGGTGCTGGGTCGATGATGTCCTCACCATCGATGCGGCCGCCGGCGTCGCCGTGGCCAGCGGGGAGCAGGGCATGGAGACCAGCCTCTTCGCGGAGGCTGCCTGCAGCCGCTTCTTCAGCTACCTGCCCGACGGTGGGGCAGGGGAGCAGGCCGTGGGGCTGCTACCCAGCGAGATCCTCCTCCCGGACGGAGGGAGCGTGCGCCTGGTCGCGACCGAGGTGTCCGTCCAGGACGAAGCCATCGTGGTCGGCGGCGTGCTGGAGTCGTACTAGCCTGGCTCCGGGTTCGTGCGAGGCCAGGCCTCGGGATGCCGCGCCACAAAGTCCTCCAGTGCACCGCCATGCCCAGACCATACGCGACGGCCACTGTGCGGTCAGGTCCGGTCCGCTGTCGTCCAGTTGCGAACCGGTGGGGCGTCGCGTCACCGCCAGTCGGGGCAGACGAGCCCGGATCGTCGGTGGCGGGGCTAGATTCGGTACGTTCGTCCTGCGGATCAGGCGCCTGATCGGCCTGTGGGCGGTCCGATCGAAAGGTGAGTAGGCTTGCGCTGGTGCCACTGCGACCCATGATCCCCTCCAGGAAGACAGCCTGGCTCGCTGCCCTCGTCGCCATCGTCCTCGTGGTGATGGCGTTGCCGGCAGCCGCTGCCCAGTCGGAGGATCCCGGGCGGGGTCTGGCGAAGGGTCGCGTCAAGGGCGTCGTCATCGTGGGCTTCGAGCCGGGTGCTTCCAAGGTCAAGCGCGGCAAGGCTGCGGTCTCCGTCGAGGCGGCGGATGTGTCGGCCGTCTCGCCGCTGGCCGAGGACACCGTCATCATGAAGCTGCCGCCGGGCCAAACGGTCGAGAAGGCCATCGCGAAGCTCGAGAAGCAAGCCGGGGTCCGGTATGCCGAGCCCGACTACTACGTTCAGCCCGCCGAGACCTCGAACGATCCGTACTACCTCGATCCCAGACCAGATTACCGGCTCTGGGGCATGCACGGCGATGCCATCTCGCCGTACGCCAACGAGTTCGGCACGGGCGCGGATGAGGCCTGGGCCCTGGGGGCGACGGGGAGTCCGAGTGTCTACGTAGCCGTCCTGGACGGTGGTGTGCAGATCGACCACCCGGACCTGGCAGCCAACATCTGGACGAACTCCGCCGAGATCCCTGGCAACAGTATCGATGACGACGGCAACGGGTTCGTGGACGACATCCATGGCTGGGACTTCTACTACGGGAATGCCTCTGTCTTCGATGGGGAGAGCGCTGATGGTCACGCCACGCACGTGGCTGGGACCATCGGTGCCCGAGGTGGCAACGGCATAGGCGTCGCCGGTGTCAACTGGGACGCGACCGTCATCCCGGTCAAGTTCATGGGCGGGCCCGGACTCGGCGCCGGCACGTACTCGGGTGCAGTCGCGGCGCTCGACTATGTCACGGCCCTCAAGGTCGGCAAGGGTCTCAACATCGTCGCCACGAACAACAGCTGGGGATGCATCAGCACCGTGGACGGGTGCACGGACAGCGTGGCGCTTCGAGATGCCATCCGGCGGGCCGGGGACGTGGGCATCCTCTTCGTTGCCGCTGCCGGGAACAACGGCACGAACACCGATACCACGCCCTACTACCCGGCCGGCATGGACTGCACGCGGAAGGCCAACGGGAGTGCAAGAGGCTGGGACTGCATCGTCTCGGTCGCGAACATCACGTCGAACGGCGCGCTCGCAAGCTTGTCCAACTACGGCGCAGCATCCGTGGATCTGGGCGCCCCGGGCACATCCATCGTGAGCACGTACCCGGGTGGCTACGCCGGCATGTCTGGAACCTCCATGGCCACACCGCATGTAGCGGGCGCGATCGCACTCTGCGCCAGCACGGACCCTGCTGCCTCGTCCGCCACGCTGCGCAGTCGCGTGCTTGGGTCGGGCATGCTCACCGTTTCGTTGTGGGCGAAGACGGTCACCGGAGATCGGCTTGATGTCGGTTCGCTCATGCTGCAGTGCGGTGTCCCCGCCCCGGTCAGCGTGCCCGACGTCGTGGGCCTCACGGCCGGCGCTGCCGTCTCGGCCATCGAGGGCGCCGGGCTCACCGCCGTCCAGGATGCCGACCAGTTCAGCGCCACCGTGCCGCTCGGCTCGGTCATCAGCCAGGCTCCCGACGGGGGCACGTCGGTGCCGCCCGCCAGCGACGTCCACTACGTCGTGAGCAAGGGTCCCGCCCCGGTCAGCGTGCCCGACGTCGTGGGCCTCACGGCCGGCGCTGCCGTCTCGGCCATCGAGGGCGCCGGGCTCACCGCCGTCCAGGATGCCGACCAGTTCAGCGCCACCGTGCCGCTCGGCTCGGTCATCAGCCAGGCTCCCGACGGGGGCACGTCGGTGCCGCCCGCCAGCGACGTCCACTACGTCGTGAGCAAGGGTCCCGCCCCGGTCAGCGTGCCCGACGTCGTGGGCCTCACGGCCGGCGCTGCCGTCTCGGCCATCGAGGGCGCCGGGCTCACCGCCGTCCAGGATGCCGACCAGTTCAGCGCCACCGTGCCGCTCGGCTCGGTCATCAGCCAGGCTCCCGACGGGGGCACGTCGGTGCCGCCCGCCAGCGACGTCCACTACGTCGTGAGCAAGGGTCCCGCCCCGGTCAGCGTGCCCGACGTCGTGGGCCTCACGGCCGGCGCTGCCGTCTCGGCCATCGAGGGCGCCGGGCTCACCGCCGTCCGGGATGCCGACCAGTTCAGCGCCACCGTGCCGCTCGGCTCGGTCATCAGCCAGGCTCCCGACGGGGGCACGTCGGTGCCGCCCGCCAGCGACGTCCACTACGTCGTGAGCAAGGGTCCCGCCCCGGTCAGCGTGCCCGACGTCGTGGGCCTCACGGCCGGCGCTGCCGTCTCGGCCATCGAGGGCGCCGGGCTCACCGCCGTCCAGGATGCCGACCAGTTCAGCGCCACCGTGCCGCTCGGCTCGGTCATCAGCCAGGCTCCCGACGGGGGCACGTCGGTGCCGCCCGCCAGCGACGTCCACTACGTCGTGAGCAAGGGTCCCGCCCCGGTCAGCGTGCCCGACGTCGTGGGCCTCACGGCCGGCGCTGCCGTCTCGGCCATCGAGGGCGCCGGGCTCACCGCCGTCCGGGATGCCGACCAGTTCAGCGCCACCGTGCCGCTCGGCTCGGTCATCAGCCAGGCTCCCGACGGGGGCACGTCGGTGCCGCCCGCCAGCGACGTCCACTACGTCGTGAGCAAGGGTCCCGCCCCGGTCAGCGTGCCCGACGTCGTGGGCCTCACGGCCGGCGCTGCCGTCTCGGCCATCGAGGGCGCCGGGCTCACCGCCGTCCAGGATGCCGACCAGTTCAGCGCCACCGTGCCGCTCGGCTCGGTCATCAGCCAGGCTCCCGACGGGGGCACGTCGGTGCCGCCCGCCAGCGACGTCCACTACGTCGTGAGCAAGGGTCCCGCCCCGGTCAGCGTGCCCGACGTCGTGGGCCTCACGGCCGGCGCTGCCGTCTCGGCCATCGAGGGCGCCGGGCTCACCGCCGTCCAGGATGCCGACCAGTTCAGCGCCACCGTGCCGCTCGGCTCGGTCATCAGCCAGGCTCCCGACGGGGGCACGTCGGTGCCGCCCGCCAGCGACGTCCACTACGTCGTGAGCAAGGGTCCCGCCCCGGTCAGCGTGCCCGACGTCGTGGGCCTCACGGCCGGCGCTGCCGTCTCGGCCATCGAGGGCGCCGGGCTCACCGCCGTCCAGGATGCCGACCAGTTCAGCGCCACCGTGCCGCTCGGCTCGGTCATCAGCCAGGCTCCCGACGGGGGCACGTCGGTGCCGCCCGCCAGCGACGTCCACTACGTCGTGAGCAAGGGTCCCGCCCCGGTCAGCGTGCCCGACGTCGTGGGCCTCACGGCCGGCGCTGCCGTCTCGGCCATCGAGGGCGCCGGGCTCACCGCCGTCCGGGATGCCGACCAGTTCAGCGCCACCGTGCCGCTCGGCTCGGTCATCAGCCAGGCTCCCGACGGGGGCACGTCGGTGCCGCCCGACAGCGACGTCCACTACGTCGTGAGCAAGGGTCCCGCCCCGGTCACAACGGAATCGACCCCGACACCCACCCCTCCACCGATAGCTGTCCCTGCCCCGGAACCGCCGGCGACCCCGACACCCACCCCTCCACCGATAGCTGTCCCTGCCCCGGAACCGCCGGCGACCCCGACCCCACAGCCGCCGATCGTGACTGCCGCCAAGGTCGTCGTGGATGATCTGTCACCGCAGTTCCGCAAGCGCTCCGCAGGATGGCGACAGGCGCAGAGTGGCTATCGGAGGCACCACTACTGGGTGCCCGCTCGAGCAGGTGCCGCCAAGCGCGTGGGTACGTGGAAGGCACGCCTCACGGCACCCGGCACCTACCGCGTCATGGCCAGGATCCCAATGAAGAACGCCACCACGAAGCGGGCGGTCTACCGCATCAAGACCATGGACGGCTGGGTCACGCGCACGCGCAACCAGACCAGGTTCCGCGGCAAATGGGTCAAGCTCGGCGTCTTCCAGCTCACGACGACCCCGGCCGTCAAGCTGACCGACCGGACGGGCGAGCGCGCCTCGCTCGGTCGGCGCGTCGGATTCGATGCCATCAAACTGGTCCCCACGACTGCGTCCGGCGTGGCATCCGTCGTCGAACCAGCGGTGGTCGAACCGACGGCAGCGGCGACGCAGGAGACCATGCCGACGCCCACGCTTCAGCCGACCCCGGAGCCACCGAGGGACCCGGAACCCACGCCGGAGCCGACCGCCGATCCATCGACAGCGCCGGACGTGGCGCCACAAGCCACCAAGGAGCCGAAGAAGACGTCCGAGCCCACCCCAGAGCCGACGAATGACGCCAAGCCTACCCCGGAACCGACCCCGGATCCCACCAAGGAGCCGAAGCCCGATCCCACGCCGGAACCGAAGCCCGAGCCGACGACGGAGTCCGGACCCGAATCCACGGTCAAGGCTGCCGAGGAGCCCGACAAGGACCCCAAGCCGACGAAGGAGCCGACGAAGACGTCCGAGCCCACCCCAGAGCCGCCGACCAGGGAAGCCAAGTCGGAACAGACGCCGGAACTAGAGCCCACGCCCGAGCCGGAGCCCACACCCGAGCCCACCTCGGAACCGAAGCCTGAGCCGACTCCTGAGCCCACGCCGGTGCCGACTCCTGAGCCCACGCCGGTGCCGACTCCTGAGCCCACGCCGGGTCCGAGCCGACCCCGGCTGAGCCGACCTCAGAGCAGGCGGCCGCCTGAGGTCACTCAGTTGGTCGGTTCGTCGACCTCGATGCTGGTCAGCCGGAAGGTGAAGGGTGCATCGGACGCGCTGAAGTGCAGCGTGGCGCCCTCGGCGACGGAGCCCTTGCTCAACAGTGGCCAGTGCAGCTCCACCGACTCGGTATCGATCCCGGACTCCTCGCCGACCTCCAGGTAGACGTCGGTCACGCGATGCGCGTTGGCCTCGGAAGCGTGCTCGACCACGACCTCCAGGATCCGTTCCGTGACTCCGGCTTCATGCATCGATCGATTCCCTCTCGCTATCGATGACGGTGCTCCCGCAACGCCTCCTCCACCGCCGCCGCGGCGACCGGTACGGCCGCCTCGACGACATCACTGAGCTGCTCACCGAAGACATCCCCGCGTTCGATGACGATGCCCACCACGTCGATGTCGGCAGGCAGTTCGGCGCCCATGGCCCGACCTGCCTCCAGGGCGGCCGGCAGCGGTGCATCGTGTGTGGAATCGAGGTGGCTGGCGACGCGCGTCTCCACTTCGGCCAGCGGCCGGCACCACACGCTCCCCGGTGGCGCCTCGGGATCGATGATGGCATCCACGATGATGGCGCGTCGATAGCCCACCAGGATCTCCATCAGGCTCACGCCGCCGACGCAGGCCTGCTGCAGGCTGGCATCCCCATGGTCGAGCCGGTCCAGTTCGTCGATGACTCGCCAGCCCACGCCATCGTCACCCAGGATGGGGTTGCCCAGCCCGACCACGAGCGTGTGCCCAGGCTCGGCCAGCCGCAGCCCATAGGTCGTCGCAGCGTCGTACGTGCTAGTCACGGCGCAGCTCCTGGAGTGCGTTGCCGTCCTTGTCGCGGATGGTGACGATCATGGGCATCTGGCCGGGCATGGTGTGGGTGGCACACCCGAAGCAAGGGTCGTAGGCGCGGAAGCCCATCTCGATGCGATCAAGCAGGCCGTCGGTCACGACCGTGCCCTTGGAGATGAGGCCCCGGGCCGCCTTGTCCACGGACATGGCGATGGGCCCGTAGTTGTTGGTGGTGCCGACGATGAGGTTCACACGCGTGATGACGCCGTTCTCGTCGGTCCAGTAGTGATGGGTCAGAGTGCCCCGAGGTGCCTCCACGGTACCGACCCCCTCGGTGGGGACCTCCGTGGGAATGGCGCGCACATCCGGCGAGGTGATCTCCGGATCGCGCACCAGGTCAAGGACGGTCTCTGCGGCCTGCATCAGCTCGACGAGCCGGGCCCAGTGGGTGGCTCCTCGCTCGTGCACCGGCTTGCCGTTCGGTGAGAGGGTCGCGTAGAACTTCTCGTAGGCCTCCTGGGCCCGCGGCGTGGCCATGCCCGAGGCGGCGTTGAGACGCCCCAGCGGGGCGACGGTGTAGATGCCCGAATCCTTGCCGTCGACGAGGCCCTTCCAGCCCACCTTCTTGAGGTAGGGGAACTTCAGGAACGTCCACGGCTCGACCTTCTCGGCGATCCAGTCGCGGTAGTCCCTGGGCTCGTAGCTACCCACGCACTCGCCGTCAGGTGCCACGACCTTGATGCGGCCGTCGTAGAAGGTGACGTGGTCGTTGTCGTCCACCAGGCCCGCGTAGTAGGTCTCGTGACGATACAGGTCCGCCCTGACGAGCTCCTCGATGGAACCGTCCTCAGAGATCATCCTGTCGAAGAGATCCAGGCTGAAGCCGGCGAAGTCGACCATGTACTGGCCGAGCTTCTCGATCTCGTCGCGCTCCTCGGCGCTGATGGCCTTGGTCATGCCGCCCGGCACACCGGTGCAGGGATGGATGCGGCGGCCACCGATGATCTCGATGACGCGGTGACCGGCGTGGCGAGCGTCGATGACCTTCTTGCCGACCTCCGCGCCGACCTTCTTGACCACGCCAAGGATGTTGCGCTCGGCGGCCGGTGCGTCGGGGCCCATGATCAGGTCAGGGCCACTGAGCACGTAGAAGTGGGTGGCGTGGTCGGTCACGTAGAAGGCGTTGTAGAGCAGCTCACGGAGCATCCGCCCGGTACGCGGAGGCGTGACCTTGTAGACGGCGTCAGCGGCCTTGGCGGCGGCCATGTGGTGGGCTTCCGGGCAGACCCCGCAGATACGGTTGGTCAGCGCCGGCATGTCCTCCACGGGCCGCCCCACGCAGAAGGCCTCGAAGCCGCGCAGCTCGGGGATCTGGAAGTAGGTGTGCTCGACGTCGCCGGCCTCATCGAGCAGGATCTCGATCCTGCCGTGACCTTCCAGGCGCGTGACGGGATCGATGGTCAGGCGTGTCATTGTCGGCCCCCGTGAAGCAGCGAGGCTGCCAGGCTGAAGCGGTAGAACTGGCCGACCGTGTCCGGTAGACCGGCCAGGACGCGCTCGATATCCTCGGGCTCGCTGGCCTCCACGACGGAGGCGTAGGCAGAGAGCAGCCGGGCACCGAAGTCCTCGACGCCGTCGGTCGCGCCATAGCAGCCGATGCAGGGAGCACCGGCGGCCGGGCACTTGGCGCCACAGCCATCCCGGGCGGCCGGTCCGCAGCAGGGCAGGCCCTGCTCGAGCAGGCAGAGCTTGGGATCCACCTCGGCCAGCGTCTGGATGCGCTTGAATTCCGTGATGGTCTTGACGCCGCGCTCGCGCTTGCACTCGTCGCAGACGGTGGAGTGGCCCGCGCCCAGCACGGAGCCACGCGGTGGCAGCGGCACCGTCCCGTCAAGGGCGGCCGTGACGGTAGTCAGGACCTCGGCGATGCGCTCGGTCTCGGGGGGACAGCCCGGCACCGAGTAATCGATATCGACGACCTGGCCGAGGGTGCGCAGGCGGGTCTCCAGCGTGGGTAGCTCCAGCTCCCCGTACGGAGACAGCCAGGGGCCACCCGGATGGATGCCCTCGGGGTTGTCGTTCAGCTCTGGATCGTAGACGGCCGCGTAGACGCGCTCGATGGAGCGCTGGTTGGCGAGGCCAGGGATGCAGCCCTCGCTGGCGCAGGACCCGAAGGCGACCAGCACCTTCGACTTGGCCCGCAGCAGGTGCGCCATCTCGGCGTCCTCGTCGCTGCGGATGCCGCCATCGAAGAGGCAGACGTCGATCTCACCATCCTCCATGGCCCGCACCGCGGAACGCTTGCTGTCCATGGCCGCCGGCCAGAAGACAGGCTCCCAGCGCTCGGTGAACTCGATCAGCTTCATGCCCAGGTTGAGCACGGCCACATCGCAGCCCCCGCATGCGGAGGCCCAGTACATGGCCAGCTTGTAGCGGGCTGGGCCGGGTGCCTCGCCGTTGGTGGTGGCGTTGGCGGTGGCCTTCGTGACGGCGGCGGTGGCGGCTTTCGCGGTCATGCCTCGACCTCCACGGCCTCAGCCGCTGGGGCGGGCACGGTGGGTTCGCCCGCCAGTGTCACGCGTGTCTGTGGTGGGATCGGACCCAGCGCGCGGACCTCCTCCACGATGCGGGCCATCTCGTCGGCGAAGTGCTGGCCCTCGGCGGCGCTGGCGTAGAAGCGCTGCAGCCGCGTCGGCTCGATACCCAGGTCGGCGAGGGTCCGTCGCAGGAAGAGGAAGCGCCGCAGGGCCTTCACGGACTGGATGCGGTAGTGGCAGTCCTCGGGCCAGCAGCCGGTCATGACCACCGCGTCGGCGCCCTTGGCGAAGCCCTCCAGGATGAACTCGGGCTCCATGCGGCCAGAGCACATCAGGCGGATGAGCCGGACGTTGGGTGGGTACTTGGTGCGGGCCGTGCCGGCCAGGTCCGCGGCCCGGTAGCTGCACCAGTTGCAGGTGAAGCCGAGGATGAGTGGCTCGAACGGCTTGCCGGCCACGCTTGGCGCAGCCGCCGGTTCAGGGATGGTCGATGGTGCGGTCATGCTGTCGCCCCCACGGCATCTGCGCTGGGTCTGCTCGCGACACCGGCGGTGTCGAGGAGCAGCCCATCGATCTGGGCCATGATCTGTTCGTGACTGAAGCCGCTGCCTGAGATGGCCCTGGCCGGGCAGGCCGCGACGCAGACGCCGCAGCCCTGGCAGAGCTTGGGATCGATATGCGTCACCATGGCGGCCTCGTCGAAGGAGATGGCGCTGAACGGGCAGAGGTCGTTGCAGATCCGGCAGCCCGAGCAGCGTTCCTCGTCCACCGTGGCCCGGTACGGCTCCATGGCGATCTGGCCCTGCGAGATGCGGCTCAGGATCTGCGCCGCCGCCGCCGCGCCATTGGAGACGCTGGTGGGGATGTCACGTGGCCCCAGCGTGGCCCCGGCGGCGAAGACGCCATCGGTCATGGTGGCCACCGGCGCCAGCTTGGCGTGGCGCTCGATGACGAAGCCCTTGCTGCTGCAGCCGATGCCGAACATACGCGCCACTTCGACCGCATCCGGCTGCGGCTCCAGGCCCACCGAGAGGATGACCATGTCCACCGGCACGCGCCGCTTCACGCCTGCCAGCGTGTCCTCGACCTGGACGATGATGCGGCCCTCGTGGTCCTCCTCCTCGGGGTAGCGCAGGGCATCCGAGACCTCGGCCACGCGGCCGCGGATGAACTGCGTGCCCTCGTTGAGGATGCGGTTGTAGAACTCGTCGTAGCCCTTGCCGGGCGTGCGCATGTCGATGTAACACTCGTACACATCGGCGTCGGTGTGCTCCTTGACGAGGTGCGCGAACTTCAGCGACTGCATGCAGCAGATGGCCGAGCAGTACTCGTTGGTGTTCTTGTCGCGTGAGCCGACGCAATGGATGATGGCCACGCTGCGCGGAGCGGTGACGCCGTCACGCAGCACGATCCGGCCGCCGGTCGGCCCGGCGGCGTTGCTCATGCGCTCGAACTCCATACTCGTGAAGACGTTGGGCAGGCGGCCGTAGCCGAAGGCCTCGATGCGCCGCGCATCGAACGGTGCGAAGCCTGTGGCGATGAGGATGTTGCCGACGTTGAGCTCGACGATCTCCTCGGTCTGGCTGAAGTCGATGGCGTTGGTAGGGCAGAACTTCTCGCAGGCCTTGCAGGTGCCCTTGGCGAAGTAGGTGCAGTCCTCCGGGGTCAGGACGGGGTACTTGGGTACCGACTGGGGGAAGGGCGTGTAGATGGCCTTGCGGTAGCCGATGCCGGCCTCGAAGCCGGTATCGACGACCTGCACCGGGCACTTCTCGACGCAGATGCCGCAGCCGGTGCAGTCCTTCTCGATGACATAGCGCGGCTTGTGCTTGACCTTGATCTTGAAATCGCCGACCGAGCCCGAGACGTCGACGACCTCGCTCCAGGTATGCAGCGTGATGTTCTTGTGCGCACCGGCATCGACCATCTTGGGGGTCAGGATGCAGGCCGCGCAGTCGAGCGTCGGGAAGGTCTTGTCGTACTGGGCCATGTGGCCACCGATGGACGGCTCACGCTCCACGATGTGGACCGGGTAGCCGGCATCGGCGATCTCCAGGGCTGCCGTGATGCCGGCGATGCCGCCACCGACGATGAGCGTGGCCGGGTTGACCGGCGCCATGAGCCGCTCCAGGGGCACCTGCTCCTGGACCCGGTAGACGCCGCCGGCGATGATGGCCTTGGCCTTCTCGGTGGCCCAGGCCTTGTCGGTATGGACCCAGGAGACCTGCTCGCGGATGGAGACCAGCTCGGTGAGGTAGGGGTTCAGGCCGGCATTGGCACTGGCCTCGCGGAAGGTCTTCTCGTGCATGTGTGGCGAGCAGGCGGCGACGACGACCCGCTCCAGGCCCTGCTCCTTGATGTCCTTCTCGATGAGCTCCTGGCCGAGACTGGAGCACATGAAGGGGTAGTCGCGAGCGACCACGACGCCCTTGTCGGCGAGGTTCTCGAGGGCCCAGTCGCGGACCTCCGCGACGTCGACGATACCGGCGATGTTGGTGCCGCAGTGGCAGACGTAGACGCCCGTGCGTGGGGCCGTCATCGCAGCACCTCCTCATCAGGTCGTGGTGTGGGGCTGGGCAGCGTGGAATCACCGCGCTTGCGCCGGGCCGGCTTGGCCGCGGCCAGCAGCTCGGCCTCCTCCTCCTCGGTGATGGGCACCTGGATGCCGATGCGGCTCATGGCCTCACGCGCGGAGATGATCTCGCGTCCGAAGCCCAGTACCTGGGGCTTCAGGCCGTAGGCCAGGCCCATCAGCTGCGTGAAGAAGAGGATGGGCATGTGGTGGTTCTCGCGATAGTGGCGGTTCATCTCGCGCTGATAGAAGTCCACGTTCATCTGGCACATCGGACAGACCGTCACCATCGCGTCAGCGCCGCTCCGCTCTGCGGCCACGATGAGCCGACGGATGAGCTCCAGGCCCGTCTCCGGGCTGATCTGGGTCATGTGTCCGCCACAGCAGTCCGTGCGCCGCGAGAACTCCACGACATCCGCTCCCAGCTTCAGGAGGAGCTGGTCCAGGGCGTGGGGGTGCTCGCGATGCTGCCAACGATCGTCGTAGTCGGGGCGCGAGACGAGGCAGCCCATGTAGGGCGCCAGCTTGAGGCCCTTGAGGGGTCGCGTGACGTGCTTGCCGAGCTCGTCCAGTCCGACGTCGTCGATCATGATCTCGAGCAGGTGGCGGACCGCGATGGAGCCCGGCGTGTAGCTCATGTCGTCGGCGGCGAGGGCCTCGTTGACCGTGGCCGCCAGCTCCCTGGACTCGCGCACGTAGGCGTCCGTGCGGGCCAGGTTGACATAGCAGGCGCTGCACGGCGCCACGAGCGTGCTGCTGCCGTTCTTCTGCTTCTCGGCGAGAGCCAGGTTGCGGCCCACCAGCGCCTGTGAACGCAGGGGGCTGATACCCATGTACTCGGTGGCCCCGCAGCAGTTCCAGTCGTCCAGCTCGGCCAGGCGGATGTCCAGGACCGGGAGGACCGCCTCGATGGAGTCGTGATAGGCGCGCCCGGTGCCGTCCATGGAGCAGCCCGGGTAGTAGAGGTACTCCGACATCAGTGGGCTCCCCCCTTGGCCGCGGTGTCGTAGACGCTGCGCTGCCGGGCGTCCTCGAGCTCGCCGGCGCGGTCGAGGATGGCGTTGAGTCCCTCCACGCCCTTGATGCGGTGGGGCTTGAAGCCCATGCGACCCTTGGTGACCATGCCCAGGCCCGAGGTGGCCATGGCGGGCAGGCGCAGCGGGTAGTGGCGCAGGTAATGCTTGGCGACCAGGCCGACCTCGAAGCTGCGCCCGTACTTGTGGATGTACTCGATGAAGGTCTTCGAGAAGTCCGGAGCCACGTGGCTGGGGACGCGACGCTCCTGCGTGGCCTTGGCCTTGAGCGCATACATGACGTCCGGGATGTGGATCTGCTGCGGGCAGCGGACCGCGCACAGGTAGCAGGAGACGCACATCCAGGGCGTGTTGCTGTCCAGGACCTTGTCACGGGCGCCGGCGCGGATGAGGGCGAAGATCTGCCGCGGGGTGTGATCCATGTCTGCGTACGAGGGGCAGGAACCGCCGCAGGTGCCGCACTGGATACAGGTCTCCAGGCGCGAGTCGGCCGGGATCATGGCCAGCACCTCTTCCTGGAAGGTCGGAGCACGTGTTCCTCCGACGGGGGCGGGTGGCGGTGGCGGGACTGCGGCCTTCGGCATATCGATCGCCTCTCGTGCTCAAACGCCCGCGGACCGTTGGGACGGTGACCGCGGGCGGTGTTCGGACGGCTATGTCAGACATGGCCCACGACTCGGGTCGTCGGGACGCCAGGGGGAGTGCCTCCGGTGGCTCGAGCGTATTCGGTTGATCTTAGCCTCGGGGTCCTGGCTGCCGGACCACAGGGCCGAATCGCCCTCATCGGCTGCGCCGTTGTGCCTACTCGGTCGGGACACCCCGCCCCAGGACGGGTACCGGTACCTGCCGATCGGACCGGGACGACGGGCCCTCTGGGCCGCCGCCCCGATGTGACTGGCGCCCGGCCTCGCGCGGACGGATGATGTCGCTGCATGGATCGCACTGGAGGCACCCGCATGCAGGCGTTGGTGAAGACGAAGGCGGGCCCCGGCCTGGCCCTGCTGGAGGTACCCCTGCCGCAGGTCGGCATCAACGACGTGTGCATCAAGGTGCACAAGGCCGGCATCTGTGGCACCGATCTGCACATCGAGTCGTGGGATGCCTGGGCTGCCGGCACCATCAAGCCACCCCTCGTGGTGGGCCACGAGTTCGTGGGCGAGATCATCGAGGTCGGCTCCAACGTGAGCGATTTCCACCCCGGGGAGATCGTCAGCGGCGAGGGCCACGTCGTCTGCGGCCGCTGTCGTCACTGCATGGCCGGGCGCCGTCACCTCTGCGCCCACAGCATCGGCCTGGGCGTCGGCCGCGATGGCGCCTTCGCCGAGTACGTGGTGCTGCCCATGACCAACGTGTGGCACCACTGGCCGGGCATCGACGAAGACGTGGCGGCCATCTTCGACCCCTTCGGCAACGCCGTTCATACGGCCCTGCGCTTCGAGGTGCTGGGCGACGACGTGCTCGTGTCTGGTGCCGGGCCCATCGGCCTCATGGCCACCGCGGTCGTGCGCCACGCCGGCGCCCGCTACATCGTGGTCAGCGAGCCCAACCCCTACCGCCGAGCCCTGGCCGAGCGCATGGGCGCCACCGTGGTCGTGGATCCGGCGGCCACGGATCTCGCCGCGGTGCAGCAGCAGCTGGGCATGGTAGAGGGCTTCGACGTGGTCCTCGAGATGTCCGGCAACCCCGCGGCTATCCGCACGGCCATCGCCAGCATGGCCCACGGCGGCAAGCTCGCCCAGCTGGGCATCCCGACCGGGGAGATGAGCCTCGACCTCAACGAGATCATCTTCAAGATGCTCACGGTCAGCGGCATCTACGGCCGGGAGATGTATGAGACCTGGTACAAGATGAGCGTGATGCTCCAGTCGGGCCTGGACATCCGGCCGGCTATCACACATCGCTTCGCCTTCGCCGACCACGAGGCGGCCTTCCGGACGGCGCGCTCGGGTGAGAGCGGCAAGGTGATCATGGACTGGAGCTTCTGATGGCGCCGCCGAAGACCGACCCGCTGGCCTTCATCGCCGACGAGGTCCTCTCCCTCCACGTGCAGCATCTGTACCGGCCGCTGCGCGAGATGAGCACCGCCCAGGGCCCTGTCTGCGTGGTCGATGGCCGCGAGGTCATCAGCTTCTCGTCCAACGACTACCTGGGGCTGTCCCATCATCCGCGCCTGCGCGAGGCCGCCGCGCGGGCCGTCCGCGACCTTGGCGTGGGCGCCGGCGCCGTGCGCACGATCGCCGGCACGATGACCCTGCACGAGCAGCTCGAGCGCGACCTGGCTGGCTTCAAGGGCACGGAGGCCACGCTGGTGTTCCAGTCGGGCTTCACGGCCAACACGGGGGTCCTGCCCGTCATCACGGGCGAGGCCGACCTCACCGTCAGCGATGCCCTCAACCACGCTTCCCTCATCGACGGCATGCGCCTCTCCAGGGCTCCGCGGCAGGTGTATCCGCACAAGGACGTGGCGGCCTTGCGCGAGATCCTCGCGCAAGCCGTGAGCGAAGGCCGGCCCGGGACCGGGGAGCCCTATCGCCTCATCCTCGTCGTCACCGACGGGGTCTTCAGCATGGACGGCGACATCGCGCCGCTGCCCGGCATCGTGGCGGCGGCCGAGGAATACGGTGCCGCCGTCTACGTGGACGACGCCCACGCGTCTGGCGTGCTGGGCGACCACGGCCGGGGCACGGTGGACCGCTTCGGCCTGCACGGGCGCGTGGCCATCCAGGTGGGCACGCTCTCAAAGGCGGTCGGCGTGCTGGGCGGCTACGTGGCCGGCTCAGCGGCGCTCCGGGACCTGCTCACGCAGCGGGCACGGCCGTTCCTGTTCTCAACCTCGCACCCGCCGGCGGTGGCGGCAGCCTGCATCGAGGCCCTGCGGGTCATGCAGGAGGACGATGCGCTCCTCGAGCGGCTCTGGGCCAACACGCGACGCTTCAAGGCGGAGCTGGCGCAACTGGGCTTCAACACCGGCGTCTCGGAGACGCCCATCACGCCCATCATCGTGGGCGACTCGGAGGCCGCCATCCATTTCAGCGACCGGCTCTTCGAGGCCGGCGTCTTCGCCACCTCGGTCGTCTACCCCACGGTACCCCTCGACGGGGCCCGGCTGCGCACGATCGTCACGGCCGCGCACACGGACGAGCACCTCGACCGGGCGCTGGAGACGCTCGCTCGCGTAGGCCGGGAGTTGGGTCTCATCAGCGGCTGAGATCGTCGCGGGTCGACGCCGCAGGGCGGGCGCGACGGGCGTGCCTCAGCGCCGGCCAACCCACTGGTAGCAACGATGAGATGGCCATGGCCCTGGGTGTCACGACCCGGACGAACGAGACACATCTGACCCGGCTGTACGAGCGCTTCGATGTCGCCTCTCGCGCGGAGCTCGTTCGCACGGGCGCTGCAGGAGGCTTGGCTTGACCTGCCCGACAAGGCGCAGTCTCCTCGGCGGACCCCGCTGCCACTCGGCGGACCCCGCTGCCACCGTGATCCGACCTGGTGCTCGCGTCAGCCGCAGGGGCCCGCGCTGACCTCTTCGAGCGGCAGAGGCAGGGGACCGTAGAGCAGGACGGCCGCCAGCTGGCTGGCCTGGTCATCGCCATTCGGAGTGGTGGGCAGCGAGACCTCGATCTGCCCGCCGAACTCCGCGGCCTGCAGGATCGGTGCGGCGGTCACCACGCCGTCCACGACGATGGCGACCTGCCCGCCGAAGTGCGCTGCGGCGTAGTCGTCGAAGTCGGCGGCGGCCTCGGCCGTGAGCTCCAGGGCGATGACCGGGCTGCCGATCTGGTCATCCAGGCGCACGCGTGCG